>CASEPN010000001.1 GCA_949289845.1 uncultured Bacillota bacterium
AGGGCCCCGCCCAGAAGGGGCCGACCGAGGTCAGCCTCATCCTCAAGGGCATCGGCACCGGCAGCAAGGTCGCCGTCATCAAGGCCGTCCAGGCCATCACCGGCCTTGGCCTCATGGATGCCAAGAAGCTCGTCGACGGCGCGCCGGTCGCGATCAAGGAGAAGCTCTCCCCGGTCGAGGCCGAGGCCCACAAGAAGACGCTCGCCGACACGGGCGCCGAAGTCGAGATCAAGTAGTCTCGCAACCTTTCACCGACCGCCCTGCCCCGGGATACCGTCCTCCCGGGACAGGGATTTTGCCGCCTAAGGGGGGTTCCTCCCGATGAGCCATTACTTCGTGAACGACGAGAGCCTCCCGCATCGAGAGATCGACGCGGGTTTCACTCTCTTCGGGAGGGAATGGCCCTTCCTAGGCGACAACGGGGTGTTCTCCAAGCATGGGCTCGACAAGGGCACGCGGCTTCTTCTAGAGACCGCCGCCCCCCTGCCCCTGGGGAAGAGCATCCTCGACGTCGGGTGCGGCGCGGGAGCGATCGGACTGCTCCTTGCCGCCCTGGACCCGTCGCGGCGCGTCACGCTCTCCGACGTGAACCCGCGGGCCCTCGCCCTTGCGAAGAAGAACGCCGAGAGGATCGGCGTCTCCTCGCAGGCGACGTTCGTCGAAAGCGACGCGTTCACCGCCATCTCCGACCACTTCGACACCATCCTGACGAACCCGCCGATCCGCGCGGGGAAGAAGACCTGCCAGGCCATCTACCAAGGGGCCCTGGCGCATCTTCTTCCCGGAGGAAGGCTTCTCGTCGTGATCCGCAAGGAGCAGGGCGCCCTGAGCGCCCTCCGCCATCTCGAGGAGCTCTTCGGGAAGGCGGAAAGGATCGCCCGCGAGAAGGGCTACTGGGTGATCGAAGCAACCAGAACGAAGGAGCAGCAATGAGCAACAAGACTCCCGCCGGCTACAAGAACTACGGCACTCTCCAGAACGGCCGCGTGAACTTCAGCAAGATCAGCGGCACCACCCCTCTCCCGAACCTCGTCGAGATCCAGACCTCCAGCTTCCAGGAGTTCCTCGACCACGGCCTGGACGAGGTGTTCCGCGAGTGCTTCCCGATCGCCAACTATTCCAACACGGCGGAGATCGCCTACGCCGGCTTCCGTTTCGAGAAGCCGGAGTACACGCCCCTGGAGTGCAAGGAAGGGGACCTCACCTACAGCGCGAAGCTGAAGTGCCGCCTTCTCCTGAACTTCAAGGCCACGGGCGAGAAGGTGGAGAGCGAGGTCTTCATGGGGGACGTCCCGATGATGACCGACTCCGGGACCTTCATCGTGAACGGCGCCGAGCGCGTCATCGTCAGCCAGATCGTCCGTTCCCCGGGCGCCTATTTCCAGGACACTCCCGAGAAGAGCGGCGTCCACATCTATAACGGCGAGATCATCCCCTCCCGCGGGACCTGGCTCCAGTTCGAGAGCGACTCCCGCCACATCCTCTGGGTCAGGATCGACCGTCAGAGGAAGATGCCCGCGACCACCCTCTTCAAGGCGCTCGGCATCAAGAACCCCGAGGATATCAAGGAGCTTTTCGGCGACCTCGGGAAGGAGTCGCCCCTAGCCCTCACCCTTCAGAAGGACGAGGACATCAAGTCGCAGGACGACGCCCTCGCCGACATCTTCCGGAAGCTTAAGCCGGGCGAGCCCGTCACCACCGACGGCATCCGCAACTTCCTCATCCAGAAGTTCTTCGACGACAAGCGCTACGACCTCGGGCGGGCGGGCCGCTTCAAGTACGCCCAGAAGCTTGGCATCTACGACCGCCTCCCGGGGAGGATCCTCGCCGACGACCTCGCCTATCCGGACGGCACCCCCTTCCTCACGAAGGAGGGGACCCCGCTCATCCAGGGACACCGCCTCACCAAGGAGGAGGTCGAGGAGCTGAAGGACGCCGAGTTCTTCGAGAAGGGCGCCCACCGCTTCCACGCCAACGCCGACCCCGACCTCGACGGCCATAGCGACGTCACGGTCGTGCATGTCCACGCCTTCGACAAGGAGGACGGGCCCATCGTCCCCATCGTCGGGACCGATCTTTCCCTCACCGGCATCAACGGGGGCAAGCCCCTCGCCCGCGTGAGCGTCAGCGACATGATCGCCTGCTTCAGCTACTTCATGAACATCCAGGTGGGCATCGGCTCGACCGACGACATCGACCACCTGGGCAACCGGCGCGTCCGCTCCGTCGGCGAGCTCCTCCAGACCCAGTTCCGCATCGGCCTCACCAAGATGGCGAAGACCGTCCAGCAGAAGATGTCGATCATGCCCGACCTCCAGTCGAGCAAGCCCAACGCGATCATCAACATCCGCCCGCTCACGAGCTCGATCCGCGAGTTCTTCAGCTCCAGCCAGCTCTCGCAGTTCATGGACCAGACGAACCCGCTCGCCGAGCTTGCCAACAAGCGCAGGATCAGCGCCCTCGGTCCTGGCGGGCTCACCCGCGACCGCGCGAGCATGGAAGTCCGCGACGTCCACTACACCCACTACGGCCGCATCTGCCCCATCGAGACGCCGGAAGGCCAGAACATCGGGCTCATCTCGAACCTCGCCACCTACGCGAAGGTCGACGACCGCGGCTTCATCAAGACCCCCTACCGCCTCGTGTTCCGCAAGGAGGACGAGGAAGGGAACGTCCACTACTACGTCGGCGACGAGGCCGTCTATCTGACCGCCGACGACGAGCGGGGCCACTACATCGCCGAGGCGAACATGAGGCTCGGCGAGAAGGGCGAGGTCGACTTCGGCGCCCCCTATGGGAAGCTCCAGGTGAAGGAGATCCTTTCCAAGGAGCTCGTCGCCCGCCATGACGAGGACAACGTCGTCGTCCCGGTCGAGCTCGTCGAGTACGTCGACGTCTCGCCCAAGCAGATCGTCTCGATCGCCGCGGCCTGCATCCCGTTCCTCGAGAACGACGACAGCCACCGCGCGCTCATGGGCGCGAACATGCAGCGCCAGGCCCTCCCGCTCCTGAAGCCTGCCCTCAGCTACGTCGGGACGGGGCTTGAAGGCATCATCGCCAAGGACTCCGGCCTCGCCGTCTGCGCGGTGAAGGACGGGAAGGTCACCTACACCGATAGCGCCACCATCAAGGTCGAGGAGGAGGACGGCTTCGAGCGCACCTACCGCCTCCAGAAGTTCGATCGCTCCAACAACGGCACCTGCATCAACCAGAACCCGATCGTCAAGGTGGGGGACATGGTCAGGGAAGGCGCCATCATCGCCGACGGCCCCGCCATGAAGAACGGCGAGCTCGCCCTCGGGCAGAACGTCCTCGTCGCCTACATGACCTGGAACGGCTACAACTACGAGGACGCCGTCATCATGAGCGAGCGGATGGTGAAGGAGGACATCTACACCTCCATCCACATCGAGGCCTACGACATCGAGTGCCGCGAGACGAAGCTCGGCACCGAGGAGATCACCCGCGACATCCCCAACGTCGGCGAGGAGGCGAAGAGCTACCTCGACGAGTCGGGCATCATCATCCCGGGCGCCGAGGTGAAGGAAGGCGACATCCTCGTCGGCAAGGTCACCCCGAAGGGCCAGAGCGACCCCTCGCCCGAGGAGAAGCTCCTCATGGCCATCTTCGCCGAGAAGACCCGCGACATGAAGGACTCCAGCCTCCGCGTCCCCCACGGGGGCGCCGGCATCGTCCTCAAGGTCAAGGTGTACACCCGCGAGCGGAAGGACCCCCTCCCGCCGGGCGTGACCATGAAGGTCCGCGTCTACATCGTCCAGAAGCGCAAGATCAGCGAGGGCGACAAGATGTCGGGCCGCCACGGGAACAAGGGCGTCATCTCCCGGATCCTTCCGGTGGAGGACATGCCCTACCTTTCCGACGGCACCCCGATCGACGTCATGCTCTCGCCGATGGGCGTCCCGAGCCGCATGAACATCGGGCAGATCCTCGAGGTCCACCTCGGACTCGCCTGCAAGAGGCTCGGGATGAGGGTCGCCACCCCCGTCTTCGACGGCGTCAGCAACGAGGAGATCTTCGACATCATGGAGAAGGCCGGCCTTTCCGCGGACGGGAAGGCGGTCCTCTACGACGGCCGCACCGGCGACCGCTACGACGAGCGCATCTCCGTCGGCATCATGTACATGATCAAGCTCGTGCACATGGTCGACGACAAGCTCCACGCCCGCGCCACGGGGCCCTATAGCCTCGTGACCCAGCAGCCTCTGGGCGGCAAGGCCCAGAACGGCGGCCAGCGCTTCGGCGAGATGGAGGTGTGGGCGCTCGAGGCCTACGGGGCCGCGCACACCCTCCAGGAGATGCTCACCATCAAGAGCGACGACCGCATCGGCCGCCGCCGCGCCTACGAGGCGATCATCAAAGGGAACGAGATCCCGCACTCCGGCATGCCCGAGGCCTTCAAGGTGTTCACCAAGGAGCTGAAGGGCCTCGGCATCGACGTGCACCTCCACGACCAGGAAGGGGAGGACATCGACCTCGACGTCCTCGCCAAGGAGGCCCAGATCGAGGAGCGCCGCGTCAATAGCGCCATCCGGAGCCTCGGCCGCTCCGCCGGGACGGAAGAGGGGGAGGAGCATCCCGCCCCCCAGCCCCAGGAGGAAGAGGAAGTGATCGCCGAGCAGATCGCCGAGGAGGGCCTTTCGACCCACGAGGGGGATGAGGAATGATGAAGGGAGAGCGTATGAGCGATAGCAAGATCTTCGACATCGGCGAGCTCGCCTCGATGCAGGTGGGCCTCGCCTCCCCGGAGACGATCCGCAGCTGGTCCCACGGGGAGGTCACCCGCCCCGAGACGATCAACTACCGGAGCCAGAAGCCCGAGATGGGCGGCCTCTTCTGCGAGAAGATCTTCGGCCCCGCCAAGGACTACGAGTGCCACTGCGGGCGCTACAAGAAGCAGCGCTACCAGGGCATCACCTGCGAGAAGTGCGGCGTCGAGGTCATCAGCAAGGAGTGGCGGAGGGAGCGCTTCGGCCACATCGAGCTGACCGCCCCCTGCACCCACATCTGGTACCTGAAGGGCATCCCCTCGAGGATGGCCCTCATCCTCGAAGTGCCTCCCAAGGCGCTCGAGGAGGTCGTCTACTACGCCGCCCACATCGTCCTCGACCCGGGGACGAGCACCCTCCACAAGAAGGACATCCTCGACGAGAAGGCCGCCAGGAAGGCCTTCGGCGAGGCGATCCGCGCCTTCCTTCCCGACCTTGAGGAAGGGGAGAGGGAGCACGGGGAGGAGATCCTCGAGCGCCTGGAGAACGAGCGCGAGACCTTCGACTTCTTCACCACGTCCGCCTTCATCCACGCCCACACGGGCGCGGAGTTCGGCGAGGGTGCCGGCGCCGTCAAGACGCTCCTCCAGGAGGTCGACCTTTCCGCGGAGAGCGAGAAGATCCGCGCCGCCCTCAAGGAGTGCAACGACGCCCAGCGCCGGGCGAAGCTCGCCAAGAGGCTCGAGGCGGTCGACGCCTTCCTCAAGAGCGGCCAGAAGCCCGAGTGGATGGTCCTCGACGTGATCCCCGTGATCCCGCCCGACCTCCGCCCGATGCTCCAGCTCGACGGCGGGCGCTTCGCCGCCAGCGACCTGAACGACCTTTACCGTCGCGTCATCTCGAGGAACACCCGCCTCAAGAAGCTCGTGGACATGCACGCCCCCTACGTCATCCTCATGAACGAGAAGAGGATGCTCCAGGAGTCGGTGGACGCCCTCATCGACAACGGACGCCGCAACAAGCCCGTCACCGGGCCTTCCGGCCGTCCCCTCAAGTCGCTCTCGAGCGGCCTCAAGGGCAAGCAGGGCCGCTTCCGCCAGAACCTCCTCGGGAAGAGGGTGGACTACTCCGGCCGCTCCGTCATCGCCGTCGGGCCCGACCTCAAGATGTACCAGTGCGGTCTCCCGCGGGAGATGGCCATCCAGCTCCTCCGCCCCTTCATCGCCTCGCGCCTCATCGCCGACGGCATCGTCCAGGCCCACAAGCAGGCGGACAAGGTCATCGACCGGCTCGACCCAATCGTCTACGACATCGTCGAGCAGGAGATCGAGAAGCACCCCGTCCTCCTCAACCGCGCGCCGACCCTCCATAGGCTCGGCATCCAGGCCTTCCAGCCCAAGCTCGTCGACGGGCACGCGATCCGTCTCCACCCGCTCGTCTGCACGGCGTTCAACGCCGACTTCGACGGCGACCAGATGGCCGTCCACCTTCCCCTTGGCCGCGCGGCCCAGGAGGAGGCGCTCGACCTCATGCTCGCCTCCAACAACATCCTCGGCCCCAAGGACGGGAAGCCGATCGTCGTCCCCTCCCAGGACATGGTCCTCGGGAACTACTACCTTACCCAGGAGGAGAGCGCCGAGGACTTCCTCGACCGCGCCCGCGCCCTCCGCGCGATCCACGTCCAGGATCCCGAGGAGAAGGCCGCCAACGAAGAGGAAGCCCGGAAGTTCGAACGCTTCGCCGCCCTCGAGGGTAAGGTGTTCGCCAGCGTCCAGGAGGTCATCGAGGCCTACGAGACGAAGAGCATCAGCCTCCACAGCCGCATCGCCATCCGCGCCAAGAGCCTCCACAAGACCTTCGGGGACGATCTCGAGAAGTGCTCGCTCCCGAGCTCCGTGGAGAACCAGTACCTCCTCACCACCGTCGGCAAGGTCATCTTCAACGAGATCTTCCCCGATGACTTCGTGTTCGTGAACGGGGACGACCCCCGCGCGGACAGGAAGGCGATCGAGAGCTGGTTCGTCCCCATGGGCACGGACATCAAGGCCGCCCTCAAGGAAAGGCCCCTCCGCCAGCCCATCAAGAAGAAGCAGCTCGGAATCATCATCGACCTCATCTTCCGCAAGTACGACATGGCCTCGCCCGTCGGGACGGACGTCCGTCCGAGCAAGACGAGCGCGATCCTCGACAAGATCAAGGACCAGGGCTTCAAGTACAGCACGGTCAGCTCCGTCACCGTCGCCATCAGCGACATCCGCACGATCGAGTCCAAGAAGGAGGACATCGCCCGCGGGCAGGAGCGCGTCCAGAAGATCGAGAGCCTCTTCGAGAAGGGCTTCCTCTCCGAACCGGAGCGCCACAAGGCCGTCACCGAGGTGTGGCGCGAGGTGACCGACGACGTCAAGAAGAAGGTCGCCAAGTACCTCGCCGAGGACAAGCGGAACCCGATGGTCGTCATGTCCGACTCCGGGGCCCGCGGCTCCCTCGACAACTTCGCCCAGCTCATCGGCATCAAGGGCTGCGTCGCCAACCCGAAGAACGAGACGATCGAGCTCCCGATCACCTCCTCCTATAGGGAGGGCCTCCAGGTCGCGGAGTTCTTCATCAACACCCACGGCGCGAGGAAGGGCGGCGCCGACACCGCGCTTAAGACCGCCGACTCGGGCTACCTCACCCGCCGCCTCGTGGACGTCGCCCAGGACGTCATCGTCCGCGAGGAGGACTGCCACTGCGACCACGGCTTCAAGGTGCGTGAGATCCGCGACACTTCTCGCGACACCGTCATCGTCAAGCTCGAGGATCGCCTCACCGGGCGCTTCGCGATGCATGACGTCGTCGATCCCAGGACCGGGGAGATCCTCGTCCACGGGAACGAGATGATGGACGAGGAGTGCGCGAGGCGCATCGTCGATGCCGGCATCAAGGAGGTCGAGATCCGCTCGCTCTTCACCTGCGAGACGAAGGACGGCGTCTGCCAGCACTGCTACGGCAGGAACATGGCGACCGGCCGCCTCGTCCAGCTCGGGGACGCGGTCGGCATCATGGCCGCCCAGTCCATCGGCGAGCCGGGCACCCAGCTCACCATGCGGATCTTCCACACCGGCGGCACCGCCGGCACCGACATCACCCAGGGTCTCCCGAGGGTGCAGGAGCTGGTGGAGGCCAGGAAGCCGAAGGGCGAGGCCATCATCAGCGAGATCGACGGCATCGTCGACTCCGTGACCGATCTCCAGGACGGGCGCTTCAAGGTGCTCGTAAGGAGCGAGGTCCTCTCCACCGTCGATAGCGACGAGCAGGAAGCGAAGGAATACGTCACCCCCTACGGGGCGCGCCTCCGCGTCAAGGCGGGGGACAAGGTCGAGGCCGGCGGCAAGATCACCGAGGGCGCGATCAATCCTTCCGACCTCCTCGAGTACGGGGGCGCCGAGAAGGTCGAGGTGTACATGATCAAGGAGATCCAGAAGGTGTACGCCTTCCAGAGCATCGCCATCAGCGACAAGCACCTGGAGGTCATCATCCGCCAGATGCTCCGCAAGATCCTCGTCATCGACGCCGGCGACACCGAGCTCCTCCCGGGGACCGAGGTCGACCTCGAGCGCTTCAGCGAGGTCAACGGGCGCGCCCTCATGGAAGGGAAGCGTCCCGCGGTCGGGCGGAACGACATCCTCGGCATCACCAAGGCCGCCCTGCGGACCGAGAGCTTCCTCTCCGCCGCCTCCTTCCAGGAGACGACGAGGGTGCTCACGGACGCGGCGATCAAGGCCAAGCTCGATCCGCTCCACGGCCTCAAGGAGAACGCGATCACCGGCAGGCTCATCCCCGCCGGGACCGGTCTCCTGAGCGAGGAGCAGGAGGAGGAGCGCCTCGCCGGCTTCAGCGTCCTCGGCAAGATGAGGGAGGTCAAGGCCCAGTACTACGAGGCCCACGACGCCCCCCACGAGCGCCAGGACGACTAGTCCGGAATTCTTCTCCAAAGGCTCCGAAAGGGGCCTTTTCTTTTGATTATGCATGCGACGGGGTTATTCGGAATCCGTCTTCTCCAAGGACCGGGAGTGTTTCAGCCAGGGAATTGAGAACGTCTCCTTTGCCTTATAATCTGGGCATGTGCACGGCAGTCCATAGGAAAGGCGACCATGTTCTTTTCGGGAGGAATCTCGATGTCTCGACGAGGTTCGGAGAAGCGGTCGTCCTTTCCCCGAGGAACCATCCTCTCCCTACCCGTCATCTAGGGGTTCTTGAGAGCCATTTCGCGATCTTGGGGGCGGCTCTCCCCATGGGAGGCTACCCCCTCTATTTCGACGCGCTGAACGAGAAGGGGCTCGCCCTTGCGGGACTGAACTACCCGGGCCTGGCCTTCTATCCCGAGAAGGCTCCCGGTGGGAAGAAGGCGCTTGCTCCTTACGAGCTCTTCACCTATGTCCTTGGCAAGTTCTCCAAGGCGGAGGAGGCTGTCTCTTTCCTAAAGGAGTGCTCCCTCGTGAACGAGCCTTTCTCCGAGAAGCTACCGCTAGCTCCTCTCCACCATATGATCGCGGATAGAGATCGTTCCTACGTCATTGAAAGCGACAGGGACGGTCTCCACATATACGAGAACCCTGTCGGAGTGCTGACGAACAGCCCTTCCTTCCCCGTGCAGTTGGAGATGCTCCGTCGTCTTAGAGGAATCGGCCCTGAGGACGTGGAGGACCGGATGGGCCTTGGCATGGACGCCCTAGGGGTAGGGGGAGGGACGTACGGGCTCCCGGGCGACTGGACGGCGCCTTCCCGCTTCCAGAAGGCCGCCTATTTGAACCATTTCCTCGAGGGAGAGGACGAGAGGGCGTTTTGGAAGATTCTTGATTCCGTAAGCTTCCCGAGAGGGGTCGTGAAGGACGGGGAAGGAAGGGACGAGGTCACCCTCTACCAGTCCATGATGGATCTTGAGGAAGGGGTGTACGCCATCCGGAGGGAGGAGGGGGAGGAGGAACGCTTCTCCTTCCGCTCCTTGGCCCTCGAGGGGAAGGAACTTGTCCTTCCCTGACGCTTGGTGCGATTTCCCTGCGGTGGTTTAATTCCCTTGAAGAAGGAGGAGCGGCAGTGAGCAAGTTCCAGGAACTTAAGAACGAAGGCATCGCGGCCTTAGCCAAATGCGCCGGGCGCTGCGGATTTGAGTTCCGCCAGGGCCCGGGGGGCATCTGCATCCCCATGAAGAGCGGGGGCGGCAAAGTGGTCGACATCATCCTTTCGGGGGAGACTTCCCACCGGAGCGATACCCAGGACTTCATCCGTCTCCATTTCACCGTAAAGGACCTGCCCCTTGGAGAGCAGAACGACCTCCCTCTTTTCCTCGAGGCGCTGAACCTCGTGAACCTTTCCCTCGTCATGGGCTCGGTCAGGGTCGAGGAGGACGAGGACGAGGGGGACATGCTGATCTTCGACATTAGCTTCTACTACAGGGGCGGTGAGATTTCCGACGACCTGATGCGCGCCTATGTCGACATGAGCGCGAGCGCCGCGTTCGACTACTTCCCGTACCTGAGGAAGGCCCTCTCGGGGGGCTACAAGAACCTCGAGGAATTCCGCGACGATGCATTCGGAGGCTAGCGTATGTTCGGGAAGATGAATTTCGATTCCTTCGCGTCGAAAAGCGACGAGCGGAGGGCTGCGATCAAGGCCGGGCTCCGTGAGCATGGCCTGAAGTTCGAGGAGGTCGAAGGACGCATCAAGGTGCCCTATGTCTCGAAGGTTCCCGGGAAGTCCTCCTTCGACGTCTTCGTGGAGCTGCCGGAAGGAGAGATGAAGAAAGGCGAGCTCACGTGGGCGAACGTCTATTCCGCGATTCCGGTGAAGCCCGTGGACCGGGCCCTTCTCATGGAGGCTCTGGGGTTCGCCAACAGCGTCTCCGATCCTTGCGGGCGCTACCTCCTCGACCTGGACGAAAGGATCGTCCGCATCGAGTGCCTCCCCTTCTTCGAGGGGATGGACTGGAAGCAGCTTGCCTTCGACACGGTGGTGCGCGTCTCCCTCTGGTCCGACACCGAGATGGAGGAGCTACTCCGGGTCGCCGACGGGAGGACGGAGGACTTCGATACTTTCCAGGAACGCTTCCTGGTTTCCTAGAAACCTAATATTTCTTCTATTTCCGCGTCAAAGTTCCGATTTCCTTCTATAACTGCATAGTTATTTGATTAGCCCCTCCTTTCAGGGGCTTTTCCATATCCCTTATGTGATACTTGCGCCCCTCCTTGCTTTTTTGTATCTTCTTGCCGATATGTCAGATCCTGCTGGTCCCTGTCGATTGCTACTCCACGTCCTAGACGTCCTTCCGGAACAGACCTTGGATTCCGTCCGTGTCCTCGGCATGCCCATGTGGGGGGCATGGGTGCTTATCGCCGTGCTCCTTCTCGTGAGCGCGATTTTCTCGGCGAGCGAGAACGCCTTCAGCAACTGCGACCGCTTCGCCTTCAAGGCGGAGGCGGAGAAGGGGAGCAGGACCGCCTGGATCGTGACCTACCTGGCTGAGAAGTTCGAAGGAACGCTTGTTTCCGTCCTGGTCGCCAACAACATCGTCCAGACCTTGATGTCCTCCATCTCGGCGATCATCTTCTACAATATCTGCCAGGCGTACGGGCTCGGGGACGCGGTGGAGGCGATCCTTTCCACCGTGGTCATGGCCTTCCTCGTATACGTCGTGAGCGACACGGTGCCGAAGATCCTTTCCAAGGCACTTCCCAACCGGATGGCGAGGTTCCTCGCCTGGCCCGACTTCATCGTCTACGTCATCCTTTACCCCATCTCATGGGTGTTCCGCCAGCTGCTCCGCCTCGTGCACAAGATCTTCCACATCGGGGAGGAGAACCTCCTCTCCAAGGAGGACATCCTCGAGAAGGCGGACGAAGCCGTCCTGGAAAACGAGCTCACCAAGGAAGAAGAGGAACTTCTAGAGCCCGAGGAGGTCGGCATGCTCCGCCAGGCGCTCGCCCTTTCCCACAAGAAGGCGCGGGACGTGATGACCCCGGTGGAGAAGGCCGTACTCCTCCATGAGGAAGACATGTCGCCCAAGACTCTTCCCCACACCCTCCTTTCCCTGCCCTACACAAGGCTTCCCGTCTTCGGGGACAAGGGGAACTGCCTCGGCATCCTTTCCACGAAGGTGTTCTTCCGCGAGTACTTCCAGGACGAGCATCTGGATCCCCGGAGCGTCCTTCTCGACGTCGTCGAGGTAAAGGACGGGGACGACCTTCTTTCCGCGTTCAACGTCCTCACGGAGGAGAAGATCCACCTCGCCCTCGTGAAGGACGAGCAAGGCGCCCTCAAGGGCATCATCACGCTGGACGATGTGCTCGACGAGCTCATCCCGGCCGGGAGGGGCGAGTGATGGAACTCATCGTCGGCTACGCCATCGCCCTCTTCTTCCTGCTATGCGGGTCGCTCTTCTTCTCCAGCGCTGACATGGCCTACGGCTCCCTTTCCCTCGGGAAGATCGAGAGGGAGGTGGAGGTCCGCCCGGACAAGACGGGGAGGCGCGCCCTTTCCCTTGCCAAGGGCTATGACAGGACAATCTCGACGATCCTCCTCTGGAATGATGCGATCAACGCAGGCCTCGATAGCGTATCCACCCTCCTTGGGATCGCCGTTGCAGGCTACTGCTTCTCGATCACCGACCCGGATGTCCTTGAGAACTACGGCCTCATCTTCTCGATGTCCTTCCTCGTATTGAAGATCATCTTCGGCGAGATCATCGCCAAGAGCATGGGAAAGCTCCGGAACCTGCAGCTGGCGAAGGCCTATAGCTACCCTCTCACCGCCTGCTACTTCCTGACCTTCCCCATCACCTATCTCGTCGGAGGGCTCGGGCACCTCGTCTCCTGGCCGTTCCTGAAGCTCTTGCCTGAGTCGAAGCCTTCCGAGGAAGGGCTCGAGGCGATGATCGAGGAAAGCGAGGAGAAGGGCACTCTCCGCGAGGAGGAGGCCGAGTTCCTGCGCGGGACGTTCGACTTCGCGACGGCGAAGGCATACGAGATCATGACCCCGAGGGTCAAGGTGTACGCGGTCCCTGCGGGGACGAAGGCGTCCGCCATCCTTGCCGACGAGTCCGCCTTCGCCCATACGAGGATCCCCGTCTACGGGAAGACGATCGACGATCTGCTCGGCTACCTCGCCCTGAAGGACGTGGTCCGGCTTCATCTGGAAGGGAATTCCGAGGACATTTCCTCGATCATCCGCCCTCTCCTCTTCTTCCCCCGGAGCGAGGAGGCGAGCGTCATCTACGACTCTTTCCGCAAGGGCGAGGGCGAGCTCGCGGCGATCCTCGACGAGTACGGCGGCTTCGAAGGGGTGCTTACGAAAGAGGACATCGTCGAGGAGGTCGTCGGCGAGATCTGGGACGAGACCGACCACGCGGAGGAACCTCTCGTGGAGCAGGAGAACGGGGACTTCGTCGCCGACGGGGCGCTCACCCTTGAGGAGCTCTTCGAGGCGCTTGGCCTCGACATCGAGGAAAGCGGCTCCGAGTCGGACACCCTCGGAGGCTTCCTCATCGAGCTCCTGACCCTGAAGAACGTCCGCATCGGGGCGGAAGTGACCTATGAAGGCTACCGCTTCCGCATCGTCGCCCTCGGGGCGAGGAAGGCCATCCGGCGGGTGCTCATCCAGCCTCTGAAGAAGAAAGAGGAGGACGAGGAGTAGCGCTTACCTCCTCTTTTTCCAGTAGTCCCTGTCCCGGACGAGAAACTTCGAGAAATACTCGCGGCACCTGTCTTCCGTGGGCTCGGCTCTCCCTAGGGCGAGGCGCCTTTCCTTTCCTGGGATTTCCATCCTGGCGAGGAAGCCGAAGTTGAGCGCCATCTGGAGGACGCGCTGGATGTCCTCGAAATTCTCTTTATAGAGGTATCCGTAAGCCTTGCTTCTCGTAAGGCCGTTCTTTTTCCAGGAGGACCTAGGGAGTCCTTTCAGGAATCCTGCGGCTTCCTTGAGGGTAGCCGGGACACGTGCCTTCCCTAAGGCCGCCACCGCGTAGCGGAGGAGCCCGATCAGCTTTCTTACGGGGAGGCCCAGAAGGATGAGGCTTTCCAGAGGGAGCTTGGTCTTCTCGTAGGTTCTTTCGTCCCGGGAAATCTTCTCCAGGGCGTCGAGCCTCGGATCGACGATCATGAAGTTGCAGCCCGTCCCGTCGTCCTTGTGGTTCGAGCAGCCGAGGACCCGCTGGTCGCTCGTCCGGGACTTCTTCACGAGAAGGTAGCCGGACTCGCAGGCGGGGCACTTCTGGATCTCAAGGAGTCCTCCGAGGGGATCGTTCGTCACGAAGCCGCATCTCTCCGGGTCGTTGGAGCAGACGTAGATCGAGCGAAGCCTCGTCCCTTCCATCCCCTTCCGTGGCTTTCTCCTTTGGAGGGGGAAGCCGCATCTGGGGCACTTGAGCGAGAGGGTCGCCTCTCCCTCGGGGGAGAGCCGCTCTCCCTTGAAGACGATGTTCGTGCACTGCTCCCTGAGCTCGAGGACGAACTTGGAGGGGTGGTGGGTGGGGACGACGATATACACCCGGTTCTTCGTCCTAGTGAGGGCGACGTAGAAGAGGCGCCTCTCCTCGCCATACTCGATCTCGGGCGTCTCCTTCCGGACGAGCCTGATGATGGGGTCGTCCTCGATCTTGGAGGGGAAGCCGAGGGTGTCGTCCTTCCCGTTGATGAGGATGACGTCGTCATAGCCAAGCCCCTTGCTCGCATGCGCGGTCATGAAGTCGATCTCCATGTCCGGGTAGCGGACCGACTTGACCTTGCCGTCCTGGAAGGAGAAGAGGTCGCTCAGCCTCCCGAGCTTCGCCCCGTCGAAGTTGTAGCGCCCGATGAGGAGAGTCTTGCCCGCGTCCCCTCTCCTCTCGTGGATTTCCGTAAGAGCCCGTTCCACGGCGAGCCCGAGGCGGTGGTAGGGCGTCTCCTCCTTCGAATAGCTGTCGTCGTAGGAAAGGAGGATGACGGGATCGACGACGCGCTTCTTCGAGACGAGGCTCTTCTGGTACTGGACGGGGTTTCTCATGACGAAGTCCCCGGCGATGTCGATGAGCTCCTGGGAGTTCCTGTGGGTGTTCCTCAGGTAGAGGACGTCGCCATCGCCGACCCTTCTCTTGAAGTCCACGAAGAGAGAAAGGTCGCTTCCTGCGAAGCGGAAGATGGACTGCCAGTCGTCCCCGACGGCGAGGAACTTCGCGTGGCTGACCTTGCGGAGCCCTTCGATGAGGTTGAAGCGCTGGAGGGAGATGTCCTGGTACTCGTCGACGAGCACCCAGTCGTAGGGGATGTCCTCCCCGTTCTTTTCCATCGTCTTGAGCCGTTCCGTGGCGAGGTTGATCATGTCCTCGAAGTCGATCGCCCCTTCCTGGCGGAGGCGGGACTCGTAGGCGTAGTGGCACTGCTGGGCGATGTCGAGGAACAGGAGGGTGCGCTCGTCCTTGTTCTTCCTGGCGCTGGCCTTGAGGTCCCCGTACCTTTCCATCGGCCAGCCGTTCCTCTTGAAGTGGAGGATGAAGTCCCCGAGGAGGACGGCGAGGCGGATGAAGTAGCGGTCCTCGGCGATCGAGGCGATCTGGCGGTAGATCTCCACGGAATTTCTGGGTTCTAGGCGGATGTCTGCCTTGCGGAGCTCTTCCTTAAGGTGCGTGATGAGGCTCCGGCCGTCCTTATAGGCGCTCCAGGTGTAGATGAGCTTCGTCCCGTGCTGACGGTGGAGCATGATCTTGTCGATGACGTTCCGGCGGTAGATCTCTAGCTCCTCCGGGGTATAAAGGCCGCTCGTCCCGTCCTCTCCTATCCCGAAGTGCTCGAGCCACACTTCCTTCCCGTCCTGCTTGATGCGGAAGTCGGGGCAGTAGGGCTTGTTCGACCCGATGAAGCGGAAGGGATAGGTCGCCTCGTACTCATAGTCCACCCCATGGATGTATAGGAAGTTCGCAATCGAGCATTCCTGGTTGGAACGGACTCGCTCCGCCTGGAGGGTGATCCTCTTTTTCTCAAGAGAAGCCGAGTATTTTTCCAGATATCGCTCGAGCGAGGACTTCATGGTGATCTGCCCGCCCTCGGCGAGCATCTTCTCGTAGTGTTCCTTCTCCTTCCCTGGGTCGAAGGGTACATCGAGGTAGGAGGCGAAGAAGACGGAGATCTTATGGATCAAGGACTCGTCGTGGAGGTCGTCCCGCATGAACTTCATGATCGAGTCGGTCAAGTAGCCCCTAGTGACGACCTTCATCGGACGTTTGTCCGCTGAGTGGATGAGATTGATGCCGAGCGAATGGAACGTGGTGATCCTCGACTGGATCCCCATCTTTCTGAAGCGGGCGCGGAGCTCCTCCGTCGCCTTCCTTGTGAAGGAAAGGACGAGGATCCGATTGGGGTCGACGCCTCTTTTGTCGATGAGGTAGCGGCACTTCGCCTCGAGCATCGTCGTCTTGCCGGCGCCTGCCCCCGCGATGACTAGCGTCTGGTCCTCTTCCCTGAGGACCGCTTTCCTTTGGTCCTCGTCGAGGAGGATGTTCGGGTCGTCCGGCCTGAGGACCTGGTCCAGGTAGTCCTTTTCCTCTTCCAGCGATCGCTTGACGAACTCCTCGTTATGGCGGTCCACCTCTTCCTTGGCCCGCTCGAGCAAGGCCACGTTCTCCCGAAGGGCTTCAGGATTGCTCCTTGTGTTCTTGCACCAGGCGGGGAGGACCCCGTTCCTCTCCATGGTGCGGATCTCCTCGCGCTCCTTCTTCGTCGTCTCTACTAGAGGGAGATACTCGTGGAGGGCGATGAACCGGCGTTCCTTCAGCAAGGAACGGAGCGAGCCAGCCTTCCCCTCGATCTTGAGGAAGGTCTCGTTGTCGTTCCTGTACCTCGGGCCGAATAAACTAAGTGCCATAAGTCGGTCTTGGCGAAAGTATAGAATATTTGGCGCCTCGCAAACTATGTCGTCGGTATCAGTCCTGAAAGAGGAGGTTGTCGTATGAAGAAAGCGGTCTTCCTCGGGCTCCTGCCCTTCCTTCTTGTTTCCTGCGGGCTTGAGGAGGCTTCGTCGAGCGTTTCCTCTCCTCCGGTTTCGTCAGAGCCCTCTTCCTCTTCCTCCTCATCCGTTTCTTCCGCCCCCTCTTCTTCCTTAAGTTCCTCCTCCTCATCCTCCAGGGGAAAGGGAAGCGACCTCCATAACCTCAGGGTATCCTGCGCGGTCATGAACAACAGGCACGGGAACGACGCCTATGACGAGGAAGGGGTGCCTGGCATGTGGTATCCGAACGTCATTTCCGACGGAAGCCCTGCGCA
Organism: uncultured Bacillota bacterium; assembly: GCA_949289845.1. Lineage (GTDB taxonomy): Bacteria > Bacillota_I > Bacilli_A > RFN20 > CAG-826 > UBA4951. The sequence continues at coordinate 16,994 of CASEPN010000001.1, forward strand.
CCGCTACGAGGGTGACCACCGGGCGATGCGGCGAGGATCCTCTTCTACATGGCTCTCCGCTACCCGGAGCTCTCGCTTGTTGAAGGAACCACTCTCACTGGATGCGAGATGGGGAACCTCGACTCCCTCCTTCGCTGGAATGAGGAAGATCCAGTGGACGAGTTCGAAATGCAGAGGAACGGAAGAATCTACGAGTACCAAGGGAACCGGAACCCGTTCGTGGACCATCCGGAGCTAGCGAAGACATTTTATGGGGAGGGACGGGCATGATCCATGAGAAAGAGGGCAGGCTCATCTATGAGCGCGGGAGCGAGAGGGTCGTCTTAAGCGCCTACGGCATGGACGGCATTCGGGTAGAGGCCACGAACGGAAGCGATTATTTGAAAAATGAATGGCTTTTCGAGGGGATATCTCCCTCCGTAGTCCGCACTTGGAAGGATGAGGATGACAAGAGATGGATTGAGAACGGACGAATTTGCGCGAGCATTACGGAGCTTGGCCAGATCCGTTTCTATAAGGGGGACAAGGTAGTTCTCGAGGAGATGTACCGTTCCTTCGACTTCGACCAGCCACGGGCATATGCGCTAAGGAAGGTCGCCCGCGAGTGGAAGGGAGAAAGGGGAGGCCTCTTCCGCCTCGTCGCAAGGTTCGAGGCGAGGGCGGAGGAGCGAATCTACGGGATGGGCCAGCATCAGACGGAGTTCCTTAATCTCAAGGGCGCCACCTTGGAGCTGGCGCAGAGGAATTCCCAGATCAGCGTTCCCTTCTATCTCTCCAATCTCGGCTATGGCTTCCTTTGGAACAACCCAGGGATCGGGGAGGTGTCCTTCGCGAAGAACGGTACTTCCTGGAGGATGGAAGGGACGAGGAAGCTGGACTACTGGGTCACCGTGGGAGACACCCCTCTGGAGATCCATGGGAACTTCATGGACCTCGTCGGGAGGCCTCCCGCCTTCCCGGAGGATCTGACAGGCTTCTGGCAGAGCAAGCTTCGCTATAGGACTGAGGAGGAAGTGCTTGAGGTCGCAAGGGAATACCATCGGAGGGAGATTCCCCTCTCTTGTATCGTCATCGACTTCTTCCATTGGCCGCGGCAAGGAGAATGGAAGTTCGACCCGGTCTACTGGCCTGACCCTAAGGGCATGGCGGAGGAACTGGAGTCTCTCGGGGTGCGCCCGATGGTGTCCATCTGGCCGACCGTGGACAAGAAGAGCGAGAACTTCGCCCTTATGGCAGAGCAGGGGATGCTGATCTCCCTCGATCGCGGCTCCCAGGCCTACGACTACCAGGGCGATTGCATGATCGCCGACTTCACGAGCGAGCGGACCAAGGGGTTCGTCTTCTCCAAGGCCAAGGGTGGATACTGGGACAAGGGGATCCGTCTCTTCTGGCTCGACCAGGCGGAACCTGAGTTCACTTGCTATGACTTCGATAACTACCGCGGGAGCCTTGGCTCCTGGCTGGAATGCGGGAACGTCTATCCTGTTCATTACCTGAAGGCTTTTTATGAGGGGTCTAAGAAGAACGGGTTGGACAAGCCCGTGTCCCTGATTCGTTCCGCCTGGCTTGGGAGCCAGAGGTACGGCGGCCTCGTCTGGAGCGGGGACACCGCGGGGACGTTCGCCTCGATGAAAGACCAGCTTGCCGGAGGGCTTTCGATGGGAATCGCAGGAATCCCCTGGTGGACCGCCGACATAGGAGGCTTTTCCGGCTATCCCGAGGATCCCTTGTGGAGGGAGCTCCTGGTCCGTTGGTTCGAGTGGGCGGTCTTCTCTCCTGTCCTTCGCCTTCATGGGGACCGCCAGCCTTCCTCCATCCCTCCCTTGGACGAGCGAAACTGGGGAGGCGGTTTCTGCAGGACAGGGCTTCCTAACGAAATCTGGAGTTTCGGCGAGGAAACATATGGGGTTTTGAAAGACCTTATCTTCTTAAGGGAGAAGATCCGTCCTTACGTTTCCTCCCTCTTCGAAGAAAGCGAAAGGACCGGGATTCCCTTGATGAGGCCCTTGTTCCTCCATTACCCAGATGATCCTGAGTGCTGGGAAAGGGAGGACGAGTATCTCTTCGGCAGGAAGTACCTGGTCGCGCCTATCCTTGAGGCTGGGGCTAGGAAGAGGGAGGTGTACCTTCCCTCAGGCCGCTGGAGGGATATCAGGGACGGCTCCATCCACGAGGGGGCTTCCCGGATCGAGGCGGACGCGCCTCTCTCCTCTATACCTGTCTACGAGCTCCTCGAGGACTAGGCCTCGCTAGATGAACAAGGGGCAAGGAGAGCTTTCCTCCACCTCGCCCTTCTTGTAGCGCCTTCCCTTCAGCGCCTCGGCAAGCCCCTTCTTCCGGAAGGAGTCCTGGAGAGGGCGGAGGATTTCCGCCTCGCTCCTCATGATTTCCTCTCCAAGGGAGATGAGGAAGCCGTCGTAGTCCCCTCCGATCGCTGCGAGGAAGGCGCGGTAGGCCCTGCAAAGGATCCGGGAGCCAAGGGCGAGGAGGTCGTCCTGGAGCGAAAGGTAGCTGTAGCGGATCGCGACCACAGGCGAGAGTACCGCCTGCTCCCCGAGATAGCCTCCCTCTCCGCTTACCCCGGGAATTTGCTCGCCCGTCTCTTCGCGAAGGATTCTCCTTATTGATTCCGAGGCAATTTCCATGAACAAGGAGCCGCATGCCTTCCCGATTCGCCTGGCGAGCATGCATCCCTCCTGGACCAAGGAAAGGTGGATTCTGTCCTTTCCAGGGGCGAAGGATGCCGCCAGGGCAAGGCCGTGTCCGGGGAGAGGGAAGAGGTTCTTGTCTCTGGCTAAAAGGAGGGGAGATGGCAGAAAGGTGGTCCTCCCGAGGTAGAGCCTCGCGCTGAACCTCTCTCCGAGAACTTCCTTGAACGCGGGCGGGAGCGCGCTTTCCATCTCTCCCGGGAAGGCGTCGCCGTTCCTGTCGATGGCATGGTTCCGGCGGCTCGGGTACTCGAGCATGAGTCGGCGGAGCAGTCCGGCGAGCTCTGTGTATGAAGTTTTCATGTCGGGATTCTTTCAGCATGTCCCACTTACTTCTCTCATTGTTTCAGCGGGGATTCGATGTAAGGGGATTCATGCACGTCTTAGCCAATTGGTGTCTTACAAACCTATTGCGGTAAGGAAGGGGAATCTTTCGAAAACATTCGAAACTTACAGGACCTTTATAAAACTTTCATGTGAAAGTAACGTAAATTCGAGACGTTGTTTCATGAAAATGTAATTTCCATTGATGTGCGCAAGTTCTTCCGGGTCATCTGATCCCTATAATTCCGTCGATGAAAGCAATTCAAGTCGTGTGTGCAGTTCTCCGCATGGGGGACAAGGTGCTCGCTGTTGAGAGGGGCTATGGCGAGTTCAAGGGAGGCTGGGAGTTCCCAGGGGGCAAGATCGAGCAAGGGGAGACTCCGGAGGTTGCGATCAAAAGAGAAATCGACGAGGAACTTGGCATAAAGATTGAGATCGAGAGGAGGCTTGGCCGTATCGAGCACGACTATCCTTCCTTCCACCTTTCGATGGACTGCTTCCTCGCCCGGCCTCTAGGCGATCCAACGTATCGGGAGGCTGAGGACCACCGCTTCCTGAGAGTCGATGAGTTTGACTCGGTGAACTTCCTTCCCGCGGACAGGAAGGTTCTTCCATTGATTGCGTCCGCCCTGAGGGAGGGCGCATAGGAAAAGGGCCGCCGAAGCGGCCCTTCTGCTTCCTGGTGCCCGGGGCCGGGCTCGAACCGGCACGGTCGCCCGGGGGATTTTAAGTCCCCTGCGTCTACCTGTTCCGCCACCCGGGCGAGCGGGGGAATGATAGCGCGCCTCGCCTTTCGGAGAAAGAAAACGCCGGCCCTCGGGCCGGCTTCGATTCAAGATGGTCCCCCGTGACGGTTTCGAACCGTCGACCCCTTGATTAAAAGTCAAGTGCTCTACCGCTGAGCTAACGGAGGATTGGCTGGGGTGGCTGGAATCGGACCAGCGCATCAGGGAGTCAAAGTCCCTTGCCTTACCTCTTGGCTACACCCCAAGGGGGTGGTGGGCGAAGATGGATTTGAACCACCGAACCCGAAGGAGCTGATTTACAGTCAGCCGCGTTTGGCCACTTCGCTATTCGCCCACTTGTGCCGCACGTCGTCCGCTAGGTGGTGGATGCTGTGGGTTTCGAACCCACGACCCCCGCCTTGTAAGGGCGATGCTCTCCCGCTGAGCTAAGCATCCGTCGAGAGTGCCCCGCCAGACGTGCGGCGTGAATATAGCACCGGGACAAGGATGGGTCAACGCGGATTTCCATAAGGAAAGCGGGCCGGGCGGCCCGCTTATCAGAACCCCGGCTTCCCGAGGAGGCGGAACATGTTCCTCTTGTACACCTCGACCCCGGGCTGGTCGAACGGGTTGACCCCGTTCAGATAGGCGCTCATCGCGCAGGCTTTCTCAAAGAAGTAGAAGAGGTAGCCGAGCGAGTAGGCGTCCATCCTCTCCATCTCGAGAACGATGTTGGGGATGCCGGCTCCTTCCGCATGGGCCTCGAGGACGCCCCGAAAGGCGCGCTCCTGGACGAAGGAGAGGGGCTTCCCTGCAAGGTAGTTGAGACCGTCGAGGTCGTCCTTGTCCCCGGGGATCGGGAGGTCTTCCTCCGGCTTTTCAAGGTGAAGGATCGTCTCGAAGAAGATCTGGGAGCCTTCCTGGATGAACTGCCCGAGGGAGTGGAGGTCGGTGGAGAAGCAGGCGGAGGCGGGGAAGAGGGACTTCCCTTCCTTGCCCTCGCTTTCGCCGAAGAGCTGCTTCCACCACTCGGTGAGCTGGACGAGGGTCGGGAGATAGGTGCAGAAGAGCTCGACCTTCTTGCCCTTCTCATAGAGGTGGTGGCGGCAGACGGCGTACTTATAGGCCTCGTTCTTCGTGACGTCGGGCTCGCGATATTCTTTGGCGGCGTCCTTGCTTCCGTTGAGAAGGGCCATCACATCGATTCCCATGGCGGCCATCGGGAGGAGCCCTACCGCGGTCTGGACGGAATAGCGCCCGCCGATGTCCCCGGGGAGGACGAAGGTCTCGTAGCCTTCCTGCCTGCTGAGGGTGAGGAGGGCGCCTTTCTTCCCGTCCGTGGTGGCGACGATCGCCTTTCTCGCCGCTTCCTTCCCGTCCCGTTCCTCGAGGAGGTTCCTGAGGAGGCGGAAGGAAAGCGCGGTCTCTGTGGTTGTGCCGGACTTGGAGATGACGTTCACGCAGAACTTCTTGTCCTTGAGGTAGGCCAGCGCCCTGCTGATGTAGGTCGGGTCGAAGGTCTCGCCGAGCCAGAGGACGTCGATCCCTTTCTTCGGGAGGGTCCCGGTCAAGGCCTCGATCGCCGCGCGAGCCCCGAGGTAGGAGCCGCCGATGCCGCAGACGACGAGGACCTCGTAGTTCTCCCTCAGGCGCTTCCCGGTCTCGATGAGGCGGGGGAGCTCCTCGCTTTTCAGATACTCATCGGCCTGGTCGACCCAGCCGAGGAAGTCGGACCCCTTCCCGGTCCTTTCCTTGATGGAGCGGTCGATCCTCGCGACCTCCTCCTTGTAGGAGGCGAAGTCAATCGCCTCGCCGATATGTTCGAGATTCGTGCGGATCATCATGCCGAAGTCCTCCTTTAGGGCCTTGCCTTGGAAAGATTACCCCTTATCGCTCCTCTCCGCACCAACGGCGAAGAGCGTTCTCGAGGCCGTCGAAGGAGATGTCCCTTTCCTTAGGAAGGGAGCGGGGGAGGGGAGTCCTCCTTTCCTCCTGGGTGAGCGCCCTCATGGAGACGCGGAGGCCGCCCTTCTCCTCGTCCTTCTCGATGACCTTCGCCTTGTAGAGGGCGCCGATCTGGATGAAGTCGTGGAAGGGACGGCGCTCGTGCCTCGGCATCTCCTTCCGGTGGAGGAGCCCGGTGACCCCGTCCTCGAAAAGGAGGAGCGCGTAGGTTTCTTTCTTCTTGATGGCGGTGCCGACGAGGATGTCGCCGACCTTGATGTCCGAGAAGCTCATCGGATGTCCTCCTTCCTCGTGATCTTGCGGTGGAGGGGGCTTCCTTCCACGATTCCTAGCTTCCCATGCTCCTTCAGGAACAGGGAGCCTTCGTCCGTAAGTCGGGTCCTTCGGAGGCCGGCCCTTGCTTCCGCCTGGAAGAGGAGGCGGGACTTGAAGCATTGGGGGGTCTGGACGATGCGGACTCTTTGACGATCGAGGTAGCCGGAGACTTCCCCTCCTTCTCCTAGCAGAAGGGCGCTTTCCTCAAGAGGGAGCACGGGCACGGCCCCTCCTTTTTCCTTGGTCTCCTCAAGGAGCCGGTCGAGGACGGATAAGTCTTCCAAAGGCCTTGCCGCGTCATGGAGGAGGATCATCCCTTCCGGGTCTTCCCGGTAGGCCTCCTGGACCGCGTTCCAGGCGCTTTCCGCGCGGACGGGCCCTCCTTCAAGAATCGTGATGGAAACGGGGAGGGAAGAGGTCTCCTCCTTCACCCTTTCCTTGTCCTCCGAGGGGATGACGAGCAGGAAGGAGGCGCACTTTCCCCAACGGATAGCGGCCTTCAGCGAATGGAGGTAAAGAGGCTCCCCTCCATAGGGGGCGAACTGCTTCTTCCCGCCGAAACGGCGTCCTTCTCCGCCCATGAGGAGGGCGAAAGCTACCCGCGCTTCCATCGACGGAATTATAGACCTATATCCGGCCTTCGCCTGTCCCGAGCCTCTCGGCGATCGCGACCCCCTGGATGATGAGCTGGACGGCCTTCTCCATCCGGCTTCCCTTCGTGTAGTCGGCAAGGAAGGCGTAGTTCACCCTTCCGTCGTGGACGAGGGAGGCGACCTTGTCCTCGCGTCCCTGCGGGTAGACGGCGATCGACTTCCCTCCGTTGTTCTTTGCGAGAATCATCGCCGGTATGTCGGTCATCCCGTCCCCGATGTAGATGATGTTCGAGTAGGGAATCCTCCTCTCCAGGGTCTTCTCGTTCACCCCGACGTCGTCGTTCGCGTCATAGACGCCCTTGGAGATGCGGAAGAAGTACTGCGTCTTCTGGGTGAAGTTGACGACCTGCTTTGGCCAGAGGGGAAGTCCCGTCATAGGGTCGAAGAGGAACTCGCAGGCGTAGATTTCCTTGAACTGGCCGGCGATCTTCGTGCCCGCGACGATCTCGGCGTTCCCGGAGGAGACGAGGTAGTGCTCCACCTTGATGCCGTTTTCCTGGCCGAAGGCGTTGATGCGGTCGAACCACGTGAGGACGCCGGGAAAGAACTCGACCTCCTTCCCCATGTCGCCTAGCCACTCGCGGGTCATGGGGATGCCCTTCTCCTCGCACTTCTTCTTCATCATGAAGAGATAGGAAAGGGTCCGTTCGATGCCGTGCTTCTGGGAGAAGTCGGTCGTCTCCTTCCAGAATTCCGCGGGGGTCATCCCGAGGGCAGGGATGAACCCGAAGTTCTGCATGTCGCTTCGGGCGAGGGTACTGTCGAAGTCGTAGAGCAGCGCGACGATTGGCTTCTTCATGATCCGATTATAGGGAAGTAATCGCTCGCCCGCATTGCAGAAACAAATGCCTTCCTGTGTTTTCGGTATTTAAAGAGGGTTCTGCGGGATTTCCGTTTTCTTTCCTTATGCGGGACTTTCGAAAGAATATTTCTCTTTCCTAAAGAAAATGGCTCTTGGCCATGGAAGTCAGGCCGAACTCGTCTATAGTGCCCTCGGTATGGACGGACTGACGATATTCCTGCTTTGCCTTCTCTGCCTGGCGTTCGTCTACGTCGTGATGCTTTGCGTATGCTTCGCCTGCCTATTCACCTTCCGGGCGCGGCTGGAGAAGAGGCTGGTCGCGATGAGCGTCGTCTATAGCGAGATGCGGGACGTCCTTCTTTCCTGGAAGGAGCTCCTCGAGAGGGAGGGCTGCCGCTGGGACGAGAAGATGACCAACGCGGGGGCCCAGATCGCTTCCCTCCGGACGGAGCTGAAAAGCGAGCACGAGTCGCTTTCCACCTATGAGCTTCTGTCCGGCTACGAAAAGGAGCTGAAGCGGCTGAGTCGCGGATTCCCCTCTGTTCTGAAGGACGAGGACTACCTCGCCTACTCGGATACGTTCGGAGACCTAGACGCCTCCCACCGGAGGATCGTCGCCCTTTATAACGGCGACCAGAACGGCTACGAGTACTGGAGGAAGTCGATCCCCTTCCGTCCCTTCACCTTGCTCGCGGGCTTCCGGAAGAGAGAAAGGCTTTCCTAGCTAGAAGTCGAGCTCGTAGTCGACGAGCCCGTCGTAGAAGTCCCTTTCATGGGAGACAAGGATCAAGGCCCCGGGGTATTCCTCGATCGCTTCGAACAAGGCGTCCTTCGCCATCTTATCCAGGTGGTTCGTGGGCTCGTCGAGGACCAGGAAGTTGCTTTCCTCGAGGGTCATTGCAGCGAAGCGGGCCTTCGTCTTCTCTCCTCCGGAAAGCTCCCGGAAGGGACGCATAGCGAGCTCGCTTCGGACACCGACGGAGCCAAGGATCGTCCTTAGCTCGGTGTTCGTCTTCTCCGGGTGGAGGGAACGGAGGTATTCGAAGGGGGACATGGACTCCGGGAGGTCGTCCTCCTGCTCGTAGGAAGAGACGATCGTCCCGTCCAGCCAGTGGTACTCGCCTCTGATGGGACGGAGCGTTCCCAGTATCGTCCTGAGGAACGTCGTCTTGCCTACTCCGTTCTTCCCGATGACGGCGATCTTCTCCCCTTTCTTGAGGATAAAGCTTACAGGGGGCAGGAGAGGGACGCCTCCGTAGCCGAACTCGAGGTTCTCGACGATGAGGGGCTTCTCCCCGACGTCATGGGTGAAGGGGAAGCGGAAGCGGACTTTGGGCTCGTCCTTTCCAGGCTCCTCCATCCTCTCAAGGTGAGCGAGCCTCGCCCTATGGGACTTCGCAGCCCTTGCGCTCGTGGCCCGGACGATATGGGCGGCGATGAAAGCCTCTTCTTTCTTGATGTATCGCTGTTGGGCCTTGTAGTTCCTCTCGTATTGCTCCTTGTCGAGCTCATGGGCCTCGAGGAAATGCTCGTACGTTCCCTTGTAACGGACGATCTTCTGGTTCTCGAGGAGGAGGACGACGTCCGCGACCTTCGCGAGGAAGCCCTCGTCGTGGCTGATGGCGATGAAGGCGCCCTTGTATTCCTGAAGGTAGCCTGCCAGCCATTCGACCTGGCTAGCGTCGAGGAAGTTCGTGGGCTCGTCAAGGAGGAGGACGTCCTTCTTCTCAAGAAGCATCCTCGCGAGCATCGCCTTCTCCTTCTGCCCGCCGGAGAGAATCGAGATGTCCTTCCCGAGCATGTCCTTGGCGATATGGAGCCCGTCCACGAGCCTCCCTACCTCCTCCTGGAGGGCATAGAAGTTCGCGGCGTCCAGCTCTTCCCGGATGTGCTCCGCCTTGTTGAGGATAGCTTCGAAGTCGGGGGAGAGGGCGGCCTCCTGGTAGAGCTCCTCCATCCTCCTCTCTTTCTCGTAAAGAGGGGCGTACACCCCGTAGAGATAGTCGAGCACCGTCATCCCGGAAGGGATCTTCAGCTGCTGGTCGAGATAGCTCCAGGTGACGCTCTTCTCCCAGACGACCTTGCCCTTGTCAGGGACGAGGTCTCCCATGATGAGACGGAGAAGCGTCGTCTTGCCCGTGCCGTTGGCGCCGACGAGGACCGCGTGCTCCCCGGGATTCACCTTGAAGGAGGCCTTGCGGTAGAGCTCCTTGTCCCCATAGCTGAACTCGATGTCGATTCCTTCGATGAGCGCCATACCGCGCTAGTGTAGCAAAAATGCAGGAAAGGGGAGGGCGCCTGACCCTCCCCTCGCTTAGCCAAATTCTTGCCTAATCCTGCGATTCCGCCTTTTTGGGGCCGTATTTGCGACGGTATTGCTGGATGAGCCTCTCCTTCCGCCCGTGGCAGGAGGAGCATTCCCCGGTGGGAATCCCCTTGGCCTTCTTCCTCAGGTAGTTCCCGAGGAGGAAGAGGAGGTAGAGCCCGACGGCAAATCCGAGGACGATGCCGATCGCCGCGCCTGTCATGCCCGCCTCCAGGGGAGCGTCCTTTTCCCGTCGCGGATCTGGTTCACGTACCAGATGCCTAGGATGAGGAGCGCGATTAGGAAGAGGAAGATGAAGAGGGTCCACCACCAGGAGAGGACGAGGTAGATCATCGAGGAGATGAGGTAGCTGCTGGCGAGCCAGAAGAGGATCGTCCAGCGGAACTTGCCCTTGGGAAGCTCCGCCTTGGCGGTCGCGCAGGCCGCGAAACAGGGGATCGTCAGCATGTTGAAAGTGATGTAGGCGATGATTCCGGGCCAGAGGATCTCGGTGGACTGCACCATCGCGACGACCGACTCGACCTCGCCGTAGTCATCGGCGGCGCCCCCAAGGAGCATCGCGGCAAGGACCGCGAACGTTCCGAGAACGTTCTCCTTGGCGATGAGGCCTGTGATGGCCCCGACGGCGAACACCCATCCGAGGGACCCGATCTGCGAGCCGAAGCCAAGAGGGGTGAATAGGGGCTGGATGAGCTGGCCCAGCGAGGCAAGAATGGAGCTTCCGGTCTCCTCTACTCCGATGTAGGTCCAGTTCCAGGAGAAACTCTGGAGGAACCAGATGAGCACGGTCGAGGCGAAGATGATGGTGAAGGCCTTCTTCACGTAGTGCTTCGTCTTGTCCCAGAGATGGATCATCAGCGACTTGAACTGAGGGAGATGGTAGGCGGGGAGCTCCATGATGAAGGGGGCGGCCTCCCCTCTCATGGTCGTGTGGCGCATGAGGAGGAGCATGAGGATCGCTGCGACCACCCCAATGATGTACATCGAGACGGTGATGAGGTCGACGTAGGGGAAGCCGAAGGACTGGGCGATCGCCCCGGCGCACCCAGTGAGGATCGGGAGCTTGGCGCCGCAGGAGAAGAAGGGAATGACTCGGATTGTCGCGGTTTTCTCGCGTTCCGTGGCGAGGGTTCTCGTGTTGATCATCGCCGGCACGGAGCAGCCGAAGCCCATGATCATGGGCATGAAGGCGCGCCCTGTTATGCCGAACCTCCGGAAGATGCGGTCGAGGATGAAGGCAACGCGGGCCATGTAGCCGGTGTCCTCGAGGATGGAGAAGGCAAGGAAGAGGCAGAGGATTTCGGGGAGGAAGCCAAGGACGGCGAATATGCCTCCGAGGATCCCGTCGCATATGAGGCTCTGCGCCCAAGGGTCGACCTGCGCGGCGGACATCGCCTCGCTGATGTTCCCGAGTATCAGGTTGTTGAGGATGATGTCGACGAAGTTATGGAGGATGACTCCGGGGGAGTTGATGCCGAAGTCGACGAAGAGGCCTTCCCAGATTGTGCCGGCCAGGGGGTCGGCGAGGCCTTCCGCTCCGAAGGCGCCCATCGCGCCGAGGTAGAGGAGGTCTGTCCCGAAGATGAGGTGGAAGAGGACGAAAAGGATGGCGATGAAGATAGGGATGCCCGCCCAGCGGTTGGTGAGCACCTTGTCGATGCGGTCGCTCAGGGAGAGCTTCTTGGCGCCCTCCTTACTGCCCTCCTTTCTCCGGTAGGCAGGGCTGAAGTCCCTTGCGATAGCCTTGTAGCGGCAATCCGCGACATAGGCTTCGAAGTCATCCCCGAAGGTGGGGTCGCGGAAGGTCTCGCGGAACTCCTCGACCATGGGGAGTAGGTCCTTGTGCATCTCGCATTCGATCTCATCCCCTTCGACGAGCTTGATCGCATGGAAGAGGGAGTGCTCGACCCCCTTCTCGCGGAGGGTGATCTCAAGGCTCGCAATCAGCTTGTCGATCTTCGATTCCTTAAGAACGGAGGTGCCTTTGCGAGGTTTTTCGCATTCGGAGGCCACGACTTCCATGAGGTGGGCGAGGTTTTCCCCGCGGAGGGCGCTGATCTCTACGACAGGGACTCCGATCTTTTCCTGGAGGGCCTTCGCATCGATCGCGTCTCCTTGCTTTCGGACGAGGTCGCTCATGTTGAGGGCGATGACGACGGGGACGTTCATCTCGAGAAGCTGGGTGGTCAGGTAAAGGTTTCTTTCGAGGTTCGTCGCATCGACGACGTTGATGAGGCAGTCGGGAGCCTCCTCGAGGATGTAGTTCCTGGAGATGACCTCTTCCGAGGTGTAGGGACTCAGGGAGTAGATGCCCGGGAGGTCGATTATCTCGATCCTCTCGCCGGTCTTCCTGTTCTTGTAGGTTCCCGAACGCTTCTCGACGGTGACCCCAGGCCAGTTGCCGACATGCGCGGTGGAGCCTGTCAGGTTGTTGAAAAGGGTCGTCTTCCCGGAGTTGGGGTTGCCTGCGAGGGCTATCTTCCTATTTTTCGCTTCCATGGGACGTTACCTCCACGAGGACGGCCTCCGCCTCGTTCTTTCTTAAGGTGAGCTCGTAGTTTCGGATTGTGATTTCGACGGGGTCCCCGAGGGGTGCCGTCTTCCGGACGAAGATTTCCGCTCCGGGGGTTACCCCCATGTCGAAGAGCCTTCGGCGGATCTGTCTGTCCTTCCCTTCCACGAGAAGGACTCGGCAGGATTCCCCGGGGCGTAGCGAACTGAGTCTTTGCTGGTCCATGTTCCTTCCTCCTTATAGGACCCTTACGAAGATGCGGGAGGCGATGTCCCGGTCGAGCGCGAGCCTCGTCCCTTTGAGAAGAAGGACGACCCCTTCCTTCCCGCTTGAAATGACTGAAAGCTCGCTATCGACCACGAGGCCGAGAGAGGCGAGCCGCTTCTTGCTTTTCTCGTCCATCGAGAGCCGCGCGACTTTGAGCGGCGTTTGTTCCGGCGCTACTAGGATTGGCATTTTTACCTCCGAGTTAGTTATGACTAACCATGGCGGAATATAGTGCTCCTCCTAAGTCCCGTCAACACAAAAGTTAGTTGGAACTAACTAGAAGTTGGGAAGACCATTAAAATCAAGGTATGAACGAAAGAGGAATCACGAGCTTCCACGAGTCGCAGGAAGACTACGTCGAGAGGATCCTCATGCTAGGGCAGGGGAAGGAAGGCGTCCGTTCCGTCGATCTCGCCCGGAGCTTCTCCTATTCCAAGGCCAGCGTCTCCGTCGCGGTCAGAAAGATGGAGGACAAGGGCCTCATCCGTCTCGACGAGCACGGGCTCATCTACCTGACGGAGCAGGGGATGGCAATCGCCGGGCGCGTCTACGAGCGCCACCAGGTCCTCGAGAAGGCCCTTCTTTCCTTAGGAGTGGACGAGGAGAACGCGAGAAGGGACGCCTGCCTCATCGAGCATGACCTTTCCGAGGAAAGCTTCCAGGCGATCAAGGCCCACATGGAGCGCTTCCTGGACAAGCGTTGAAAAAGGCTCCGGATTGCTCCGGAGCCTCTTGTTGCCTGGTGCGGGAAACCAGAATCGAACTGGCATGGATTGCTCCATACGCCCCTCAAACGTACGCGTCTACCAATTCCGCCATTCCCGCGGCGAGCGCTACTATAGGACCCAAGCCACTGGCTTGCAAACTCTTTTTGTCCGATGGGGTGAATTTGGTTGACCACTATTTTCTGATTCGCGTCACCTACGAAGCCATCGATCGACGTTATTTTAACTTTAGATGGACTTCTGCAGGCAAATCAGAGGAAAGCGAGGATTAGGGCCTCCGCCACGCCGAAGTAGACGAGAAGGCCGATGATGTCGACGATCGTGGTGAGAAGCGGCTGCCCGACGATCGCCGGGTCCTTTTTCAGGGCCGCAGGAAGCATCGTCAAGGTGACCGCGATGAGCTTGCTGAGCACGATCACGGCGAAGAGAGTCAGCGCCAGGACCCCCGAAACGCGGAAGGCGTTCTCGGCGAATTCCCAAGTCCAGCAAAGACCGTTCCAAACGCTGGCGCTTTCCTCCGCATCCAGGGCGACGATGCCGAGGTATTGCTCCAGGGTGAACCAGACAAGCCCGAAGAGGGAGACGGCAAGCCCGATGATGAGGGCGCTCCTCAGCTCCTGCCAGAGGAGCTTCAGGTAGTCCCGGGGACGGAATTCCTTGAGGGCAAGGCCGCGGATCATGAGCGCGATCGTCTGGCCGCCGGCGTTCCCGCCCGTGTCCGTCACGACGGGGACGAACGCCGCGAGGACCGGGAGGACGGCAATCGAGGCCTGGAAGCTGGAAAGAACCATTGAGCTGAAGGTGCCGAGGATGATGAGGACGATGATCCAAGGGACGCATTTCCTCGCCATCTTGAAGGGGTGGGTCTCCAGGTAGCTGTCCTCGAGGTGCCCGACCTGGTTCATGTGCTCGATGTCCTCGTTCGTTTCCTCGGTCATGACGTCGACGGCATCGTCGCCCGTCACTATTCCCACGAGGCAGCCGTCGCCGTTGACGACCGCCATCGCGTTCAGCTTGTAGCGGCGGAACAAGTTCGCGACATCCTCCTGATCGGTGTCCACCGTGCAGCAGGGGGCGTCCCCGTTCATGATGGAGAGGAGGCTTTCTTCGGGGTCGGCGAAGATGAGGTCGTCGAGGTCGACGGTGCCGACGAACTTCCGCTTCCCGTCCCGGAGGAAGAGGGTGTAGACGGTCTCTGCGTCCTTCCCCCTCTCACGGATGATGCGGATAGCTTCCTTCACCTTTTCCTGGTCTCGGAACTCAAGGTATTCCGTCGTCATGATGGCCCCGGCGGTCTCTTCCTTATATCCGAGGAGGCGGTTGACGTCCCTCCTCATGTCGGGGGAGGCGCTGTCAAGGACCTTCTTAACGAGATTGGCGGGCACTCCGTCGATGGCGTCCGCCACGTCGTCCGCGGACTGCTCCTCGAGGAGGGAGGAGATTTCCTTCCCCGTCATCGCCTTCAGGAGGCTTTCCTGGGCGTCGGGGTCGAGGTCGTCGAAAAGAGGGGCGGCCACTTCGTTGGGCAGGAGGCGGAAGAGCTGGATGATCAAGGAGGGGTCGAGCTCGGAAAGGGCGGCGCCCACGTCAACCTCGCTCACTTGCTCGAGGATCTGCTCCAGCTGGTCCTTGTCCTTCTTCCGGATCGCTTCCTCAAGTTCTTCAGGGGATATGGATCTGACATAGACTCCTTCCTCTCCTGCTTCCGGGAGATAGGGGATGCCTTCGCTGCGTTCCTTCTCGTCCATAGGGCCTCCTTTCTTGTCACATGCGGGGCGCTTCCGCCCTCGCGGTCGTATAATCCACCCTTAGGAAAGGAATTGCATAGGCTTAGATATGTCCAAGAAGATTCTTGTCGAGACCAGCGCCCGCCACATCCACTTGACGCAGGAGTCGCTCGACTACCTGATGGGGATGGAGGGCGACGAGCATTTCGTCCTCGAGGAGAGGAAGGCGCTCAGCCAGCCCGGCCAGTACGTCACCAACACGAGGCTCGACCTCGTCGGCCCGGTCAACCCGAAGACGGGGAAGGAGAGGAAGATCGCCGGCGTCTCCATCCTCGGGCCCGTGCGGAAGGGCGACCAGATCGAGGTGAGCGCGACCGACGCGAGGACCCTCGGGGCGAAGGCCCCCGTCCGCGAGAGCGGCGATACGGCGGGGAGCGCCCCAATCGCCATCGTGAACCCCCTGAACGGCAGGAGGCTCGACCTCAAGGAAGGCCTCATCATCGCCAAGCGCCACATCCACATGACTCCGGAGGATGCCGAGGAGTTCGGCGTGAAGAACGGGGACATCGTCAAGGTCTTCGTCCCGGGCGAGGGAAGGAAGACGATCTTCGACGACGTCGTGGTCCGCGTGAGCGAGAAGTTCGCTCTTGCCATGCACATCGACACCGACGAGAGCAATGCCAGCAACGCCGTCGGGGAGATCTACGGGGAGATCGTCCGGTGAAGGCCGGCACCTACGAGTTCCAGCCCAAGGACGTCTGCTCGAGGAAGATGATCCTCTCGGTCGACGGGGAGGGGAAGGTCCTCTCCTTCGAGGTCGAGGGCGGCTGCCAGGGAAACCTCCGCGGGATCGGGAGGCTCCTCAAGGGAAGGGACGTCCGCGAGGTCGCCGACGTCCTTGCCGGAGTGGAATGCCGCGGCTCGAGGACGAAGGTCACGAGCTGCCCCGACCAGCTGAGCAGGGCGATCCGCAAGGAAATCCTCGGCGAGTGAGAAGGCGGTCCCGCAAGGGATCGCTTTTCTTGTTCCTTCCGGCATGCTCTCCCGCTATACTCCCGCATACGAAGAACGGCATCCAGAAGGCGGTCCCGGGCGAATGGCCGCCTAGCAACTCCTCCAGGAGGTAAGTGCTCCGCCCAGCCGGCCCCCGCCGGAACGATGCCCGAGGGAATGTTCCCTCCGCCGGGGCGGCGTCTTTGCCCGAAGGAGGAAGCATGGAAAGAATGATTCGCTATAACACGCTCACGAGCGAGGCCGTGAGCGAGGGGCACCCGGACAAGGTGTGCGACCAGATCGCGGACGCGCTTCTCGACGAGGCGCTCCGCCAGGACCACGAGGCCCACGTCGCCTACGAGGTTTTCGCGACGACCGAGTACGTCCTCATCGGCGGCGAGATGAGCGGGAAGAACGTCCACGTCGACTATGAGAGGGTGGCGCGGGATGTCCTCCGCAGGATCGGCTACCTCTCCCCGGAGCTCGGGATCGGCTGCGACAGCTGTGAGATCGCCGTCCGGGTCAAGGAGCAGTCGGCAGACATCGCCCTCGGTGTGGAGCGCGAGCGTCCCGAGGACATGGGCGCGGGCGACCAGGGCATCATGTTCGGCTACGCGACGAACGAGACGGAAGGCTACATGCCCCTCCCCCATTCGATCGCCCAGAAGCTCGTGAGGCGCGCGAGCGAGATGCGGAAGGAAGGGCTCTTCCCCCATGCCCGCCCCGACATGAAGAGCCAGGTCACCGTCGACTACCAGGATCCCTCTCATCCCAGGGTCAGCAAGGTGCTTATGTCCTGCCAGCACGACCCTGAAGCGGACATCGACGAGTTCCGTTCCTTCGTGCACGAGAAGATCATGGTACCCGTCCTTGCTTCCTTTGGCGCGAGCGGGGACTTCCAGTGGTTCGTGAACCCCACGGGCCGCTTTGTCACGGGCGGTCCTGCGGGGGACACGGGACTCACCGGCAGGAAGCTCATCGTCGATACCTACGGGGGAGCCTCCCGGCACGGAGGTGGCGCTTTCTCGGGGAAGGATCCGAGCAAGGTCGACAGGAGTGCCTCCTACTACGCGCGCTACATCGCCAAGAACCTTGTCGCTGCCGGAGCCGCCGAACGGCTTGAGGTGCAGCTCAGCTACGCGATCGGTATGAGCGAGCCCATGGGGATCGGCATCTCCACGTTCGGGACCGCGCACGTGTCGGACGAGAAGATCCTCTCCGCCATCTCCCGTTTCTTCGACTGCAGGCCGGGAATGATCATTGATTCCCTGGGTCTTAGGAAAGGGGTCCTCTATCGCCCGACGAGCGTCTACGGCGCCTTTGGGAGACCCGATCTCGACCTTCCCTGGGAGCGTCTGGACAAGGTCGAAGGCCTCAAGGAGTTCTTCCGGAAGGCTTAATCCAGGGAAGGAATTGTAAGCGCTTACCCCACGCCCTTCCATTCCTGCCGACTTGCCCTAAAATATAAACACAAAGAGGGGGAATTCCCCCGGGGAGAACACGCATGAAGTACACGATCATCGGCAAGAACATCGAGGTGACCGATTCCATTTCGGCCTACATCCAGGACAAGCTGGGCAGGATGGAAAAATACTTCGTGATCAAGGACGACGTCCTTTGCCGGGCGGTCGTCCAGTCCTACAAGGTGGGGGCCAAGGTCGAGATCACGATCTTCACCAAGGAGATGGACTTCCGGACCGAGGTGAGGAACAACGACCTCTACGCCGCTGTTGACCTCGCGGTCGACAAGCTCGAGGACCAGATGAGGCGCCTCAAGACCAGGATGGAGAGGGGCCATAACGGGGCCATCGGCCTCGGGAAGCTCCTCGCCCTCCAGAGCATCGAGGAAGAGGAGGAGAGCGAGGACGCGGAGGAAGTCGTCCGCACCAAGAGCATCTACCTCGAGCCGATGACGCTCGACGACGCGATCACCAGGATGGACGCTCTCGGGCACACCTTCTTCGTCTACCTCGACTCGGACGACGAGCAGATCTCAATCGCCTACAAGCGTCTGGACGGCGGCTACGGCGTCATCCAGGTCCAGAACAGGCTAGCCTAGCCCCTAGCAATTGAAGAGGCACCGCATGGTGCCTTTTCTAGTATTCATCGAATAACAACATACCGCCAATGTTGTTATAATGCAGACATGGGAAAGACTTTGTCTCGCAAGACCATCAATGGGCATGACTACTACTACCTTGTCTGGAGGGAGGAAGGAAAGCTGAGGACGGAGTACCTCGGAGGGGAGGATTCCTCTAAGTTCCGGAACTACCTTTTGGGGATGGCTGGCGAGGAACGGGACGAGATGTTCAAGAGGGCGAGAAGGGAGTGCTTCGAGGCGGGCACTTCAGTCGTATTCGCTGAGGAGAACTCCATCGTCCGCGAATACCGGAACGGACATCGCGAGAAAGTGGAGAGGAGGGGGATATGAGCGCTCCCCGTCTCATCCTTGTCGCAGGAGGGGAGTGCTCGGGAAGGAGGAGCTTCGCCAGAGCCTACCGGCATTCCTTCTTGCTCGACCTTCCCTTCCGGAAGCTGGGCGAGGGGATTTCCTCCCGGTCTTCATTTGCCGCGATCATAAGCTTAGACGAACGTGACGATAGGACGAGGGAACTTCTCCGGAAGGCCAAGGAGCTCGGTTACCGGATCACGATGTACTACCTTTTCACTGGTTCCTCGCTCGCGCTTCTTCGCGGCCATAGCCTTTCCGTCGTGGAAAGAAAGCCTTTCGACCCCGAAGCGATCAAGGAAAGCTACCGCCATACGTACAAGGGCCTGGCTCTCGCCCTTCCGTGCCTTTCCCTCGTCTTTCTCGTCACCAATTTCAAGAAGACGAGGATCCGCGCGGTGCTCGAACCCGGGGAGACAAGGGAGGAGGACATGCTGGAGGCGATCGTCTCCCTAAAAAGGGAGGCGGAGGGGCTGGGTCCCCTTCCCTTCTCTCTTGATTTGGTAGAATGAGGCGATGGACCAGAGCCGACGCGTGATTGCCTGCGACTTGGACGGGACGCTCTTCTACCCGAAGAAGCGCCTCACCATGCTTCCTCGCGAGAATGAGCGCTTCGTCGAGCGTTTCCTGGCCGACGGCGGGCATTTCCTCCTCGTAACGGGACGGACGAGGCTTTACGCCGAGAAGCTCGGAAGGAAGCTCGGGAGAGAGCTCGACTGCGTCGGCTGCAACGGCGCCTTCGTTGTCGCCGGGGGCCGCCTTCTCCAGGACCTGACGCTTCCTCCTGCCGCCTTCCGGAAGATGTATGAGGAGGTGCGGAAGGAGTTCCCGGTGAAGATCCCGATGCTTTTCTGTAAGCACCGGAACATGGTAATTCCGAAAAGCTGCGTGAGCGCCTTCAACAGGACCATCTACAACGTCTATACGTATACGAACGGCACCTACCGCGAGCCCGTGGTATGGAGCGACGAGGTGTTCGACGAGGAGATCGACACCGGGGACGTCTACAAGGCGATGTTCATCTTCGGCGCCTTCGGCAAGGCCGCCGAGGTCGCCAAGGAGGTGAACAAGATCCTCCGCGAGCGCTACCCGGACTTCGAGTTCAGCTGGAGCGACCAGGCGATCGAGATCACCGCCAAGGGCGCGAGTAAGCGCGAGGGCATCGCCCTCTACCTCGACCACATCGGCCTTCCCCCGGAGAGCCTCATCGTCGTGGGCGATTCCGGGAATGACATCTCGATGTTCGAAGCGTATAAAGAACAAAGCTTCTGCATGGCGCATGCGCGCGAGCCCGTGAAGAAGCACGCCCGGCACATCATCGCGCGCGTTTCCGACCTTGAGGCCTATGTCTACCCGCCGGCGGAGCAAGGCCCAGGCCACCAAGCCGGAGAAAAAGAAGGGAATCCCGAATGAATCCTCAGACCGCAGCAATCGTCAACCTCGTCAATTTCAAGAGCGCCGTCCGCGACACGCTCGAGTACGCGCTGAAGCGCGACACCCACAGCGTCCAGGCCTACGAGAACAAGAAGAAGATCATCCTCAACGAGTTCAACGCCAGGACCGTCCTCCACAACACCATCGAGAACTCCGGCGAGGCCGGGGAGAAGCTGAAGGAGATGATCCAGAAGCTCATCGACGAGATCTATGGGGAGAACTCCACGATCGTGCGTGCCGCCGACGACGGGCTTAGGGTCGACGTCGCTCAGGCGATCGCCATCTTCGAGGCCGTCATCCCCGTCCACGAGAACGTTGAGATGATGGTCCAGAGCCTTATCCGCGACTGCCGCGCGAAGAACATCGACGTCTCCGAGGGCATCACCCTCGACAAGGCCGAGGAGCGCTTCTACCGCTCCGTCGCGCTCCTTACGCTATCCGACCGCCTCATGGCCCTCTTCAACGACTACAACGCCGCAATGAACGAGGCCAAGGGGCAGCCGAATCCCTCGGCGAACTTCATCAGCGCCGACATCGGTCATGTCGCCCGCTCACTCCGCACCATCCGCGACATGGGCCGCGTCACCGACGTGCGCTACAAGGACGTCGAGGACCACGTCTTCCGCGTCCTCGACTACATGACCGGGAAGCGCGATATGCCTGCCGGCTCCAACTGGCGGACCGTCATGCAGCAGCTCACCGACTCCCTGAACGCCCTTCTCCGCGAGAGCCAGGATGCCTACGGCGCCGCCTTCCAGCCTGTCTGGAAGGAGTACGTCGAGGAGGCGCGTCGCCAGCGCGAGGCCGCTGGGAAGCCTGCCGCGGAGCCCGTCGAGACCGAGGGGGAGCCTAGCGAGATCGATCCCGCGACCGGTCTTCCCAAGGCGTAGGGGAGCCACATATGAAGAAGACCGTCTCTAAGTGGGAGATCGTCTGGATCGTCGTCAGCTCGGTAATCGGGCTCACCGGCATCGTCCTCGCGATCCTCGGCATCGTCGCCGACTATCTCCCGGTCAAGGCTTCCGAGAACTTCCTCTCCGGGAGCGAGAGCTACTTCGAGGGAATCTTCCATCTCTCCTTCACGTGGGCCGGGGCAATTCTCGTGATCGCCGCCGCGGTCATCGCCGCGATGTTCCTCTCCTACTTCGCAAGCAAGGCGGACCGGGAGAAGGAGCGCGACATCCGGCGCGAGCAGAGGAAGCGCATCCTCGAGGAGGAGTCCGAGGCCGCTCCGGTCGCGGAAGAGGTCCCCGCCCCGAGCGCGGAATAGCCACAGTCACATCCTTCGGGCAGGGCTCGTCCCTGCCTTTTCCTTATCTTAGGGAAAGAGAAAACCCAGCCTTCCGGCTGGGCAATCGTCCTGGCGGAGGAAAAGGGATTCGAACCCTTGCGCCCGGTTAAGAGCCTACGAGCTTTCCAAGCCCGCCCCTTCGGCCTCTTGGGTATTCCTCCGTGGGGCACGCGGATTATAGGGCGCGCCTGCCCTCTCTTCAACCGGGAACGTCTATACTTTCCCTATGCTGGAAGTCGAGGTCCGTCCATCCTCCGAGGGGCAGCGTCTCCTGAAGTTCGTGAAGGCGTATCTTCGCGAGGCTCCCCTCTCTTTCATATACAGGCTGTTCCGGAAGAAGGACGTTAAGGTGAACGGCCATTGGGAGAAAGAGGACTACGTCCTATCCGCAGGGGACAAGGTCCGGCTCTACGTCACCGAGGAGCAGCTTGCCGACTTCAAGAGGAAGAGGGAGGCCATCGAGCCCCGGGAGCTCCCCTATCCGATCGCCTACGAGGACGAGAACGTCCTGATCGTGGATAAGCCGAGTGGCCTCCTGGTCATGGGGGATAGCAAGGGCAGTGCGAACACTCTTGCGAAGGCAGTTCTCGCCCATCTGATGTGGGAAGGGTCCTACAAGGGGGAGGAAGGCTTCACTCCTTCTCCTGCCCATCGCCTGGACAGGAACACTGGGGGACTCATCTGCTTTGGGAAGACCGACAAGGGACTGAAGGCGCTGACCGCCTTGTTTCAGGAGAAGGGTGAGGTGGAGAAGGTGTATCTCGCCCTGGTAAAGGGAGTTCCCTCTCCCAAGGAGGGGGAAGTGGATGCTCCTCTTCTGAAGGACGAGAAGCACGGCTTCGTTAAGGTGGCCTCTGTTTCCGAAGGAGCGAAGAATGCGAAGACGATCTACCGTGTCATAGAGTCATTTTCCGTAGTTTCGCTCGTGGAATGCAGGATTATCACAGGCCGAACCCATCAGATTCGCGTCCATATGGCCCATATCGGGAATCCAATCATCGGAGACGCGAAATACGGGGATTTCGCATTGAACAGGGAGTTCAAGGATTGCTACGGATGGGAGCATCAGTTTCTGCGCGCCCGTTCCCTTACCTTCGGGAACGTGGGGGGAGCGCTTGCTCCCCTTAAGGGGAAGACGTTCCTCTCCAAGCTTTCCTTGAAGGAAGAAAGGCTTCTTTCCGCCCTTCGAGAGGGTGGCAGCCTGAAGTAAGATATGGTCAAAGGTCCCGCAAGGGGACAGGAGGTGCTATGGACAAGGTCCAGAAGAACTACGAGCGCTGGCTCGCATCCGACAAAGTTAGCCCGAAGGACAAGGACGTGCTCAAGGCGATGGACGCCAAGGAGCGCGACGACGCCTTCTTCCAGGACATCGAGTTCGGCACGGCCGGGATGAGGGGTGTCCTCGGCCCCGGCACCAACCGGATGAACGAGCACACGGTCAGGAAGGCCACCGTCGCCTTCGCCCTCTATCTCCTGGAGAAATTCCCCGATGCAAGGGGCAGGGGAGTCGCGATCAGCCACGACAACCGCCACCTTTCCCGGGAATTCACTTTGGAAAGCGCCTCGATCCTCAACGACATGGGGATCAACGCCTTCATCTTCGATGGCCTCCGTCCAACCCCCGAGCTTTCCTATGCGGTACGCGAGCAAGGCTGCGTCGGCGGCATTATGATCACTGCCTCGCACAACCCCCGCCAGTACAATGGCTACAAGGTGTACGATGAGACGGGATGCCAGCTCGTCCCGCGCAAGATCAAACGTCTTCTAGAGATCATCTCCGAGCTCCCCGACGAGCTTGCCTGCGATGTGAAGAAGGACGCTCACCCCGGGAAGACAGTAACCTTCGGTCCTGAGATGGACGACAAGTACGTCGCCCTTGTCGAAGGGATCCAGATTCACCCGGAGCTCGACAAGAAGGGCTTCCCTGTCGTCTACACCCCGCAGCACGGCGCCTCCTACGAGAACGCGATGCGCGTCTTTGAGGACCTTGGCTACGAGATCCTCCCGGTGGTCGCTCAGTGCATCCATGACCCGGACTTCGGGGCGACCTTGAGCCCGAACCCGGAGCTTGAGGAAGCCTACGTGGAGCCCCTGAAGCTCGCCAAGGAGCACAAGGCCCCGCTCATTGTGATGACCGACCCCGATGGGGACCGCTGCGGCGTCGCCTATCTTGCCTCCGACGGCACCTACCAGCGTTTTACCGGGAACCAGTCCGCCGCGCTTCTTCTCGACTACATCCTTACGGGCTACGAGGAGAAGGGGACGCTCCCTAAGGAAGGGGTCGTCTATGACACGATCGTCTCCTCTTCCCTTGCAAGGAAGGTCGCCGAAAGCCATGGGGTGAAGGTCGAAAGCTTCCTCACCGGCTTCAAGTACATCGGCGACAGGATCCATCACTACGAGAAGCTGGGAGGCCCGACTTTCCTCTTCGGCTATGAGGAAAGCTACGGCTGCCTCGTGAAGCCCTTCGTCCGGGACAAGGACGGTCTTCAGGCAATTCTCCTCTACGTCGAGATGGCGCTTTACCACTACCGCAACGGCACTCCCCTCGACATCGCCTATCGCGAGCTTGAGAAGCGCGTCGGCTTCGTCTCCTCCACTACTGAGAGCGTCTATTTCGAGGGTTCGGAGGGCGCCTCCGCGATGAAGGCCATCATGGACAAACTCCACGAGAACGCCCCTTCGGAGGTTCTCGGAAGGAAGGTCGTCCGGGTGGAGGACTACCTCAAGGGAGAAATCCTCGACGTTGTGACTGGCGAGAAAAAGCCGACCGGAATGGACAAGAGCGACGTCGTCCGTCTCCTCCTGGAGGATACCTCCTGGATCGCCGTCCGGCCTTCCGGCACCGAGCCGAAGTGCAAGTTCTACGTCGAGGCCGCCGGCAGGAAGGAGGAAGGTCTCGACGAAGAGGCCAAGGCCCTCGTCTCCTCCATCAAGAGCATCCTCGGGGTTAAGGCCTAGAGCCCCAGCCCTGTCAAAAGGTCCAGAAGCCCGCCATCCCCGTTCCCCTTCCTCGTGAGGGGGAACTTTTTCCTAAGGGACTCGTTCTTGGCGTTCCTCATGAGATAGGGTTCGTCCACAAGACTCAGGAAGGCTTCATCGTTCGTGGAATCCCCGACCCCGATGATCCTGGAGGGTCTATGGGGGATCCTCTCCATGAGCGCGCGGAACGCGGTGCCCTTGTCCGCGTCCTTGCGATATATCTCGTGGTAGGGGAGACCGTTCCATGAACGGAGACCTAGGAACGGATAACTGTAATTTTCTAAAAAGGAAGTGATTTCTGCAGGAATAGACGCATCCGTGGTTGCAAAGAGGAATACCCAAGGATCCTCTTCCGGAATCGTATCTCCCTTACTAAGGAACCTCATCCCTTCCTTTGGGAAGTAAAGTTCCAAAGGGGCGTCCTCGCCTTCCCTGTAGACCCAGTTCGACCCTTCCATGTGGATGAGGGGCACCCGCCCTCCTAGGCGATAGAGAACTTCCTTCATCACGCGGATTGGGAACCGCTTTTCCAATAGAGGATTGTCTTTCCCGTCGAGGATCAGCTGGCCGTTATAGGCGACGTGGGGAGAATGAAGCCCGAGTCTTCTAAGGATCGGGTCAAGGTTCCGGGGAGGGCGCCCAGTCATTAGGACGACTTCCGCCTTGCCTTTCAGGTCTTGAAGAAATTCAGCGAGTGTTTCTTCCAATATTCCTTTCGGATTCAGAAGCGTCCCGTCCACGTCGAGGACGAGCCAGGTCTCATTCATCGAGAAGGCCGACGGCATGTTGCACGCGGGAAAGGACCTTCTCGGCCTCCCGGGATGCTCTTTCCGCTCCCTTGTGGAGGACTTCGAGGTACTCGCCGGAGGAAAGGATCTGGCGGTAGCGTTCCTGGAAGGGGACGAGCGTCTCGAGGACGATGTCGGCGACCGCCTTCTTAAAGTCGCCGTACCTGGACCCTTCGAAACGCTTCTCCGCCTCTTCGATGGTGATGTCGGAAAGGGCGGAGTAGATGGTCAGGAGGTTGCTGATGCCCGGCTTTTCCACTGGATCGAAACGGACTTCGCTTCCCGAATCGGTTTTGGCGGACATGATCTTCTTCCGGATGGACACAGGATCGTCCTTGAGGAAGATGTCGCCCTTTGGGTCGGATTTGGACATCTTCTTCGTCGGGTCGCTGAGGGACATGATGCGCTTCCCGACCCGCGTGACTTCCGCCCGGGGCATCGTCAGGATTTCCCCGTAGCGCGAGTTGAAGCGCCCAACGAGATCCCTGGCGAGCTCGACGTGCTGGGTCTGGTCCTCGCCAACGGGGACGATGGTCGCATCATAAAGGACGATGTCGGAGGCCATGAGACTGGGGTAGGCGAAGAGGCCAAGCCCGATCGCGGAGTCCCTCATCTTCTGGGACTTGTCCTTGAACTGGGTCATCCTCCGGAGCTCTCCCATGTAGAGGAAGTTCTGGAGGATCGCGTTAAGTTCCGCGTGCTGGGGCACCGCGCTCTGGAGGAAGATGGTCGTCCTTTCCGGATCAAGGCCAGAGGCGAGATAGAAGGCGGCGATGTCGCGGGAGTTCCCTCTCAAGGTCTCAGGTTCGATCGGCAGGGTCAGGGCGTGGAGGTCGGCGATGAAGATGAAGACCTCGCCCTTGTCCTGGAAGTCGCGGAAGTGGCGGAGCGCCCCGATGTAGTTCCCAAGGGTCAGCGAGCCTGTCGGCTTGATGCCGGAAAGAATGCGGTCCATAACGCCTGGATTATACTCTTCGCCCCTAAGGGGCGCGCCCCGCTATTCCTTCAATGGGCGTTATAATCTTGCCGTGGTCAAGATCTACTATTCCCCAAGCTGCTCTTCCTGCCGGAAGGTCCGGAAATGGTTCGACGAGCAAGGCATCCCCTACAAGGGGGTGGACATTTTCTCGAGCGCCCTCAAGGAGGAGGACCTCCGCGAGATCATCGCCAAGTGCGAGAACGGCACCGAAGACATCATCTCCCCGAGGAGCAAGATCGTGATGGAGAAGAACATCGACTTCGACTCCATGAAGCTCTCGGAGCTGATCGCCTTCGTCCTGGAGAACCCTTCCGTCCTCCGGAGGCCCATCATCGTCGACGACAGGAGGGTCCAGGTGGGCTACGATCCGGAAGAGATCCGCACCTTCATCCCCCGGGCGCGAAGGATGGCGGAGCTCTGGTGCGACGATTCCTGCCCCGAATGGGGGAAGTGCGTCCCGAGCAAGGACCGGATCCTGGAAGCGATCCGAAAGGAAATTAAGAAGTCTTCCTAAGCATGAGAAAAGGCCGGAATCCCTTGGTTCCGGCCCATTTTGATGCCTTTTACTTCTTCGAGGCCTCGTAGGCGTTCAAGGCCCGCGTCACCTTCGTCTTGGTGCCAGGGGTATAGGTTACCCCGGTGGTCTCCAGAAGCTCGTGAAGCAGCCGCTCGGCGTCCTTCTCGTTCGAGTACTCGAGCTCGATCTCATAGTCGACGATCCCGGAGTAGTGGTTCTCGTCGATGGAGAGCTTCCCGCCCTGGTAGGGGATGTCGACCCTGGTCGTCCTCAGTGAGGTGCGGATCCTGAGGGCGTCCACCGGGATGTCGCACATGGTGAGGAAGCGCTTGATGTCGCCATCGGGGAAGGGGCCTCCTTCCTCGAAGTCGTGGAACATCCCCGCGTCCCAGGTGCAGTTCTTCTCGAGGAACCCTTGGGAAAGAGGGGCCTTGAGGGTCATCTCGTAGTTCCCGCCCTTCTCGCGGATGCGGAGCCCGAAGCCCTCCTTCCGAAGGAGGCCGTCCTCCGTGTCGATGTAGTAGTTGGTCTGGCAGTAGCTGGGGTAGAGCTGGTAGATCCTCCTCAGTTTCTTGTAGCCCTCTTGGTCGAGAAGCGCCTTGGCCTCGATTTCGATCGCGTTGGACATGGGAATCCTCCTATCCGGCTGTTTGCTATTATAGACGTATGCCAACGATGAATGATTTCCTCATCACGAACCTCTGGTGGATCGTGCTTCTTGCGATCGTCGTCCTTGCCGGAGGCGCTTTCCTGATCTATTTCCTCGTCCGTTCCAAGAAAGGGAAGGGCGTTCCCGCGAAGGAGGCCTCCGAGGCCCTCGTCGGGGCGATCGGCGGGATGGAGAACGTAATCGACCATTCCCTTGCCGGGAGCAGGATCACTTTGCGACTCAAGGACGACGGGAAAGTGGAGGAGCAAAGGCTCCGTTCTTCGGGCGTAACCGGCTTCATCCGCATGAGCGACCGGCTCGTTCTCGTCATTCCCGAGAAGGCTTCCGAGGTCTACCGCGAGCTTTTCGGGGAATAGGGGTCTATCTTCCTTCCGTACACATGGAGGGCGATGTCCTCAACCGGAAGCCCCATCACGTTCGCGAAGCTTCCTTCGACCCTAAGGACAGGGGTGCCTTCGTCTTGGATCCCGTAGGATCCTGCCTTGTCGAAAGGTTTCGCGTTATCCACGTAGAACTCAATCTCTTTTTCGGATAAATCCTTGAAATAGACCTCCGAGCAAACGGTTCTGGAGATTTCCTTTGTGGGGGAGAGGTAGGTGTATCCCGTCAGGACCACATGGCGCTTCCCGCTTAAGGAACGGAGCATCCGGCAGGCATCCTCCCTATCTTTCGGCTTCCCGAGCGCTTTCCCCTCGTGGACGACCACCGTGTCCGCGGCAAGGACCTCGTCTTGCGGGTATAGGGAGAAGACGCGGTACGCCTTGACCCGGCTTTCCTCCTGGGGAAGCGTCTCGATCGGCCTTGCCTCCAGGTAAAGCTTTTCCTCGTCCATGGGGACGACGATGACGAAATCCTCCTTCAGAAGGGAGAGAAGCTCCCTCCTCCGCGGGGAACCGCTCGCCAGGATGAGCATCTAGCGCCCCTCGTTCATGAGGAGAGGGACGACCATCGGGGTCCTCGCCGTCTTGCGGTAGATATAGCGCTCCACTTCCTGACGAAGGGCGTTCTTGATCTCTTCGTTGGAGGGACGCTTCTTCGCGATCCGATCGAGGGCCTCCCTCGCGTGGATCTGGGCGTGGCGCATGACGTGGCTGTCCTGGCCAAGCGCGAAGCCCCTGGCGTAAACGAGAGGCGGCACGATGACGGAACGGTCTTTCCCAAGGCCGACGATGATCGCGACCAGCCCGTCGTTCTTGAGCTCTCCACGCTCCCTCATCACGGTCCCGGAGAGGCCTTCGAGATCGTTCCCGTCAATGTAGACGTCCTCTTCGGGGATATGCCCGCCCCTGGTGACCTTGTGGTCGCGCAGGGTGAGGATGTCGCCGTTCTCGCAAAGGAAGATCCTGTCCTTGGGAAGTCCGCACTGCTCGGCGATCTCCCCATGAAGGCGGAGCATCCGGTATTCCCCGTGTACCGGCATGAAGTAGCGGGGGTTGGCAAGCCTCTGCACGAGGCGGAGCTCCTGCTTGCTCGGGTGGCCGCTTGAGTGGAGGGAGAAGGCGAGGCCGTTCTGGCGGACGTCCGCGCCCTGCTTCACGATGGAGTTGACGAGGCGGTCGACGAGCGCCCCATTCCCCGGAATCGGGTTGGAGGAGAAGACGACCGTGTCCATCGGCTGTATATGGACGTGCTTGTGCTCTCCGCGGGCGATACGGGAAAGGGCGGCCATTTCCTCGCCCTGGCTCCCGGTGCAAAGGATGCACACCTCGCTCCCCCGGTAGTTTCTCAGCTCCTTGTCCTCGATGATGGAATCATCGGGAATCTTGATGATCCCGTACTCACGGGCGATCCCGACGACGTTTTCCATCGAGCGGCCGAGGATGCAGATCTTCCTTCCGTTATCGACGGCTTCCTGGACGACCTGCTGGATACGGTTGATGTTGCTCGAGAAGGTGCTCACGATGATGCGCCCGGGGGCCTTCTCGAATACCTCCCGGAGCCCAGAGCGGACGGCGGTCTCCGAAGGGGTGTAGCCCTCGATCTCCGCGTTCGTGGAGTCGGCCATGAGGAGGTCGACCCCCTCTGTGCCGAAGCGCGAGAGCGCGGCGATATTGAAGTTGGGTCCTACCGGGGTGAGATCGACCTTGAAGTCGCCGGTCTCGATGATCCTGCCTTCGGAAGTGTCGATGCAAAGGCCGAAGGAATCGGGGATCGAGTGGGTGACCTGGAAGAAGGTCACCTTGAAGTCGCCCCCGACGTCGATGGTCTCACCGTCCTTGACCTCGCGGATGACGATGTTGTCCTTGATGCGGTGCTCCTCGAGCTTGTGGCGGATGAGCGCGGCCGCAAGGCGCGGGGCGTAGATGACAGGGATGTGGATGGTCCTGGCGAGGAAGGGGATGCCCCCGATGTGGTCCTCGTGCCCGTGCGTGATGAAGAGGGCCTTGAACTTGCCCCTGTTGTTCCTGAGGAAGCTGTAGTCAGGGATGACGTAGTCCACGCCCGGGAGGTTCGCCTCCGGGAAGCGGACCCCCGCGTCGACGAGGATGATGGAGCGGGAGGACTCGAAGCAGTAGGTGTTCTTGCCTACCTCGCCCAGGCCCCCCAAGGCGAATATATTGATGGAATTGTCGGTCGCGGCCATGCCTAAGGCCTCCCTTCTCAGCGTATAAGCATCCTTCTCGGACTTGTTGCCTGGATTATCGCAAAGCCGAAAAGGCCTAGCAAGGAAGGGGCGAGGGTAAGCGGTTACCTATTCTTCGTGGCTTTCCGGCTCTTTCTTCCGTAGCTCGCGGAGGTTCGGGACAAGGACCCCGAGGAACCCGGCGAAGGGGAAGAGCGAGAGGACGACCGGGGCGACGTTCAGCGAGCCTTCGAAGTCGATGGGGAAGTAGGCCTTGCCCGCCAGGACGTAGAGGTTGGGCTCGTATAGATTCGTCGCGATGAGGAAGACGAGGCCGACCCCGAAGAGGGTCCCGGAGACGAGGATCATCGTCCTTGGAGCCTTTTTCCCAGTCTTCCCGGCGAGGAGGTTCTCGCGGTAGACGATGAGTAATAGGAAGCAGGAGGTCAGGATCATCATGAGGAAGCTGGGGAACATGAGGGCGAAGCTGCCAGAGAGCCATCCTCCGAAGTCCACGCCCGAAAGGAGGGCCCCGAGAAGGTAGAGGGCGATCAGGCAGTAAAGGATGAGACCCGCGAACTGGAACCAGAACAGCTTGTCTCTTTCCTTCCTCTTCCAGCATGAGAAGTCGCTTCCCGGGAGGAGCGGCTGGACGAGGAGGAAGACTCCCATGATCACGGCGAGGCACCCATAGATGATGAGGTCGATGGGGAAGATGTAGTTCACCGTGCCCATGACAGGGGACCAGTAGAAGCCGTTGGCGATGTAGGAAGAGACAAGGACGATGAGGAGGAGGCCGAGGCTCGCAAGGACGCTCCCATGGATGAGATGGAGTTTCTTCAGGTCGCTCTTCTCGCCCGGGAAGGCCAGCAGGTAGATGAGCGCGAGAAGATAGAGGGGGATCACCACGTAGCCAAGGTAAGGCGGCAGAAGGAAGCCGAAGTGGGAAAAGTCGAGAAGATCGCCGATGAAGTGGTAGGACCCGAGGAAGACGAGGGGCGACACCAGCACATAAAGGGCGATAAGGGCGTAGGAGAGGGCCTTCTGCCCCTCCTTGTTCCAGAAAGCGCTCATCGTGCGACCTCCACGGTGATCTCGTTGGTGAACCCCATAGTCGTGTTATCCAAATACATATGGGTGATTTGCAGGGATTCATCTAGGCCTAGCGTATATAGGGCTGCGCCCGTGAGGTCGTAGCCATCCTTGCTTACGCCATAGTAGAGCTCCCTCCCGCACTTCACTCCGTAGCCAAGGGCGACTCCCTCGTACATGCCGACCCAGTCGTTGCTGTGGTCGTGGCCGCCGAAGATCCCGCGCATCCCTGCTTCCTTTGCCGCCTCGAAGAACTTGCTATGGACGCTGGAGGGATAGAAGGGGACTTCCCCGACCTCGTCCACGAGCCCGGGCGTCGCGGAGTCGGACTCCCTCAGCTCCCCGATGATTCCGTTCGGGTTCTCCTTGTAGGAGTAGGCGTATTCCCAGAGGGGGATGTGGAGGAAGCCGATCGAAGGGACGCCTTCCTGGGCGATAGAACGGAACCAGCTTACCTGGTCGTCATGGATGTAGTCGTACTGGTAGAGGAGTCCGTCGGCCATGTAGGAGTTGGAGTCGATGCCGATGACCTGCCAGACGGTTTCCTCGCCTTTTTTGATGTTAATCGCCCAGTTCGTCCTTCCGTGGATGTCGTCCTGGATGATCTCGAACGCGGCGTTCTCCCGGACGATGTTCCGGTCCATCCAGGCCGAGGACCACATGCCCTGCATGTCGTGGTTCCCGTAGACGACGGCGTAGGGAATCCCGAGCGAGTCGATGTAGTCGTATAGCATCGTCGCGATGTTCTTGGTGGCGGTGAAGAGGGCGTCCCCGGTGATGACGATGAGGTCGGGGTCGGAATGTTCCACGAGGATGTCCATGTAATCCTTCTGGCGCGGGATGTTCGTCGAAAGCGACCAGTGGATGTCCGTGAGCTGGAGGATACGGAAGTCCTCTCGCTCCATCGCGATGTCATGCATGTAGTCCTCCGCGCTCAGGCCAGTGCAGGAGACGAGCAGGAGGGGTAATAGGGCGAGGGAGGGGATTGCTAGTCTCTTCTTCATAAGGCGACCGCTCCTGGCTTCTTGAGGAAGGGGTCCTTCTTGTCGATGCGGTCATAGAACAGGATGCCGTCGAGGTGGTCGATCTCGTGCTGGAGGACGATGGCGTCGAACCCGATCGCCTTGATCAGGACCTTCTGGCCGAGGAGGGCGTCATAGGCCTCCACCTTGATGCGGTAGCTCCTATAGCTGTAGCCGGGATGCTCCTTGTCGACGGAAAGGCAGCCCTCGCCGCTTTCAAGGTAGCACTCCTTTACGCTTTGGGAGACGATCTTCGGGTTTGCGAGGCAATAGGTCTGGTAGTTCCCCTCCTCGTCCTTCGGATAGTGGATGACGAGAAGCCTCCGGTTGACCCCCGCTTGGGGGGCGGCAAGCCCGATTCCCTCCCTCACGGTAGGGTGCTTCTCGCGGAAGGAGGCGTCCTGACTTTCCTTGAGATGCTCCAGCATGTCCGTGAGGAGCTTCCTGTCCCTATCCTCAAGGGGGAGGGGGACTTCCTTCGAGGGCGCGCGCAAGGAAGGCACGCCGTCCTTGGTAATTCTTAGCATGCGAAAATGATAGCAGGCTTTTGCTAGAATTCCTTCCATGCAAGAAAAGGCGCTTCGCGTTCTCTCGCTTCTCAAGGAGGCGCTCCTAAGCCATCCTGACCTTTTGGAACTGGAGGAACGGGAGAGGAGGATGATGGAGGATTCCCTCTTTCTCCGTCTTGCAAAGGAGAAGGACGAGGCGGGGGAAGCCTACGCGGACGCCCTCCGCCTGAAGACAGGGGAGAAGGAGGCCTCCCTCCGCCTCATTGAGGCAAGGGAGAAGCTTGCCTCCCTGCCCTCCGTCCTTTCCTATGAGGAGAGCTACCGGAAGGTTCGTTCCCTCTACCACGACCTCGACGAGATCCTCCTGGAGCCCTATCGGCGATGATTCGGGTCGGCGGAGGAAAGTACCGGGGAAGGGAGCTCCTCGTCCCTTCCTATCTTGAGGTGCCTACGAAGGAAGTCGTCCGCATGGCGATGATGAACTCGGTCCAGTTTCTCCTTCCTGACGCCTCCGTCCTCGATGTCTTCGCTGGCTCGGGCGCCCTGGGAATTGAGGCGATTTCCCGCGGGGCGAGGGAAGCGACCTTCCTTGAGATGGAACCGGAAGGCGTGTGGGCGATTGAAGAAAATCTCCGCAGGCTCGGCATCAAAGACGGGAAAGTAATCCAAGGGGACGCCTTGGAGTCCCTCGCCTCCCTCGAAGGAAGCTTTCGTCTTGTCTTTGTGGATCCTCCTTATAAGGAAAGGGGGCTCTATGAGAAAGCCTGCCGCCTCCTCCTTTCGAGGGGGCTGCTCGAGGATGGGGGGAGAATCCTCCTTGAGTACGAGGGAGATTTCCCCGTCCCTGGCATCTCTCCTCTTCGGGAAAAGAGGCACGGAAGGACTTCTTTCGCCATAATAGGGAGGATATGAAGCGCATCGCCGTCTACCCCGGTTCCTTCGACCCCCCGACGAATGGGCATCTGAGCGTCCTCCAGAGGGCTGCCGGGCTTTTCGACGAGGTGGTGTTCCTTCTCGCGGTGAATCCCGAGAAGAAGTCGCGCTACAACGTCGAGGAAAGGCTCGAGATGATGAGGGAGAGCGCCTCCTTCCTTCCAAACGTGAGGGTCGACTTCACCTCCGGGCTGACGGTGGACTACTGCGAGAGCATCGGGGCCCATCACCTGATCCGCGGGCTACGTGCGGTGACCGACTACGAGTACGAGTTCCAACTTGCGGCCGCCAACGAGTTCGCAAACCCGTCCGTGGACATGGTCTTCTTTATGGCGAGGAAGGAGGAGACCTTCATCTCTTCCTCCACCGTGGACGAGCTTTTCCGGAACGGGGTGGACGTCTCCCCCCTCGTCCCTTCCGCCGTTCTCAGGCGGATGAGGAAGGAATAGGAAAAGGGGAGGATTTCTCCTCCCCTCGCCCATCGCTAGCCCAGGATCTCGACGTGGACCTGGTTCTTTCTTTCGTCTCCGCGGAGCTCGCTATAGAAGATGGCCTCGCCCTCGAAGGTGTCTAGCCCCGATGGGAGGATGTTCTCGAAGGGGATGCCGATCGCGCGGAGCTCGAGGATGGCTAGGACCGGGAGGTCGAGGAAGTCGATTCCCGAGGTCCTCTTCGCGGCGGCCCGGTACCCCATCTCAATGACGTGGAGAAGCTCCTCGCGCTGGACGGGGACATGGCTGAAGGTGAGGGCCGGCCCGATGTATACCTTGAGCTGGGTCAGGTCGATCCCGTACTTGATCGCGAGCGCCCGGATCTCCTTCTTGGGGAGCTCCTCGAGAAGCTGTTCCTTCGTATAGGAAAGGAGCGCCGCGCAGCGTCCGTCCGGATCGTAGACGATGAGGGGGACTTCGTCTGCCGCCTCCATGGTGAGGACATGCCCGCGCCTTGCGGTCGCCCCGTTCCTCCCGACGTCCTCGCCCTTCAGGCGGATGCTGTTTTTGCCGATGACGCCGTAGCGGACCCTTCCGTCCTCGAAATCCAACTTGATGTCCATGGCCCTATTGTAGCGAAAGGCCATCCTAGGAAAAAGGAGACCTTGCCGGTCTCCTTGGGTTTCCTGCTTCCTTGTTAGTCCCTCAGGGTAAAGAGGTTGTCCTCGCTATAGGGGTCGAGGTGGTTCCACATGTCGATGAGGGTGGAGGCGTTCTCGCGGGCGGTGGACCCGGAAAGGCTGAAGAGC
Source organism: uncultured Bacillota bacterium (assembly GCA_949289845.1). Classification (GTDB taxonomy): domain Bacteria; phylum Bacillota_I; class Bacilli_A; order RFN20; family CAG-826; genus UBA4951. Next base: position 51,505 of record CASEPN010000001.1, read on the forward strand.
ACCTCGCTCATCCCGAAGCGGCCCGCGTCCCATGCTTCCTCGCTGAAGTCGACGAGGAGGATGGAGGGGGTAGGGAAGCTCTCGATGGGGGTGTCGGCGTTGTTGAGGGCGAAGTTCACGTAGTTGGTCTCGTCGAGCCCGGCCCTCTCGCGGTAGGGGGCCTCGGCAAGCTCGGGACCGACCTGGTTGAAGAGCTCGGTGTGGATCCCGAGGTAGCGGCTGAAGGCGGTCGACCCGTTGGTCGTGATCTCGTAGTCCTCGTCGTTGCTCGATTCCTCAGAGGCATAGATCGTGTAGATGCGGAAGTCGCCCTTGTCGCTCGGGGTGAAGGAGGTGGTGCCCCAGTTGTCGCTCAGCTCGCGGAAGGCTTCCTCAGCGGTCGTGGAGGCGGCGCTATTCTCCGCGTTATAGACGAGGTAGAACTTCTCGCCGTAGGAGGCGGTGTCGACCTCCTCGTAGGTCTTCGCGGTGAACATGTTCTTCTCGATGACCCTGGTGATGCGGTCGGCGGCGGAGTTGGAGGTGTCGATGCTGTCCGTCTCGCCCTCGAGGGACTGGCGGGAGTCGGCGAAGAAGGCGCCCTCGGCGTTCCCGCTCCACTCGCTCGCCCAGCTGGTGATGTAGGGGATCGAGAAGATGACGGCGAAGATGGCACCCACGATGAGGAGGGGCTGGACCCACGCGGTTTCCTTGATCCACCGCCAGATCCTCACGAAGAACGCGCCGATTGCTTTAAGAATTACCATGTCGTTTGTTCCTCCGATAGGAGGCCGTCGGAAAGACAGCGGGCGTATTGTAGCACCGGCCACCATAGGTGGCAACGGCGCAGGAAGGCCATCCCGGGGCGTTGCGTAGCGGGTCGCCGCCGCTATAATCCATAGGCGACTCACGGGGATAGCATGAGCGGGTTGATCGAGCGGGCGAAAGATGCCATCTCCAGGCGGAAGGGACTTCACCAGGTGCTTTCCTATTCGTTCATCTTCCTCGTGTCGACCGTATCGGCCCTGGTCTTTGCCTTCGGCTTCAACACCTTCATGGCGCCCATGCTTTCTGAAGGCGAGGCGATGCTCGGGAACTCCGCCCAGATCGCCTCTGGCGGGATGTCGGGCGTGAGCCAGGTAATCACGGCATTCTGCAAGATCCTCGGGTGGCGCGACATCGATGAGAACGCCGCGCATTCGATCCTCTACTTCCTCCTGAACGTGCCTCTGATGCTTCTCGCCTTCTTCGGTATCGGGAAGCGCTTCGCCATCTTCACGCTGGTGAACGTCATCGAGACCTCCCTCTTCATGCGTTTCATCTCTCCGAACTACATCCCGTTGCTCGAGGACATCGCCCAGATTATCTCCAAGGAGGGAGGGCTGCTCTCTCGCGCCTTCTTCGGGGGAGTGTGCACGGGACTTTCGAGCGCCCTTTGCTTCAAGGTGGAGATATCTACGGGCGGCATCGACATCATCGCCTACTACATCTCGCTCAGGAAACGTACGAACGTCGGGAAATATAGCGCCCTCTGCAACGGCGTCAGCGTCACCCTCTTCACGCTTCTTGAAGCCCTGGACATCGTCATCTGGGGGATCCCCGAGGGGGTCGCGGACACGGCGGGCGCGATCGCCGACCCCGTCGCGAGGCTCTTCTTCTCGATCCTCTATCTCTTCGCCTCCGCGATGGTCGTGGACGCCATCAACGTGAGGAACCGCAAGATACGCATCGAGGCGGTCACCTCGCTCAGGAACCTCGGTTCCGACCTTGTGAAGCATAACCGCCACGGCGTGACCGTCATCGAGGCCAAGGGCGCCTACACCGGTCAGGTCCGCTACATCGTCTCGATGGTTGTATCCGCCTACGAGGTGAAGAGCACCATCCGCGCGATCAAGCTTCTCGATGACCAGGCGTTCATCCAGACGGAATCTTTGAATCAGGTCTACGGGCGTTTCTACATGAAGCCGATCGAATAGGAAAGCGAAGAAAAAAGGCGGCTTCTGCCGCCGATCTTCATGTTTTTCCAATTAGCTGAGCGCCAATGGGAGAAGCGTCACGACCCCGGCACCCGCCGAGCAGACGGCCGCCGTCATGAACCCTCCCCCAAGGGTCACGGCCTGGTTGATGAAGTCCACCTGGCTCTCCATGTCGCTCGGGATAGTGGTCTTGGCGAGGAAGAAGGTGATCGCGCTCATCGCGAAGGCGACGATCATGACGAGGGAGACGAGCCTCGTGACGATCCCGCGGAAGCGGACGAGCTCGAGGACCAGGAGGAGAAGCGCGAGCACTCCTCCGCCAATGAGGGCGTAGAAGGCGATCGAAAGGACGGGGATGCCGTTGATCTGGGCGTCGCCGATGCTCCCGTCCGTTCCGAAGATCATCTGGAGCGCCCCTTCCTGGAGCCACCCGTAGTCCTCGGCGCCAGGGATGGTCTCCCATTCCTCGACCATGCCGAAGCCTTGCCCGGTGCAAAGGGCGATGATGCCGCCGAGGGCGAGCACAAGGACGATCGCCGCGGCGAGGAAGGACAGGATATTGAACCGTTTCTTCATGCTTCTTATTTCCTCCGCGTCTATATAACCTCGTTTTGCTTCCCTTCGGCAAGCGCATCCATCTCCTTGAGAGATGAGAGAAAGGCCTCCATCGTCTTTTCCCTAAGCGACTTGGTCCTGAGCTCGCACTCCCAGACGACGAGGACGCGGATGCCCATTTCGTCTAGCTTTTTATAGTTCCAGCGGTCCCTTTCCTTGTTCCTCTCGAGCTTCATGAGCCAGTAGGGGGACGCCCCGGAGGGAACCTTAGTGCTCTGGCATTCGTGAAGATGCCAGAAGCAGCCGTTCACGAAGATGGCAAGGCGAAGCCGCGGGACGTAGATGTCCGGGCTCCCCGGGAAGCGCCTGTCGTTGAGCCGGTAGCGGTAGCCTGCCTCCCTCACCCAGGAACGGACGAGAAGCTCCGGGGAGGTATCCTTGCCCCTGATGCGGGACATGATGTAGGAGCGGGCCTCCTTCCCAAGCCTCTCCTTCTCCTCGGGGTCCTCGCTCTCCTTCGCCTCGTGGAGAAGCATCGCCGCCTTGCCCGGCTTCTTCATGGCTAGGGATGCTAGCACCTCGGAAGGTGGAAATCCCCTTTCATTTAATTGAAAAAAGGCCGCTTCCGCGACCTTCGCTCCTCTTGGCGGAGAAGAAGGGATTTGAACCCTTGCTGGGCTTGCACCCACTATCGGTTTTCGAGACCGACCCCTTCAGCCGCTTGGGTACTTCTCCGGCTGCCGTCGGATGATATAGCAAAGGGAGGGCACCATCAAGCCAATAGCGCGCTGTTGCTATATAGTAGTTAGACGCGCGGATGCGCGATTTATCGAACCAATGGTTACCTTCGGCGCCTTTGAGGACTTCTTCCTCTCCCTGGACTGGGGGATGGTCCTTTTCGTGCTGATGATGTCCTTCCTCGCCCTCGCCCTATTCGCTTCGATCGGGTGGTCCATCCACGCCCTTGTCCGGAGGAAGGAGACGGAGCGGGGCATCCGCCTCGCGCGCTCGGCGGTCACCATCATCCGCTACGACTATCGGGCGGAGAAGGCGGTGACGATGGTGCTCACCAACCCCTCCTCCCTCCAGGAAGGGCCCCTCACCTCCGCTTACGTCGGCCTTCCCCTGCCCCAGCAGATGTCCTTCAAGAAGTGGCTGGGCGCCATCCGGGACGGGAAGGAAGTAAACCCCTATCTCCAGAGCGCCTCCTACTTCGAGGGGGAGTCCAGGGCCGTCCCTTGCTTCTTCCGTCTCGTGAAGCACGATCCCGAGGCCGGGATCATCCACTGCGAGAAGGTTTATATCCACGAGAAAGGCCGCTCCGACTCCAAGAAGCGCCGGCTTTCTTCGAGGGACGAGCTCGCGGAGGCGATCAAGAACAACGGCTACGAGAGGGGCGCCCTCTTCCTTTTTCGCCTGAACTCCAGGAGGAACGAGCGCGATAGCGCCGGGCGCTTCGTCAACTCCATCTCGCCCGGTGTGGGGACGCGCTTCTGCGACCTCCTATATCCCTACGCCCGCGGGAACCAGCTCCTCGTCCAGAGCGACTACGGGGAGGTAGGAATCGCCCACTTCGACATCTTCGACAAGGACCAGGCGCTGGACTTCGCCCTCCACGCGATCGAGGGGGTCACCAAGGCGATGCCGAGGAGGCGCGGCTCGAGCGAGACCTCCTACTCCGTGACCTGCGGGGTCGTCCTCTTCTCCGACCTCCTCGGCGAGGGAAGCGGGGTCCTTCCCGTAGGCCGCCATCTCGCCGAGCTCGCCTACGAGGAGCATTCCCCGGTCCTCTTCTACGACAGGAGCCGCGAGATCTTTGAGGAAGGGGAGAGCGGATCGAGGAAGGGGGACGTCGAGCGCATCATCAGCGAGCGGCGAATCCAGATCCTCTTCCGGCCCATCTATAACGTCCTCGAGGAACGTCTGCTTGGTTACTTGTCAGCGAGCCACCCCGAGGGGACGGCCTACCAGGGGATGGAGGAGCTCAAGTCCTATGCGGCGAGGGTCCGGGCAGGGAAGACGCTCTTCTCCTACGTAGCGAAGGAAACCTTCTCTACCTTCGAAAACCAGCGGGCCTACCTCTACCAGCGCCTGTTCTTCCCCGTAATGGCGGTAGAGATCGACCCCGCGATCGCCTACTTCAAGCGCCACAAGAACGCACGGAAGCTCGGGATCGTCCTTCTTTTCCGGGAAGGGGACGTCTCCGCCGAATGCCTAAAGGGCGACCCGGAGACGATCCGCGAGGGCTTCCGGGTCCTTCGCGGGCTAGGCTGCCAGATCGCCCTCCTCGCGGAGGGTCAGTCCCTTCTCCTCGATGACTCCTTCCATTCCCTCGCCGACTACTTCTTCGCCGACTTCTCGATCAGCGACGGGGGAGCCCAGCGGGTGGACACGAAGATCCGGAGCCGCCTCCACGGGCTGGTGGAGAAGCTGCTTCGCTACAAGAAGCCGATCGTCGCCTCCGGCATCGGGAGCTGGAGCGCGATGGAACTTCTTGTCCGAAGCGGGATAGACTATGTCTCCGGCGAGCCGATCGGGCCCTGGGGGACGATGGTGAAGCCCTTGCAAGACAAGACGAAGAAGCGGCTGAAGTCGCTTAGGGAGGATGATTGATGAGCGCGATGAAGAACGATGCCATCACCGGGCGGGACGTCGATTTCGCCCAGTGGTACACGGACGTCTGCCGGAAGGCGGAGCTGATGGATTACGGCTCGGTGAAGGGGTTCATCGACTACCTTCCCTACGGCTATGCGATCTGGGAGGAGATCCAGTCCTACCTGAACCGTCGCTTCAAGGCGATCGGGACGGAGAACGTATATCTGCCCACCCTCATCCCGAGCTCCCTCTTCAACAAGGAGAAAGAGCACGTGGAAGGCTTCGCCCCGGAGACGCTCGTCTGCACGATCGGAGGAGGCAAGGAACTTGAGGACCCCCTCATCGTCCGCCCCACCTCCGAGGTCCTCTTCAGCGACATGTACCGCCGGATCGTCGGTTCCTACCGCGACCTTCCCAAGATCTACAACCAGTGGTGTTCCGTCGTCCGCTGGGAGAAGACTACGCGTCCCTTCCTGAGGGGCGCCGAGTTCCTCTGGCAGGAAGGTCACTGCCTCTTCGAGACCGGGGAGGAGGCGAAGAAGAACGTCCAGGACGTGCTTGACATCTACTACGAGCTTGGCCGCGACGCCCTCGCGATCCCCTTCCTCAAGGGCAGGAAGACGGAAAGGGAGAAGTTCGCCGGGGCGGAGGCCACCTACACCGTCGAGGCACTCATGCACGATGGGAAGGCCCTCCAGTGCGGGACGAGCCATTACTTTGGGACTGGGTTCTCCGAGGCCTATGGCATCTCCTTCCAGGGAAGGACGAATCGCCTCGAGGCTCCGCACTACACCACCTGGGGCGTCTCCACCCGCCTCATCGGCGCGATCATCATGGTCCACGGGGACGACAACGGCCTCGTGCTTCCTCCCTATGTCGCGCCCATCCAGGTCGCCATCATCCCCATCCGCCAGAAGACCCCGGGCGTACTCGAGGCCGCGAGGGAGCTGAGGGACGACCTTCTTGCCGAAGGCATCCGCGTGAAGCTCGACGAGGACGACTCCAAGACTCCGGGATGGAAGTTCAGCGAGTACGAGATGAAGGGCGTCCCCGTCCGCATCGAGATGGGGCCGCGCGACCTCGAGAAGGGGGAGTGCACCATCGCCCGCAGGGTGGACGGCGAGAAGAAGACGATGCCGATTACGGATGCAACCTTGCAAATCAAGAGTATTCTTTCGGAAATCCACGAGAAGATGCTCTCCCTTGCCCTCGAGTCCCGCCTCAGCAGGACGACCGAGGCGAGGAACATCGAGGAGCTGGACGCGGCCCTTTCCAAGGGAGGCTTCTGCAAGATGGGCTTCTGCGGCAGGGAGGAGTGCGAGCTTCGCATAAAGGAAATCACCAATGGCGGGACAGCCCGCTGCATCGCCGAGGAGGTCCCTCCCGAAGGGACGCTCTGCCCCGTCTGCGGGGAGCCTGCGAGGATCGTCTGCTACTTCGCCAAGGCGTATTGATTCGCTCGCGGCGGGTAACCGCTTTCATGGGGAAAGTCCCCCTTGACCCGCAATTTCGCCCTTACTACTATTTGCACGCCGCCGGTTTCCCTCTGGCCCCTTGAAAGGGAAATTGGCGGTTTTTTCGTACCTTCGGGCGAACTTCTTCCCTGAGGGAAGATGGAGGAAGCCTTCTGCGTTAGAATTTCCCCCAAACGGAGGCTTGGGGACATGGAACAGGAACTTCTTCGGTTCGAGATCGACTGCGGCCCGGACGTCAGCTATCTCTACTATCAGTCGGAATCCTTCGAGAAGAAGATCAACCCAGGACACCAGAACAGCTTCAGCTTCCTTCGCTCCGTGACGATCCGGAACAACGGGGACGTCGATCTCGAGGACGTCGTGCTTTCCATCTCCTTCAGCGGCCTCGAGGAGCCCCTTATGTCCATCGAGGACACCAAGATCCAGGCGGTGCCCGCGCATTCCTCGCTCCTCATCGACTGCTTCGGCATCCGGATGGACGCCCCCGCCCTCTACAAGATCCGGGAGTCGGTCCCGGGGCAATTGACCTTCCGCCTCCTCTCCAAGGGGGAGGTCGTCCTGACCGAGGTCCGGGACCTTGCCGTCCTGCCTCTCACCAAGTGCTTCCGTCCCGGTTACGTGGACGAGATCCTCGCCAGCTACGTAACCCCGAACGACCCACTGGTCATCGAGCTTACCAAGCGGGCCTCCCAGATTCTCGCGGAACGGGGGGAGCTCTCGGGCCTTTCCGCATACCAGAGGAGGGATGCGAACTACGTCCTCCAGCAGCTTGACGCCCTGTACCTGGCCGCCCAGGGGCTCGGGATCGACTACCTCGTCAACTCTTTCTCCGGGGAACGCCTCTGGCGTCTCCGCACCCCGCGCCAGGTCATCATGGACAAGGTCGGCTGCTGCATCGACCTCTCTTTCCTCTACGCGAGCCTTTGCGAGGCCGCGGGGCTGAACGCCCTCCTCGTGAACGTCGACACCCACATGCTCGTCGGCGTCTGGCTTGAGGACGGGGTGTTCGGCGAGGCAAAGGAAGAGCGCGGCCAGTGGCTCAGGACCGAGGGGGAGAAGGGGTTCAACCGCCTCGTCTTCGTGAACGCGGTCTGCCTCACCAACGGGCGTCACAGCAACTTCTCGGACGCCGTCGACAGCGGACTCCGCTGCATGAGGGAGTACAAGGTCTTCCACTACGCCCTCGACATCCATGGCTGCCGCATGGGGAGGGTCCTGCCCCTTCCCTCGCCCGACAAGGAAACCGGCGAGGTCGACTTCCAGGCCCTTGCCACGGACGACCTCGAGTACTTCCTCCCCCATGTCGACCCCTCCGAGAGGCGCTTCATCGAGGGGAAGGAGCGTCGCCCCGAGAACCGCTTCGACCACTGGGAGAAGAAGCTCCTGGACCTGGACCTCGGGAACCGGCTGATCAACCTCCCTTTCAACAAGAGCACCGTGGAGTTCGTCGTCCCCGACGGGGAGAGGCTCCTTTCCTTCATGGCGGAGCAGGGGAGGGAGCGCCTCCTCATGGCCGCCTCCCCCAAGACGATGGGGCCTGGGGAGGGAAGGCTCACCCGCGAGCACGTCGAGCTCGCCGAGGATGGCTACCGGAGGGGCACCCTCTACTTCGACGATTCCCACGAGAAGGGGGACTCCCTCCTCAAGTCCCTGGCGAGGAAGGCGAACACGACGATTGCTGAGACGGGCTGCAATCCCCTCTTCCTCACCCTTGGGCTCATCCGCTGGTTCCCGAGCGAGGAAGCCGCCGCCCACTCCACCGGCGCCGTCTACTCGCCGATCTTCCTGCTCCCGGTCCGGATGCCCCGCCAGAAGAGCGGACCCTTCTACTACTTCGACTACTCGATCGACGACATCCAGCTGAATACGACCGCCTTCGAGTACTTCCGCCAGGCCTTCGGACTCGACTTCGGGGCCCTTTCCTCGACGAGGAAGATTGTGGATTCCGAAGGGAAGGTGGACTTCCGCGCGGTGGTGAGCACGATCCGCAAGATCATCCTCAACATGAAGAACTGGGCGGTCGTCGAGAACCGCTCGGTCCTCGGTCTCTTCTCCTTCGCCCACTTCGTCATGTGGAGCGACATCCACACCCGCCGGAAGCAGCTGATGGAGCACCCGATCATCGGCTCCTTCGTGAACGGAGGAAGCCTCCTCTCCCGCCAGGGCGAGGAGATCGGGGAAGCGGAGCTCGACGAGAGGATCCGCCCGACGGAGATGGCGATCCCCCTGCCCGCGGACAGCTCCCAGATCAAGGCCATCCACGAGGCCGAGGAAGGGGAGAGCTTCATCCTCGACGGCCCTCCGGGGACCGGGAAGAGCCAGACCATCGCGAATCTCATCGTCGACCTCATCTACCACGGGAAGAAGGTCCTCTTCGTCGCGGAGAAGGAGGTCGCCCTCAACGTCGTCAAGGACCGCCTCAAGGAGCTAGGCCTCGGGGACTTCTGCCTCGAGGTGGCCAACCCCAACACCCCCAAGTCCCAGATCCTTCAGCAGATCGGAAGGCTCCTCGAGCTCGGGCCCAAAGCCGCCGACGGGAGGAAGTTCCAGGAAGTCGCAGACGAGATCCTCGCCGAGAGAAACTCCCTGAACGAGACCCTCCGCACGATCCATGAGAGAAGGGACTTCTTCCTATCGATCTACGAGGCGATCATCCTCAACCTCTCCCACAAGGACGGCGCGGAAGGAAAACGAATCGAGATTCCCGAGGACTACGCTCGTTCCCTGACCGAAGAGACCCACAAGGAGGCGCTCCGCCGCCTGATGGAGGTCGTGACCTACGACCATGAGGTGGGCGGCTACCGCCGCTCGCCCTTCCGGCCCTATCTCCGGAAGGACTACTCCCTGGGCGCCCGCGAGGCCTTGAAGGACCGCCTGCCCGAGCTGGAGAAGCTCCTCAGGGATGCCGCCCTTGCCATGGAGAACGTCTGCCGCGCCCACCCCTTCCTTGCGAACCTAAGGGCGAACGCGGAGCTCATCGTCAGCCTCTTCAAGGAGTTCCGTTCAGGGGCCGATTACTGCGCGGAATTCGTCGGGAACAAGGTTATCCTTGCAAATCGTGCCGCAATCACCAGGAAATTGGATGAGAAGAAGGCGTATCTCACCGCGATGGAGGCAATCCTTGCCAAATGGAAGGAGGAGGCGCTCTCCCTTTCCGGCGGGGATCTGAAGGGGGACTACCTCATCGCCCAGAACCTCCCGCTCTTCCAGCGGATGGGGGCGATGCGAAGGCTCCGGAAGAAGCTTGCCCCCTACGCCAAGGGAAAGGAATCCCTCACCGACCGCGGTATCTCCGAGCTTTCCGACCAGCTCGTCGCCTACAGGAGGGCCAAGGAGTACTACGAGAGCACGTCCGAAGGAGGGGGCGAGGCCCTCTTCTTCCTCGCCAAGAGCTTCCCGGACATGAAGAAGGCCGCGGACGCCGAGCGCGTGCTCACGAAGCTCGCCCGCACCTTCGCCCTTTCCGACCTCATGGCGAGCCTCGTCCCGGCCAAGGACCATGACGAGGAGGAGATCGCCCGCTTCTTCCGCCAGTTCGGCGAGAAGCCGGAGCTCGCGTTCGACCAGACGGTGGAGAGGCTCTCCGCCGCCCTGTCCGCTCTTTCCGAGTATGGGGCGACCCTCCTCAAGGAGAACGCCTTCGATTACGAGCGCTACCCGGACGCGGAGGGCTTCTTCCTCGAGGCGGCCGAGCGCACCCACCTTTGCTACGCGACGATCGGGAGCCTTTCCTCCTGGTGCCGTCTCCTCCGGAACATCGAGGATGCCAGGGAACTCGTTCCCTCGGAGCTCCTCGATTTATATGAGGAAGGGAAGATCGGGCCGGAGGCGCTCCTCCACGTCTACGAGGCGAGCCTCGGCTACAAGATCTACATCCTCGCTTCCGAAGGGACTGAGGTGGGCTCCCTCAACTCCCGCGACACCGAGCGCGCGATCGCCGAGTACGGGCGCCTCACCAAGGAGTTCGCTCGCCTCACCGTCCTTGAGACCTTCGCCCGCGTCAGCGCTTCTTTCCCTGACGTCAGCCAGCCCACCGCCCCCTCCACGAAGATCGCGAGCCTCCGCAAGATCTGCGCCTCCGAAGGAAGGAAGTTCACCCTCCGCCGGATCTTCGACGACTACGGCGACCTGATCCACACCTACTGCCCCTGCTTCCTGATGTCCCCGGTCGCCGTGGCCCAGTACCTGAACGCGGAGAAGCATAGCTTTGACGTGGTCGTCTTCGACGAGGCCTCGCAGATCCCGACCTCGGAGGCGATCGGCGCCATCTCCCGCGCGAAGAGCGCTATCATCGCCGGCGACCAGCAGCAGATGCCTCCGAGCAACTACTTCCAGACCCCCGTCACCATGGCGCTGGACGAGGAGGACGCTCCCTATACGCTCGACGAGGACCTCGAGTCCCTCCTCGACGACGCGATCGTCATCGGCTTCCCGCGCCACCGCCTCATCTGGCACTACCGGAGCCGCCACGAGTCCCTCATCGCCTTCAGCAACCGCCGCTTCTATAAGAACGACCTCCTGACCTTCCCCTCGCCAGGGGAGGAGGGGAGCTCCGTCAGCTTCCGCAAGGTGAACGGGCACTTCCTCCACGGGAGGAGGACGAACCGCGAGGAGGCCGAGGCAGTGGTCAAGGAGATCGTCCGCCGGCTCAAGGACCCCGTCCTCAGGAACCGCTCGATCGGGGTGGTCACCTTCAACGAGGCCCAGCAGAATCTCATCGAGGACCTCCTAGAGAGGGAGTTCGCGAGGAACTCGCTCCTCAATAGCACCCCGGGCGGGGAGACGATCTTCGTGAAGAACCTCGAGAACGTCCAGGGGGACGAAAGGGACTGCATCCTCTTCTCCGTCACCTACGGGCCTGACAAGGAGAGCGGTTCGATCTCCATCAACTTCGGCCCCCTCAGCAGGGCGAAGGGCGAGCGGAGGCTGAACGTCGCCGTGAGCCGCGCCCGCGAGGAGATGATTGTCTTCTCCTCCCTCCAGCCGGAGGACATCAGGGCCGAACGAGCGAAGAACGCCGGCGCCTCCTATCTCCGCGACTTCCTCCGCTTCGCCAAGGAAGGGGTGCCCTCCCTCCCGCACGTCCTCGGGGAAAGCCTCCGCGCGGAGCGTCCCTCCGTGGCGAGCTTCCTCGCCGAGGACCTCAGGAAGCTGGGCTTCGGGGCAGACGTGAACGTCGGGGCCTCAACCCTCAAGGTCGACGTCGCCATCCGCGACCCTAGGAAGAGCGAGGGCTACATCCTCGGCGTGCTCCTTGATGGGGAGAGCTATCTCTACGCCCCGACCTGCCGCGACAGGAACCTCGTCCAGCCCGGGACCCTCCAGGGCCTCGGATGGAACCTCATGCGCCTTTGGTCGGTCGAGTACTTCGACCACCCCAAGGACGCCGTCGCCCTCATCGTCAGCAGGGTGAACGCGCTTCTCGAGGAGACTCCATCCCGGAGCGAGGAGGAGAAGAAGGAGACCTCGATCCTCGACGAGCTCCTCGACAAGAGGGGGGAGCGGAACCGGAACGCCGTCCATTACGTGAGGCTCCCCGCGGAGACCGCCCTTTACCAGGACACGGACGCGGAGCGGGAGCGCCTCAGCTCCTATTTCCGCCGCATAATCGTCGCGGAATATCCGATTTCCGTGGAAACCTTGAAGGAGCGCTTCCGCGAGAGGTACGGCCTCCGCTCAATGAGCGTGGCCCAGCGCGGCCTCTTCCAGCGGGCCCTGGAGAAAACGGAGTGCCACGTCGAGTTCTGCGGCTCGGACCTCCGCTTCCTCTATCCTTCGCGCGAGGAAAGCTTCTACTACCGCTTCTACCGCCTGCCCGACCCAGGGGAGTCCCGCGAAGTCACCAGCGTCAGCTACCACGAGCTCGGGAACGCCATGCGCGACATTCTCGAGGATCAGGGGAAGATGACCGCGAGCGACCTCTACAAGCAAGTGTCGCTCCTCTTCGGGAACAAGCTCCTGACGAGGAAGGCGAGCGAGCATCTCGAGCGGGCACTGAGGGGCAACGCGACGAGGCTCCGGATCGAGATTGGGAAGGACATGACGGTCTCCCTCAGGGACTGAGAAAATTCCTGACACTCAAGGGGGCAACGCCCCCTTTCTTGCTTTATAATTCCAGCAATGAAGCGTTTCCCTCCCTTGTTCCGGAACCTCCCCAAGGAGTTCTTCCGGGTGCTCGCCCTCGGCAACGTCGAGGAGAGCTACCGCCTGATCGCGCTGATCGACGATTACTTCGGGCCTCTCCGCTTCGACGTGGACCGAGAGGAGCTCGCCTCCCACCTCGCCCAGGAGATGGCCAAGGACGTGACCGACGACTTCGAGGTCGAGGCGCGGACGCCCCTTGAGAAGGCGCGTTCCTTCCTTCGCCGGCTCGTCGACTACGGCTGGCTCGACAAGGAGGACGGCGACGGCTTCAGCGAGCGCCTTTCCAGAAGCGACGCTTTCATGAAGGTCGTCCCCGTGCTCCTCGAGATCGCCGAGGAGGAGGAAAGGAGCAACGAGTACTTCGGGCTTTCCGAGGACATCTACCGCTCGCTCAAGGCCTTCGACTACGCGAAGAGCACGGCCGCCCTCGAGCAGGTGCAGAGCAAGTGCGCCCAGCTATACCGCCACCTCCTTTCCATCAACAGCCAGATCCGGCGCTTCGCCGCCAAGGCCCTCGAGGAGGAGGGGAAGAGCGAGAAGGAGATCCTCGACACCCTCCTCGTGGAGTTCCAGCGCCACCCGGCGCTCCTTGCCCTCAATAACCTCCAAGGCGCCCATAACCCGGAGGTACGGCACGTGGAGATCATCCGCGCCGTCGACCACCTCAAGGAGCCCGAGGTCATGGAGGGGCTCGTCTCCGACTACGTCCTTACGAAGCATCTGGAGGACGGGGAGGAGTCGCGAAAGGAAGCCCGCGAGTTCGTCGAGGGTGTGCTTTCCACCGTCCTCGACCTCTTCGAGGGGATGCCCGCGCAGATCCGCGAGATCTCGATGAGGAACACCTCCTACGTCCAGGCGACCCGTGCGATCCTCGAGTTCCGCCTCAATAACTTCCGCGATATCGAAGGCGCGCTCAACCGCTCTCTCAAGCTTCTTAGGAAGGTGGATGAGGACGAGATCGAGACCCCCTTCGCCCCCTACCAGATGGCGACCATCGCCCCCGAGAGCATCTATAAGCCGAGGAACCTCCAGCGGAGGGCCCCGGGCGAGGTCCCCTTCGAGGAAGGGGAGATCGACGAAGAGGCCGTGCTCCGTGCCGAGCGCTTCCTCAGGGAGGAGAAGCGCTACGGGAAGAGCGCCATCCTCGCCTTCCTGGAGTCGGTGATGGACCAGGAGAGCGAGCTTGCCTCCGACCTCCATCAGGACGGGCTCGACGGATTCATCAAGCTTTCGCTCACCCCCTCCTACGCGCCGGAGGGCTACCGCATCGGCGCGCCCACCGGGGAGCGCTTCCCGCTCGGGGAGTTCCTCCTCGACGACTACCTTATCGAAAGGAAAGGAGACTAGATGGCCAAGACGAACGTTCTCTCCGACTTCCAGGAGAAATACGGCCTCATCGCCGGAAGCGAGTCCAAGTGCGACCGCTTCGCCAAGATCGCGCTCCGCCTCCTGAACGAGACCTTCCTCGTCCAGGACAAGCGCGGCGACCAGGACGACTACTATGTCGCGACCGGGAGCTACAAGGCGGTCCTCGAGGACTTCTTCCGCTTCCTCGACATCTCCTTCCTCGTCGACCGGGAGAAGAGGATCTGCTATATCCGCGGGGATAACGAAAGGAACCGCCTCCGGCTGAAGAAGCTCGAGACGGTCCTTCTCCTCCTCTTCCGCTCCCTTGCCTACAAGGGGGAGAGGACGATCGCCAGCTATAACGCGGTCGTCGTCACCGTGGACGAGGTGCTTCGCCGCCTCCAGGAGACCGAGATCTACCCTGACGGGGTGTCGATGACGGAGTTCCGCCTCGCCATGGGGACGCTCCGCCGCTACAAGGTCATCGACTTCCAGGACGACGTGAGCAAGGGGGAGTCGCAGGTCGTGATCTTCAACACGATCCTCGTCCTCGTCGACTCCAGCTCGCTCCTGGAGCTCGAGGAACGCCTCAAGAAATACATCGGAGGTAGCGATGATGAAGAAGCTGTCGCGCGTGAAGCTGATTAACTGGCACCTTTTCCAGAACGAGACGATCGAGATCAAGGGGAACCTCCTGATCTCAGGAGACAACGGCTCCGGGAAGTCGACGCTCGTGGACGCGATCCACTACGTCCTTTCCGGCGGGCTCGCCCAGAGGAAGTTCAACATGGCCTCCCGGAACGGGCTTTCCGGGACGAGGAGGACCGTCGAGACGTACATGAGGGCCAGGATCGGCGCCGTCGGGCGCGAGTTCCTCCGCCCCGAGGGGGACATCATCACCCACCTCGCCCTCGAGTTCGAGGACGGGGAGGAGAAGATGACCCTCGGGTGCGTCCTCCAGATCACCGGAGGGGTCCTCCTTCCCGCGAAATTCTACGAGCTCCGCGCCCCCTTCCAGGATTCCCTTTTCTTCGAGATCCAGGAGGACGGGACCAAGTCCGTGCGCGCCTTCGAAGGGCTCCGGAAGACCGCGACCGCCCTCGCCTTCCCCTTCATCCCCCTCGAGGCGAGCTCCCTTGGCGCCTCCTACGCCCAGGTGAGGCGCTCCCTCGAACTCCCGGACGAGTACGAGACGCTCCTTTCGAGCGCCATCGCCTTCGATCCGAACGCCGACCTCCTCGAGTTCACGAACAACTTCCTCCTCCAGAAGAGGAACGTCTCCCTTGACGAGGTGAAGGAGGCCGCCAAGGCCTACCAGGACATCGCGACCCTCCTCCATCACGAGGAGGAGAAGGCGAAAGCCCTCCTTCCCCTTCTTGCCCTGAGCGAGGAGAGGGACTCCTTCCTCAAGGACGAGGACGCTCTCGAGCTCCTCTCCCTTCGCCTCGGCGTGGAGGAAGGGGAGAAGCGCCGCCGCCGGGCCGAGGAGGACCTCCAGGCACTCCGCGAGCGCGAGCGCAAGGCCGACCAGCGGCGGCTTGAGATCAACCAGGCCCTCCAGGAAATCCGCCAGGAGCGCAGCGCCCTCGAGCACCGGGACGAAGAGGCGCAGATCGCTCGCCTCAAAGGCGATATTTCCCTACTTGACGCGAAGATTGCGGCGCTTTCCGCGGACGACGTGTCCTTCGACACCTCGCTTTCCGAGATGGACGAGCGGGCGGATGAGCTCGGCTTCAAGAGCAGCCTCCACACCCTTGGGAAGAAGAGGGAGGGGGACTCCTTCCGGAAGGCCGTCGAGTCCTACGAGGGGAACCTCGCCCTCGTCAGGAGCAGCCTCCGCGGAGAGATCGACCGCATCGCCCAGACCCGCTCGGGGCTCCTGGACGAGCTCCGTCTCCTCGCGCCCCGCATCCAGATCCTTGAGAGCCACGAGAAGGATTTCCCCGCGGGCGTGAGCAAGCTCTACCGCCTCCTCAAGGAACGCTTCCAGCTCGACTCCGAGTTCGCCCTCAACCCCCTCTGCGACTGCCTCGAGCTCGTCGACGAGGACTGGGGAGAGGCCATCGAGACGCTCCTTGGGAACCGCCGCTTCGACTGCTTCCTCCCGCAGAAGTTCTACGGGGAGGCGCAGAAGGTGCTCGCCCAGAACCCGGACCTTCGCCTTGAAGGCTCCTCGGGCATCGTGGACACCGCCACCTTGGAGGGCTCGCCCTTCAAGGTCGACGGGTCCCTCGCGGACAAGATCCGCTGCGCCGTCGACGCCTCGGGGGGCGACGAGCTTCCCCTGGTCCGCGACTACGTCGACTTTCTCCTCGGCGACATCAAGGCCGTGGAGGAGCCCGCCGGGAGAGGCGAGTTCAAGTGGATCACGAAGGACGGGCTCTACTACGACGGGGCTTCCGTCCGCTATCTCATCCGTGAGAAGGATTTCACCCCCTATCTCGGGAAGGAGGCCATCACCCGCCAGCTCAAGGAGATGAAGGAGCGCTATCGCGACCTTAGCGAGAGGATCCGCGAGCTCGACGAGGAGAAGGCTCCTCTCGAGGAGAAGCTCTCCCGCTCCCTCGCCCTCGACCCGATGTCGCTCAGGAGCCTTCCCCGCCACTGGGCGGAGGAGGAGGACGCCCTTCGCAAGAAGGCGGAGCTCGAGGATCGCGTCCGCGCCCTCGAGGAATCGATGGCCGCGGAGGACCTCACCGTCTTCAACACCGCCCTCGAGGCCCTCGACGAGAGGGAGCGCGGGCTGAAGGCCGAGCTCGAGGCCCTCTTCGCTGAGCGTGACGCCATCGCCGAGGAAAGGGGCCGCCACAACCTCGCCCTCGAGCAGGCCACCAACGACTACCAGGAAGGGAAGAAGGGTTATGACCTCTTCCTCATGGACCACTCAGACCCCCTGCTCCTCGAGCTTGCCGAGCATAAGCTCCAGGAATACGGGAAGAACCCCTACCCGCGCATCCAGGCGGCCAGGGAGGAGAACCACCGCGCCCTCCTCGAGAGCGAGCGGAAGATCGTCCGCATCATGGGCGGCTATAACGACAAGTTCCAGCAGAACGACGTCGAGCCCGTCCTCGAGAACCTCCCGCTATATATCGAGCGCTATCAGAAGATCGTGAAGGACTCCCTGGTCACCGCCAGAAGCCGCGCGGAGCAGGCCTCGATCACTGCCGCCGAGAACTTCAAGACCGGCTTCCTCGTCGGGCTCAGGAGCAACATCGAGCAGGCCTCCCTCCAGATCGAGAAGCTGAACCGCACCCTGAGGAAGCACCCTTTCGGCTCGGCGCGGTCCATCTACCGCTTCCTCGTGAAGCCGACGGGGGACCCCGAGCTCAGGAAGATCTACGACATCGCCGTGAACACGAGCGAGGACTACTACCAGGGGGATCTCCTTAGCTCCCTCCTCTCGGGCGAGAACCGCTCGACGATGGACTACCTCTTCCGGATCCTGGCGAGCGAGAACCCCGCCGAGTCGAGCGCCGAGACGATCGAGCGCTTCTGCGACTACCGGAACTACCTGAGCTACGACATCGTCGAGACGACCCCGGACGGGCAGGAGAAGCGCTACAGCGACAACGTCCGCGCACGCTCCGGCGGCGAGACCCAGACCCCCTTCTACGTCCTCATTGCCGCGAGCTTCGACAGTGCCTTCGAGCTGAAGAAGAGAGGCGGCTCCTCGCCCTGCGAGATCGTGATGCTCGACGAGGCGTTCAACAACATGGACTCCGACCGCATCGAGGACATGATGGAGTTCTACCGCTCCCTCGACATCCAGCTCCTCGTCTCCGTGCCGACCTCGCGCTTCAGCTACCTCGCCGACCACATCGACAGCACCCTCGTCCTCGTCAGCCGGAACGAGAGGCTCACCTGCTACCAGGGCGAGCGCATCCGGAAGGCGGAAGGGGAGGAGACGGCCGCCGAATAGCCATCTTCTAGATAAGGCGGTCCTTCGGGGCCGCCTTTTCCCATGCCCCCCATTCTTCAAGATTGACTAGCCCGCCTTTCGTGCCTGTGCTACACTTCCCCCCGCACGGAGGCATACCCAAGAGGCCGAAGGGGGCAGGTTGCTAACCTGTTAGATCGGGTTTCCCGGTGCTCGAGTTCGAATCTCGATGCCTCCGCCAGAGCGATAAGGGCGGCCCGCAGGGGCCGCCTTTCCATACCTAGGGACTTGCCAGAAGGAGGAGAATGACCTTATGAGCGAATGGATCGAAGGGCGTTCCTTCAGCGCGGAGCGCTCGCTATACGCACTAAAGGACGCGAGGGTGGCCTCCTGCCGGTTCGAGGGGGAAGAGGACGGCGAAAGCGTCCTTAAGGAATGCAGGGACGTGGTCGTCAGCGACTCCTTCTTCAATCTCCGCTACCCCTTGTGGCATGGCGAGAGGGTCGAGGCGACGGGATGCGAGTTCCGGGAGAACGCGCGGGCCCCCCTTTGGTATTGCAAGGGGCTGAGGATCAAGGATTCCCGCCTTTCCTGCATCAAGGCCCTCAGGGAATGCCAGGACGCCACGCTTGAGGGCTCTCGTATCGAAAGCGAGGAGTTCGGCTGGAAATGCAGGGATATTGCCCTTAGGGATTCCTATCTCCGTTCGGAGTACGCCTTCCTGGATTCGAAGGATATCGTCCTCGAGAACGTGGATTTCGAAGGGAAGTATAGCTTCCAGTACGTGGAAGGACTAAGGATCCGGAATTGCTCCCTCCATACGAAGGACGCTTTCTGGCATAGCAAGGACGTAATCGTCGAGGATTCCGACGTGTTCGGGGAATACCTCGGATGGTTCAGCGAGGGGCTGACCCTTGTTCGCTGCAGGATCAGGGGAACCCAGCCGCTTTGCTACTGCAACGGGCTTACTCTTGTCGAATGCACGATGAAAGACTGCGACCTTTCCTTCGAATATAGCGAGGCGAACGCGGTCATCCGGGGGCATGTCCCTTCCATCAAGAACCCCGGGAAAGGAACGATCCGCGTCGGCTCCGTGGGCGAGCTCATCCGCGGGGATGCGGTCCATGAGGCGGACGGGCAGGTGGTTGTCGACCCCTCCCTTCTCGGCCTTCCGGAGGTGGGCAGGAAAGTCGTCTAGCCTTCCCAGTTCGGCCTGATTTCCTTTGCGAGCTTACGGATGGAGTCTCTCGAGATGAGGGCTAGGAGCTGATCTTTCGTGTTCGTCCTGCGTTCGATTCCCATCCTTTGGAAGGCGTGGACGATCGCGTCCGAATTGGGCTGCCCCGGGTAGTCCTCGTAGGCTTCGGGCGCCTTCTCCGGCAGTCCTTCCGCGACTTCATGGAGATAGACGAGAAGGCATTCCCTCAGATAGATGATCATCTCTTCCTCGATCCAGTAGTGGAAGACCGTTCCTGGGTTCTTTTCCTCGTTGAGGAGAAGGGAGGAATATAGGGGCATCCCGTCCTCCGCCATATGCCAGAGGTCGGCAAAGACGTGATTGAAGCCTGAGGTATCCCTGGTTGCTTCCAGGCCGTTTCCTTCAACTAGCGAAATCTTGTGGCTTGAGGCGGTTTCCCTAAGGATTTTCTTGTTTAATTCAAGGATTCCGTTGTCGATTTCCACGACCGTGATGGATTTGACGTTTGGGTTTAGCTCCGTCATAAGAGGGAAGTAGAGGAGTCCGCCGCCTAGCACTAGGACATTGCCTGACATCTCTCTTAGATGGCGTTCCATCGTATTCATCTCATGGGGGATGAGGCTCATCCAAATGGTGGAGTCCCTTTTGTCCAATAAGGCGGGGAAGGGAAACTCCTCCGAAAAATAGCCGACGCTCATTCTCGTCCTAGCCAAGTTCTCCGGATCGCATTCTGCCTCTTGGTAGACAAAGGGCTCAAAGGGCCGATAACTGGTCCATTCAAGAAAGCTAAGTTGTTCGCGATGTTCTAAAAAGAGTTGATAGATTCTGTTCTTTTTATAGGTATCCGCAGAAAGTTCTTTTGCGTTTACAGAAGCCAGTTCCTTAGAGCTTCTTTGCTCTAGCAGAAGTGAATTCACCCTTTCGGCATCCCGCACTGATGATTCTTGCTGCCGGACCAGGCGCGAGAGGGCGCGGAGGGCTTCCTCGTTCATTCGGACTTGTTTAAGAGGTAGGTCAATCCGTAGTAGCGGTAGTCGTAGAGAGTCCTGAGGTAGCGGTCTTCATGCGCGAGGTTGAGGTCGCAGACGCTGTTGTGGTTGGCGACCGCGCTTTCCACGAAGATTTCGGTGAGGATCTCTAGCCTCTCTTTGTCTATAGCGGGATGGATCTTTCGGATGACGTCTCCTACCTTGTTCCAGAGGACCTTCATGATTTCCTTCGCCTCGTCCTTATGGCGGCGGTAGTAGTCGCTCTTCATGAAGTTCGCCACGTAGCGGCACGCCAGTGGGTTCTCCGCCGCTCCGATGCAGTGCTCTCGGAACACGCGGAAGGATTCCTCGTCGCCGTTCTCGTCAGGCATGATGAAATCGATGGGGGCGAGGCTCCAGGCTTCCGCGAAGGCCGCGAGCAAAAGCTTCGCCTTCGTGCCGAAGTGCGCGAATATGGTTGGCTCGCTTACCTTGAGCCTCGAAGCGATCTTTTTGGTCGACAGGACGGACAGCCCGCTTTCGTAGGAAAGCGCCATCACCTCATGGATGATGTTCTGGTCCAGGTTCTTGATCCTCGGTCTTGCCATATTCGTTTTTCTCTGGACTAAGTTATTTAATAGATAGGGGTTTGTGTCAAGCGAATTTATGAAGCGCGTCATCAAAACGAACATGTGCATGCTCTACCGCCCAAGCGGCGAGATCCTCGTCCAAAAGAGGGCGAAGGGGGACTGGCCGGGGCTCACCTTCCCCGGTGGGCATGTCGAGCCAGGGGAGGGGGAGGAAGATTCCTGTCGGAGGGAAATGAGGGAGGAAACTGGCCTATCTCCCGTTTCCCTTGAGCGTCTCGGCGACTTTGTTTGGGATTGGGAAGAGATCCACCGAGCCCGCTTATTCCGAAGCGATCGCTGGGTAGGAGAGCTGCATGGGAGCAACGAAGGACGAGTGTTCTGGTGTCCTGTAGAGAACCTCAAGGAGCATCCCTTCTCCGATGACTTCGACAAGATTCTCCTGAGGATGTGCGAAGGACTTCCCTTCGAGGAAATGGTCCGCCGGATCCTTTAGTCCATCTCCGGGTCGATTTCCCGCTGGAATGCCTTGGGGTCGATCTTCCCGATGAAAGTGCGGGGGAGCCTTTCCACGACGAGGATTCGCTCCGGGAGGTAGCTGGGCGCGAGCTCCTTTGCGATCTTGGAGAGAATCTCCGAACGGATCTCGTCCTTGGTCCTCCCTGTCTTCTGGAGGGACACGGCGAGGCGGAAGACATGTCCCTTCATCTTGTGGGGGACGCCGTAGCAGAAGGCTTCCTTGACGTCGGGCACTTCCTCGGCGATCCGTTCGACGTCGCTCGGGCAATGGGTCTCGCCTCCGATCTTCACCACCCTCTTGATGCGGTTCTTGAAGTAAAGGAAGCCTTCCTCGTCCTTGTAGCCGTAGTCGCCCGTCCGGAAGTAGAGCGTCCCTCCCATCTCGATCCGGGAGGAGGCGTTCAGTTCGGGGGACATCAGGTATCCGCTCATGACGGTCGGGCCGCCGATCAGGATCTCGCCTGCTTTCCCGGGCTCGGCTAGCTCCATCGTGTCGAGGTCGAGGATCCCGTCCTTGATGTCGGGGAATGCCTTTCCGATGGAGCCGTCCTTGTGGAAGAAACGGCAGTTGACGTGCGTCACGGTGGTCTCCGTCATGCCGTAGCCTTCGTAAAGCCTCGCCTTGGAGCCATGGGCCTTCATCGCCTCGTTCCACCTTTCGAGAAGCGACTCGGGGCAAGTGTCCCCTCCCACCCAGGCGACGATCTGCTTCCGTAGCCAGGGCCCGTAGAAGGAGTCGCGGGAAAGGAGGGCGCTATATAGGGCAGGCACCCCGATGATGGTGGTGGCGTGCCCCCTTTGGATATGGCGGATAGCCTCCTTCGTGTTGAACTTCAGCATGAGGGTGGTGCTCGCCCCGTGGGAGAGAGGGGTATGCACGCCCATGCATAGCCCGAAGGTATGGAAGAGCGGGATCGCCGTCAGCATATGGATCGAACGTACGTCCTCGCGGATGAGGTCGTATCCCTGGGAGGCGGTGTAGTTGATCGCTCTGTTGGAAAGGCGCGCGACCTTGGGCTCGCCGTTCGTGCCCCCGGTGTTGAGGAAGACGCAGTCGTCCTCCGGAAGGACGTTGCCAGGCTTTGCCTCCACCTCGGGAAGCGTGTGGTAGGTTAGGCATTCTTCCTTCCCGCCCATCGAATGAATGGCAAGGGATTTGAGGGGATTTCTTCCGCGATAGGGGTTGATAGAGACCACAGGTAGGCTAGATGGGAGCGCCTTCCTGAACTTGTTCGCGTTGTTCCTCAGGGCGAATAGGGCCTTGACCTCGACCTTCTTCAGGAAGCCCGCCATCCCTTCCGGGGGAGTGAGGGGATGGATGTTGTAGGAGCAGGCACCCAGGTAGTTGATCGCGTAGAAAAGGAAGATAGACTCCGGGCAGTTGGGAAGCGCGACGGCGACGACGTCCCCCGCATGGACGTGGAGGGCGCTCAGCTTACGGGCGGCCTCCATGATCCCCCGATGGACCCTCCTATAGTTCATGACGGTTCCTTCGAACCGCACGCATTCGTTCCGGGGGTGGCGGTCCGCCATGAGGAGGAACTGGTCGTAGGGCGAATTGATTTTCATAGGTATGCCTCAGATGTTGAGCGTGTAGCCGGAAAGGAGCATCAGGACGGCAAGAAGGCCGTATATCAGGGGAATATGGACGCAGTAGATGAGAAGGGTGTGCCTCCCGAGGAAGGCGATGGGCTTGCCCCATGCGGTGGGGAAGGAGGCGGGAAGGCGGCTCTTCCTTTTCTTGTAGGCGACCTTCCCGACCGTAGCCCCGAGGAAGAGGATCGCGCTCAGCCTCGTCGTCGAGAAATAGTCGCTTCCGGCACGCCTTATGCCGAGGATGCAGAGCCAGAAGTTCTTCCACTGGGCGGGATCCCCTAGATTGACGTTCAGGCTTCCTGTCTCGATCCGGAGCCATTCGGTGATGCCTGTGAGGAAGACAAGGAAGATGGCGACCCCGAAGGTGACTCTCCAGTCAGGGAAGAAGTGGTCCACAAGCGCGTATAGGGCGAGCGAGAGGGCGATCACGTGGAGGATTCCGAGGTAGATGTGTGCCCCGATGTGGAAGAGGAAGTTCGCCCCTTCAACGACATAGGTGACGCCAAGGGCGATGATCCCAAGCTCGGCTGCCCTCCTTCCGTTGGAACGGCTGAAGGAGCAGGAGATGCCGGAAAGGAAGACGAAGAGCCCGGAGAAGAAGAACTCAAGGAAATAGAGGCTTCCTCCAAGGATGAGGGAGCCGACCGTGTCGAAGAGAGCCCGCATGTCGTGCACCCATCCGGGCTGGGGCGCGGCGCTTTGCCAGGAGAAGAGCCCCGATGACTGGGTTCCCCAGGCGAAGACAAGGTGGATCATCACCATCAGGATGATGTCGAAACCCCGCAGGAAATCGATTTCGAAGATCCGTTTCCTTTCCCCGTCGCGGGGCGGAATCGCATGGAGGATGTCGACGGTGCTCGCTTTGCGCATCGGGCCTATTCTACACGGGCAAGCGCGCTTATAAGACGTGCTAGGAATTCGATTTCTTCTTCCTTCCGCGCTTGGCCCGGATTTTCCGAATCGTAGCTTCGTCGAGTCCCTGGACGGCAAGGTCCGCCCTCCGGCGGAGAATCCTGTGCTCGGAGGTGCGAAACGCCCGGCGAGGTTCTCCTTCCTCTTCCTCTGTGCGGCGGAGAAGGGGGACGGCAAGGAGGAAGATGAGGAGCGCGGTGAAGAGAAGGGCGAAGGCGACGTCCGTCAGGAAGTGGTGGCCGTCGAGCATCCTGCCTAGGGCAGTCATCGCCCACCATAGGAGGCCCAGAGGGAATGCCCATCCAGCAAAGCGGCGCGTCTTTTTCACGAGCCCAAGGGGGATCGGGAGGAGGAGCGCGGCGGAAGCGCAGCAGGAATGCCCGGAAGGCCAGCTCTTGAACCAGTCAGAGCTAAGATCCGAATAAAGATCCTTCAGCCCGGAGCCCCACTCCCACCAGTTGCGGAAGTGAGTGGTTCCGTACTCCTTCAGGAAGAAGTAGCGAGGACGCTGGGCAACCTCCTTAGCGAGGTGGGTCAAGGCGAAGGTTAGCCCGGCAACCAATAGAAGGGCGATCCCGTAGTCCAACGAGCGGTTTGGGTCCGCGTCTTTTAGGGTATGCCACCAGAGGAGAAGCGCGAGGTAGGCGAGCGGCACTGCGATCAAGATGGAAGTGAGGAGGCTTCCCGTGTATTCGTCCAGGGATTGGATGGCGACGAGGACTCCGAGGACGGCAGGAACAAGAAAGAGAAGCGCTTTTCCTAAAATTTTGAGTGCGAAGTGCTGGGATTTCTTGAAGTAGTTATCCAAAAGCACGACCCCTGAGATGGCTACGAGATAAAGGGGAAGGGAACCGATGAGGCCAAAGATCATGGAGTAGGCGTTCTCTCCGACATAGACCCTTTCCATGATGGGGAGGTCCAGGAAACTGCCGATGAGGATGAGGACGAGAGCGACCCCCGCGGACCCCAGGGACCAGAAGCGGAGCCGGTTGCTTTCCTTTTTCTCCATGGCGCGATTATAAGGTCCCCCGCGCGTATGGGAAGGAATGGCTGGCTTTGCTAAAATTCCGCCATGCCATCCAAAAGAAAGTCTTCCGTGTCTAGGAAAGACGCCCTGGACGCCCTTGCCCTGACGATCGCCAACGACAGCTACATCCTCGAAGGGGGAACATGCGGCTGCCTTGTCTGTTGCGAGACCTTCCCGGCGAAGGACGTCCATGATTGGGCGGAGCATGGGGACGGGAGGCTCAGCGCCCGCTGCCCCGTATGCGGATGCTGCTTCGTCGTCCCTTCCCGGGCCCTAGGGGACAAAAGGGAGGCCGAGCTCCACGCGATGCAGGAATACCTGATCGCTGAGCGCCCCATCGACGATAACCTCGGGCCCTTGCTCTTCTCCTATCTCACCTATGCCTCTTCCCACAAGCCGAGCGAGGAGATGAAACGGAAGGAGAAGAATGCTTTCCGCTACGCCCTCGAGGACCTCCTCGAGTACGGGGACATTCCCGATGCCAGCGCGCTGATCCTCGAGACCATCCGCTACAGGGCGCTCCTCCGCGGGGACTTCGGCTTCCGGAGGGACGCCGGGGAAGCCGCCTCCAGGCTCGAGATCCATCCCGCCCTGTTCCTAGATCCGGACAACCTCATGCTCCTCATCTGGAGCGAGCTTTCCCGTGCCTACTGCGGGCAGGCTCCCGAGGTCAGTCCTGCGGCGACCCTCCTCTATGTCACGGACGCGGTGGCCCTCAACGCCCCCTGGGCGACGCTCGCGCTCGCCTACTGCTATCACTACGGGATCGGGATGGAGGACGACAATCTTGTCGCCGACACCTCCCTCAGGATCCAGGCATCCGCTCTTCTTTCGATGCTCGCGATGTTCCATGACCTCCAGCCTGTCCCTTATTTCTACCTCTTCGCCCTTTGGTTTCAGATGGCCTACGACGAGAAGGACTACTTCTCCGCGATCCTCTACGGGCTCATCGCCCTCCACTTTGACGAGGTCGCCAAGAGACTGAAAGATGGCTACCCCGGCATGGAGGCCATCGTCAAGAAGATCGAGAAGCGCCTTCCCGAGGCCAGGGAGCGCTACGGCGCGGGACGCTTCGACTGGAACCTGCCCTTCGCCTACACGGGATATGTCCTTGCCGATTCCCTTCTTTCCGACGACATGGACGGATTCCGCCTGTTCGACAAGACCCCCCATTCGATCTATGCGAAGACAGAGAGGCCGGAGGCCGACGGAAGCCTTGAGGTCATCTGCCGCTTCGAGCGTTCCCCGCTCCTGGTGGACACCGAGG
Organism: uncultured Bacillota bacterium; assembly: GCA_949289845.1. GTDB lineage: Bacteria > Bacillota_I > Bacilli_A > RFN20 > CAG-826 > UBA4951. The sequence goes on from CASEPN010000001.1 coordinate 77,527, forward strand.
CGGGCAAGGTGCTGTTCGAGAAGAAGGAAGGCCCTTGCGAGATCGCCTTCCGCTTCCAGGACGTGGTCGGGGTGACGGTCGGGGAGAAGGCGGACTTCGACTGCTTCGAGATCGTGACCGGAAGCGAAGGGTTCGATTCCTATTGCTTCTATCGGAACGGGGACCGCTCCGACTTCGCGCTCGTCGTGGACGTACGCTACGAGGAGAACCCCGTGCACGGGGCGGGCGACTGATATGGGAAGGAAGCCTTCTCCCTCGCTCGTTCCTCTCCGGCCCTACCTCTTCAAGACGTTCCTGGCTCCTGCCCTGAAGCTTTTCGAGGTCGCCACGGAACTCCTGACCCCCTTCCTCATCCGCTACATCATCGACGAGGGAATCGCGAAGGAGAACATGGGCCTCGCCCTCGGGCTCGGGGGAGTGATTCTCGCCTTCGCCTTCCTTGGGTTCGGTGTGACGCTATTCGCCCAGTACCTCTCCTCCAGGGTGGCCGCCGACTACGGGCATGCCCTCAAGGGCGCGATCTTCCGGAAGATATCCTCGCTCTCGGAAGGGCAGCTCTCGCGCTTCGGGAAGGACAAGGCCACCACCATCCTTTCGAGCGACTCCTTCAACATGCAGTCGGGCGTGAACATGTTCATGCGCCTCATCTTCCGCCCGCCCTTTCTTTTGATTGGCTCCTTCGCCCTTTCCTTCCTCATCGACTACAGGGCGGGGCTCATCTTCGGGGCCGTCATCCTCCTTTGCGCCCTCATCTTCCTCCTCGTCATCCTCGTCTCGCCGAGGAAGTACGCCTCGATCCAGGCGAACCTCGATAACATTTCCGTACATGCCAACGACAGCCTCCGGGGCGCCCGCCACATCCGGGCCTTCAACCAGGAGGAGCTGGAGGGGAAGCGCTTCTCGGAGTCCCTTGCCTCCTACGAGAGGAAGAACATGGACATGGCGCTCTATAACGCTCTCGTCTCCCCAGGCACTTTCTTCCTCGTTGACCTCGGCATGATCCTCGTGGTGTATCTCGGGGGAGTGGCCGACGGAGGGGGCGTCCTTACGACGGGCGAGATCGTCTCCCTTATCTCCTACCTCACCCATTCCCTCCAGGCCATGGTCATGTTCTCGAGGCTCATCGTCTCCCTCAACAAGGCGATGAGCTCAAAGAAGAGGATCGACGCCTTCCTTTCCCTAGAGCCCGACATCGTCGATGGGGAAAGAAAGGAAATCCCCGCCAAATCCGCTTCGAATCTTCTGGAATTCCAGGATGTCGCCTTCTCCTTCGGGGAGAAGGGCGACCGCGAGGTTATCTCGGGGATCAGCTTCTCGCTCAAGGAAGGAGGAAGGGTGGGGCTCATCGGTCCGACGGGCTCCGGAAAGAGCACTCTCCTCTCCCTTGCTCTCCGCCTCCGCGACCCTTCTCAAGGAAAAGTTCTCTTCCGCGGAATCGATGAGAGGGAGCTCGCCCTTTCCGCCCTCCACGAGGCGGAAGGCTACGTTTCCCAGAAGCCTTCCCTTTTCAAAGGAACCATCCGCTCGAACGTCCTCCTCGGGAGGCCTGAGGCCACGGATGAGGAAGTCGTCCAGGCGCTCAAGGACGCGGAGGCCTGGGAATACGTCTCCAAGTGGGAGGACTCTCTCGACCACCCCGTCGAGGAGGGTGGGGCGAATCTTTCCGGCGGCCAGAGGCAGAGGCTCCTCATCGCCCGCGCCTTCCTTAGGGGAAACCCGCTCCTCATCCTCGACGATTCCTTGTCCGCTCTCGACTACCTGACCGAAAGGAAGATACTCGACCGGCTTAAGGAGAAAGGCATGGGGCTTCTCCTCGTCTCCTCCCGCGTCGGCTCGCTCCGTGACATGGACGAGATCCTCTTCCTTGAGGACGGGAGGATCAGCGCTCGCGGGAAGCACGAGGAGCTTCTCGAACGTTCGGAAGGCTACCGGGAGATCTGCGAGATGCAGAAAGGGTCCGTCGCATGAAGAAGCTCGATTTCAAGGCGATGAAGGGCCTCCTCCCCTATCTCAAGGGAAGCAAGCGCCTCCTTTCCTGGACCATCTTCTCCGTCGTCCTCTCCACCGGGAGCAAGCTCGCGATCCCCTACGTCGCCGGGAAGGCAGTGAACGAGATCCTCGAGAAAGGCGCGCTCGCGGATCTTTCCGTCCATTTCATCCTCATGGCATCCTTCCTCGTCCTCGGCACTTTGTTCGGCTACTTGTTCCAGTACCTGACCTCCCTCATCGGCCAGAGGGTCATTCGCCAGGCGAGATCCCTCCTTTACGAAAGCCTCCTCCTATGCCCGATCCGCACGATCGACGAGTCCTCGAAGGGCGACTTCGTAAACCGGATGCTCGTGGACGTGGAGAATATCCAGACGGGGCTCGTCGCGGGGCTCGCCTCCTTCCTCGAGGGTATCGTGACCATCCTTGTGACGATGGGCTTCATGTTCTCCCTGAACTGGCTCCTCGCCCTCATCGTCGTGGTGCTCACCCCGGTCTCCCTCCTCGTCTCGCGCGCAATTTCCAAGTTCAACAGCAAGCATTTCAAGGGGCAGGCGAAGAGCCAGAGCGCCCTTGTCGCCTATTCCCGGGAAGGGCTGGAGAACAGCGAGACCGTCCGGGCCTACGAGCTTGGGGAAGAGAGGATCAAGGAGTTCGACCGCCTCAACGAGGAAAACCGGAAGGACGCCTTCCGGGCGAACATGGGGGCGAGCGTCATCAACCCTGCGACGAGGCTAGTGAACTCCCTCATCAATGCGATCCTCGTCTTCGTGGGCGCGGCCACCATCATCATGGAGACCCCCCTCGGGATCGTCTTCCTCGTGGGCGACCTTTCCTCCTTCCTCACCTACGCGAGCAACTACATGAACCCGTTCAATGAGATCAGCAACGTCATGAGCGAGATCGACTACGCGGTGGCCTCATTCCGCAGGGTGGACGCCCTCGTGCGGACGGCGCGCGAGAAGGAGACCGGGGAGATGGCGCTTCCCAAGGCCGGCCCCCTTTCCGCGGCAGGGATCCGCTTTTCCTATGTCCCGGGGAAGGAGGTCATCCGCGGGTTCTCCCTCGCTCCCTCCGAAGGGAAGAGGATCGCCCTCGTCGGCCCGACCGGATGCGGAAAGACGACCCTCATCAATCTGATCCTTCGCTTCTACGACCCGGATTCCGGCGCCTTCCTCCTGAACGGCCATCCGATCACCTCCTACAGGAGAAGCGACATCCGCCGGAAGGTCGGGATGGTGCTCCAGGACTCCTGGATCTTCCAGGGGACCGTCAGGGAGAACATCGCCTACGGGAAGCCGGACGCCACCATCGAGGAGGTGGAGGAAGCCGCGCGCCGGGCCCAGGCCGCCTCCTTCATCGAACGTCTGCCGAAGGGCTACGACACGATGATCGGGGAAGGAAGCGCCCTCTCGAAGGGGGAGAGGCAGCTCATCTCCGTCGCCCGGGTACTCCTTCTATCCCCCGAGATCGTCATCCTCGACGAGGCTACGAGCAACATCGACATGAGGACGGAAGCGCTCCTTGGGAGAAGCTTCCGCACCCTCATGGAGGGAAAGACCTCGATCGTCGTCGCCCATAGGCTCTCCACGATTGTCGAAAGCGACCTCATCATTGTCCTCAAGGACGGGGAGATCATCGAGGAGGGAACGCACAAGGAACTAATGGAAGCGGACGGATTCTACCATAGCCTCTATAGCGCCCAGTTCGAGTAGCCCCTCAAGCAAGAAAAAGAGGCCTCCTTCGCGGAAGGCCTCTTTTCGTAAGCAAGTCCTTGCTAGTTCTTTCGGATGCTCTTGCCGGAGGGGTTCTGGTCCGGGAGGCGGAGGAAGGGGATGGCCAGGGAGCAGGCGGCGGCGAGGAAGGAGAAGACGGCGACGCAGATGGGCCCTGCCCCGATGCTCGTCTTGCCGGTTTCCTGGAGATAGATGTCGACGACGCCCTGGTTGGCAAGAAGGTAGAAGTCGGTGGTGAAGAGGAAGGCGACCGCGACCGCGACGTAGAGGACCGCGTTCACGATGGAGAGGATCCTCTTGGCCTTCTCGTTCAGGAAGGCGGCAACGAGCGAGGAGATGAAGGCGAGGCAAAGGACCGCCATCGCAATGACGAGCGGGATGACGATCGCGTAGCCGCTCTTGGCGCTCGGGAACATGATGGCGAAGAGGTTGCCGCGGACGCTGATCTGCTCCTCGGTGAAGGCGGCGGCGAAGAGGCAGAAGAAGGCGATCGCTCCGCCAAGGGCGCCGATGAGGCTTAGGATTCGGGTGGTCTGGTTCTTTTTCATAGGTCTTTTCCCAACGGCGGTAAATATACGCCCCGCCCTTTGGGGCATCAATACGCGCTTGCCCCTACGCGCGGAGGCCTACTTGCGCGATAATCCCGGCATGAAGAAAGCGGTCCGTCATATCCTTCCCCTTGCCGTCCTGGCCCTCGTCTCCTGCGGGACGGGGACTGAGGGAAGCCTCGGGAAGGGAATCTACAAGGTCCAGTTCTTCGACGACACCCCAGGGGATCCCCAGCTCGTCGCCTATAGCTACGTGGTTGAAGGACGGGATGCTCTGGATACCATCCGCTACGTGGGGGATAACCAGTACGACTATTTGTCCCATTCTGAAAAAAGACCAGAAGTACCTGGGAACTACAAGGTTTTCGATAATTGGGTAGGTACCTATTCGATAGATCCCTCCTCTTCCTCCCTGAGCTCCTCCTCTTCCTCGGAGTCCTCTCTTGACGGCCAGCCCGTGGACCTTACGAACGTGAGGGCCGACTGCGACGTCTACGCGACCTTCCGCGAGGAAAGCTATTCCATCGTCTTCTCCCAAAGCGACCGCGGGGAGACGATCCGCGGCGAATCAGGGGACGCCCTGACCATGTCCCTTTCCTACGGGGACCCCTGGGATCCGGAATTCCTCCTCGACGGAACCAAGGAGGACTATGCGCCCTACGGGATGGAGGACACCTTCCTAGGCCATAGCTTCGGGTCTCTCGTGGACGCCCTCGAGTCCGGGACCGACCTCAAGGCGATCGATTCCCTTCTTGAGTCCGCCACATGGCACTCCGGGGAAGGGGAGCCCACTCTTTCAGATTGCCCGGAAGGCTCCTTCTACCTCGGGCTTCCCGCGGAGGACCATGCCAATCCGACGAGCGACGACTACCCTCTATATTTCCGATACCTTGACGAGTTCTATCTCCTGGGGAACATGGGGCAGGCCGCCTTCGTCGACCTCCAGACCCTCTATCTCCGCGAAACCCGCGAGTTCCCGGTCTACGTCTATGAGGACGAGACCCTGGCGAATTGCCTGGGGACTCTCTATGTTCCATACACCGAGGCGCTTGGTTCGGAGGCTACGGAAGGCGGATGGCGGCTTTTTGTGGGTGATGCGGAAGTCATCGTCCAAGGGGCAACGGACGTGAAAGCCCAGTACTTCGACTATGTCGAGGCAGGGGATAACTCCGTCCCCGGGGTGCCGGGGGCCGAGATCCAGGCGAAGGACGTCGCGGAGAACTACCGCGGCCAGGACGCGGAGCTTCTCCACGTGATGGGCGCGATCAAGGCCTGGTTCGTCTACTGATTCCTATATCGCCAGATAGATAGCGAGCTTCCTGAGGGCGTCGTGCCGATGGGAGACGCGGTTCTTTTCCTCTTCCGTTGCGGTGCCGAACATGAGGGAACCCTCGTCCGACTGGAAGATCGCGTCGAACCCGAATCCGTTCTTGCCTTGGGGCGAATCAAGGAGCCGTCCCTTGCACTCCCCTTCGAAATAAAGAGGTCTCGCGCCTTTCTTCTCGAGGTAGCAAATCGTGCATACGAAGCGCGCCTTCAAGGACCCAGCCTCCTTCCCCATCCTCACCAGGGAAGCCTGCGCTTCCCCGTAATCCCTGAACTTTTCCGCGAACCGGCTGGACCATAGCCCAGGGAAACCCAGGAGAGAGTCCACCTCGAGGCCGGAGTCATCAGAAAGCACTGGCATGTCCACGAGTTCCGAAAGGGCGCGCGCCTTGATGAGGGAGTTCTCGCGGTAGTCCCTGCCGGATTCCTCAGGGTCGCATTCGATCGCGAGGTCCCTGGGGCATAGGATGATGAACCCAAGAGGGGCAAGCATCTCCCGGTACTCACGGAGCTTGTGCGGGTTGTTCGTCGCAAGGGCGATTTCTTTCCTTAGGAATTCCATTGTCCCTTGGATTCTAGGAATTCCCCGCTCCTTGGGCAACTTTGGGAGGGGCGATGTTACGTTCTCCTCAGATTCTTCATTTTATGTTTTACTTCCTCTCCGCGAAGAGTAAGACTTTAGCGCCTTCCCGAAGGAGGACGAGCTGATGCCAAACGCCGCCGTGATCTTCTTCTCCCACCGGGCGGAGACCTATGACCCGGAACGCACCCCGAGCACCCTGACGAAGGGGTATGCCGAGATCGTCGCCAGGAGGATCGCCTCCGCGATCGAGGCCCCGACCTTCCAGGTGATCCCTGAGAGGGACTATAGCCGCGACCACGACTCCTGCATGGCGCAGGCAAAGAGAGACAAGGAAGAGGGAATCTTCCCTGAGCTTCTCTATGACATGGACCCGATCGACTTCAAGTCCGTCATCCTCGTCTACCCGAACTGGTTCGGGAGCTGCCCCATGCCCATGTTCACCTATCTGTCCCACCACAGTTTCGAAGGGAAGAAGGTGATCCCCGTCTGCGTCCACGACGGGAAGGGGATCGGCCAGACGGAGAAGCACCTGAAGGCCGCTCTCCCCGGAGCAAGACTGATGAAGGGCATCTCCATTCCTGGGAAGGACTTCCCGAACAGGGAGCAGGACCTCCTCTCCTCCATCAAGGAGGCGCTAGCAGCCCCTCTCGCTGAGGAATAGGAGGCAAGTTACAAAAATGCCCGGCAGAAGCCGGGTATTTTCTTAGAATCCTGGAGCGGGCGACGGGAATCGAACCCGCATAGCCACCTTGGAAGGGTGGTGTTCTTCCACTGAACTACGCCCGCGCTGGCGGACCATACGGGATTCGAACCCGTGATCTCCTCCGTGACAGGGAGGCATGTTAGGCCGCTACACCAATGGTCCAGCGGGCGTATTTAAGCACAAACTTCCTAGGGGAAGAAGAAAAATCCTTATCTCCGGAAGGGTGCTTCCACGTCATAATCGCTGCATGAGATACAGGACACTTGGACGGACCGGCCTCCTGGTCAGCGAAATCGGCCTTGGCTGCGAGGGCTTCAATGAGCTTCCTGAGGCGGAAGGGCGCGCCCTTCTCCGGAAGGCGATTGAGGCCGGAGTCAATTTCATCGACATGTACTCTCCCAACCCTGAGATGCATAAGGCGATCGCTCCAGTGCTAAAGGAACATCCGGAGGCCATCGTGCAGGCTCACCTATGCACCGTCTGGAAGGACGGGCAGTACAAGGCGACTAGGGACCTCAACGAGGTGAAGGCCGGCTTCGAGGCGTATCTCGAGCACTTCGGCGTCCCTTCCTTCCCGATCGGGATGATCCACTACGTCGATAGCCTCGCTACGTGGGCTGAGATTGAAAAAGGAGGGATCCTGGATTACGCGATGGGGCTTAAGGATAAGGGGGCCGTCGGCGCGATTGGCCTTTCCTCGCATAACCCCGAGGTCGCGCTTGCCGCAATCAGGACCGGGATCGTGGATGTGCTTATGTTCTCCGTCAATCCTTGCTACGACCTGATGCCTCCCTCAGAGGACGTGGACGATCTCTTTGATCATTCGAAGTACGAAGATGGTTTCCTTAACCTAGACCCTGAGCGAGAGTCCCTATATGAGGAATGCGCGAGGAGAGGCGTCGGGATCGACGTCATGAAGGCCTTCGGAGGGGGAGAGTTTCTTTCGGATAAGTCGCCCGCCGGGGTCGCGCTCACTCCCGCGCAGTGCATCGCCTACGCCCTGGATAGGCCAGCGGTCGCCTCCATCATGAGCGGGGTCCATTCGGAGAAGGAGCTCATGGATTCCCTGGCTTACGAGGAAGCGAGCGAAGGGGAAAGGGACTACGCCACGGCGCTCCGCGCTTTCCCGCGGCTTAGCTGGAAGGGGCGTTGCATGTACTGCGGGCACTGTGCCCCCTGTCCCAAGGGCATCAAGGTCGCGGAGGTCACGCGCTTCCTGAATCTCGCCAAGGCGGAAGGCGGCCTACCCGAGACCGTCCGGGAGCACTACCTTTCCCTCGAGCACCATGCGGGGGAGTGCATGGGCTGCGGCGCGTGCGCCAAAAGATGCCCCTTCGGGGTGGATGCCCCGGGGAACATGAAGGAGGCGCTTTCCCTCTTCGGAAAATAGCTAGCGGTCCGGAAAGGTCTTCCGATAGAGCCTGAGCCCGCGGAGAATCGCCTTCCTGGCGTCCTCGGGCCCTAGGTAGCCCTCGACGAGGGTGGTCTTGCCGTGCTCAAGCTCCTTATATACCTGGAAGAAGTGGCGGAGCTCCTCCTCGACGTGGCCCGGGAGCTCTTCGATGGAAGTGAAGGAACCGTAGAAAGGATCCTTCTCCGGTACGGCGATGATCTTCTCGTCCACCCTTCCTCCGTCTTTCATCTCCAGGAGCCCGATCGCGTGGCATTCCACGAGCGCCATCGGGATGATGGGTCCGCTGGAGATGACCAGGACGTCCAGGGGGTCCCCGTCGTCGGCCCACGTCTTCGGAATGAAGCCGTAGTTATGGGGGTAGTGGGTAGAGGTGCTGAGGAAGCGGTCGAGGATAAGCGCTCCGGTCTCGTGGTCGATCTCGTACTTCGACGAGGTGCCGGCGGAAATCTCGATCGCAGCGAAGAACCGCTCGGGGCTTTGCCTCTCGCTTGGGAGGGAATGGATCAGGTTCATGGCTTTATCCTAGCAAATGTGGCGGGGAATATGAAAAAGAAGGGGCGAACCCCTTCTTCTTAGAGCCGGCAGAAGCGGACTAGGGAGTCGTAGGGACGGTAGCCCGCCGCCTGCTCGATGGTCTTCCCGTCCTCGATGAGGACGAGGGTCGGGATCGAGTAGACCTGGTACTCGCTCGCCGCCTGGGGCACCTGGTCGGTGTCGACCTTGAGCACCTTAATCTCGGGATGCTCCTCCGCGAGACGCTCGACAAGGGGGGAAAGCATGCGGCAGGGGCCGCACCAGGTGGCGAAGAAGTCGACAAGTGTCTTGCCGGAGGCGATCTCCTCGTGGAATTCCTGGATGGTCTTGATGTGCTTGATCATGTTCTCTTCCTCCTTCCTAGAGGATCATAAGTCCGAATGCGAGGGCGAGGATAGCGATATGCACGGGGTAGTAGAGGTAGTTGAAATATCGCCACCACTTCTTGTCGTAGCCCCTCGTCCCGTCGTAGGGAATTACAAGGAAGAGCGAGAGGAGCCCGTACGTCTGGAGCCCCATCGACAGGGGATCTGGGATCGGCGCGAGGCGATGGACCGCCCACAGGAGGAGCACGGCGATGAGGAAGAGGAGCGAGGAAAGGATGTTCCGGAGCCTCTGGGGAGCCTCGGTGGTCCCGTTCCCTTCCTCCCCTTCTTCCGGAAGGGCGCTTTTCTTATGGATGTAGTCGGCGAGCCTCGGCCCATAGTAGAAGGCGAGGAACCCGAGAAGCGCGTATAGGGAATAGGAGCTCCTCACGAAGGGCGGGACGTACTCCGTCCATGTGACGAGGTAGCCCTCCATCCCTTCCGCGAAGCTAGCGGCGTAGCTGAGAAGGATCCATCCGAGAGGGAGGAGCGAAAGCGCCTTCGCCCAAGGTTCCTTTCGTTCAAGGAGATAAACAAAGAGGGCGCAGAGGATTAGGTCGGTGAATGGCTGGGGCATGCTCAGGTAGCGGGTCGACGGGATGAGGTAGAGCCCGAGCTCCACGAAGAACACAACTCCCCAGAGGAGGCCTAGGCGCATGAGGTAGTTCCCGCGATCATGGGTCTTATGCATGCCTTCCGCGAGCATAAAGAGGAAGAGCGGCATCGCCAGGCGCCCTACGCAGCGGAGCCAGAATCCGACGTTGTCCGGAAGGCTTCCATCTGCAAAGGCTGGGTCGCCCTGGAGGAAGACCCCGATATGGTCCAGGGTCATGAAGAGTAGGCCAGCGACCTTGAGCCAGAATTCGGAAATAGAGACCTTCTTCATGTCAGGCGAATATCCCAATCAGGTTCACGACCATCGCGAGGGCGTTGTAGGTGGCATGGGCGATGTAGGAGCCCCCGATCCCGGAATGGTCGTAGGCGGCGCATAGGGCCGCCCCTCCCAAAGCGTACACAGGGAAGTTCAGCCACTCGTTTGCCGAGCCAAGGTCATGCATGTGGACGAGGGCGAAGAGAATCGTCCCGAGGACGTAGGCAAGGATTGGGTTCGCCCTCTTGAGGAAGGTGAAGAGCCCGAGGCGGTACATCGCCTCCTCCGCGATAGGCACGACGAAGACCGTCATCAGGAAGACGAGGACCGGGAAGTCCTTCGTCATGAGGTCGTTCGTCTCCTGGTTCTGGCTCGGGGTTGCCCATATCGAAAGGAGAGACGAGAGGGCGAGGCTCAGGAGGAAGAGCCCTACCCCAAAGACAAATCCCAGCAAAACCCTCTTCGAACGAAAGGTTTTCAGGATTCTAGACCAGTCTTTCCACAGGAAGGCGACAAGAAGAAGGATGAAGATCGCATAGGAGGAGTAGTTGACGAATGCGAGGGCGCTGCTGCTGGAAAGGTACTTCGAAAGGCTCTCGGAAAGCGCGGCTCCCGTAAGCCCTCCTTCCCAGAGGACGCTTTCGGCAAAGGCGGTCGCGGCGAGGCTGACGACGAGGGAGATGAAAACGAGGAGGACGTAGCCTCCGAGCCAGAGGCCAAGCTCCCTGGGCGCCCCGAGAGGGGTCAGGTTCCGGAAGGAACTCATGCAGGGGGTTTCCTCGAAGGGGTGTCCGCAACGAGGGCATTTTGAAAGCGTGGGATCGCTTCCGGCCTCGCATTCCGGGCACGTATTGGGCTTGAATCCGTCAAGCCAGCGCTTCGCCCAATCCCATCGCATGGCGGATATTGTCGCACGCGAGGCGCTTATCCTGCTAGGATAAGGCACATGGATTTCGAGAGCATCGCCGCAGCCGTCCAGGACTACCTTCCGATTGGGCTCATCATTCTCTTCGCCCTTCTGGTCGTTTGCGTCATTTATTCCGCCTTCCGCGGCTTCTTCCGCGGGTGGCGCTACGGGACATACCACCTCATCATGACCGTCGGCTTCGCTCTCCTCGCCCTCTTCACACTCCGTCCTCTGGTGGACTATGTCGGGAGTTTCGACCTTTCCGGCTTCGGGCTCGAGCCCATAAGCCTTCCCTTCCAGGATGTGACGATCGTCATCCCCTGGACGAACCTTTCCGCGATGATTCGCGAAGGCGTCACCAGGGTGTACATGGCCTTGGGGACAAGCCTTGACCCCTCGGAGCTTGCCGCGATCGCGGAAAACTTCTCCTTCTCCCTCCTCGCGGTCGCCCTTCTCTTCGTGGAGGGAATCCTCCTCATCACCGTCTGGGCGTTCCTCTGCTGGCTTCTCTGGCACCTCATCGTGAAGAGGATCTTCATCCGGAAGAGGAAGGTCCTGACCCCGGAGAAGTTCCAGGAACGCCGGCGCTACTACAAGAAGAGGTCGCTCTGGCGCCTTCGTCCGGACGGGAAGTACGAGGTGATGCACCGGAAGGCGACCTACCGGAAGGGCAGGTTCATCTCCTTCCTCGAAGGCGGGGTGTGCGGCTTCGTCTCCCTCTGCCTCATTCTCTTCCCCCTGAGCTCGATGATGAACGCCCTGGCCCAGGGGTGGGAAAGTGCCTCTCCCACCGAGGAAGAGGAGAGCCTTCTCAAAGAGAACCAGATGTTCCAGACGATCGACGGCTTCCTCGACGTCTACCAGCAGAGCATCTTCGCCCAGGCCTTCTTCTCATGGAGCAAGGACGCGCAGGGGGTTACCATCGACACCCAGCTCGTCGACTACTTCGCGACGATGGGGCATGAAGGCTCCGTGAGCTTCCTTTCGGAGCTCCCCGCCTGGGGGAACATGCTCTCCCTCGTCGTCCAGAGCGGGCTCGTCCCTGAGGATGGCGGCGCCATCGACTACCTTTCCGCGATGTCCTCCGTCTTCCTGCCCGACATGATCCGCTCGCTTGGGAACTCGGGGCTCGTGACGACGCTCCTCCCGACCGCCCTGAACCTCGTGACGCACCTGGAGGGCGTGAGCGACTACCTCCTCACCGACGCGGGCATCGACTTCCGTTCCTTCGACTACAAGGTGACGTTCGACTCCGCCGCCGACATCCTCTCGGCCGTCCAGGAATCGGGCTTCTTCGACGATATCGACTTCGAAGGGGACGGGGCCGGCGAGGCGATGGTGGACAATGCCCTGAGCGGCGAGTTCGACGCCGTGATGGACGAGGCCATCGACTCCCTCACTGGGGAAGACATGGAGCTCGTGAACGACCTCCTCGCGACCATCGCCTACGTCATGGCCGCCGAGGAATGGTCCTCGCCCGAGGAAGACGTCTACGGCGAGGTCGGCCTTATCGACTTCCTCCCGCCCTTCGACGAGCCGGACCTCGACGGGAACGGGATCCCGGACGCCGTGCCGCAGGAGTTCTTCGAGATCGACTGGGGGCATGAGCTTGGGGTCCTCTACAAGAACATCGTCCGCGTGAACGCCCTCGAGCCCGGTTTCATCCTCGACCTTCTCTTCCCTGAGACCGGGGAGGAAGGGGAAGGGACGGAAGGGCCCGGCCTTCCCGATGAGGGCGAAGGATCGGAGGGCCCTGCTCTTCCCGAGGAGGAAGAGGCGGGCTTCGACCTCGCGGAGACTGCGATCGACCTCATCGCCGACCATAGCCAGGAGATGATCTCCATCATCGCCGGGGCGAACGAGGAGGAGGCCTCTTCCTCCTTCCTTGGCTCCGAGCTCATCTGCCGCGGGATGCCCAAGGTCCTCGAGATGCTCGAGAAGACCCTGAACGAAGGAGGAAACGGCATCGAGGCGGATCTTTCCAAGGCAATCGGCATCCTCCGCCCTCAGGAAGGGGAGGAGGGCATCGCCCCTTCCATGAAGAGGATCCAGGACGAGATGAGGAGCCTCCTTTCCATTGTTGATTCCTTCTGCCAGGTGCCCGAAGGGAAGGCTTTCCTGAAGGACATGGAGGGCCAGCCGGGCCTTTACGTCGATCCGGAAGGGAACCTCCTCGGGGTGGAGGACGGGCTCCTCGACGCCTTGGACGCCGCGCTAGCGAGGATGGACGACTCCCTCATCGCCACGGAAGTGCTCTCCTCTTCCTTCGACGGGATGCTATCTGGAGAGGATTCGCCCATTGCCGCGCTTGGCTTCCGCGCCGGGATCGACCTCGGGGTGGAGAACCTCGGCGAGGAGCTCTCGAAGATCGTCGCCGCCTACCGCGATTCCCAGGGGCTCGTCTCCTATTTCATGAGCATGGGGTCGATGAATCTTTCCACCGCAGGGCAGACGAGCGCTGTCTTCCGGAGGCTCGCCTCCTACGGGGACGAGTTCCGCGCCCTCCTTACCGCGATCGCCTCCTCGCCGATCCTGAACCCCGTCATGGAGGTAGACGGGAAGGTCCTTGCCAACCAGAACATCGCCGGCCTCCTCGAGACCTTCCTCGCTCCTCTTCTCGGGGATGCGGTGAAGGAGGCGTCCGCCATCCTGGAGGATCCCGCCTTCGACATCGCCGGGGAGCTTTCCTCCATCGTCGGGGTCATCGAGGAGCTGGACCGGCAGGACGCCCTCAGCGTCATCATGTCGGGGACGGGGCTCGGGGACTACGGGATCCTTGATTTCGAGGAGCTGTTCAGCTCCCTAGGAGCAAGTAGGATCCTATCGCTCGCCGTGAGCTCCTTCCTTGATGAGAATGTCCTCGTGGGAACTTTCCTCGAGGGCCGTGCCTCTTTCGCGAACATTGAGGACTGGGCCAGGGAAGGCAAGGCGCTCGACCAGGCGCTGGACGGGGCGCGCTACCTTTCCAACCTCGACTCCATCGACTACTTCAACAGCGATCCTGACGCGATCCGCCTGCTCGTGGGAGGGCTGAGCCAGACGAGCCTCTTCGACGTCGATGGGGAGTACGGCTTCTCCAGCTTCCTCGCCGAGGAGATGATTCGTTGCTTCGAGAACATGGATATCGGGCTCATCCCCTCTCTCTTCGCGGATGCCGACCCCGCGATGGACGAGGACGGGAATCCCGTCTACACCTTCGAGACCTTCCGCGCGAGCGTCGAATCACTGACTAGGGAGGAGTGGCCCGCGGAGGCCGACACCATCGGGGACATCCTCTACTGCATGGAGCAGGCGGCCTCGATGACCTTCTTCATCGACGGGTACAACCTCACCTTCGTCAACATCGACTTCGTCGAGCGGGCGCTCGGGCTCATCCTCCATTCCAAGGCGTTCGGACCCTCGATGATCCCGAACTTCTTCGAGCAGTTCTCCTACTCCCTTGTGGAAGGCGGCTTCGAGGGCTTCGAGCGCTCCAGGACCGACCTTCTCGTCGGGGACTACCGCGATCCGGAGCACCTTTCCTTCGTAGAGAAGGAATGCGACATCCTTATCAGCATGATCCGCTGCCTCGTCGACCCGGTGTACGGCTTCGTCTCCGAGGCCGGCACCTTCGAGAACCGCCTCACCCAGGACTATTTCGTGGAGCACCCCGAGATCGCCGTCGGGCTGGTCCGCTATAACGCGGGTCCGCTTCTTTCCGCGATGGGGGAAAGCGAGGTCTTCCATAACGAGGAGGACGTCCTCGCGGGCAACGTGACTCCATTCGACTCTTTCTCCGACGCTTTGGAGGAGGCCCTCCTCTCCTTCGCTCCCTCGCCGGACGACCTTCCTGAGGACGTCGAGGACTACGTCGAACAGATCCCGGAGGACGTCTGGGACACCATCGAGGAGATGTTCCCGGACATCGAGCTTCCCGAGTGGCTCCGCCCCGGGCAGGGGGCATGAGCCTCATCCCCCTTTCTGAAGGGCGGGGCGAGATCGCAGTCCTTCGCTCGCGCTTCCTTTCGCGCCTTCTTCCGATCCACGGGGAGGAAGAGGCGCTTTCCTTTCTGGAGAAGGAACGCCAGAGCAACCCTGGGGCGAGGCATGTCGCCTACGCCTTCCGGATGGGAACCTTGGAAAAGGCCTCCGACGACGGGGAGCCTAGGGGGAGCGCCGGGGCGCCTCTTCTTTCCCTTTTAAGAGGGAATGACGTCGACGGGGGGCTCCTCATGGTGACCCGCTACTTCGGGGGTACGCTCCTTGGGGCAGGGAGGCTCATGCATGCCTACGAGGAAAGCGGCCGCCTTGCCTTGGAAAGCGCACGGTTCGGGAAGGCGGAGCAGGGAATCGAATGCGAGATGGACGCGAACTACAAGGATTTCGCGTTAATCGAGTCCTTCTCTCGCTCCCGGGGGATTACCATCCAGGGGCTGGAGTTCGGCATGTCCGTTCGCTTCCTTCTTCGCGGAAGCGCTACAATTCTCCCGGCGTTCCTCGAAGGGATCCGCCTCCCTTCCCTGAAGCGCCTTGGGGAAAGGGCGGTCGCCCTTGTGGAGGAAATCAGATGATCGAAGACAGGGAATATCGGGCGAGGAGGGAACGCCTTCTCAGCCTTCTTGGGGAGGAAAGCGCGCTTCTCCTCTTCGCCGGCGAGGCGAGGAAGAGCTCCGCGGACGACAGCTACCCCTTCGAGCCGAACCGGAACTTCCTATACCTCACCGGGATCAAGCAGGAGGGGAGCGCCCTCTTCCTCGTAAAGGAAGGCGGGGAAGGGAAGGAGTACCTTTTCCTTCCTCCGGCAGACAAGACCAAGGAGAAATGGTACGGGCGGAGGCTGACACCCGCTGAAGGAGCCCATGTGAGCGGCATCCTGAACGTGATGTCGACGACGACTCTGGAGGCCTTCGTCGAAGGAACGCTCGATCCCTCGATGGAGGAGTTCGGGAACGTCGACACCCTGTACCTCGACCTCGAGCCGGAGCTCAAGATCGCCCCGATGACCTCGACGAGGGAGCTTTCCTCGGGACTTAAGGAGAAGTTCCCCCACCTCTCCATCCTCGACTGCCAGAGCCTGCTGACCGCCCTCCGCCTAAGGAAGAGCAACGCGGAGGTCGACGAACTGAGAACCGCGATCGACATCACGAACAGAGGAATCCTGAGGGTCGCCTCCCTTATTCGTCCCGGACGGAAGGAGTGGGAGCTCGCGGACGCCTTCCTTCATGAGATCAATGACCTTTCCGGGCACCAGGGGCTGAGCTTCAACACGATCATGGCCTCCGGGCGGAACGCGACGATCCTCCATTACCCCGATCCCCTGGGCGAGCTGAAGGAGGAGGACCTCCTCCTCATGGACCTCGGGGCGAGGTACAACTACTACAACGCAGACATCTCCCGCACCTTCCCGGTCTCCGGGAAGTTCGAGGGGGTCAGGAAGGACCTCTACTCGATTGTCCTCGAGGCAAACAAGATGATCGCGAGGAAGGCGAAGCCTGGCCTCACCCTCCGGGAGCTGAACCAGATGGTAATCGACTTCTACGGGGAAGTTCTCGTGGCCCGCGGCTTCCTTTCCTCGAAGGACTATGTCTCCGATGTCTACTTCCATAGCGTCTCGCACTTCATCGGGCTCGACACTCATGACCCCTACGTCCCTGCGGAAGAAGGGCTTAGCTACCGGGACGTCCCCCTTGAGCCCGGGGCGATTATCTCCGATGAGCCTGGACTATATTTCGCCGACCTCGGTATCGGGATCCGCATCGAGGACGACCTCCTTATCACCGAGGATGGCTGCGAGAACCTTTCGGAAGGCATCATTAAGGAAATTCCGGACATCGAGCGCCTGATGGCGAGCCGGCTCCAATAGGGCTGTTGTAAAATCAGGCGTGGCCATGAGAAGACCCGCCATCTTGCTTCCAAAGGCGTCGCGAGACGCCTATTTCCTAGTTCCAGGGCATTGTCCTATCAGGCGGCCGCATGTACTTCATGGGGTGGCTGTCGACATCGATCCTTGGTTATTGTCCACGTTTGTATTTCGGGCCTTTCCGATCCGAAAACATCAAGATGCCGTCAACAATAATGTTCGATGGATACAAGACGAAATAGGGGTGTCCGCAATTTGGGAACCTATTGAAGACGTTGGCAGAAGGTCGTTTAAGCGGCCCGTCTCCCGGCTTTTTGGGGCATTTGTCATTGAAGGAGGTCCTAGGCATGGATGAATCTCGCTACTCGTTCCTCTTGAAAGGGGCTAGGCCAGGAAGCGCCATCACCTTGGTCGTGCCTTCCGCGGAGAAGGCGTTCTGGATCCGTTACGGGACACTGCATCCGGAATATGACCTCGTTGTGAAGACCGCGCGAGAGATTGAAGGGAACTATGGCTACCTTGCGGCCCCGAATCTTGTCGCAAGGGTGCTGAAGGATTCCCTGGATGCCAGGAGGAAGGATTCTTCCGGGAAGATCCAGGCGCTTCGCTATCTGGATGCCAAAAGAATCGTTGACATCCTTAGGATTCCCTTCGGACCCTCTAGTGCCGATGGGACCAGGGACAAGGAACCTTCCTGCCTGTCCTTGTTCGGCCTTGCCAGAAAGCAGAAGCAGTATCTTAAGGAAGGCCTCCTTGTGGAGAACCTCGACCCGGATTTCGATGTCCGGGGGAGGACCGTCCTCGTCGCCCCTTCTGAGCTTCTTCGTTTTTCGAAGGCCATGGAGCGTTCTTCCTATCGGAACGTCGCTTCGCTTCCTCTTTCCGTCCCGTCCAAGTCGCATGGGGGAGAAGCCCCAGAACTCTACGTGCGTCCCTTCGCAGATCGGATGGATGAGGTCCATTGGACTCTGAACGAGATCGGAGGGCTTTTGTCCCGGCATGTCGATCCCGAGACGATCTTCGTCCATGGGGCCGACGAGGAGGCTGCCCGTCTCCTCGAGGACTTGGGAACCTACTACGGGATTCCCATTGAGAGGGAAGACCTTTCCCCGTTGTCCTCTTATCCGCTCTATCAGGATTTCCTCCATCTGCTCCAAAAGGGAGCGGCCCCAGCCGAAGCGCTTGAACAACTGAGGAAGGACGAGAAGCGGGTCAGCACAGTCCTTGGCTCCAGCCTTATGGCGGAGCTTGATGAGCTCGTTCGTGATTTCCGTGGAATTTCCAGCATTCCATCCGAGCTTCACGAGGTTTTCCGCGATATTGGCTCGTCTATGGGCATGAGCAGGGGGCGGAAATATAAGAAGGGAATCTTCCTTCTGAAGGAACCTTCCGCGCCTCCGGGATCCCATGTGTTCTTTATCTCATGCGACCTTAGGACATGCCCTCGCATCCATCCCCGGGGAGGACTCCTTTCCGAAGAGGAGAAGGCGCGTCTTTCCATGATGACCGCCGAGGAGGAGGACCAGGAATGGCTTTCGCGCTTCCTTGCCCTTAAGGAAAGGGGCGATATCGCCGCCGCGAGCTATGCCCAGCGCTCGGAGGCGGGCGCTGGCTTCTGCACGACGCTCCTACCCGAGAAGAGCGGGGATGGGGGAAAGGAGCCCAAGCGCATCACGATCGTGGAGCGTTCCCTCGCCGGCCTTAGGCTCCGCTACCATACCCTCCTCGACGAGTACGTGCGCTTCGGGTACGAGAGCAAGGAGCTTTCCGCCTACCGTCAGCCTGTCCTCCCCACCGCGGAGGACCTCGAGGAAGCCGAGCTCGGTGACATGTACCTCGAGGAAGAGGTTCCCTTCTCGGACTACAAGTACGAGGAAGCGATCGCCATGTCTTTGGACAAGGACATGGGGAAGCGCATCCCGATCGACCTTGCCAAAGAGAGCAAGCTCACCGAGCTCCTCTATCCTCTCTTCGAGCTAAAGCTTCTCCCGATTGTTCCTTGCACTGGCTCCCCTAAGTTCGGGGATCCCTACGGGAAGCCGCTCAGCCCGAGCTCGCTGGAGGACTACTACTCCTGCCCGTTCCTGTTCTTTTCGAAGAACGTCCTGCGCCTCGATCCTTTCGAGTCCAGCTTCTACGCGAGTTTCGGAAATATCGTCCACGCGGTGTTCGAGAAGCTAGGGCTTTCCTATAGCGGAGGCCCTGCCTTCGATTTTGGGGATGCTTGGGACACCGCCCTTAAGGAAGAGACGAGGAAGAGGGAAGAGGGAGGTTCGCCCTTGAGCGCCCTCGACCGGCTGCTTCTCCGCATCGAGAAGGAGCACGTCGAGTCCATCGTGCTCGGCTATGCCGATTACTTCGACCATCTCGCCTCGCATGGGCTCTATATCTCCAGCGAGGGATCCTTTGAGATTCCTTCTTCCGTCACGGGAGGGGCCTTCGCCCTCAAGGGAAGGTTCGACGCCGTATTGTCCGTCACAGGGCAGGAAGGCGAGAGGAACTTTGTTGTCGTGGACTATAAGACGGGCTCCTATTCCTTCTCGCTCGACCGCTACAAGGCCGGGCTTTCCCTGCAGCTTCCGATCTATGCCTACTGGGGCAAGAAGGATGGGGAAGTCGTCCCTGAGGGCGAGGAGAAGTCTCGAATCCTTTCCCCAGACGACCGACTGCTCGGGATGTTCATCGCCCATGTCTACGACAGCGAGTTCCCGAGGGAGGCCAAGGGAGATGGGGCGGCCTACCAGGAAGTCACGAAGAAGCTGAAGTTCCAGGGCCCCTTCGACCCTGCGATCCTCGACTCGCCATTCGTCTTCGAGAAAGGCTCCGCTTCCTGGATTGTAGGAATCAAGCCCTCGAGCCAGAAGGAAAAGAAGGCGGGCGCTCCCGACTGGAAGATCGCAAGCCCCGGGGAAGTCGACCTTTCCGCCGACCAGATCGAGGCCTTGGCAAGTCCCGTTGGAATCGAGGAGGAAGGCGGAAGCTATTTGCCTTCCGTCCCTGAGGTCGCCGCTCTCGCGGAGGCCCTCATCTCAGGCTGGGCGTTCCCCATCGCCCCTCTCTGCCTCAACATCGACGCGATCGAGGACAAGCTCGCCTCCGAGGGTTCCCTCAAGGATGATGATGAGGACGGGGAGGAAGAGGAAGGAGGCGACTCCTCGGCTGGAACGGGGAAGAAGGGAAGGAAGAAACTCTCCTTCCTCGCCTGCGACAATTGCTCCTTCTGCGACGTCTGCTACGTGAGGAGGGACTACTTCCGGCGCTTCGGCCCGGACTTCCAGAAGAAGGATTTCCACCAGGGACTCGGCAAGATTGAGGTGAGAGGAGGGGACGAAGATGCCTGATAGCAAGAAGGACAGGCCCAATCCGCAGCAGGAAAGGGCCATCGAAAGCGACGCCCAGGAGATCCTCCTTTCCGCCGGCGCCGGCTCAGGCAAGACCTTCGTCCTCCAGTCGAGGATCTCGCGCCTCGTCGACCCGACGAGGGAAGGGAGGGCCGAGCTTTCCGAGCTCCTGGTGCTGACCTTCACGAACGCCGCGGCCGCGAGCATGAAGAACAAGATCCGGGCGGCCTTCCGCAAGAGGTCCCTGGAGAAGCCCGGCTTCAAGGAGCTCGAGCACCAGCTGGACTCCGCCGACGTCACCACCTTCGACGCCTTCGCCCTCGACCTCGTCCAGCGCTACCGGCCTCTTCTCGGACTCTCGCCCAACCTTTCCATCGGGGACGGGGCGGTCCTTTCCGGGACGGAGAACGAATTCCTCGAGGAGATGCTCAACGAGCGATACGAGAGGATCCTCGGGATGCTCGAGGAGGGTCGCCCTCTTTCCGAGAAAGATTCGCTCCTCTACGCCTACTTGAGGAACTACTGCCATCGTTCCGACGAGCCTCTCAGGAACGTGATCAAGGATATCCTTGCCTCGGCCGACCGAAGCGAGGACCCCGAGGGCTGGATCGCTTCCCTTTCTGGGAAGCTTCGGGACGAAGGATTCCTCCATCAGGAGTTCGATCGCCTGAAGGAGGACTTCCTGGCCGCGATCGCCCAGGCGAAGGACATGGTGTCCCTTTATGACGTCGAGGACGTCGGGAACCCTGAGCTTGCAAGGCAGGACCTGGGCGTCCTCGACTCCCTTGAGAAGGACCTTCGTTCGCTTCCTCCTGGCTCCTCGCCCTTCGAAGCTTTCAGGAAGGTGAGCTTCCCGAGGGCGGGGGGCGCCCTCGCCCTTCCCAAGGAAGCTAAGCTGGCGAGGGCGTGGAAAGACAAGGCGAGAGGCCTTGTGAGCGCAAAGGCGTACGTTTGCTGGACGGATAGCCAGAAGGCTTCCGAAATGGAAAAGACACCCGAGGAACTGGTTCGCGAGGACTTTGCCAATCGCCTCGCCCCCTACGCGGAGATGCTCTCCGAAATCGCGCTTGGGCTCTGGAGAAAGATGGGCGAGTACAAGCGCCAGAACGGCGTCTTCGGGTTCGGAGACATCTTCCGCCTCGCCTTGAACGCCCTTGACCTGCCTCGGGCGAGGGAGGAACTGGGAAAGCACGGGTACCGCCACATCCTTGTGGACGAATGCCAGGACAACAACGACCTCCAGTACATCCTCGTCGACCGCCTTCGTTCGATCTGCCCGGGATGCAGCCTCTTCATGGTCGGGGACGTCAAGCAGTCCATCTACCGCTTCCGTAAGGCGAACCCGGACCTCTTCGTAGCCCGTGAGAACGAATTCCGGAAGAAAGGAGCCGGAAGCGAAGTGATTTCGATGCCCACTAACTACCGGAGTACTCCCGAGGTCATCGAGGGGGTAAACGATATCTTCGGCACCCTGATGGAGAAATCCTTCGGAGGCGTCGACTATGACGAGAGCCAGGCTATGAAAGCCGCCAGCAAATCCATGGGCGAGCCCGGCTACGAGCTTCTGCTCGTCCCGAACCCTCCCAAGGACGGGGGCCATGGCGACAAGGAGGACAACGGGCTTTCGAAGGGGGAACGCAGGGCCCGCTACGTGGCCGCCGAAATCGCGAGGAGGCTTCAGGAGAAGGACAAGAACGGCAATCCCCTCCATAAGCCCGGGGACTTTGCCATCCTCCTCCGCACCAAGGCCAACTTCCTCTACTATCGCGAGGCCCTTTCCCGCCTCCGGATCCCTGTCGCGATGACGACGGAGACCGACCTCAACTCCCAGGACCTCGTCATGAGCGTCTCTTCTCTCCTCAGCCTCCTGGCCTCCCTGGAGGATTTTTCCAAGGCTGGCGAATCAGGGAAGAAGGCCATCCGCGAGGGGATGAAACATCCCTTCGCCTCGCTCTGGCGCTCCTACCTGACGATCGAGGACCCCGAGACGGGGAAGGTCCGCCCCCTTTCCGACGACAAGGGGCTCTTGGAGACCCTGAAGGGGAACTGGTTCGATTCCCCCCTGATGGAAAGGGTGCGGAAACTATGGGCCAAGACCCGCGAGCTCCCTCCTTCGGAAGGCTTGGAGAGGCTGGTCCAGGACTTCCGCGTGTTCGAGGACATCCAGTTCCTGGGCGACATCAAGGCGAACTACCGGAAGCTTCTCGCCCTCAGGAACTACGCCTCGACGATGGGGGCATTGTCTCGCACCTTCATGGACTTCTGCCGCTTCATGAGGGACTCGAAGGAAGACGCGGAGCTCGTCCTTCCAGCCGACAAGGCGGACTCGGACGCCGTGAAGCTGATGACCATCCACGCGTCCAAGGGACTCGAGTTCACCTATGTCTTTCTCCCTGAGCTCGAATGGAAGAAGATGAAGCCCGATACCTCCCTGGCGGACTACCGCCACCTCCTCTACCTCAAGGACATGGAGTATCCCGGGGTCAGGAACCCCCTCAACAAGGTCCTGGGTCGCGCGGAGAACTCCCGTGAGGGGCTGAGCGAGCTCCTCCGCCTCTTCTACGTCGCGATCACCCGCGCGGTCAGGACCTGCTCCTTTGTCCTCGACGGGGAGGACGGGCTCCCCGAGTGCCTAGGTCGCTCCGGGCAATACATCGCCATCGAGAAGAAGGGAAAGGACGGGGAGGACGAGGTATCGATCCGCAAGATCGTCTCGTTCGCAGACATGCTCATGGCCTCCACCATCCGCAAGGACGGAAGCAAAGGCTTCCCCCTTCCTGAGGGGCGCCTTCTCACAACTTCCGAAGCCTATCTTCCTTCTGGCCCCGAAAATGAGGACTCCGTCACCATCGTGCTCGAGCCCCTCGAGGGGGTCGATATGGCCAAGAGGGGCCTGCCGAAGGCCCGCCCGAGCAAACCTCTCGGGGATGCTCCGGATTCCAGGAACCTTCTCTTCGGGACGAAGATCCACCGCGCTCTCGAGGTGTCCGACATCAAGGCGGGCATTCCGTCTCCCTACCTCCCGAAGGGGGATGGCGACTCCTTTGATCTGGTAGAGGCGGTCAAAAGGGTGCTTGACTGCCCTTTAATGAGGGAAATCCGGGAATTCGACAAGGTTCTGAAGGAATATCCCTATATCGATGAGGAAGACGGGTCGAGCGGGAGAATGGACCTTGTCGCCATAAGGGGGGATGAGGCCATCATCGTCGACTACAAGACCTACTCCATCGACGACCCCCTCTACGACGGGCAGCTGAACGCCTACCGGGAGCATCTCCGGATCGCCTTCCCTGAGCTGAAGGAGGTTCGCTGCTACCTCCTCAGCCTCCTGGATCCCAGGAAGGTGAGGGAGGTCAAGGAGGAGGTTCCCTCGGGCGGAGAAGCCGCCTAAGGCATATACTCTATGGCGTGGAAGAGAAGGAGATGTTCCAACGCTTCCTCGCCTTGGTCGACAACCAGCCAGGCGTAGGGAAGCATGACGCCGCCTTCCTTTTCGAATGCCTGAAGGCGGGGCTTGCCGCGGCCAGGGACATGGACGCGAAGACGAACGCCCTGGGCGGCACTCCTCCCAACCCCTTGCTCCTCAGCCTCTACCTCCTGAACGAGCATGACTTCTATCTGAAGGCCCATCCCGACCAGAAGGAGGAGGATCTCGCCAAGGACGAGCGCTACCAAAGCCTCCTCGTCTCCATCTCCCTCGACAAGTACCTCACCATCGAGAGGCTTTCCCCGAAGGAGAGCACCTTCAGCAACCGCTTCCGGCCGGAGATCAGCACCCTCAACCTTTATCTTTCCTTTCTTCTGGGAATGCTCCAGCGCTACAAGCAGGGGGACCCCCGAGAGACGCTTGTCGTCGACATGCTTGTGAAGGCCTTCTCGATGGCGAGGTGCGTCCTCGTCCTCCTGACGTCCGGCTTCGAGACGGAGGCCTTCTCCACTTGGAGGACCCTCCACGAGAACGAATGCGTGCTCCTCGTCCTCCTCAAGGGCGGGAAGGACGCGCTCGACAGCTACCTCAGACACATGCGTTATGCGCTCGCCTTCCGAGGGGAAATCAAGGACAAGGACGAGACCGACCGCGTCTTCCAGTCAATCAAGGAGGGGATGCGGGCGCACGGGCTGAAGAGCAAGGACATGAAGCGCTTCATCGAGTATGGCTGGATGATGGACCTCCCCTTCGCGAAGGAGGACGAGGGCTTCAAGCTGAACTTCCGGGACGGGGTGGAACGTCTAGCTGGGCTAGGCTCCCTCCGGAAGGAGTACGAGACGAGCAGCGAGATCGCCCACAGCTCGCCTCTCCTCATCTACTCGAACAAGGGCTACTTCTTCATCAAGGCCCTCCTGAACCTTTACTCCTCCTTCTTCCGTCTCGAGAAGGTGTTCTCCGGGCTATATCTCCCGCAGGCGGGAGAAGTGGAAAGGGAGCGCTACCTGGCGATGCGGGGGCTATACCGCTCCGAGCTCTTGGCCGTTGAGAAATACGTGGCCGAGGAGGCCAGGAAGAAGAGCAAGAAAGGGGACGCCTGCTGAGGCGCCCCCTTTCCCTTGTCAGACGTCCTTGTAGCAGGATCCCCCGATGAACTCCCTCATCAGGGAGTTGCTCGGGACCCAGTCGTCCTCGAGGTCGAGGAAGTACTTGAGCATGCGGATGAGGCGCTGGGCCACCATGAAGTGCGGGCTTTCCTTGTCAATCGCGAGGAGAAGCGGCATCGCGTACTTCTTCATGACCGGAAGCTCGTAGGGAAGGTAGGAGTTATAGACGAAGTCCGCCTTCTCCTGGTGGGCGTAGATCCAGCGGAATTCCCCAGCCCGGACGCTCGGCCACATGGAGAAGGTTTCCTCCGCCGGGGCGTTCCGGAACTTCCTGTCCCTGACGAGGCGGCGGAGGAGCCGGAGGTCGGTCAGGGAAACCGGGTTATGGTCGTCCAGGTTGATCTGGGCCTGGGGGGAGATGAAGATCTTGAACTTATCGCTCTTGGGGATGGAGGGCGTTAGGGCGTCGTTGAGCGCGTGGATGCCCTCGATGATGATCGGCTGGGTGGCGTCGATGCGGAGCCTTCTCCCGAACACCTGCTTTCCGAGCGTGAAGTCGAAGCGCGGGAGGTCGACCTCATCCCCGGAGATGAGGGCGAGCATGTCCTCGTTGAAGCGCTCGATGTCGAGGGCCTCGATGTTCTCGAGGTCGGGCTTCCCGTCCGGCCCCAGGGGCGCTTCCTCCCGGGGGAGGTAGTAGTCGTCGATGGAGATGCGGATGGGGGAAATGCCGCGGGAGAGCAGCTCGATCCTCAAGCGGTTGGCGAACGTCGTCTTCCCAGAGGAAGATGGCCCCGCGATGCAAATGAGGCGGACGTCGTCGATGTCGTCCTCGATGAGCTGTCCGAGCTCGCAGAGCATCCTGTTGTGGCGGGCCTCGCATAGGTTGATGAACTCCACGGGACCCGCGGTCTCGATCTTCCTGTTGATCTTGCCCACCGTGTCCGCGGAGATGATCTTCGCCCAGTCATGCGATTCCTTGAGGGTTCGCATGAAGGTCGGGGCGTCCTCGAACTCCGGGATCTTCCCCCCGCATTCCGCGCGCGGGTACTGGAGCATGAAGCCGGGGGCGTAGAGCCGGAGCTTGTACTCCTTGAGGTAGCCCGTCGAGGGGACGAGATGGCTGTACATGTAGTTCAGGTAGTCGCCGCAGCGGTAGAAGTGGACGGTCTTCTCAGGGCGGTAGCGGAGGAGCGCCTTCTTGTCCTCGAAGTTGCAACGGTCGTATATCCTCTCGGCCTCCTCGTTCGGGACGACGATCCTCTCGAAGGGGAGGTCCTGCTCCACGAGCCGCTCGAGCTCCTGGCTGATGCGGATGTACATGTTCGTGTTGGCCTTCGCCTTCGGGTCGAGGAGATGGATCGAGATGCTCCTCGAGACGTTGTAGGCGAAGCGGATGGGAAGGTCCGGGTAGACGTTATGGAAGGCCATCGCCACAAGGTAGCGGAGCGAGGCCTCGTATATCTTCATCGCCTCGATCGAGGAGCAGTCGAGGAACTCGATGTCCGCGTCGTAGTACACCTCGTAGTCCAAATCGCGGACGCGGTTGTTCACTTTCGCCGCGATGAAGCGCTTCGCTTTCCGATCTTGCTCCGAAAGCAATGACAAAAGCGATGTCTTTTTCTCGATTTCCGATGTGATTCCTTTGATTTTGACGTTGAATGGCATCGCAAACCTCCTTATAGGGGCGTCAGGTGATTGTATCAGCATCCCGACTTCGTGCAAGCGCTTACACATTTACTATGCCTTATAGGGGCATTGGGGGTAAAATTCCTGCGATGCGCTGGAAGAAGTGGAACGAGCTGGATGCAGGAGGAAAGACATTCCGTATCCTCCTTGCGGTCGCCGTTTTCGGCTTCCTTCTCCTGGCCCCTCTTTTCCTCCTCCATGACGAGAAGGGGTCGTATGGGGTTTATCCTCTCGGATGGCTCCTTGGATCCGTCGCGGAACTTCTCGGGTTCCTCTCGATGAAGGCGATGGTCTCTTCCCTCGGGAAGGACGGGAAGGGCGTCTTGAGCGTCTATCTCGGGGCCTCGCTCCGGTTCGTGCTTTTCGCTGCGGTCCTTCTCGTGAGCGCCATCTGCACCTTCCGGCCCGACTGGTTCGGGGGCTTCGACGCCTTCTCCTTCTACACGTGCTTCGTCGCGATTCTTCCCTTCCCCATCGTCACCTGGCTCATGCACTACCTTGAGGGCAAGGGAGGGAAGGTCTTCCGGAAGCAACGGGAAGAAAACCTCCCTGTGAAGAAGGACGAGCCGAGCTCGGAGGTGAAGGAATGACCTTCGAGGAACGGATCGGGTCCATGATGGAGTGGAACCTCGACGCGAACCTATATAGCTCCCTCCTTTGCATGCTCCTCGTTCTCATTCTCGGGGGCATCGTCGGCTGCAAGGCCCATAAAGCCCTAAAGGAAGGAAGCCTTGAGAAGGCCGAGCACGGGGTCCTCCTCCTCGGCACATGGCTCCTCGAAGGGATCGAAGGCTTCTCCGCGGAACGGATGGGGGAGGAGTACGGGAGGAAATGGGAGCCATATCTCTTCGGGCTCGCCTGCTATCTATTCGTCGCCTTCAACTGGGGCCTCCTCGGGCTTCCGACGATCGTCGACTGGATCGCCGCCCCCTTGTCCCTCGCCCTCGTCATGTTCGTGCTCATCCAGTACCAGGGGATCCGCACGAACCACTGGGGCTACTTCCACCGCTACGTGGAGCCCATCAAGATATGGCTCCCCATCAACCTCATCACCTGCTGGACCCCCATCATCTCCACCACGATGAGGATGCTCGGGAACTGCCTCGCGGGGACCGTCATCATCGCCCTCGTCCAGTGGGCCCTGGGAGCGGCTTCCGGAAGTCTCCTCGACCTCATTGGGGGCCTCACCACCGCGGCGCATCTCAACTACCAGCCCTTCTGGGACCAGAACCAGAGCTACGTCTGGACCGAGATCTTCCTCGCCCCCTTCGCGATGGGGGTCCTGAACCTCTACTTCAGCCTCTTCAGCGGCTACGTCCAGACGCTCGTCTTCGTCAACCTCAACGCCCTCTGGATCGGGGCGGAGGTCCCGCAGCCGGAAGAGGAGATCCCCGTCCTCGGGGTCCGTCCGGCCCCGCAAGTTTCCTAGGCTATCCAATGATTGAGTTAAGGAGGTAACACCATGGACATCAATCTCGGACTCATCGCCATCGCCTGCTCGATCTGCGTGGCGTTCGGCTGCCTCTCCGCGATCGGGGAAGGCATCATCTGCGCCCACGCCCTCGACGGCATGGCCAGGAACCCGGACATGCAGAAGAAGCTGCAGTCCTCGATGATGATCGCCGTCGCCCTCGACGAGTCGACCGCCATCTACTGCCTGATCATGGCGATCCTCATCCTCTTCGTCCTCGGCGGCCGCGCTTAGGAGAGGCGGATGACCCTCTTCGTCAACGACACCCCTTTCACGCCGGAGGACTTCTTCAACAAGCTCATACCGAACTTCTGGAGCCTCCTCATCAACCTCCTGGCGCTCATCGTCTTCTTCGTCGTGCTCTATTTCATCGCCTACAAGCCCCTCAGGAGGCTCGTGGACGCTAGAAGGGAGAAGATGAAGGGGGAGCGCGAGGAAGGAGAAAGGCTCCTTGAGGAAGGAAGGCGGCGCGAGGAGGAGACCCGGACGATCGTCGGGGAGGCTGAGAAACGTTCTTCCGAGATCCTCAAGTCCTCCGAGGAGGAGGGAGAGAGGATCCGCATGGAGCGGGTCGCGCTCGCCGAGGATGACATCAGGGCGCGCGAGGAAGCCGGGAAGGAACGGATCCGCCAGGAGGAGGAGCGCTCCCGCGCCCGCCTCCGCGAAGAGACCGTCGACCTTGCCCTCCGGATGTCCGAGAAGCTCCTCCGTGAGAAGATGGACGAGGAGAAGGACCGCGCCCTCCTCAAAGGTTTCGCCAAGGAGATCCAGGAGGAGAGGAAGGATGGCTGAACTGGGGAAGTCCTACGGGGAAGCCCTCTTCCTTCTTGAGGAAGGGAAGGACATCGAGGGCGAGCTCCGGCTTGCCCTGGACGTCCTCAAGGGAACCCCTGGGTTAGAGGGGGTTCTCATGTCTCCCCGGATCGAGGGGGAGGAACGCGCCGCCCTTGCTAAGAAGGTGTTTCATGAGGTCAAGGACCAGCACCTCCTTTCGTTGCTTCTTCTATTGTGCAAGAAACGGAAAATTTCTCTTTTACCTGGGGTTTGCGAGGGATATCTCCAGCTCCTCGACAAGAAAAACGGGACGGAGCGAGGCATCGTCCATAGCGTCCGCCCTTTGTCCGAAGAAGAGATCCACCGTCTGGAGAAGGCCTTGGGAAACGAAAAAGGGACGAGGGTTCGCCTGGGGAACCGGCTTGACGAAAGCCTCATCGGCGGGGTGACGGTCACCCTGGGGGACAGGCACTATGACGGATCCATCAAGGGGAGGGCGCGCTCTCTCCGCGAGGCTTTGATGAAGGGAGCATAGGTATGGCGAAGAAAGAGAACCTTGCCGAGATCCTCCGGCGCGAGATCGAGGAATACGAAGGAAAGGTCGAATCCAGCGAAGAAGGGACGGTCATCTCCGTCGGGGACGGGATCGCCCGCGTCTACGGCCTTTCCGAGGCCAGGCTCGGGGAGCTTATCCTCTTCTCCAGCGGGGCCGAGGGGCTCGTCATGAACCTAGACGAGGAAGAGCTCGGCATCGCCCTCCTTACCGAAGAGGACGGGGTGAAGGAAGGGGACGCCGCCAGAAGGACGAGGCGCATCATTGAGGTCCCCGTCGGGGACGCCCTCCTTGGGAGGGTCGTCACTCCTCTTGGAGAGCCCTTGGACGGAGGAGCGAGGATCGAGACGGGGAAGACCCGCCCCGTCGAGCGAATCGCCCCGGGCGTCATGACCAGGAAGTCCGTGGACACGCCGCTTCATACCGGCATCAAGTCCATCGACTCCATGATCCCGATCGGACGGGGCCAGCGCGAGCTCATCATTGGCGACCGCCAGACCGGGAAGACCGCGATCGCGATTGACGCGATCCTCTCTCAGAAGGGCCAGGGCGTGAAGTGCATCTACGTGGCGATCGGGCAGAAGGACAGCAGCGTCGCCGACCTCGTCGACCTTCTCCGCAAGGAAGGGGCGATGGACTACACCCTCGTCGTGGACGCTCCGGCTTCCAAGAGCGCGCCCATTCTCTACATCGCCCCCTTCGCCGGGATGGCGATGGCCGAGGAGTGGCTTGAGAGGGGGGAGGACGTCCTCATCGTCTTCGACGACCTCTCGAAGCACGCGGTGAGCTACCGCGCGCTCTCCCTTCTCCTCAGGAGGGCACCGGGAAGGGAGGCCTACCCCGGGGACATCTTCTATCTCCACTCCCGCCTCCTCGAGAGGGCGTGCCGCCTCGACGAGGCCCATGGAGGCGGCTCGATCACCGCGCTTCCCATCGTCGAGACCCAGGCGGGGGATATCAGCGCCTACATCCCGACGAACATCATCTCGATCACGGACGGCCAGATTTTCCTTGATTCCTCGGGCTTCGCCTCCGGGCAGCGCCCGGCGATCGACGCGGGGCTTTCCGTCTCGCGCGTTGGCTCCAGCGCCCAGCATCCGGCGATGAAGAAGGTTTCGCGGAGTCTAAAGATGACGATCGCGACCTACCGGGAGAATCTGAGCTTCGCCCAGTTCGGAAGCGACCTCGACGAAACCACGAAGAAGATCCTCCTCCACGGGGACCGTGCGATGGAGGCGCTCCGCCAGGTGAACGGGGAGCCTCTCTCAGAGCCCGAGGAGGTGCTCACCCTCTTCGCCCTCCAGGAGGGCCATCTCGACTCCCTTCCGAGGGAAAGGGTTCGTTCTTTCCTCGGGGAGATGCTCGGGGAGTTCCGAAGGAAGCACGCCCCGTTGATGGAGAAGCTCCTGAAGGAAGGCGACTACGACAAGGGGATGGAAGAGGAGATGAGGAAGGAAATCCTCGCCCTTCTCGCCCGGGAGGAGGATCGATAGGAAATGGCCTCCTCCCTCCCGAGGATTCGCGCCCGCATCCGCTCGATCCGGAGTACGGGCAAGCTCACCAAGGCGATGGAGCTCATCGCCGGGGCGAGGTCCCGTCGTCTTGAGCGCGAGCTTAGGGGCGAGGAAGAGGCGGTCGAACTCTACCGGAAGGCCCTTGTCCTCCTTAAGGAAAAGGTCGGCGAGGAAGAGGAGACGGAGCGGGAAGGCGGGAGGCTCCTTCTTGTCGCCGGCCCATCCCTCGGGCTTTCGGGAGGCTACCCCTCCAAGGCGATGGAGGCTCTCCGCAAGGAAGGGGCGGGGGCGACGGTCATTGCCTTCGGAACGAGGCTCCCGCCGAGGATCAAGGAGGAGGGGCTAAGCCATCTCGAGACGCCCCTCGAGGCGGACCCCATGGACGGGGAAGGGGCCGCCATCATCGCCGAGTCCCTCCTTTCCTGGTTCGAGGAAGGGAAGTACTCGAGTATCGATTTCCTATATGGAAACCCTGTCAATTCTCTGATATTCAACTTCAAGACGGCGAGGCTTCTTCCTCTTTCCGACCTCGGGGATGAAGGGCTTTCCTGGGCGAAGGAACGCCCGCCCCTGATGGACGAGGACCCGAAGGCGCTATTGGATGCGCTCCTTCCTGCCTACCTCGCCTCAATGGTCCATTACCTCGCCCGGCTCTCCTCTTTGGCCGAAAACATTTCGAGGAGGAGGGCGATGGAGGAGGCCAACGACAACGTCGACGAGCTCCTCGACGGGCTCACCCTTACTTACAACAAGGAAAGGCAGAACGCGATCACCCAGGAAATCACCGAGGTCGTCTCGGGTTCGATGGAGTAAGGAGGTAGAAACATGAGCGAGAAGGAATACAGCAAAGGGACGCTCGTCAGGGCCGTCGGCCCTGTCGTGGACGTGCGCTTCCCCTTCAAGCGCCTGCCGCCGATCCTGACGGAGCTCCTCGTCGAGCTTCCCGAAGGAGGGACCCTCGCACTCGAAACGATGCAGCACGTCGGCGACGATGTCGTGAGGACGGTCGCGCTCGGGGCGACCGACGGGCTCAAGAGAGGTCTCCCTGTAATCGACACTGGAGGGCCCATCTCCGTTCCCGTCGGGAAGGAGACGCTCGGGCGCATGTTCAACGTGCTCGGCGACCCGATCGACGGGCTCGGTCCCGTGGAAGGGGAGCGCGCTCCCATCCATCGAAAGGCCCCTTCCTTCCAGGATCAGGTCGTGGGGAAGGAGATCCTCGAGACCGGCATCAAGGTCATCGACCTCCTCTGCCCCTACCGCAAGGGCGGGAAGGTCGGGCTCTTCGGAGGCGCGGGCGTCGGGAAGACGGTCCTCATCCAGGAGCTCATCTCCAACATCGCCAGCGAGCACAAGGGAATCTCGGTCTTCGCCGGAGTCGGGGAGCGTTCCCGCGAAGGGAACGACCTTTATGGCGAGATGAGGAATAGCGGCGTCCTCAAGAGCACCGCGCTCGTCTTCGGACAGATGAACGAGCCGCCCGGCGCGAGGATGAGGGCGGCCCTTTCCGCGCTCACGATGGCGGAGCACTTCCGCGACGTGGAGAAGAAGGACGTCCTCCTCTTCATCGACAACATCTACCGCTTCACTCAGGCAGGGAGCGAGGTGAGCGCCCTCCTGGGGCGCATGCCTTCCGCTGTGGGCTACCAGCCGACCCTCGCCACGGAGATGGGGCAGCTTCAGGAAAGGATCACCTCCACGAAGGACGGGTCCATCACCTCCGTCCAGGCGATCTACGTCCCCGCGGACGATTTCACCGACCCCGCTCCCGCGACGACCTTCTCGCACCTTGACTCGCGAACCCTCCTGGACAGGAACACCGCCGCGCTTGGCATCTACCCTGCGGTGGACCCCCTCGAGAGCACCTCCTCCATCCTCGACCCCAAGGTCGTGGGGGAGCGCCACTACCAGGTTGCCCGCGAGGTCCAGCGCATCCTCGAGCGCTTCCACGAGCTCCAGGACATCATCGCGATCCTGGGCCTCGACGAGCTGAGCGAGGAGGACAGGAAGACGGTCGCCAGAGCCAGGAGGATCCGGAACTTCCTCTCCCAGCCCTTCCATGTCGCGGAATCCTTCAACGGGATGAAGGGGGTCTACGTCCCCCGCGAGGAGACGGTCCGCTCCTTCGAGGCGCTTCTTTCCGGGAAGTACGACTCCTACCCCGAAAGCGCGTTCCTCTACTGCGGGCCCATCGAGGACGTCGAGAGGAAGGCGAAGGA
The DNA here is from genome assembly GCA_949289845.1 of uncultured Bacillota bacterium. Classification (GTDB taxonomy): domain Bacteria; phylum Bacillota_I; class Bacilli_A; order RFN20; family CAG-826; genus UBA4951. The sequence goes on from CASEPN010000001.1 coordinate 110,433, forward strand.
GATCGAGGGATGAGGGACCGCCTCCCCGTCCGCCTCCTCACTCCAGAAGGGATCCTTTTCGAGGGGGAGGCCTTATACGCGCTCGTGGAGACAGCCTCCGGGCCGATCGGGATCTATCCGAACCACGACACCTACCTCGGCTCCCTTAGGAAAGGGGGGAAGGTGACCCTTGCCATGGGGGACCATGAGGTCTCCTATCTCTCTTCGGGAGGGATGCTCCTCGTGGATCCTGATGGGCTCACCCTCGACTCCCCGTCCTTCCGCCCTCTTTCCTGATGAAGGGCGGGAGCCCTTGTATAATCCGCCCCGGAGGAAAGGGACCATGAACTTCATTTTCGTATCGCCGAACTTCCCGATCCGGAACTTCAAGTGGGTCGAATCGCTCAAGGGGCACGGGATCAACGTGCTCGCCATCGGGGACTCGCCCCATTGGGACCTTCATCCGCGGCTTAGGAACGCCGCGAGGGAGTACTACTTCGTGCCGGACCTTTCCGACTATGGGAAGGTTCTCGAAGGGTGCCGCTACTTCGAGAGGAAGTACGGGAAGATCGACTACATCGAGAGCAACAACGAGTGGTGGCTCACGCTCGACGCGAGGCTTCGGAAGGACATGGGGGTGACCACCGGCTTCTGGCCGAAGGACATGGACCGCATCAAGGCCAAGAGCGAGATGAAGGAGTGCTTCCGGAGAGGGGGCGCGAAGACGATGCGCTATCTCCTTGTGAACGGCCCCGAGGACATCGGGAAGGCCTTGGACTTCGCCCGCGAGGTCGGCTTCCCAGTCTTCGTGAAGCCCAACGTCGGCGTCGGCGCCTCCGACTCCTTCTCCCTCAAGGACGAGGAGGCGGTCTCCTCCTTCCTGAAAGGCCCCCTTCCCGAAACCTACATCATGGAGGAGTTCATCGAGGGGACGATCGTCAGCTACGACGGTTTCTGCGACTCGAAGGGCGATGTCGCCTTCGAGACGAGCGACCATTTCCCGGTCCCGGTGGCCGACGTCGTGAACGAGAACACGGACGACATGTACTACACGAACCCTTTCTCGCTCCCCTTCCACGACCTCGACAAGGAAGAGTTCTCCCGCGTGGGAAGAAACGTCGTCAAGTCCTTCGGAATCAGGACGAGGCCCTTCCACATCGAGTTCTTCCTCCTTTCGAAGGACCGCCCGGGGCTGGCCAAGGCGGGGGAGTTCGTGGGGCTTGAGTGCAACATGAGGACGCCGGGCGGATATACCCCCGACCTCATCGACTTCGCTCACAGCGTATCCTGCTACGAGATATACGCGGACCTCGTCGCCTATGACGAGAACCGCCAGGACATGGGGAAGGAGAACTACTACGCCTTCGCCTGCTCGAGGAAGGACGTCATCCGCTACGCCCATTCCCAGAGCGACATCATGGCACGCTACCACCAGAGCATCACGATGATGGGGCGCTACCCGGAGCACCTCGCCCTCGCCATGGGGGACGAGTACTACTACGCGAAGTTCAGGACCTACGAGGAAGGAATCGCCTTCGACCGCTTCGTCCGCGAAAGGGCGAGGAGTTAGTCCTCTCTCCCGCCGGCGAGATCGGGGAACTCCCCGTCCATCAGATACCGGTTCAGAAGTCCTTCGATGAAGTTCTCCCCATTTTCTTTGTCCGTGTATAGCCGCCCGTCCCCGGTGTAGAGAAGCTTCTCGACGCCGGAATCCTCCAGTCCGTAAAGGCTAAGGACGGCCTCATTCCCTGAAGGAACAAGATAAAGCGGCATCTGGCCGGGAGAGCCCCGGAGCTTCTCGCGGAGGAACATGAAGTCGTCGCCCTGGACGTCGCCCATATAGAGGGCCGCCTCCCCATAGTCAGGGTTGAAGTCGTACCGCTTGAGAAGGACGTCAGCGTCCGTGGCAAGGAGCTTCCCGTTCCCGCTGATTGAGACGTTCCTGTCGATAGCGCGCCTGAGTTCGGCTTTGTCGATCGCCCCGTAGGCAAGCGTCGTGAGATTCTCCCCGGAGGAAAGGTAGACGACCGGGGTCGGGCCCATCTGTTGCGAATTCACGGCATAGTAGCGTTGGAGGGTCTCGATGTCGTCGCTGAAAGTGTCGCCCCCGTCCTCATGGCGCATGATCATGTAGCACTCCGCCCCGGTCTCGATGATGGTTTCGGAGAAGTCCTTCTCGAACCGGGCGCAGCTGGAGCATGTCTCGCTCGTCACGATGAAGAGGAATGGCTTGCCATCCCGGGACATATCGATGAGTTCGTCAGCGTTTCTTTCGATGCAAACGTCCTCGTAGGTAGCTTCCGCGTAGGCAAGCGCGGGCCTTGAGTAGACGTAGGGCTTCCAGTCCAAGGAGCAGGAAGAAAGGCTCGTGAGGAACGGAACGAGGAGAGATAACGAGAGCAACGCCTTCTTCATACGGGAAGTTTAACCTAACCTCCGGAGGGCGAGGCGCCAATCGTTCTCTTCCGAGCGCAGGAAGCGCTCCTTCTCTTCCGCTATAGAAAGGAACGCCTCCTTGCGGGTCGTGCGGTAGCGCCATCTCGCCCATGTGGACCAAAGGAGGTCCTCGAAGGCGGTCGTGAGGGTCAGAAGATCTTTTTCCTCCTGGGAAGGGACTTTCTCAAGAACCAGCCCGAGAAATTCGTCCTTGAGCAAACGGAGCGCGGGCTCGCCCTCGCTCAGGAAGGATGCGATGTCGAAATATGGGTGGTTTGCCCCGGCGAACTCGAAGTCGATGAGCCAGATCCTCGATTCCCCTACGAGGAGGTTGCCGGGGACGAAGTCGTTATGGGAGAAGACAAGAGGAAGGGAAGCGGTTGCCTTTTCATACCCTTCCAGAAGAACGAGGTTGGATTCGCTCGGCTTTCCATCTCCGTAGGAAATTAGGCGCCGTTTTGCATCGAACTCCCCTTTTTGGGGCGTTAAGCAATGCAGTTCCTTTATCAAAGATGCGATTTCCGGAATTCGTCCTTTATCATTTTCTAGGCAGAACGCGCGCGTCGCCTTCGCTTCCTCCATCAGAAGATTCCCCTTTTCCTCGAATTCGATGACCGTGGGGGAAATGCCCGCTGCCTCGGCTTCCCTGAGGGACAAGGCCTCCTCATGAGGGCTATAGAAAAGCGGATCGCTTTCTTCCTTAAGGCGCAGAATCCTGCCTTCAGGCAGACGGAACGTCCTGTTCGAGAGCCCGCCCTCGATTGGGGCGGCGTTCTTCAGGAGCGATTTGGTATCCATCGGATCGCCCCCTCGAAGGCCCTCCTTGCTTCCTCGCTGACCTTCCTTACGTGGATGGTCTCGAATTCGCGCACCTTCGCCTCCCCGGGCGCTGAGCCTTTCGTCACAGCCTTCCGAAGGGCGCACATGACGTCTCCTTCCTCTTTCTTCGAGGCGAGGAGGACGAGCTCCGCGGCAAAAAGCTTCTCCTCTTCGCTCGCCCCGTCCTTCTTGAGGATCAGGTGGGATCCGGAATCCCCCATGACGTGGAACCAGAGATGGTTCTTCGCGGTGCAGTAGAGGAAGGTGAGGCAGTCGTTCTGCCTCGCGTTCTTCCCGAAGAGATAGGAGACGCCGTTGTGAGAGACAAGATATGGAAGCGTCGCGCTCCCAAGCGCCGGCCTTTCTTTCTTGCCAGGCCTTGCCACGCCGAGGATACCGAGGTCCTTGGCCATCGCCTCGAGCCCGGCCTCGTCGCTTGCCTCCAGCTGGGCGAGGGTCAGGGAAAGTTCTTCCTTCTCCCTCAGGGCCTCTGCGAGGAACTTCTCGCTATAGCGGGCGGTCTCCTTCGCCTTCTTCGCCCTCTTGTAGAAGGCTTCCGCGTTCTGGGAGAGAGTCTTCCTTGGGTCCAGGGGGATGGTCACTCCTTCCGCCTCGAAGGAGGTCGCGCCCGCGGGAATCTCGTCCCAGTAGGTGTAGATGAGCTCGCCGAGCCTTCCGTCCTGGGAATGCTCAAGCGCCTTCTCCCGATCCTCCTGGAGACGCTCTTCCTTCTTTTCCAGCTGGCGGATCTTCCGTTCCACCCCCTTGATGAGGGACCCGAACATGTCCTTCTTTCGTTTCCGGCGGAGCTCTTCCTCAAGGGCGAGGCAGTGCTGGAAATAGGAATTGACGTCGAAATCAAGGTCAATCTTGGTGCTAATTTCCGGTTTTTTAGGAGTAACGTAGCGCATCCCTCTGATGAGGGGCCTTTCGTCCTGGAGGGTTCCGGGACGGTGGCTCACGAGGATTCTCTCGTCCTCCCCGAGCAGGATCACATTCGCCTGGCGGGGGATCATCTCGAATACGAGGGTCCTCCTTTCCTCCTTGAAGACCGCGTTGGTGACCCTTAGTGAGAAGACGAGGATCCGGTCCTCGTTCAAAGAGGAGACGGAAAGGATTCGCGCGTTCGTGAGCTCCTTCCTCATAATTTCGGCGAAGTGTCCCTCGATCGGCTTGAAGCGCGGGAGGGAGTCCGCGAGATAGGCCCTCGGCTCCTGGTTGTCGAGGACGAGAGCGAGCCTTCCTTCCCCCTTCCCCTGGAGGTCGAGGAAGAGGGCCCTCTCCCCGTAAAGGGACGCCTTGAGGATTCTCCGCCCGGCAAGTTCCTTTCCGAGGGCTTCCCCAAGTTGACGGATTTCCGCTGCCTTCAACGCCATGGGAGAGATGATAGACCATCTCCCGCGGGGGCGCTTCCCGCGTTGATGGAAAGCCCTCGATTTCCTATAATCCAGCAATTCAATGGGAAAGAAAGGCCTTCTCATCATCCTTTCCGGGCCATCCGGGGTCGGCAAGGGAACCATCCGGCAGGAAATCATGAAGGAGCCGGACCTTGGCCTTTGCTATAGCGTCTCCCTGACCACCCGTGCCCCCAGGGAAGGGGAGAAGGACGGGATCGACTATTTCTTCGTGAGCGAGGAGGAGTTCGAGCGCCAGGTGGGCGCGGGGAACCTGCTTGAGTACACCCGCTTCGTGAAGCATAGCTACGGGACACCCAAGGACTACGTCGAGCGCCTTCGCTCGGAGGGGAAGAACGTCCTCCTCGAGATCGAGGTCAACGGGGCGATGCAGGTGATGCGGAAGATGAAGGACGACCCGCCCCTCAGCATCTTCATCCTCCCGCCCTCCTATAAGGAGCTCGAGCGGAGGATCCGCGGCCGCTCCACGGAAAGCGAGGCCGTCATCCAGGAACGCCTCAAGCAGGCGAAGGCGGAGCTCCGCCTCGCCGAGAACTATTCCTACCGCGTGATCAACGACAACGTCGGCGGCTGCGTCTCCCGCATCGCCCAGATCATCCGCCAGGAGATGGGCTCCTGAGGATAGGTCCATGAAGGTCCTTTCCGTCCTCGTCGAGCGGGGCGCCCGCGCCCTCGATCGTCCTTTCAGCTACTGCTATCTCGGGGAAGGGGATCTCAAGCCCTACGTGAGGCTCCGGGTGCTTTTCGGGAACAAGCCCCTGGTGGGCTTCCTTTCCGCGATCGAGGAGACGGAGGAATCCCTCGAGGAGGTCTCGGGCCGGCTGGGCTTCAAGGTCCGCCCGGTCAAGGACGAGGACTTCCTTGACGAGGAGCCGATCCTCGGGGACGCCCTCATCGCCCTCGCCCGCCGCGTCAGCGACTACTACATGGCGCCCCTCGTCTCCGTCCTCCAGGCGATGCTCCCGCCTTCCCTTTCCCCCAGGAGCGGGAGCAAGGTCGGGATCCGCTACGAGAAAAGGCTCGAGCTCCTCGACTCTTCGGAGGAAGGGCTGACCCCGAAGCAGATCGAGCTCCTCCGCCTCCTCTCCCACGGGAGCGTGCCCAAAAGATCCTGCTCCCCGAGCGTCCTGGACGCCCTCCTCCGGAAAGGGAGGGCCCGTCTCGTCTCCGTGGAGGTGCTCAGGAGGAAGCCCTTCCTCGGGGAAAGGGAGGAAAGGAAGGAGCTCCTCCCCGCCCAGAGGAAGGCCTACGAGGAAATCCTTTCCTCCGGGAAGAACGTCCATCTCCTCCAGGGCGTCACGGGCTCGGGGAAGACGGAGATCTACCTCCATCTTTCGGAGCATTACCTGGAACAGGGCCGGAACGTCCTCATGCTCGTCCCGGAGATCAACCTCACCCCGCGGATGGTGGAGTATTTCGAGCGCCGCTTCGGGGACAAGGTCGCCGTCCTCCATAGCGGGCTTTCCGCCGGGGAGCGCTACGATGCTTACCGCAGGATCAAGCGGGGCGAGGCCACGATCGTCATCGGCGCAAGGAGCGCCGTCTTCGCCCCCCTTCCCTCCATCGGCCTCATCGTCCTCGACGAGGAGCACGTGGAAAGCTACAAGCAGGAAGGATCCCCTCACTACCACGCCCGCGAGGTCGCCATCTGGAGGGGGGAAATGGAAGGGGCCAAGGTGGTTCTTGGCACCGCGACTCCGAGCCTCGAGACGAAGACGCGGGCGCTCCGGGGCGTCTACGGCCTCACGATCCTTTCCGAGCGTGTCGGGGGGCTCCCTCTCCCCAAGGCCCGCATCATCGACATGAGGACGCCTGGCTTTGCGACAGGGAAGGAGGGGAGAAGGAAGATATCCCCGCCCCTCGAGGAGGCGATGGGGAAGGTTCTTTCCGAAGGCAAGCAGGCCCTCCTCCTCCTCAACCGGCGCGGCTACTGGGTCGGGGTGGAATGCCCCTCCTGCGGATATTTCTTCTCCTGCCCCCAGTGCGGGAGCTCCCTTGCCTACCACCGCGAGGACAATCTCCTGAAGTGCCACCACTGCGGGCACGTGGAGCTATATCCCGAGCGCTGCCCCCAGTGCGGGAGGAAGGGCTTCCGGAGGGTCGGCTACGGGACGGAAAGGCTCGAGGAGGAGTGCCTCCGCCTCTTCCCGGACGCCAGGACCGGTCGGCTTGATAGCGACGTGACGGTCTCTCGCGAACGGATGGAGAAGGTGCTCCAGGATTTCCGCGAGCATCGCCTGGACATCCTCGTGGGCACCCAGATGATCGCGAAGGGGCACGATTTCCCTGAGGTGGCCCTGAGCGCCCTCGTGGACGCTGACATCGGGCTCCAGGTCCCGGGCTATCGGAGCGCCGAGCGCGTCTTCAACCTCGTCTGCCAGACCATCGGGAGGGCGGGGCGCGCCCTCGCCCCGGGCTCCGCCTACGTCCAGACGTTCAACCCCTCTTCCTCGGCGATCCGCTTCGGCGCCCTCCAGGACTACGAGGGATTCTACGAAGCGGAGATGCGACGGAGGAAGGAGGCCGGGGAGCCCCCCTACCGCTATCTCCTTCTCCTCACCTACCTTTCCGACAAGGAGGGAAAGGCCCTGGAGGCGGCCATCCGCACCAAGGAACGGCTCCAGAAGCTCGGCTTCCCCCGCTTCCGGGCGCTTGGCCCCATCGACCCTTACTACCAGGACCACGGGCGCGAGAGGAAGGGCCTCCTCCTTTCCTTCTTCGAGCCGGAGCCCGTGAAGAAGGCGGTCAAGGAGATCGCCGACTCCTTCCTTCCCCTCGGCGTCGACTACGACGTGGACGTCGACCCCCTCGACTCGTAGCGCTTTCCCGGCCCCTTGCGCGCGATGCGTGATATAGTAGCCCCGCCCAGAAGAGGTCACCGATGATTCTGATCACGTTCGCCGGGCTCGATCCGTTCGTGACGGGCCGCTACAGCAGGGAGCATCTCCGAAACCTCGCCTCTCTTTTCGAGACGGACGAGGAGGAGGTGAGCTTCTTCGCGCCCAACGGCACCATTGTTCACGACGGCGTCGAGCAGACCAGCTGGAACGTCCGCGTCACCGTCGAGGCGCCCCGGCGCCTGATGGCCGTGGAGGAGGAGGTCAGTTCCTACCTTCTCAGGACGATCCAGGGATTCGCGATCAACATCGAGGTCCTCTTCCGCTACTTCGACGAGGAGCATCTGCACCGCCACCTCTCCGAGGACTACCCCCGTTACATCGGCCGCGACGAAATCCGCGAGGCCGAGGAGGAGTCGGGGGAGGAGCCGGAGCCCTGGCTCGGGGACGCCTTCGCCGAACGGAGGGAGGAGCTCGAAGAGCTGGAGCGGCGCCTTGGGGAAAAGGCCGCGCACGATGACGACAAGGAGTGACACATGAAGCAACTGGAGATCGCCGCTCTCCTCCTGGGGGAGATCGAATCGGAGGGGATTCCCTTCCATGACGCCGTGGGAGGCTACTTCCGCGAGCACGGGGAGGACCAGGCCCACCGCGGGATCGTCAGCAATCTCGTGGGCACCGCCCTCCGCCACAAGATGCTCTTCGACTACGCCCTCAAGTACTACGACTCGCTGAGCGAGGAGGACAAGCGCCTGGCGAGCCTCGCCATGGCCAACCACTACTACTCGAAGCGTCTCGACGACCAGGAGGTCCTCGCCCACCTCTCCGAGACCCTCGGCGAGGAGAAGGCCATCCTCATCCGCTCCTTCATGGAGAAGAAGAGGGAGGAGCTCCTGCCCCCGAACATCCAGCGCTTCGAGACCCGCTACATCACCCTCAACTTCAACTGCCCCCAGTGGGTGTACCACCGGATCCGCTCGACCCTCCGCTCCGCGAAGGCCTATAACGCAATCCGCGAGCTGACCCGCCAGGCCCGCCCGACCCTCCGCGTGAGGAAGTCCCACCTCGACCCCGAGGTGCTCCTGAACCCGAGGGACGGCGAGCCCGCCTACGAGGAGACCCAGGTCCCGGGAATCCTCTCCTACGTCGGGAAGTCGCCGCTCCGCCACCGCCAGGAATGGACCAACAACAACGTCTTCCTCGAGAAGATGGGCACCAAGCACGTCCTTGACCAGGTGGGCGTGGAGGACCCCGGCCAGATCCTCATGTACGCCGACATCGAGGACTCGAGCGCCCTCCGCGAGCTCATCGAGACCTACATGGACACCGTCGGGCTGAACCTCGGCGTCCGCCTCCTCAGCGACCATCTCGAGGTCAGGCGCATGATCCGCCGCGACCAGCTCAAGAACGTCAATCTCTTCGAGGCCGCCCCGGACGCCCTCGAGGCCTACGTCTCGCGCAAGCAGGAGGCGGTCTTCGTCCTCCCGCGCTCGACCGGCTTCGACAACATCCCGAGCGCCCCGGACTACCTCCTCCGCCTGAAGGAAGAGGACGTCAAGGGCCTCGTCGAGAGCCAGGCGAAGATGCTCGAGTCCCTGAGCGAGTACGTCGCCGACGAGGGAAAGCTCGTCTACATGGTCTACACGATCGACGCCCTCGAGGCCCAGGACCAGATCCGCTCCTTCCTTGAGAAGCACAGCGAGTACTACTGCCTCAAGGAGGAGCAGCTCCTCCCGCAGGAGAGCTACAGGACCGCCCTCTACTACGCGATCCTCGTCAAGGGCGAGAAGCCCCAGTGGCTGATCGAGCAGGAGGAGGCCCAGAAGGCCGCCGAGGCGCTCGAGGAAGAGCGCCGCCGCGCCGAGAGGGCCGCGAAGGAGAGCCCCGCCCCCAAGGCCGAGGAAGCCGCCCCTGAGACCCCTGCTGGAGAAGCTCCCGTCGTCGAAGAGGCCAAGGCTGAGGAGCCTGCTCCCGCCGAGGAGACCGCTCCCGCCCCCGAGGCCCTCGCGGAGGAGGTTCCCGCCGAGGAGAAGAAGGCCGAGGAGGCCGGGGAATAAGGGATGGAGGGGGCTCTCCCCAACATCCTAGGATTGACGCTTCCCGAGCTCCGCGAGGCCTTCGAGGCCATGGGCGAGAAGCCCTATCGCGCGGAGCAGGTGTTCGATTGGCTTTACCTCAAGCGCGTCGACTCCTTCGAGGCGATGAGCAATCTTTCGAAGGCGCTCCGCGAGCGCCTTCTTTCCTCCTACTCCCTCTTCCTTCCGCGCATCTTCCATGAGGAGCGCGCCAAGGACGGGACAATCAAGCTTCTCCTCGAGATGGTGGACGGGGCGAAGGTCGAGTCCGTATTGATGCGCTACGACTACGGGAACGCCCTCTGCGTATCCAGCGAAGTCGGCTGCTCGATGGGCTGCGCCTTCTGCGCCTCCGGCCTTCTTAGGAAGGAAAGAGGCCTCACTTCCGCGGAGATGGTGGGCCAGCTCCTCGTCATGGACTCTCTCCTCAAGGAAGAGGGGGAGAGGGTGAGCCACGTCGTCGTGATGGGGACCGGGGAGCCTTTCGATAACTATGACGAAGTGATGCGCTTCCTCCGGATCGCCAACGAGCAGAAGGGGCTTGCCATCGGGGCGAGGCACCTCACCGTGAGCACCTGCGGCCTCGTCGAGGGGATCAAGAGGTACGGGAAGGAAGGGCTCCAGCTGAACCTAGCGATTTCCCTTCATGCGCCGAACGACGAAATCCGCGCAAAAATCATGCCGATCGCCAGAAAATACCCGATGGACCAGCTATTGGAGGCCGTCAGGGAGTACGTGGAGGAGTCGGGGAGAAGGGTCACCTTCGAGTACATCATGATCAAAGGCCTGAACGACTCCCTCGACTGCGCCCACGAGCTCGCGGAGAAGATCCGCGGGACGCTTGGCTACGTGAACCTCATACCCCTGAACCCGGTGGAGGAGAAGCCCTTCGAACGCTCCCCGCGGAAGAACGTGGAGAAGTTCCGCGACTACCTGAACGCCCACGGGGTGAAGTGCACGATCCGCAAGGAGTTCGGCACGGATATCGACGGGGCCTGCGGGCAGCTCCGCGCCAAGTACGAGAGGAGGCGCTCCTGAGATGGGAAAGGTGTACCGCGGGGTTTACGCGGCCAGGACCGACAGGGGCCGGGTCAGGAGGGGGAACGAGGACCAGGCCTCGGCCTCGGTGAACGCGGACGACGAGGTCTTCCTCATCGTCGCCGACGGGGTCGGGGGTTTCAAGAGGGGCGAGCTCGCCTCCAAGATGGCGGTCGACTCCCTCCTTGAGAGCTTCCGGGCGAAGAGAAGGCACTGCCTTCCTTTCCTCGACCGCCTCTTCTTCCGCCGGGCGATCAAGGAGGCGAACTCCCTTATCTTCGAGACCGCGCGCGGGAATGAGGATAACTGCGGGAACATGTCGACGACCCTGGTTTGCGCCCTCATCAGCGGCTCGCGCCTCTGGGTCGCCTCGATCGGCGATAGCAGGGCCTACCTCCTCCAGGACGGGAGGCTCGTCCCCCTCACCGAGGACGAGAGCTACGTCCAGGCGCTTGTCCGCGCCGGGAAGATCAGCGAGAAGGAGGCCCAGACCCATCCGAAGCGCCATATCATCCTGAACGCCCTCGGGGTGTACCCGAGCGTCTCCTTCACCCTTTCCCGTAGGAAATACCGGGGCGAGCCGATCCTCCTTTGCTCGGACGGGCTCTACACCCAGGTGAGGGAGGAGGACATCGCCCAGGTGCTCCTCACCGACCAGCGCCCCGAGCAGAAGGCGATGTCCCTCATCCTCCAGGCGAACATGAACGGCGGCTCGGACAACGTCGCCATCAGCTACTGGGAGGCCTTCCCCCATGATTGAGATCGGAAGCAAGGTCGACGGGCGCTACCGCATCATGGGCCGGATCGCCCATGGGGGCATGGCTGACATATACGAGGCCTACGACGTCGTCCTCCGCCTCCCCGTCGCCCTCAAGCTCATGCGGAGCGACATGATGGGGAAGAAGGAGAACCTCGAGCGCTTCCGCAGGGAATGCATCGCCGCGGCAAGCCTCAACAACCCCTACATCGTGAAGGTGTATGGGTCGGGCGAGATCGACGGGCGCCCCTACATGGCGAACGAATACGTCGACGGGAGGACCGTCCGCGACAAGCTCAACATGACCGCGGGGCACTCCCTTTCGGCGCTTGAGTCCTGCGAGATCATGCTCCAGCTGACGAGCGGGGTGAGCTACATCCATTCCCACGGGCTCGTCCACCGCGACCTCAAGCCGGACAACATCTTCTATCTCGCCGACGGCTCCATCAAGATCAGCGACTTCGGGATCGCGACGAGGCTCGGGGAACGGGCCGAGGGGGACAGGGTCCCTGGCACCATCTTCTACACCGCGCCGGAGACACTCCTTTCGGGGACGGCGATCGTCCAGAGCGACATCTACTCGATGGGCATCGTCTTCTTCGAGCTCCTGACCGGAAGGGTCCCTTTCGACGCCGGGAGGACGGAGGAGGTCGCTCTCGCCCACATAAACAAAAGGATGCCGGAGCCCAGCGCCTTCGCCCCGAGCGTGCCCCGCTCCCTGGACCGCATCGTCCTCAAGGCGACGAGGAAGAGGCCCCAGGACCGCTACCGCACCTCCGAGGAGATGCACCAGGCGATCGAGGAGGCCCTAAGGAGCGGCAACGACTTCCAGGAAAGGAGAGGCTTCCTTTCGCGCCTCTTCGGTTTCAAGTGATATGAAGATCGAGGAACTTAGGACGCCTCTCGTCGCCCCTTCTCTCCTGGCGAGGAAAGGGGAGGGCCTTCTCGAGGCCGCGCTTTCCTTGGAGGGGCAGGGGATCCAGGCGCTTCATTTCGACTTCATGCGCCCGCCCTACGTGGACGGGGAAGGCCTTTCCTACGAGGACTTCTCCCTTATTCACGGGAAGACCGGTCTCTTCGAGGACGTCCACGTGATGAGCGGCTCCCCCCTCGAGGACGGGAAGTGGTTCCTCGAGAAAGGGGCGGACGCGGTGACCGTCCACGGGGATTCCGGAAAAGAAAGGGAGATCCACGAGCTTTTCTCGCTCGCGCATTCCCTAGGCAAAGCCGCGGGGATCTCGATCAGCCCGCACGTTCCTCTCTCTTCGATCCTTCCTTTCCTCGATGAGGTCGAGCTTGTGCTTGTGATGGGCGTCGTTCCCGGCGCCTGCGGGAAGTCCTTCGACCCCAGGGGAGAGGAACATCTTCTTGAAATCTCCGCGATTCGCGGGGATTTCCTCCGAAAAGGGAAGAAAGGCTTCCTTATCTCCTTCGATGGGTCCGTGAACGGGGAGAACGGGAGGCGCCTCGTCAAAGAAGGCGCGGACATCCTCGTCACAGGCTCGTACTACTTTAACGGCGATCCCAGGGAAAGGCTGGCCTCGCTTCTTGGAAGATGAACGCCCTCTGGGGGCTCCTGCCCTTCTTCCTCGCCCTCCTGGGGCTTGTCCCGCCCCTTTTCCTGAAGGGGAAGGAGAGGCTCTCCCTCCTCAACCATTTCCCTTCCGAGACCCTGAGGGAGGAGCCAAGGAAGGTCCGGGCGATCTTCCTAATTCTTTCGACCCTTGCCCTCCTCCTCTTCCTCATGGTCCCTTCGATCCTCCTCGGGGAGACAAGCGAGGGAGGGACCCGCTCCTTCCTGCTTCTTTTCGTCTTCCTCGAGGCTCTTTATGCCTCCGGATACCTAGGGATCTCCGTCTATCATCCCTCGGAGAACCGTCTCCATTTCGCCTCGCTTGGCGCCCTTTCGATCAGCGGCTCGCTCCTCTCCCTCGTCCAGGGCCTCTACGTCCTCGCGGGGAGGGACTTCTCCTCTTCCTTCGAAGGCTCCATCGCCGGGGCATCCTTCCTCTTCCTCTTCGCCCTCCTTCCCCTTCTTCCTCTCCTCGATCCGCGGCTCCGTTCCTGGAGCAAGCTCGAGGCGGAGGCCGCCCCGGACGGGAGCCACGCCTTCGTGAGGCCGAAGAGGATTCTTCTCGCCATCGTGGAGAGGATCCTTCCCTTCCTCCACCTTCTCTCGGAGCTCCTCTTCATCCTCCTCCTCGCCTTCCTTTGAGCCAGGAAGGGGCATCCTCGCATGAGAAAAGGCGCCCCGCTTGGAGGCGCCTTTCTCTTCCTGGCCCTAGGCCTTCGCGCTCTTCTTGAGGGAACGGAACGCGCGGGCGCTCATCCTGAGCTCGACCACCTGCCCGTCGATCACGACCTTGTGCTTCTGGAGGTTGACGTTCCAGACGCGGCGCGTGGCACGGACGGAGTGCGAGCGGTTGTTGCCGCTCATGGGGCCCTTGCCCGTGTAGAAGCATTTCCTTGCCATAGTTATCTCCCTTGATCGACACCGTCTCTGACGGCGCGTGTGCGATTCTACCTCCAGCCCGGGAGGAGATTCAACCGCGGATTACTCCGCGCCTTTCCCTCCACATCTCCACGGGGGCCTCGACAGTCTTCACGAGGGCGCTTCCGACGGGAAGGATCTCGAGCCTTCCAAGGAGCATCGCCACGGAGGTGAACCAGAGGAGGAGGTCGTAGTTCACCACCCCGTAGCTTTCCTCATAGGCGAAGAAATTGACGATCGTGAGTCCGGTGCCCGAGAGGGCGGAGGCGGTCGTGTAGAGCCCTTCCTGCACCCTTATCCCGGGAAGGAACATCATCATGAGGGCGATGACGAGGAGGACGGAAAGGTAGAGGAGCGAGAAGTTGGCGGCCTCCCTCACCTCCTTCTTCCCGATCTCCCTCGTCTCCCCGAGCCGGTAGACGGAATGGGGATGGATGAGGCGGGAGGGCCTCCTGGCGTCGCGGATCCACCAGTAGAGCTCCTTGGCGAGGATGGCGACCCTGTACTGCTTGATCGCCCCGGCGGTGGAACCCACCCCTCCTCCGATCACCATGAGGATGATCATGAGGAAGTAGGCGACCTCGCCAAGCTGCATGAGGTTCGCGCAGTTGCTGAAGCCGGTCGTCGCCAGCGAGCTGATGACGGTGAAGATCGAGTAGCGGAAGCTCGTCCCCCAGTCCAGGCCCACCATCGTCTCGAGGGAGGAGTCCGTGTAGAGGTAGGTCATCGAGCAGGTCATGAGTATGGTGAAGACGAGGATGAGGACCGCGGTCAGCTGGAACTCCACGTCCTTGAAGAAGTCCTTGAAGCGCCTCCGGAAGAGGAAGGTGTGGAGGATGAAGTTCGTCGCGCCGAGCACCATGAGGACCATCGCGATGACCTCGAAGGCGATCGGGCTCACCCAGGGGAGCGCCCCGAAGCCCTGGTAGGTCCCCAGGGCCGCCTGCTCCGCGTACCAGTAGAAGCCGGTGCTCCTCGTCGAGAAGCCTCCGGTCGCCAGGCCCGCGATCGACTGGCAGAAGCCTTCGAAGGGATCCATCCCGGCGAGGAAGAAGGCGAGGGTGCCGAGGATGATGTAGGCGAAGTAGATGGCGAAGGTGAGCTTGGCCGACCTCCTCATGTTCGGGAGGAGGCGGTCGTTATGCCCCTCGGCGAAGTAGAGCTGGAGGTTGTAGCGGTCGCTGATGGCGCTCGTGATGATGAGGACGAGCCCGATGCCGCCGAAGAAGTGGGTCGTTGCCCTATGGAACAAGTAAAGGTGCGCGCAGTAGTCGAGCGCCTTCGCCCCGTCGAGGAAGCCTTCGTTGGGGAAGACGGTGAAGCCCGTAGCCGAGTAGCCCGACATCGACTCGAAGAAGCTTTCCGTGAAGCTCATGGGCGCCTGCCCGAGGAAGCCCCCGATGAAGAAGGGGAAGGCCCCGACGGTCACCGCGGTCAGCCAGACGAGGGTCAGGAGGAGCGCGTCCTCCCTTTTCTTGAAGCGCGAGCGGGGCTTTCCGTGGACGAAGGGGAAGTAGAGGGCGAGACCGATGGCGATCGCGCATAGCCCCGGGATGAGGAAGGCCGGGAATGCCCGCCACTCGTCCCAGTAGAAGACGAGCATCGAAAGCGGCAGGAGCGTCACGATCCCCTCGAAGACGAGGAAGACCCCGAGGTAGCCCAGGATCAGCCGCCAGCCGCTAACGGGACTCGCCTGTTCCATCCTTGCCTTCCTTGAGGAAGCCCATGAGGGCCTCCTCGTTCTCCCTCGCGGTCACCGTGTAAAGCTTGTCCCCGGGCAGGAGGTTGACCGAGCCGTTCGGGACGATCATGCGGTCGAGGCGCACGATCGCGGCGATCGAGGCATAGGGCGGGAAGCCCATGTCCATGATCCTCATCCCGGCGATGCGGTCCTCCTCGCTGACGGTCGACTCCACCATCAGGAAGCTCTCGTCCTCCATGGCGAGCGACTTGATCATCTTGCGGAGGCTGCTCTCGCTCTTGACGGAGTTGGCCAAGAGGTAGGTCGAGCAGATGACCGCGTCGATCCCGAGCCCCTTGAAGAGCTCGACGTTGGCGGGGTTGTCGACGAGGCAGATCGTCTTCTTCACCCCGAAGAGGGACTTCGCCATCCGGCAGGAGGCGTAGTTGTCCATGTCGGAGGAGGAGAGGGCGATGAAGACGTCGGCCCCTTCCGCGCCCGCCTCCTCGAGGGCGAAGCGCCTCCAGGGCTTGCCGAAATAGACGTTCACCTGGTGGGCGATAGCGAGGTTCTCTGCGACCTCGTGCGAGGAGTTGATGACCACGAGCTCGTGGCCCTCGCTCCGGAACATGTCGATGATGTAGGCGGCCTGGTTGCTGCCCTCGGCGACGACGATTTTCATTCCTCGTCCTCCTTCTCGAGCTCCCCGAGCCTCTCCAGGGTCAGCTGGAAGGGCGAGATCGCCTTCACGCCCGGGAGCCCCTTCACGAGGAGGGCGCGGTCCGGGTCGTCGAAGCGGACGTAGATGCAGGGGATACGGAACGTCTTCGAGGCGAGCTCGGCGAGGAAGAGGTTGGCGTTGTCGTCCCCGGTCACGATGAAGAGCCGGCTCGCCGTCTCGATCGCGCAGCTCCTCCTGAGGAAGGCGACGTCCGTGGCCTCCCCTCTCTGGCGGTCGCCCGCGAAAAGCTGGTCGAGGCGGTCGAAGGCCTCCTCGTCCTTGTCGACGGCGATGACGTTGATGCCGCTCTCGCTATAGCGGTTGGCGATGGACGCGCCGAGCCTTCCGCATCCGAGGATGAGCACGTTCGTCCTAGCGTGGTTTGATGCCATAAGGTGCTGATAAGGCCTCCTGAGCGATGCGCATTATATCGAGTGCGCCCGAAACTTCTCTTTCTTTCGGAAAAGGCGGGCGCTCTCTCCACTTTGGAAGCGCTTACGGGATATAATCCTTCCAGAAGAGGCCAGAGAAAGGAGAAACGGGCATGTCCACAAGGCTTGCGGCGATGATCCTCGCCGGCGGCAAGGGGACGCGCCTTCAGGCGCTGACCCGCAAGGTCGCCAAGCCCGCCGTCAGCTACGGCGGCAAGTACCGGATCATCGACTTCCCGCTCAGCAACTGCGCCAACACGGGGATCACCTCCGTCGGCGTCCTCACCCAGTACGAGTCGAGCGAGCTCAACACCTACGTCGGGAACGGCGAGAAATGGGGGCTGAACGGCGTGCGCTCCCTCACGAGCGTCCTCACGCCGAAGCAGACGGAGGAAGGAAGCGCCTGGTACCTTGGGACGGCCGATGCCATCTACCAGAACATCGACTGGCTGGACCGGGTCGACCCCGAGTACGTGCTCATCCTTTCCGGGGACCACATCTACTCCTGCAGCTACGAGGCGATGCTGAGGACGCATCTTGAGAAGAAGGCGGACTGCACGATCAGCGCATACCCGGTCGCGATCGAGGAAGCCTCCCGCTTCGGGATCCTCGTCCCGGACGAGGAGGGGAACATCGTTGAGTTCGTCGAGAAGCCCCGCCGCCCAACCTCGAACCTCGCCTCGATGGGCATCTACATCTTTACCTACAAGGTGCTCCGCGCCGAGCTCATCCAGGACGCGAAGGATCCGGAAAGCGAGCATGACTTCGGGAAGAACATCATCCCGAAGATGCTCCGCGAGGGAAGGAGGATGGCCGTCCACCGCTATAGCGGCTACTGGCGGGATGTGGGGACCGTCGCCTCCCTCCACCAGGCGAACATGGACCTCCTGATGTCGGGCGGGGACAGCACGAACCTATACACCGTCCAGGGGCCGAACCGCATCTATAGCGAAGACCCCTTCAGCGTGCCCCAGTACATCGGGAATAAGGCCACCGTCCGCGACAGCCTCGTGAACCAGGGGGCGATCGTCGAGGGGATGATCGACCACTGCGTCGTCAGCGGCGGGGCCATCATCGAGGAAGGCGCCATCTGCCGGAACTGCGTCATCATGAACGACGCCTGGATCCGGCGGGGCTCCCACGTCGAGAACTGCATCGTCGCCCCCCGCTCCGGGACGGAGGAAGGGGAGAACTTCAACGTCGGAGGCGAGAAGATCGACCTCCTGAGCAACAGCAAGGGGAGGAAGGACTGATGAAGGACGTCATCGGGCTCGTCGACTGCCACACCTCGCCGCAGCTGGGGGAGCTGACCGCGCACCGCACGCTCGCCTCCACCAGCTTCCTCGGCCGCTACGCGTTCATCGACTTCGCGCTCTCCAACTTCTGCAACTCCGGCATCCCCGTCGTCGGGGTCCTCTGCCGCGACCACCAGCGCTCGCTCCTCAAGCACATGGGGAACATGCTCTCCTGGGTGAACAACACGAAGACCGGGCGCGTCCATATCTTCTACAACGAGAGGGGGATCCTGAACCCCGCCTACAACAGCGACATCGCCAACCTCCGGGTGAACGACTGGGTGCTCTACGACAGCGAGGCGAACTACGTCGTCTTCTGCTCGCCCCACATCCTCCTCAACATCGACCTCCAGCCGATCCTCGAGGAGCATATCGCCCGGCGGGAGGAGTGCACCCTCGTCTACAAGGAGATCGAGGACGCCGACAAGTCCTTCCTGGACGAGGACGTCCTTTCGCTCGACGAGGACGGCTACGTCGAGAGCATCCATCGGAACGACGGGACGAAGGCCAAGGCCCCCGTCTCCCTCGAGATCATCGTCATCAACCGCACGACGATGGCCGAGCTCACGCGCCGTCACCAGATGGTGGACGCCTCCTGGGGGATGAGGGAGATGCTCCCCTACTCCCTCCAGAACGGGCTCTTCAAGATCCACGCCAGGCGCTACGAGGGCTACGCCCGCTGCTTCGATTCCCTCAAGCACTACGTCGACTACAGCTTCGAGCTCCTCGACAGGAGGCTCGCCGACACCCTCTTCCTTCCCGACCGCCCCATCTACACCCTCACCCACGACACGCCCCCCGCCCTCTATGGCGAGGATTCCGTCGTGCGGAACTCCTTCGTCTCCAACGGCTGCCTCATCGAAGGCGAGGTCCAGGACTCGATCATCTGCCGGAACGTCCGCATCGGGAAGAAGGCGCGGGTCCGCCGCTCGATCGTGCTCTCGAACGTCGCCGTCGGGGATAGGGCCACCCTCCAGGACGTCGTCGTCGACAAGTACGCCGTCGTCACCGCGCGCCACGGGGTCAAGGGCGACCCCGACAACCTCATCTACCTGCAGCAAGGAGCCATCCTATGAACATCGCGATGATCTCTAGCGAAGCCCTTCCCTTCTCCAAGAGCGGGGGCCTCGCCGACGTCGTCTACTCCCTCTCCAAGGCCCTCAAGGGCCTCCGCCAGAACGTGGCGATCATCGTCCCCTTCTACCAGGCGAGCCTCGCCAAGGGGATCGACGCGGAGAAGGTCGCCGAGTTCGACGTCCGCATGTCCTGGCGCGACCAGAGGACCACCCTCTACAAGGCCGTGGCGGACGGGATCCTCTACTACCTCGTCGCCAACGACTACTACTTCCGGCGCGAGCGGATGTACGGGTACATGGACGACGGGGAGCGCTTCGCCTTCTTCGCCCTGGCCGCGAGCGAGGCCCTCCGCCACCTCGAATGGAAGCCCGACGTCGTCCACGTCCACGACTGGCAGTCGGCGATCGTCCCGACCCTCGTGAGCGAGAACTACTACAACGACGACGCCTACAAGGGGATCCGCTTCGTCCTCACCATCCATAACCCCGCCTTCAAGGGGATGCTGGACCGCTACTTCCTCACTGACTTCTTCAACCTCCCCGACCACCTCTTCGACATCGGGAAGGTGCGCTTCGAGGGGATGTTCTCCACCCTCAAGAGCGGCATCGTCTATAGCGACCTCATCACCACCGTCTCGCCCACCCATCGGGAGGAGCTCCTCACCAGGGACGGGGGGCAGGGCCTCGACGGCGTCCTCGAGTACCGCCGGGACGACTTCGTCGGGATCCTCAACGGGATCGACTACGGCGAGTGGAACCCCGAGAAGGACACCCGCATCGCGAAGACGTACGGGAAGGAGACCCTCGAGGAGGGGAAGCACCTCAACCAGAGCGACCTCCTGAAGGCGTACGGCCTCCACTGGTACGGCGGGCCCGTCTATGGGATCGTGAGCCGCCTCACGTGGCAGAAGGGGATCGACATCCTCCTCCCGGAGGCCCGCTCCATCCTCTCCAAGGGCGGGAACTTCGTCCTCCTCGGCTCCGGGGAGTACGAGCTCGAGCAGCGCTTCGAGGAGCTCCGGAGCCAGTACCCGGACACCTGCGGCATCTACATCGGCTACAACGACGCCCTCGCTCACAAGATCTACGCCGGCTCCGACTTCTTCATGATGCCCTCCCTCTTCGAGCCTTGCGGGCTCAGCCAGATGATCAGCCAGCGCTACGGGACGCTCCCGATCGTGCGCATGACCGGAGGACTCGCGGACACCGTCCATCCCTACGACGGCATGATCACCGGGAACGAGGACGGCCTCGCCTTCCGCGACTATAATGTCGAGGGCCTCGACTACGCCGTCTATCGCGCGGAGGAGCTGTACCGGAACCAGGAGGGCTACTACAAGGTGGCCCGCGCCGCGATGGGACGGGACCACAGCTGGCGGACCTCCGCCCGCGGGTATCTCGCCGAGTACAAGAAGCTTCTCGCGAGGAAGTAGCCACGGGGCCTCCAAGGAGGACCCTTTATGTACGATCACAAGGCGATCGAGAGGAAGTGGAGGAAGCGCTGGGAGGAGGAGAAGACCTTCCGCTGCGACACGCACGACTTCTCGAAGCCGAAGTTCTACGCGCTCGACATGTTTCCCTTTCCTTCCGGGCAAGGGCTCCACGTCGGGCATCCGGAGGGCTACACCGCGAGCGACATCGTCGCGCGCATGAAGAGGATGCAGGGCTATAACGTCCTCCATCCGATGGGCTGGGACGCCTTCGGGCTTCCCGCCGAGCAATACGCCATCGAGCATAACGAGCACCCCGAGATCTCGACGAGAAGGAACATCGACCATTTCCGCGAGCAGATCAAGTCGCTCGGGATGTCGATCGACTGGGACCGCGAGATCTCGACCATCGACCCTTCCTACTACAAGTGGACGCAGTGGATCTTCTGCCGCCTTTTCGAGCATGACCTCGCCTATCTCGCCGACGTCCCCGTGAACTTCTGTCCGGAGCTCGGGACCGTCCTCGCCAACGAGGAGGTGATCGACGGGAAGAGCGAGCGCGGGGGCTACCCCGTCGTAAGGATCCCGATGCGCCAGTGGATGCTCCGGATCACGCGCTACGCCGATAGGCTCGAGAAGGACCTCGAAGGACTCGACTGGCCGCGTTCGACGATCGAGATGCAGAAGAACTGGATCGGCCGCTCCACGGGTGTGGAGATCCTTTTCAAGATCAAGGGAAGCGAGGAAAGCTTCCGCGTCTACACCACCAGGGTCGACACCCTCTACGGCTGCACCTACTGCTGCCTCGCCCCGGAGCACCCTCTCGTCAAGAAGCTCGCGACCCCGGAATGCCGGGAGGAGGTGGAGCGCTACGTCAAGGAGAGCGCCAAGAAGAGCGACCTCGCCAGAACTGCCCTTTCCAAGGAAAAGACAGGGGTTCCGCTGGGGATTTTCGCGATCAATCCGATCAATGGCAAGGAAGTCCCGGTCTACGTCGCCGACTATGTCCTCGGCTCCTACGGGACGGGCGCCGTCATGGCGGTTCCCGCCCACGACCAGCGGGACTACGAGTTCGCGAAAGCCCACGGCCTTCCCATCGTCCAGGTGCTCGAGGGCGATGTCTCCGAGCATGCGATGGAGGATGACGCCCCCCACGTCCATTCCGGGGAGGCGGACGGGCTCCTCATCGAGGATGCCAAGAAGGTCATCGCCAGGAAGCTCAAGGAGATGGGCGCGGGCGAGGAGAAGGTGAACTACAAGCTCCGCGACTGGCTCTTCTCGAGGCAGCGCTACTGGGGCGAGCCGATCCCCGTCGTCCGGACCGAGGACGGGGAGGAAAGGATCCTTCCCGACGAGGAGCTACCCCTGGTCCTCCCCGAGCTCGGCGACTACACCCCGCGGAAGGACGGGAAGCCGCCCCTTTCCAAGGCTCCCGAGAGTTGGCTCCACGCGAAGGTGGACGGGATCGAGGGGGAGAGGGAGACGAACACCATGCCCCAGTGGGCGGGCTCCTGCTGGTACTACATCCGCTACATCGACCCTCATAACGAGAGCGCGATCGGGGAGAAGGAGCTCCTCGACCACTGGCTCCCGGTCGACCTTTACATCGGAGGCCAGGAGCACGCCGTCCTCCACCTCCTCTACGCCCGCTTCTGGCACAAGTTCCTCCACGACATCGGGGTCCTTTCCTCCGAAGAGCCTTTCCAGCGCCTCTTCCACCAGGGGATGATCCTCGGGGCGAACGGGGAGAAGATGAGCAAGTCCCGGGGGAACGTCGTGAACCCCGACGAAATCGTCGAGACCACGGGCGCCGACTCCCTCCGCCTCTTCGAGATGTTCGCCGGCCCCCTTTCCGACAGCAAGCCGTGGTCCACGGAGGGCCTTAGGGGAGCCCGGCGCTTCATCGAGCGCGCCTTCCGCCTCGTCGACGGGGAAGAGGAGCGGGCCCGTTGGAGCGAGGAGGACTCCGGGGAGCTCAGCAAGGCCTACCACCAGATGGTGAAGAAATGCACCGAGGACTTCGAGTCGCTCGACTTCAACACCGGCATTTCCTCGATGATGGTGTTCGTTAACGAGTGCTATAAGGCGAAGAGCCTCTACCGCCCTTACCTCGAGGGCTTCGCGAAGATCTTCTCCTGCGTCTGCCCCTTCGCCGGGGAGGAGATGTGGGAGAGGCTCGGCCACAACGGGACGATCGCCTACGAGAAGTGGCCTTCCTACGATGAGAAGGCGCTTCAGGTCGAGGAGGTCAAGGTCGCGCTCCAGGTGAACGGGAAGCTCCGCGACGTCCTTCTTCTCCGGAAGGACGCTTCCGAGGAGGAGGCGAAGGAAGCCGCCTTCGGGAGCGAGAAGGCGAAGCCCTTCCTCGAAGGGAAGACCCTCCGGAAGTTCGTCTACGTCCCTGGGAAGATCGTGAACGTCGTCGTCTCCTAGCCCTGATTCCCCTCCGAGGGCCCTCTTCCAGTGGAGGAGGGCTCTTTTTCGTTCCATAATCCCTCTGCGGGACACCTTCGGAGAGAAGGGTTCCAGCTAAGGAGATAGCCTTATGGACCTAGCGATCGACGTCGGGAATACCCTGACGAAGTTCGGGCTCGGGGAAGGAGGGGAGATTCTCTCTTCCTACGAGTTCCAGACCGAGCCTTCGAGGAGAAGGGACGAGATCCGTTCCCGGATCCTCGCCTTCCTCGCGGGGGAAAGGCCCCGGAAGGCGATTCTTTCCTCGGTCGTGCCTTCCCTCCTCGGGGAGTATCGCGCGGCCCTGGAAGGGATCGCGGGAAGGCTCATCGTCCTCGGGCCCGGGCTCAGGACGGGGCTCGTCCTTCATGTGGAGAACCCCAAGGAAGTGGGCTCCGACCTCGTCGCGGGCGCCTACGCGGCGAAGTCCCTCTTCGGGAAGAGCCTCTTCATCGCGGACTTCGGCACGGCGACGAAATACATTTATCTAGACCAAGAGGCGCGTTTTGCGGGGCTTTCGATCGCGCCGGGCCTTGAAATCTCCGCGAAGGCGCTTTCCAAGGACGCTTCCGCGCTTCCGGAGGTGTCCTTGGAGATCCCTCCCTCCCCAGTCGGGAGGAACACGGTCCATTGCATGCAGTCGGGGATCCTCTACGGGAGAGCGTACGAATGCCTCGGGTTCCTCGAGTCCTTCTCCAAGGAGGCGGGGGTCGCGCTCCGCCCTATCCTCACGGGAGGGAATGCCCGGCACATCCTTCCCCTCCTCCCGTGCTTCGAGCATGAGGAGAACCTCGTGCTGAAGGGGCTCCTTCTCATCGGGGAGGGCTTTTCCCTATGAACTGGGCGACGATCCTCTTCTGGGTGCTCCTTGTCCTCCTTCTTGCCTTGTTTCTGTTCCTCTATTCCAGGGGCAGGAGGCACGAGGGGACGACCGCGCGCACGATCGCCACGGACGGCATCTTCTCCGCGATCATCCTTCTCCTCGGGCTCGTGCCCCAGCTTGGCTACATCCAGCTTTTCCCAGGGATCTCGCTGACCTTGAGCCATATCCCCGTCCTCATCGGGGCCGCCCTCTTCGGCTGGAAGAGAGGGGCCTTGTACGGGCTCCTTTTCGGCATCACCTCCCTCATCCAGGGGGCGATCAACGGGACAGGGCTCAACGTCCTCTTCGTCTACCCATGGGTGAGCATCCCTCCCCGGGTCCTCTTCGGCCTCATCGCTGGTCTTTGCTTTGCACCCGCGCGCAGGAATCCTAAGATATGGCGGAGCGCGTTCCTGGAGGGCCTCGTCGCCTTCCTCATGACGGCGCTTCATACGGCCCTGGTGTTCGGCGACCTCCTGGTCTTCTTCCCGGAGGAGACGCTCGCCCTTCTGAGGAGCGTGGAGCCCGTCGCCCAGGGCGTGGGCTTCGCCTTCCTGGGGGCGCTTCTCCTCGGGGCGCTCGGGGAAGCGACGCTTGCCGCGCTCATCGTGCCTGCCGTCGGGAAGGGGGCCGAAGGGATCCTCCATGGGAGAGAAAGGGAAAGAAGATGAACTACCGCAAGATCGCGTCGAAGTACCGGAAGGAGGCGCTCCTCGCCCTCCAGAAATGGATCCAGTGCGCCTCGCCCTACGACGAGGCCACCGTCAAGAAGGACGCCCCCTACGGGGAAGGCGTCAGGAAGTCGCTCCGCTACTTCGGGGAGCTCGGGAGGAAGAACGGCTTCGCGGTTGACTGGTGCGATGGCTACTGCACTGAGCTTTCTTTCGGGGACAAGGGCCCTCTCATCGGGATCTACGGTCACGGGGACGTCGTCCCTGCCGGGGACGGCTGGAAGCACAAGCCTTACGCGGGGACTTATGAGGACGGCGTCATCTACGGTCGCGGGGCGACCGACGACAAGGGCCCGATGATCGCCGCCTTCTACGCGACTAAGGCTCTCAAGGATCTCGGCCTCATCGACGGCTTCCGCGTGAAGATCGTCTGCGGGGGCGATGAGGAGAGGGGGAGCAGCTGCCTCAAGCACTACTTCAAGGAACATAAGGGCGAGGCCCCTGTCTTCGGCTTCACTCCCGATAGCGACTGGCCCCTCATCTACGGG
This sequence comes from uncultured Bacillota bacterium, assembly GCA_949289845.1. Taxonomy (GTDB): domain Bacteria; phylum Bacillota_I; class Bacilli_A; order RFN20; family CAG-826; genus UBA4951. The sequence continues at coordinate 135,449 of CASEPN010000001.1, forward strand.
GAGAAGGGGATGCGGGGCTACGAGCTCACGCTTCCCCTCGACCTTTCCCCGATCGTCGCGATGGAAGGAGGAAGCGTCCCGAACGCCGTCTGCGACTCGCTCCTCGTGACGATGGCGAAGAACCCCTCCCTTGAGAGGAAGCTCGCTTCCTCCGGCATTTCCTACGACGATCTTGGGAACGAGGTCCTCACGATGATCCGCTTCAAGGGAAAGAGCGCCCATGGCTCCACCCCGGAGCTCGGGACGAATGCCGCGGGCATCGCCTTCCGCTTCCTCGGCGAGGCCCTTGGGAAGAAGGAAGTCAGAAATCTCGGGGAAATCATCCTTTCCCCGGACGGCGCTTCCTGGGGAGGCGCCCACTCCTCCAAGGAGCTCGGGAAGGCCACCTACAACTACGGGGTCGTCCGCTACGACGCGAAGGGGCTCAGTATCTCGCTCGACTTCCGTTTCGGGGAAGAGTGCGACCCGGACGCGCTCATCCGCACGCTCAAGGAGAAGTCCGGAATGGAGGCAAAGTCCCTCTCGGAACACCACCATCTCCTTTTCGACAAGAAGAGCCCCTTGGTGAAGACCCTCCTTTCCGCCTACCGGATGGAGGCGCGCGACTACTTCGCCAAGCCCCTCGCCATCGGAGGAGGGACGTACGCGAAGGAAGCCCCGAACACAGTCGCCTTCGGCGCCTGCTTCAAGGGACGGGACGGGAACATGCACGGGGCCGAGGAATATATTCTCGAGAAGGACCTCCTCCTCGACATCGCCATCTACATGCGGGCCATCCTCGCCCTGGGGAAGAAGGCCCGGTGAGGGGACGTTTCAAAAGCTGGGCGCCCTCCCTCCTGGAGGCGCATCCGGAGAAGGGCGTCTCCGGGAAGGAGGATCCCTTCTTCTCCCTCAGCCCCGACCTTGAGATCGGCGGGGGCAAGGGAATGTTCGCCATAAGGATGGCGAGGAAGGGAAGGAAGGTCCTTTCCCTGGAGCGGGACGTCTCCTCCGCGGGGGCCTTCCTCAAGAGGCTCCTCGCCTTGGAAGAGGAAGGGGAATCCCTCCCCGTCCGCCTCCTGCGGAAGGATTTCGACGAGGCGGGGGGCATCCTCGAGGGGCATCTCTTCCCGCGGATCTACCTGAACTTTAGCGATCCCTGGCCCAAGAAGAGGCACGAGAAGAGGAGGCTCACCTTCCATCCGCGTCTCCTAAGGATCGCCTCCTTCCTCGCCCCGGGCGGGGAGATACGCTTCAAGAGCGACCAGCTTCCCCTCTATGAGTTCACCCTCGAGGAATGCGGGAAGGCCGGGCTCAAGGTCATCTCCGCGAAGGAGGACTACTCTCTCGACGAGGAAGAGGACGCCATGAGCGAGTACGAGGAGAACTTCCGCAAGGAAGGGAAGAAGATCCATCGAATCATTATCAGGAGGGACTAGAGTGAGATACCGCCTTTTCTATGAGCACAGGACCATCGGGGACATCCTGATGCTCGTCTATGAGCCAAGGCTTGTCCCGGACAGGGTCGAGGAAGGAAGGGAGGCCGCCCTCCTCTACCGGGGGGATGTCCTCGTGGGAGTGAACTTCCTCAACGTCTCCAGGGCCATCCGCCTCAGGGCGCACGGGATGATCGCCACCCCGGGGGAGGAGCTTCTCCACGTGGTGAACGCGCTTCTGGAGGAGAACGGGATCGCCCCCCTCCCCCCGACCACGGACACGGGCTTCCACGTCCTTTCGGTCACGAAGGTGGAGGAGCATCCTCTCGACGAGCGCCTCTTCATCCTGACCCTTTCCGATGGGACGAAAGAGATTCCCACGGTGAGCGGGCTTTCTCCCTTCCGCGAGGGGGACAAGGTCGTCTGCGCCCTCCCCGGAACCATCCTCCGGGACGGCACTCTCTTCGAAGCGGGCAAGGACCACGGGATCCCCGTGGAGGCGAAGGTCCTCTCCCCAAGGGACCTCGCCCTTGGGGAGGAGGAAGAGACTCCCTTCCGCCCGGAAGGATACGAGGACGGGGAGGACTTCTATCTCCCCAAGGAGGGCAAGTGATGGAAGAGCTTGAGATCCATAGGAAGGAACGGGGCGAGATTGAGCGCCTCACGAACAGGACCTTTCAGTTCGACAAGCGCATCGGGGAAGGCTTCTATAGCGCCAATTATTTCCTTAAAAGCCGCGCTATCGTTCGGAAAACGGCTCCCGGCCACATCGTCGAGGAGCAGTTCTTTCAGCGGCGCGAGGAAGCGATGGCGTGCGGGATCGACGAGGCGATCGCCCTCCTCCAGGAGTTCGCGGACCATCCCGAGGAACTCAGGATCCTCGCCCTCGACGACGGGGACATCGTCGGCGCGGGGGAGCCGGTGCTCAAGATCGAGGGGCGCTACGAGGACTTTGGCTTCCTCGAGTCGATGATCGACGGGATTCTCGCCCGGCGCTCGAGCGTCGCGACGAACGTCCTCGAGGTCGTGAGGGCCCTCCGGGGCACCCCCTGCTTCTCGATGGCCGACCGCCAGGACGACTACCTCACCCAGGCGGGGGACGGCTACGCGACCTATGTCGCCGGGATCCGGAAGTTCTCCACCGACGCCCAGGGGTCCTGGGTAGGGGTCAAGGGGATGGGGACGATGCCGCACGCCCTCATCGAGATCGCCGGCGGGGACGTGGTCAAGGCCGCGAGGATGTACCACGAGTGCTTCCCCGAGGAGAAGGTAACCTGCCTCATCGATTACCACAACGACGTCGTCCGCGACTCCCTCAGGGCCGCGCGGGAGCTCGGGGACATCCTCGGGGGAGTGAGGGTCGACACCTCCAAGTCCCTCGTCGACCACTGGTTCGACGGCAAGGACACCTCCGGCTTCGACCCCCGTGGGGTGTGCAAGGAGCTCATATACGCCCTCCGGAAGGAGCTCGACAAGGCCGGCTTCCCGAACGTCCATATCACCGTCTCCAGCGGCTTCACCGCGGAGAAGATAGAGGAGTGGACGAGGATCGGGGTCCCCGTCGACATGTACGGGGTCGGCTCCTCGCTCATCCGCAACGACACGGTCGGCTTCACCGGGGATCTCGTCAAGCTGGACGGCAGGCCCGAGGCCAAGGAAGGAAGGGCCGACGTCCCGAGCGACCGCCTCCGCCCGGTGCGGCTCCTCCCACGCTGAAAAGGTAAGGACACGAACGAACGTCCTCTTCTGGGAAGGGGACGTTTTTCATCTTTAAGAAACCGCTTTCTTCCGTGGCATACAACAATTACCGATTTACCAGTAAACACATTACATCCGATTTCATGAAAGTTTCCGTTTCCTAGGTGAAATTTTCATTAGATTTTGCTATTAAAAGCCCTTCCAGGTTGGGATAATGACAACCAGAAAAAGGGGGTTCCAAAGGGCCATGAGGAATACGAAGGAAAGAGTGACGATCTACCAGGTCGCGAAGAAGGCGCAGGTTTCACTCGCGACGGTGAGCCGCGTCATCAACAAGAAGGGGAACGTGACGGAGGGAACCCGCCTCCGCGTGGAGGCGGCGATCAAGGAGCTGGGCTACAAGCCGAGCGGGCTCGCCCAGGCGCTTGCCACCAACAAGACCACTAACATCGCGCTCATCATCCCGAGCGCCAACTACGTCTACATCGCGAACCTCCTCAACGGCATCACCGAGGTGACGAAGGAGAAGGGCTTCACCCTCACCGTCTTCACCACCTCCCATAGCCGCGAGGAGGCGCTCCAGACGCTGGAGAAGGTCATCGTCACCCACGTGGACGGGGCGATCGTCTTCGACGACGAGCTTTCGGAAGAGGATGTCATGAACCTCAACTCCTATAGCGTCCCCACCATCGTCATCAACAAGAACATCCAGGGGGACAGGACGGGCTCCGTCCTCCTTTCCTACGGAAGCCTCCTCACTAAGATCATCGAGGAGCACTACCAGCGGAGCGACAGGAGGATGACCTTCCTCCACGTCCATGACGGCGGGCGCCTCCTCTCCCATTGCGAGAAGGTGTTCTGCGAGGCGCACCGGAACCTCGGCCGCCCCTACCAGATCGTGAATGTCGACGACAGCTACAAGCGGACCTACTACGACTTCGCCCAGCGCTTCCGCGAGGAGAAGGAGGGCTACTACATCGCCTACCGCGACTCCATCGCCGCCGCTGTGGAGAACGCCGCCACCGACCAGGGGCTTTCCGTCCCCGAGAACGTCGAGGTCCTCTCCCTCGTCGGCACCAAGTACGCGAACATCGTCCGCCCCACCCTCACGAGCCTCGAGATCGACATGGCGGAGGTCGGACGGAGGGCGATGTACATGCTGATCGACCTCATCGACGGCTCGCTCTTCGAGAAGAGCTATCGCTTCGACGCGAGGCTCCAGCTCCGCGCCTCGACCAGGCGCTAGGGAAGGCCGTTGCCAGGGAGTCCCCGCCGGGGGCTCCCTTTTCCTGTCCCGGCTTTTGTGCAATAGTCCCTATATGGCGAAGAGAAGCTACCTTCTCGGGCTCTTCCATCTTTCCGTGGACTTCCTTTCGCTCGCGCCCTTGACCCTGCTCATCGTCGGGAGCGAGTACGGGATCGACAGCGTCGAGATCGCCATCATCTACTTTCTCTACCTCGCCTTCGCCTTCCTCTTCCAGGCGCCCCTGGGGGCCATCATGGACCGCCGGGGGAAGGGGGACGGGAGGAAGGCCGCCTGGCTCTCGGTTCCCCTCCTTCTCCTCGGAGGGCTCCTCGTCTCGCTTCCTTCCTTGTCCGTGCTTCTGCCTCCTTGGGGCGGGGAGGCTGGCCTGAAGCTCACCGTCCATCTCCTCGGGACGATGGTTTTAGGAGCGGGGAACGCCCTCTTCCACGTCGGGGCGGGACGCCACCTCCTCACCCTCGGGGCCGGGCCCTCCGAACTAGGCGCCTTCATTTCCTTCGGGACGATCGCCGTCTGCCTCACCTCCATCCCCTTCGTCCTTCTCACGAGGATCGTCGAATTTCTCCTGCCTATCCTTTATCTCCTATTCGGAATCGTCGCAATCTCGCTCTCAGTCTGGCTCTTCCTTGCGGACCCCAAGCCTTCCGAAAAACGAATATCCTCGTTGGAAACCCCTTCGTTTTCAGGAAATCTCGCTGAACTCGCCTATCTTGCCCTCTTCATCGGGCTTTCCGTCTTCCTCCGCGGGTTCCTTGGCGACTACAAGGAATCCTCGGAAGGGATCGTCTATATTCTTGCCATGCTCGGGATGTTCCTCGGGAAGCTTCTCGGGGGATACATGGCGAAGTATCTCGGGAGCCTTTCCCTCGTCATCCTTTCGGGGGTGACATACGTCCTGGGCATCCTTTTCCCTTCCCATGGAGGGATGGTCCCGGCCTTTTTCCTCGCCTTCGGGACGAACCTTCCGATGGGACTCACCCTTTCCCTTTCGGGACGGGCCTTCGGGAAAGGGAAGGAAGGCCTTGCCTTCGGCTTCCTTTCCACGCTCCTGGGCTTCGGGACGGGGCTGGGCGCCTATCTCGCCCCGCTGGGGACGGATTCCCGCATCTCCCAAGGGCTCATGATGTTGAATCTCGTCTTCCTTCTCCTGTCCCTCCTCCTCATCGGGAAGGGGAACATGAGGCGGGAACTATTCCCATCGTTCCGAGGAAGAAATTCACCCAAGAGATACGATAGCAAGGAGGATCTCCTATGAATTTGCTCGACGTGCCGTCCTGGCCGATGCTCCTTTTCCCGGGGCTCCTCTTCCTTCTTCTCTTCGTTGCCGTAGGCGCGATCATCGCGGCCATCATCATCGCCGTGAGGCGGAAGAAAAGGAAGGATGAGGTCGGGCCCTGGGACAAGGACGAGGGGAAGAAGGGATGAGTCCCGGGCTTCTCGACGTCGCGATCGTCGTCCCGCCGAACATGATGCTCCTCGCGGCGGTCCTGGTGCTCATCGTCCTCGCGCTCCTCGCCCTTCTTCTTGCCCTCGTCCTGGCCTTCCGGAAGAAAAGGAAGGGCAGGATTAGCCAGGCGGAACCCCTCGCGGAGGATGTCTCACGCAAGGAATGAGCCCTTTTTCGAACCTCCTCCGCCTGATATCCGCGCTGATCCTTACCCTTTTGGTGGAAATTCCTTTCTATTCCCTCTTCCCTTCCCTTAGAAAAAGAAGCTTTCTCAGGTCCGCCTTGCTGGCGAACGTCCTCTCGAACCTGACCCTCAACCTCTTCCTCCTCCCGATGGAAGGGTCCCTCGGCGATCCTTGGATCTATTTGTTCCTCCTATTCGGCGAGATCCTCGTCTTCCTCTTCGAGTGGGCCTTCCTCTCTTATAAAAGGGGACTAGGGCCCTCCTTCCCCTTCCTCGTCCTTGCGGCGAACTCCCTTTCCCTCCTGGCGGGGCTCCTTCTTTCCCCTCTGGCTGGTTAAGCGCTTTCATACCCGCCCCAATCGTTTCATTTTCCCTACTACAACAAGGGGCGGGGACGGACTAGAATTCCCCCAAAGGAAACGGGACAACAAAGAATGATTGCGAAAGCGCGTCACATCGAGCTGCCCAACGTCCTCCTCGCCCATCAGGAACTGGAAGAGGCGCCTTTGCCAAAGTACTGCTACGTCGCAGGCACGAATGGCCGCTGCGCCTCCTATGAGCTCACGGTGAAGGAGGGGGACCATGTGAGGGTCGGGGAGCGCCTCGGCCTCCGGAAGGGACCCTTCTTCGAGCAGCCGATCGTATCCACCTGCTCCGGCACCTACCTCGGGATCGAGAAGCACCTCCACCACACGGGGAAGGAGTGCGAGTTCCTGAAGATCGAGAACGACTTCAAGGACGAGCCGGATCCTTCCGCGAAGGAGAGGAGCGAGGAGGAGCTCAAGGCCCTGACGAAGGAGGATGTCCTCGCCATCATGCGGGACATGGCCCTCGTCGGCCTCGGCGGCTCTTCCTTCCCGAGCTACGTGAAGCTCCAGGGGGACCATCAGATCCACACCATCGTCATCAACGGGGTCGAGTGCGAGCCCTCGCTCGCGAGCGACCACCGCCTCATGCTCGAGCACCCCCACGAGATCATCGAGGGGCTCCGCCTCCTCATGAGGGCCACCGGCGCCAAGGAGGGGAAGATCTGCGCGAAGTGGATCTACAAGGACCTCGCGGAATGCTGGTCGAGCGCCCTCGCCGGCGAGGAGGGCTCCGGCATCTCCTTCGCCCCGGTCTGGAACTTCTATCCCCAGGGATGGGAGGTCGCCTGCATCAAGACCGCGACCGGAATCGACATCCCGAGCGGCCATCTCCCTGCGGAGTTCGGGATCCTCGAGTACAACGTCGCCACCATCTACTCCCTCTACCTCGCCGCGAAGAAGAGGATGCCCCTCCTCACCCGCTACGTGCAGATCCACGGGGACGGGGTGAAGGAGCAGAAGTTCCTCAAGGCGAGGATCGGGACCCCTCTCAGGGACCTTCTCCCCCTCGCCGGAGGCTACACCGATTCCGGGAAGAAGAAGCGCATCATCATGGGCGGCCCCATGATGGGGAACACCGTGGCAGATGACGACATCATCCTCACCCCCACCGTCACCTCCATCCTCGTGATGGACGAGGAGGTGTGGACCGCCGATAGCTGCGTCCGCTGCGGCTCCTGCGTCTACAGCTGCCCGACCCACCTCATGCCCGTCCTCATCGCCCAGGCGGTGAAGAGCGGGAACAAGGAGCGGGTCAAGGCGCTCCACCCCGAGCGCTGCGTCGAATGCGGGCTCTGCGCCTATAGCTGCACGAGCCGCATCAACGTCACCGAGTACGTAAGGAGGGCAAAGCGCATCGCGCGTCTTTCATGAGCGAAGAGAACACCATGCGGCTCCTCCAGGAGCCAAGCCCGCACGTCCGGAGGAAGGACAGCGCCACGAGGATGATGCTTGACGTCCTCCTCGCCCTGCTCCCTCTCCTCATCTTCTCCTTCATCGTCTACCGCCTCGACGCCCTCAAGGTGTTCGGGATTGCGGTCCCGGCGATGATGATCGCCGAATGGGTTTTCGTCATGATCAAGGGACGGATGCCCTACGACGGGGAGAAGCATCCCTTCAAGGAGAAGTTCCTCCACGCCCTGAAGCTATACCGCCCGGTGAACGCCGTGGCCCCCGCCGTCTCTGCCCTCATCTTCGGGATGTGCCTCCCGCCCAGCACGAGCTGGTGGGGCGTCCTCGTCGGGGCGCTCGCCGGCATCATCTTCGGGAAGCTCCTCTTCGGGGGCCTCGGGCAGAACATCTTCAACCCCGCCGCCGTGGGCATGATCCTCACGCGTCTCAGCTTCTCCAACACGATGAGCTACCCCGCCATCCCTTGGGGCGAGGGCACGATGGTCGACGTCGTCACCGGGGGCACCGTCCTTTCCGGCACAATCCAGGGCGGCTACTCCTCCCTCATGGACGTCTCCCTCCTCGACCTCTTCCTGGGCAGGACCCAGGGGGCGATGGGAGAAGTCTGCAAGGTCCTCATCCTCGTCGGGCTCCTCTATCTCCTGCTTCGCCAGGCGATCGACTGGCGGGTGACCTTCACCTATATCGGCGCCTTCACCGCCCTCATCGCCATCGCCGGCATCGCCATCGCCGGGGGCGGCATCGTCAAGGACTTCGACATCTGGCACTTCATCGGGGTCGAGTTCCTCGCGGGAGGCATGCTCTTCGGGGCGACCTTCATGCTGACCGACCCGGTCACGATGCCGGCGACGAAGCCGGGGCGCTACATCTACGCCCTCTCCGCCGCCTCCCTCACCGTCCTCATCCGTCTCTTCGCCTCCGCTCCCGAGGGGGTCGGCTACTCGATCCTCCTCGCCAATCTCATCACGCCGGTCCTCGACCACCACAAGGTGGCCTCGTCCCGGTGGACGTGGAAGAAGTGGCTGACCATCGGCCTCATCCTCCTCGCCGACATCCTCTTCATCGTCATCGGAATCATCTTCGGAGGTAAAGTCAAATGAAGATCAAGCTCGACGCAAAGCACGTTCTCTCGGTCGTCGCCGTCCTCGCCCTCATCGGCGGCGGGGCGGGCGCCCTCATCGGGACGGTGAACTACTTCACCAGCCCTGTCATCAGCGAGAATGACGACAAGAAGGAGAACGAGGCCTACTACAAGTGCTTTCCGGACGCGGCCTCCTTCAGCGATGAGACCGAGGTCTCCAGCGGCACTTACATCGAGACGTACAAGAGCGCCCTCGACGCCTCCGGGAACGAGATCGGCAAGGTGTACCATGCGGTGGGCGCGACCGGCTTCGGCGCGAACGTCGACCTCCTGATTGGCGTCGACGCTGACGGGCTCGCCCACATCGAGATCGTCGCCTACGGCCCGGATAACACCGGAGGCAACAACAAGACCGTAGAGGATTGGATCGACTCCATCAACGACGGGAGCGAGACGATCGACGGGGGCACCACCACCGGGGCGACCAACACCGCCTCTGTCGTGAGGGCGATGGTCGCCGAGGCCCTCGATCTCTATGAGAACGGCGACGTGACGCCCCCGCCCGTTACCGGCGGCGAGAAGTACTACAACCTCTTCGAAGGCGGCGCCTCCGCAGGGGACAAGGTGAGCGTTGCCTCTGGAAGCCTCGACCACTACCGCGAGGTGAAGGATGCCTCAGGGAACATCCTTGGACGCGCCTACTACGGCGGCGGGCTCAACGTCTTCGGCGTCAGCATCAACGTCATCGTCGGCGTCACCCCCGAGGGGGAGGTCACGAAGCTCTACCTCGACGCGTACTCGGGCGGCGAGCAGATGGGGACCGACACCACGATCAAGAACTGGATCGACGAGGTCAACAGCGGTGACAGGGAGTGGACCGCCGGTCCTAGCGCAGGCGCCTCCTATGAGGTTATCAAGGGCGTCATCGACGAGGCTATCGCGCACTATACCTCCGCTGCCCCTGCGCCGACCTACGAGGAGTCCGTCTACCTCGGCCTCTTTGAGGGCGCGAGCTCTATCGGCGCCTTCCGCGAGCTGGGCGGGAACTACCTCACAGGGCGCGTGGATGTCCTGGACGCGGACGGGGAAGTCCTCGGCTACGCCTATGAGGGCGAGGGCAAGAACAGCTACAACGTCCACATTGCCCTCGTCGTCGGCGTGAAGACGGACGGGACTGTGACGAAGCTCTACCTCGGCGACTACTCTGGTGGGAACCCTGCGGGCACCGAGACGAGCGTCAATGAATGGATCGACAAGGTCAACGACGGCACCGGCTCCATCGAGGCCGGCCCGAGCGCGACCTATTCCTACCAGGTCATCAAGGGCATCATCGACGAGGCCGTCGGCTACGCGACCGGCGCCATCGTCGACCCGAGTGAGAACTACCTCGAGCTCTTCGAGGGGGCCTCTTCCCTTGGCGAGGAAGTCGAGCTGACCGGCGACTACGAGTACATCGCCTCCTATCGCGAGGTGAAGGGCAGCTCTGGCGCGGTGCTCGGAAGAGGCTACATCACGAACACCACGAACGTCGGGGATAGGTGGGGCAACCTCCAGCTTCTCATCGGCGTATATCCCGACGGCACCATCTCCAAGGTCATCGCCCTTACCGACGAACAGAGCCGCCCGGACGGGACGAACGAGTACATCGAATCCGTGAATGGCGGCGGCGACTACGAGGATATCTTCGGCTACGAGGCCTCGAGCGGAACCGTCGGAATTGAGATAACCCATGACGCGATTGCCGAGGCGATCGGGGACTACACCGGCGTGGCGAACCTCCCTGCCGAAATCACGAAGGCCATGGCGAGCATTCTTCCTGATGCCGCCGGCTGGGGCCAACCCACTGTCGTCAACGAGGGCTACATCATCGGAAGGATGCCCGTCCTTGACGAGGACGGCGTCGAGACGGGCGCTTCCTACTATCTCTCGGGCGCCGCGAGCGACGGGGAATATGATCTCGTAATCCTCGTCAAGGAGGATGGGTCCTTCACCCTTAGCCTAGTGAGCGGCGACTGGGACAGCGCCTACCTCGCCGGTGTCGAGGCGTGGATCGCCAAGATCAACGACGGGAGCGCCCACTACCGTGACGACATCAAGGACTCGGGCGTCAACCAGGCGGCTTATGCGATCGCCGCCAACATCGAGGCGGTCCTCGCCTACGAAACGGAAACCACCGAGTCTCCCTACCTCGCCCTTTGGGACGGTTCCTATTCCGTGAGCTCCTCCCAGGCCGTCGAAGGCGGGACCTACCTCCACTCCTACCGCGAGGTGCGGGACGGCGCCGGGAAGGTCCTCGGAAGGGGCTACCTCACCAAGGTGACCTCCGTCCCGAGCAGTCGCGGGAGCTATGGGGATATCCAGGCCCTCATCGCGGTCAACAAAGACGGCACCATCAAGGAGGTGACGCTTCTTCAGAACACCCAGTCCATCCCCGGTTCCACCGACGAGTACGCCGGGTTCGTCAATGGCGGCGGGAACTACGAGGAGGTGCCTGAATATAGCGGCGGCACCATCGGCGTCGACATCCTCAAGGACATGATCGGGGAGGCGCTTACCCACTACGAGCAGAACCCCGATCAGGTCGTCGATCCTGCCGAGCCCGTCGTTCCGACCAACATCCCCGAGGCCGTGAAGGCGCTCATCCCGGAGGCCCACTCCTGGAACGCCTTCGTTGAGCTTTCCGCCGTCTGGCAGGCGACCGGCTACTGGAGCGCCCTTGATGAAAGCGAGGCCGAGATCGGCCGCGTCTACGAGTTCAAGGCCGGGAGCACGGGCGATGACAACCTCTACTACGTCGCTCTCGACGAAGACGCCGAGATCATCCAGCTCGAGGTCGTGAATACGACGCTCGAGGGCGAGAACCTGACCGCCCTCACCACATGGGTCGAGCAGCTGAACACGGGCAAGGCCATCCCGGAGATTCCTTCGGATAGCCCCATCGCCTCCGAGCTCGGATGGGTCGAGTCCGGGATCGAGGACGCCCAGGCCGACTACCTTGGCGACGTCCCCGCCGCGGTGGAGGAGAAGGTCGCTTCCTTCGTCACGGAGAGCTTCGGCGAGAACGCCAAGTTCGACATGCCTTCCTCTGTCTCCAACGAGGACATCCCCGAGGTCACCAACCGCTATAACGTCTACGTTCCTTCGGACGATCCGACGGGCGGGACCCCGACCTACCCGGGCGACGTCTGGCTCGCCCATGTCAAGACCGATTCCTATGACGCCTACGTCCTCATCGCCGTCGGCGACCTCATCACGGACGACGTCGACACGGATGCGGCCCGCTACCTCGTATGCTCCGAGGAGGGGACCAGGGACACGGAAGCCATCGACGCAGTCGTGGAGGCGCTCCTCGCGCTCTAGGATATGGCGGACAAGGCCATCGACATGCGGGGAGAGAGGAAGGAGGCCTTCGTCTCCGGAATCTGGAAGGCCAACCCCCTCTTCGTCTCCCTCCTGGGCTTCTGCCCGGCCCTCGCCGTCACGACCTCCTTCGAGAGCGCCTTCGGGATGGCGATCCTCTTCACCTTGGTGCTCCTGGGGTCGAACGTCTGCGTCTCGCTCCTCCGGAAGCTCATCCCGGAAGAGATCACGACGCCCTGCTACATCGTCATCATCGCCACCTTCGTCACGGTGGTGAAGATGCTCTGCGAGGCCTTCCTCCCGGAGCTATACACCTCGCTCGGCGTCTTCCTCTCCCTCCTCGTCGTGAACTGCATCGTGCTCGGGAGGAGCGAGGCCTACGCCTCGAAGAACACGGTGCTCAACAGCACCCTCGACGCCCTCGGGAACGGCATCGGCTTCGGCTGGGCCATCTGCCTCATCGCCCTGGTGAGGGAGGTCCTCGGGACGGGGCAGCTCACCTTCGGGAAGGTGTTCACCTTCATCCCGGAGTACTCGCTCCCGCTCCTGAAGGTCGACGGGGTCTACGACCTCTCCATCGAGTTCTTCCAGCGTTCGATCGGGGGCTTCCTCGTGCTGGGGATCGCCCTTGCTATCATCGCCGCGATCGACATCCATAAGAAGGACAAGGCGAGGGTGGACGCCCTCCTCGCCAAGAAGAGGGCCGCGGCCCAGGAAGGAGCGAACTAGCCCATGGAATACATCGTCGCCTTCCTCCTCGCCGTATTGACGAGCTCCCTCATCGACAATGTCGTCCTCGCCCGCTTCTACGGGATCTGCAGCTTCCTCGGGACCGGGAACAAGGTCAAGCCGGCCTTTTCGATGGGGCTTGCGGTGACCTTCGTCATCGTGCTGGCGAGCCTCGTCTGCTGGCCCCTTTATAACTACGTCCTCGTCCCGGCGAAGATGGAGTTCCTCGACACCATCGTCTACATCCTCGTCATCGCCTCCCTCGTGCAGCTGGTCGGGATCTTCGTCAAGAAGACCTCGCCCGCCCTCTACAAGGGACTGGGGATCTACCTCCCCCTCATCACCACCAACTGCGCGGTCCTCGGGGTCGCCCAGGGGAACACCGACCAGGGGCTCGACTTCCTGAGCTCGATGGGGAACGCGATCGGGACCTCGCTCGGCTACCTCCTCGTGATCGTCCTCTTCGCCCTCATCCGCGAGAGGCTGGAGAGCGCCGAGACCCCCCGCGCCCTCAAGGGCATCCCCATCGCGATGGTGACCGCCGCCCTCATGGCGCTCGCCTTCATGGGGCTCCAGGGCATCGCCTAGATGGACGAGGCCACGGCCAGGGGCCTGGCGATCGCCCTCGTCGTCCTCCTCGCCCTCCTCTTCCTCGGGAGCTTCGTCTGGTACATGAGGACGAAGCCTCCCAAGGGATGCGAGAGGGTGCGGAAGGACGAGACGGACTGCATCGGCTGCAAGAACGCCGGCTGCCGGCTCTACCGGCCCAAGGAAAATCCCCCCGAAGAGGGGAAGAAGGAGTGAGACATGGACATGAGCCTGCTGGACATGGCCTTCGACAACGGGATGGCGATCCTTTATAGCTTCCTGGTGCTTCTCGCCCTCGGGGCGATCTTCGCCTTCCTCCTCTGTCTCTTCAGCGTCGTCTTCAAGGTGAAGGAGGACAAGAGGGTAGGGGTGGTGAGGAAGCTCCTCCCCGGGATCGACTGCGGGGCATGCGGGAACGCGGGCTGCCAGGAGATGGCGGAGAAGCTCGTCTCGGGCGAAGTCAAGGACCCCGCCCTCTGCCGCCCGGGGAAGAAGGAGAAGAACTTCGACCCCATCCTCGCCTATCTCAAGGAACACCCCGAGCCCATATACGAGGACGAGGAGTGAGCAAGAGGCCTTCCGGAAGGGAGGCCTTTTCCTTCGCCTTTTCCTCCCTATTCCCGCCCTCCGTTGAGAAACAGACGGGGAGAAACTAGAATGCGCCCCATGAAGAAATGGCTTCCTTTCCTTTTCTTGCCCCTGCTCCTTGCTTCCTGCGGTTCTCCTGAGGGAGCCTCGGGATCCTTGTCCGGGGACGAGGCTTCGTCCGGGAACGGGGCGACGATCGTCCCGAGCGGGGACTTCGAGCTCGTCCGCTACCAGGACTTCCTTTCCTTCGGCGCCTATAGCGACCTCCGCTTCTACCAAAGGGAAGGGGAGGATCATGTCGCCCTTTTCGAAAGCCTCGTGGAGGTATTCGAGCTTCTTTCCCATTACATGGAGACGGACCTTCCCTATGCGGATGTCTCGGGGAAGACGACCGCGAAGACCTTGAGCGAGGAAGAGGGGGCCTTTCCTCTCGACGAGACGATGGCGGGACTCCTTTCCTTCGCGATCGACGCCCGTTCGATCACCGGAGGCTCGATCGACATCCTTTCCGGCGGGCTCAACGACCTCTGGAAGGATTCCTATTTGCTGAACAAGGAGGACCCCGTCCTCCCGAGCCAAGCGGACATCTCCCGCGAAATCGCGAGGATATCCTCCTCCTCGCTTTCCCTCGCCAAGGATTGGGACGGCTCCTATGAGGTCGAGAAGACAGGAAACGCCCTCCTCGACTTCGGCTCGATGGGGAAGGGCTACGCGGTGGCGCGCCTCGGGGAGGCGCTCCGCGAGGAAGGGATCGGCTATTTCCTTCTGAACGCCGGGACGAGCTCGATCCTCATCGGGCAGAACCCCAACAGCGAGGACGGGACCTTCAAGATCGGCTTCTCCGACATCGAAGGAGTCACCTTCCAGGCGAAGGACGTGGCGATCGGCACCTCGAGCGTGACGAACCAGCACCGCGTGGACGAGGCCACCGGAACCCTCTATAGCCACGTGATCGACCCCAAGACAGGGAGCGCGGTGCCTTCCCTGACCACCGCGATCGTGATCGGGGAGGACGCCGGGATGTGCGACGTCTTCTCGACATGGCTCCTCATGAAAGGGGAGGAGGCCGATGTCGGGCTCATCGAAAGCATGGGCTACTCGGTCCTTCTTTACGACTACCGGAGGGCGACTCCCTTCGTCCACCTGAGCGAGTCCTTCCCCCCGCTGGAAGGGAAGTAGATGGCCTTCCGGGAGAATGTCCGCCGCCACCTTGGGGACATCCTCCTTTTCCTCGTCCTCTTCCTCGGGCTTCTCGTCGGGACGATCCTCGCCTTCCTCCTCCCGGGCGAGAAGGCCTCTGAGGCCCTCTTCTACCGGGACGACGCCCTCCTCCTCCGGATCGATCTCGTCCATCCCGAGAAGTCCGTTCCCTACGAGGACACGGAGAAGATCGAAGATCCCTCCTCCTACGGGGAAGAGGTCATCCTCGCCTACATCATCCAGGGGGAAATGACCCCGATGACCGTCGCCCTTTCCGCGGAAGGGGTTGCCGTCCTCGAGTCGGGGTGCCCCTCACAGTACTGCGTCGGCCTCGGCTACACGATGGACGTGAGGCGTCCGATCGTCTGCGCCTATAACCACGTCCACGTCGAGTACCAAGGAGCGGCCGCGGAGGATTCCTCTTCCGGGCCGGACATCATCCTATGAGAGGCACGGTAAGGAGGATGGCGGCCGACGCGGCGATGCTCGCCCTCGCCCTCGCCCTTTCGATCGCCGAGAGCTTCATCCCCATATCCGCGGTCCCGGGCTTCAAGCCGGGGCTCGCGAACATCGTGATCCTCCTCCTCATATACCAGTTCTCGTGGAAGGAGGCGCTCATCGTCGACCTCGGGAGGATTTTCCTCGCCTCCCTCATGACAGGGAGGATCCTCAGCTTCCCCTTCTACATGTCCCTTGCCGGAGGGGTCCTTTCCTATCTCGGGATGGTCCTGGTGAAGTCCCTCCTTTCGAAGGTATTCACCATATACGGGGCCTCCCTCCTCGGGGCCTTCCTCCATTCCCTGGGCCAGATCCTAGTCGCGATCCCCCTTCTGGGCACTTCCGCGGTCCTTTGGTACTTCCCCCTCATGGGCCTCACGAGCCTTCTCACGGGCCTAGCGACGGGCTTCCTCGCGGACAGGATCATCAAGACGAGGGTGTTCGAGTTCCTGAGGATCACGGGAAGATAGCCGTTATTTCACCGTTATCTTCATATAATTCCATCAGGTGAACCCCATGACCGGAGGGAGGACGAAGAGCGCCTTCCTTATCGCTTCCCCTTCCGCAGTCCTTTTGCTCTGGCTTTTCGAACTATTGATCAGCGGGACTTCCTACGACGCGATGATCGCCCTTCTTTCCATTGGGCTCGGCATCCTCTTCTCCCTGTTCCTTGCCTGGCTCTCCCTGAGGGGCGGGGGTTGGAGGAGGGCCTCCTCCTTCCTTCCCCTTCTTGTCTTCGTCTTTGAGGCGGCGACCCTCATCGCCCTCCTCCTTGAGGCGGGATTCTCCTATGGGGCGAGGATCGACGGAGGCTTCTTCCTCGTCGGGAAGGGAATCCGCCTCGTCGGGACAGGGCAGGCCGTCCCTTACCCCGGTGGCGAGGAATGGATGTACGGGATGGACCTATATTCCTATCCCTTCCGGTTCGACGTCCCCGTCGCCTTCCTCATCCTTCTCGTCCTCCTCGTTTTTTATAGGAAGAAAGCGAAGGGATGGCTCCTCCGCTTCCTGAGGATGGACGGGGAGGGGCTCCTGGCGCTCGTGCTCATCCTTCCCTTCGCCCTCGTCTCCATGTCCCGCCTCCTCGGGGCCTTCTATCTCCCCGCGGAGGGATATCTCCGGGTCCTCTTCCTGGGGTTCCTCCTGGAGGCCCTCCTCTTCTTCCTTGCCCTTTGGAGGGGACAGGCGACGCCATCCCTCATCGCCCTCGCCCTCGCCCTCGCCTTCCTCGAGGAACATATGAGGCAGGGGTCATCCATCCCTTCTTCCCAGGACGCCTTATTCCTACTACATGGCTTTGGATCCCTTCAGGGGGAGTGGTATCGCTACGTCGGCACGGGAGAGGTTCCCTTCTCCCTCTTCGCCGATTCCTGGGTCCTGGAGTCCTCGAAGAACATGGGGATCCTCTCCTGGGAGCTCCTATGGACGCCTGCTGCCGCCCTTCTTTCCTTGCCCCTCCTCCTTTTCTACCCGGAAGAAAGGAAGCGTTTCCTTCTTCCTCAACGTTTCTAATAGCGATACTTCATCATTTCGTTGACAAAACTAGATAGCCTGCCATAGTGGGCTCACGAGCCAACCCGCGACAATCCGAGGACGATTCAAGATGAAGAAAATCGCTATTTCGGTGGAAAGCACCGCCGACCTACCCAAGGAAGTCCTTTCCGAGCACGGCTTCTTCTCCCTTCCCTTCCATCTCACGATGGGGGAGGAGACGTATCTTGACGGAGAGAAGACGAACGAGGACATCTTCGAGTATGGGAACACCCATCCCGACCTTGCCAGGACGAGCGCTCCGAACGTGAGCGAGTACCGGGCGCACTTCCAGAGGATCAAGGAGCAAGGCTACGAGGGGATCGTCCACTTCTCGATCTCGAGCCTCCTTTCCGGGGGATACAGGAACGCCCTCGCGGCGAAAGGAGAAGACGACTCCATCGAGATCGTTGACTCCGGCCAGTTCTCCCTCGGGATCGCGATGCTCGCCTTCGAGGCCGAGCGCCTCCTCAAGGAAGGGGTCACCGACGACATCCATGAGCTGAAGCGCCTCTCCCTCCCGGTGAAGGACCGGGAGGACGTCTCCCTCATGATCAGCGACCTCAAGTTCATGGCCAAGGGCGGGCGTTGCCCCTCCCTCGTCGCGAAGCTCCTCTCGCCCCTTCCTCTCAAGGTCAGCGTCTACACGAAGGAGGGGAAGCTCTCCCTCGCCCCGACCCTCCTCCTGGGGAACATGGGGAAGGCGGTCCGGAAGTACATCGACTCCAGGCTCCGCCTCCACGAAGGGAAGATTGACTTTAGCCTCGCCGCCCTCGGCTACACGAGCGCCACGAAGGACGGGGTGGAGGAGGCCGTCAACCACCTGAAGTCCCGCGGCTTCCAGGAGGTCCTCGCCGTCCCAACGAACGCGACGGACGCCTGCCACGGAGGGCCCGACGTCATCGGCTTCGCCTTCCGCTTCCTCGACTAGAAACCGGTAAATCGGTAAATCCCTTGGTCGATACTTGATTTCGCTTGACTTATCCCAATAATACGTGCCCGAAAGAAGGGATAGAAAACACAATGAAGAAACCCATTCTCCTGACCGCCGCGATCGCGGCCGCCACCCTCCTCGCCTCCTGCGGCGACGGATCCACCTGCAGCTCCTGCCCCGCCGGGAGCGAGGGCGCCAACATCACCCCGATCACCTTCGCGCAGCAGTGCGAGGCCGAGGGCATCGACTTCACCTACGAGGACCCGAACGCGGCCTACTACATCCCCGAGGCGCTCCCGAGCAACACCGACGACATCGACCTCGAGCTCGGCGGCTCCACCGATGCCGCCGGCAATCCGGCTGACAACGAGAGCGAGACCTCCTCTTCTTACTACACCATCGACTACGCGATGAGCAGGCTCACCACCTACTGGACGACCTACACTTGGGCCGAGGCCGCCGCGGACGACACCGCGACCGCCTCCACCATCGCCGAGGCCGCTGCGCTCGAGAATGCCAAGTACGTCACCGATCTCTTCCCGAACGATGGCAAGGAGTACGTCATCGAGTCCCAGAGGGGCTGGCCCTATGCCGCCGTCTCCTACTCCACCGTCGACGAGGACGGCACCCCCCGCGTCTCCACCGCCATCCCTGGCGCCAGGAAGGGCGAGGACGGCATCTGGAGGATGACCGGCTACATCACCATGAAGGACATGGTCTACAACATGGTCCGCACCGGCGAGGCCATGGCGCTCCTCTATGAGTGGCACCCCGAGGCCAGCGCCTGCTACGGCGGCCGCCTTGCCCTCGAGGTCGACTTCGACGCCACCTACGCCAGCGTCCCGGCCACGGAAGAGGGCGGCTCCCCGACCCAGGTCAAGCTCACCAAGGGCATGACCAAGGAAGAGCTCCCCGCCAACGCCAGCTACGTCGTCTTCAGCCTCAAGGTGACCCACCTCTACTCGATGGGCTACGCCAACGACTGGACGAAGTAAGTCCGTCCTCGGAGAAAGAAAGATCGGGAAGGCCTCGCGGGAACGCGGGGCCTTTCTTCATCCCTCATCCACGCTCCTAAGGACCGCAAGCCGGGGCCATGGGAATCTCTACCCGCGTGGTGGAATTATTCGATGGCCCCTGCATCTTTCGCGGAGCGTGCCCTTGCCCCTTGATGCCCCCATGGGGAAGTGCTATATTCCGCGATGCCGCGAGGCGGCACGGGGCATTAGCTCAGCGGTAGAGCACCTGCTTTGCAAGCAGGGGGTCGGGGGTTCGAGACCCCTATGCTCCACCAGGAAGATGCCCGCGGATGGCTGAGTAGCCCAGCTGGTCAGAGCGATCGGTTCATACCCGACAGGTCGGGGGTTCAAGTCCCTCCTCAGCCACCATCGAGATAGGGAGCCCGGAAGGGCTCTTTTCCGTTCCAGGGAAAAGGAGGGAAAGGCTTGCAAGAAGCCTTCCCAAGCGCTTAACTTCCCCCGCCGGACCATTAGCGCAGCGGTTAGCGCGGGCCCCTTATAAGAGCTAGGTCGCAGGTTCAAATCCTGCATGGTCCACCAGGAGAGCGCGCCCGGCGTGAGCCGGGCTTTTCTTCTCGCTCCCATATGGATTCCACCCCCCCATGCTAGAATCAGGGCATGAGAAAAGCATGGTCCCTCCTCCTTCCTCTTCTCGCCCTTTCCTCCTGCGTCCCCGAAGGGACGACGGGGGATTCTTCCTCGACGAAGGAGGAGCCTTCCTCTAGTTCCTCGGAAGAGATCGAGGGGGGTTTCTGGATCGAAGGCCCTTCCTTGCTCGACATCGGGGAACGGGGGCGCTACGAGCTCATGGGGGACGTCCCCGAGGGCGAGATCCATTGGGAAGTCGAGGGCGAGAGCCTCGTCGAGCCCTATGAGTACCCCAACCCCCTCTACTACGGCCTCACGGGGCTATATGAGGGAGAGGTCGTCCTCAAGGCGATGTTAGGGGACAAGGTCCTCTTCCCTTTCGAGATCGAGGTGAAGGACGTCGACTCGGGCTTCCTCGTGGACGCGGGGACCGGGAAGCTCGCGCTCGGAGGGAAGATGGAGCTTTCCTTCTCGCTTGATGGGGAGCCCCTTCCTGCGAAGGAACTCTCCTCCGTCTCGATCACGACGCTTTCCTCGCCTTCGGGGAAGGGGCTCGTCTCCTCCTATGAGGACGAAGGCCTCTTCCTACTCGGGGAGGAGCTCGGGAGCTTCCGCGCGGTCGCTTCCTACGAGGGCCTTCTCTCCAACCCCTTCGAGATCGAGGTGATTCCTTCCGTCGAGGGGAAGACGTACCTCCTGGAGGTGCTTCTTGAAGACGGGACGCCCGCGGAAGAGAACACCATCCCGACCTCTTCCACGGTCACCTTCGTCCTCCGGGACGAGGAAGGGGAGGACTATCCCTTCCAGTGGGGCGTGGAGCTCCTCGAAGGGGACTCCTGGGTCCTCCAGGAGACAGAGGATCCCCATGTCTACGAGACCTACATCTGGTCCGAGGAGAGGCTCCTAATCGCTCCTGCCTTCCCCGGGGAAGCGCCCGCGCTCGCGGCGGAGGCCCTCGAACTATACGTGATGCACGAAGGGGACACCCCTCTTCTGGACTTCCATCTCGAGGATGAGGCTGGGAACGAGGTCGAGACGCTCTTCGTCAGCCCTGACGGGAGCACGAGGCTCCATATCGTCCCGGAGCGAGAGACGGACTACCTCGGCACCGCGAACGTCCACTGCGAGGACGAGAGGCTCAACCCCGGCCAGGAATGGGGCGAGGAGGGAGGGCGCTACCTCATCTTCGCCCCCGAGGAGGGAGGGAGCTACTCCCTTCTCGTCAGGTTCACGTTCGTGAAGAAGGAGTTCCCGGTCCACGTTATGCCGGAGGAGGCCGCCCTCGAGCTTGAGATCATGGGGACGGGCACGATGGACGGGGAGAAGTACTACGTCGGACATACGGGCTCGATCACGGGAGGGTTCCCTTGGGAGGGGCCCATCTACTGCGACCTCGTCGACTACGACGTCGAGTACGTCTTCCTTGAGGGCGAGGACCTCGTCCGCATCGGGGAGGGACGGGACATTCATTTCCTTTCCCCTGGCACGGTGAGCCTATATGCGCAGATCAGGAACACCGAGGTCAAGAGCAACACCTTCGCCTTCGAGATCGAGCCCGAGGAATAGCGTTCCTGGAAACGATGAAGGGAACATCCGCGTAATACCAACATATGAGAAGACCGTTCCTTGCCCTTTTCCTATCTCTCTTCCTTCTTGCCTCCTGCGAGGAGCAGGGGGATCCCCTCGTGCCCCCCGAGCCCGCGGACGAGTTCTCCTTCGTCACCGAGGGCGGCGTCCTCGACATCGGGGAGACAAGGGAGATCTTCTTTTTTCCCCGGAACGGGGCGAAGCCTACCTTCGAGATCGAGGGAAAGGGGGCGAGGATCCTCGACGTCGGGGAGGACTCCCTCCTCGTCCAGGGGATTGCGGAAGGGGGCTTCCTCCTGGAGGAGGCGAATAGCGGCGTCTCCCTTTCCCTATCGGTCGAGGACTTGTGGAGCGGATACTACCTCGAGGCGGACGCCATCTCCCTCATGGAAGGGGAGCGGGCCTCCCTCGCCCTCCATGGCCCCGGGGACGAGCTCCTTCCCTTGGAAGAGGGCATGCTCCGCCTTCTCCCCGGGAGCGCAGAGGCCTCCTTCCCCCTGGACGAGTTCGGGACCCCATCCCTCCAGGCGGACGGGACCGGGGAGATCCTCCTTTTCGCCGAGATGGAGGACGGGTCCGTCACGGACGTCCTTTCGATAAAAAGCACCATGTTCCTTGAGCCTCTCTATCTTTCCCTTGAAGGAGGGAACGGCGACTTCCGCCCCGGGGAGAAAAGGGAGCTCTCCCTCATGGACCGCTGGGGCGATCCTTATGAAGGGGACTGGGAGCCGACCATCAGGAACCTCGACATGTTTTCCACGCCTTTCGCCTTGGAAGGAAAGGAAATATCCGCGCTTTCCTCTGGGGAATGCGAGGTTTCCGCGAAAGTTGAGGAGGATGGATACGAAGTCCAGCCCCTCCGTCTCCTCTCCGCGGAGGAAGGGGAGAAGCGCCCCTACGAGCTCCGCCTCGTGAACGCCTATAACGAAAGCGACTGGGACGAGGACGGGCTCTGGATGAACCTCCAGGACGGGTATGGCTACGGCTTCTCTCTCTGGACGGACGTGGACGGCCCCAAGGGCTCGATCCAGGTCGAGTGTCTCGCCGGGGATCCCGAGGCCGTCCTTTTCGAAGTGGAAGAGGACTTCGGCTCCGGGCATATGGCCGATTGCTCCGTCCGTCCCATCAAGGAAGGCTCGGCGACCTACCGCGTGCGGATCGGGAGCCTATATAGCGAGGAGTACACCTTCCATGCGCTTCCTGGATGGAACTCCCGTCCTTCCCTTTCCCTGGAGGACGATGAGATCCCGGTGGGAGGGAAGACGAGGCTCCTCCCTTCCGTGGAAGGATCGGAAGGCGAGTACCTCTTCGACTATGTGGTCGTGGACGGGGAAGGGACCGCGAAGCTTCTCGAGGGCGGGGTCCTCGCCGGGGAGCGGGTCGGCTCGATGACCATCCAGGTGCGCCTCAGGGGAGAGCGCGGGCTTTGGGGCGAGTCGGTCGTCCTCGACGTAACGGAGGAAGGGAGCGGCGACCCCTACGTCGGGATGAGCCCGGAGGAGTTCTACCGGGACTACGAGCAGGCGGAGACGCTCCTGGACAGCTACTACCGCACGAGGCACGGCTTCCTCTCGGGCTCGCTCGAGGTCCCGGGCCAGTACGCGGAGCTTTCCGAGGACCGCCCCATGGAGGACGGGCTATACGTCAAGAACACATCCCTTTCCTTCTCCGAGGGCGGGTCCGCCTATACGGTGAGGGATAGCCAGGGGAACGAGTCGTTCACCATCTTCGAGGGCGGGGGCTACATCACCCTCGAGGAGGTCGCCGCCTATCTCTTCGCCTTCGGGGACGTCCCTGCCAACTATTGGGAGGACCGCTACGACTACCCTTCCCCTTCCTCAAGCGAGTGGGGCGAGTACCTCAGGCTCAACAACTCCTACTTCTCCGGGGACCAGGAGAGCTACCCTTACGAGCCCGCCCTTCCGGATATCTCCGGGATCGAAGGCGGGAGGAGCGACTACTATGAGGTCGACGTCGGGACGACGGGGACCTATACGGGTCCCTCCTTTCCCGTGAGGCCCTATAACGACGGCTACTCGATCACCCGCGGAGGGGCGAGGCTCGTCTACATGCGCTATACGGACGGGGAGGAAAGCCAGGCTCCCGCCCGGAAGGTGTTCTACACCTGGAACCACTACAACGACTTCCGCGAGTACCTGAACTACGAAGGGGGCTGGGGCGAGGCCTTCGGGAACGTGACCGCGGGGGGCGAGGTCGACGTCGTCGCCCCGGGAGGGCCGTCCCCTTACGTTCCAGTGGCGGAGAAGGGTCTTTTCTAAACAAGATTAATCCTCGATTTCTTGGCCCGTTCCAGCGGAATAGCCTTATCATTCGCCTATGGAGATGGACATTTCGGAACGCGAAGGGCTGAGGGCCGACGGCCTTTCCCTTCGCTACAAGGACACCGGCAGGGTTGGTGTCGACTCTCTTTCCCTGGAACTTCCGGAGAACGGGCTCGTCCTGCTGACAGGCCCGTCCGGATGCGGGAAGTCCACCTTTCTATCCTTGGTCGGTTCCTTCGACAGCCCTGATAGGGGGTCCGTTTCCTTCAAGGGCTGGGAGATCACCTCTCTTAAAGGGAAGGGGCTCAGGGAGTTTCGGCGAGAGGTTCTCGGTGTCTGCTTCCAGGAGGCGAATCTTCTTCCAGGATTGACGGTCAGGGAGAACCTTGCGCCCTACTGGAGGAGAAAGGACTCCGAGCGCATCATCCAGGAGCTCGGGCTCGCCAACCTTCTCGATACCCCCGCGCGATCCCTCTCCGGGGGAGAGGCGGAGCGCGTCGCGGTAGCAAGGGCGATCCTCAAAGGATCGTCACTTATCCTCGTGGATGAGCCGACGGCATCGCTCGACGGGGAGAACGGAGCCCAGGTAGCCAAGGTCTTGAAGGAGGCTTCCCGGAGCGCCCTTGTGATCGTGGCCTCCCATGACATAAGCCTTTTCGAGCCTTTCGCCGATGTCCTCGTTCGCCTCAGGGACGGGAAACTCGTTTCCGCGGAAAGGCTGCAGGAACCGTTGCCTTATGAGGACGCGGAGTCGGCGGAACCCCCTTTTGATCTCCGGAGGGAAGCCCGGACATTGCTCAAGGACCTTAAGAGGAGCCTCCCCTCCCACCCGGCGCGCCTTGTGTCGGGACTTCTTCTTTCGTTCCTCTCCCTCGCCGCCTGCTTCTCTTCCTTCTCTCTCCTCATGAGGGACGACGGATCGATCTCAAAGGATCTCGCGGTCTCCGGAAGTGAAACTTCTGTCCTAGGGATGTCAAACCCTAATGCTCGTCTTTATCGGTCTGACCTTCCGGAAAGTTCTGTCCCTTTTTGCTCGGTTCCATCTAGTCCTCCTTGCATTCTCACTTCGTATTTCATCGAGACATCAAGTTCCAGTTATAGCTTTGAGAGCTTGTTAGGTCCCTTTTTGACTGAATCAGTCGCCCCATACTCGCGTTCGGCTGAAGACGCCTTCCCCCTCCTTGCGGGAACATCCCCTTCCTCCGCATCAGAAGCGCTTATCTCCGACACGATGTTCCGTCAATACCAGGCATTTGGATTCGAAAATGATGGAATACGTCTTCCAGCCGGGTCATTCGATATCGATGGTTTCCTTGCCGCGGGACCCGAACTGATGCTCAGCTATCCGGTGAGGACGAGCGTCCGGGTCGTCGGCGTGTTCAAAGATGGATATGGTGATTTCTTCGACGCCTTCCGCGAGCAATGCGGGGATAGTCCGGTTGAGGTGAATTCCTCGCAGTACTGGCTTATGGAAGCGGCTGGTCGCGGAGCGCCTGGAGCCATTTTTCTTTCCGAGGACGCGTTCGGCCAGACAGTCGATATGCCGGACTCCTTCTGGGTCGGCAATAAGGAAAGGACAATGCTTTCGCTCTGGCGCGAAGAAACAGAGTTTCAATTCACCTATGTTGAAACACAACTTCCCCTTAACGTCGTCTATCCTTTCCAAAAGGATGGGGGAGCCATTTTGCCCTACCCCTTGTTCCTGGAAATCTATTCGGAAACCCCTATCGGACACAAAGGGATCAAAGACTTCCGGTCGTTTGAAATTGGAGATTCCTGCAAGGACTATTCTTTATATTTTCCTGGAAATGCCTCTATCGGCGATTTGCTGAATGCAGATGTCCTTAAGTTTGCCGCTCTTTATTACCTTGATAAGCATGGAGTGCCGGAAGGCGTGGATGTATCTGAGTATCTGGAGAAAGCGGAAAGAGATTTTCCGGATGTTGATTTTCATAAGGAGGGAGCCTTGGAAGCCTACTGGGCTCTATTAGTGTCCTCCTATAGCAGTTCCAATTATAAATGGGCTTTTTTGGAAGCGTTGATTTCGGATTTGTTCGAGGGCGAAGAACCACTTGTTGCCAAGATTGCATCGGCTTCACGGAGTGTTGCTGCGTCAAGATTCGAGCCAATCGAGGTAACAATCTGCGGATATTCCCCTTTACTCGGGTATTCGCCCGCCGGCATATTCGTTTATCCCGGGGAGCAGGCATCCGAGACCATATGGGACAGCCTCTCGCAGGAAGATGTCGCCTACTTCCTTCCTCCTGAGGGGGAGAAGGACCGTCTGATGGACGAAGGGCTCAATGAGCGCTCTCTCATGGCGTTCAGCCCTTCCCTCGCCTCTTGGCAGGCGTTCACCATCTCCTCGTACGGAACGCCCGGCCTAGGCATTTTAATAGGCATCATCGCCGTCTTCGCCGCTTTCGTTATGTTCCTATCGCTCGTTAGCGTCCTCTCCGGGTCGAATGCTCTTCTTGCGGGCGAGGACGCCCTCAGGAAGTCCCTAGGGGAGGGTATCGGAAGGGCTTACCTCCGCGGCTTCCTGGAAGCCTCGTTGGTCACGCTGATCGGCGGGATTCCGGCGCTCGTCGCGGCCGCCATCGTCTTCGCCGGGATGAACGGAGTTGCCGCTTCCGTCTTCCTGAATTCACTTTCCTACTATTCGCTGGACGCGCTTGCTGTCATTGGCGCATTCGCCCTCTTCCTTCTCCTGAGCGCGCTCCTCGCGCTCCTCCTCCTTCCCTCCGGGGAGAAGAAGAGAATAGCCGCTCTTAAAAACAGATTTCGTTGAATTTGCTGTCGTTCTGCATAGTTATCGCAGGCTGATTTACCATTCTCTCCATAGTTTCCGGCATAGGAGTGATCTTCCTGTCTCATTGAGGGAGGCACGAAACGGACGGGGTTTGTTGGCTTTTCGCCCAATATCCTGAATTTCCTGCATTTTCCCGGGAAATAACCTTTCCCATCGACTACAATTCCCTTGATGACCGCGTGGGTGTTCGTCCTCCTTGTCTTCGGGCTCGTGATCGCGCTCTCGGTCTTTGCCTCGCGCTTCCTGACGAAACTCCGTCTTCCTTCCATCGTCCTCTTCATCGCCCTCGGCCTTCTCTTCGGGCTTCTGTTCAGGGCGACGCCCATAGGGAACTTCACCGACTATGGCTTCGGGAACGTCGTCTCTTCGATCGCCCTCCTCTTCATCATCTTCTACGGGGGGTACGGCACCCGCTTCAAGGAGGCGAGGCCCGTCCTTGGGAAGGCGATCGTCCTTTCTTCCGCGGGAACGCTTCTCACCGCCCTCATCCTCGGAAGCCTCGTCTACGTCGCCTACCTCGTCCTGCCCTTCGGGGAGGTGGCCTTCGCCCCATGCCTCCTATTGGCCGCGGTGATGGCGTCCACGGACGCCGCCTCGGTGTTCGACATCCTCCGCACCAGGAAGCTCGGCCTTCGGGAGAACACGGCCTCCCTCCTTGAGATGGAATCCGGCTCGAACGATCCTTTCGCGTATGTGCTGACGACGCTTCTCGTCGCGATCGTCGCCGGCGCGGGCGGGAATCCCTGGTCCTTGACCGCGGAGGTCGCCATTTCCTTCTTCTGCCAGATCGGCATCGGCGTCGCGGGGGGCGCCCTCTTCGGGCTCCTTGGCATCTTCCTCCTCCGGAAGTTCGGCTTCCGCCTGGGGCAAGGGGCGCCGATCCTCGTCCTTGCCCTCGCGATCCTTTCCTATGTCATCCCTTCCCTTCCTCCCGCCCCCTACACGGGGAACGGGTATCTTTCCGCCTATATCGCCGGGATCCTCATCGGGAACGCGAAGCTTCCGGAGAAGAAGTCCTCGGTCCTCTTCATGGGGTCGATCTCCGACATCTGCCAGATGGTCGTGTTCTTCCTCATGGGCCTTTTGGCCACGCCGGAGCATCTCTTCCTCCCGGAGACGATCGTCGTCGCCCTCATCGTCTTCCTTCTCATCACCTTCGTCGCGAGGCCCCTCGCGGTCACCTTGCTCCTCCTCCCTTTCAAGGCGAGCAAGGGGCAGATCCTCCTGACCTCCGCGGCGGGGCTACGGGGCGTCGCCTCGATGGTCTTCGCCATCTTCGCCCTCACCTCCGTCGGGGAAGGCGCCCTGCCCTTCGACATCTTCTCCATCGTCTTCCTCGTCATGGTGTTCTCTCTTGTCCTGGAAGGGTCCGCCCTTCCTGCCCTGGCGAAGTGGTTCGGGATGGTCGACCTGACGAGCGACGTCATGCGCACCTTCAACGACTACCTCGAGGAAGAGGAGGTGAGCTTCCTCCGCCTCTCGATCGGGGAGAGGCACCCCTGGAACGGGAAGCCCCTCCGGGAGTGCGAGACGCCCGACGGCTTCCTCTTCCTTCTTGTCACGAGGGACGGCAAAAGCTTCGTCCCGGACGGCTCCACGGTGTTCCAGGGAGGGGACGTCCTCATCGCCTCAGGTCCTTCCTTCGAGGGAAGCGAGGCCGCGGACGTCGACGAGGAGTCGATCGGCCTCGGGTCCACCCTCGCGGGGAAGAAGGTCCGGGAGCTCGGCTATCCCAAGGGCACGATCCTCGCCCTCATCAAAAGGGGTGGGGGCGTCATCGTCCCAAACGGCCATACGGTCCTCCAGCAGGGGGACGTCCTCGTGAAGATGAGGGTGAAGGAAGGGGAGGCCGTTCCCGAGGAAGAAGCCCAAAAAGAGGAAGGCGGGGAATAGCCTTCCTTCCCTAGAACGGGAGGACGCCCAGGTGGTCGAGGAGGATCTTGAGCCCGACCAGCATCAGGACGATTCCTCCCAGAATCTCGGCGATCTCGACGTGCCCCTTCAGGAAGCGCGAGATCCCTTTCCCGAGGAACACCCCGAGGAGGCATAGGAGGAAGGTCACGAGGGCGATCAAGAGGAGCCCGAGCCAGACGTTGAAGGGGGCGATGGAACTTTCCAGGGTGATCCCCACGGCGAAGGCGTCGATCGCCGTCGCGAGCGCCTGGAGGAGGACGAGGCGGAAGGTGAAGGGACGTTCCTCCTCTTCCTCCTTCCCCTTCCTCTTCTCCCAGGCTTCCTTCCCCCCGTCGAAGATCATCTTCCCCCCGATGAGGAGAAGAAGCGCGAAGGCGATCCAGTGGTCGAACTCCTCGATGTAGGACATGAAGGTCGTCCCGAGAAGATGGCCAAGAAGCGGCAGGAGTCCCTGGAAGAGACCGAAGGCGAGGGCGATGAAGGCCGCCTTAGGCTTCGTGAGCCCCTTCAGGGAAAGGCCGTCCACGATGGAGACCGCGAAGGCGTCCATCGCGAGGCTGAGGGCGATGACGAACGTCGTGACGATAGCAGAGCCCATCTGGCCGCCCTCCTGAAACGGGAGGCATTATCCTCTCCTCCGGGACAGGATGGGAAGGCTTGGCTATAATCCTCGGGACGGAGGCATACCCAAGCGGCTGAAGGGGCCGGTCTTGAAAACCGGAAGCGGGTCTTTGCCCGGCGGGAGTTCGAATCTCCCTGCCTCCGCCAAGCCTTTCCGTCCCGCGAGGGGTTTCGCGAACTAAGCCTTATTAGCCCAAGTCATGCGCAAGGCGCTTTGCGGATGGCTGAGGCCTAAGTTTCTTCCTCTCCTCGCTCTCGCATCTAAGACGGACCGCGTCCATCTTTTTATATGGGCGCAGGGCCGCTCTGTACGCCATTTAAAGGTCTATGAGGACCGCGTCCCCGGGGATCTCCGCCCGCGAAGAAGCTTCGAGGGAGGCTGGCTCTGGGCGAATGGGTTCATCAGGTTGCCCGAGGTAAGGAAGGCCATCCTCCTTTTCCGTCAGGCGGCGATGGAGTAGGGAAGGGAGGGAATCCCGTCGCCTGGGCCTGGCAAGGGCGCTCGCCCACGAGACGAGCTCCCTTCATTGCGGGCGCCACGCGATGGGGGCCTTCTATGGGCTTAGTGCGCTTTATTATCTTGAAAACCCAGCAGAACCGAATTCCTTTTATCGAAAAAGAAAGCGCCATGCTCCTTGAGGAACTCATGGAGGCCAGGCGCATTCACCTTGAGCCGAACGAATGGGCGCCCTTCCTAAGGAAGGAGATCCTGTCTTCCTAGGAAACGATTCCGAAGTGACGGAGCGCCTTTGCAAGGCCGTCCTTTTCAATCTGGTCGGTCACGTAGAAGGCGGCTTCCTTGGCTTCTTCCTTCCCGTTCCCCATGCAGATTCCGTACTTCACCATCCGGAACATCGGGATGTCGTTCAAGTCGTCCCCGAAGGCCATCGCCTCCTCGGGCTTGAGGCCGAGGTGGTGGTACATTGTCAGCACGCCCTTGCTCTTGAGGAATTCTGTCGCGGTCAGTTCCACCGCGTTATTGGCGAAACGATCGAAATGGAGCCCGTGCTTCCGGCAAATGGCCTTGAGGCCTTCGTCTTCTTCCCTCCCCATGAGCGCCTGGGTGGCGAGGGCCTTCTCTCCCTTGTACTCGCTGATCGGGCGGGGGTATGGCTCGTACCAGACCGAATAGAAGTCCTTGATGATCGCGGGGTCCCTTTCCTGGATATAGGAGTCGAACTGGCAGATGAGGTTATATCCGATTCCTCTTTCGTCCAGGTAGCGGATGACCTCTTCCTTCGCCTCGTCTTCCATGAAGTCCGCGTAGAGGGTCTTCTCCTTTGTGAAAGCGGCCCCTCCGTTGGAGACGACGAACCCGTCGAAGGGGATCTTCTCGAACGTCCCGAGCCCGCGGAGGGAGTGGTATGTCCTCGCCGAGTCGATGATGAGGAGGATCCCCTTCTCATGAGCCTCGTTGAGCGCCTTGACGCCTGCCTCGTTGAAGCTCCGTGTCTTGTGGTCGAATAGCGTCCAGTCGAAGTCGAGGAAGATTGCCTTGATGCTGTCCATAGGCAAGATTATAGGGAGGGAGAATTCCCTCCTGAAGGTATAATGGGAGCGCTTGGAGGACAATCTATGCGAAAGAACGCCGCCTTGGCCTTCCTCGTCCCTCTCTTCGCCCTCGCTTCCTGCGGAGGGGAGGAGATCTCAAGCGCCCCGCGCCATGCCATCGACTGGGAGGAAGGAGAGGGCTACCTCATCACGAACCTTCCCGAAAGCGCGATGGAGGGCGACCCCGTCTACTTCGATCTCGAGGTGCTCAGCGTCTTTTATAAGGTGGACGCCGTCTACATGAACGGGGAGGAGATCTTCGACACAGGGATCGGCTACCGCTTCACGATGCCCACGGAGGACGCCCTCGTCACGGTCGAGACGAGCCTCATCGAAAACTACGACGATCCCGAGGACAACCTTTCCTGGGGAACTTCCTTCGACGGGAGGATCTCCGAGGCGAGCGAGTCGGACAAGGGCGCGAGCTGGGACGTGACGACGGAAATCCCGCTTCTCTTCCATAACATCAGCTCCGGGAGCTACGTCAGCTCGATCGAGGCGACCATCGACGTCAGCGATCCCGATGTCATTCCTCTGGACGCGATCGAGTTCGTCCCGGTGACCGCCTCCATGAGCAGCTCCATCGTCGGCGGCTACCTCGAGGTGGACCTCAAAGAGGTCAAGGCGGGGGAATGCCTCGTCTATGTCTCGCTTGATCCGAACAACGGCAGCCTCGGGACCCTCATCCGCAAGATCG
Source organism: uncultured Bacillota bacterium (assembly GCA_949289845.1). GTDB lineage: Bacteria > Bacillota_I > Bacilli_A > RFN20 > CAG-826 > UBA4951. The sequence continues at coordinate 166,811 of CASEPN010000001.1, forward strand.
AGGTGGTCCCCTACGGGGAGCTCAAGGTCGAGACGATGGAAGTCGAGGCGACCTTCGAGAACCGCTCCTCCTACCAAAGCGGAGTCTTCGTGAACATCAGCGACCAGGACTATATCTATGGCTCCGACACCAAGGAGATCCACACCGTCTGGCTGGACGAGCTGACGGACGGAACCTATGCCTTCGACTACGCGATCGGGCACACCTATCTCGTGAGCGCCGCCTACTATCCCGATGGCGCGACCACGATGGTCGGCCTCCACGTGAACGACTGGGTGGGCACGAACGAGGGAGGGGCGAGCAACCATATCCTGGACGGCTACCTCGTGCTCGAGACCCCGGGCGCTTCCCCGGCCATCGTCCTTGCGGACGACTGAGAAGGGCGCATGAAGAAAGGCGGGGCCAGTTTATAAGCCCCGCCTTTTCTTTCCTTGCCTAGAGGGAGGAGACCACGAAGCTTGCCAGGAAGATCGCCCCCATCACGTAGACGGGGATCGAGATTTCCTTCGCTTTTCCCTCGAAGAGGCGCATCACGATGTAGCAGAGGATCCCGATGGCAAGGCCGTTCGAGAGGGAATAGGTCAGGATCATCGAAAGGAAGAGGAGGATGCCCGACACAAGGGTGGTCGCGTCTTCCTTCGCAAGCTCGGGCAGGGACCCGGACATGATGAGGAGGCCGACGCCCGCTAGGGCGACCGCGTTCACCGAGCTATAGGAGAAGACGGAGAAGATGGGGAAGGCGAGCCCCGAGACGAGGAAGAGGAAGCCGGCGAGGACGGCGCTCAACCCGGTCTTCGCCCCGAGGGAGATGCCGATCGTGCTTTCGGCGAAGGAGGTGACCGTTGAGGTGCCCAAGGGACCGCAGACGAGCGCCCCGAAGGCATCGGCGACCATCGCCTTCCTCCCTCCTTTCAGTTCCCCGTCCTCCCCGATGAGCCCGCAGTGCTTCCCGGCGGTGAGCATCGTCGCGGTCGTGTCGAACATGTTGACGAAGATAAGGGTGAAGACGGCGACGTAGGTCTGGGGATTGGCAAGGAGCGAGACGATCTTCTCCCCGTAGTCGACGCTTCCGTTGGCGGGGTCGAGCGCCCCGAAGAAGAGCACTTTGTCGAACCCGCTTACGCCCCAGAAGGCGGAAGGGTCTTCCCAAGGGGCGAGAGGAAGGCCCGAAAGGGCGGCGAACTCGCCTCTCCCCGAGGCCCCTAGGCTCAAGGAGGCGATGACCCCGACGACCGCGGTCACGACGATCGAGATAGGAATTGCTAGTTGAGAGAGGAGAGGAATCTTCTTGAACGCCATGAGCCCGGCGGCGAGGAGAATCCCGAAGGAGGCCAGGAGCACCCCAGGGGAGCTGAAGTCCCCGAGTGTCACGAGGGTGCTGCTGTCGGCGATGATCCCCGCGCCCTGGAGTCCGACGAAGAGGATGAATCCCCCTAGCCCGATCGAGATCGCCGAGCGAAGTCCCTTGGGGATCGCGTTCACGATCCAAGCGCGGAGCGGGGTGAGGGTGAGGACCATGAAGAGGACTCCGTTCACGGTGAGGAGCATCATCGCCTCGATCCAGTCGAAGCCCATCGTTCCGCAGATGGTGTAGCTGAGATAGGCGTTCATCCCCATCCCAGCGCTCAGGGCGAGCGGGTAGTTCGCCAGGAAGCCCATGAGAAGGCAGCAGAGGAAGCTCACGAGGGCGGTCGCGAAGAATACGCCGCCGGAGTCCATCCCGGTGCTCGATAGGAGGGCGGCGTTCACCGGGAGGATGTAGACGATGGAGGCGAAGGTGACGAGGCCTCCGATGAGCTCGCCCTTGAGGGAAGAGCCCCTTTCCTTCAGACGGAAGATCCGCTCAAGCATCGATGTCCGCCTCCATGACGACCGGGCAGTGGTCGGAGCCCATCACTTCGTCCAGGATCCGGATGTCGCTGACGAGGGGGACGAGCCCTTCGCTCAGGACGAAGTAGTCGATCCTCCAGCCAATGTTCTTCTCACGGGCGTGGAAGCGATAGCTCCACCAGCTGTATTGGGCCCGGTCGGGATTGCGTTCCCTCCAGACGTCGTGGTAGCCGTTCTGGAGGAGGCGCGAGAAGGAGTCTCTTTCTTCCTTCGTATAGCCGGGATTTCCTTCGTTCTGCTTTGGGTTCCTTAGGTCGATTGGCTCATGTGCGACGTTCAAATCCCCGCAATAAACGATTGGTTTCTTGGATTTCAGGGAATTCAGGTAATCTAGAAGATCGATTTCGTACTGCATCCGGAAGGAAAGTCTCTTCAGCCCGTCTCCGGCGTTGGGGACATAGGCGGCGACGAAATAGAAGGAGGGATACTCAAGGGTGATCACCCTTCCTTCTTCGTCATACTTTCCGTCGAGGAGCCCGTAATGGACGGAAAGGGGCTTTTTCCTTGCGAATACGGCGACCCCGGAGTAGCCCTTCCTGGCCTTGGAGTTCGTGAAGTAGGTTTCGTAACCCTCTGGCTGGAATGGGAAGGAGCCGGGGGAGTCGTCGCTCCACTTGGTTTCGTTGAGGGCGAAGAGGTCCGCGTCGATCGCGCGGAAGGCATCGGCGAACCCCTTCCCGAGGATCGCGCGGATGCCATTCACGTTGAATGTGGCGAATTTCATGCTGGAGCCATTATATCGATGGCGGTGTAACTTCCGCAGTCATCTCGCTATATAGTGTCTCCATGAGCGATATCAAGGACATGATCCAGAATCTTCGGGAGTTCACCGCGGAAAGGGACTGGGACCAGTTCCATTCTCCGGAGAACCTTGCCAAGTCCGTCGCCATCGAGGCGGGGGAGCTGCTCGAATGCTTCCAGTGGTCGGGCGAGGCCGACAAAGAACGTGTCGCGGAGGAGGCCTCCGACGTCCTCGCCTATCTTCTCCAGCTCTTCGACAAGATGGGCATCGACCCCGTCGAGGCGTTTCAAAAGAAGATGCAAAAGAACCGGGAGAAGTATCCTCCGGAGCTTGCCAGGGGATCGGCCCTCAAGTACGACCGCCTGAAGAAGAGCTAGCCTATTAGAGACATTGTTCGGGTTTCTTATTGTCTGCCAAGTCCAGCCTTGTTAGAGGCGCTTATGAACGAAACGAAGGACGCGGTTGCCGAAATCCCGTACAAAGGCCTCGGATTCTTGATTTTCAAAGACGAGAAAAGAGGCTTTCCCGCAGAGCCGGAGGGCTTCGAGGAGAAACTGCCGCTCATGCGCCTTTCGCTTGGAGATAACGACATCAGGGCAACGGCTGGCATGCCGAAATGATGCTTCTTGGCGGGGAATAGGACGACGCCTTAGAATCCTTCCGCAAACATCCCGAACACCTCAAGGCGCTATCGGAAGGACCTCAAAAGCGATCTTCTCCGGACATTCCATCATGAGTCCCTTATGGGGGCGAAAGTTCCAGGGATCGCTGTTCGCAACGCTGCATTCTGGCATGACCTCGGCTTGAAGACCGCCGCGATTCCCGGTTTGGTGACCATTATCGAGCCCTTCGCCTTCGATATGTGCGAGCGCCTTGAGTCCGAGAAGCCTTCCTCCTCGCTCAAGTCAATCCTCTATCCGACTTTTGGGAGCAGCGCCAGACTTCTTGAGATCAAGATTCCATCGTCTGTCTCTTATGTCGGCCCGCTGGCCTTCAGGGGCTGCGATTCCCATTCGATCCGTTGCTGTGCCAGCGCCAAGCCTGAGGGGTGGGATATCCTTTGGAATCTCGACAATCGTCCGTGAAGCAAAGAAAGAGGCTCTTCGGCCGGTTGCCAACCCGTTCCTTGCGGCTTTGCCCTTGGCCGCCCTGCTTAAGGCGCCTTCACTTTCGTCAAGTTGGGGGGTTGCGTCGGCCAGGGGCGAGGTATAAACTCGCGGGGCTTTCGAAAGAAGGCGTTGTCGCGGGGTAGAGCAGCCTGGTAGCTCGTCAGGCCCATAACCTGAAGGCCGGTGGTTCAAATCCATCCCCCGCAACCAAAGGGAACACGCCCGGCTCCGGCCGGGCTTTTGTTTCGCATGGAGCCTCCCTCTTCAAGCAAGACGACGAAGGGAGCATTGCCCTGTCCGCTTACAAGGCCCTGCAGGGATTGCGTGAATCGGCATTTTCCATAGCCGCAGGTTTGCGTTGCTTCTCGAGGAGGAAGCCTGGCCCATAGCGATTTCCTTAGAGTTGGAACTCATGGACTCTCCAGTTTGGAGAATATGTTTTTCCCGCGACGCACTAGGGTGTTTTCCTGTCTCTCTACGAAAACGATTGTCTAAGTAGAGTTTTCTCTTGTCTTTCTATCCTGCCGTTCATGGGACTGAGGGCACCGTTACATTACGATGTCCTTCGTGGAGGAACCTTTATGATCGTCACCGTGGTCGCAGACGTCCTCGGGGAGCAGAGCAATGGGATCACCATCTGCGCGCTGAACCTCATCCAAGCCCTGAGCGACGCCGGGCATACCGTCCGGGTCCTCTGCGCGGACAAGGACAAGAAGAACAAGGAAGGCTACTACGTGCTGCCCGCCATCAACGTTGGGCCTTTCCAGCATATCGTCGACGAGAACGGCATCGTTATGGCGAAGCCTGACGCGATGGAGATCGGACGGGCCCTCAAGGGCAGCGATCTGGTGCATGTCATGGCGCCGTTCCCTATGGGGAGGGTCGCGGTGAAGATGGCTAACTCCTTTGGGATACCCGTGACCGCCGGCTTCCATGTCCAGCCGAAGAACGTCACCGCCCATTTCGCCGGGACCTTCAACTCCCGTTTCTGGAACGACTTTCTCTTCAAGGACTTCTGGAAGCACTTCTACGCGCACGTGGACGCCGTCCACTATCCCATCCAGTTCATCCGCGACATGTTCGAGAGGAGCTGCGGGCATAAGACGAACGGGTACGTCATCAGCAACGGCACCCCCAAGGATTTCCTCCCTCGCGAGGTCGAGAGGCCCGAGGAGTGGAAGGGGAAGTTCCTCATTGTCTGCACGGGCCGCTACTCGAAGGAGAAGAAGCAGATCCTCCTCCTCAAGGCGCTCACCCATTCCAAGCACAGGGACGAGATCCTTCCCGTCTTCCCCGGCCAGGGAAGGAAGGAGAAGGAGCTAAGGCGCTATAGCGAGCGCCACGGGCTCAGCCCCATATTCCGTCTTTTCGGAAGGGAGGAGATGAGCGACCTTCTCAACATGGCGGACCTCTACGTGCTCTCCAGCGAGGTCGAGATCGAGTCCGTCGCCTGCCTCGAGGCGATGACCTGCGGGGCGGTCCCGGTGATGAACGACTCCCCGTACAACGGGAACCGCAGCTATGCGCTTCACCCGGAGAACCTCTTCGCGATGAACAACCCCAGGGACCTCGCGAGGAAGATCGACTGGTGGATCGAGCATCCGGAGGTGCTCAAGACCACGAGGGAGCAGTACATCCGCTTCTCCGAGGGGATGTCCATCGACAAGTCCATGAGGAAGATGGTCGCGATGGTGGAGGAAGTCGCTCGCACGAAGAAGGAGCCGCGCTGCCGGAACGCCGCGCGGAAGAAGTGTGCCTAAGAAGACCGTCCACTACGAATCGCTGACCCAGGAATTCGCCGCGACCAAGGACTGGAAGAGGGTCGACCTCCCGGATGGGTACCGCTACGTGCGGACCAACCCCTTCTATCGCGCCTGGAGCTGGTTCCTTTACTACGTCGTCGCCATCCCCCTCGCCTTCCTTGTCCTCAAGGTCGGGACGCTTTACCGGGTCAAGGGGAAGAAGAAGCTCCGCTCCGCCAGAAAGAAAGGCGGGCTCTTCCTTTACATGAACCACACCGCGATCCTCGCGGACGTGACGATCCCGCTTGTCTCGGTCGGCTTCCCGCGGAGGGTGCGGATCATCTGCAACCGCGAGGCGGTGAGCAAGCCCGTGATCCGCTCGATCGTGAGCTGCCTCGCGGGGCTGCCCCTCCCTGGGGAGGACGTCCGCCAGGGAAAGGACTTCATGGATGCCGTCGAGCATTTCATCGGGAAAGGGGAGGACATCCTCGTCTTTCCCGAGGCCCACATCTGGCCTCGCTGCACCTTCATCCGCCCTTTCGCGCCTCATGCCTTCGTCTACCCCGCGAGGATGGGCCGCCCGGTGCTCGCCGCGGTCACCACGTACAAGAAGAGGAAGGTACTCCGATTCCTTCCCCCGACCCCCGTCATCCACCTGGGAGGGCCTTTCCTCCCGGACATGAGCCTGCCCCTTTCCGAGAGGACGAGGCTCCTCGAGGAGGAGGTCCGCTCCTTCATGGAGGAGAAGGCCGCCTCCCTGGATAACTACGAGTCCATCGAATACGTCCCTATGGAGAAGATTTCCGAAGCGTCTTCCTCCACTTCTTCCTCGGGGGACCCTATAATCGAGGCAACAACAAGGAGACCAGAAAGCAAATGAAGTCACTCAAGGGAACCCAGACCGAGAAGAACCTCCAGGCCGCCTTCGCCGGCGAGAGCCAGGCCCGCAACAAGTACACCTACTTCGCGAGCAAGGCGAAGAAGGAAGGCTACGAGCAGATCGCCGCGATCTTCCAGGAGACCGCCGACAACGAGAAGGAGCACGCCAAGCTCTGGTTCAAGTACCTCGAGGGCGGGGACATCAAGGGCACGATCGAGAACCTCGAGGCGGCCGCCGCGGGCGAGAACTACGAGTGGACCGACATGTACGCCACCTTCGCGAAGGTCGCGCGCGAGGAGGGCTTCGACGAGATCGCCCTCAAGTTCGAGATGGTCGCCGCCATCGAGAAGCACCACGAGGAGCGCTACCTCAAGCTTCTCGAGAACGTGAAGAACGGCGTCGTCTTCATCGGCGACAGCGATCACGCCGTCTGGAAGTGCCGCAACTGCGGTCACATCGTCATCGGGAAGTACGCGCCCCAGATCTGCCCGGTGTGCAACCATCCGCAGAGCTACTTCGAGCTCCGCGCCACGAACTACTGATCCTAAGGAAGGGATCATCGGGCTCCTCCTCGCGGGGAGCCCTTTCCTTATCCTTCCCAAAGGAGAGGGAATGGGGGACACTATGGTCATGCGCGAGATGTTGCTGTCCCTGTTGCCCGGCAACCGGAAGATGTATTCCCCGCTTGCCCTCAAGGGAGACCCTTCCTCCCCTCTTATGGGAGAGAGCATGCTTTTCCTTGGGAGCTCTGTCACCAGGGGATACGGGTCCCTCGGGGAAGCCTTCCCGGAATGCTTCCATTGGATGGACGGGGCGATCTTCACGAAAGAGGCTGTGGACGGGACGACGCTCGCCGACATGGATGACCGTTCCTACCTCGCGAGGCTCAGGAAGCATGAGGGGGAGTCCTTCGAATACATGTTCGTCCAGCTTTCGACCAACGACGCGTGGCAGAAGGCGCCCCTGGGGGACAAGGATTCCCAGGATACCGGGACTACGTTCGGGTCCCTCAACGAGATCCTTCGCATCGGATCTTCTATATCAAGTACGCTTCCGATTGTATGGAGCAATCCGTATTTCAAGAACGACCGATATCGCGAAATGGTCTCGATTTGCAAGGAAATCTCTGCAGAAGGCCGGTGCTTGTTCCTTAATTTTTACGAAGACCCCGAAGTGAACTCCATCAGCAAGAAGGAAAGGCGCCTCTACCTCATGGACGAAATCCATCCCACGCGGGCGGGTTACAGGGACTGGCTATTCCCGTATCTTCGGGATTTCGTCCTCGGTTCTTGTGATTAGTTTCTTATCAACGAATATCGTATGACACTCACTATTAATCAAAAAACATTATATATAGTTAAAATCTAAGATAAGGATATCAGAAACTCAGTTTTTGGAGATATTAGTATCTTTCTTAGTTTCAATCCTTCATAATCTTGGCATGGATCGTGGGGTGGAAATCAAAAGAGATTCTTATCTTCGGAAACTTATTTCGAGGGCAGGGGATGGCCAGGTCAAGGTACTTACCGGTCTTCGGCGTTCGGGGAAGTCTTACCTTCTTTTCCGTCTTTTCCGTGATTTTCTCGTTTCATCCGGGGTCAAAGACGATCACATCATCGCACTTGCCTTGGACGATCTGAGGAACCGTAAGTACTGGAATCCCATTGACCTAGACGACTATGTCCGGTCCCGCATCATGGAAGATGGTGAGATGACCTATGTCTTCATCGATGAGATTCAGTTTGTCCGTCCCGTTCCGAATTCTTATGTCGATGATGCGAAGGTTGGCTTCGAAAACGCCGTCCTTGGATGGCTCGGAATCCCCGGTGTCGACGTTTATGTAACCGGAAGCAATTCCAGGATGCTCTCAAGTGATATCGCGACCGAGTTCCGCGGTCGGCTTGATAATATTGAAGTTCGGCCCCTGTCCTTCCGGGAACTAAAGGAGGCTTATCCTGAGAACCAACGCCTTCTTGACGAATACTTTATTTTCGGCGGGATGCCTTTTCTGGCCAGGCTTAAGGAAAGCTCCGAGAGGAGGCGCTATCTAAGAGATCTGGTCCAGCAAATATACCTGAGGGACATCCTTGAGCGGAATTCAATCCGCGGCGACAAGGGGACGCTGGATGCATTATTGCGTGCCATTGCCTCCTCCGTCGGATCCCTGACGAGCCTGCGACGCCTCTCCAATATGTTCCTTTCTTTAGAGGGGAAGACCATCCTGCCCGGGACCGTCGAGCGTTATATCGACTATTTTGCTGACTCTTTCCTCCTGGAACCGGCTGTCAGGCTCGATGTGAAGGGGAACCGGCACATTGCTGGTCTCCGAAAGTTCTACTTCATGGACCCCGGCCTTCGGAATGCCCTGCTCGATTTCTCTGAAATCGAACAAGCGCATGCTTTAGAGAACATTGTCTACAACGAGCTGCGGTCCCGCGGGTTGGACGTTCGCGTGGGCAGCCTTTCCGCGGACTTCCGTGATTCGAGCGGTGAAATCGAGCGGAAGACTCTGGAAATTGACTTCGTCGCGACGGACGGAAACGGGAAGGCGTACATCCAGTGTGCCTATGACCTTGCGGGCGAAGGAAAGCGCGAGCAGGAAATCCGGGGCCTCCTTCGCATCAAGGACGGATTCCGGAGGCTTGTTGTCTCGAGGGACATCGTCGTTCCCAGATATGACCGCAACGGAATTCTTTACGTGGGACTTGAGGATTTTCTCCTGGGAGACTACCTCGGGCTCTCTAAGGATTGATTCCGCATCTATTTTTGACTTTTTCGCTTTCGCTTTTGCCCTATCACATGCCTCATGGATTTCCTTAGGAAGATACCGCTCTATGATCTTCGCCATATTTGCTACTGAACCTAGTTCATTGTGATCTGGGAATCGAACGTAGTGACCTTGGTCGGCAACCATACCAAGCACCGAGGCTTTACAGGGGAGGGCAAAGACCTAGGGACGAATTGCGTCCGGCGGAGCGCAACTCTCCCGATCCCGCCGGCATTGCTACTTTGTTTTGAAGGCATCTTGCAAGAAGGACCGCATGCCGGAAGTGTCCTGGGCAAAAGGGTCATTCTTGACCTTTATGCCTGTGGCCACACTCGATACCAGGTAGTTCCGCTCAGTCCCACACTATAGACATGCCATTTACTCCTACAGGGCCGGGAATTCCTCGACGGCCTCGTTTTTTGTACAGCCAAGAAAGACGGGCGGCGTTCCCGCGTTTACACAAGATTCTGTTTATCTCCCAAAGCAAGATTCAGTTGAAGTTTGACAATGAATCCCCAGCAAAACCTTTTTTAAATCCCATAATTTTAAAGGGATCGAGTAGAGCGCATCTGGCGTCATTCAACCATGGAGGGTTCCGCGTCTCGTTGGACGAGGTACGGCCTTCCCGCCTTTCCTGATCGAGTCTTTTGTGTTGGCGGGATCCTTGAGGTCCGGGATCGCCCCTCCTGCGATCTCCCATAGGTAGAGGCTCGCTACGCTGCAGCAGGGGCTGAACTTCCGCCGGTATTTCTCGAAGATTCTCCTGCTGATTTTCTTGTGATCGTAGACCATCCTCAGTCCCCTCTGGAGGGCAAGGTCGTCATAGCTGAAGACATTAGGCCTTTCGAGGCAGAAGAGGAGGATCATCTCCGCCGTCCATGTGCCGATGCCCTTGATGGAACGGAGCCTCTCGATCGCCTCTTGGTCTGGAAGGGAGGCGACTTCGTCCAGGGGAAATTCTCCATCCATGACCTTGGAAGCGAACTCCTTTATGTAGCTCGCCTTCCGGAAGCTCATCCCGAAGGACTGGAGTTCCTGGATGCCCGCTTCCGCGACCTTCCTAGGCGTCACCTCGCTGAATCCTTCCCTCATCCTTGCCCAGATCGTGCTGAGGGCCTTGGTGGAAATCTGCTGCCCGATTATCTGATGGACGACCGAAGAGAAGAGATCCGGGTCCCTCTCGCGCCAGACGTGCCCGATCTGGTCGATGACCTCGCCAAGCCGCGGATCCCTGGACTTCAGGTAGTCGGTCTCCTTCTCGCCGTAGCGGAAGCAGATGTTCTCCCTTTCCTCATGCATCCTCTTAGTTTCTACCACAGAGGGCTCCGGGGATACAGGCAGGAAGACGCTGCCTTCGCCGTTTCCGGAATTAACTTCCCGAAAAGCGCAAAAGCGGGAACTTAAATAAAAAACTTACTCACTTCTGCTACTTGAAATTCTTGGGGGGGGGGTACTCTGAGGAAAATAAGAGGAGGTAGGTGGCATGCCTATGTCGGATGAAGAGATTCTTGTTTGGTACTTCGGAGGGAGTCCCCAGTATTCCGGAAATAAACTGACGAAGATCGGGGAGCTTAGAGTGGAATACTCCGGATCGCGCCTCTCTAAGGTTGGTGGCGCTCGGATTGAGTATTCGGGAAACAAGCTCTACAGAATCAACGGCCAGCGCGTCGAGTGGTCAGGCGACCGGATCACCAAGATCGGCAATCGCAAGATGTAGCCCATGATTCGCGAGTTCAGCAAGGAAACCGCTGAGAAGCTTCGCCACTACGTTTACCGACTGGTCGACCCTAGAACCGGCGAGACTTTCTACGTAGGGGAAGGATGCGGGAACCGCGTCTTCGCACATGCGAACGCCCTTGGGATGTCCTTCTACGATGCCGGGAATCAGTTCCTGACGGACCGTGACGTCCCGACAGAGGAGGACGAGGATCCGGCGAAGGTCCGGAAGATCGCCGATATACGGAGGTGCGGGCTCGAGCCCATCCATATCATCCAGCGATGGGGCATGGACAAGAAGACGGCATTCGAGGTCGAAGCGGCTTTCATCGACTTCTTCGGCATGGACCACCTCACGAACAAGGCCAGGGGACAAGGGAAGGACCGCGGCATGCGTTGGGCCGATGAACTCGAGCTCGAGTTGACCGCCAGGGAGTTCCCTGACTACCCCGATTGCCCCGAGTTCATTCTCATAAAGATCAACGACCACAATATCGGCAGGGCAGGGAGCGTCTACGAGGCCGTCCGTGGGTACTGGAAGCTTCGGCCGAGCCATGCGAACAAGTATCGCTATGTCCTTGCGGTTCGCCACGGGATCGTCATCGGGGTCTACGAAGTCAATAAGGACGGCTGGAAACCGACAGACGATGCGAAGCGCGCCTACTTCGACGGGAAGGAAGCGCCTAAGGAAACCCAGGATATCTTCCTCAACAAGAAGATACCCGCCCGCTTCCGCAGGAGGCAGAACCCCGCTACCTACTGCGATTGAAATGCCCCTTGTCCGCTTCGTCGGGAAGATGGTGCCGGTTGTCCCCATTGAGCAGGGCGCGTTTCGGACTGTTTGCGACTGGAGTCGGTGAAGAACATCCTCATGCCCTCAATCCATTGGGTAGGAGGCGTTTTGCGTGTCCCATTCCCTGGAGAAGATGCCGATACCATTATCCGTCGCCAAGATCGCCCATGCGCCTTTGTTCCGTGCCTTTCCCTAAGCCGTCCTGATTTCCTCATCCGTTGAAAGCGTTGGCCCACATGCCTTTGAAGGCAGGGAAATCGCCCTATATTTTGAAGCGCCCTCGTACCCCAGAAGGCTCGCCGCATGGGACGATAAAGCCTGGCCCGTCTGCCATTTTCTCGTTGCTCCAGGCCGGTGATGTTTTTATCCTCTCATGGGCAGGGAGGTCCTTCACGCGCCTGACCAAGGGAGGATGCCATGGCCCAATTGGGAGAAAAAGATATTGAGCTGATAGAGAAGGCAAAGGATGCGATCGCCCGGAACTACGACGGCGAGCGCTTCCTCCATACGGTGGGCGCCGCCCTCCGGACGAAGGAGGGGAAGGTCTACGTCGGCGTGAACGTCTATTCAGTCCATGGGGCGTGCGCGGAGCTCATCGCCCTGGGCGCCGCCATCACCGCGGGGGAGAGAGAGTTCGAGACGATCGTCGCGGTGAACGGGGAGAGCGGCGAGCCCATGCCCCCCTGCGGAAACTGCCGGCAGATGCTCTCCGACTACGCCCCGGACTGCTGGGTGGTCATTCAAGGGGAAGGAAATCTCTGTAAAGTCCCTGCGAAATCGCTGATACCGCACTCCTATCACGCGCAGTACTGAGACGTGCCAAAGGCTCCTTCGACTAGGGGCCTCGTTATTTCTGCTTTCTTCCGCTCCCTTTGCTTGCGCTTTCTTTCCTTCTCGTCCTTTGCTTCGGATTCGTGACGTTCACAAGGCTCACTCCCACCAGGAACGTGGCTTGGGCCACGGACGTTCGTCCGAATCGGGGAGGCGATCCCGGAGGACAAGGAAGAAGGGGACGTCCTTTGCGTGGACATGCCCCGCGGCATGTACCTTGATCTCGACGTCCTTCCCGAGTTCCCCTACGCGGGGTACCACTCCGTCCATGCCTCCCAGTTCGTCCCGGAGATGCTCGACCTCCTCGCCGACTACATCGTTGAGGAAGCGGACTGGATGCTCGTCAACGGCGCTCCTTACGAGCACCCGGAGCTCGCCGCCTTATATTCCACGGAGGAGTTTTCGCTGGCGTTCCAGGAAGGAGGGTTCCTCCTTCGCGATGATTTTTCGATCGAAGGGCTTGTCCTTGTCTACGAGAGAACCTAGCGCGCTTTAAAGGCATCGCTCGACCCCTGTGATGTTTTCTCGTGGATGGGCGATAACTTCTCTTTTAGCCAGAGCGACTAACGGAAGAGCGCCAACTTGGCAATCGAAAACCAGCCAAATTGAACAACGGGGCAGGACGACCGCCTTCACCGCGGATCGCGTTCCCCAAGCATTTCCTCGAGGCCGACAAGATGCAAATTCTCCTCTGCGGGCTCAAAGAGCATGCGATCGAAGCCGCTCGCGCCGAAAAGGTAGAACTCCTTTTCCCGATAGTCCCGGAATGGGGGCACCGAGACATCCTCGAGCATGTCGAGGTAGTCCTGGTAGCCACGTTTTTTTGAGGAGAACTTGCATTCCGCGACAAGGAGATGGTCGCCTTTCCCGGCGCAGCAATCGAGCTCGATGCTCCTTCCGAGCTCCGAGCCCTCGCGCACATAGTGAGAGAATTCCGGATAGTAGGCCCCGAGCCTCCCTTCCCGGTTAAGCGCCTCGAGATAGTCCATCGCGAGGAATTCGAACCGGCGATGAAGAAATCCTTCGATCGCGTTCCTTTCGCTTTGGAAGATGGCCTCGCCCTCGCCCAGGCGGATCCGTTCCGCATATGGCTTGATGAAGCGGAAGTAGAAAGCGAGGATAGGGTCCTCGATCTCGAGTCTGACCCCCCTCCGCGAGTGGAAACGGTAGCGCTTCCTGATGACGCCTAGCTCCTCGAGGGAGCGGATGTGCTTGGAAAGATCCGCGGATTCCATGGCGAGCGACTTCCTTAGGGTCTCGTACTCTTCCTTGCCCTCGGCGATCCCGCGGAGGATCGAGGTAAAGAAGCCGCCGGAAAGTATGTCGCTCGTGATGAGGCTCTCGGGATAGAGAAGAAAGGGGGACTGCGGCTCGAAGAATAGCGACCTCGCGTTTTCGAGGACGCTTTTCCCAGGCTCGATGAAGGAAAGATAGAACGGATAGGTCGAGGTCAGCAGAAGAACCGAGGCCCGCTCTTTTGTTCCCTTGATATCCGCCAGCGCCTCGTTCGCTTCCTTGAGGGAAAAGCGCCCGAGGGGCAGGGCGAAGTCTGCCCTTCCGAAAAGAGGGGCTCGGCTGTCCTGGATTTCTCGTTCGACGAGGGAGACGCTGCTCCCGGTCAGCAGAAGAAGGAACTTCTGCTTCCTGAAGCTGAGGTCGATGGCGCGCTGAAGCGTGGAGGAGAAGGATGACTTCCTCCTTCTCCCGAGACGATCGTAGGTGATGAGGGGGAATTCATCGATGCTCACCACGCCCTTCTCATCCCCGAAGTAGGCCGAGATGGCCTTGAAGAAGGCTGCCCAGTCCGGGAAAGAGGGCGGATAAGGAAGGCCTGCCTGCTCCGCGAAGGAAGAGGCGAAGTCCTTTAGAAGGCTGGCCTCGTCCGTGTCGATCGCATAGAAGGAAAGATGCTTCTTTCCCTCAGAGAACATCTCCACGAGGGTCGTCTTTCCGATTCGTCGCTGGCCATAGACGTAGCCAAATCGGAAAGTCCCCTTATTGAACTGTTCTTGAAGGGCGTCCATCTCTCTTTTTCGACTGATAAGTCGCATTTCTCTACCTTCCTATGTATTACCTGAAGACGTCGGCAGGTAAAGTATACCAAACGATCTGGGAAGGAAAAGGATGGCAAGTTTCAGTCAAACTATTATAGACATGTCCCATTTAATATGTAACCGCTTTCAAAATGACGGTTCCGTCCTATGATTCTCTTGCCATAAGGCAAGGAGAAAGGAATGGGGAAGAGCTACAGGATCGGCACTCCCGAGGCGCAGGAATACATGCGCCAGTACCGGAACGCGCCCAAGGGACTCAGCTCCTTCGAGCCGGGGGTCATCGCCTCCGACGCGAAGGAAGTGGTCGCCTTCAACATCGCCAAGTCCTTCTACCAGGTGCACCCGGAGGCGTTCAACCTCCGCCTGGTCGAGGGGAAGACGGGCATCAAGCCGGAGGAAGCGCGGAAGCGCCTCCTCAGGATGTACCAGGAGAAGCGCTTCATGCTGGTCAAGAACAGCGCGGTGAACGTCTCCGGCTTCGCCCTCTACTACTGGGCCGTGAAGCTCAGGGAGGACACGACCCCCGAGGAACGGAAGGACCTCATGGAGTGGTTCCAGGAGAACGACCAGATCTGCACCGGCTACATGATGGAGGAGGGCGGGGACTTCGCCGTCTGGAACGGGAACCACATGCGGAACCTCGACAACCTCATCTACGGCGTCCTCGACAAGTTCCGTTTCCGGAGGTGCGTGGAATGGGTCCACGTCTGCCCGATCCGGCGGCTCCTCCGCGAGTCGAGCGTCAACCAGTTCGACACCCTGCCGGACCGCTACCGCCATTACGCCCTCACGGAAGAGGCCGAGAAGAAGATCGCCGCCCTCAGGCGGGGCGTCGACGAGAAGGACCTCGCGATCCTGGGCGCGCTCAATCGCGCTCCCTCGGGGGCGGACCTCTTCGACTACGAGGTCCTCGCCCGCCTCTCCGGACTTGATCCCAAGGAGATGGAGAAGGACTTCCGCTACGCCGTGGACGAGGCGCGGGTCTTGATCCCGATGCTTTACCTCAACTACGCCTCCCTCGGCCTGAAGCAGCGCTTCTACCTCGTCTCCCTTTTCGAGAACACCCCCACCTTCCGCGAGGACGAGATCGGGGACGAGCTCGAGAAGGACGACCGCTTCGTGAACATCTTCGAGATCGCCGACGCCCACCACGCCTTCCTCCTCTCCTCCTACGAGGGGATCGAGGACGGGGAGGGCATCCGGCGGAAGCTCCTCTCCTACGGGGAGGTGAAGGAGGTGCTCCTCGCCACGAGCCCCAGGCAGTTCCGGCGCTGGACGTGCCGGCTGGACGAAAGGCTTTACGAGGAATGCGTCTTCACCGACGACGTGCTCCTCGACCGGAGCGAGGAGGCCTCCCATGAAGATCAGTGAGGCAAGGCCCTACGTCGTCGAGAGGCTCAAGTACGCGCTCAACCCGCGCTCGATCGCGGTGGTGGGAGCCTCCCGCTACCCGACGAAGGTGGGGAACAAGGTCGTCGCCGAGCTCATGGAGTGGGGCTACGCGGGCACCATCTACCCGGTGAACCCAAGGGCTACGGAAGTCCTCGGGCTCAAGAGCTACCCTACCCTCCGGGACATCAAGAAGGAGGTCGACCTCGTCTTCGTCGCCGTCCCGGCGCACCTCGTGCGCTCGATCATCGAGGACGCGGTCGCCATCAAGGCGAAGGTCGCCGTCGTCGCGACGAGCGCCTTCAAGGAGATCGGGAGGGGCGACCTCCAGAACGCCCTGACCGAGTACTGCCGGAAGAACGAGCTCCCCCTCATCGGGCCGAACCTCGTAGGCATGGGCTCGCCCTACGACCACTTCAACTGCGGCTTCATCCCCTACCTCCCCGTCCCCGGCCCCATCGCGATGATCTCGCAGTCGGGCGCGAACCTCCTGGCCGCCCTGGGGACTTCCCAGGAAGAGCACCTCGGGATGTCCTTCTTCGTCGGGCTCGGGAACAAGGCGGACGTCGACTTCGCCGAGTTCATCGAGTACGCGGACCAGGACCCTCGCACCAAGGTCATCTCCATCTACATCGAGGGACTTGACAGCCCCGAGGCGTTCGTCAAGAGCTGCCGGAAGGCCCATAAGCCCGTCGTCGCGATCAAGGTCGGGGGCTCGAAGATCGGCGTCAAGGCCGCCTTCGCCCACACGGCGAGCGAAAATCCTGAGGGGGACGAGTACTATGACAAGGTCATCCGGGAGGCCGGCGCCTATCGCGCGAGGACATGGCAGGAGTTCCTCGACGTCTCCCTGGCGCTTGGCTACCAGCCGCCTCTCAAGGGCGAGAACCTCGTCATGATCACCAACGGCGGGGGAGCGGGGCTCCTCTCCTGCGACCACTTCGAGAGGCTCGGGATGCCCCTCCGTGAGCTCAAGGACATCTCGCCCCTCCTCGCGGCGAAGATCCGCGCGTACATGCCGATGTTCGGCTCGCCCCTCAATCCCGTCGACATCTCGGGGACCGCGGGGGTGATCCAGTACAAGGGCGCCTTCCAGCAGGCCTTCCGCGACCCGAACGTGGACGGGGTGCTGGGCGCGATCTGCCCCACCGCGGTGACGGACGTCATCGGGGTGGCGAAGGCGGCGGTCGAGGTCTATCGCTCGACCAAGGAGCTCGGGAAGCCCTTCCTCATGATCTGCCAGGGAGGAGGGGAGTGCCGCGAGGCGATCCGCCTCCTGAGGGACGCGGGGATTCCCGCCTACCTCACCGCGGAGCAGGCCGTCAACGCGATGGTCGCCCTCCGGAAGGCGGGGGAGTAGACTGAGTCTACAGGGGCGGCGCTCCGTCCGGAACGCCGCCTTTTCTTCGGGATACGGCCGAGGAAATGGGCGTCCAGAGATTTTCTCAAGTCAATTGAGAAATTTTCGCAATTAGATTGCAGAAATTTCCATACGATGAATTTGAATCGATGCCATCGATGTTTTCTGGTGCTCGTTCATGAGGCGGGCCGTCAATTTGGTCTTAAGGGGGCACGGGTTTTCCCTTTGCTAGCCCTTGGTCGCCTTCCTTAAGGCATGTCATCCTCGGTGGAATGGATCTGCCCTTGGATGCACGTGACTCTTTCTATGCTAATTCTCGCAACGAAACTACGTCAGAATGAACAACGAACATTTACCAAAACGCACAACGGATATGCGACAAAACGCGCAATGGATATACTATTTTTGGGAGGTGGGCTGATTCCATGAATTCATACAAGCCACGCATTGCCGATCGACTTCTCCGGGAGTGCCTTTCCGGCAAGGGGGCCGTGCTGGTGGAAGGGGCCAAATGGTGCGGCAAGACGACGACAGCCCTTCAGGCCGCCTCTTCCTTCATTTATATGAACGACCCTAATTCGATGGAGCAGAACCTTTCTCTCGTTCAGCTTGATCCGCGCGGCTTCCTGGACGGCGAACCTCCGCTCCTCATCGACGAATGGCAGATCGCGCCAAGGCTATGGGACATCATAAGGTTTGAAGTCGACCAAAGGGCGAAGATGGGGCAGTTCATCCTGACCGGCTCTTCCGTCCCGCCCTCCCTGGACGAAATCCACCATTCGGGCGCTGGGCGCTTCGCCTGGCTCAGGATGCGTCCGATGAGTTTGTTCGAGTCCATGGATTCCTGCGGTTCGGTCAGTTTGCGTGCCCTATTCGAAGGGCAGACCTTCTTTCAAGGGAGGAACCCGCTTGACTTCGAGTCCCTCGCTTTCGTCACTTGTCGGGGTGGCTGGCCCATGGCGGTTGATATCCCGGACAAGTCGGTAGCGCTGGAACAAGCCTACTATTACCTGGATGCCATCGCCCGCTCCGACATGAGCCGGGTGGACGGCGTAACGCGTGAGGAAGGACGGGTCCGTCGTTTTCTTCGCGCTTATGCGCGGAACCAAGGCACCCAGGCGACGCTTTCCTCGTTGGTCGAGGACATGCGCGCCGCCGAGGGAGATTCCTTCAGCGTCAATACCGCCCGTTCCTACCTGAATGCGCTGGAAGGCCTTTTCGCGATCGAGGAGATGCCCGCCTGGAACCCGAACCTTCGTTCCAAGACGGCGATCCGTTCCTCTAGCACCCGCTACTTCGTCGACCCATCGATCGCGGCGGCATCCCTTGGCATCGGGCCACAGGACCTTAAGGCAGACGTCCGGCTCTTCGGATTCTTCTTCGAGGCTCTTTGCATCAGGGACCTCCGGGTCTATGCGGACACTCTTAAGGGGAGTGTCTATCACTACAGGGATCGGTCGGGCCTTGAATGCGACGCGGTAGTGCATCTGAGGAATGGCTCCTATGGGCTCATTGAGATTAAGCTCGGCGGAACAGACCTTGTCGAAGAGGGGGCTAGAAACCTGAAGCGCCTGGCGTCCCGGCTGGACACCGACCGGATGAAGGCCCCTTCCTTCCTCATGGTTCTCGTAGGCGTGGGGGAGAGACCCTACCTCCGGAGCGACGGAGTCCTCGTCATTCCAGCGGGATGCCTTAGGGACTGATTCTTTCCAGAAAGCGCGAGCGTTCCTTTGCCTAGGTGATTCCGGCCTGGGCAATTCGCCTGGCTGTCACGGAGAAGCTGAGGCCGGCTCCCGCGAGGACCTCGATCGCCGCGCGGTTCGATGGCCTTTCGCTTCCGCTACGCGGGATCCGCTTCGCGGGGAGGGAGAAGCTTCGCAAGGCGGGCGATCCCTACTCCCGGGAAGCCCTTGCCGCCCGTTCGTCCAGGAGGTTCCCGAGCGTCCCGATCAGGTTGTCGGTCGTAGTGCCAGGGTCGTACAGGTAATCTTCCTTCGCGGCGTCCGCCCGCCATTCGGGCTTCAGCCTGTAGATGGCGTCGACGAGCGCCTGATCGATGTATTCGGGAAGGGGGCTTGCCGCCTGGAACAGCCTCCAGAGGCGCGCTTCGTCAAACCCTTCCTCGCCCACGAAGCTCTCGAGATAGATGTAGAGCAGGGGACGGAGCCAGCGGACCGAGCCGATCTTCTCCGCCCTGTCCGCAAGCTTCACCCATTCGCCTATGTCGGTGACCAAGTTCAGGAGAATGCCGCGGTCGATGTAGCGCGATCCCTCCGGGAAGGCGAGGTCGTTGAATTCCCCGTCCCGGTGGAGGAGCAGGTGCCAGGCAAGCGAAGCGACGAGACGCGACCAGCCGTCCGTCCCGATTTCCTCCACGCCTGCGGCCTCCTGCCAGACGAGGCCCAGCGCCTTCCTCGCCGCCTCGGGCGACGTCCCGTCCTGGCGCACGAGCCACGAGCAGTAGACGAGGATGGCCCCGAGAAAGGGCTGGTCCGCCCGGAACATCTTCCGCCTTGCCTTGCAGTCGTTCGCGTCTTCGCCTGCGTAAGCCCATTCGATGGCGAAGAGGACCTTTTCCGGACTCGCGTCCTTCTCGAAGGCAGTGTGCCGTGCGAGGAGGGCGAGCGCCTCGTCCCGATCCCTCTCGTCCAGGGACTCCTGGCGGTAGCTGAGGAAGAGGCCGCCTTCCTCGTCCACGTAGGGGACGGGGCGGGCCCCGTCCTTTGGCTCTCCTATCGGGGCGTCGATCTCCCACCGGCTCTTCCTGACCCCCTCCTCGAAGACTTGGTTCAGGATCTCGTAGTCGTCGTCCCCGGGATTGGCTTGCTTCGCGTCTGCGAGGTCGTCGATGGCAAATGTCCTGGATTTCACCCTCCCCTTGTCCTTGTCGTGGACGAGCGCCAGGACGGAAAGCCGCGGCGCGAACGCCCACCGGAGCGGAAGAACCGTGATCGCGCCGTTCTTGTCCTTGAGGCGGACGAGCAAGGGGGTTCCGCTTTTGATTTCCTTCGTTATCGAGTTCAGCATGCTTGAGCGCGCCATTCCCGCGGCAGGATTCCGGGATATCGCCTCTTCGATGGCCGGCATCACGTTTTTCATCGTGTAGCGGCTATGGTCCTCGTAGATCGTCTTTACGAGAGCATTCTTCTCCGACTTGCTGAACTCATCCGATTCCACGATGAGCATGGATAGCCGGAACGCGAGCCCTTCGTCGAAGCGACGCTTTCCCAGGAATACCCCCTGCCCACGGATCGCCTTCTGGATCGGAAACTCTTTCACGGGCTCTGCCTTTCGGCATGGAAACTCCTTCTCGACGAGATGCGCCTGCGTGTCGAGATATTCGAGGGCGTCCTTGACTGTTTTCCGGTTGGGGAGGCGCGAGCCTGCGGGCAGCTCCTTCCTGAGCCAGTGGATGATCTGGTTCTGGAAGAGGGGATGCTCCTTGTCCGACTCCCTCCTCAGGATCTTCAGGACAGGCAGGGCGATGGTGCTGTTCGTCTTCTTTTCCTCGTTCTTCTTACCCATGTCTGGAGGATAGACCAAGGAGCCAAGAGAGTCCGTTTCTTGCCCGCCCATGAGAGAAATAGTGGACAGGTGGAGGATGGGCCACGTCCGCCAGGCGTCCGGCCATCCCTTGGCGGATGGGCGCGCGGAAAGGCGCGCTCGTCCCAGGCGAAGCCTCCGCCTTGTCCTCCGCTCCTTTTTGCCCGTCCCTAAAAGGAGGTTCCTTTTTCAGGTCGCAAACGCGCCGATGAACACGGGCTTATCCTGGACCTTTTCAGATTTGCCCCTAATTTTCCGCCTGTTCCGCTATTGCCCTTCCCACCATTGGGCGTTTAAATGGATGGCACCCACATATCGGTGCCGCTTGAAGGAGGGATTCATGAAATCCAAGGCGCTTTTCCTTGGGATCCTGGCCGCCGGGCTCGCTCTCGCGGGCTGCGGGGACGGGGATTCCAGCACGTCGTCCACGACGCCCGATTCGACCGGAACG
This sequence comes from uncultured Bacillota bacterium, assembly GCA_949289845.1. Taxonomy (GTDB): domain Bacteria; phylum Bacillota_I; class Bacilli_A; order RFN20; family CAG-826; genus UBA4951. Next base: position 188,078 of record CASEPN010000001.1, read on the forward strand.
GGCAGCTCCAGCATCGTCGACAGCGACCCCTGGTCCGAGTACGACATCAAGACGGTCGCGGAGATCATCGAGCTCTGCGCCGACTACCCCGAGGACCATTCCGAGGAGAGGTACTACGTCCGCGGGATCGTCAGCAACCTCGACACCCAGTACGGCGGGATGGACCTCACCGATGAGACGGGCACCATCATGGTCTACGGCACCTACTCCGCGGACGGCGAGCTCCGCTACAGTGAGATCGCGGGCCCCAAGCCCGTGGACGGGGACGAGGTGCTCCTCTACGGGAACCTCCAGGAATACAACGGCACCCCTGAGATCTATTCCGGCTGGATCATCGACTTCATCTCCAACCAGGAGCCGATCAACCCCGATGACTACGAGAAGGTAACTCTCGCGGAAGCCCACGAGGCCGAGGCGGGCACCACGCTCCGCACGGAGGGAGTCATCCTCGCCCACACCTACAACGCCGGCATGAACAAGATCGGTGCCCTCATCGGCGATAGCACGGGCACGATGTACGTCTACGACAACCAGATGGCCGCCTATGAGGCCGGGGACTCCATCGAGATCGTCGCCACCAAGGACTACTGGGTCCTCGACAGCGAGCAGGACTACGCCGACAAGTACGGCTACGTCGGCGCGAACCAGCTGACCGACGTCACCATCGTCGGCGAAGGCTCCGTCAACTCCTTCGACTATGAGGCCGTCGCGGAGAAGACCACCGTCAAGGATCTGATGGACAAGGAGTTCGACGAGGACATCACCGGCTCCCTCTACGAGGTCGCCGCCCTCATCGACAGGAGGGATACCCTCACCTCAACCGGGGAGATCGACTTCACCAACTACTACATCCTCGACCTCGACGGGAAGACCGGGACCTACAGTTACAGCCAGGCCAGCGGCAAGGACTTCGCCTGGCTCGACGAGCACGACGGGGAAGTGGTCACCCTCTACATGACCGTCCTCAACGCGAAGATGAGCGCCTCCGGCGGCAACTGGCGCTTCCTGCCCGTGAGCGTCAGCGAGACCCCCTACGAGTTCGATCCTTCCTACATCCCCGAGCTCGCAGTCGAGTACTACGCGCTCCCGCAGTTCGCCTCGCGCTACATCGCCGACCCGGCCCTCGAGCTCGTCTCCACGGTCGATAACGACGTCGTCGACTTCACGGGCGCGAAGCTCTCCTACCACTCGAGCGACCCGAGCGCCCTCTCCTTCGACAGCGAGAACGGGAAGATCGTCATGCACGCCCACCCGGGCGAGCCCAAGACCGTCACCATCACCGTCACCGGCAGCTATGGCGAGCACGAGGACTACGAGGCGACCTACGAGACCCTCGTCGTCTCGCCCGAGGCGATGCCTTCCCTCACCGTGAAGGAAGCGATCGACACCGAGCCCGTGACGGCCGAGAACCCGGACGAGACCATCATGGTCCGCGGGATCGTCGGGCCTTCCGCGGTCAACCAGCCCGCCTTCTACCTCATCGACGAGACCGGGGCGATCGCCATCCGCATGGCGAGCACCGACCTCTTCGACGGCACCTTCCAGATCGGGGACGAGGTCATCGTCGAGGGCACCCGCGACATGTGGGGGAACAACGACACCCAGGTGTGCGTCAGCAACGCGACCATCTGGGGGAACCTCTACGGCGGGGACGGGACCTACCCGACCGACTCCTTCGTCACCGGACTCACCATCGCCGACCTTGTCAGCGACACCTACAAGACCCCCCTCGCCACCGCGGCGGTCTATGTCCTCGAGAACGTGAAGCCGATCATCTATAGCGGCGGCTGGAACGACCAGCTCGAGCTCGTCCCGGGCGATGCCACCCCCAACGAAGAGGGCAGCTACGACACCTACCTCAACATGTACCACAGCGGCGCCTCGCAGTTCTCCTTCATGGAGCCCTACTACGACCAGGTCGTCGACGTCGAGGTCGCCCTCTGCCAGTGGAACACCTCCGGCTACAAGGGCTGCATCCTCTCCGTCACCGGCGCCGACGGCGTCAAGGTGTACAACCAGTACAACTTCTAGCCTAGGCTAGCCGGAAGAGGCAGGTTCCTCGGAGCCTGCCTTTTCCTTTTCTCCCTTCCTTTTCCGGAAGAAGAGGATGAGGAGGGCGAGGATGCCGGCGAGGAGGGAGGAGAGGGGGAAGTTCAGCCAGATCCCGTCCGTCCCGGCGGGGTAGAGGACAAGGACGAAGATCAGGGGAAAGAGGAGGGAGACGGATAGGGAGATGAGGGTCGAGAAGAAGGGCTTCCCGATCGCGGAGCAGAAGTTCTGGACCGCGTAGGAAAGGAACCTCGTGAGCCAGGTGAAGCCATAGATGAAGATCGCGGACGTCGTGATCCGGAGGGCGGAGTCGCTGTCGAGGAAGAGGGAGGCGAGGGTCCCGGGGACGGCGGCCATGAGGAAGAAGGCGAGAAGGGAGACGGTCCCCGTCCCCAGGAGGACGAGCCTCTGGATCCCCCTGACCCTTTCCTTGTTTCCGGCGCCCCAGTTATAGCCGATCGCAGGCTGGAGGGAGTCGCACGTGCCGTAGAGGATCGGGAGGACGAAGCCTTCGATGAGCATGAGGGTGCCTAGCGCCGCCACCCCGTCCTCCCCGGCCCAGGAGAGGAGAAGCGCGTTGAAGAGGATCGCGGTCAGCCTCCCCGCGATGTTCGAGAGGAAGACGGGGAGCCCGTTCTTCACCGTAAGGAAGAGGGAACCGGGGGAGAAGGAAGGCCTCACGAAGCGGAGGAGCGAGTCCTTCCGGAGGAACATGAGGAGGGAGAGGAGGGTGACGAGCGAAAAGGAGATGTTCGCGGCGAGGGCGGAGCCCCATATCGGCATCCTGAAGGCGCCGAGGAAGAGAGGGTCGAGCCCGACGATCAGGAGCGACATGAGGATGTTGAGCGCCATGCTGTAGCGGAAATGCCCGCAGATCCTCAAATAGTTGTCCATCGCGAAGGCGAGGGAGGTGACGGGAAGGAGGAGCGTGTAGGCCCTCATGTAGGAGGTCGCCTGCTCGAGGAGATCTCCTTCCGCGCCCATTGCATGGAGGATGGGCCCTCCGGCGAAGAAGGCGATCGTCGCGACGATGGACTGGACGAGGAGGATGAGGAGGATCGCGCTCGTGAAAAGGGAGCGCGCCTTGTCTTTCTTCCCCTCGCCGAGGCGGATGGCGATGATGACGCTCGAGCCCACGCCGATGAGGTCGGAGAGGGAATAGGAAATGATGATGAAGGGGAAGGCGAGGTTCGCCGCGTTATAGGCGGTCTCGCCAAGGAAGAGCGAAAGGAAGAACCCGTCGAGGACGGGGTAGATGGCGCTGAAGAGCATTCCGATCGCGCCCGGGATGGCAATCCTTAGGAAGAGCTTCCCGACAGGAGCCGAGCGAAAAAGAGCTTCGTGAGACATCGATTCCTCGGCCTCCCTAGCGCCTCTTCTCTTCTTCGAGAAGCGCCTCGCTCAAGGTCTTAGCGTATAGCTCGCTGGCATCGATGAAGGCGGTGCCGTACCGCTCTAGGACGGTCTCCATCGCGAGCTTCTCCGCCTGGAAGATGCCTTGGAGGATGCGTTCGGCCTCCTCCTTTCCCTTGGGAGTTAGGAAGAGATGCATCTCCCTCCTGCTGCCGGGAAGCTTTTCGATCGCGATGAGGCCCTGGTCGCGGAAGCGCATGGTCGTGGTGTTTACCGTGGAGCTCGGGATCCTCCACTCCTCGCAGATCCTTTTCTGCGAGAGATGGTGGTCCGGGTAAAGCGCGTAGAGGATCGTCCACTCGCTCTCGTCGATCCCGAGGTGAGTGGAATAGCGGTCGTATTCGCCATCGACGATGAGGGTCGCGATCGAGTAGCGCCTGATGTATTCGCTCAGTTCCATGCACGTCCTCCTTAATCCGATTTCGGAATATTTATAAATCCGATTTCGGAATAAGTCAAATCGAAGATGCGCTCCGTGGACGGGGAAGTAGGAAGAAGTTTTGGTAATATCTGTATATTGAAGCGCGTTTTGCAGACTATTCAGCGAGATAGATCGTCACTTTCTCATCGCGCTTCCTTTCCAGATATGCCTTCAGGAACGGGGAGAGATGGAAAGTCAGCGCCTTCTCTGGGCAAGAGGAAACGCAGGCCCCGCAGCGAATGCACCGCTTCCCGTCGACTTCGCCCAGGCGGATCGCATGGAAATGGCAGGCTTTCTCGCAGGCCATGCAGCCAGTGCACCTTCCTATGAGGGCGACCTTGGCGCCGGCCCTCGCCCTCCACTTCGGAAAGAACCAACGCCCGAACGTGTCCTTTTCCTTGGGGAGGACGAGACGCCCGTCCTTCCGGAACGCCCGGAGGATGGTCTCCGCTTCATTAAGAGGCATCTCGTAGTCGTCTAGAGGGAGGTAGCTGTGGGGCGCGGGGAGATACATCGCCCCAACGAGAGGGAGCGAGAGCTTTCTCGCCGCCTCTTCGATCGCGTTCCCGTGCCAGATGCGCCCGAAGGTCAGGGCGATCGCGACCTTCCTTGCCTCCACGTTTTCAAGGAATCGGAAAGCTTCCTCCGGAAGCCGTTCCCCATGGACGGGCGCGAGGAATAGGAGATTTTCGTAAACGGACGGGATCCCCGCGAGCCCGCATTCATAAAGAGGCCAGCCCGCCTTCTTCGCGAGGTATTCCGCGACTTTTCTGGTGTTTCCCGTATACGAAAGATAGACGACCGCGTTCAATCCTCTTCCAGGTACGCCTTCATGATCCGGCATTCGGGGACCTCCTCGAGCGAGAAGCCTAGTTCATCCTTAATCTCGGCGATCGCCTCCTCACGAGAGAGATTCCTTCCCTGGCTTGCGATCGCCATCTCCAGCGCGCTGAAGGGGATCATCGTCGAGCGCATCTCATAGAAGCGGATGAACTGGGTATGCTCCTTGCAGCGCTCGATCCTGCAGGATGTGTGGAGGCCTTTCCTCATGCTTTCGGGCGGGCGGTAGCCGGCTTCCTTCTCCAGCATCTCCATCACCTTCCGCCAGTCGTAGGAGCCTCCTGCGGCCTCGTCGAGGTCGATCTGGACGAAGGAAGGCACTCTTCCCGTCCAGGAGGAGCGGCGGATCGCCCTTCTCAAAGGCTTCAGGAGGGAGGGGACCTCGTGGATCGCCTCCACGACGTTGGAGACGAGCTCGTTCCGATAGCCGGCCATGTTCTTCAGGGGATTGTCCCCGTAGGCGAGCTGCTTCATGGTGAGGAGGGTGTGGAGCCCGCCGTTCCGGAGGGGAGGGCGGAGGGTCAGGACCCTCCCGAGGTTATAAAGGCGTAGGAAGGCCTTGCTCTTCCAGATCCGGTAGGCGGACTTCGGCGCCATGTGGTTGAAGTAGAGCCCAAGGATCTGCGCCGGCTCGTTCCCGGCGAGGAAATAGGGTACCCCTAGCTCGACGAGCTCCGGGTAGAAGAGGACGTAGGCGAGGGAAGGGCATGCGCAGACGTTTTCGGAAAGCGACATGAGCCTCCGGTATATCTTCCGGAGGTCCTCGTCCAGCATCTTCCGGGAAAGGAACTCCACTTTCGGGAAGATGCGCTTCGCCTCCTCGATGCTCTCCTTCGCGCTCCTGGACATGTAGGGGATCTCCCACGTGAGGGCCAGCACCCGGAGGCCCATCTTCTTGGAGAGGAGGTAGAGGAGGTAGGTGCTGTCCTTCCCTCCCGTGTAGAAGAGAGCGACGTCGAAGCGGGACTTCTCCGTCTTCGGGATCTCATGGACAAGGGGAACGATGGAGCGGAGTTCCTTCGTCTCCTCCTTCATCTGGCAGATGGGGCAAAGCCCGCGCTCGTCGAACTCCAGTCCCGGGATCATGAAGTCGTTTGCCGCGCAATCCTTGCAAAAACGGGCTTCTTCAAGGGATTTCGGGATTTTTGGGTTTTCCTTTTCCTCGACCACGACCGTCCCGAGCAGCCTCTTGCCCAGAATCCGTTTTTCCTTCGCCGTCAGTTCCTTCGGGAGGGAGAGGAGGAGCTCCCGTTGCTTTTTTCCTAGAGGGATGTAGTTATGGAAAAGGTTTCCCATGTTCCGGAGCCCGTAGTAGCGGACCCCTTTTTCCTCGATCTTCCATCGGGACTTCAGTACGTGCATGGCTCATTCTATCTTTCCGGAAGGTAAAAGATGAAGGTGCGATCGTCTCGGCGGACTGAACGCTCGAAAAGATTCGCCATCGGAAGACGGTTTGGCCAAATGACCGAACGAAATTGCGCCAAATGACCGAACGAAAATCCGCCAAATCACCGAATTTGCTCAATTTACATTGGATATTGCCTTTTTTATCGACCAGCCTGAATCTCCTTCAACCATTAATGTGGTTTCAGGAAATAAGAATCAATAGATGCATGGTAGGATTCACCTAGGTAAAAAGGCCGCCCTTTGGCGGCCCTGCCCCTTCCTTGCCTTTGGCTAGAAGGTCTTCTCGTATACCTTCTGGTCGTCCTCGAAGCGGACCTGGTAGGTTGTGGTCCCGTCGGGGTTCTTCGTAAGGGTGAGCCACCCCTCGATATCCCGTCCGTTCTTCTTTTCCACCTCGAAGGAGGCGCCCATGAGCCCGTCCTCGTCGGCGAAGAGGGTGATCTCGAACTCCTCGCCTCCGACCTCCCTCTCGAGCCCGAGGGCGAGCTTCCCGTTCCGGAGGGTCTCGAACTCGTATTCCATCGACTCGACCTCGCGACCGTTCTCGACGAGGGTGTACTCGTACTCGTTCTCGTTGTCCTCGAGGGATTGCTCGATCTCGACGTAGTTCCTGGCGTCCAGGGCGATCCTCAGCTCAAGCTCGGTCTCCCATTCGTCGCGTTCCTTCTCCTCGCTCCGCTCGCCGCGGACGGCGTACTCCACCCCGTCCCGGATGGCGATGCCCTTGATGAGCGTGGTCCTTTCCCACTCGTCCCTTTCTTCCTCGACCTCCGTGTGGGTCTCGTTCAGATAGAGGGAGTAGGTCTCGCTCGCCCCATCGATGTCGTTGATGGTGACGACCTGAAGGCTTTCGTAGCCTTCCCGGTCGCTCGGAAGGGTCTCCACGCTTCCGGGGGAGAAGCTGAGGAGCGATCCGAGGGAGTGGGCGGAGAGGAGGATCTCCTCCGCGAGAAGGTCTTTCTCCGTCGGGGCGGCCTGGCTTTCCGAGGCGATTCCTTCCCCGGGGACGAGGTCGGGGGCCTTCATGATCCCCGCGGGGAGGGCTTCCGCCCCGCCAATTCCTCCGAGGAGGTCGAGGGAGAGGACGGCCTGGGCGAGGTAGCCCGTTTCCTCCTTGAGGACGAGCGTCCCGGTCCCATCCCCCTGGGAGCCGCCCTGGCTCCCCTTGTCCGTCCCTGGGCTCGCGCATCCTGCGAGGATCCCGGCGGCGAGGAGCATCCCTGCTCCGAGGATGATGGCGTTCTTCTTCATATTGGTGTTTCTCCTTCCGAGGCTTTCCTGCCTCTTACGCCCACCAAACGGGGGAGGGGGCTCCTTTATTACGTCTACTTGGGATTTTTCTCCGGGAAGGCACGCTCCCACCTGTGGTGGGAATTTCTTTCGGGGCAAAGGAAAGGCGCCGGCCTTGGAGGCCAGCGCCTTCTTGGGAAGAGGGTTCCGCCTAGCGGAGCGAGTAGGCGGCGAAGTAGCCGCCCCTCACGGCCTCGGCGACCTGCCCGACCTTGACGCAGTCGCCGATCACCTGGGTGGTCGGGTACTTCTCGCAGATTGCATCCACGAACTCGTTGTTCGGCTTGGTGCCGAAGGCGGCGATCACAAGGTCGGCTTCGAGCCTGATCTCGCCTTCCTTCCCTTCCGCGACGATCCCGGACTTAGTGATTTCCTTGATGGTCGCGGAGGTGATCGCCTTCACGTGGTTGTCGCGTAGGCGGAACATGAGGGGGTTCCTGTTGTCGAGGATCGCCTCGGGGCAAAGCTCGGGCTTCATCTCGACGATGGTGACCTCCTTCCCTTCCATCGCGAGCTCGAGGGCCATGTCGCAGCCGGAGATGCCTCCGCCGCAGACGACGACCTTCTTGCCGCGGATCTTCTCGGGATGGACGTGCGCGTCGCACACCTCGACCGCGTTCTCAATGCCTTTGATCTTGGGAAGGAAGGGCGAGGCGCCGGTCGCGAGGATGATGCGGTCAGCTTCCATGAGCTCCTCGGAGTCGGGGGTGATCGCCGTGTTCAGCCTGAAGACGACGCCGGCCTTCTCGCACTGGAGGATCTCCCAGTCGATGAACTGGCGGAGCCTCTTCTTGAAGGAAGGCGCGGAGGCCGGGACGAACTGGCCGCCGAGGACGCTCGCGCGGTCGTAGAGGGTGACGTGGTGGCCTTCCAGGGCAGCGACGCGCGCCGCCTCGAGCCCGCCGGGGCCGCCGCCGACGATCGCGACTTTGAGCGGGGTCTCCGCCTTGGTGAGGTGGTACTCGCCCTCGGCGACCGCCTCCGCGTTGATCGCGCAGCCGATCTTCCTGTTCTGGTAGAGGCGCTTGACGCACACCTGGTTGCAGACGAGACAGGGACGGACGTCCTCCCTCCTTCCTTCCAGGAGCTTGTTCGGGAGATCGGGATCGGCGATGAGGGGGCGGCCCATCATCACGAAGTCGCACTTCCCTTCCTCAAGGGCCTTCTCCCCCGACTCGGGGGTGTGGTTCCCGGAGTTGAGGACGATGACGCCGCAGGCCTTCTTGATCTCGTAGGCGTAGTCGACCATGCAGCCGTCGCCCTGGTAGATGGAGGGGCAGATCCACTGCTTGTCCTCGTAGCAGCCCACGTCGATGTCGAAGGCGTCGACGCCGAGCTCCTTCATGTAGTTGACGATGCGGATGGACTCCTCGAGGGTGCGCCCGCCCTTGAAGTCGTGGTCGGCAGCCATCCTCATGAGGATCGGGTAGTCGGGTCCGACCGCGGCCCTCATCGCCTGGTAGATTTCCTTGACGATGCGCATGCGGTTCTCGAAGGAGCCGCCGTACTCGTCGGTGCGCTTGTTCCAGGCCGGGGTCATGAACTGGTCGAGGATGTAGCCGCTATGGGCGTGGATCTCGATGGCGTCGGCCTCGGCGACGACCGCCCTCGCGGCGGCTCTTCCGAAGGCGGCGACGAGCTCGTGGATCTCATCGAGGGTGAAGGCGCGGCAAAGCTTGTCGGGGAAGTAGAAGGAGGGGACCTCGCTCGCGCTCACCATCTGGGCATCGGAGAAGGGGAAGGCGTTCCGCCCGAGGCCGCATCCGATCTGAAGGCAGGCCTTGGCGCCTTCGGAGTGGATGGCCTCGATGATGTAGGACCAGCCCTTCATCTGGAGGTCGGTGTCCGCGGTGGTGATGTAGTCGATCCAGGGATCGGTCTTGTTGGTGCAGTACTGGGCCTCGATGAGGACCATGCCGACGCCGCCCCTTGCCCTCCGCCTGTAGTACTCGATCTGGGCGGAGGAGGGGAACCCGTCGTGGTTCTCCGAGAAGGTCCCCATCGGGGACATGACGATGCGGTTCCTGAGGGAAAGGTTCTTGATCTTCCCCCGGGAGAGCAGCTTTTCGAAGTTCGATGCCATTCTTTGGTGTACCTCCTTATGGTCCTGAACTTGGGCGTAGAAATGGTAGCGCGACAAATATCACGAAATCATGAGGTGCATTTATGAATTCCAGGCGAAAAACAGGGCATAATGCACAACAAGGAGGAAGCCTATGAATCTCCTGGACATCGTAAGAAAGCTTGATTTCCCGGTCCTTTCCTATGGAAAGATGGAGGCGAAGGAGTTCTACGGGGTGGACTACTACCGCCCCGGGGAGGAGCACGGCGAGAACATCGTCTATTTGTCCATGGGCAAGGTGGACGATCCCTCCCTTTCCTTCATCTATGGGGAAGGGGTGGATTCTTCCTCCCTTCCTTCCTCCCTCAGCACTTCCCTTCCGCAGGAGGAATGCTTCCGGAGGCTCCACCGCTACTTCCTGAAGCAGGACAGGAAGCTTCTCCTCGTGAAGCCGTTCGTGAGCCTGTTCCTAAGCGCGAGCGACCACGACCTGAAGAAGATCGCGCGCAAGGCGGTCGAGATCCTCGATAACCCCATCATCATCACGGACGCGGCATACAAGGTGCTCGCCATCGACGATGCCGGGGTGGAGGTGGACGACCCCATCTTCGCCGAAGGGCTCAGGACGGGCTACTGCTCCTCCTCCTCGATCGCCCTCTTCGAGGAAGAGAGGGTCACGGAGAAGGTGCTCACGAGCCAGGAGCCCTTCATCCTTTCCACGGGCCTCGCCCGGAAGGTTCACCGGATTCTCGGGAAGGTCATGATCCACGGGAAGGTCGTCGCCTATCTCGGTGTTCTCGAGAGCAAGAAGCCATTCGACCAGGAGTCCTTGGGGAACGCCTCGCTCCTATGCCAGATCCTCCGCCACGTCTTCGAAAGCGACGCCTCCCTCCTGAGCGGGACGAACATCATCCACGAGTCCCTCATCCTGGAGATCATGCGCGGGGAAATAAAGAGCCCCCTCGTCCTTTCCGAGCGCCTCAAGTCCGCGAGGTGGAAGGTGAGGCCGCACTTCCGGGTGACCGTAGTCCCGACCTTCAACGAGCACCGGTCCATCGACAACATCCCTTATCTCATCGCCCGGATCTCGGAAAAGCTCCGCCTCAAGGTGGTCCGCTACGAGAACAACGTTCTCGTCGTCAACAACTACGAGGATTCCAAGGAATGGCACCGGCAGGTCGCCTTCATCGAGAAGGAAGCGAGGACCCTGAACCTGAAGGTCGGGATCTCGAACGAGTTCTCCTCCCTCCTGGACCTCCGCCACTACTACGAGGAAGCGCTCAAGGCCGTGAGCATCGCCCTCATGATCCAGGCGAAGGACACTACCTTCTACTTTGCCGCCTTCCTTCCCTACTACCTCATCTCATGCGTGGACAAGAAGACCCTGAGGGAATGCCGGAACGTCTACTACGAAAGGCTCCGGAGGCATGACGAGAGGCACCGGACGGAGTACGTCGACACCCTTTACTACTACATTCTCTTCAACTGCAACGCGAACCGGGCCGCGGAAAGGCTCAGCATCCACAGGAACACCCTTGCCCACCGTCTGGAGAAGATCGTCGATATCAGCAACATCAACCTCCAGAACGGCATCATCCTTCAGAACTTCGTCCTCTTCGCCCAGATCCAGCATTACCTTGAGAAGTCCCAGGATGGGGAGGGGAAAAGGTGAGACAAGGGAGTGGTTCTAGAGAGTTGCTTGCCATTACCTTCAAAGAAGAATTGCCTTTATCCTGCAATTAGAATCCCGAAGTTGATATTTCAGTTTTTAAGTGAGTTTTGCCGGTTTATCGCTTCTCAACTGATTTCAATCGTTCCTATGACTGGCCCGCCGTCCTCCTCGACGAACGTGTAGCGGTGCCCTTTTTCCAGCCTCTCCACGAGGCAGCTGGCTTCCTCCTCCTCCGAGGGGGACTCCATCTCGTACTCAGCGAAGAAGCGATCCTCCATCGCTTCGCCCCGGTATTCGAAGGAGCAGGAGGTCGTGGTCTCGCCCTCGCGGATCTGGATCTCGCTTTCGCCCTCCATGCCCTCGACCTCGCGCTCGAACTCGACCTCGCGCCAAGGCCGGGTGGCTCCCTTCTCGTAGTAGGCGTAGCTATATTCGTTCTCGCCCTGCTCGATCTCCTGCTCGGACTCGATCCAGGAGCCATCGGGGAGATAGAGGATCGTCTCGACTTCCTTCTCCTCGCCTTTCTCCTCTACCCGTCCTTCGAACCGGTAGGATTCCTCCCCCGACTCGATGGTCCCGGAGAAGCGCTGGAGCTCCTCGCTCACCTTCTCTTCCTCATAGTCGATCAGGAGAGACAGCTCTCCGTCTTCCACCTGGATGAGGGTGTCCCCGGCGAGGAGGGAGATCGAGAGGCCGTCCGTCCTCTGGAACTCCTCGACCATCTCGATGTAGCCGTCGATCTCGCCGGCAATCCTTCGGAAATCCTGTTCCGTGAGAGGCTGCCTCATCAGGAGGGAAGAGCGCTCCTCTTCCTCGGCGAGGGTGACGAGGGAAAGGGCCTGCCTCGCGAAGGCGCCGGCCTCCTTCTCGTCGAGGGTCGTGAGCACGGGAGGGATGGAGGAGGAACCGCTCACGTCCGGATTTCCTTCTCCCTGCAGCGCGAAAGGAAGGGCGATGAGAAGGGCGATCGCCGCGGCCCCTCCCGCCAGGGCGGGCGCGAGGACCTTCCAGTGGGGAGCCTTCCTCCTTTCTTCCTGGGGGATGGGCTCCGCGGAAAGGACCTTCTCCCGCGTTTCCTCGAGGGTGTCAGGAAGAGGAGCTTTCTCATAGGCTTCCCGGATGCTCTTCTCGATGTCCTTCCTTCTCATTCCTTTCCGGCCTCCTTTCTTAGCTTCTTCATCGCCCGGTGGTAGGTGACAAGCACCGCGGAGAGGCCCTTCCCCATGACCTCCGCGACCTCGCGGAACTTGAGCTCGTCGAGGACGTGAAGCGTGACCACCTCCCTCTCCAGGGGAGTGAGAGGGGCGAGGAGCCTGTCGATGTCTTCCTTCGGGCTTTCCTCCTCCCGTCCGTCCAGCCCCTCGTCGTACTCGACCGTCTCGCGGTCCCTCCTCCGGAGCTCGTCGTAAGCGAGGTTCCGGACGATGGTGGCGAGGAAGGCGTAGGGATTGGTGCCGTCCTTGTAGGAGTGGATCCTCTCCACGAAGCGGACATAGGCTTCCTGGGTGACGTCCTCCGCCTCCTCGTGCGAGGAGAGGAGTCCGTAGGCGATGTAGTGCATCTTCCGGTGGGTGGCCTCATGGAAAAGCTGGAAGCGGGAGAAGTCCCCGCCTCGCATCTCCTGGATGACCTCGTGGATTGGATCCTGCATCGCTTCATGTACGCCCCTCCGCCCACCAAACGGGGAAGGGGGCTCCTTTATTACATCCTTCTTGAAATTCTATTTCCTTCAGGACTTCTTCCTTTGGATCCGCATCGCGACCTTCGCCAGTAGGGAAGAAGGAAGAAGATGAAGGAAGGGACGGATCGCCCGTATCCTCCAGTCGGGGAACAGGTTGAAGCGGCCCTTGAGGAAACGAGGGATAGCGTAGGAAGCGACCTTCTCCGCGGTCATCCCCTTGAGGGCGAAGCGAACCCCGGCGCGGTCGGAGAAAGAGGTGTCCACGGGTCCTGGGCAAAGGATCGAGAGGGCTACGCTGGATTTCCTGGCCCGGAGCTCTTCCCGAATCGCTTCCGAGAGCCTCACGACGTAGGCCTTGCTAGCGTAGTAGGAGGCCATAAGGGGTCCGGGGAGGAAGCCTGCGATCGAGGCGACGTTGAGGATCCTGCCTTCGTCTTTCGCCACCATGTTCCGCAGGAACGCACGTGTAAGATGTTCGAGCGCGATTACATTGATTTCTAACAGTTTCTCCGCAGATTCATCATCATTTTCTAGGAATTCGCCGAAGATTCCGAAGCCCGCGTTGTTGACGAGGATGTCCGCGGACGCGAATTCCTCGATCAGGGAATCCCGTTCCTCTTTCCAGGTCAGGTCCATCGTACGGATCTGAGAAGGGCCTTGAAGGAGGGCCGCGGTCTTCCGAAGCCCGTTCTCGTTCCTTCCGACGAGGACGATTTCGTATCCCCTTGAGGAAAGTTCACGGGCGATTTCCCGCCCGATTCCCGAGGAGGCGCCGGTGACCACTGCAAGCATGTGCCTATTTTACCTGAACGGTGTCAGAAGGCTTTCCGGCAGGGCTCCCTCTCCCGGCTTTCGGTTTTCTATTTGGCTTATATTCCGAAATCCATCCCGCGATGAACAGGACCAGAAGGGCTCCGAAGAGCACGAACCCAATCGCGGTGGGCACCAACACGCCCATCGGGCTCCAGAGGTAAGCCAAAGCGGCAAGGATGAGCGAGGCGCAGTAGGTGACCACGAAGACCATCATCGGCAGGAAGGAGCAGAACGTATACCCCCACTGCTCGTCCGCGCACTTCTTATCCAAATACAGGGCGATGACGGATGCGGGGAACCAGCAGGCGACGTAGGCCGTCTCGAAGACAGAGCCGAAATAGAGCCCTCCCATGGACATGACCGCGTCGAAGGAGACCAACGCTCCCGCGACGAGGTAGAGGAGGAAGCAAAGGCCTATCAAGATGTCCTTCGCGATGGAAGCGGCCTTCCCCTTGCATTCGTCGAGGACGAAGAAGTGGACGTAGGAGAGAAGGAGCGCGAGGGCGAGCGCTGGTGAGACGAGGGCGATGGTGCTCCCACCCCGGAATATGGCGGCCATCTGGGTAGGGAGAAGGGGGATGAGCACAGCGATCGCCACCCAGGCGAGACGAGGAAGAAGCCCTGTGCATTTCATGCTTTGATTATACAAAGCCCTTGCGACTGGGGGATTCCACGGAACGTACCCAATCAATAACGATCGTCCAAAGCAATAAGTAAGGAGATTCTTATTTCCATGACCTTCTGTGCGAAACCCCTTGGCGAAACGATGGCTAGCAACAAGGAAGGAAGCCCGTCCCGTCGGTGGATTTCTCTCTTCACGTCCTTGTCCAAAAGCGGATGGTCCGGCATTCGCGTCTGATGTCTAGGTCCTTTGTCGAAGGTTCGGTTTGTATCGGGCGAATTGCAGCCTATTTTCAAGTAGGCTAGTTTGAAATAGGTTGGCTCACAAAGCGCCAAGATCGCATTAGGAGGGCATCAGCTGAATCCGTTTGTCGTTTTCCACTAAATTAAGGGTGATTTGCATGGTTATGGTGACTTAGATTGGAAATTTACCTATCAAGCAAGTTAGAAACAAAAAAGTCTGCCTTCAATGGGATGGCAGACAGCATTCGCGGTGGTGGCCCAAGGCGGAATCGAACCGCCGACACAGGGATTTTCAGTCCCTTGCTCTACCGACTGAGCTATCGGGCCGCGCTGGCGGACCATACGGGATTCGAACCCGTGATCTCCTCCGTGACAGGGAGGCATGTTAGGCCGCTACACCAATGGTCCATTTCGCAGCGCTCGCGCATTATCGGGCTTCCTCCTTTCTCGCGCAACTGATTTCGCTTCAGGAAGGACTTTTCCTTCCGTCCTTCCTTGCCGTGAGAGTATTTCAGCAGGGTTCTTCCAAATTCCCGATTGACGTTTCCTCACACTGAGAGTTAATTGCGAATCGCTCGGAGATATGCCTATGGACGAGAAAGACTACGACGCCGCCTACGAGAGGATCCGCTCGATCATCGGGAACCTCTCCTCGATGCCCAGGGAAAGCAAGCCCCTGGAGCATGGCAAGGGACTCTTCGTGATCCTTGCCGTCCTCGCGGAGGCTGGCGGTTCCCTTCATTCAGGAGACATCGCCCGCAGGACGAAGGTTGGGACCGGCAGGGTCGCCACGGCCCTAAACGTCCTCGAGGCGAAGGGTTATGTCAGGCGTTCCGTCCCCGAGGAAGACCGGAGGAAGGTGCTCGTATCCCTCACCGAGGAAGGCTGGGCCTGCGTCCATAAGCTCCGTTCCTCCTTTTGCTCCACCCTCGAGGATCTCGTCAGGGCGATCGGGCAGGAGCGCTTCTTCTCCTTCCTCGACACCTATGTAGAGATATCCGCGGCCTTGGTAAGGAGGAAGGGCTAGATGTTCCGCCTCTATAAACGCCTTCGGCCCTTGGACTGGGGGATCGTCGCCTTCATCGTCGGGCTCACCATCCTCCAGGTATGGTGCACGATGCTCATGGTGGACTACACGAGCGGGATGATCACTTCCATCCAGCTCCTGAACTGCCATAACTCCGCCTCGGAGTTCCTCCTCATGGCGGAAGACGCCTTCGGGACGGAAGGGGCCGCCTTCGTGGGGATGCTCCGCTCTCTCCTCTCTCCTCACACTCTTGAGGGAGGGGCGATCGACTGGGCCGGGCTCATGAGGGATCCCTCCTACCAAGGCTTCATCGCAGCTCTGCCGACAGAACTAGCGGACATCTTCCATTCCCTGGAATCCGCCTCCCCGGGGGATATCTGGGTCAACGCGGGCATGATGGTCCTTGTCGCCTTGGGAATTGCTTCCTGCCAGATTGTGATCGAGGTCCTGGCAAGCCGGGTCACCGCGAACCTCGCCTCCCGCGTCAGGGATGAGTTCCACCATAAGGTCGACTCCTTCGGGCTAGGGGAGATCCGTCGCTTCTCCACCGCCTCCTTGATAACCAGGGCCACCAACGACGTCCAGCAGGTCTCGATGTGCACCCTCCTCGTCCTCAGGATGGTGTTCGCCGCCCCCGTGACCGCGATCTGGGCGATCTGCAAGATCCAGACCGTCGCGGGAGAACTGACCCTTGCAACCGGTCTCGCCGTCCTTCTCCTCGTCATCGCCCTCGTCGGGCTCATGCTCCTTGTCCTTCCTGAGTTCAAGAGGTTGCAGAAGAGGATCGACCTCCTGAACTCCCTCACCGAGGAGAACCTTTCCGGCATCCGCGTTGTGCGGGCCTACCATGCCGAGGGGTATCAGGAGGGGAAGTTCCAAAAGGCGAACGGGGAGCTCACGAGGAGCCAGCTCTTCACCGGACGGGTGCTCGCCCTCCTCTCGCCAGTGATGATGATCGTCATGAACGGGCTGACGCTCGCCATCTATTGGATCGGCGCTTATCTCATGAACCGGGGCGGGACCACCCTCGACTACGCCTCCGTGAGCGCCTTCAGCTCCCTCGCCACCCAGATCGTCATGTCCTTCATGATGCTCCTTATGATGTTCGTCCTCTGGCCGCGCGCCTCCGTGAGCGCACGTCGGATCAACGAGGTCCTGGGGACGATTCCCGCCATCCAGGACCCGGAGGTCGAGGATGCCCCGCGGGAAGAGGGGACCATCGAGTTCCGCGACGTCAGCTTCCGCTACCCCGATAGCGAGGCCGACGTAATCGAGCATGTGAGCTTCCGAGCGAAGAAAGGGGACACCGTCGCCTTCATCGGTTCGACGGGCTCAGGGAAGAGCACCCTCGTGAACCTCGTCCCGAGGCTGTACGACGTCTCCGAAGGCGAGGTGCTCGTTGATGGGGTGGACGTCAGGAAGATGAGCCAGGACACCCTCCGGAGGAAGGTCGCCTTGGTTCCGCAGACGGGCGTCCTCTTCACAGGCACCGTCCGCTCTAACGTCGGGCTGGGGGTCTCTTCCCTAAGCGAGGAGAAGTGCCGGGAGGTCCTCCGCTTGAGTGAGGCCCTTTCCTTCGTCGAGGAGATAGAAGGGGGACTGGACGCTCCCATCGCCCAGGGAGGAACGAACGTCTCCGGCGGCCAGAGGCAGAGGCTATGCATCGCCAGGGCGCTCGCCGTCGATCCCGAGGTCCTTGTCTTCGACGACTCCTTCAGCGCCCTCGACTTCAAGACGGACCGCTCCGTCAGGGAGAACCTCGCCCGCGAGGCGAAGGGAATCACGAAGCTCATCGTCGCCCAGAGGATCGGCACCATCATGGATGCCGACCTTATCCTCGTCCTTCAGGAAGGGAAGGTCGTTGGGGAAGGGAAGCATGAGGAACTTCTGCAAAACTCCCCCGTATATCGCGATATCGCCCTCAGCCAGATGTCGAAGGAGGAGCTTGGCCTATGAGAAGGGACGCGCTCGACAAGAAGGCTTTCTTGAGCCTTATGAGGTCCTTGGGGAAGAAAGGAGTCCTCCCGATCCTCGCTTCCTCCCTTCTCCTCACCCTTTCCGTCGTCCTCCAGATCCTCGCGCCGACCTATCTCAAGGAATTCACCGACCAGATCGCGGACGGCTACCTCGCCCACGCGATCGACATGGAGGCGCTCCTCAGAATCGGGATCACCCTCATCTCCTTCTATGTAGCCGTCGCCATCTCCGGCTACCTCGCCAACTACATCCTCACGACCGTCACCCAGCGCTATGCCGAGCGGCTCCGGAACGAGATCGCCCGGAAGATCAACCGCGTGCCCCTCCGCTACTTCGACTCCCACCAGCACGGCGAGGTTCTCTCGACCCTCACCAACGACGTCGACCAGATCGGGAGCTCCCTCCAGCAGTCGGTCGGGATGGTGGTCCAGTCGCTCTTCATGCTCGTCGGCGTCCTGATCGCGATGTTCAGCGTCTCCTGGCAGATGGCGCTCGCGGCGATGGCCTCCCTCCCCCTCATGGCCGTCTTCGTCCTCATCGTGCTGAAGATGGCGATGCCCCGCTTCAAGAGGAGGCAGGACGGGATCGCAGCGGTGAACGCCCTCGTGGAGGAGATATACAAGGGTCACCTTATCATCAAGGCGTTCCGCGCCTCCGGGAAGACTGGTGAAGAGTTCCGGAAGAAGAACGAGGAGCTCAGGGAGGCGATGTTCCAGGCCCAGTGCCTCGGCGGCCTCTTCCAGCCCTTCATGAGCTTCATGAGCTATTTCGCCTACGCGGCTGTCTTCCTAGTCGGAGGGCTTCTCATGAACGAGGGGGCGGGCATCACCTTCGGGACGATCGCCGCCTTCCTCGTCTACGTCTCCCTCTTCCAGTCGCCCCTCAGCCAGCTCGCCCAGGCGATGAACACTCTCCAGATGGCCGGGGCGAGCGCTTCCCGCGTCTTCTCCTTCCTCGAGGAAGAGGAGATGGAGGATGAAAGCTTCAAGAAGCCCGTCTTCCTCCCTGCCGGAGGGGAGCGACCCCTCAGGGGAGAGGTCGTCTTCGAGAACGTCTCCTTCTCCTATGATGGAGAGCGCGAGATCATCCACGGCTTCAGCGCGAAGGTGGAGCCCGGCATGAAGGTCGCGATCGTCGGCCCCACGGGCGCGGGCAAGACGACGATGGTGAACCTCCTGATGCGCTTCTACGAGATCGACGGAGGGAGGATCCTCATCGACGGGGTCCCTCTTTCCTCCCTTTCCCGGGACGAGGTGCACCGCCTCTTCGGGATGGTCCTCCAGGATTCCTGGGTGTTCCGGGGCACGATCCGCGAGAATCTCGCCTACAACACCCCGGGCGTCTCGGAGGAACGGATCCGCGCTGCCCTAAAGGACGCTTCGCTGGCCCACTACGTCCAGACCCTCCCGGGCGGGCTCGACCATATGGTCGAGGATCCCGGAGAGATCGCCGGAGGGCAAAGGCAGCTCCTCACCATCGCACGGGCGGAGATCAAGGATGCCCCTCTCCTCATCCTCGACGAGGCGACGAGCAACGTCGACACGAGGACCGAGGAAAGGATCCAGGAGGCGATGGACCGCCTCATGGAGGGCCGCACCTCCTTCGTCATCGCCCACCGCCTTTCCACGATCAAGAACGCCGACCTCATCCTCGTCCTCAAGGACGGGGACATTGTCGAGCAAGGGACCCACGACTCCCTCATGGAGCAGGGCGGGTTCTACAAGGGCCTCTACGAGGCGCAGTTCAGCCTAGGGGACTAGAGGCTGGGGACGCTTCCGTCCTGGCCGAAGTAGAAGATGACGCGGCTCGTGCTGTCCTCGAACTCCTCCTCGAGGTCCAGCGGATGGACGCCTTTTCCCGGATCATTCCCGACTTCCTCCGGGGACCAGCCGTCCCCTCCATGGAGGATGAGGTTTCCTTTCCAGTCCTCCGGGGCGAATACGTCGAGGGACTTCCCTCCGATCGCATGCTGGCCGTCCTTATGGGCAATCGTGCCCGCGCCCCCTGATATCTCGAGGGTTGAGCGTTCCTCCATGTGGATGTAGATAGGCACTTCCTCGCCTTCCCGCGATCCAACTAGGGGATAGCCTTGTTGGAATTGGTATTCCCCAGAGTGGGCGATCGTTACGTGCCCCTTGATGGCGAGATGGAGCGGCGTTTCGTTCGTGTTGAGGAACTGCTCCTCGCTCGTGCGGACGTCGATGTCCTCAAGCGTCAGGAAGAAGTCCCTGTAGGTGGGGAGGGCGATGGAGAAGTCGGCCTCCTCCCCTCCTCCGACGATCCGGAGGGACTTGAGGGTATAGGGAAGGTAGATGTCGACGTGCTCGGCCCCGTATCGTGGCATGTAGTGGACCGTCATGGCCTCCTTCTCGGTTTCTTGAAGGAGCTCCTTGAGGTCCTCGGGTTCCCTCACAGGGTTCTCCATGCTCCCGAGGTCCTCGGGAAGCCCTTCCTCCTCGCCCTTGGGGAGAAGATGGATCGCCGTCTCCGTACCGAGGTAGGCGAAGCCCCCTAGGGAAGCAAGGCACCCGATCGTCGCGAACGCGGAAGCTAGCTTATGCATCGCAGGGATTCTACCCCAAACCGAGCGGCAATCGGGCATTGCAGGGAGCGGATTCTCCTACTTATCCCGGTACGCTTAGCAAAGATTTCGCATTAACCTTGCATAACCTCGACCAAAGACTGGTTTTCCTAGGGAATCGCCGAATCGTTGAGCATCTTCACGTTCCTTTCGCACCCTCCCCACGCGCGGGAGCCGTGGTTAAAATGGCATCCGTATGGAAAAGATCGAGACCGGGGCGCATCCCGCCCTCCGCCTGAACTACAAGCGGACTTTCCTCATCGGCTTCGCTTTCTTTGGGATCCTGCTCCTTTGGCAGGTGTACGACTCCTGGTGCCCCACGATCCTCACCGAGCTCTTCGCGCGGAACATATTCGGGGTGGAAGGGGGCGCCGCCCTCTCGGAGGAGCTTTCCCTCGAGGTGCAGTACCTCGTCGGCATCATGATGGCGATCGATAACCTCGCCGCCCTCATCCTTCTTCCGATATTTGGTTCGTTGAGCGACAGGACGAAGACCCCCATCGGGAAGAGGATGCCTTACATCCTCGCCGGGACCTTGGTGGCCGCCATCGCCTTTCCCTTCATCCCCCTGCTCTTCCACTACCTTCCTGACCAAATCGGCGGCCTCGTCGGGGTCATCCTCATGATGTTCGTCGTCATCGTCGCGATGATGACCTACCGGAGCCCGGCGGTCTCCCTCATGCCCGACCTCACCCCGAAGCCCCTCCGGAGCAAGGCCAACGGGATCATCAACATCATGGGCTACCTCGGCGGGGCGTGCGCCACCTTCATGGGGATGGGCTTCGTCCTGAGCGACTACGTCCGCGACCCCGAGAGCTGGTGCTACCAGAACATCTGGGCGATCGAGCTCCCCTTCCTCATCGCCTCCCTCCTCATGGTCGTCTCCGCCTTCGTCCTCTTCTTCAAGGTGAAGGAGAACAAGCTCGCCGAGGAGCTCCGTCCCGAGCTCGAGGAAGGGGAGAGGCTCTCCATGACCGCTGAGAAGGTCGACGACGACAAACCGATGGCGAAGGCGAACAAGGTGATGCTAGGTCTCATCCTCGCCGCTGAGGTGTGCTGGTTCATGGCGGATAACGCCATCAACACCTTCCTCTCCCTCTTCGTCCAGTACTATCTGAACTGCTCGACCTCCTCGAGCTCCCTCCTCACCATCCTCGGCGGCGTCTTCAGCGTCCTCGGCTTCTGGTTCGGAGGAGTGATCGCCGACAGGATCGGAAGGAAGTGGACGATCTCGATCGGCCTCGGCCTTTATATCGTCGGGGCGATCCTCATGTGCTTCGCCTGGCCGACGGAGGGCGCGGACGGCGCCTACGTCCTTCCCTGGATCCTCTACCTCGTCTTCCCGATCAAAGGCTTCGGGATCGCCCTCGTCAACACCTGCAGCTTCCCGATGGTCGTCGAGCTTTGCTCCTCCAAGAAGGTCGGGAAGTTCACGAGCTACTACTACGCCGCCTCGATGGGGGCCCAGGCCGTCACCTCGATCGCCCTGGGCGGGCTCCTCTACCTGACGAAGAGCTACAGCACCCTCCCCATCTACGCGACCTGCTTCATGGCGGCAGCCTTCCTGATCTTCCTCTTCGTGAGGAACATCAAGGCGAAGGTGGTCCGCACCAAGAGGGGGCTCGAGGCCCTCGATCAGGACTAGGAGGGGATATGCCAGCGATCATCACCCACTACACGTTCGCCCTCGAGACGATGGAGCGGAAGGACCGCTCCCCTGAGGAGAAGGAGGCCCTCCTCCTCGGCGCCCAGGGGCCCGACCCCTTCTTCTTCTTCGGCCAGCGCCCCTGGCTCCGCCGCCATAGCAGGGAGGACGTCACCTCCTTCGGGCATGAGCTCCACCACGTCGACCCGACCGACTGCTACTTCCTCATGATGGACGAGGCGAGGAAGGAGGAAGACGAGAAGGCGAGAGGAATCCTCTTCTCTTATCTCGAGGGGCTCTTGCTTCACTACTCCCTCGACCGGAACTGCCATCCCTATGTCTGGAGCCGCTGCGGCTACGGGAGGACCCCGGAGGAGAAGAAGGACTGGGGGGCGAGCCACACCTGGCTCGAGACCCTCATCGACCGCGTCTACGGAGGGGAGAAGGGGACTTTCACCATCCACGCGGACAAGTACCTCGCCCTCGGCTATCGCTCTGCCGTCCTCATTGGAACTCTTTGGGCGAAGGCGAACGACGCCACGCTGAGGAAGGAATCCTTCGACGAGAACTCCTTCCTCCTCTCCGTCGTGGACTACCGCGCGATCATGCGCCTCACCAACGTCCCTCACGGCTGGAGCCGCTTCCTCACCAGCCTCATGGGGAAGAAGTCCGTCCCCTACCGCATGAACCTTCCGATCCGCCTCAAGCCAGAGGAGGAGGCTCTCGACGTCATGAACGAGAGGCACGCCATGTGGCGCGACCCGGTCATGGGCCACCACCGGAGCGAGTCCCTCCATGAGCTCATGGGGAAAGCCAAGGAAGACTACAAGGCTGCCCTCCAGATCCTCCAGCACGCCTTCGAAGGCGCGGAAGGAGCGAAGGAGGAGCTGAGGCGCTTCTGCCACGGGCTCGACCACGACGGCTACCGCCCGAGCGAGAAGCTCCTCTACATGAGCCCGGTCTGGCCCGGCTCCAGGGAACGGGCTCCCAAGGACGAGAGAAAGGCGGGATGAAGCTCTTCCGGACAGGATTCTGGGCGAAGGCGGTCACCTGCCTTACGATCCTCGTCGAGCTTGCGCTCCTGATCGCTTTCTCCTACCTCTTTTCCGCCGGAATCCTCGAAAGCGAGTACGCGGCCATCTTCGTCCTCGTCCTTTTGCTCCTCAACCTCATGGCGATCGTCATCGCGGTGAACGCGGGCGGGGAGACGGACTACAAGGTGAGCTGGCTCGCCTTCCTGGGCGCGATCCCCGTGTTCGGCCTCCTTTTCTACGTCCTTTTCGCCCACAAGTTCACGAGTCCCTCGCAGAAGGCGTACATGAAGCGCTACGACGAGGCCCTCCTGAAGCGCGAGACGGAGCCTTCCACCCTCAAGGCGCTGGACGCCCTCAACCCCTCCGGAGGGAGGATCGCCCGCTATATAGAGCGTTCCTCGCACGGGGCCCTCTATAGGAACAGCAAGGTCACCTACTTCCCGCTCGGGGACGACGCCTTCCCCGCGATGCTGGAGGAGCTAAGGAAGGCAAGGCACTACATCTTCCTCGAGTACTTCATCGTCCATCCGGGGATCTTCTGGGACGAGATCCTGAAGATCCTGAAGGAAAAGGCTAAGGCGGGGCTCGACATTCGCCTCATGTATGACGACGTCGGCTCCTTGGCGACGATTCCAAGCGGCTACCGGCAGGAACTCCGCAAAATGGGCATCAAATGCGAGGTATTCATGCCGATCCGCCCGTTCCTGGACATCCGGATGAACAACCGTGACCACCGCAAGATACTCGTGATCGACGGGCATACCGCCTTCTCCGGAGGCATCAACCTCGCCGACGAGTACATCAACGCCGTCCCGCGCTTCGGCCACTGGAAGGACAACGCGGTCATGGTGAAGGGGAAGGCCGTCGAGGGCTTCACCCTCCTGTTTCTGGCCAACTGGGCGACGACCTTCGAGCCGAAGAGCAAGATTGACTACGACTACTACCGGCCCGAGACCTTCATCGACGAGGCCGGGGGCTTCCCTTCCTCGGAAGGCTTCCTTTCGCCCTATGGGGACGTGCCTTACGACGACTGGTCCACCGGGGCCGGGGTATATAGCGCCATCATTACGGGAAGCCGCCGCTACCTTTATGTCTCGACCCCCTACCTCATCCTGGACTCCAGGCTCAGGGACGAGCTATGCCAGGCCGCCCTCTCGGGTGTGGACGTCCGCATCCTCACTCCCCATATCCCTGACAAGAAGACGGTGTTCCAGCTGACGAGGGCGAACTACGGCCCCCTCCTCAAGGCGGGCGTGCGCGTCTTCGAGTACACCCCGGGGTTCGTCCACCAGAAGATGTTCGTCTCCGACGACTCCCTCGCCACATGCGGGACGATCAACCTCGACTACCGCTCGCTTTACCTCCACCTCGAGAACGGCCTCTTCCTCGCGGAAAGTCCCGTCATCATGAAGATGAGGGACGACTTCCTCGAGAGCCTTTCCCGTTCTGAGGAATGGACCTACGAGACGTGGAAGAAAAGGAGGAGGGGGAAGCGCGCCTTCTGGGCGATACTCCGCGTCTTCGCCCCGTTGCTCTAGTGAAGGTCGGGTGCTGGACGAGGGGAGGGGCCTCCTATCTGCTCCTCCGGAACAAGGACGGCTTCCGGATGGTCCTTTGCGACGTCGGGGCTTCCGTCCGCGACATGTCCTGGAAGGGAAGGCCGCTCGTCGTCTCTCCCAGGGAGGAAGCGACTTTCCTTTCTTCCCCCTGCCAGTACGGGAAGTCCATCGGAAGGATCGCCGGGAGGATCCCCGGCGCCACCCTCCCCTTCCTCGGGGAAACCCTTTCGCTGGAGGAAAGCTGGCCGGGCTGCACGATGCACGGCGGCCCCCATGGCTTCTCGATGCGGAGGTTCCGCATGGAGACGAGCCATTTCCGGGAAGGTGTCCGCGTGACCTTCTCCCTCCTTTCCCCGGACGGGGAAGGGGGCTTCCCCGGGGAGCTCCACGCCATCTTCCACTACTTCGTGCCTGAGAGGGGGGCTTGGTTCCGCTACGAAAGCGCGGCCCTTTCGAACAAGGCGACCCCCTACTCGCCCACTCTGCACCTATATTTCAACCTCGGGGGAGAGGGGGATGTCCTTTCCCACTCCCTCCTCCTTCCGGCGGATTCCATCGTGGAGACGGACGAACGTCTCTTCCCGGTCGGGAAGAAGGACATCGAAGAGGGTGGGCCCTTCGACTTCCATGAGGAGCGTCCGATCGGGGAGAGGATCGACGATCCCTTGCTCCAGGGGACGGGCGGGTACGACCACACCCTCTATCTTGAGAGAGGGAAGGCCGTCCTTTTAAGGAACAAAGGGCTCTCGCTCAGGATCGAGACGGATTTCCCGGCGGTCCAGCTTTACACGGACAATCGCGGGAGCGGGCTTCCCCTCACCAACGGAAGGAACGAGGGAGATCGCGCCGGCGTCGCGATCGAACCCTTCTACCCCTTGGTGGACATCCGGGCGATGGGCCTTCTCCCGATGCGCCAGAGAAAGAACGTCACCACTTACTCCTTCGAGGAAAATCTCTAGGAATCCCAGTCCCTTTTTCTGAATTCGCTTGATTTGCTTGCTTGAGGGAAGGGCCTCGCCATTCTCCGGGAGCGCGAAAGCGCCCGTTCCATGCTATAATCCGAGGGAAAAGCGAGGATAACGAATGGAAAGAGTCACGGGAATCCTGTCTCCCGTCGCCAGCCTCCCTTCGCGGCACGGCATCGGCGACTTCGGGAAGGAGAGCTATCGTTTCGCGGAACTTTCCGCCAAGGCCGGGTTCCGGCTCTGGCAGGTTCTGCCCCTCAACCCCCTCGGGTACGGGCATTCTCCCTACCAGCCCTTCTCAAGCTACGCGATCGACGAGCTCTACTGCGACCTCGACGCGCTCAAGGAAGAAGGTCTCATCAAGGGGGACATCCCGGATTTCGCGAAGGATAGCGCCAAGATCCTCTACGAGGAGATCCGCGACTTCAAACTTCCCTACCTCCACGAGGCCTTCGCCTCCTTCATGAAGAAGAGGGGCGCGGCGAAGAAGCTCGAGGACTTCCGGAAGGAAGAGGAATGGGCGACCGCCTGGGGCCTCTTCATGATGAACAAGAGGAAGGAGTTCCTCAGGAGCTGGACCACCTGGGAGAAGCGCCGCCAGAGGATGAACGAGGGGAAGGTCGTCCTCACTCCCGAGGAGAAGAACGACTTCGACTTCGAGATCTGGCTCCAGATGACCCTCTACTCCCAGTGGAAGAGGCTTCTCGACCACTGCCACGCCCTCGGGCTCAAGATCGTCGGGGACGTCCCTTTCTACGTCGGCCATGACTCGAGCGACGTCTGGGCGAACCTCGAGTACTTCCTCATCGACCCCAAGACCAAGGAGCCGACCTTCATCGCCGGCGTCCCCCCCGACTACTTCTCCGCGACAGGACAGCGCTGGGGGAACCCGATGTACAACTGGGACTACCTCGAGATGAAGGACTTCAGCTTCCTCACGAAGCGCCTCATCGGGAACGCGAAGCTTTACGACATCGTCCGCCTCGACCACTTCCGCGCCTTCGACACCTACTGGAAGATCCCCGCGAGCTGCCCGACAGCCATCGAAGGCGTCTGGAACGAGGCCCCGGGCTACAAGTTCTTCGACACCCTCCTTAAGGAGGCCCCCGGCATCGAGATCATCGCCGAGGACCTCGGAGACCTAAGGAAGGAGGTCCTTGTCCTCCGCGACCATTACGATTTCCCCGGCATGAACGTCGTGCAGTTCACCTTCCACGACGCCGAGATCGCCAAGACCGACGATCGCGACCGCGAGAACATGGTCGCCTACCTCGGCACCCACGACAACCAGACCATCCGCGCCTATTACGAGGAGCTTCCCGAAGGGGAGAGGAAGGCCTGGGACGAGGCGCTTTCCTCGCTTGGCATCCCGGAAGGGGACATCACCGAGAGGGCGATCCGTTACGAGCTCTCGCTCAAGGCGAAGTACGCCATCTTCGCCGTCCAGGACCTCCTCGGCCTCGGGGACGAGGCCAGGCTCAACAAGCCCGGCATCGTCGACGACGTGAACTGGACCTGGCGAATGAAGGACTACGGGGAACTTGAGGAAAGGCTTCCCCATCTCACCGACCTAATGAAAGAGTACGGGAGGCTCCAATGAAGGCCGCCCTCGTCTCGCTTGGCTGCGCGAAGAACCTCGTCGACAGCGAGATCGTCCTGTCCGTCCTGGAAAGGGGCGGGATTTCGCTGACCTCCGACCTCAAGGAGGCCGACCTCGTCATCCTCAACACTTGCGCCTTCATCAAGCCGGCTAGGGAAGAGGCCGCCCGCGAGATCAAGAGCATCCGCAAGAAGACGAAGGCGAAGATCCTCGTCATGGGATGCTTTCCCGAGAAGGACCTCGAGGAATGCAGGTCCATGCTCCCGGAGGCCGACCTCCTCATCCCGATCCACGACTACTCCCGCTTCGGGAAAATCCTCGGGGACTTCCTCGGGATTTCCGAGCTCCCCGCGATGGAGCCGACCAAGCGCGTCCTCTCCACTCCTCCCTGGAGCGCATGGCTCCGGATCAGCGAGGGGTGCGACAACCACTGCGCCTTCTGCGCGATCCCGAAGATCCGCGGGCCGTTCCGCTCGCGCCCCTGCGAAGAGATCCTCGAGGAAGCGCGCTCCCTTAGGGAGCAAGGCGTCCTCGAGCTTTCCGTCGTGAGCCAGGACACCTGCCGCTACGGTAAGGACATGGGATCGGGGGCGAAGACCCTTGTCGACCTCCTCAGGGAACTGGACGGGATGGGTTTCTACTCCATTCGCCTCTTCTACCTTTACCCCGCGGAGGTCACCGACGAGCTCCTTGACCTCATCGCCGAGAGCAAGAGCATCGCCCACTACCTCGACCTCCCCATCCAGTGCGCCTCCGACCCCCTCCTCAGGAGGATGAACCGGAGGGACACCGTCGAAGGCATGAGGGATCTCTTCCGCCGCATCCAGGAGAAGATCCCGGACGCGGTCTACCGCACGACCCTCATCACCGGCTTCCCCGGGGAGACGGAGGAGGACCACCGGAGCACCCTCGAGTTCATGAAGGAGATCCGCTTCCACCACCTCGGCTGCTTCCGCTTCAGCCCGGAGGAAGGGACCCCTGCCTTCAAGATGGACGGGGAAGTGCCCGAGGACGTCGTCCGCGCCAGGGAACGGGACATCATGGGGCTCCAGCTCCAGATCGCCGCCGAGAGGTGCCGCGAGATGGTGGACCAGGAGCTCGAAGGCATCGTCACAGGCTACGACGCCCACCGCCACCAGTACACGTTCCGCTCCTACTGGAACGCCCCCGACGAGATCGACGCGAACATCTACTTCTCCTCGCCCATCACCGTCCCCTCCGGCTCCATCCGGAAGCTCAAGGTGACGAACGGCTTCGTCCGCGACCTCGCGGGGCAGCTCCTCCCGGAGGAATAGCCCCTAGAGCTCATGAAAGAGAGGCCCTCGGGCCTCTTTTTCGATATGTCTAATCTGGAATTGATGGCTTATTCCCTAATCCAGAATCTCCCAGCGGCCACCGTTCGGAGGCCCGACCTCCGGATCCTCCTTGAGGAGCGGATCGTCCTTTCGATCGTGCTTAGCGAGGTCCCGACGGCGTCCGCCATCCCCTGCCTGGACATCCTTGGGTTCTCCTCGATGAGGCGGAGGAGGGCCTCCTCGAGGATGTCGCTCCTGATGGCGGTGGAGGAAGCGTAGCGGCAGGGCCTTCCTCCAGGATCGGGTTTCTTAGGCGCATCGCCTGCGACCGCCTCTTCGTAGTTAAGGTTGGGGAGCGTGACGAAGAAGTAGCGGTCGATCACCTGAAACTCCGGCTTCCTCGGATCGTTCTCGTTTGCCTACCTTATGCGGAGCAGCCCGGTCCCGTAGTTCTCGATCAGGCCTAGCTTGTCGATTTCCTGACGAGCCCGGGGTTCCGGAATGTCTGGAGGCCGTCCAGCGCGGCCTCCAAGGTCGAGTGGAAGACGTTCCCGGGATTGATAATGCGGGCATAGCCGGGGTGGAGCTCGATCTTTATGTTCGAGGGGAGGGAGTAGTCCGCGTGGCAGATGGCGTTCAGGACGGCCTCCCTCATGCTTGCGCCCGGGAAGGACTTCGTCTCGACCCTCTCGGCCTGTCCTGGAAGGATCCTCGCGGAGGTGTCGTTGAACATCTCGACGTATTCGAGAAGGCTTCTCGCGATGTGGACGAGGGAGCCCCTGAACTCCTTCTTCACCTTGAAGTCCATCCCCTCGGTATAGACGGCGAACTTGACGACGACAGGGCTTTCCTCGCTGAGGAGGAGTCCGAGATTCGTGAACTTTCCGTGCGCGTCCTGGATACCGAGCGCCATGAACTTGTCGGGTCCGAAGGGCAGGCCTTGCTCCTCCGCGTTCTCATGCATATGGCGGAAGGTGAGGCCCTGCCTTTCGGAGACGCCCTTCTCGAAGCTATAGTCTCTCGAATCCATCGCCAGATTGAGGATTTCCTCCTGGTCGACCTGGCGGACGCTCCTTCCGAGGCGAACGAAGGTCCCGCCCGGCCTTGGGCCCTTGGAGGCGAGGTAGTAGGGCTTCTGATCCCCCTCCTCGATCCGGATCTCAAGGACCCCGTCCTCGTTATAGGCAAGTTGCACCTTGCTCCGGCAGCTTGGGGCAATAGCGTCTCCGATCAAATTCCCAACCAGCCCGTCGTAACGATCCCTTAGTTCGGGAGGGACGCCCACTGGCCTTCCCTGGTCGTCGACCCCGATATAGATCACTCCGCCCCGGCGTTCAGGAAAGCGACGATCTCCTTGTCGAGATGGTCCACCATCTCGCGCCTCAGCTCTACCTTGTCGCTTTCCTCGTATCTCATAGCCGTGGTCCCCTTGCGACTTTCTTGTTAACAGCACTGAATAAGGCTGAGAGGGAGAGTGTCCAAAGGGATTTAGGTCAAAGCCTCCTTTCTCGATCCTGTCGGTTTGCGGCAAAAAGACAGAAATCACATGGGTTGCCATGATCGCTTCTCGTCCATGGACCTTCGGCACTTGCCCAGGCAGGAACAACCGGCTTTTAAGTCTGCTTGAAAGAGGGATTCCGAATTTACGACCTGCTTCTGCAGGGTTTTCTGCCATTGCTTAAGGAAAAGGCGGCCCGGAGGCCGCCTGGGGAATCGCCAGGGACTAGAGGTATTCCGTATACGTCTCGTCCTGGACGAAGGGGATGTAGACGGTAGGCGTCCCGTCCTCCGCATCGACCGTCCCGATCACCGCGCCGAAGTCCATCCCGTAGCTCGCCTCGTCCGCGATCCCGTAGGAGAGGCAGACCCCGATCTCCCCGTCCGCGGGGTCGTACTCGAAGGCGAGGCGGTACTCGTCCGCGGCGATCCCCGTGTCCGTGACGTTCGTCTCGTACACGCTCGCGCGGATTCCGCCGTCCACGTATTCGTAATAGAACCAGTAGACGTCCTCATGGGTTTCCTCGGGGTTTTCCTCGTCCGCGGACTCGATATAGGTGTCGACGATGTAGCCCTTGAGGGGATTCTCGTAGCTATCGTCCCCGCCCTCGTAGGGCTCGTCCGTGAAGACGATGTGGGTGTCCGGGTAGCCCACCGGGTCCATCGTGACCGTCCAGGAGGTGCCGACGGGGGTCATGTCCTGGGGGAGGATGGTGATGGTGAAGACCACCGCGTTCCCCTCGCCCGCGGGGGGATCGTACCACTCGCTCGTGCAGGCGACCCGGACCTCGGTGGGCTTCTCGACGGCGCCGGCCTTGAGGGTCAATCTCCCGCCTTCGGTGGAGACGACCTCGAGAAGCGAGGGATTCTCGCTTTCGGCCTCGAAGACGCAGGGCGCGTTGTCCGGGACCTGGTTCACGAGGTAGCTCTCGGTGGTGTTCTCGTAGATCCTCGCCTTGTCGATGTCCTGGACCATGTCGCTTGCCGTCCAGTCGAGGGCCAGGGCGTGGAACTTGGTCGTCGCCCAGACGCGGATCGGCAGGGCGTAGGTCGCCCCGGGATCCTTCGTGGCGCGCCCGATGGTGACCTCGACGCCCGTTTCGTCGGTGAGGCCAAGGGCGGTCATCTCGGTGTAGTCGTCGGTGTCGCTCTTGCCGATCTTGCTTTCGTCCTCCGAGGCGATGGGGCCGTACTGCCAGAGGTCGAGGGCGGTCCTCGGGAGGTAGCCTGCCTCGACGTTCTCGATCTCCTCTTCCTCGAAGTAGGAGGCGAGGCGGACCTTGTCGCCGTAGTGGACGGCGGAAGTCTCCCCGTCGTCCGCGACGCCGGAGTCAGGGTTATAGAAGCGGATCTCCTCGAATTCCTCGATGAAATAGGGGGAGAGGTCGAAGGGCGCCTCCCCTTCGAGGGGGTCGCCGTACCGCCATTCTCCTTCCATTCTCTTCCCGACCTTCCCGGACTGCCCCGCGAGAGGAGCGTGGCCCACGAAGTCCCACTCCGTCTCGGAGTAGATGGTCTCGAGGTAGTCGAGGCTCTTGATCGCGCCTCCCTCCGTGAAGCCGATCTCCATGTGGAAGACGTGGCCCTCGTGCATCTCCTGGGTGTAGGTACCGCCCTCGGAGCTATATTCGACGTAGGTGTCGACGGTGGTGAGGAAGCCCTCCTCCTGGGGCTCGCTTTCGATCCGGACGCTGTAGGAGCTCGTTTCCTCCATCTGGAAGCCGCTCCGGTAGGCGTCCATGATCTCGCCTTCCAGGAGCTTCATCGCGTAGGGGAAGGTCTCGAGGGACTTCCTCGCGAGGCGATGCGAGATCTCGAAGGTCTCGAGGTCTTCCGATTCCTCGAGGGAATCCTCGACGACGTCATAGGTCGCCGAGTAGGCGTTCTCCCTTTCCCTCGTGAGGTCGTTATTCCCGAGGGCGTGCGTGTACTCGTCGACCACCGTGAGGGTCCCCGCCTCCTCGTCGAGGCGCTTGTAGACATGGTAGTCCCGCGCCTGGAGGAGGTCCTCCGCGACGAAGAGGAAGGAGCCGTCCTCGTAGCGGTTCATCTCGAGCTCCTGGGCGAGCCCTTCCCCGGGGATCGTCAGGGAGAGGGTCATCCCCTGGACGTCCGCGGGATGGATCGCCGTCTCCGAGCGGATCGAGAGGCCTGTGTTGAAGAGAGAGCTGAGGGAAGCCTCGCTATTGGGGAGCTGGTCCACCTTCACCCTCTGCACGTAGCAGGGGAACAAGGGTGAGCTCGGGTCGTAGAAGAAGTGGTAGGTCGACCCGGAGGCAATGTTCAGGTTCTCTTCCGTCCCGAAGTTGAAGGAGACATCGGCGAAGCTCCTGCTCTCGTCCAGCGAATAGGCGGGGATCTTGGTGAGCGAGCCGTCCTCCCCCTCGACGTTATAAGAGAAGTTCGCTCGCGCCTGCGGGACGTCGACCTTGACGTTCCTCGCCGCGTAGACGCCGTTCTCCTCGAGGGTCAGGATCGCGGCGATGTCCCCGGAAAGGGTCACCGTCCCCTCGACCTCGACCTGGACGGTCACCCTCACCGAGCGGCCCGGCATCGTGAACGAGAAGGTCTTGTTCCCGTCCGTCGAGACGAGATCCTCGTCGTTCGCCTTCGCGCCCGTGACCCGGTAGCCCGGCTCCGTGGAGAGGATCGTGAGGGTGACGGCCTCCCCTTCCTTGGCCTCGCTCTTGTCGAGCTCCGCCTCGACGCCCGCGGGGAGGGTTAGGGTGACGATGTAGGTCTTCTCTTCCTCCTGATGGGAGGAGGATCCCGTGGAGAGGGACTGGGACTCTCCCTGGCTCTGGGCCTGGGAGGATGAGGATGAAACTACGTCCGTCCCGCCGCAGGCGGCAAGGACGAGTGAGAGGGCAGGGAGGATGAGAAGGCTCTTCTTCATAAGGTCTTTCCTTTCTTATTCCATGCTCGGCAGGAGGAAGCAGAGGATCGTCTCCTCGCCCCCCGCCACGTACCAGAGGTTGATGAAGTCGCCGCTCCTTGAGATGGAGAAGGAGCTGAGGGTCGTCCTCGCCGTCTCGGAGGGCTCGTAGGAAATGGAGTAGAAGTGCGTCTTCGTCGCGCTTTCGTAGTAGGCGTACTCGTAGGTGAAGTCGTAGCGCTGCCCCGCCCCCATCTCGTCGGACATGAGGAGGAGGCCCCGCTTCTCCTCCGGGTCGACGAAGGTCATCTCGTAGGTCCCGTAGGGGTAGCCCGGGGGCTCGTTCCACTGGGTCACGGAGAAGAGGTAGTCGTCCATCTCCTCGAGGGGAATCTCCTTCCTGATCTTCACGACCTTCTGGCAGTAGGAGAACCCGTCGTCCCCGTAGATGGTGAGGAGGACGTTCCCCGCGCCTTTCGCGCGGAGGAGGAAGGTGAAGTCTCCCGCAGGGTCGACGATGGCCTCCAGGAGCGAGGGGTCGCTCGTCTCCACGACGAGGGAGGACACCCTCTTGTCGTCCGGGGCGAAGGAGCACTCGTACTCGTCCCCGACCGTCATCGCGTAGCCCATCTCGAGCTGGAGGAGGTAGCCGCCATAGGCGCCTTCGCAGTATTCCTCCGCCTCGATCGGGGGATAGCTCTCCTCCCAGACGGGGAGCTTCGTCTCCGAAGAGGAGGAACTATCCTCGACGGAGGGGGAGGAGCTCCCTTCGGGAGGGGTCCCCGAGCAGGAGGGCAGCAGGAGGAGAAGCGGCAGGGCGAAGGCGGTCTTTCGCATGGGGCACGTCCTTTCCTATTGAGGCGTCACCACGCTTTTATATGCATCCGCGCGATTTTCTCAAGGAAAAACTTGAGCCAGAAAACTTTCCCTTGCTGCGCTCGATTTCCTGTTGAAAGTTATCGCGAAGCGGTTACATTCGATGCGACGAAAAGGAGAAGGAGAAAGGAGTTCCAATGAAGAAGAGACTGCTGCTTCCCTTGCTCGCGGCGGGCGCCCTGGTCGGGATCGCCGCCGCGGGGAACGTCCCAGGCCGCACGCTGGCTGGGCCGGGGACAACCCACCACGCCTTGGAGGAGGGAGAGGAGGCGATCGTCCTCTCGCTCCCGCCCGAGGTCACCGCTGAGGCGCCGGAGGGCGCTACTCCCGGCGAGATCGTCCACGTGGACATCTCCTATGAGGAGGGGGACATCCTCGTCCACGCCCTCCTCGTGAACGGGAACCCCGCCGCCGAGGACCCGGACGGGGGCTACTACTTCCCGATGCCGGGGGAGGGGGCGACCATCACCCTCGCCTACGACTACGTCGGGAAATACGAGGTGAACGACATCTCCGCCGAGGGGATCGCCCTGACCGGCCTTCCCGAGGGGCTCGTCCGCGAAGGGGACGCCATCACGTTTGCCGTCCACACCCTCCCGGGCACGCCCGTCTCCTTCACGGGGGTCGTGACCATCGAGGATGCGGAAGGGAACGAGGTCCCCTACACGAAGAACGGGAACGAGTACTCCTTCGAGATGCCCGATTCCGACGTCACCATCCTCTGCGGGACCGAGACGCGCCTCTTCCGCGTGAACGAGGAGAAGTACGCGGCCGACGACACTTCCTACGACCTCATCCTCAACTACGGCGTCCTTGGCGAGGAAGGCTCGGTCGAGGACATCACCTACAAGGGGGCGGCCCTCGCCGGATCGACGATCCGCGTGACGATGCAGGACGCCACCCGCTACCGCCCCACCGGGATCCAGATCAAGGAATCCGGGGCGACCTACATGCTCGAGGAAGGCTCCACGACCATCGACATCCCGCTCCCGAACCACGACATGACCCTCGTCCCCCTGGCCGAGCTGAAGTACCTGCCCTTCCAGATCGAGTGCCCCGAAGGCGTGACCGCGAAGGCGTACACGAAGGACGGGACGGGCGCCTACCAGGAGCTCGCGGCCCTCGAGGCGGTCCCCCAGGACCTCGTCTACCTCAAGGCCGAGAGCGAGAGCCCCGACGTCAAGGTCACCGGCTGGACCGGCACCTACCTCGCCTCCTGGGGCTCGACGACCACCCTCCCTTCCGTCTCCTTCGAGGACGTGGGGGACGGCTACTGGTCCTATGAGATGGACGACGAGGAAGAGATCGTCCTGACCCCGACCACGATCGACCGGATGGACGTCGCCCTCCCGGAGACGGAGGACGTCGAGATCGCCCTCTACGCGAAGGACGCGGACGGACAGTACGTCGCCCAGTCCGGCTTCTTCCCGGGCGACACGGTCTACGCGAAGGCTACGCTCCTCAACGAGGAGGTGCGCCTCGAGTCCCTCGCCCTCCTCTGGAAAGAGGGCTACTACGACGGCGAGATCGAGATGATCCTCAACGAAGAGGGCTACTACGAGGGGACGATCGACGCGAGCGCCACGGGCGGCTACGCCATCGAGGCCGAGATCGTCGCCCCCTTCGACGTGACCCTCACGAACAGCCTCAGCCTCACGGGCGCCCTTTACGGGAAGACGGAAGCGGGCGCCTACGAGGCGAAGTCCTCCTTCTTCCCGGGCGAGACCGTCTACGTGCAGGTCTCCGGCGAGACCGAGGACCTCAAGGTCCGGGACGTCCTCCTCGGCTGGTACGAGGAGGGCTACTACACCTGGTCCGACCCGGAGCCGGAGGATCTCTCGATGACCCTCAATAACGACGGCTACTATGAGGGGACGATCCCGGCGGACGCCCTCGCCCCTGTGAGCGTCACCATCCTTGAGGAGAACCCCACAGCCTACGCCGCCTACCCCTTCGTCGGGAGCTACGCGCTTACGGAAGGATATAGCGACAGTAGCAGCTACAACGTCTACGATGGGGCTGCCACTGACGCCGACATCGATATCCCCGCCTCGGGCATCGCCTCTCTCAACGGGACCGAGGCCATCATCTCCGCCATCGAGGGGAATCCCGAGGATGAGGAAGGCATCATCCACTTCGCGGACGGACAGATCCTCGCCTATGGGCCGAACGTGATCTTCGGCAGCTGGAGGGATTTCATGACCCTGGCGAAGAATGACGTCTATTTCGGCCTCAAGACGGCCGACGACGGGGCGGAATACACCTGCTCGCTTCTCAACATCCGCGGCTACACCGGCCTCTTCCAGGGCTACCGGACGGATGCGGAGGGGAACAGGACGGTCATCGCGACGGCCTTCTACCGCTACGTATCCTCGAACTCCTACGACCTCCATCTCTCTGGCGTCGAGTGCAAGGACGCCGAGGGGAATACGATCGAACTGCCCAAGTCCGGCAGCGAGAACGCCGACATCCACGTCTACGTCGACGGGGCGAAGATCGGCGTCATGAGCGGAACCTCCGGGTCCTATGCGTGGACTCCCGCCGAGTAAGGAAAGGAATCGCCAACCATGAAACTCAAGAAAACATACGCCCTCATCCTTGCCGCCGCGGCCCTAGTCCTCGCCGGATGCGGGGACGGCGACGTGACATCCGCCGCCTCTTCCTCGAAGGACGAGGAGTCCTCCTCGATCAGCGAGGGGACCTCCTCCTCCGACAAGGGGAGCGAGTCCCACTCGGAGAGCCAGAGCTCCTCCAGTTCGTCTAGTTTGAGCAGTTCCTCCAGCAGTTCCGCGAGCGAGCCTTCCAGCACGACCTCGAGCAGCGAGCCCGTCGTTACCTACCCGATCGCCGTGGACGCCCCGGACGGGGTGACCGTCACGGTGGACGAGAAGGCCGAGGAAGGGGCGCTCGTCAAGGTCGTCGTGGACGCGGGGGATCTCATCCTCGATTCCGTGACCGCGAACGGCCACGCCTGCGGGCTCCTCGAGGAAGGAACCTACTACTTCCAGATGCCCGCGGAAGCGGTGACGATCGTCGTGACCGCCCATGAGGCGGACGTCCCCGGGACCCTCTACGACCTCACCGTCTCCGGATCGATCGCCCTCCAGGGGGCGAAGGGCTCCTACGAGGAAGGGGAGGAAGTCTCCTTCTCCGTCCTCGTCGACCCGGGCATGGTCCTGAACGGGGACGTGAAGATCACCAGCGACAGCTACTTCAATCCCACCCCGGTGGAGTACGAAACCTCCCTCGGGGAGGACGGGAACACCGTCTACACCTTCCAGATGCCCGCCTTCGACGTCCTCGTCACGGGCGAGACCACCTACGGGCTCTACGAGCTCCTCTGGGACGATCCGAACATCTCGGGCGTTTACGCGAAGGCCCCGGGGGCGGAGTACGCCTCCTCGGTGAATTACGAGGTCGTCGCCTATAAGTCTGAGGTCGAGGTCCGCCTCAAGGACACCGACACCCACCTCGCGAAGGGGATCCGCATCGTCGAGACCGGGGAGGAGATCCTCGCCGCCGAGGGCGAGATGAGCGTCACCTTCTCGATGCCCCACAGGAACATCACCGTCGAGTCCGTCGTCGATCCCTACTACCGCACGATCGTCGGGGAAGCCTCCGCGCACCTGACCCCGGACACCTACCGCCTCCTTGAGGACGGGACCTACGTCCTCGACGACGAGTTCCTCGCCGGGGAGACCGCCTACGTCAAAATCAGCGGCGTGACCGCCGACTACCAGGTCCTGAGCCTCGTCGCCGGCTACGAGGGCACCTACGGCGAGGATACGGAAGACCTCCTCGCCAAGGGCGCGAACGAGGACGGCTACTACGCCTACGAGATCACCAACGAGAGCGACGCCTACTTCGTCCGCGTCGGGGAGAAGGACATGACGGCCTACGTCGGCGCGCCCTTCCTCGGGCGCTACCTGGGGGTCGAGATCTACGACGCCTACAACCCGGATTACGATGCCTGGGACTGGGACGGCGTCGACGGGGACTACGCGATGACGATCGACGGCTCTGGCATCTTCAGCCACAGGAGCTACGACGCGAGGATCCTCTCCTACGACGAGACGTCGGGCAACATCGCCCTTGAGGTCGACGGAGAGAGCGGGGCCGCCCTCTACGGCGAGAACATCTTCTTCTCCAGCTACCGGCTGACCTCCATCGTCAGTACTGACAACCTCTTCGCCGTCCGCATCCAGGATGGGGACGATCCCTCGATCTACACGGTGGAGTGGAACCACTTCGGCACCACCCAGGTCATCCAGGTGAAGCGGAGCGGCGAGGTCTACGCCACCGCCTACGCCGACCTGGCCGCCCACACGGTCCACTTCGGGGTCGACTTCGTCCTCAACGAGGGCGCGACCTCGATCCTCGACACGAGCGAGACTGGCGGCTACAAGATTGAGAAGGAAGGGGAGACCCTCCTCGAGGTTGGCACCAAGGACGGGGAGTTCGTCCTCCTCGACGGCTACCAGGGGACCTACGTCCTCGAGGGCGGGACCGACATCCTCATCCTCGACGGGACGGGGAAGGCCACTTACCTTGGGGAAGAGGGCCTGACCTACCAGATCGTCGACGAGACCCACGTCACCCTCAAGAAGGGCGGCGAGACCTGGGACATCGAGCTCGGGGAGGGGACCTACGAGGTCCTCGCCCACCATGAGGCCGCGAACGAGCTGGTCGGCTACACCTACGTCGGCGAACTTGATAATGACGGGGACGTCTACTCCATCAAGATCGAGTTCGTGGGCGAGAGCAAGTGCTACTTCACCCTCGGCTACGGGTCCTACCTGACCTACATCGGCGGTGACGCGGCCCGGGAGAATCTTGAGAACCAGACCTACGTCATCGACGAGGAGGCCGGAACCGTCACTGTCACGACATGGGGCTACGGGACCGAGTACAACCTCGTCCTGACGATCGGCGAGGGCACCCTAACTTTCCAGGAGGATATCAGCAACATCTATCCCACCGCCGACGTGGTCCTGACCCGCCAGTAGGACCATCGACATCCCCAAGGCGCTCTTCTCTCCGGAGGGGCGCCTTTCTTCTTGGTGGTCGAATATCAAAAAACCAGCGGCGTTTCCGCGCTGGTCGAGCAGGTTTTGCCTAGATACCGAGATTTAGGACGAACCGATGGAGGTCCTCCATGTCGATGGAGGCAAGGAACTTCATCCCGGGGACTTCCTTCCCTTCCTTCAGCCATCCGCGGACCTGCCCGTCGACCGTCCCTTCCTCGATCTCGTGCCGCACCGGGAGGAAGTCCAGCTTCTCTTCCTTGAGGAGCATGTAGAGGGCGAGCGCGTCGTGAGGGGTGATCGGCCAGTTCGTGCTCTTCTGGAAGCGGCGGACGGCCTCCCTCCGGAAGTCGGCGAGAGGGTCCGTCCCCGTCCTTTCAAGGATTCTTTCCTCCGCGGGGGAGAGGGTGCTCTTCTCCGTAAGCTCGAGGCCGACCGCGCGGATGTCGAGCCCGGAGGAGAGGATGACCTTGAACGCCTCGACGTCGCACTCGAGGTTCCACTCGGGACGATGTTCCCGGTATTCCCCTCCCATGAGGAAGAGGCGGGAGGACTTCAGGATCCCCCCCTTGTCCGCAAGGATGGTACGAGCAACGTTGGTGAGGGGGGCGATCGCAAGGAGGGTCAGGGGGGCCTCCTTCGCGCGTTTGAGGATTTCTCGGGGGACGAGGAAGGGATCCTTCGCCTCCTCGAGGAACGCCCCGGGATCGGGGGTCCTCTCCTCGAGGTCCCACTGGGAGAAGGTCTCGTGGGGACGGACGGGGGTGAGTCCCCGGATGGGGGAGGGGGAGCCCGTCAGGACGGGGATATCCTCCCTTCCCGCGGCGCGGAGCATCCTTGAGGCGAACTCCGCGCGGAGAGGGGTGTTCTTGAACACCGTGGAAATTCCCACGAGGTCAAGGGATGGGTTCCGGAGGATTTCCTCCAGGACGAGGGTGTCGTCGATGTCGTCCCCGATGTCGGTGTCGAGCCAGATCCTTGTCTTTTCCATAGGGGTTCCTCCCATCTTCGCAATTCTCGCCAAGGCGGGAAGAGAAGGCAACATGAGAAGTCCTTTCGAAAGAATATGGATGACGTTCTTCCCTCAAGGAGACGCCACATCATGGTTGTTTGGACCTAATGTCACATGAACTTGGAAAGGAGCGACTTTCTCCCTTGCATGGCGGGAGCGCTTCTACTAACATACGCACGCTGCCAAGCAGCATGCCCCGCTAGTTAAATGGCATAACAGATCCATGGTAAGGATCAATCCGTAGTTCGATTCTGCGGCGGGGCACCATAGCGAAAGCCGATGTCTGGCATATCCTTGGCAGAGGCCGGGGGCCAGGCATTTTTGTTTCCGATTGGTCCTGGCCTCTTTATTTCTGGGCGAGGGGGAGGCATCCATGTTCCGGAGGGGTTCCGATGGACGGATTCGGAACTTTTGTAGAAAGCTACACGAATTCCGAAATCTATTGGCTTTGATTCGGGACCACTCCCGAATCTTGTGTAAGAAGAAAAGGCCGGCGCCACCGCCCCCGGGGGCGGCGCCCGGCCCTTGAGCCGACTGACGGCCCGCCTTGTCCTTGGTTCGTCGAAAGAGAAGGAGAAAAGGCTAGGTTAGGGTTGCTTTAGCTGGCAGCGTGCTTTGGGAATCGGCCTTCCTGCCATCGGGCTGGCGCGAGGCAGGGGAGGGCCTTGGCTCCTGGATCGTGCCGGAGGAGCCCTCCTCCCTTAGGCAGCATTGCCTCGTCCACGTCGGGAGGAACATGTCCTCCGCCGCCAGGAAGACGCTCTTCGCGTCGAACTCGGCGGAGTCCTTCCGCGCTGAAGCTGCGCTCGCGCCCGGGCGTCAACTCGCTCGCCAACGGCTGCTACCTGATGGCCCGGGAGGCGGGGAGGCATGGCCTCCCCAGGCACAACAGGAGGATCGCCGGCTACGACGAGCTGACGGACGAGGAGATGTCCGGGCCTGGCATTGGGAGGTGAGAGGTGTTAGCGATGGCGCGGGGAAAGGCTGACTCACCGGCCATGCACGAAATTCGTCCGCGGTCTTCGCATGTGCGCTCTGCCATTCCCATCCTACCGATATTTCTTTATGGGAAAGGGGACTTCCCGCGCTTCTTTCTATGTGTATGATTTAGAGGCAGATGGCAATTGCCACCTGTCTCTAAAATCTATGTTCAAAAGAGAGCGTCTCATGGAAGCCCTGCTTTCCAAGCGGGGGAACGGAAGGGCCAAGGTGATCACTGGCCTTAGGAGAAGCGGGAAGTCCTTTTTGCTGAAGGAACTTTTCATCCCCTATCTCCTACAGGAGGGCGTCCCTGGCGAGAACATCCTCCTTCTGGAGCTGGACGACCTGAGGAATGCCTCCCTGCGCAACCCTCTGAAGTTGCTCGATAAGGTGCTTTCCTCCATCCCTGCCGAAGGGATGAGCTATGTCTTCGTCGATGAGATCCAGCTTTGCCAGGAAGTGAGTAACCCCGATGCCGCAGGCGACGTCCTTTCTTTCGTCGATGCGTGCAATAGCCTTCTGAAGCGCCCGGGGGTCGATCTTTATGTCACGGGGTCGAATTCCAGGATGCTTTCGAAGGACATCCTCACGCGTTTTCGCGATCGCGGGGACGAGATACGCGTGACCCCGCTGACCATCGGCGAGATCTTGGAGGAATGCCCGGGATCGCCAGGGGCGCTCTTCAACGAATATCTTGTCTATGGCGGCCTTCCGCGAGTCGCCTTGGAAAAGAGCCTGGAAGGGAAGGCCATGTACCTATCATCCGTGATTGGCGAGACATACCTGGGGGATATCGTCGAGCGGGCCGGGCTTCCTTCCGAAAAGGGGCTCAAGGACATCGGGCGTCTTCTTGCCACGACCGCGGGCAGTCTCACGAGCATAGAGAACATCGCGCGGACCCTTGCGGCCGCCTATCAGGAGAAGTTCTATTGGGAAAAGGTTCGGAAGTTCATCGATCTCTTCCAAAGTTCCTTCCTCATCGAGGAAGTGGGGCGGTATGACCTCATCGGGCGCAGGAACATCGAGGAGCCGCATAAGTTCTACTACGCGGACAACGGCCTGATGAACGCCTTCGGCGATTTCTCCCATTTCGAAAGGCAGCAGGCGCTGGAATGCGCTGTCTACAACCATCTGAGGGAATCCGGGTATTCCGTCGAGGTCGGCGTCGTCCCCCTCAGGAAGATGGAGGGAGGGCGAAGGGAGATGCGCTCCTATGAGGTCGACTTCATCGCGACCAAGTACCTGTCGAAGTTATACATTCAGGTCGCCTGCTCCATGGGCGATCTCCGAAAGGAAAGGCAGGAAAAGGCATCTCTTTCCGCCATCCGCGACTCAAACGCGAAGGTGATCCTTCTGGGAGAGGACATACCGCCCACCCGCGATGAGGAAGGAATTCTCACGGAATCCGTCCTCGATTTCCTGAAGAACGACTGCAGGATTTAGAAAGAAGTGGCAATTGCCACTTATCTCTAAACAAAATCATGCCTTTGGGCGTGGTTTCCCGCCTCCATTGCGGGCAATTCATCGGCCCGGCCCATAGCCGACCCCTCAGCCCAGCAGGAGCCCCAGGGAACCGACGATGATCTCGCGGAGGGAAAGCCCGATCTCGGCGCCCGTCCTCCTCATCGCCTCCCTCTGCACGTCGATCGGATAGGCGATCGGGTAGTAGCCGTACATCATGGTGATGAAGGAGGCGGCGAGGATGTCCGCGTCCTTCTCCCTCCCGCATTCCCTTGCCAGGCTCCTGAAGGCGGTCTGGAACCGCTTCAGCTCGCCTTTGAGGACGACGAGGTTCTCCAGGGAGGAGGAGCGCTCGATGTCCTCGAGGTCGCAGGACATGATCTTGAGGATGATGACGTTCTCCTCCAGGAGGCTCGCGATGGAGGAAATGATCCCTTCCTTGGAAAGCCCCTTTCCCACGAGCCTTTCCAGCCTGTCGTCCAGCTCCACGAAATGGTTGTAGAGGGAATCGAGGAGGATCTCCTCCTTGCTCCTGTAGTAGGAGTAGATCGCCGTCCTCGAGATACGGGTCATCTCCGTGACGTCCTTGAGGTAGATGGACCGCAGCTCCTTCTTCAGGTAGAGCGCGTCCATCGCGCAGGGTCCGGGGGAAGGCAGATCCTCCTTTGCACCGACGGGGAAGGCTGGTACCAGGAATGGGGGAAGGAGGCGCGGAAGCTCCATCCCGGCGACGTCGTCCTCATCGCCCCCGGCGCCAAGTACTGGCACGGGGCGAGCAAGGACGAATGGTTCGCCCACCTCGCGATCGAGGTGCCGGGGGAAGAATGCTCGACCGAGTGGCTCGAGCCCGTCTCGGACGAGGAGTACGGGAGGCTCTAGGAAGGGCCTCCCTTTCCGCAAGGGGCCCGGGGAATGTAGACTGGCCCCATGCCCCAGCACGTGATCGTCCGCGAATACGACGCCCGCTACCCTGCGCTTTACGAGAAGGAGGCGGGGCTTATTTCCTCGATCCTCGGGGAGAACCTCGTCGCCATCCATCACATCGGGTCCACCGCGGTCCCGGGGCTCAAGAGCAAGCCCATCATCGACATCCTCGTCTCCGTCCGTTCCCTCGAGGAGGTCGACGGGAAGAAGGAAGAGTTCGAGAGGAACGGCTACGAGTGCATGGGGGAGTTCGGAATCAAAGGGAGGAGGTATCTCCGGAAGGGCGGGGATGAGAGGACCCACCAGATCCACGTCTTCCAGGAAGGGGACAGGGCGAACCTCATGCGCCATCTCGCAGTAAGGGACTACCTCATCGCCCATGAGGACGTCCGGGAGGAGTACGGGCGGCTCAAGGAAGGGCTCGCCCTCCGCTTCCCTCACGACATCGAGGGCTACTGCGACGGGAAGGAAGCCTTCGTGCGGAAGACGGAAGGGGACGCTCTCCGGGAATGCGTCCGTGACGGGAAGGACATCGGGATCCTCCTGCGTCTTTTCCAAAAGGAATGGGCGGGGGGCCTCGCCCATATATTCATCCGCGCGATTGATGAGACCTGCGCGAAGGATTATTCGAAGCTCCAGCTCGAGGCATGGGCTTCCGCGGCAGATCAGGATGGTTGGGCGGATAGGTTCGAGTCCTCGCTCACCGCGAAGGGGTTCTTCCTCGGAAGGGGCTATGAGGTGCTCAAGGAAGAGACCGTTTTTCGGAACGGAGCGCCCTTGAGGCGCTTACTTATGAGGATGAGGAAGGGGGCTTAGGGCAATAATCGCCGTTTCTTGGCGATAACTTCGCAGAACTGCCTTCAATCCCTG
This sequence comes from uncultured Bacillota bacterium, assembly GCA_949289845.1. Taxonomy (GTDB): domain Bacteria; phylum Bacillota_I; class Bacilli_A; order RFN20; family CAG-826; genus UBA4951. The sequence goes on from CASEPN010000001.1 coordinate 231,793, forward strand.
GATATCGTCGTTACAAGAGGAATCCCGCGGTTTTGCTAGGCAACCCTTCTTTTGGGGCATGCTTTATGCGTCTTGTTGGATAGGGAGAATCCTATGGAACGGGAGCGACCTTCTTCCTACAATTGCCCTATGGAAGAAAGGCTTCCCACCTACATCGCCCAGTGGACGATGGTCCTCCGGGGCATGCAGGTGGACAACACCTACAAGTGCGCTTGGGCTCGCGCGATCCTTTCCTGCCTCGGGAAAGGGAAGTTCGTCACGCTTCCCCCGGACGGTAAGGCGATGCTCCATTTCTCCGACATCGCGAAGGAGATGGTGAGGCTCTACTGGAACCAGTCCTGCTTCTTCCATCTCCGCCAGGGCCCGGAGAAGAGAGGAATGAAAGGGGTCCGGATCGTCAACGCTGTCGAGAGCCTCATCGAAAGCTATTACGCGCTCCTCGGGACCAGGAGGCCCTCCTGGTGGAGCGAGGCGGAGCCTCTCCTCCGGGAGGAGAAAGGGCTTCTCGGGTCTGCCTTCAAGGAAGTCGAGAAGGTCCTCCCCGAGAACGTCGCCCATCGCTTCCTGAACCTCAGGGGACATGAGGGTCCCCTTCCCCTCTATGAGTACCGGAGGCCGGAGAAGGCCATCTACTTCGCTTCCTGGCAGGTAGAGATGCTCCTTTCCTACAAGGACCTACTCGAGGACGAGGTGGACTTCCGCTGGACGGAGATCCTCGAGAAGTTCAACGGGGCCCCAAGGATCGCGAGCAAGATCATCTCCTCCTCGAACGAGGAGGTGAAAAGGGAAAGCCTCAAGGACTTCCGGGACGTCATCCAGGGAGCCTATCGGTAGGTGAGGATCCCCGACTTCTACGAGGAAGGCTCCTACGTCCCTCTCGACGACTTCTCCCTCGACCACGTGATCCCGTGGAGCTACCTCTACTCCGACGACATCTGGAACCTCGTCCCGACGAGGAGGGGAAGGAACTCCGCGAAGGGGGACTCCCTCCCGAAGGAGGAGGATATCGCCCGCCTCAAGAGGAGGAATCACGAGCTCCTCCCTCGCCTCCAGGTGATGAAGGGGATGGAGAAGTACGCAGGCGCCCTCCTCTTCGCCGAGGAGAACCATCTCGTCGACCTTTACTACGCGGGGTGCCTCGTGTGAGCGATTTCTACGATGAGAACGCGGAGTCCTACGTCAAGGGCACCTTCCATCTCGACATGGAGGGGACGAGGAGGAAGTTCCTTTCCTACGTCCCCGAGGGAGGGAGGATTCTCGACCTGGGGTTCGGGTCGGGAAGGGACATGCTCGCCTTTAGGGACGCTGGCTACCAGGTGGTAGGGATCGACCCCTGCCTTCCTTTCGTCCACATGGCGAGGTCGATGAGGCTCGAGGCCCTTCCCCTCAAGGCGGAAGACATGGCCTTCCAGGACGAGTTCGACGGCATCTGGGCCTCTGCTTCACTCCTTCATTCGGAGGACCTTCCAGAAGTGCTGGGGAAGTGCCATAAGGCGCTTAAGGAAAGAGGTGTCCTTTACTGCTCCTTCAAGAAGGGGAGCTTCCGGGGGATGAGGGACGGGAGGTTCTACGTGGACATGGAGCCTGTCTCTTTGGAGAAGACACTGAAGAGGACTGGGTTCGCACCTCTTTCCATCTGGACGAGCGAGGACAGGACGAGACCCGGGCTTCTTTGGACGAACGGGATCTTCCGGAAGTAGGACTTCATCGTTTCGTTCCTGAAATTTCTCCGATCAAATGGGCTTTTTAGACCTGCCGGCTTGAAAAATCCTGGGGGGGGGTATTCTTCGGATGATTTAAGACTTTTTCGGGGGAGGGAAGGCGAGGATGGCGGAGACAAACCTTCAGGAAGTCCCGGGCCTCGACTTCGACTACACTAACACCCCGGATACGCCGATCGCGGACCAGCTTTTCATCCCTTGCCTCCAGGAGTCGATTTTCTTTGAAGCCTTGTTCGGCTTCTTTTCTAGCGAATCCTTGATTGCGATCGCGCCCGGGCTGGACTCGCTTTTTTCGCATGGCGGGAAGATCCGTCTCGCCATATGCGCGTTCCTGAAGGAAGAGGATGTGGTGGCCATAGAGGAAGCCTACGAAGAGAAAGTTCGGACTTCTTTCTCCGAAGTCGAGAAACGTCTGTTCCAGGAGCTGAGGAAGGCCGGGGAGGATAGTCCGGATTCGGTCGCTTTGCTTCGCGATATGATTGCGGCCAATCGGCTGGAAATCATCGCGGTAGGGCCTTACCAGTCTTCGGGCCTCATGCATGAGAAAACCGGGATTTTCGAAGATTCGTTTGGGAACTGCGTCCTTTTCAGCGGGAGTTCGAACCTGACTCCTAGCGCGATTACGGATATCCGTGGCTTTTGGAACTACGAAGGGCTGAAGGTTTTCCGTTCCTGGGTCGGAGGCGAGGATAAGTATTGCTTCAAAGACAAGAGGAAAATTGAGCGGATTTTCGCAGGCGATGACCCATGGCTTCGGCGGAAAGAGATTAGCGCCATCGTCAAGGATTACATCGATGGGATGCCGGAGGTTACTTCGCGGCGCAAGGGAGCAACGACGTCCTCCGAGAAGTTCTCTCCTAGGATTAAGGAAGAGCTTGGCCTTGGCGGGCTCTATGACTATCAGCGAATGGCTGTCGACAGGTGGTTCGAAATGGGCTGCCGCGGCTTCTTCATGATGGCCACCGGGACCGGAAAGACGAGGACCGCATTGGCGGCCGTAAAGGAGTACTGGGAGAAGAAGAGGAACGTCGTCGTCGTGGTCGCTGTCCCTCTTCTTGCGTTGGCCGACCAGTGGGAAGGGGAAATCGAACGCTGGCTGGGAGTTCATCCGATCGTCTGCAATTCTAAAAATCCTCAGTGGCGCGACGAGGCGCAGAGGGCCTTGTCCGGAAGGAGGTTCCGCAACAAGGACGCCAGGACGGTTCTGCTCGTCACGTATCACTCCAAGAAGAAACTTGAGGCCTTACTTGGAAACTATCCGAATGAAAAGTGCCTTCTTCTCGCCGACGAGGCGCATCACATTGATCCTGAATGGCTCGAGCAGGCGAAGTTCTTTGGGCCTTGCATCGGCTTGAGCGCCACGCCTGGGACAGGAATGCCCTCGGACGAGCTCGGGCCACGGATTATCAGGGACTTCGGGGGTCTTGCCATTTCCTTGTCCCTCGAGGAGGCCCTCGAAAAGGGCGTTCTGGTGCCATACGACTACCACCCTCTCTTCTGTCATTCGAACGACGAGGAAGAAGGAAAGTTCCGGTATTACACGCAGCTCATCGCGGCGGCGCTTCAGAATCCTGACCCAAAGAAGAAGGAAGATTGCTCAAGGCTGATCCGCCTGCGTTCGCAGGTCGTCGCAAACTGCAGCGACAAAATTTCGCGGCTGGGCGACTTTATTCAGTCTGTCGCAAAAGAGGATCGCGATCACTTGATCGTCTACTGCGGAGCGGGGGACATCTATGGGGCAAACTCCGAGGAGGAAGAGCGGTTCATTTCTTTCGTCCACAAGAAGCTGAAGGAAACGTTGCCGGACATTGTCGTGGCTCCGTTCACCAGCCACGAGGACAAGACCGAGCGTTCCTTGATTTTGAAGGGATTCCAAGAGGGGACGATCAAGGCCATTACGGCGATTCGCTGCCTTGACGAGGGCATCGACCTCCCCTCAATCCGGGCAGCCTTGATTCTTGCGAGCGGCTCGACCCTCCGCGAGTTCGTCCAGCGGAGAGGACGGATTCTTCGTCGTTCCGAAGAGACGGGGAAGGACCATGCGTCCATCTATGACGTGATTTGCCTCCCCCAAGGCGCTGATGGCCAGGCGCTGGCTCGGTATGAGCTTAGACGTTTCTACGAGTTCGCCCGGAGCGCTAGGAATTGGGAGAAAGGTCTGAAGGACCGCCTGGAGCATTACTTGAGTCATTACGGGCTCGGGACGATCGAGGAAGCCTTCTTCGGTGAGGAAGACGACTTCGCGATGGAAAAGATTCAGATGGAAGGAGACGAGGACGATGCCTAGTTACGATGAAGGAACTGTCGTTAGCCAAGCCGCGGCGGCTGAGCTGCGGGCGACTGCCTTGTCGGAAGCCAAGGAGATCCTTGGGGCTCAGCAGGTCACGCTCAGTATGAAAAAAGCATCCGCCCAGAAGCTTTATCAGCTGGCGATTCAGCTTGCGGAACGCGAGCTGACAAAAGAGGAGGATTCCGCGAATGCTGATTGAGAAAGTTTGGGCGGAGAACTTCCGGAACTTCCGAAAGTTCGGATCTCGCGATAATCCGATACGGTTCAACACCGGAGGCAAGGTCAATCTCATTTACGGGAAATCCGGTTTTGGCAAGAGCACCATTCTTCAGTTGCTCCAATGGACTCTCTATGGCCAATGCGATTTTGACGAAGATGACCTAGTGAACAGCGGGATAAGGTCGAGCGCTTCTGCCGGCGCCGAGATTGCTCTTTTCGGATCGCTTTCGATCTTGGTTGATGGGGTGCGTTATCTCATCGAGCGTCGATGGGTCTTCTTAAAGCAACCCGGGGGCGGGTTACGTCGGAAGAAGGACAATAAGGATCGCTTCGAAGAGTATTTCACTATCATGCAAGAGTCCCCGGACGGGAGCAGCAAGCCGATTCAAGGCCGTGATGGGAAAGAAGGTCGAGAGTTTATCGACCGAATCATGCCGCAAGGGCTTGCCGGCTATTTCTTTTTCGACGGGGAGCAATTTATCGACCGGTTCGAAGACACGAAAAATGCGAATGGGAAGAGGCTGAAGGAGGCAATCGGGACGTTGTTCCAGACGGATGTCTATAACGTCGCGAGGGAACTTCTTGCCGGACCTGCGTGGTCATCCTCGGGCATATTGGACAAGAGCCTCAGACAAACGCCGAGCTCCGGTTCCAAGGAATTGGAAGAAGCTCGCGAAGAGATGGAAGAAGCTAGGAAATCCTTCGACATGGCGAGAAAGATGAGCGAATGGCGGAGCCAAGAGGCAAATTCGGAACAAAAGGAGATGCTGGAGCTTACGGAAGCTCTTAAGAACATACCGAACCCGGAAGACCTGAAGAAGCAGATCAACGACTTGGAGAAAGAAGAGAAGTCCTTGCGGAAGCAATATGATGACCTTCTCCATAAGATCGCCGCCTCCGCGCGCTCGCATTTCATATCCTTTGCCGTCGCCAAAAGTTCCGTCGATGCCACAAGAATGAAGCCGGATGAGATTGGCGATCAGGAGGTTCCGCCCTCCTTGTCGAAAGAACTCATCAAGAGCCTGGAAGAAAGAGGGGAGTGCATCTGCGGCCACCATATCGGCAATCTGGAGAGAGGGCATTTGGAGCGTTGGCTCGCCGCGCTTCCCCCGGCATCCTATCGGCCGACATATGAGTCCTACCTCGAGCGCAAGAGCCTGATTGTAGAACGGGAACTAGGGCAGGGATTCCGTGACTTGCATAGCCTTGTCGAAGAGCTTGTCGCAAAAGAGGAAAGAATTAACGATATAGCGAATAGGCTGAAGGAAGCCTGGGAACGCCAGCGCGAGGTTTTTGACGCCGAGGCAGAGCACAAATGGGAAAGGTTTGGTGTGCTTCAGAGGAAAGTTAAGAAGACCGCTGATTCCCTTCGGGACTTATCCAAGGAGGCCGAGCAAAAGAGAAGGGCTTCGGATGTGGCCAAAAGGAGATTCGACGAAGCGCTGAGACGAGCAAATGTCGCCAAAAAGGAACGCTATGCGCTGGCGCTTTCCAATGAGGTGGCCGAGCTTTTTGAATCGCTTGCCGCGGATCGCACGCGAAACGTTCGGTTGGACCTTCAGAGGGCCATCGAGGAGTATCTCAACAAGATTCTTGTAGGGGCCGTCAAGACCGCTGAGCTGGATGACAATTTCAAGCTTACGATTCGGGAAGGGGACATTACTTATAAGTCCAGGGGCCAGGCTGCCGTCGCTTGCTACAGCTATGTCCTCGGGATCCTTTCCGTCCTAAGGAACTTCAGGGACCGCCATGAAGACGACATCCTGGATCTTTCCGACGAATATCCCCTTGTCATCGATGCTCCCTTCAGCGAGACGGATCCAGAGCAGACCTTGCATGCCCTTTCCTACTTCAGGGAGATTCCGAAACAGATTGTTCTCATGTCGAACCGCGACCTGAACGACATGGTAGCGAAAGATGATGTGGGGACCATCTATGTCATCAAGGGCGTAGGGGTAGACGCCTTCATCGAGGAATGCTCTTACGAGGATGTGGATCGCTACTTTGCCGAGGGTGGCGAGAAGGAGGACTAGATGAACAACAGCCAGCCAATTTCAAGTTCGATCGTCCTTTATGGCGCTCCTTGGCTAGAGGCTAGGGAGAAGTTTTGCCAAAACAGAGGGAACGGCATCCTCTTTGAGACTGCCGCCGAGCTCTTCATCTTTTGCTCGGCGATAGGGGTGCGAATCGGCTCTCCGACCGAACAATTTCCATCAGATGAGGAAAACCCGCAAGGCGTCGAGGTTCCTTATACGGTTCTCGAGCGGCCCAAGAACAAGGATTTTCTCAGCGACCTCTACGCGACGGTCTTGTTTAACCGTTGGATCGAGCCTGAACTGACTGACATTCAGAGACTTGAGGTTATTTTCGAAAAGGGGGCGCCTTCCGACCGCCACAAGATTCTTGAACCCTATGCGCGAACAGGGGTCCTCCACCTCCTTGAATGCACGAAGGACTTCGCCAAGGACTGGCCGCTCATCGAGCGGGTCTGGTCGAATCTCGCGGACCTTTATGGCGAGCCCCGCATCCTTGAAGGGGAAGGTTCTTCCGAGGAGTAGCGATGGCCGGGGATAGCCGCCTTTCGGTCTTTTCGTCCGTCCTTGAGGACATGGAGAGGGTCTACCTCCATGACCGGAGGCCTTGGATGATCGGCTATAGCGGGGGCAAGGACTCCTCTCTTTTGACGATGCTCGCCTTCGAGATGCTCGAGAGGATTCCCAAGGAAAAGCGTTGGAAGCCCATATACGTGGTCTCCAGCGATACGCGCCTGGAGAACCCGGTCGTCTCCCTCTACATGCATGCGTCCAACCGGAAGATCGGACGTTACGCCCATGAAAACAATCTCCCGGTCATCTCGGAAATCATCTATCCCAAGGACGAAGAGACGTTCTGGACCCTCGTGATCGGAAAGGGCTATCCGACCCCGGAGCCCCCGGGGTTCCGCTGGTGCACCGAGCGCCTGAAGATCAATCCGATGAACCGCTTCGTCGACGGGATCATCCAGGAGCATGGCGAAGTCGTCATCCTCCTGGGAGTCCGCAAGGGCGAGTCCGGGACGAGGAAGAGGAGCATCGAGTCCCGCGAGATCGAGGGGCGGCTTCTCCAGCATCACGAGACCCTCCCCAAGGCGTGGGTCTTCAACCCTCTCGCGGAGGTGCCCAACGAGTTCGTCTGGCCCTATCTCCTGAAAGGGGATGGAATCGCTCCCTGGGGAACCGACCTCAAGAAGCTTTACGCGATGTACCGCGGCAGCGACCTTTCCGAGGAGCAGTCCGTCATCGGTCAGGTCGATATCTCGAAGATGCCGGTCACGGGGAACAGTCGTTTCGGGTGCTGGTGCTGCACCATCGTGAAAGAAGACAAGTCCCTCGCGAACTTCATCGCGAAGGGCTCGAACGAACTCGCCCCTCTGAGGGATTTCCGGAACTGGCTTGTTTCGATTCGGCAGGATCCCGCCTACCGGGAGAAGCATCGGGCGAACGGGAAGGTCTACAGGAAATCGGACGGGGAAGTCGGGCTTGGTCCTTTCACCCTGGACGCGAGGGAGGAGATCCTCCGCAGGCTTCTTGCCCTTCAAAAGCGGACCGGCTTCTCGCTCATCTCGGAAGGAGAGCTCCGCCTCATCGATCGCGCCTGGGAGGACGAGGGGGATTTGTCGCGCCGGCGTCTTGTGGATGCCTACCGGGACGTCATGGGGAAGAAGCTTCCATGGGACGAGGAGAAGCGCGCCCTGATGGACGAGGATTTCCTCAGGGAGCTTGAGGATTTGTGCGATAGGAACGGCCTTCCGTTCGAGGCCATCGGGAAGGTCCTCATGGCGGTCGAGAAAGGGAGGGTCGGGAAGACCAGGGATGCCCTCCGCAAGTCTGCGAAGAGAATTCTTTCCCAAGAGTATCTCCATCAGGACGCGCTGAGGGAGGGGGAGGAAGCATGAAGATTCTCGCCGCGGAAATCGAAAACTTCGGCCCCTACGTCGGGCGCACCCGCTTCGACCTTTCTCCCGAAGGGACCATCCGCAGGATTGTGCTCCTGGGAGGGAAGAACGGAGCGGGCAAGACGACGTTCTTCGAGTCGCTCCGGCTTGCCCTTTACGGTCCGAAGGCGTTCGGCCTTGCCGTCAGGAACGCCAAGTACGGCAAGAAAGTCGCCTCCCTCGTCAACAAGCGGGTGCTCCGGGAAGGAAAGGCGCGGGCATCCGTCGCCGTTTCCCTTCGGCTTGAGGACGGGAACCATGAGAACGGATCCTATCGACTCGATCGTTCCTGGGAAATCGAGGGCAAGGACGTCAGGGAAACCCTCAAGGTGTCCTTCAAGCCGGATAACGGGGACGAGAGGTTCCTTGGCAGGGAAGAGGAACAGGACTTCGAGATGACGCTCGAGTCTCTCTTGCCTTTGTCTCTCTTCCCGTTCTATTTCTTCGACGGGGAGAAACTCACGGATTTCTTCCTAGACGGCAAGGGCTTCCGCGAGACCTTGATCGCGATGACAGGGATGGAGAGCCTCGATATCCTCGTATCGATCCTTGGCGATCTTGCGAAGAAGGAGGGGAGGGCGAAGGACGCCGGAAGGCGGTTCGAAAAGGCGGAGAAGACTTATCTTTCCCTTAAATCGAAATGCGATGCCCTTCGCTCGGAACGGGATGCCCTTAAAGAGGAAATCGAGAAAAAGGAAGAGGATTTCCAGGAATTTCAGAAGGAATTCCTTCGAAAAGGAGGCCTTTCCGCGAAGGCAAGGCGCGCCCTTGAGAAAGAAATCGAGCACGAGACGGAAGAAAGGGAGAGGAAGCGCGTGGAGCTTAAGGCCTTTGCGAACACGCATCTCCCTATCCTCATCATGGAAAGGCAGGTGCGGAAGGCGCTTGAGGGGGCCGATTCCTCCCGTTCCGCCTTCCTTGTCCGGGAGATCAAGAAGGCAGCGGAGGAGCGAGGAGTCCTCCCGCTTCTTTCCGAGCAGCTTGGGCCACAAGGCCTCGACGGGCTCCTTAGGTCCATCTTCGGGGAGGAGGCGCTCAAGGGGGAAGGCGCAGGCTTCTACCGCCCCTCGCCGGAAGAACTTTCTCGCATTCATGAGCAATTGGAGGAGGCTACGTCCGCCGACCTTGGCTATTTCAAGGCGATCGAGGAAGACATCTATGGCTCCATGTCGATGCAGCGGGGGATACGGGAAAAACTAAAAGGAGTATCCGAGGAGGGGGAGAAGGCGCTTGAGAAAGAACGGAAGGAACTGGAGAAGTTCCGCTTCTCTGTTCTGAGGAAGATCAGGGAGAGAGAAGATTCCCTGGAGGCGCTCCTTCCTGATTTCCTTAGGGCGGAGGCTGAATATCGCTCTGCTTTGAAGGAACGGGACGACCGGCTGAGGGAAGAGTCCGCGCACAGCCTTGCCGCGAAGGCGCACCTTGTCCTCGCGGAGTTCGAGCGCCATCTTTTCGCAAAGCAGGTGGATCGGCTGAAGGACTCCTTCCTCTCCATCTTTTCTTCGATCATCAACAAGGACGGCCTTGTCGACGGGCTTGAAGTCGATTCCATGCTTCGCGTCTACCCCGTGCTTTCGGAACAGGTTAGCTTGGGGGAGATGGTCCATCTCCGCGAGGAGCTGGGAGAAAGCGAATTCGAAGAACGATACGGGGAGGCTGCCCTTTCCATGACCTATCTCGAGACGGATGAAGAACAGGTCCGGATGCCTCTCAAGGTAAGTGGGATGTCCGCCGGGGAGAGGCAGGTGTATCTATTCGCCCTCTATGGGGCGCTTGCCACGATCGCCGACCACCGGATGCCCTTCCTCATCGATTTCCCGTTCGGCCGGGTCGACACCGTCCACCGCATGGGCATGGTGGACCATTTCTTCCTTTCCCTTCCCGGGCAGGTCGTCATCCTTTCGACGGACGAGGAGGTGCAAGGGGCGCTTCTGGAGGAGATGGACCCCTTCATCGCGAGGTCCTACACGATCGAGAGCAAGGGGGACGGGACGAGCCGCGTGCTCGAAGGCGTCTATTTCGGGAAGGAGGTTCCCCATGGGAAACAGGCTTAGGACGTCCCTCCATACGAAGAAGGTGTTCGACGAAGTGAAGAACATCAGCCGCCTCCAGCCCTTCGCCCTTTCCAAGATCGCCCTTGCCCTGTCCCTTCGCATGGAAACCCCGTTGTCGGAAGAGGATTTCAATACCGATAACGACGGGCTCGAGCTTTCCCGGGAAACCGTATGCGGGCCGTACGACTCCCTCTTCTCCATGGTTGTGTGCGAGGACGCCGGGAAGGCAATCGCGGACTCAGAAATCTTCTCCACCTATTTCAAGGCCCACATCGACCGGGGCGCGAAAGAACTGGAGAAGGAGTTCCGTTACGACAAGAGGCTTTTCCGTCGCCTCATCGGCCTGAAGGATTCGATCTAGCATTGCTTTGATATCGCCTTTTCAATGCAAGGCAAATCAACGTATCTACGGTTTTTTATGATTAAACTCCAGAAAATCCGGAATGCAATTCCAGAAAATCCGGAATTCAGCCCTCTTCCTAGACGAAGAGGAACGCCTCGGCCTGGAGGGCAAGGAGCCCTATGAGGAGGGCGGGCACCGCGACCATGAGGCCTTCCCTCGTGAAGCGAAGGAAGGTGAGGGGGATCCCCTCCTCCCTGACCTTCTGGAGGAACATGAGGCCCGCGAGGGCCGCGAACGGGGTGAGATAGGCGGCGAGGTTCGAGGAAAGGATGACCGCGTAGGGAGCAAGCCCCTCGTAAGGGGCGGACAGGAACACTTCCTCGAAGAGGACGGACATGGGGATGTTGTTCATGAGGTTCGCTAGGAGCATCGATCCCAGCCCGTGGCTCCATATCGAGTAGCCTTCCTGGTTCAGGATCCCCGCGATGAGGGAGGTGATCCCCTGTTCGTCCAGCGCAAGGACGACGACGAACATCCCAAGGAGCAAGGGGAGGAGGGAATAGGGAAGCCTCCTGACCGCCCGAAGGGGCGGGAGGACGTCCTTCCTGAGGATTCCCCTCACGAGGCGGAAGAGGAAGAGGAAGAGCGCGAGCGCGAGGCAGATAAGGTAGCTCGGGATCGGGAGGAAGGAGCCAAGAGCCGCCCCGAGGATCGCAAGGCCCAGGGCGATGAGGGAGACAATCACCGAGGGCCTGTCATGGAGGGGAGAGGGCTCCTCCCTCATGGGGATGAGGGGTTTCCTTAGCTCCCTCCGGAACAAGATCCTGAGGATGAGGAAGGCGAGGAGGCCGGATAGAAGGGAAGGAAGGGACATCCGCAGGAGGTAGTCCGCCCAGGAAATGCCGAGGCTCTCGGTGAGGAAGATGTTCGTCGGGTTCCCGACGGGAAGGAAGGCGCTGAAGGTGTTCGCCGCGACGAAGGAGCCGATGAGATAGGGGACGGGATCCACCCTCGTCCGCCTGCAGAAGGAGATGAGGAACGGGGTGAACGTAAGCACGATGATGTCGTTCGAGGTGAAGACGGTGAGGAGGCTCACGAAGAGGAAGAGCATCGCGAAAAGCGTCCCTTGGGACTTGCCTCCGTGCCGGAGGGCGACGCCGGCGAGATGCGAGAAGAACCCTTCCTCGTCGAGGAGGGTGGAGAGGAACACCATCGAGAAGAAAAGGACGAGCACCCGGAGAGGGTTCACCGCCGTGTCGCTAAGGAAGGTCTCCTCGATCCTTTCCCAAGGGACGAGCCCGAAGGAAAGGATGAGGATCGCCCCGAGGAGGGGGATGAACGGGTAGACCGGGACCTTCCTTCCCCTGAGGGAAATGCTCGGGAAGAGGAGCGCGGATGCCCCGGTGAGGATCACCGTCAGAAGCGAGAGGACGAGCGCGAGCACCATCGCCGGAGATGCTAGTCCCTCCCTTGGGGAATGGGTCTCTGAAAGCGGTTCATCCCCTTCCGCCCCTCAATTTTGCAAACGGGAGGATCCGCTTTCCTATCCACGAGGTCGTCCTTGGGACTAGTCCCGGGGCGAGAGGGGACGGCTCCCCGGTCCTTCAAGGGAAAAATCCGTTCCAACGGGCGTTTCAGTGAGGGAAGCGAGCCATCGCGAGAATGGTTTTCTTACACTCGCTCAAAAACTTATTTCATTCGACCAGTCCTAGTTATCTAATTGTTACTCAAAAACTCTCTGGAGGGAGGTCACCCTTTCCTTGAAAGGACCCAGGGGGATGGCTATTTCCCCCTCCATGCGCAGGAGTTCGCGCGCGTATTTCGGGAAGAGATGGCTCATGGTCCCTCTTCTCCTGGGAGCCTCCCTCCTCGGAACGGGCTTCGCCGCCTGGGAGCTTTCGGGCGTCCCTGGCTCCCTGAACGTCCCGGAGGCGGAGTTCGCCGGGACGAAGCCCTCCTACGTGAACCTTTCCTCCATCGGCTTCCAGGCCCTCCCGGATAGCCTCGTCGAGCCCGAATGGATCGGGGAAGCCGGGGAACGGGAGTTCGTCGGGGATCCCGTCCTCTCCGTCGAGGCGACCGTCGACATGGATTTGTTCGGGAACGTCTTCTATAACGACGGGTTCTATCTGAAGGTCGTGGTGCAGGGGATCGCCATGAGCGCCCTCCCTGCGATCGAGGAGCTGTCCCTCAGCCCTTCCCGCTACCCATGGTTCGCCTTCCCGGCGATGCGCGGGGGCGAGGGCTCCCGGGACTTCTACTTCCCCCTGAAGAGCCAGGTGAGGCCTTCCCTCTTCCTCCTTGGGTCCTTGGACGCGAATGCCCCCGAGGAGGGGGAGACCTCGATGAATCCCGACGTAGGGATCCGCTTCTCCTTCCCCCTCAAGGAGGATATGGCGGAGACCTTCCTTTCCGGGAACCTTCCCTCCCTTTCCTTCTCCTTTTCCTTTCCCTCCGGAAAGGGAAGAAGGCTGGGAAAGAAGGGGACAAGCCCTCCCTTTCCAACGTAAATCGTTAATCTTTCTCCGGAAACCTCCTTTCTGCGGGGATTTCCCGCGCCCATCCGCGAATTCCTTGCAAAGCGTTCCTTCCCTCCTTTACGATGAAGTCGCCCCAAGGGGCCATCAAGGAGGTGCCTACCATGAAGAAAAGGCATATCGCCCTCGCCCTCGCGCTCGCGCCGATGCTGGCGCTCGTCTCCTGCGACACCACGTCCTCCTCCACCGGGACCGGGGGAGGAAGCGACGTCTCTTCCTCCGGTTCGGGCGGAGAAACCATCGTCCCCGCCGGGGAGGGCTTCCACGTCGAAGCCGGGATCCCCGACAAGAAGGGGGACATCACCGAGGAGGCCTTCCTCGCCTTCATGGCGGAAGTCGCTTCCGCCATCACGGGGGAGGAAATCCCCGACCCTTCCCTCGAGGACATGCCCGAGAGCTTCCTCCCGACCCTCTCCAAGGGCGGCTGGACGGACGCGCTCCTCGAGGACATCGCCCCCGTCCTCACCTCGGAAGGCGCCGTCTCCCTCATCCAGTCCGTCATGATGGCCTCAAGCGGCATGCCCGTGGATCCCACGATGATCCCCGGGATGGTGGGCCAGGCCTACGACGTCCTGGGCGAGCTCCTGCCCATCGTCGACGAGGACCAGTTCGCCGCCATCCTCGTCGCCGGTTTCTCCTCCTGGACCGCCTCCGCGGGAACGAGCGCTCCCCTCCTTGCCTTCGGGCTGAACTACGAGAACCAGGAGGAGGTCCTCGAGGTCGCCAAGGAAGACCCGGCGGCCCTCGCCTTCTTCGAGGGAGTGATCGAGCGCTCCGACTACGGGGTCGATCCTTCCGTCTACCAAGGCTGGAACGAGGAGACGGAAGAGCTCCTCTGGATGGCCGGGAGGACCGTCTACGGAGTCCTCTCCGCGATCATCGAGAACTTCGAGAAGACGGAGCTCGCCGCCCTCGTCGATAGCATCATGGCACTCACCGCAACCACTTCCGGGGCCGCTCCCTCCGCGGAGGACGTCCTGGCTCTCCTCCACGGGGCGGGGAAGATCCTCCTGAACTGCCTCCCCGACGGGGAGTCCCTCTCCCTTCTCTTTGGGAAGGTCGCCGCGCTTCCGAGCATAAGCAGGGAATGCTTCGAGAACGAGATCCTCGTCCACGGCTACTGGGGCGGGAACGTCTGGAACGAGGACCCCCTGACGGGGCTTCCCCCTCTGGGAGGGGACTTCCGGACCCTCCTCACCTTCCTCGGGACGATGCTCGAGAACGCCGAGCTCGAGCACGCGGAGGCGATCCTCGCCTTCGCCGAGGCGAGTACCTCCACCGACCCCGCGGCGATGGAGGCGATGACCGGCGCGATGGTCTCCCTCTCGAAGCTCTACGCCGAGGCCCTCTGCCTCATGGGGGACAAGGCGGACGAGGTCGCTCCTGCCATCGAGTCCGTCCTCTCCTTCGCCCTCGGGCAGGATTCCTACGAGACCCAGAGCTCCTCGATCGGGGATTCCTATGAGTTCCAGGTCACCAAGACCACGAGCGCGCTCGACAAGGAGGCCCTCGCCTCGCTCCTTGATGCCATCGAGCTCATGGCGGACCTCGACATGGAGAACCCCGACCCCGACCTGATGTTGGAGATCTCCGCCGCGATGGAAGCCGCCTCCGCCCTCGCCACGAGCGAGAGCGAGACCTACCTCCTCGCCTACGAGGAAAGCGGTCCTGTCGGGGAAAGCTACCCCGCTCCGACGGTTACTAAGGCCGAGGAGACGGGCGAGACCCCGGTCGAGCACGTCCTTTCCGGGATCGACACCGCCGCCCCGGGCCAGGGCCTTGCCACCATTTCCTTCGACGACATCGAGTTCCTGTTCCGCTACGAGGTCAGCGACATCGACCGGAAGGTCTCCTACCTCGAGGTCTGGCATGAGAACGGCTACTTCTCGAGCGACGCGTCCCAGACGCTGGCCTTCTCCCCGGACATGGGCTCCATCCAGGAGATCTCCTACCGCACGACGGACGGGGTCTCCGTCGCCGTCCCCGTCGAGGACCTGATTGGCTTCGACCTCTCCGTCCCGGAAGGAATCTTCATCCTGCCTCTTTCCGAGGAAGGGGACTCCGCGCCGAGCGAGTACCGCGCGGTGCCCTACGTCGTCCTCAGCGAGGAGGCATAAGGAAAAGGGAGCCTTGCTCCCTGGGGGCCCGGGAGACCGGGCCCTTTCCTTTTCCCTTCCTACGCCTTCCCTCGGGATGCGGCTAGGAGGAGCGAGAGATAGAAGAGCCCCTTCTCCTCCCCGAGGCCCTCGTATCGGTCGAGGGCCCTCCCGGCGAGAGAAAGCGCGTCCTCCTTCTCCTCCTCGCCCGCCCCTTCCTTGAGGATCGCCGCCGAGGCCAGGACGAGGGCCGCCCCGAGGGCCTCCTGGTCCAGGGGCCCTCTTTCCTCCCAGGAGGCGAGGACGTCCTTCAGGGATCCTCCTTCCGGAGGGAGGGCTCCCTTCCTCGCAAGGAGGGAGAGCGCCTTCCTGAGGTCCCTTTCTCCCGGGGCCTCGTTCTTCCCGTAGGAAAGGAAGAGCCAGCCGTCCTTCTCGACGTAGGGGAAGGGGCCTTCCTCCCTTCTCGGCCTGACGGCGACCGTGAGGAAGCTGGAGGTGTTGGGCCGGAAATAGTCCGCCCTGGGGAAGTCCAGGAGGCCGAGCTCCTCCTCCAGCCTCGCCTTCAGGATCTGGCCGTAGCGCTTCTTGACCTTCCTGACGCCCTTCTGGAGGTCCTCGTCCAGGTCTTCCTCGTCCCTCACCTTCCTTAGGTTCCGGAGGTCGCGGACCCGGATCCATTCCTCGCCAGAGAAAAGCCGTTCGAAATCGGGGGGCGCCAGATAGCAGGAGACAGCGTGCAGCTCCATCCCCTTCCCGCCCTTGCCGATCCGGAAGCCCATGGGAATGAAGGGGAACTGCCCGATCTTCGCCCTCTGAGCCAGGAGGACGCCCATTGTCTCGGAAGCCTCGTTGAGCATGGCGAGCGTTTCCTGCTCCTTCGGGTCCTCGCCTTCCTCCTCTTCCGGGTCCTCGATCGCCTCATAGATCCCCTGGAGCGCGCGCTTCCGGACGTAGACGCTCTGGTCGCTCCATAGGGCCTCGATCGCCTTTTCCTTCTCCTTCCTGAGAAGGCCCGGGGTCCTGGCGATCCTATAGGAAATTTCCGCCGCCTCCGCCTGCCCGTAGCTCCGCTTACCGAGATAGATTCCGCCTCCGGGGACGTCCCTGATGTCGCAGCCGATCCCCCGGAGATAGTCCCTCGCGTCGTAGAAGGTGTGGCGGTGGATTTCCCCCTGCGCGCCCATCTCCTTCAGCTTCTTTGCGAAGAAGTCGTCGAAGGAAAGCGGGTGATCCCTGTCCGAGTATTCCCGGAGCACCCTGAGGACCGGGATCGCGATGGTGCTCTTGGTCGTGGGCGAGCCTTGCCCTTTCTTGCTGCTCATGAGGGTATGGTATCCGCGCCGTCCCCTTTGCGGAAGGGGAGGGGACAGGCGTCCGGGATTCCTAGGGTCAGGGGCGCCTTCCCTTTCCTTACCATCTTTCCCCTCCTCCGTCTATAATCCCGCCCATGAGAAAGAGGCCTCTCCGTTCCCTTTTCGCCCATCCCGGGCTTGCCCTGGGAGGGACGTTCCTCGCCCTTCTTGGGGCGACGGGGATCGCCTTCTCTTCCTGGAGCACCCTCCAGGGGGCGAGGCTCGAGGGGATCCAGGCGGAGTTCGCCTCCGTGCTGGACGTAAGGGAATACGTGTATGTTCCGGGCGAGGATGGCTATGGCTATTCCTGCACCCCTTATTCGAACGTCGGCTTCCTCGGCGAGAACGATAAGATCGTCTACGACGGGTCCTTCTCCTTCGCCTTCCAGGTGAGGACGGAGGACGGGGTGCTCCTCTCGGTGTACCCCGACGGGATCCCTGTCTCGCTAACCCTTGAGCATTCCTCCGATTTCTCCACGGCCTTCCCCAACGCGCTCGCTGGCATTTCCGTGGAAGGCGCCACGGGGCTTTCGGCCGAGGGCGGCCGCTGCAGCTTCCTCGTGACGCCCCCATCCTCGGGGAACGCCAAGGTGACGCTTTCGATGCCCTTGGTAGCGGCGGACGCCTATCGTTCCTCTTCTTCCTTCGTCACGGCGGCGAACTCCCTTGAAAGCATCTCCGTGACCCTTTCGATCGGAGGGGCCTCATGAGGAAGTCCCGCTTCCTTCCCTTCCTCTTCGGGGCGCTCGGCCTCGCTTTCCTCATCCCCACCGCCTCCTCCCTCTATCTCGTGAACCAGGCCTCGACGCGCTACGACTTCGACATCGTCAAGGGGAACGAGAGGGCCGTCGCCGTCATCGACTCCGAGCCCGGCGTCTACTACGCGAGCGTCGAGGGCGCGCTGAATGCCGCGACCAGCAAGGTGAGCAGTGGCGAAGGAAATCAGACCGTCTATGTCCTTCCTGGGATCAGCAATGACTCGAATCCCATCGTGATAGACAGGAATTGCATGGTTTCTTCGGGGGTGATCCTCTGCCTGCCCTATGCTCAGAACGGCGAGACGTTCACCCACGGTTTTGAACATTCCGAGGCCAAGGACATCTATGGGAGCGGAACCAATTTCGCGGATAGCACTCCTCCTTCCTCTTCAAATACGAATCGGAAGACCCTCGTCCTTTTGGAAGAAGGAGTGAAGCTGAAGATCGAATCCGGGGGGCGGCTGATCGTCGGAGGGCAGCTGGGAACTGGCTCTGGCGGTTCCAACACCTTGGGCATGACCTCCGGGAGCTACGCGGAGATTGCGATGAAGGCAGGCTCTTCGATCGACTGCCTCGGGACCTTCGACGTGAGGGGATACGTGAAGCCCTGGGACGAGTCTGACGACGACGGGGAGAACGGATGCAGCATCACGATCGGCACTTCCTCCAGCAGCGGGGCCGCCCTCTCGCTTCCTCTGGTGTTCTATGGGTTCGAGGGCGGTTCAAAAGTCCTGGCGGGCGATGGCAGCGCGGGCAACCCTTTCTCGTGGAATGGCTCCGCCTTGAACGGCGTTTTCCCCTTCGAGATTTTCGATATGCCGAACGTATCCGTCCCTTATACCGTCTATGAGGGAAATTCCGTCAACTGCACTTACGCTTTCCAAATGAGTTTCCAAGGCACGACCTATACGCTTGGTGGTCCCTTGAACCTTCTTGGCGAAGAAAACGCGATCATGACCCTTACTTCCGAAGGGAGCAGCATGTCCTTCGACTACGAGCCGGCGGCGACTTATGAAGTGAGTAGGTTTGAAGCGGGAGTGGAGACCACGATCAACCGCGGCCTTTCCATCAATGACGCGAGGTGCCTGAAAAACGGCAGCGGGTGGCCCGCTGGCGCTTCTATTTCTGAAACGGGCATGGCCAGGACGAAAGCGGTTATTTCGGGGAGCGCCCGAACGAACGACGTCACTATCAGCTTCAAAGGCCTCAACATCGATTTTGGCATAACCATTCCCATTGGCGACGGAATCGAAATCAGCACAGGGGGCGGACGTGTCTTTGGACTTTTGTCATATGACACCCTTGCCATTCCCTTTTCCTACAAGTGGGACATCGGCGTCGGGGGAGGCACGATGAGCATCCCGAACCACGTGAAGTTCCTGCCCGGAGCCAATCTCCAGCTGATGCCCGGGGGTACGCTTTCCGTGGCAGGGGAGTTCGTCTCTGTCGGGGCGAACGAGGCCATCAGCCCTTACTATCCGACGGCAAGCAGGGACAAGGCGACGATTTCCGAATGCGTGATTTTAAACAATGGTTCGATCCAGGTAGGGTCCGGCGGCCGGTTCGGCTCGGAAGTCACCACCAGCGTCTCCGGCGCGACCGTGACGTTCGCGGGAGGAGCGAACCAGACGAATGCCACCGCGGATGCCTTCGAGCCTTCCTACAAGAGCGCAGCCGGTGTGTATGGTCCAAGAAACTTCGCCTCCAAGGCCTACATCGGGGCAAGCGGCGGTTCCGCCACGCTCAAGCCCTTCTCCGGGGAAGGGGAAGCCTTTGTCTCGAAGGCCGGGGGGAGCGCCGGATACTACTTCGGCTATCCGACTTCGACGCTCGGCATCGAGACGAACGGCATCGAAGGCGTCGATATTCAGATAGATGGCGTCTCTGCCGATTATTCATCCGGGAGCCTTCAGATTAAGACAGGGGCGACGGTCAGGCTAGTCTTCGACTACGCGGCACTTGGCGAGCTCCGCTTCGATTTAGATGGAACCCCGTTGGACCTCGTTCCCGAGGGAAACGATCACGTCTCCGCTTCCTTTGCGCTCGGAGTCGGACATCACCTGGTTGAGTTCTATAAGGCGGAACCGATCTCCTTCTCAGGCGCCAAGGCCCATATCGAGGATGAACACAGGTCATTTACGATAACTTGGCAGATCAAGAATGTGGCCGGAGACGTTGTGGACAGGGGGACTTATGAGGTTGATCAGAGCGGGACCTTGGATTACACGCTCTTTAGCGCCGCGAAAACCGTCTACCCAGGCTGGATCTTCATGGTCTCCGCAGGCAATCCGGGGAGCGGGGACACAGCTAGCATTTCCTCCATTGCCAGCTCGGGCGGCGGGTCCGCGAGCGGCTCCACCTACACCTTCTCTTCAAGCGATAGCAACGCGACGCTGACAGTGAACGTCGGCTACTCCGGCTGCATCGTCGAGGGCACCCTCGTCGACATGGCGGACGGCTCCACGAAGAAGGTCGAGGACCTCGAGGTCGGGGACATGGTCATGGCCTTCGACCACGAGACAGGGAAGGAAGTGGCCTCGCCCATCCTCTGCGTCGACGTGGAGGAGAAGGCGGAGTACACCGTGAGCGACCTCCTCTTCTCGGACGGCACCTCGATCGGCATCGCCTTCGAGCACGGCTTCTTCGACAGGACCCTCAACCAGTATGTCTATCTGACCCCGGAGAACGCGGAGGAGTTTATCGGGCACGAGTTTTATTCCCTCGGAGGGGAGGAGCTCGTCCTCGAGGGTGTGGAGACCTCCTTGAAGGAGGTCGCCCTCTACTCGCCGGTGACCGCCTATACGATGAACCTCTTCCACGAGGGGCTCCTCGGGATGCCGGGAGGGGTCGAAGGCTTCTTCAACGTCTTCGAGTACGGCGAGGACATGGCCTACGACCCCGTCAAGAAGGCGGAGGACATCGCGAAGTACGGCCTTTATACCTACGAGGATGTTTCTGGGCTCATCTCCAGGGAGGCCTTCGACCTCCTCCCGATCCCCTACCTCAAGGTCGCCGTGGGGAAGGGCATCATCGCCTGGGAGGACATCGTCCGCATGGCGAGGATGTTCGCGGACCTCCTTCCCCAGTAAGGGACAAGGATCCTGGTCCCTTCCCCCTTCTCCTGGGATAATCCCCCCATGGAAGGAAGAAGGACGCTCGCGGAGTGCCTTTCCTAAGTGATGGAGCACTTCCTTTCGGAATGGAAGGAGAAGACCGACAAGAGGGACAAGAGCTACCAGGCCCTTGCCGAGGCGAAGGACTTCCTGAAGGAGTTCTTCAAGGAAGAGGGGTACGACGCGAAGGCTTCCTTCGGGATGAACCAGAGGAGTTACGTCCCTTGGCTTTGCCTGAGCGACCCGAACCTTGGGAAGGGCGCCTCCTGCGGGCTTTATATCTCCTACCTCTTCCAGGCGGACATGGAGGCGGTCCATCTCGCCCTATGCCAGGGGTCTCGCTACTGGGAGGACCTTTTCGGCGGCAGGAAGAAGGAACATGCCTTGTCTCTCCTGGACGGCTTCTCCGATCGCCTGTTCGATGCCTTCGGGGACGGAGGGAAAAGGACGAGGATCGACCTGAGGGAGAGCCTTTTCCCTGGGGCGAGGGCGGCAAAGGGGTACGCCCCGGGGACGGTGTTCTCGATCCGCTACCTAAGGGGGACCCTCCGGGATGACGTTCTGCTTTCCGACCTCAGGAAGATGGACGCCCTCTACCGGCGGATGGTGGACGAGATCCCGAACAGGCTCGTCTACCAGAGGCTCGTGGAGAACTACGTGGAGGAGGCGCTCGGGGAGGAAGGCCTCCTCCTCCCGATCGAGGAGGCGGAGCGAAGGATCCAGGAGGCCCTTTCCCCCGCGGGAGGATGGGGCCCGCACCACAAGGAGAAGGAAGTCCTCCTCATCGCTCCCGAGGAAGCGCCGCGCTCCCTTCTCGGGGGACTTCCTCCTTCCCGGGGGAAGCTCGACTACCTCGAGAGGGCGAAGGAGAGGATGGAGGTGGGGCTCATGGGGGAAGGGCTCGTCCTCGCCTACGAGAGGAAGAGGCTCCTTTCCCTTGGGAAGGAGAACCTCGCGGAGAAGATCAAGTGGGCGAGCCGGGAGTCGGACTCCTAGGGGTTCGACGTCCTTTCCTTCGACGAGGACGGGGGAAGGCGCCTCATCGAGGTGCAGTCGACGAAGGAAGGCGCGGACTGCCCCTTCTTCCTGAGCAGGAACGAGCTCCGGGCGTTGAGGGAAGAGAAGGACCGCTACTGGCTATACCGGGTGATCGACTGCTACGAGAGCCCGAGGATGTATTCCCTCAGGGGGGCGCTCGACGAGCGCTTCCTCCTCGACCCCTCGGAATACCTCGCCTATGGGCCCAGGGGGATCCCTTCCGTCCTGAGGATGAAGGAATTCCTCGGGGGATAGGGGCCCGGATCTTTAAAAGAAAGCCCTCGCTTGCTATCTTTCCCCCATGGCTGGGGAGCTGAAGGTCCTGAAGATCCTCCTGGAGGAAGGAAGCCTCTCCGGGATCGCGAAGGTGAGGATGGCCAACTGGAGCGGCGAGCTCCTTTCCTCGCCCCGCGAGAAGTCGGAGGAGCTTCTGGAAGAGGAGGATATACACCGCTACGGGGTGTACCTCCTCCTTTCGGACGAGAAGGCCTACGTCGGGCAGTCCCGCGACCTCGCGAGGAGGCTCGGGGAGCATCTCCTCGGGAAGGACTGGTGGGACCGGGCGATCGTCCTGACGAGGATCGAGGGCGAGGCCTTCGACCGGAGCGACATCGACTACCTTGAAAGCGTCCTCATCGAGAAGGCCGAGGAGGCGGGGACCCTCGACATCGACAACCATAACCGCGGGAACCCCCGGAAGGTGGACGAGTTCAAGAAGGCGGAGCTCGACAGCTTCCTCGGGAACGCCTTGTTCATCATGAGCCTCCTGGGAGTGAGCGTCCTTGAGAAGGGGTCGAGGAAGGGAAGGCCCCTCATCGAGGCCCCGGGGCATCCCGACGAGGAAGGGCTGAGGAGGAGAAGGAAGGGGGACGCGGTGAAGTTCCTCAAGGCCAGGGGAGTCCCCGTGGACGGGAGGAAGGCGAACTACGCGGTCCTTTCCCAAGACGGGAAGACCTTCTGGATGAACCCCAGGATTGAGCGTCTCGAAGACGACTGGTGGCTCCTCCTGAACGACATGGAGGAGAAGAAGGTGCATGTCCTCTTCGTCCCTAAGGGAAGTCTGAGGAAGGAACAATTCCTCATTCGTCCGGACAAGCCCTACTACCTCGACATCCACATCGAGAAGGGGACGTACCTGGAGAGGAAGTCCGGTGCGGGTCTTTCCCCGTATTTCTTCAGAGACGTCGATTATTGAGAGATTCCTGATCCACCCGGCGCGTTCTTTTGAGGTGCTAGGAATGGCGCCGGAAAGACGGGGTCGACGTCCAGGCGAAGGGCTTCCTCCTGAAGGAGAACTGCAGGGACTGCATCGCCCTGAAAAAATGGTCCAACGAGAACGGGGTTCCCATGATCGCGGACATTTCCCTCATCCCGACGATCGAGGGGGACAGGAAGACGTTCTTCCACATGGTCGGGGAGGAGGAGCTCAATCGCCTCTTCGTCGATCCGGATTCCCCTTTCTACCTCGGGAAGGAGTACCGCCCGACGGACCTCGGGGCGGAGAAGGATTCCTCCCCCTGCTTCGGGGGTTTTTGAGCGGAGTATCTATCTCCCCGACCCTTGAGGTCACCCCCTGCGTCTCCCTCCCCCCTTTCCTTGGGGAACCTCGGGAAGGAGAGCCTCTCCTCCTTCTGGGAGAAGGGAATCCGGAAGGAAGAAGGAAGCAAGCTCGGGGAGTGGCAGTCCGTGACGATCGGGGATCTGCCGGATTGCTATAGGCATGATTACTGCAGGTGGTGCCGCTACTGCTCGGGGATGGGGTATCTGGAGAACGGCTACCTCCGGAAGTCCGATGTCCAGTGCATGCAGGCGAAGGCCAGGATGAGGGTGTACAAGAAGATTCATGAAGACTATCCTGACGAGTAGTGGGAGATTGAATTACTCACTCATTTCTCCTCGGCATTGTTCCCTGCCAGTGAACCGAAATTGTCCATAGGGGGGTTCTTCTCAGTTTTTCTTTGCGAGCAAATTCTGCATGGCCAAGATTTCGCCCTTTCTTCGAAGGGCGGGTGCCGCCCCATTGTTGAAGATAAGAACTTGATTTTTCCATAAAGAAAGCCGCGTAATGGCCGTTTGACGACGATAGAACACGACGATATAAAAACACCGTGGGAATCAGTTACGGCAAGCTCCGCGCCCTTTTAGAAAAGAGCGGAATTTCTCTTGATGAACTGGCAGAACAATACAATTTTAGTGACGCCGTTTTGAATGGACTTAAACAAGATCGGCAGGTCGCGCCTTCCAATTTACTGTTTCTTTCTAGTGCTCTTGGGGTAAAACCAGGGGCTTTATACGATTTCACCCCCCCCCTGTTTGCCTAGATGGCCCTATCGGAAGCGCCTCGGTGAAAGGCCTCGTGCGATTTCTTTGTTTTCCGGGTGTGGCGGTCTTGATCTCGGGTTTCAAGAGGCCGGATGCGAGATTGTTTATGCAAATGATTTTGATACGACGGCTCAAAGGGTTTACAGGGCAAACTTAGGCGAGATCGATCCAAGGGATATCCGGACAGTTCCTGATCGGGATATACCGGATGGCGACATTCTTCTGGCAGGCTTTCCTTGTCAGCCCTTTTTCTAACGCCGGCAACCGGAAGGGTATCTATGACTCTAGGGGCAGGCTCTATCTAGAGTGTTTGAGGGTCATCAAGGCAAAGCGTCCAAAAGCTATTTTGTTCGAGAATGTCAAAGGGCTTCTGTCGTCAAAGCATGAGTCGGGGAGAAGCCTCATAGAAGTCATCGCTTCTGATTTATCCTCGCTTGGATACGAAACGAACTATAAGGTAGTTAACGCTTCAGATTACGGCGTTCCCAAAAACGCGAGAGGTTAATTCTGGTCGGTATTGATCAGAGGGTTGGGAAGACGTTCGTTTTTCCTAAAGAAGAAAAGAATCAGTCCAATCTTACTCTTCGCCATGTGTTGGATTTGTCGCCTGATGTCCCGAACCAGGTTGATTGGCCTCTTTCACCGCAGCAACTGCTGATGGTCGCCTATATTCCAGAAGGTGGTTCGTGGAAAGACGTTCCATACGAAGTCCTACCATCGCGGTTTAAAAGGATTCGGGATCGAATGGCCCAATACCATTCCCCAAAGTTCTACCGTCGATTTGGGCTTAACGAGATTGTTGGAACAATGACAGCTTCGGCCCAGCCCGAGAATTGCGGAATTATTCACCCGCTGGAAAACAGGCGGCTTAACGTTAGGGAAGTTGCGAGGATTCAAACGTTCCCCGATGACTTTGTTCTTTTCACCGACACATTGGCAGATGTGGTCGGCATGTACAAGGTGCTGGGGAATGCAGTTCCGGTAAAACTTGGATTGAAAATGGGCGAGGCAATCTTGGCCCAAGTTTTTGGGGTGGATTGAAATGATTTGCCCAGAAAAATACTACCTGTGCGGGCTCATGGCCGCCTGTGGCGAACTATATCAGGGTCGTGGGGAGGCAAAACTTTCTTTTGACTTTGGCGATTGGGGCGATATCGAGAAATCGCCTGGCAATGCCGTGAGTTTAACAAGGGACTTCATCTCAACTCTTGGACCAAAATTTCTTGAATTCTACAAACTAAACCTTGATGTCCAGGAATCCTCTAGTAACTGGTACGCGAAATTGAGCGGAGATCTTTCGGTTCTAGCGACCGATTTGCAGACTCTTGGTTTTTCGTGTAATGGGAAGTTATTCAGCAGCCTGACGGATCGAAATTCCCTGCTTTCCGCCTTTCTTGGACTTAATTCCATGGCTAGGCCTGGTTTAATCAAGGAATTCCTCTCCGGGATTATCGATGGCAGAGGGAGCGCTAACCGAAACCATCGGAAATTTAATGCGAAGGCCCAGATGGTTGCCATTCAGTTCCCCGCTAATGTTTCTTGGGAATTCATGTTCGCCCTTTGCCAGTTGTTTAGGGAAATTGGCATTATGGTGGATCAGCTATGTTGGAACCACCCGAACTATTGGAGCGGCACAGACGCTTACTATCCGAACTGGTCCAAGGGCATTAAGCTTCGGATCGTTCTCGGCGATGTGTTGAACAATAGTTTGTTTCGATTTGGGTCGAAAGGCCAGTCTTTCGAGACGAATGCCATAGAAGAATCGGCCAGTTCCTCTGCGTCTCCATGCGAAGCCAAGACACTTAGCTCAAAGGAAGTCGATTTTAAGGCTGTTAGTGCGTTCGAGAGTGATCCCAGAATTCCCGAAAATCTACGTGGGTATCATTTTATGTGTGGCCGGCATATTTGCGCTGCGCTTGGGTGCCCGAGGGTTTCAGAGGAAGCTCTACAGACCTTGTTCACGAAGGCGTCTGAGCTAATTTGCCCTTACTCTGTTAAGACAATCGGGACAATCGATGAATTGCAGGGAATGCTCTTCCGGGAGGGAGAGATTCACAGTGACGATTTCCAAAAACGGACCATTGCGCTTAGCCGTCTGCTTCTTGCGAATAGGGACGATTCCCTTCGCCCGGTTTTTAACGAGTTCGAATTTTCGACCTTGTCTGGATATCCAGTCTCCAAACTTTTGGATGCGATTGCCAGTTTGCTTCAAAAATCTGACGATCCATCGAAAAAATCCAATCGGGTTAAAGGCAACTGCATGGAGTATTTGAACTCCTCCCTCCATCATCACGGAGAGATCTTGATTGAGGCGCTCGTTCCGCGCGTTCCCGTGCCGTTATTCGTTTCGGTGGGGGGTTATGCTGGCCTCATCGGGCCACGCGTACCCTCCTTGGTCAAGGGACTGATCTCTTTTCCCGATTCCTCAAATAAGTACCTTATGAAAGTTAGGAAACCTACGCGGCAGGAACTATTGGCTTATGCGTGGTATCAGCAGGGCTGAGCGAGACTACTACAAAGACATTGCGCACGGGCTCGATAGTTATCTGAGGATATGCCTTTGCGAGCATCTCGAGGGGCCGGAATCGATAAAGTCTTTCGACAATACAATGCTTGGGTGCGCTACATTGAACGACGGCCTTCGCAAAGCGGCAGATAGTTTTCCAGGATGTCGCGATTACCTTCAAAAGATGTCGGACTCTCTTCCCGGAAAGTTGAGGACGGACATCTTCACTGTGATTGAGTACCAGGGAAGGCCAGTCGTCATAATTACTGAAGTCAAAAAGGGACCTGTCGGCCTCATGGAGTTCTCGCAACTCATTGGCTATTGCGTCCTTGCCGAAGTGGAGATTGGTCTTCTGGTGACGGTTGATGGTTCGGTTTCACCTGATCTCAACGACATCTTAGTGAATGGGCGTTGGCTAACCGGGCTGAGATACCGCGGGGATGCCGGGGTGGAACGCGGCCTTTCGCTTGGTTGCCTCAGTTTCAAGAGCCTTTCGAAAAGGTTTGAGAGAATAGCGATTGGAGGAGGCTTCCTTTCCGCTGCTCAACTGGCTGAAATGCTGGAGAGGATGCTTGAAAGCCAGACTTCTTCCAAAGGAGATCGTGAATCTATGGGGCAAGTATCTCCGAGCGAACCGTAACCCATAGGTATTCTTGGTGCCGTTTCTTCAACGTTCAGTTCTCTCGACCGAGGCGGGCTCCTTCCTGATGTGATAGCAAGCAAATCCAACGGACCCTGCCAATTTTCGTTATCTGCTGAAAGTGGTCGCCGCACCATCGTTTGCATAAGATCTTGGCCGGCTCCTGCGCCAGCTGACGAATCTTTAAAGGCAAAATAGAATCGTGCTCATGGACGAAATCGTTTCGTACTATCAGGAGCATCTTTCCGAAAATCTGAAGGATGCCGTTGGAAACGATCCGGCCGAAGCTCTCCAACGTGCCGCTACGTATTTTCTCTATCGTTACCTTGAAGGCGACGCTGATCGCGACACCGATCTCAGGGAGCTTCTTTCAATCCCTCTTCATCCGATAAGCCCCGGAGTCTACTTTGCCGGGATGGCTCAGAGCCCGACGAGCGAGGACGACCACAGCGTAGATTTCGTCTTCGCGGTGGAAGACTTCCGTTTCGACGATGTCCTAGCCAACGCAAGACGTTATGCCGACACCGCCGCGAAGATTGCCGCCAGCATCGTGCGGGACGACATCGAGAACCCGACCAACAGGCTGAACTCTTTCGCGACAAGGTTCGGGGACTTTGAGCTGGATGACACGGTCGATCGCTGCAACTTCTATGTGAAGATCATGGTGCCCCGCGAGATCGACCAGGCGGAGATGCGGGCGGTCCGGGACCAGCTGGCCAAACCAATCGTGGAGAAGGGGCTCACCTTCGAACTGGAATTTATCTACCCTTCCGACGTCCTCGAGGCGATCGACTCGGTAGACAATCCCACGGACTGGGTGCCCAAGGGATCTCTTCGCCTGTTCGAGGATAAGGGGCCATACCACTTCGGGAACGGCGGCGCCTTCCTGGCGACCGTCTCCGCGAGTTCGCTCAACGAGCTTTACGCCTTATACAGTAAGAAAGGTTTGTTCGCAGCGAACCTCCGCTACTATGTAAAGGACAAGAAAATTGATCCTCATATCCAGGAAACCATCGCTGGAAGGCCGGACGAGTTCGCCTATCTGAACAATGGCATCATCATCGTCTGCGGCGCCTGCCCTATCCATAACGGTGTGATCGAACTCAAGGATTTCTCCATCGTGAACGGTTGCCAGACGACTACGCTGATCGGGCAAAGCAATTTCCGCGTTGATTTCCCTGTAGTCGCGAAGATCATTCCGGTCGGCGACGGGGACCGGCTCGACTTCATCGCCCGAATCGCGGAGGCCAGCAACTCACAGAAACCAATCAAGGCAAGGGACTTGATCGCGAACCGCAAGGAGCTTCGCGAACTGAAGGAACAGTTCCGGCGAGGAGGGATGTTCCTCCAACTGAAGAGAGGGGACTTCGCGGACAAGAGAGAGTTCCCGGACCCGTGGGCGCGGACCAAGAGCGAGGTCGTCGCCCAGTTGATCTTTTCCGCTTTGTACCAGCATCCGGGATACGCGAAGAACGGCACTTCCCGACTGCTCTCCGACAAGGTCCGCTTCTCCATCATCTTCGGCAAGAAACTATCCACGGAGTTCTACGCGTCCCTCCTGAAGATCTACTATGCCTACTCCTGCTATGCGCGGAAGGCGAAGCGCGACAGCAAGGCGCAAGGGCGGGTCCGCGGAAACACTAGGCTGGGCGTCATCTCGACGGGGAACCTCCTCATGGCGGCGGTCATCGGCCTTTATCTGAAGTTCCGGACCGTCGAGCGGATGAAGGAGGTCGTCCAGAAAAAGTTCATCTTGGAGAACAACCGTGACTTCTTCAAAAGCGACGAATTCCAGAATCTCGTCGGGAAGGCCGACATCGGGGATCACTCGCTATTGAGCGAAGAGGCGGAAAGACGGTTCGGTGAGGAGGAACCTTCGGTTCTTTACCCCCTTTTTGACGACATCGTGGACAACGTCCTTGCGAAGGCCTACGAGAACTACTCGAGCATGGCCTCGAGCGCGAGCTACAGCACCTTCTCGAAGACGGACACGATCTACTACCGGGACGTGGCGGTCTTTGTCTGGAAGTACTTCCGGTCGAGGGCAACGCTTCCTGAAAAATATCTAGCTACCGACAGGACGGTCGCGGCGAAACCCGATATGTCCGATCCCATGCTCGATGCCTACCCCGGGCTGGAGACGGAGCTCAGCCTGCTCGGGCAGGACAGCGCCGAAGGAACAGGAAAGTCCCAGTCCGTCTTGACTCCGTTGCAGATTTTCAACATCGTCCGGTACATGCCCCACGATCTCGTTGCCCTAAGCATGGAATGCAATCTCGGACAGAAGGCCATCTCCGTCTACGGGAAGCAAATCCTTCGCCTGGTTACCAAGTACGAATCCCATGGGTCAGGAGGGGACGCCGATGAGTGAGGTGACCTTCCTTCGCGCCTCGCCGAAAGGGAAGCTGGATGACCTGGCGGCCATCCTGGACCGTTCGGGCATCGCCCACGGGCCTTTCCTGACGGATGGCCAAGTCCATCGCGTCGATATCGAATCGGATGGCAAGCCCTTCCGTCTGAACTTCGTCCTTCGTTCCCTTGGGACAGGGGGATGGAAGGAAAAGCCATGGATCTACCGGATCCAGATCGGGGCACTGAAGGAAGGCGCGCTTCCCATGGCCCGGGACGGCGAACTTTCCCTGCTCCTCGGGCTGTTCTATCTGGACGGGGCGCCCGCCCTTGCCGCCTGGAACCCCTTCATGTATGTCTTCCACAAGACGAACCGTTCCTGCTATCTGAAGGAGGGGGATATCCGTTCCCTTTCCGAGGATCCTTCCGGGGTCTATGTCGGGAAGGAGACGTATCCAGCCCCGATCCTTTGCCGCGGGGACTCCTTCGGGAAGTTCCTTGCCGAATGTCGGAAGAGGTATTCCCTATGAGGAAGAGCTTCCGGTACGTTGATCTTTTCGCCGGGATCGGCGGCTTCCATCTCGCGATGGACGAGATAAGCGGCGGGAAGGCCAAGTGCCTTATGGCAAGCGAGATCGATGCGGATGCCGCCAAGGTGTACGAGGATAATTTTGGGATGGTCCCCAGCGGCGACATCAAGAGCATCGGAGCCCTCCCGGATGGGACGGAGGTCGTGCTCGGCGGTTTCCCGTGCCAGACCTTCAGCAAGGCGGGGAAGCGCGAAGGATTTTCCGATGCAAGAGGGACCCTTTTCGCTGAGATCGTGCGCCTTGTGAAACAATTCGAGGGGGGGGTCTTATCCCGTAAGCCGAAGCTCCTTCTCCTTGAGAACGTCGGGAACTTGCTTTCCCATGACGGCGGGAACACCTGGTCGGTCATTCGCAAGGAACTTCGGGGCGCCGGCTACACGCTGAACGAAGAGCCCTTCCTTCTCTCGCCGCTTCAGTTCGGGATCCCGCAGTCGCGGACGAGGGCGTACATCCCCTGCGTGCGGAAGGACATCTACGAAGGCTTCCTGGACCTGCGCTTCCCGTTCAAGAAGAAGCTTGAGCCTTTGGAAGGAATCCTGGAGAACGAGCCCGAGGAACCGGTTCTTCTTACGGAAAAGCAAGAAACGGTCCTCGGGATTTGGGACCGGTTCATGGGCATCGTAGGGCATCGCCCCATCGGCTTCCCCATCTGGAGCGACTACTTCGACGGTCTCTCCGTGGAAAGGAGCAACTTTCCGGATTGGAAGAAGGAATTCATCCGAAAGAACATCGCCCTATACCAGGCCCACGAGCCCAAGCTTTCCGATTGGCTGAGGAACTCCGGCATTCGCTCGTTTCCTCCGACATGGAGGAAGTTCGAATGGCAGGCGGGGGACGCCATGCAAAGCGTTTTCGAAGGAATCATCCAGTTCCGCACATCGGGAATCCGGGTCAAGAGGCCGAACTTCTTCCCAGCGCTCGTCGCGATGGTGCACTTGCCCTATTACGGGCCGCTCCGCCGCGCCCTGACCGTGCGCGAGTGCGCCCGCCTTCAGTCGTTCCCGGACGACTATCGCTTTGATGAATCGCCCCAGAAGGCGTACCGCCAGCTGGGGAATGCCGTCAACGTTCGCGTCGTCCGGACCGTTTTCGAATCTCTTCTGTCATTCCTCAAGGAAAGGGGGTGCTCCTTATGAGCAACAACTACGAAATCAGGATGGAACATGACCTCTCGACCATGGCGAACTTCTCACGCCAGAAGTCCGAGGCGTACTCCCTGCTTGCTGAGTTTATCGATAACTCATTCCAAAGCTATATCGATCATCAGGAGGAACTCGGCGCTTCCGGCATGGGGCCTTGCGTCGTTGACATCAGCGTCTCAGATGGTTCCTTGAGCATCATGGACAACGCATATGGCATGGACAGGGAAGGGATCAAGAGGGCGATTTCCTTCAAGCCATACGACCCGAATCGCGATGCCAGGAACCTTGGCAAGTACGGCCTGGGGATGAAGCGGTCGATCCTGTGCTTCGGGCCAGTCGCCACAGCGCGATTCGAAACGAAGCTCTATCGTTCCCCGTACATTTGTACCTTCCTGATTTCCAACGAAAAGATCAGGGCGAACGAAGAGATTGTCGTCGTAAGCGAGCAGCCGACGAACGATGTCGAGTCCCATTACACAAGAATCGTGATCGCTAATTGCGAGAAGTCCCTTCTCAAATCCGTCGTTGACTCGAAGGTCAGAACTATGCTCTCCAGACTTTATAGCCGTTTCCTGGAAAAGGAAGAACATTTCAGAATTCGCCTTCAAGGAGAGTTCATCAAACCTTTCAATCCTCCGCTCATCGATGTGAACGGGGTTCCCCGGCGCATTTCGATCAGCGAAGAGGATTCGCGCTTCATGTACGAGGGGAAGGAGTACACGTTCTCCGGCTGGATTGGCGCTGTCCCGGACATGAAAAGGGAGGAAATTGTCGGAATTGACATTCTGGCGCCCTCTGGGAGGGTGATCGAGTCGGGGCACAGGACGAGGTTGCTCCTGGGGGCAAAAAGCATGCCTCCGTACCGGATGATCACCGGGCAGCTGATGACAGGAAAGGGGGACTGGACCCCTGGAATGGACAAGGTCGGCTTTGCCCTTGGTGAGGAATTCTGGAAGCTTTTCGATAGGACCTTGGCCGGCATCCCCCAATTCGAATCGTTCAAGATATGGGTCAACGGTTATCGGGTCAGAAGAAACAAGCCTCAAGAACCGTCGAAGCCAATTTCGGATGCCTCTTCCTCGCGCCCCTCGGTCGAACAAGAAGAGCCGCGCCCGGTTCTCCCTGTCGAAAAATTCCCAATGGACGAGGAGAAGGAATGTGTTTTCGAAACCCCGGCTCCGACCGATTGGACGGAGGAGATCGTTTTGGACGGGAGAAAGTATCGCCTGGAGTCTTGCCCGGAAACAGGCGCACAGAACGACTTCCTTTCCCTGGACACCTCGGATCCTTCGGCAACGACAATCCGCTTGAACGCTTCTGCATTAAATGCGGGTGGCACGCCATCAAGCGGTGCTCCCGACAGTATCCTGAGAAAACTGGCCTTTGCGATCGCGCTGGCAAGGAACCGCGCCACGAAGCTTGCGGGAGCAACTCCTGATGACCTAATCAGGGAACTGAACACCGTCCTTAGAAAGGGAATCCTATGAGCGACCTCAGGATACGCGATATCACCCCGGAATCGGGCGTTGATTCGGGGGGAGTCAAATCCGGCCCTAACGTAGAGCTCTTCCGACAATATCTCCTGGAGGAGCACGATGGGAGTGACGTTGTTGCCGACCACATCCTGATGCAATCGAGCATGGCGGCAGGGATGTTCGCTCCTCCAGCAAAGGAAGGGGAGCGATCTGTCAGGAAAATCCTTGCAGTCGGCAAGGTGCAATCGGGGAAGACGTCGTTCTTCCTTGGCGTCGCGGCATATGCCTTCGATAACGGAATCCCCGTCTGCTACATCCTCGGTGGGTCGAAGAGGGAACTTCTCAAGCAGAACTACCGGCGTCTGAGAAGAGTGTTCCGCAACAATGACAAGGTCAGGTTCTATAACATTGACGAGTACGCGAGGGGTAATGGCTGGAACTGCCAGGACGTCGAGGGAGACCTTCGCTTCGGAAGGTTCGTGTTCATCATTGGGCTGAAGCAAGGATCAAAGAGGCGAAATATTGGCGCTTTCGGCCGGCTTGCCCGCGCAGGGTTAGCGAATGTCCCGAGCCTTTTCATCGATGACGAAGGGGACGAGATGAGCCCCGGTAATCGAAGTTCAAAGGCGCCCAATGCCATTCCTAAGCGCATTGAAGAACTTATCGGCTCCCTTCAGACGGTCACATATCTATCCGTGACGGCAACGCCCCAGGCGAACCTCCTTATGTCGACATTGGAGGACCTTTCCCCAGACACCGGCGTGATCGTTGATCCGGGAGAAGGCTACATTGGCCTTGCCGATTATCTTGAATCCGACTACCACCTTGTCAGAATCATCGACGGGGATGACATGAACGACGGCGGAATCCCGCGGTCCCTGGAATCCGCTTTCATTGACTACATCGGCGGA
Source organism: uncultured Bacillota bacterium (assembly GCA_949289845.1). GTDB lineage: Bacteria > Bacillota_I > Bacilli_A > RFN20 > CAG-826 > UBA4951. The sequence continues at coordinate 265,222 of CASEPN010000001.1, forward strand.
ATCGCCATCAAGAGGCTTCGTGGGGAACGGGATAAGCCCTTCTCGATGATGATTCATACTTCGCTTTCCGTCGATGCGCACGAGGAAGACGTGAGGCGGATCGAGACTTTGATTGACAGAGTCCGTGACTCGCTGAGTTCGGAAGGTGACGCCTGCCGTGCCATGGAAGCCCGATTCGAGGAGTACTACTCGAAATATATTGCGGAGTATGGGATCTCTCTTCCTGGCTTGGATGAGTTCCTGCTCGAAGTTCGAGAAGCCTTGTCGAACAGGAAGCTTCGGGTCCTTCTTGTTAACTGCCGGCATCTCCAGGACCAGGAGCCTGACGAAGACCAGGACTGGCCTCACACGGTCTATGTGGGCGGGAACATGCTGGGTCGCGGCCTTACCATCCCGAACCTCATCGTCACCTACTTCATGCGCGACTCGAAGGTTCCCCAGGTCGATACCGTTTATCAGCGGGCTCGCTGGCTCGGGTACAAGTTCGGCTACTTCGACGTCTGCAAGGTCTATATGACCGCTAAGCTCGCGGGCCAGTTCCAAGCGATCGAGGAACACGAGAGCAGCCTTCTCGTCTCCTTGCGGAATTACCTGGACCTTACCCCTAACCTGAAAAAGTTTCCGCGCGTGTTCGATCTCGACCAGGAGCATACTTCCCTCATCCTTACGCGCCCCTCCGTTGCCAAGACCGTGCGGATTACAGGAGACGTTCCCGCCAAGACGCGTCTCCAGAACACTTCCACGGACTGGACTTCGCAGGAAGTCCTGGAAAACAGCGCGCTCTTCTGGGAATTCAAGAAGAATCACGACGGAGAAGCCACCATCCGGAACTTTGCCTTGGACGACCGCGGAGATTTCCAAGAGGCCTGGATGCTTCTTCGCTTCCCCTATACCGGGTTCTACCAGGAATTCATCTCTCGCTATCAATTTCCGAAGACCAATTACGGCGAAAGCGCATGCGACCGGCATTATTTCAAAGCAATCATGAACGAGGTCAGGGACGGGAACCGGCCGGACGAACTCAACGTGATCGTCTACCGCTACAAATATGGCGAGCAACGTCAGGATGCGAACGACTTCGTCCATGCAGTAAGGAACCTGAACCAAGGCTCTAACGCAGGCACCAAGTTCCCTGGCGACATCCATGTGCCGGAATTCCAGGACTTCACCGCAGTCGGTATCCACCTCGTCTATCAATCCGACGAGGAGAAGAAGGACAGAAGCAAGTGGAAGATCATGCTTACTTTCAGCAATCCGCATACGAAGGAAATGATCCGCAGCAGTCTTGCGGTAACGGGAGACAACGAATATGGCGAATGAAGGGAAGGAATATTTCTCCAAGAAGACGATCGAGGGCTTCTCGAAGGCGAACGTGGCGACCGTCCGCGATTCCGAGGGGCGCCCTGTCCTTTTCGTCCGGAGCGACGGGATTCGCAAGAGGCCAGGGAAGCAGAGCTGGCGGTCGATAGTCGCGGACTTCAACCGCGAGTTCCGGATTGGAGACGAGCCGTCCTTTTACGGACACATCGTCCGTCCCATTCACGATGACGAAGAATCCGGCGCCTCCTTCGAAATCATCGCCAACTACCTCTTCCGCAAGATCCCCGACCCAATCTCCGGCCAGGACCTTTACCTAATCCTCGGGGCGCTCGACCGTTTCTTTTCGGATCTTCCCGGTATCCGCATCGACCTTTATCGGATCGGAATGCTCGGGGAACTGCTTGTTCTGCTCTACTTGAGGAAGGCGGGATGGACGAACGTTCTCGATTCCTATCATACGAAGGCGACCAACCGGCATGATTTCGAGGTTTCCCCGCGACTTCGCCTCGAAGTGAAGGCGACCGTCGAAGGGGCCACGCGCATTCATTCCTTCTCCCATTCCCAGCTTGTCCGGAAGGACTGCCTTGTGATCGTCGCTTCATGCCTCCTCGAGGAAAGCGACAAAGGGCCGACGCTCAAGGATCTCTTTGACGAGGCCCTGGCGGATTCCTCTAGCCTTAACGCGGAGGCCTTCCTTGCGCTCGAGGCCGCAAGGTACAAGTGCGCCCTCACGCCGGATGACCCAGGGCCTGGGATAGCCAGGGAGAGGGCAGAGTCCCTTATCCGCTTCTTCGATTCCAGGGATCTCCCTCATCTAGAAATCCCCGATGACATTCGAGGAGTCTCCGACATCCACTACCGGGTCGATTGCAACCAAGGCACCCCTATCTCAGTTGAAGAAGTTTTGGGAAAGGTCCGCTCTGAAATAGGGCATCTTTAGAGGCGATCTCCTGCATTTCCCGCGCAATACTTTGGGATTTCTATCGTTTTCCCTCCTCTTTGGGCAGGCAGCAGGGGGGTTGTTCTGAATGCCCGGTACTCGGCTGGGCTGAGAATTTCCCCCTCGTTTCTAGCTAGTTCCTATAATTCCTAGTCCCTTCCGTTTATCCTTTATCTATCCAAAGGAGGATTCCCATGGAAGAGAGAGTCCGGAAGTACGTCCGCCTGGGAGGGGACATCGCCCTCGTCCTCGGCCTTGCCCTTCTTCTTATAGCCTTCCTTTTCTCCGCCTCGATGGACCAGATCACGACCTTCAACGCCTACGTGAATACCCTTTCCGGGTTAGGGGTATGCCTCCCCCTTCTCCTCCTCGTCCTCGGGACGGCCTTTCGTTTCCTGAGGAAGGAGGGGATCCTCCATGTCCTTTCCTGGTGCTTCCTCCTTTCCGGGGACCTCATCGCCCTCGGGGCGTCCCTATCCGCCTTCGCCGACCAGCATTCGAACTCTTCCATCGTCGCCTTCGTCGGGGGAATCCTCCTTCTGCTGGGCATCCTCGCCCTCCCCGCCTATCAGGCCGCGGAGCGCTACGTCCCCCTCCTCGTCTCCGGGGCGCGCGGGGAGCGTTCCTCCGCCCCTAGGGACCAGGACGGGGAAGAAGAGGACTACTGAAGATGGCCTACATCCTGAAGGACTCCACCCTCGAGGCCATCCGCCTCCTCTACAAGGACCAGGAGGAGAAGCCCGCCCTCCGCTCGAAGAAGGACGCCGAGAACCTCGTCTACGCGATCGCCTTCTTCCTCATGGTGGCATCCTCCAAGAAGAACCCTACCCCGGAGCAAGAAAGGACCCTCGCCCTCCTGAAGGGGGCCGCCGAGGAGCTCAAGGAGCACTCCTCCGAGATCGACTGGGACGATGCCAATCGGCGCCTCTAGGAAGGCGCCTTTTCCGTTCCGAACTATTTTCGCTTGAGTTGAGGCGCCTTTCTTGTATATTCGCCCCATCCTTGAAAAGGAGAAGACATGGACAAGAAGACGCTTCTCATCCCCCTCGTCCTCCTCGCCCTCGGGCTCAGCTCCTGCGTTCCCGAGAGTTCTTCCTCATCCTCATCCGCCGGAAGCGCCGGAGGCTCCTCTTCTTCCTCCTCCCAGGGGGATTCTGGATCCTCCTCCATCCCCGTCCCGGACATCCGGACGGACATCGACCAGGAGTTCCTCGACCGCCTTTCCTCGTCCTCCCTCTCCTTCTCGGGGACGATGGACGTGGACGGCTCCCTCTCCTCCGTCCAGGGCTTCATCGGGAAGGAAAGCTACTCCTTCCACGACGAAGACACCCTCACCACGTACGCGGACGTCTCCCTCTGGAAGGACGAGGAAGGGAACGCCATCACCATGATGGTGGACACCACGAACACCCTCCAGGTCGGAGACTACCTTGACGAGAACTACCAGAAGGTGTCCTTCGACGAGCACTTCCATAACCCCTTCCAAGGCGTATCCCTCGCCGATCTCACCCACGAGGACGGGCTCTACCTCCTCTCGACTGAGAAGGCGCTATCCGCGGCCGAGCCCCTGAACTTCTACACGGACACCGCCGTCTCCTCCTTCGTCCTCGAACGGAGGGACGACGTCCTCCTCGTCGAGATCGTCTCCTCCTACCAGGACTCCTACGGGGACATCTACGCGCGGGTCTCCGACTACGAGATCCATCTTGAGGGGGACAAGGAAATCCCCGAGCCCGCCCCTTACGAGACGGAGGAGTACCACGGGGCGATCCAGGACGCCATCGACGCCTGGCACCTCGCCCTCTCCGGCCCCGGGGACGAGACGGGCTTCGTCTACGAGAAGACGATGACGCCCCTCGACGACGACAGCATGGGCATCGCCACGAGCAGGAGCACCATCACCTACGACGCGACCATCTGGGACAACGACGGAGGGATCACCTCCGAATACGACCACGGCTACGCGACCTTCGACGACGGGAACATGTATGAGTTCGAGATTGTCGACGGCGAGGTCGTCGTCGGCGACCAGATCAACTTCTACGACGCCTACATGCCCTGGCCCGGGATGGTCGCCGCCGAGCTTTTCGTCCCCACCGAGGAGGAGAACGTCTACGCCTACCGGGACGAGGTGAGCCTCCTCGACGCCGTCTGCTCCTTCCTCGAGGACGGGGAGGTCGCGAGCTACCTCTACTACTACGGCGGGGCCGAGGACCTCACCATCACTCTCGGCGAGGACGGGAACGTCGCGAACTTCTCCTACACCTCGCTCATGATGAACTACTCTGGAAGCTTCTATCACGAGAGGACCTCCGTCGACATCAAGGACATGGACAAGGCCACGATCCCCTATGAGTTCGTCCTCCCCGAGGTCGAGATCCCCCAGGGGATGCTGGGCGAGTGGTCCGGGAAGGACCTCTACACCCAGGAGCCCTACGAGATGACCGTCGCGGAGGACTCCATCCTCGTCAACGGGGAGGAGGCGACCCTCTCCGGGCTCACCGAGGACAAATGGGGCAGCTGGAACGGCACCCTGGCCTTCGGAGGGGAGTCCTATGACTTCACCTACAGCCCGGCGACCAGTTCCTATGAAGCCCAGATCACTTTCGGGGACGACTACGGGTACGTCTACGTCGTCCTCAATCCTTACGTCCCTCTCGGGATCCCCGAGGAAGTCCTCGGAACCTGGATCGGGGGAGAGTACACGGTCGTCGTCTCCGAGGACGGGGTCACCCTCAACGGCGAGAACGTCGAGACCAGCGAGTGGGCCGAGTCCCTCAAGGGCTATAAGGCGACCTTCACCCACGAGGGGCTCGAGCTCACCCTCTCCTACAGCATCAAGGACGACACCCTCACCCTCAGCACGGACGACATGTCCGTCTACGTCGAGCTAGCGAGGGAAGGCGCGGAGACGCCCGCCCTCGACCCCAAGTACGTCGGCACCTGGAAGGGCACCGACGATGCGGGGACGGAGCACACCCTCGTCATTAATGAGGACGGCACCGCCACCCTCGACGGGAACGCCTTCGACGAGCCCCTCGAGTTCAAGTCCTCCCTCTTCATGACCACCGCGGAAGGGATGATCGACGGGGTCCTCTACACCCTTAACTACATGGACGCGACGGACGGAGCCTATATCCGCGTCTTCGACGACAACTACCTCATCGACGTCGATCTCTACAAGGAAGAGGTTACCACCCCCACTATCGACCCCAAGTACGTCGGGACCTGGGAAGGGACGGACTAATGGAGCGGCATCCACTACACCCTCGTGATCGAGGAGGACGGGACGGCGACTCTTAATGGGGAAGCCTTCGACGAGCCCCTGAACTTCGTGCCCGGGATGGTGAACGATGAGGCCGAGGCCACCCTCGGGGGAGTGGCCTACACCCTCCAGTACCGCGAGCTCCTCGGGAACGTCGAGATCTACGTCGTCGACGAGAACTACGACGTCGACGTCGTCCTCACCCTCCAGGAGGATGGGGGAGACGACCCCGTGACCTCCAATGTCTTCCCTTCCGAGATCCTCGGGGAATGGAAGACCAAGGACGGGAGCCACACCCTCGTGGTCAACGCGGACGGGACTGTGACCTTCGATGGGACGACCTCGGACGGGGCCTTCGCCGATACCGGGTACGGGAACGAGTGGTCGGGGACGATCGGGGGCGAGGGCTATTCCCTTAGCTACGTCGACTACCAGGATCCGGCCTTCCTCATGCTCTACTCGGACGCCGGCGACTACTTCATGCTCTACCGCTAGGGAGACTAACGCTTCTCCAAGGAGGCCCCCGGGGCCTTCTTTTCGTCCTGGAGAGGGAGGTTCTGCAAAGGAATTCTCCCTTCCTTCTTCCAAGGAAGGAGAGGGAAGTCATACAATCATGGATAGAAAAAGAATGGAGGAGCATCCATGGCGAAAAAAGGCAGGATCGTGATCGACGACCCCGGGAGGAAGGAGAGGAAGGCGCGCTACAGGGCCGAAATCCTCAAGGGCGGCATCCTCCGCCTCCTCGTCCTCCTCCGCGGGGAGTTCCCCGAGGGGGACACCTTCCTCGTCCCCGGGCTTTCCGCCCTCCGGGGCGCGGAAGGCGAAGTCATCGAGGAAGGCGAGGGGCGCTTCCTCTTCGAGGTCCCCGGGGAAGGGGAGTACCGCCTCTCCGTCCAGGGGACGGGCGAAAGGTCCCTCGCCTTGGAAGGGCCAAGGGGCTTCACCCTCGTCCAGAACCCGCTCGTGCTAAGGAACTCCGGCACCCTCCCCGACCCCTCCCTCACCCCCGAGGCCTATCTCCTCGTGGACTACCCGATGATCGCCTTTCCCAAGGACCGATACGGGACCTCGGAAAGGCTGGACGGCGGCTTCAAGGCGAGGCGGGACTGCTTCGCCCTCTACATCCTCCTCGCCCACAAGGACCCCAGGCTCCTCCGGAGGCAGTACCTCTCCCTGACGGGAAGGCCCCCGATGCTTCCCCTCGGGGCCCTGGGATGCTGGGACTCCCGCTACTACGAGTACACCGACGAGACGGTGAAGGAGGAGGTGCTGCGCTACGAGAAGGAGGGCCTCCCCCTCGACTACTTCGTCATCGACACCGACTGGCGCGAGTCCGGGGCGAAGAAAGGCGCGGGCTACAAGCTGAACGAGAAGGACTTCCCCGACCTTCCCTCCACTTTCCAATGGCTTCATGAAAGAGGGATCCGCGCGATGTTCAACGACCATCCGGAGCCGGTTGAGGGGGCCAGGAGCCTCATGGATCCCAAGGAGAGCAAGTACCGGGCGGAGAACCTCGGGCATTACCTTGGGCTCGGCCTCGACTCTTGGTGGTACGACCGCAACTGGTGGACCCGCCTCAAGAGCCCGGTCAAGGAGATCCGTCCAGAGACCTGGGGCTTCTATCTATACCAGGACGTCACCGAAGCCTTCCACGAGAAGAACCCCCTCCCGAACGGGAAGGTGCTCCGGAGCCTCATGATGGGGAACGTCGACGAGGTCACCAACGGCGAGTGGAAGGGCATCGGGAATAGCGCGAGCCACCGCTACGGGGTCCAGTGGACGGGGGACAACTGGATGAGCTGCCGCTCCCTCAAGGCGGAGTTCCGCAACATGCTCCGCGCCGGGAGGGACATGGTCCCTTACTGCTCGAGCGACCTCACCGGCCACATCGGGGACGGCTCCTCGAGGCTCTACGCCCGCTGGGTCGAGTTCGGCGCCCTCTCGCCCATCTACCGCTTCCACTCCACCTGCGGGAACAAGCGCTACCGCCAGCCCTGGAACTACGGGGAGGAAGGGATGAGGGTGGCCAAGGAATACGGCTCGCTCCGCTACCGCCTCATGCCCCTCTACTACGCCCTCGCCCACGAGGCCTACGAGACGGGGATGCCGCTCCTCCGGAGCCTTTCCTTCGAGGATCCTTCCCCCGCGGCGAGAAGGGAGGACGTCGCCCTCCTCGGGCATGACCTCGCCTTCGGCCTCGTGCCCCACGAGGACCGCTACTACGAGCCTTCCGCGGATTGCTTCCCCGGCGGGATCGACGCCCTCTACTACGAGGGGACAGCCCTCGAGGGGGAGCCCATCCACCATGGGAAGGAGGCCACCCTCTCCTTCGACTGGTCGAGGAGATGCCCGATTCCCGGGCATGGCCTGGAGAAGTGGAGCGCCGCCTTCGAGTTCGACTTCCGCTCGCCCCTTCCCGGGAAGAACGTCCTCCTCATCGGCTCCGACGACGGGATCCGCGTGTGGGTCGACGGGATCCTCCTCGACGACTCCTGGGGGAACCGGGGCTTCGCCTACGACGAGGTGTTGACGCTCGAGGGGAAGGAAAGCCACCATATCAGGATCGAATACTTCCAGGACGGGGGCGGCGCGGGGCTGAGGCTCGCCCTCCGCCCGGTCGAGGAGAAGGAGGATATCGCCGGGAGCTATCTTCCGAGAGGGAGGACCTGGATCGACCTCTTCTCCGGGAAGAGGAGGCGGGGCGGGCGCTCCTTCAAGGACAAGTACGCGTCCCTCGAGATCCCCCTCCACGTCGCCGAGTGGGGGATCCTCCCGCTCCTCCCGGACAATAGGAACGCTTCCAAGATGGGCTGGGACCGCATCGCCCTCGAGCTCTTCCCGGGGGAGCGCTCCGGGATGGGGAGGCTCGACCTCTACGAGGACGATGGGGAGACCCTCGACTACAAGGACGGGAAGTTCCGGACCACGGGCTTCCGTCTCTACCGGATCAATGACGACGTCGACGAGCTCGCCTTCGAGGTCCCGAAGGGAACCTTCGACGGCCCCCGCTTCATCAAGGCGAGGCACTACGTCTTCCGCGTCCACGCCCCCAAGGGGAAGAAGGTCGTCTATTGCTATGACCCCGGGGACGGGCAGGTGCTGCCCATCAAGTTCATCCCCAGGGACGAGCATGCCTTCCCCCTCAAGGGCAAGGGAGCGGCCCCCGACGGCGACGTCTACGAGATGGAGGCCGACGTCCCCCTCGTGAACGTCGGGGAGATGCGGCTCCGCTTCGTCTACGAATAGGGGACATCTTCAAAAAAGGGGCAGCGCGCCCCTTTTTCGATGGGAATCCCTGCGAAACGCGGGGATTTCTTTTTCGCTTCCTTGCCTTTAGAGAGCCTCCCCGATCGCGATCGCGACCAGGGGGATGTCCTTCCCTTCGATCCCGAGCTTTTCCCGGAGGGCGAGGAGGCGCTTCTCGAAGATAGCCCCCTCGTGGACCCCGAGCCAGCAGGTGGAAAGACCAAGGGAGACCGCCATGAGCATGACGTTCTCCGCGAGCGCCCCCGCCTCCTGGTCGAGGAAGGGCCGGTATGGCTGGACTTCCGGGTCCCCGTAGACAAGGAGGAGCGCGGAGCAGTCCCCGATCGAAGGCTGGCCCTTCTCCTCAAGGATCCCCTTGATGAGCCCGCGGTCCTCGAGAAGATAGGCCCGGAGGGGCCTCTTGTTCATCGCGCTGGGGATGAGGCTAGCTGCGAGGAGGATCTTTTCCCTCTCCTCCTTGGCCAAAGGCCTGCCCTTTTTGTAGGAGCGGACGCTCCTCCTTTTTTCGAGAAGTTCTTGGAATTCCACGGTTTCTTCCTCCCTCAGTAGAGCGCCCTCGCCCTTGCCGAGGGCGTTCCTTTTCTCCATGATAGCACCGAAAGAGAGGAATACCTCATGAGTTCGAAGATCATCATCAGCGCCGAGGCGAGCTGCGACCTCCCCAAGGAGCTGGTCGAGAAATACGACGTCCGCATCATGCCCGCGACGGTCATCGTCGGGGACGACATCCTCCACGACGGGGAGATCGAGGGGGAGGATTTGTTCCGCTACTTCGAGACCACCGGGAAGCTCCCAAGGACCTCCGCGACGAACGTCAACGAGTTCGACAGCTACTTCGGGAAGCTCCTCGAGGAGGCCGATAGCGTCATCCACTTCTCCATTTCCGGCGGCATCAGCGCCACCTGCGGGAACGGGGCCAAGAGCGCCCAGGGGATGAGCGAGAAGACCGGGAAGGAGGTCCTTTCCTTCGACACCAGGAGCCTTTCCACCGGGATGGCCCTCCAGGTGCTCTACGCGGCGAGGCTCCGCGACACCGGGAAGTACACCGCCAGGGAGATCTACGACATGGTCATGGCGAGGCGCCCCTACGCGGAGACGAGCTTCGCCACGGAGTCCGTCAACTACCTTGCCGCCGGGGGAAGGTGCCCGAGCGTCCTCGCCCTCGCCGCGAACGTCCTCAAGCTCCGCCCGCAGATCGTCATGAAGGACGGGAAGCTCCAGAGCGCCAAGAAGTACCGCGGCAAGATGTCCAAGTGGGTGCCCGAGCTCATCAAGGACACCCTCGAGGAGAACCCGGACGCGGACAAGGAGATCTGCTTCCTCACCTATAGCTCCGCGGAGGAGGACGTGCTCCAGGCCGCGGAGAAGCAGCTCTACGACTTCGGCTTCCGGAAGGTCGTGAGGGCCCTTGCCGGGGCGACCATCTGCTCCCACTGCGGCCCCCACACCCTCGGGGTGCTCTACTACTCCGACGGGGAGCATCCCGTCGAGTAGGGGGACGTTCCCATCCAAAGGAAGAAGGCCTCCGGGCCTTTTTCTCTATCTTTACAGATAGAAAGCGCTTTCTTGACGTATTCCCAAATGGATGTATATTCCCTCCCATGAAGAAGGTTCTTTCTCTCGCTTTGGCATCCCTCGGGGGACTGTCCCTCCTGGGAGGCGCCCTCCTCCTCGCCCAGGAGAAGCCCACGGAGGTCCTCGCGGAGGGGACGGGGACGTCTTCCTATGAGTGGACGGAGGAAATCGGGGACGACGAGATCTACCTCGTGCTCGACTACTGGGGAACCGTTTCCGAGGCGAAGTTCTACGCCCATTTCTGGAGGGACGGCGCTACCACGACTTGGCCCGGAGTGGAGGCCAAGAGCGTCGATGCTGCCACCAACCTTTACAAGGTCGATGGATACGACTCGGCCTCGACGCACATCATTCTCTCTGAGTGGGAAAACGGATATGAGAACGTGAACAACACTTGGGGATGGTACAAGACAAACGTCCTTCCCGGCGGGGGCTGGGACATTTATGTCCAGACCTCTTGGAACAGCTTCAACGGCTATAAATCAGATTGCTTCGTCTACCGCGAGATCCTCGTGGAGTCGCCTGTCCAGCCGAATCTCCATTACTGGACCCAACTGACCGAGTACGACGCCTATGACACCACCTGGCCCGGCATCCAGATGGAGAAGGTCGAGGACGCCTATGAGTATGACCTTCCCGAAGGGTACGACCTCTACCGGGCGGTGGTCCGCTACGTCGAGGGATACGAGACGCAGGGACTCATCATCAATTCCAACGGAGGTCAGACCAATACGTTCTCCGACTGGAGCTCCGCCCCGGGCTACGTGTTCCGTTATGACGGAGAGACCGGCCTTACGTGGGATGATTCCGCCACGAAGCGCTCCGCCTACGAGTTCCTCCCGGACTGGAGGACCCTCCGGAAAGAGCACGAAGGCAAGGCCGATTCCATCTGTTGGCTTCTTGAGGACGAGGCGAAGCTCGGGAAAGTGATCGATTCCTACGAAGGCGTCTCCTCCTATCTCTCGGGAGTGACTGATATCGACGGGGTCACGATTGGGGAAACCGTGGACTACCTCCGGACCCTCTCGGGAGGGACGACTCCCGGAGGGGAGGCGTTCCGCCCCTTCTCCGGCGGGAAGGAGGAAGGGACGCTCTATCTCCTCGGAGGGGCCCTTCTCCTCGGGCTTTTCGCCGCGGGAGGCTACTTCATCTACCGGAAGAAGGCCCGCCGGGGCTTGTAAAGGGAGCAGGAAGCCTCTAATATCCTCCACGACGGAAGCCCCGCGGGGCTCCGTTACGCGCCAATCGATAGAGTTGGGCGGCCTCAGGGTCGCCCTTTCTCGTTAGGAGGGACATGGCAGGGACCGAGGAACTAAGGAACATCGCCGAGGAAGCGCTCGGGAAGCTAGGCTACCGCCTCCATTCCCTGAGGCTCTCGCGCCAGAAGGAAGGGATGCTCCTCAAGATCGAGATCGACCGCGAGGAGCCCATCTCGCTCGAGGACATCGTCGAGGCGAGCGAGGCCCTCGGGGCGGCCTTCGACGAGAAGGACCCGATCGAGGGGGCCTACACGCTGGACGTGAGCTCCCTGGGCGCCGAGAAGCCGATTCCCGTCGAGGAGCTTCCGAAGAAGACGGGCGCCTACGTCCTCCTCTCGCTCCTCCACCCCATCGACGGGGAGAACGAGCTCGAGGGGACGCTCCTCCCGATGGAAGGGGAAGCCCTCGCCCTCGAATGGAACAGGAAGGGCCGGAAGAAAAGAAGCGAGATCCCTCTCTCCGAGGTGAGGGAGGCGCGCCACGCGATCAAGTTCTAGGGAACTAGGAAGAAGATATTGAGGTAATAGACATGGACTTCGAGATGCTCAAGGCGGCGATCAAGGAGATCGCCGGGAACCACAATCTGTCGGAGAAGGTCGTCGTCGCCTCCCTGGAGTCGGCGATCGAGAAGGCCTACCTCCGCGAGATCAAGACGCCGGACGCCGAGGTAAAGGTCGGGCTCGACATGGAGACGGGCCTCATCACCGTCGCCCAGCTGAAGCTCGTCATGAAGGACGAGGAGATCCAGGACGACGCCCTCGAGATCGACTACGACGCCGCCAAGGAGGACGCCGACCTCTTCCTCGAGAACCTCGAGGAGGAGAAGGAGGACGCCCTCAAGGAGAGGGAGGAGGCCCTCGCCCAGAAGAAGTCCCCGAAGAGGGAGAGCCGCCTCAAGGACCTCGACTGGCGCCTCCTCGAGGTGGAGAACCTCTCGCGCCTCGTCAAGGAAGCCCGTGAGAACGTCCGCTTCGGGGGGAAGTACCCGATGTACTGCGACATCGAGTCCCTTTCCAAGATGATCGTGCGGATGGTCGGCTCCGGCTTCCGCCAGGCGATCGCCGAGGCGGAGAGGGAGGCCCTCTACGACGTCTACAAGGACCACATCGGCGAGATGGAGACCGGCATCGTCGACAAGGCCGACGAGCGGACCGTCGTCGTCCGGCTCCGCCATGGGGTCACGGAGATGTCGCGCCGCGAGCTCATCGGCGAGGAGACCTTCAAGCCCGGCGAGCAGATCAAGGTGTACATCGAGGAAGTCCGCCCCGTGAACGAGCCCGGGAAGCCCCAGAGGGGCCCCCAGGTGCAGGCCACGAGGGCGAGCGAGGGCTTCCTCCGGAGGCTCTTCGAGGAAGAGATCCGCGAGGTGTACGACGGCACCGTCCTCATCAAGGCCATCGCCCGCGAGGCGGGGGTCAGGAGCAAGGTCGCCGTCCTTTCCACGGACGATGCGATCGACGCGACCGGCGCCTGCATCGGCGCCCAGGGCTCGCGCATCCAGAAGGTCGTCGACCAGCTCGGGCATAACCTCAGCGAGAAGGAGAAGATCGACATCATCTCCTATAGCGACTACCTGCCCCTCTTCGCCGCGGAGTCGCTCCGCCCGGCCGAGGTCCTCGGGGTCCACATCTCCGAGGAGGAGCCGGAGGAGGGGAAGCACAGGGTCTGCCACCTCATCGTCGACGAGAGCCAGAAGAAGCGCGCCTACGGGCGGAAGAAGAGCAACCAGCGCCTCGCCGGGAAGCTGACGGGCCTCCACATGGAGATCCTCACTCCCGAGGAGGCCGAGGACCTCGGGATCGAGTGGACCCCGACGGAGGAGCTCCGGAAGCTCGCCCAGGAGGACAAGCTCCGGCGCGAGATGGCCGAGTACGCCCGGAAGAACCGCGAGGAGGCCGAGAAGAAGGCCCAGCGCCTCAAGGAGGCCGAGGCGATCCTTCCCGCGGAGAAGGAGGCGGAAGCGCCTCGCCCCGTCGAGGAGACGCCTCTCGTCGAGGAAGTCCCGTCCGGGGAGACGCTCCCCGAGGAGCATGTCGGGGAAGAGATTCCCGTGGCCCCGCTCCCCAAGGAGCCGGAGCCCGTCCATGAGACCCTCCACGTGAGGACGACGACCACCCTCGAGGACCTCGAGAAGGAGCTCTCGAGCACCCCGAGGAAGAAGGAAGGCGGGCGCGAGGACGCCCGGAAGAAGGGCGGCAAGAAGCGCCCCCGCCCCATCGGGGAGGAAGAGGTCGCCCACGTCAAGCCTCAGGAGGCCCCGACCCCCGCGATGCCCATCTACAGCGAGGAAGAGCTCGCCGAGATCGAGAAGGAGGAGGCCCTCGAGGAAGAAGGGCAGGGCTACGACGACCTCGACTTCGAGGACTACGACAAGTACTACGACGACAATTGAGCGATGAGGAGAGAGAACCCCCGCATGTGCCTCCTCACCGGGAGGAGGCTCCCCAAGGACGCGCTCCTTCGCTTCGAGGAGAAGGAAGGAAGGCTCCTCCTTTCCCCCGAGGGGGAGGGGAGGGGGATCTACCTTTCCCCGGAGGGGCTCCGCTCCCCGAAGGCGCGGAAGGCCCTCGAGGGCAGGCTCCGGAGGAAGCTCTCCGAGGAGGAGTGGAAGGAGGCGCTCTCCCATGGCCGGGAGGACCGCTAGGCTCCGCTTCCTCGGGCTCCTCGAGCGAGGAGGGAACCTCGTCTACGGGCCGCTCCTCCAAAGCGCGGGGTGCGCCCTCTACGTCGAGGCCAAGGGCGGGGAGGAGTCCGGCGAGAGGATCCGCCAGAGAGGAAGGCTCCAGGTCCGCGGGACCCTCGTCCAGGACGAGTTCTCGCCCGAGGAGCTCGGCCTTGCGATCGGGCGGGGCTCCCCGGTGAACTTCGTCGGCATCAAGGACAGGAAGGCGGCGGAAAGCTACCTCGCCAAGTTCGAAAGGAGATAGGGATGGACAAGAAGAGATACGGCAGGAAGAAGAGCGACAGGCCCAAGCAGAGGCAGAGCAACTTCGAGCCCCGGCAGCAGGGGAAGAAGGAGTACGCCAAGGTCAACGGCGGTGTCTTCCTTTACTCCAAGCCCCTTTCCGTGAGCGACCTCTCGACGGCGATCAACGTCCCCATCAACGCGATCATCAAGTACCTCTTCGCCCAGGGGAAGATGGTGACCATCAACCAGATGCTGGACGACGAGATGATCGGCGAGCTCTGCCTCGAGTTCGGCTACGACTTCAAGAAGGAGAAGGTCGTGGACGCCGAGCACTTCGAGGAGCTCGTCGTCGAGGACGACCCCTCCCTCCTCGAGGAGCGTCCCGCGGTCGTCACCGTCATGGGCCACGTCGACCACGGCAAGACCTCGATCATCGACGCGATCCGCCACACGAACGTCGCGGGCAAGGAAGCCGGCGGCATCAGCCAGGCGATCGGCGCCTACCAGAAGGACTGGAAGGGCAAGAAGATCACCATCATCGACACCCCGGGGCACGCCGCCTTCACCCAGATGAGGGCCAGGGGCGCGAGCGTCACCGACATCGTCGTCCTCGTGGTGGCCGCCGACGACGGCGTCATGCCCCAGACCATCGAGGCCATCGACCATGCCCGGGCCGCGGGGAGCGAGATCATCGTCGCCATCAACAAGATGGACCTTCCCGGGGCCAACCCGAACAGGGTCAAGAACGACCTCGTCGCCCAGGAGGTCGTCCCCGAGGAGTTCGGGGGCGACGTCCTCACCGTCGAGGTGAGCGCCAAGACCGGGAAGGGCCTCGACGACCTCCTCGATACCATCCTCCTCAAGGCGGAGATGATGGAGCTGAAGGCGAACCCCGCGCGCTACGCGATCGGGACAGTCCTCGAGGCGAACCTCGACAAGGGCGAGGGCCCCAAGGCGACTCTCCTCATCCAGAACGGCACCCTTTCCCAGGGCGACTTCGTCGTCGTCGGCACGACCTTCGGGAAGATCCGGCGGATGGTGAGCGCGGACGGGGAGGTGCTCAAGACCGCCGGTCCCTCGACCCCGGTGTCCGTCATCGGCCTTAGCGAGGTGCCCCAGGCGGGGGACCGCTTCATGGCCTTCCCCACCGAGAAGGAGGCGAAGGAGGTCGCCGAGGCGCGCGCCCTCAAGAAGAGGGAGGAGGAGCGGGGAGGGACGAGCGCCCTCACGCTCGCCGACCTCAACAACATCGTCAACTCCGGCAAGATCCAGGACCTCAACATCATCGTCAAGGCCGACACCCAGGGCTCCGCGGAGTCCCTCAAGGCGAACCTCGAGAAGCTCTCGAGCGATCAGGTGAGGATCCGCGTCCTCGAGGCCAGGGCGGGCGCCATCTCCGACAGCGACGTCCTCCTCGCCAGCGCCTCCAAGGCCATCATCTATGGCTTCAACCTCCGCCCGGACCAGCACGTGCAGGATAAGGCGAAGGAGGAAGGGGTCGAGATCCGCACCTACCGCATCATCTACGAGATCCTCGAGGAGGTGGAGCGCGCGGTGAAGGGCATGTACAAGGCCGAGATGGTCGAGCGCATCGTCGGGACCGCGGAGGTCAGGCACCGCTACAAGATCACAGACGTCGGCGTCGTCGCCGGCTCCTACGTGCTCGATGGCTCCATCAAGGTGGGCGAGAAGTGCCGCCTCATCCGCGACCAGGTGGTCGTCTACGAGGGCAAGGTCAACTCTCTCGCCCGCTTCAAGGACCGCGTGAACGAGGTCAAGAAGGGCTACGAATGCGGCATCACCCTCCACAACTACCAGGACATCAAGGAAGGCGACCTCATCGAGTGCTTCGAGATGGTCGAGAAGGAGTAGGGATGGACCGGCGGCCTCGCCTGGAGTCGATCGTCCAGAAGGAGCTATCCGAGATCCTCGCCCGCGAGCTCCATAACAAGGGGATCGGCTTCCCGTGCCTGAGCGAGGTGCGGCTCAACGAGGACTACTCCCTGGCGCGCTGCTACGTCTCCTTCCTCGGGAGCAAGCGTCCCCAGGAGAACCTCGAGGAGCTGAGGAAGCTCAAGGGGCTCGCTCGGAGCCTCCTCGCGAAGAGGATGTCCCTCTACAAGGTCCCCGACCTCCAGTTCCTCCTCGACGACACCTTCGAGAAGGCCGAGAGCCTCGAGAAGACGCTTCAGGAGGAGGAGAAGGCGATCGCTTCCTTCCATAAGGACGGGACAGAGGAATGAGAAAACGGGCCTCCGGGCTCGTTTTTCTTTCGTCCATGGGGCTTCTGCAGGGCTTTTCTAGAAGGTCTTGCCCCTTTGGAGGACCTTTCCCATCCTCGTCCTCCCCTTCCTTCCGTCGAAGAGGGGGGCGTAGCCCGCTTCCTCGGGGATCCCCTTTCGGGCGGAGAGATAGATGGTCACGGGGTTGATCGAACGCGCGATCTTGTTCTCGAGGTAGTCGATCGCGAAGAGGAGGGCCTCCTTCCTTCCCCTGAGGGCGCGGATCGAGTATTTCCTCGCCCCTTCCTCCTGGACGAGGATCTCCCCGACGGGCCTTTCCTTCTCGAGGATGAGATAGCCTTCCTCCCCTTCCTTCCTCCTCCTTTTCGCGAAGGTCGTCCCGGGGACGTCCTCGAGGCCGCGGATGGGCTTCAGGGCGAAGGAATGGTCCCGCCAGCTGAGGCGCTCGTCCTCAAAGGGGAGGTAGAGCGAGCCCGCGTTATATAGCATCGAGAGGAAGTTGTCCTTCGCCTCGGGGAAGAGGGAATAGGCGTTCCTGAGGAAGTCCTTCATCTTCTCCCTGTCGGTGAAGCCGTCCGCGGGGCAGCGGCTCTTCATGACGGGGAGCCCTTCCTCCTCGGCGCACCTCCTTATGTCCTCCTCCCTGGCGAGGTAGAGGGGGCGGAGGAAGGTGACCCCGGCCTTCCTGAGCTCCATCCGGGGCGCGAAGGTCGCGATCCTGCTTCCGTGGACCATGTTGAGGAAAAGCGTCTCGATCGCATCCTCCGCGTGGTGGGCGAAGGCGACCTTCTTCGCATGGAGGCGCTTTGCCGCGGCGCATATGGCGGCCTTCTTCATCCGCGAGCAGATGGAGCAGGGGAGGTGGCTCGCCTTGCCCTGGTGCTCCTTAAGGACTTCGTAGGCGAAGCGGGAGTCGTCCACCTCGAGCGCGAGCCCGAGGGAGGAGACCCATTCCTTGACCGGGGCGATGTCCGCGCCAAAGCCAAGGTCGATGAAGACGGGGAGGATCTCGAATTCCTTTTTCCCGTAGTAGCGGTACTCCACGAGAGCCCGGAGGAGGACGAGGGAGTCCTTGCCGCCGCTTACGCCGACGACGATGCGGTCCCCGTTCTGGATGAGGTCGTGCCGCTCGTCGGCCTCCCTCATCGCGCGGAGCACTCTTCGGATGCTTTTCATGGGCGACATTCTCTCATAAGCGTGCCCTGGATGCCCGGGGAAGGGGGAGGTTCGCGCTATAATCCCTCCGCATGAAGGACGGCATTCTCCTGATCGACAAGGAGGCGGGGGTCACCTCCCGCTTCGTGGACAACAAGGTGCAGCATCTCTTCCAGACGAGGAAGGTCGGGCACCTGGGGACCCTCGACCCTTTCGCGACGGGGCTCCTCGTGCTCGCCCTCGGGAAGGGGACGAAGTTCCTTCCCTACCTCGGGGACGAGGAGAAGGAGTACGAGGCGCGGCTCCGCCTCTTCGAAAGGACTTCCACCGGGGACCTCGACGGCGAGATCCTGGAACGGAGGGAAGGGGAGTTCCCCGGGGAAGGGAAGATCCGCGAGGCTTCCTCCAGGATGCTCGGGGAGAGGGAGCAGCTCCCCCCGATGGCAAGCGCGGTCAAGGTCGGGGGGAAGCCTCTCTACGAGCGCTTCCGCAAGGGCGAGGAAGTCGAGAGGAAGCCAAGGAAAATCAAGGTCTTTTCCTTCGATATCCTTGGAATCGACAAGGATTTGAGGGAGATTTCCTTCCGGACGAAGGTGAGCAGGGGCACCTACGTCAGGGTCCTGGGGGAGGAGTTCGCCTTGCTTCTGGGGACAATCGGCCACCTCGTTTCCCTCCGGAGGCTTTCAATCGGGGTGATTACCTTGGAGAAAGCTCGCCTTCTTTCCGAAATCACGGAGGAGGACGTCCTCGATCCCCTTCCTTTCCTGAGCCTTCCAGCTGTCGAGATAGAGGACGAGGAGGACCTTCGCTTCGTGATGAACGGGGCGGGAATCACCCTCATGAGGGAGGAGGAGAGGCTCCTTCTCGTGAAGGAGGGGAAGGCCCTCGCCGTCTACCGGAAGGCGCTTCCCCATTACTACGTCTCCGAAAGGGGGCTCTTCTGATGGAGAGGATTCTCCTTCCCTTCGGAAAGGAAGTCCGGGGCCCGGGAGGAGGGACGATCCTCCTCGGCACGTTCGACGGGGTGCATCTTGGGCACCAGGCGCTCGTCCTCAAGGCGAGGATGGAGGGGCCCGACCCTATCTCCGCCCTCCTCTTCGACAAGAACCCAGCGGAAGTGCTTCCGATCGGGAAGAGGAAGGAGGTCCTCACCTCGATGGAGGACAAGGTCCGCCTCCTCAGAGGGCTCGGGGTGGAGCGCTTCTACCTCCTTTCCCCGACCCTCGACTACATGGGGCTCCCGCCGGAGGAGTTCCTGGGGAAGGTGCTCCTTCCCCTGGCGCCCCGCGCCCTCGCCTTCGGGGAGGACTACCGGTTCGGGAAGGAGGCGAAGGGAACGCCCTCGCTTCTCCGCGAGCATTTCCCGACGATCGAGTCGCCCCTCCTCGAGCTCGAGGGTGGGAAGGTCTCGACCCAGCGGATCGGCTCGCTCCTCGAGGAAGGGGACGTCAGGGGCGCGGCGCGCCTCCTCGGCCGCCCCTACGAGATCCAGGGGAAGGTCGTCCCCGGGCTCAGGAACGGGCATCGGCTCGGCTTCCCGACGATGAACCTCTCCCTTTCCGCCCCCTATCTCCTTCCAAAGGAGGGGGTGTACTTCTCTTTGGCCCACCGCCTCGGAAAGATATACCGCGCGATCGTCAACGTCGGGAGGAACCCAACGATCGGGGTCCTCAAGGAAAGGAAGGTCGAGGCGCACCTCCTCGACTACCCCGAGGAGGAAGGCTACGGAGGGACCCTCTACGTGGAGTTCCTCTCCTTCATGCGGGAGGAGAAGACGTTCGCGGGCCTCGATGGACTTAGAAAACAGCTCGAGATGGACAAGGAAGCGGCAAGAAGGCTTCCTCTCGACCTATAAGGAGGGTGGACATGGACACATTGCTCAAGAACGCGCGGATCCTGAGGAGGCCTTCCTCCGGGATCGTCGAGGAAGGGGAGCTCCTCGTCTCGGGGACGAGGATCTCCTACGTAGGGAGGAAGGCCCCTTCCCGCGAGTACGACAAGGTCGTCGATTGCCGGGGCGGTCTCCTGATGCCGGGCTTCAAAGACGCGCACGCCCACTCGGCGATGGTCTTCGCCAGGAGCGCCAGCGACGACCTGCCCCTCGACCGCTGGCTGAACGAGCGGATCTTCCCCCTCGAGGCGAACCTTGCCCCGGGGGACGTCCTCGCCCTCTCGAAGGTCGCGATCCTCGAGTACCTTTCCGGCGGGATCACCGCCGCCGCGGACATGTACTACTTCCCGGAGGAGATCGCCGAGGCGGGGCTCAGGACGGGCTTTCGCTTCCTCGTCGTGGGCACCCCCAAGGAGGACGGGGAGGGGATGGAGGAGTTCATGGGGCTCCTTCGGAAGTGGAACTCCCTCCCGGACTCGCTGGTCCGCTTCGTCCCGGGCTTCCACGCCGAGTACACAGCGACGGAAAGGATGTTCCTCGCCCTTTCGAAGGCGAGCCATGAGCTCCGGATGCCCGTCTGGGCGCATAACTCCGAGACGGCGAGGGAAGTGGAGGAGTGCCGGAGGCGCCACCGCGGGATGAGCCCCACGGAGTACATGGATTCCCTCGGGCTCTTCGACTACGGGGGCGGGGGCTACCACTGCGTCCATTTCTCCGAATCGGACATGGAGATCTTCAAGAGGAGGGGCTGCCACGCCGTGAGCTGCCCCGGGAGCAACTCGAAGCTCGCCTCCGGGATCGCCCCTCTCTCGGAGTTCCACGAGAAAGGCATCTCCCTCGCCCTCGGGACGGACGGGGCCGGGAGCAACAACGCGCTCGACATGTTCTACGAGATGCGCCTTTCCGCTGTGCTCCAGAAGCTCCGCCTCCAGCGGGCAGACGCCTTCGACGGGCTCCTCGCTCTGGAGGCCGCGACGGAAGGGGGCGCCCGCGCGATGGGCCTTGCGGACTCCCTCTTCCTCGAGGAGGGGCAGAAGGCCGACCTCGTCCTCATCGACCTCGACCGTCCCGAGATGCGCCCCCTGAACGACATCGCGCGGAACCTCGTCTACTCCGGGTCGAGGGACGCCGTCCGCCTCACGATGGTGGACGGGAAAATCCTCTATGAGGACGGGGAGTTCCATGTCGGGGAGAGGGCGGAGGACATCTACCGGAAGGCGGAGGAAGTCACCCATCGCCTCCTTTCCGAGAGCGAGACCGCTTGAAAGCCCTTACAACATGTCTATAATTCACAAAAGAAACAAGGAGAATTCCATGAGAAAACTCTTCCTCCTAGCCTTCCTCCCGCTTCTCTGGCTTCTGGCCCCCAGCCCTGCCATCGTCGCGAAGGCCGCGGACACCTCGCTTCCCCCTCCCGGAGGTGAGGTCGAGCTTCCGGCCGTCGGCCTCGTCGGGGACTTCACCGACCCCAGGACCGGGAACGACCAGGACTGGAACACGGGCGACCCCGTGCCCTTCGAGGAGAAGGTCGAGGACGAGGACGGGACCTGGTGGGCGCTCGAGATTCATCTGGACGAGGGGAACGAGTTCAAGGCGTACGCGCCTTCCGGGGGAGTCTGGATCGGCCCGGGCCAGGACGGCGGGCTTGATCCCGAATCCTTCTCCTATAGCGCCTGGGACGGGAACTGGTCCGTCCTCAAGAGCGGCAGCTACCGGATCCTCGTGAACGAGGAGGCTGCCACGGCCTTCGGCGCGGATTCCTCCGGCGTCTGGAAGGGCGGCGAGGAGGTCGAGATCGAGCTCGGCAAGATCGTCTACCACAACGGGGACGAGGTCATCGGGGAGGACGAAGGCCCCCTCGGAAGCGCGAAGCAGACCCGCTGGATCTTCCAGGAAGGGATGGTGCTGGACGGCTGGTTCTTCGACCCGGAGTTCACCCTGCCCGTCTCGATGGCGATCACGCTCGACGGGACGATCGACGTGTACGGGAAGTATTCGCCCGCCGGCCCGGACATCCGGATCGAGCACCTCGGGGAGTACACCCACTACCACTACTGGAACAGCGCCTCGGGCGCCTCGAGCGTCTGGCCCGGGAGCGAGATGACCTTCGAGGAGGACCTCCTCGGCGGCCACCATGTCGCGGTCATCCCGGGGGAGTACGACCCCACCGGCATCCTCTTCCACGACAACCAGGGGAACCAGACCCCGGACATGAACATCGACGAGGCGCTCGTCGGGGAGGAGGGGGAGTATCCCCTCTACGCGACCGACTCCGGCTGGCTTCCCGAGGATAGCTCGCTCGCCAGGAGGGAGGCGCTTGCCTTCCTCGAAGCCTGGGAGAAGGACATCGTCAAAGACGGGGACGTCTGCTGGCTCAAGGACGAGAAGGAGAGCTGGGACGCGCTCCGCCTCTCCTACGAAGGGCTTTCCGCAAACGCGAGGAACCTCGTCGATTCCTACGTGACCGTCGGGGAGACGACGATCGGCGACACGATGGGCTACCTCTCCCTCCTCATCGACGGCGCGCTTCCAGGGGAGGGCCTCAGCCCCTATGCCGGGATCGACCCCCTCGCCCTCGGGCTCGGGATCGGGGCCGGTGCGCTCGTCCTCATTGGCGCCGCCATCCTCCTCGTCCGCTCCAGGAAGAAAGGGCGGAAAGAGGCCGAATAGCCTTTGTAAGTCTTTCTTTCCGCCACTTGTCCGTTTTGTAAGCGGTTACTAGAATTCCCATAAGGTTTCAAAGGAGTTTCATCAATGAAGAAAGGATGGATCCTCGGGCTCGGGGCGCTTCTCGCCCTCGGCTCGTTCGCCGCGCTTCCCCACGGGGAGGCTGCTATCGCCTACGCCGCGGAGGGGGACATCACTCCTGTCGAGGATGCCGACCTCCAGAAGTACTTCATCGCCGGCACGGGCTTCATGGTGGGGGATACCCCGGCGAGCTGGGGCGACACGCCCCTATATCCGACCAAGGCTTACAACAGGGAGCTCGGGGACGGCACCCAGCAGCTTTGGTATGAAGTGGAGGTCCTCCTTCCGGCGGGAGCCCAGTTCAAGCTTGTCGCCAGGGAGAACCAGTGGTGCTCTCCGGGTCTCGGCGGGTACACCGACTGGTTCGAGATCGTCGGGAACGACCAGAACTGCCAGGTCAAGAAGGAAGGCCTCTACACCCTGTGCTGGGTCGATGGGGTCGAAGGATATGACGACGCCTCCTATGGATGGAATGCCGAATGGGCTGAGCCGGAGGGGGAGCGCTTCGACGTCATCTACTGGGACGGAGGCAAGGAGGCCGTCCGTCTGGAGGACGCGGTCATCGAAGGACAGAACTACCAGCCGACCTTCCAGTTCTACGAGGGGCACACCCTCGAGGGGCTTTATAGCGACCCCGAGTGCCAGGAGCCCATCACGGGATCGGTGCTCGTGCAGGGCGACGTGAACGTCTATGGCGTCTGGGGACAGGCCGGGCCCGACCTCAGCGTCTACTTCCAAGGGAACTTCACCCATGCCTACGCCTATCGGAGCGTCGATGGGATCAATAACGCCGGCTGGCCTGGCGTCGCCATGGCCGCCGAGATCGTCGGTTCCTTCGCATCCGACGTTCGCACGATCATCCTTCCCGGGGAGTACGAGTTCGACACCATCATCTTCAATGGCGGGGATGCCGGCGGACAGACGGCGGACCTTGAGATCACTGGCGACAATTACATCGACGTCACCCAGACGAGCGCCAACTACCGGTTCTGGGGGTCCGACGCCGGATGGATGGACGAGACCGCCTCCGCGGACCGCTACGCTGCCCTGGACGCCGTCGCGCTCTGGAGGACGCAGGTCCGCGTGGATGGCTCCATCTGCTGGCTCGAGGAGAACGCCGAGGCCTGGAACATGGTCAAGGAGCAGGTCGGCGGCCTGAGCGCCGGGGCCTACAATCTCATCTATAACGCCGAGGACATCGAAGGCGTGACGATCGGCGAGAGCTACGACTACCTCGTCCAGCTGATCGACGGGACGGTCCCGGGCGGCGAGGCCTTCGGGCTATATCCCGCCGGGACTAGCCAGGAGGACATCGCCCTCTATCTCGCGCTCGGCTCTCTCGGCCTCCTCGTCCTCGGGGCGGGGGCCTACCTCCTCTACCGGAGGAAGAGGAACCGCGCCTAGAAAGGTTTCCCTCATAGGGGGAGCGGGTTCGCTCCCCTTTTTTGCGTTATCCCCTTCAAATCCCACGGATTTCCTTTAAAATTTCGAAAAACCAAGGAGGACGAACATGTCCAAGAAACGCCGCGCCAAAGCATCCCTCCTCCCGCGCATCCTCGTCTGCGTCGGGATCCTTCTCGCCATCGCCGCCATCATCTTCCCGGCGATGGACGCGCTCATGCTTGAGACCGTCACTAAGAACCTGATCACCGGGGAGGTCCTCTCCACCAGCCAGGAGCCGCTCCTGACCGGCTTCCAGGTCGCCTTCGGGACCGAGGTCTCCAACGACTACTTCAGTATCCAGACCCTCGAGCCGAGCGGCGGCACGATCGCCTTCCTCGCGCTTCTTGCCGCTGGCCTCCTCGCCGGGCTCCTCGCCCTTGCTCTCAAGTGGACCCACCGGAGGAAGGGCGCCCTCATCCTCGGCCTTGCCGCCGGTCTCCTCCTTGTCGTAGGCGGGGTCGGCTTCTTCTTCCTCCCCCAGATCGCCGATCTTAAGCTCAGCGCGGACATCGGCTTCGCGGAGGCGAACGTCGTCCTCGGCCCCGGGGCCTACCTTCCCGCGATCTTCGGGATCTGCGGAGGAGTCCTCGTCGCCGGCGGGTCTGCGCTCCGCTAGCGGGCAGTCCCTTTGCTTCAGGCGGGCATCGCCCGCCTTTTCTTGTCCCCGGGCATCCCTTCGCTTCTGGGGAGGAATCCTTCGCCAGAATCGGGCAAGAGGGCGAGATCGGCTCGAACAAAGAGCCGTCCAGGACCCCCGGTTGATCTTCTGCCTGTTCCCGGAGGAGATCGCCGTCCTTTCCTTCGAAGCGACGCTGACCTAGAACGCGACGAGCACGTGGAACGCGACCCTTGGCGAGGAGTCCTTCGAGGAGCTGTTCATCAACCAGGACCAGACGGCCGGGTTCGGCAGGGATGGCCTTCCATCCGGACGATGTCTTCCTGCCTTCCGGCGACGACCGCGGAGGAGTACTACGAGGGGATCGACTTCGGCGCGGACGGGGAAACCCTCGAGGAGGATCCCCCGCCCTTGTCTCTGACATGACGCGGATTGGCTACCAGGACGCCATGGACATCATGAGGTACACCGACGAGGATCCGGAGAACCCAGGCTACATGTATGGGGCCGGGGACGGGGACCTCATCCCGGCGACGGAGGACGTCTCCTGGAACAAGGAGCACGTCTGGGCCTGCTCCCACATGAAGCTGAACGGGGTCGATCCCCGCCCGGACGGAAACGAGAAGAATCCCGCCTCCGACATCCATAACCTCCGGGTCGCCTGCACCTGGGCGAACGGCCTCCACGGGAACCTCCATTACGACGAGCCCGGGGCGAACGAAGGGTTCTGCCCGAACGTCCAGGACAACGGGAACGAGGTCCATCTCATCGAGGGCGCCATCGCGGGGACGTCGCCCGCGTCCTCTTCTACATGGCGGTCCGCTACGCCTTCCTGAGCCTCGCCTCGGGCAAGGCGGAGTACGGCGAGTGCGAGATGGGGAGCCTCGAGACCCTCCTGGAGCGGAACGAGGAGGATCCGGTGGACGCCTTCAAGAGGCAGAGGACTTCCCGCATCTACGAGTACCAGGGGAACCGGAACCCCTTCATCGACCATTCGGAGGAGCCGATGCCATCTTCGGCCAGGATATCGCGATCGCTTGATTTCGATAAGAAAGTGCTTCCCTTTCTGAAAGCGCTTTCTATAATGTCCTGAACGGGAAGCAATTCGGCTAAGCCTTTGCTTCCCGCGACATCAGCCGGCGATCGATCGCCGGGGGGATGAGAGGGACGGCTCGCCGTCCCTTTTCGTTTTACGGAACTTCACTTCATTAAACGCTGATTTGATAGATTTTTCCTGCATTTTCAAAGTTGAGTGAACTCAGAGTGAAGTTGTGTGAAGTTCTGAGTGAAGTCGAGTGAAGTTTACTTCATTCGCTTCACTCGCGATAAAGAAAGAGGCGCATGCATGAAAATAAGGGCAGGAGCCCTTACTTTCCTTCCTTCTCGGCCCGGCGCTTCGCGTCGTATTTCTTCCGCTCGCTCGTGTCGAGGATCCTCTTCCTCATGCGGATCGCCCCGGGGGTCACCTCCACGAGCTCGTCGAGGTTGATGTAGTCCAGGCACGCCTCGAGGGTCATCTTCCTGGGGGTCTTGAGGACGACGGTCGTCTCCTTGGTGCTGCTCCGGACGTTGGTCATGGGCTTGCTCATCGTGCAGTTGACCGCGAGGTCGGAGGGGTAGCGGTGCTCCCCGATGATCATGCCCTCGTAGCAGGTCTCCCCGGGGGTGATGAACATCGTCCCGTGCTCCTCGACCTTCTCGAGGGCATAGGCGGTCGCCTGGCCCTTGTCGGTGGAGACGAGGACGCCAATCTGGCGCTCGCCGACATCCTTCCCGTAGAGGGGGCGGTACTCCTTGAAGGTGTGGTTGATGATCCCGTAGCCTTTCGTCATCGTCAGGAAGTTCGAGACGAAGCCCAGGAGCCCGCGCGAGGGGATCACGTAGACGAGGCGGGTGTTCGTCCCGTCGTCCGTCATGTCGATGAGCTCCGCGCCCCGCTCGCCGAGGGTGGTCATGATGTCGCCGACGAACTCGTCGGGGACGTCGATCTGGAGGTCCTCGTAAGGCTCCTGACGCACGCCGTCGATCTCCTTGACGATGACCTGGGGCTTGCTGACCTCGAGCTCGTAGCCTTCCCGCCTCATCGTCTCGATGAGGACGCCGAGATGGAGCTCGCCCCTGCCGGAGACGAGCCATCTCTCGCTATTGGGGATCCTCTGGTAGCGGAGCGAGACGTCGCGCTGGGTCTCCTTGAAGAGCCTTTCCTCGATGAGGCGCGCGGTCACGAACTTCCCGTCCTGGCCCCGGAGGGGGGAGCTGTTGGTGCCGAACTCCATCTGGAGGGTGGGTTCGTCCACCCGGAGGGGCGGGAGGGGCGAGAGGAAGCCCTCGCCGCAGACGGTGTCGCCCACCCCGATGTCCGGGAGGCCGGCGATGCCGACGATGTCGCCGTAGGAGGCTTCCTGGACCTCCTCCCTCCTCATCCCGAGGAAGGTGAAGATCTTCATCGCCTTGAACGTCTTCTTCGTCCCGTCCGGACGGAGGTCGGTCACCATGTCCCCGACATGGACATGGCCTCTCCTTATCGTACCGATGCCGATCCTCCCGACGAAGTCGTTGTAGTCGAGGAGGGCGCACTGCCACTGGAAGGGGCCCTCCTCCGCGCGCGGGGAGGGGATCTCGCGGAGGATCATGTCGAGGAGAGGCTCCATCCCCGGCTTCTGGGACTGGGGGTCGGGGGAGAGGGAGGAGGTGTCCTGGAGGGCGGAGACGTAGCAGACGGGGAAGTCGAGCGCCTCCTCGGGGGCGCCGAGCTCGATCATGAGGTCGAGCACCTCGTCCACTGCCTTCGCGGGGTCCGCGTGCGGGCGGTCGACCTTGTTGATGCAGACGATGGGGCGGAGCCCGTGCTCGAGCGCCTGCTTCAGGACGAAGCGCGTCTGAGGCATCGTCCCCTCGTAGGCGTCGACGAGGAGGAGGCAGCCGTCCACCATCCCCATGATGCGTTCGACCTCGCCGCCGAAGTCCGCGTGCCCCGGGGTGTCGACGATGTTGATCTTGCTGCCCTTGTAGCGGATCGCGGTCGTCTTGGCGAGGATGGTGATGCCCCTTTCCCTTTCCAGGGAGTTGCTGTCGAGCATCCGGTCCTGGACCGCCTCGTTCTCGCGGAAGGTCCCGGAGCTTTCCAGGAGGGCGTTGACGAGGGTCGTCTTCCCGTGGTCGACGTGCGCGATGATGGCGATGTTCCTGATGTCCATGGGAATCCTCCTTCGTCTTTGACGGGCGGATTATACGCGCCTGCGCGGGGACGGGCGCATGAAAGCCCCTTCACCGGATTAGCGTTCCGATTTTCTCATTTCGGGGAAAAACGGAACGATGATGTGGTAGCATTTCTCCATGAAGGAAATCAAGCGCGAGATATACCTGGAGCGGATCCGCCCTTTCTATGATTCCTCCTACATCAAGCTCGTGACGGGGATCCGGCGCTCGGGCAAAAGTGTCATCCTCCGCCAGATCGCCGCGGAGCTTCTTGAAAGGGGAGTTCCCGGGGAGAACATCCATTTCTACGACCTCGAGGGGAAGTCCGGGTCCGGGATCGTCGATAAGGATTCCCTGGAGCGGAAGCTTGACGCGGACCTTGTTTCGCCCGGAAGGCACTATGTCTTCCTCGACGAAGTCCAGAGGATGGAAGGGTTCGAGGAGGCGCTTGGCTATGCGCGTGCGAGCTACGGCTGCTCCATTTTCGCTACGGGGAGCAACTCGCGCCTTCTCCACGGAAGGATGCAGCATTTGCTGACGGGAAGGGCGAAGGAGTTCCGCGTCCTCCCCTTCACGTACCGGGAGTGCATGGAATTCCGTTCCCTCAACGGCATCGAGACGCCGGAAAGGCCTGTCATCGAGTTCCTGCGGCTCGGGGGGATGCCCCAGAGGTTCGAGGAAAGGGATGAGGAAGGGGTCCTCGACTATCTCCGGGCCGTTTTCTCCTCGATCGTCGAGAAGGACGTCTTCGGGGAGCACCCCCGCATCTCCCGTCCTGCCTTCATGAACATCGCCGAGTATGTCGTCGGGAATGCGGGAGCCCCCTTTTCCGCGGCAAGCCTCGCCTCCTGCCTCCTTGGCGGGAGGGACCGCGTCGCCTTGGAAAGAGGGGCCAGGGCCATTCTCAACTACCTCGACTATCTCGAGGAGTCCTATCTCCTCATTTCCTGCCGGCCCTACTACATTTCCGGCAAGAAGGCCCTCAAAGGGACGAGGAAACGCTATGCCCCCGACGTCGGGCTTCGTGCCTCGATGAGGAGCGAGGACAAGGAGGACGGATTTGGATTAGAAAACCTCGTGTTTCTTGAGCTTCTTTCCCGAAATTACGATGTCCGGTGGGGCGCGATGAGGGACGGGGAGATCGATTTCGTCGTTTCCAAAGGCGCGCGGAAGGCCTTCGTCCAGGTGGCCGCGCACCTATATTCGAAAGAGACCTTGGAACGGGAGTACGGCGCCCTTCTCAAGGTTCGGGACGCCTCGCCCAAGTATGTGATATCCCTCGATGAGGAGGATTCCTCCCGCGACGGGGTCGTACATGTATATCTGCCCGACCTTCTGGAGGGGAAGGTGGATCTTTTGCTTACATGACAGCGTTCCGATTTTCTCATTTCGGGGAAAAACGGAACGATAAATGCGACAGCAGTTTCTAACGAAACATGCCCATGCGCGCGCCTGAGGTTGAGAGAGGGGGCGGGGGGTGGTTTAATCCGCCTTATACAAAATAGGCTGGTAGCAAGAGAATGTCCGCTTCCCAAATAACCTGGCTCGTCTTCGAGATCATCAACTACGCCGCGATCATCCTGACCTCGGTCGGCTTCCTCTTCCAGATCGTCATGATCCTGTTCTTCTTCCTCAAGGAGAAGAAGTTCCCGAAGTCCGAGAAGGTCGCGAGAATCGCCATCTGCATCCCCGGCCATAACGAGGCGGAGGTCATCGGGACGACCGTGAGGCGGATGCTCGAGGAACTGGACTACCCGAAGGACCGTTACGACGTCTTCGTCTGCGCCCATAACTGCACGGACGAGACGGCGAGGCTCGCCGAAGAGGCGGGAGCGAAGGTCCTCGTCCTCGACGACCCCTCCCAGAAGACCGCCGGCTACCCCACCGACTTCCTCTTCAAGCACGTGATGAAGGAGGAGCTCGGCTACGACTTCGCCATCAAGTTCGACGCCGACAATATCCCCGACAAGAACTACCTGCGGGCGATGAACGACGCCTACCAGTCCGGGGTGGAGATCGCCCGCCCCTTCGAGGCGAGCACGAACGCGACCCAGAACACCTGGACGGCGGTGTCCGCCGCCTACTACATCCGCGACGGCAGGATCGCCTGCAACTTCCGCGAGCGGCTCCACCTCGACTCCATCCTCACCGGCGCCGGGATGATGGTCTCCACCAAGGTCATGCGCGAGTGCGGCGGCTACGACGCCTACTCCCGGAGCGACGACACGGAGTTCTCGCTCAAGAGGCTATGCGAGAGCAAGAGGATCCACTACGTGGCGGACGCGATCGTCTACGAGGACCAGCCGAGCTCGGCGAAGGACACCTACGCCCGCCTTTCCCGCATGGGGAACGGGATCAACCGGGTGTTCTGGAAGCACGGGTTCAAGCTCCTCGGGCACTTCTTCGTCTCCGGGAGGTGGAGCAACGTCGACCTCTTCGTCCAGATCATGTTCGTGCCCCTCGACGTCATCTGCTTCCTCTGGTACCCCCTCTACTACATCGCCTATGCGATCTGCCACATCATGAACGGCTTCGGGCAGTTCGCGGGGCAGGTGCTCCCGTGGCTCGGGGCGGACGCCGCCTCCGCGGCCCTGGCAAGCCAGAACGCCCTCCTTTCCCTCGCCCTTATGGCGGGGGTCGTCGTCCTTTCCTTCCTCGTCCTTTATACCGCCCAGACCTTCCTCGCGATCTTCCTCGTGAAGAAGAAGCTCGGGATGAAGCACATCAAGGGAATGAAGAGGGGCGCCTTCCTCTCCTCCCTCTTCATGGTGTTCTACGGCTTCTGCGTCATCGCGGGCATCTTCACGAACGCCGGGTGGGCCAAGGTGACGAGGAACCAGGCTGCTCCTGCCGTGGAAGCGCCCAAGGAAGCGGAGCCTCCTTCCCAAGGGGATAAGTAACGCTATCCGGGAACGCGAGGCGTTCCCCTTTTTCTTTCGTTCAGGAAAGTTCTGTCAGGATAAGTTCATTCGATAACCAATATCTCAGAAAACGTCATATCCATTAAAAAACAAGGATTTCATTTTCAAATCACCGAAAGAAGACCTTTCAAATCACCGAAAGTTTCCAAATGGCCGAGCCGAATGGATCGCTGGGTCGAAGTGGCTTTTTCAAGATTCCACAGCCGTATCGCAAGTGAGACCGTTGGATTTGGACTCTCGCGCTTCGTTTTCGATATGCGCCTGATAGAGTTCGGGGTGTTCTATCAGTCCCTCGCGGCAAGGCATGGAGGTTCGCGGCTATGAATGTTTCGAAGTATCGGATGCAACTGGAATCCCAACGCGATTTCTCCGTCCGGCTTTATGGTGTCGACTACGAGGTCCGTTTCCTTGATCTTTCATCAGAGAAGCCCTGCCTTGGGTTCGGAAGCTCTGGCAAGGAATGGGTCTTCCTTTCCTTGGAGAAGGGATGGATCGAAAATCTTTCTCTGCTGACCTACCGCGATCGGACGATCCAGGAGATTCTGGAGAAGGGGGAGAGGCTATGACGCCCCTCGAGATGCACTACGTCCTCCTCTACCTCGCCGAAAGCGTATTCGAGGTCGACGGGAACGAATACGTGATGAGTCGTGAGCGTGACTGGACGGGAGAGGATCTCCTGGGAGGGGGAACCATCTGGTCCTTCTGGTTCCGCTGGCAGGAAACGATCTCCGCGCCTTCCTTCGACATGCTCATGGAGGCCACCTGTCGCGGGCAGAAGATCAAGTACATCATCGCCCGCATCAGCTGGGAGGAAGGATGCTCCGTCGCCCTCCTCGATCATCCATCCGTCGAGGAGATGGAGGAGTTCGTCGCAAGAAACGACCCTTGAGTGCCACGGAAGGCCGCTCCTTGTGCTCGCCGCGCTTGAGGAACAGCATAATTTGCACATTATACTATGCAAAAAATGCACGTTTTGATATATCATAGTATGCAAAGGTAACGGTATGGACAGGGAACTTCTCATTCGCATCATGGACGATAACATCCGCCTGGCGGCGAGGAAGTGCATCTTCCCCCGGGACATTTTCCTTGAGCCCAAGGGGAACCATGTCCTCTCCGGGGTCAGGAGGTCCGGGAAGTCCACGATCCTTCAGGGGGAGATTCAGCGCCTTCTAAAAGCAGGCGTTCCCGCCTCCTCCATCGTCTACCTTAATTTTGACGACGAGCGCCTTGCCTTCATGCGGAGGGAAGAGCTGGACGACATCCTAATGGCGGAGGCCAGGAGATCTCTTGACCCTGACGGGGCGATCTTCTTCCTGGACGAGCTGCAGAACATCGATGGATGGGCCAATTTCGCGAGGCGCCTTGCCGACGAGGGGAGGCGCGTCTACATCACGGGAAGCAACGCCCGGATGCTTTCTCGTGAGTTCGAAGGCGTCCTGGGAGGGAGGTACCTCATCCACGAGGTTTTCCCATATTCCTACGAAGAAGCCCTACGCGCCGCGGGGATCCCGGACGGCAAGGACACGCTTGCCATGGGAAAGAGGGAAAAGTTCCTTTCCTCCTTCCTCCAGTGGGGCGGTTTCCCGGAATCCCTTTCCTACGTGGATAAGAGGGGATACCTTGGCTCCCTCTACGGGAAGATCCTCATCGGCGACATCGTCGAGAGGCACGAGGTGCGCCGCCCTCAGGTCCTTCGGCTTATGGCGAGGAAGCTCGCCGAGTCCGTGGGGGAGCCTCTTTATCTTTCCCGTCTTAGGGGGATCCTTTCTTCCCTGGGGGCGAACGTGAACGCCCAGACTGCCTCCGACTACCTTTCTTTCCTTGAGGAGGGATATCTGACCTTCTCCGTCCCTTGCGGGATCGGCTCCTTCCAGGAAAAGGAACGGGCGAGGAAACGGTACTTCGTCGATAACGGCATCCTTTCGCTTTTCCTCGAAGGCGGAAGGGAGGACTCCGCCCTCCTTGAGAACGCGGTGGCGATCGCCCTCCGGCGAAAGGCGGGGGAGGGGTCGCTTCGTTTCCTCCGCGGGAGGTACGGGCGCGAGGTGGATTTCTACTGGCCCGAGCGCTCCCTACTCGTCCAGTGCGCATGGTCGCTTTCAAACCCCGAGGCTTTCGAGAGGGAAGTGCGGGGGCTCCTCGCGTTCAATGGCGTCGTCAAAGAAGGTTCCCGTCTCTTGATCGTCACGCGCGAGGAAAAAGGCCAGATCGAGCAAGATGGGGTCCGGATCGAAGTGCTCCCTTTGGGAGAGTTCCTCAATTCCCAGTTATAGCAGGACGGCTTCCCTATAGCTTCTGTTGAACTAGGGGAGTGGCCGCCATCCTTGCTGGAGGAAGCGGCGTTTCGATACGATTGCTCTTCTTCCGTCCTCTGTTTGGAAAGCGACAAGGAAAGCCAGCGTCCAGCGAATGCGGACTTTCCCGTAGGAAGGGTGTTCCAGGGTTGCCCCTTTTATGATGCCTTCTGCTTCATGGCGGAATGGTTCTCTTGCAGGGACTGCGACATCTTGTTGATGTTCCGCCTGGCTTTTTCCTGATATTTGCGCGAGATTTGCAGAAGTTTCAGCTTGAGGAGCTTGTTCCAGCTTCTTCCCATCACCCTTGTTTCCTGCGGGAACGTCAGCTCGCGGAGGCAGTTCCTCATCTTGCTCTCGAAGCCCTTCATCGAAAACCGGTTGACCCTCTTCGGTCGGCATGGGCGTTTCGGTTTCTTCATCGCTGTAGAACCCGGCGACCTTCTCGCCTTCGTGCCGGTCGACGCCGAGGTAGGTGAGGGAATCGCTTTCGAAGGAACGGAACGCCAGGACCGCGTCGTTCATTTTCTGCCTGTTGAATAGCTTCAGGCTCATGAGGAGGTCGAAGTCCTCGAGGGTCAGGCCTGTCACCTTGGTGAAGAGGTCTTTGTCCTGCCCGCGGATCACCTCCTCCACGGCTTTCTCCCGGATGTCGGTCAGGTACATGAATACCGGGATGCGAGTGATGAACTTCAGAAGCTTCTGTCGGATTTGGTCGCGGAGTTTGAGGTACTGCTTTCTTTCTTCCTTAAGCTGTTTCTTCGCTTCGTCCTCTTCTTCCGGCGTGGCCGTTTCCCGTTCCTTGATCTCATGGATTTTCTTCGACCTTCCGATGACCGCCTCGATGACTTCCCTAGGCTTCCCTAAGGAACGGAAGGCTTCGATTTTCTCGATTGCCGCCAGCGCATCGGGATTGTTCATCACGCGCTGGAGGATCATGTCGGACACATCGACGAGCGCCGCGTCCTGGAACTTGCGCGAGAGCATGTTCCCGGTCATTCCCTTGGCAAGGTAGTCGAGAATCTCGCCCGCGTCCACCTCGGTCAGGATGGAGCCGTTATATACAAGGACCGGGAGATAGGAGATGAGCTCGCTGATTTCCTTCTCCTTGTCCTCTCCTTCCATCTTGGTGTCTTCTCCCTGGTGAGAGCCGTACTCGGCGATTTCCCGGAGGGCCCTTGTGGGGGAGAAGTCGAAGATGTAGCACTGCTTCTTGTAGATGACGTCGTTCCCGTCCTCGTCCTTCCCTTCCCAAGGGGACTGGATGCGGAATGCGCTTTGGAAATAAGTCTCGGGAGAGGACAGGTCCCGGAGCATGAGGATGGCGGTCCATGGGCGGACGGTCACCCCGGTCGTGAGCTTTCCGCAGGTCAGCACGATGGTCTTCGTCTCGAAAGGATTCTGCCCCATGGCCCGCTGCACCGGGGGGAGCGCGGCGAGGCCGATCCCTGCTTTCGGGCCTGATGCGTCCACGATGGCGAACTGGCGGTAGAAGGGCTTGTGCTCCGGGCTTTCTAGAAGTTCTTTCATCG
This sequence comes from uncultured Bacillota bacterium, assembly GCA_949289845.1. Classification (GTDB taxonomy): domain Bacteria; phylum Bacillota_I; class Bacilli_A; order RFN20; family CAG-826; genus UBA4951. Next base: position 299,800 of record CASEPN010000001.1, read on the forward strand.
CATGGCATTCCGCGACGTTCTTGAGGAACCAGACGGAATGGTTCATCGCTTTCGGCGAATTCTTGCCATTCGAGTAGGGCCAGGGCGCCTCCCTTCTTTCTGCCAGCGAATCCGCGATGTTGCCGGCGGATCCGGTATGAAGGAGGGTCAGGAAGCGCGAGACGTCCTCCTCATGGACGAAGCGGCACTTCCCGTCAGGGCCCTCTTCCGCCTTGAAGAACTCATCGAGGCTGAACGAATCGAACTCGCTCTTGCCGATCGCGTTCTCTAGCTCATCGGGCAGCTTGATTGCGAAAAGGAGCACCTCGGGGAGTGACGAGTAAGGGTTCTTCCCGTTCTCATCGTTCCAATTCGCCTTCGCCCGTTGCTCGTCCGTGTAGGTCCAGGAATAAATCTGGTCCTCGAGGAATTCGCCCGTGTTCAGCATCCGGAACGGGGTCCCGGAGAGATATAGGTAGTGCTGGGTCTTGATGTGCAGATCTTCTTCGGAAAGACGCTCGCGCTCTTCCGCCTTTCCTTTCCTCTTGCCGGCTTCAGCTTCTTCTTCCTCCCGGATCTCAGCCTCCTCGTCCACGCCTTTTCCAAAGTAGTCCTTAACGTTGTCGCGCCAGGCGCCGAAGTGATACTCGTCGAATATGACCAGGTCCCATCTTTCCTCGTGGAGGAACTCGTGTTCCCTCTTGAAGCGGTTGAGCGATTTGTCAGCGCCGAGGAGGTCCTGGAAGGAGCCGAAGATGACGATCGGCCTGTCCTTGTCCGCCTTGAGGAATTGGGCGTCGATCTTCTCGCCCGCATCCTTCCCGCTCGTTCTGGAAAGGAACTGCCATCCTTCGAAATCCCGATGGCGCATGAGGTCATCGCGCCATGCGCTTTCGACAGCAGGCTTGAACGTGAAGATGAGGATCCGCTTGTAGCCAAGCGCCTGGGCGAGCTTGTAGGCGGCGAAGGTCTTGCCGAACCGCATCTTGCAGTTCCATAGGAATCTGGAGGGGGCGAAAGGGGCGTCCGCGTCCTGCTTTTTGAAGTAGCGGGCTGTCTTATCGACGGCTTCCTCTTGTTCCGGCCTCATGCGGAAGGAGAGATCACGGGTTTGCGAAAGAGCCCTCCGCTCCACTACGTCAAAGTAGGCGGATTTGGCATCCTCAAGGGAACAACGGAAGAATTCGGTAAGGTTGCCGTTCCTGTCTCTCAGCCGGAAGAATCCCTTTTCTTCGAGCCTCCTGTGGATGTCGTGGTCGGTGAAGGTGGTGCCGTCTTCCCGAACTGCTGGCTGGCTGAAAAGATAATGAATTTCTTCAGTCCCGGCGGGGTGGAGTATCCCGCCAGAAAGTTCCTTTCTCCTTCTTTCGAGGTTATTCGTCATGCCGATTTTCAACGTGTCCGTCGATGTTGTAGGATCCCAGAAAACGTAGATGTACGGGGGCTTTTGAATTGGACCGGCTAATGAGATGGTCCGATGTCGGATGTTTTCTTGAGACACTCAAAACCTCCTGCCTACCCACTCGTCCTGATTTGTTACGAGGTTCTCGATATACGAGATTTCGGCGCTGCTCAACTCAAAGAGCGAATAGATGGACTGGTCATCCCATTTCCTATCTAAAGGAATCGCTGGAACTAAGGAGAACGTCTTCTTAGACATGTTTTGCGACACTTTGCTCAATCCGGTCATGAACCTGAAGAAGCGTGTCCTGACATAAGCAAAACAGCGCTTGCACATTTCTTCAGAGTCGAAGGGGCCAACCTCCAACAGGCTTTCAGTGCATGCCTGTCCAGGCATTCCAATCCAAGGTTCAGATATGATTTTGCTTGGGATTTTCCGCCAAAGAAGTTCGCTGCCAAGGGCCTTTGGTATAAATAGCTTGTATCTCCACAATCCTTCCGATTTCGAGAATGGATAATCCGCGGGTAGAGTGTTGACGGAGGAGTCTTGCCCCAAGACCTTGATAAAGGCATTGTTGCGCACGGATTCATTAGTTTTGTGATGTGTCTTGAAGAAATTTGATTCAAGGCCGTAGGGTTTCCTCGATGCAACGAGCGAACTAAATGATTCGTATCCCTTAGATTGGACTTTGGTCATGATTGAAGCGCAAATTTCGTCTTTTGGGAAAGTTGTTGCGTCTCGGTAGTCGATAGACGCTTTGCTCACAAGATCGTTTTCGTTATGGCGGAAAATGGTTGTGGCTCCTTGGTAACTTGAATCCCATAGGTAATATCCAACGGCGCCTTCGACGCTGTTGTCGGGGAAACACTGGTGCGAGTCGTTGAATTCGTGAAGGATTCGCAAGTGCCCAGCCTTGATCAACTGATTTCTTAGGGTTTCTGTCGAAGGTTCTTGGGAGAGCCATTTCATGGGCGTGATCATCAAAAGGTAGTGCGGTCGCATCCGTATGGCGTTTAGGACAAACCTGTCGTATATCGGCCTGCTCTTTTGGTGATTCTCTGGATCCGAGCCTGTATGAATGTGGTAGGGAGGATTCCCGATGATTACGTCAAATTTCATATGAAAAATTTCCTCGGGTATGTCGGTATGAATGAATTCGTACGCATAGACTTCCTTCCCAATGCGTTCTTCTCTTCCCAAAAGTTCTCGTCTTGCGGGACAAAAGTGGCATTTCCCATGCTTATCAAATGTGTGGCCGATATCGCGGAAACGAACGTTTCCTTCTTCGCCACACATTTGGACGGCAGAGTACTTCCCGGACGCGTCCCTTGAGCAGTAAAGGGTCCTTCTGCTCATAAGCGCAGTCAGTTCCGTGATCGCGATTCCGTAGACTTGCCTTTCGAGGATATGGGTCCGCCGCTCCTCTGGATTGGGAATCGCCTCCTTTAATCCCTCGAACAAGCGTCGGGCGATTTCGCGGAGAAAGATTCCGGTCTTGCAAGCGGGGTCGAGGAACGTCTTGCTGGGGTCGGAGAAGATGCCGGGGCAATTATCCTCAAGCATGTCCAGCATCTCGTTCACGAGCCACGGGGGAGTGAAGACTTCGTCGCTGGATAGGTTCGCGATCGTTTCGAGAATGTCGGTTCCCCTCCGGTTCGCGGGGAGGAGGATGTCCAGCTCTCCGCTCATTGGAACGCCTCCCGGAGGGGGACAGGGCCGATATGTCTTGGCTCTGGCGGCACCCATTCGCCTTCTACATCGAATTGCTCATTGTTGAAAAGGTCTCGCTCGGGCGCGCCTTCCACCATGTCCTGGTAGCGGATCCCCCTCCCTTCCAGCGTGCCGTCCTCTCCGAGACTCCATTGGAAAAGAGAGACATCCTTCCCTGCCGCGTCCTTGAACGAAAGCGCGTCCCCTTGCACAAGGTTTGCCTTGAGGATCCCCGCGATGAGAGCTTCCTCCTCGGGCGACATGTCCCGCTTAAGCGAACGCTTCAGGCTCTTCCTGAATTCGGAAAGGCAGCGTGCCCTGGCTTCTTCGACGTTATCTTGCTGAAGCTCGATCCCGTATGTCGAAAGGGCGACCCGGGCGTGGAGGAAGAAAGAGGCCTTCCTTACTTCCTCAGAAGACCAGGATTCCTCTCTCTCTCTCTCTCTCTCTCTTCTCTCTCTCTCAGCAGCGCTCTAGCGGTCCTTAGCTTTCTTCGGAAGATTTCGACGAGGAAGTTCCCGTTCCCGCAGGACGGTTCGAGGAAGGTGGCATCGATCGAGTAGCTTTCCTTCCTGACCAGGTCCAGCATCGCCTTCACCTCCCGAGGCGCTGTGAAGACCTCGCCGCTCAAGGCGACTCTCTCGCGGCTCTTGATCTGAGAGGAAGGCTTCTTCATAAGGAAATGTTCAAACTGAAGCCTCCTGATATCAAGGGAAAGTAGGTGTTTCCTTGGCAAACGCTGAGAAACTCCCTTCTTTCAGCGAGGAAATCCATTTACCAGGCTGCCGAAGCCTTCTCCTTGGCCAGGGCGTTAAGTTGCATAACGTGCAAGAAGCGCTGATTCCTAACTTGCATAACGTGCAACAAAACAGAAATGCAAGCTTGCATAACGTGCAAACATCCGATGGCACCCGATCTTTTGCCCTAGGGAAATATAGTGCGTTTTCCGTTAACGGGCATTGCTATAACACACTTGCCCTCGCCACCGCGCACGCGTATAGTCCGCCTTGCGACATCCCCCAGTCCAGGCCGTCTCCTCGACCGGGCCGGAGGGAAGGCCGCCTAGTACCTAGAGAAAGGAGAAACGCACATGGCCCTCAAGAAGGAAGAGAAGAGCACCATCGTCAAGAAGTACGGCAAGAGCGCGACCGACACCGGAAGCGCCGCCGTCCAGGTCGCCCTCCTCACCAAGCGCATCGAAGAGCTGACCGCCCACCTCAAGGCGAACAAGCAGGACGCCTGCGCCCGCCGCTCGCTCCTGATCCTGGTCGGCAAGAGGAGGAGCCTCCTCGCCTACCTGATGGATCACGACCGCCCGGCCTACGAGTCCCTCATCGCCTCGCTCGGCCTCCGGAAGTAGTCCCGGAAGGAAGAAGGACGAAGAGCCGTCCCGCATGGGGCGGTTTTTCTCTATCGAGGGCGTCATTCTGTTTCTAAAGCTTGTTCGCCTAAAGGCATCCTCCGAAGCCTCACTCAAGGCATCTGCGGCAGTCTACATACGCCAAGACTCCCTCATAATCAAAAAAATCGTATTTGATGGAATTTGGAATAGTTTTCGGAAGTTCCTCCCTTTTTCTGCCAACCGGGACCACTCCCGAATCTTGTGTAAGAAGAAAGGACCGGCCTGACCGCCCCCGGGGGCGGCGCTTGGTCCTTAAGCCGACCGACGTGGCCTCATCTCCCTACGTTTGCCGACATAAAGGAAAAAGTCTTCATGAAGGTCATTCATAGCCGGCAGCGAGCTAAGGGAATCGCCCTCCCCGTCCTCCCTGAGGCAGGGCTACCTCTCGGAGAGGGACTTCTTATCCTCCCCGCTTCGAACCCGGTGGAGTCCTTCCACGCCTGCCTCAAGCGGAAGCTCTGATCACGCCTCGGCGTCCATTCCTTTGCGAACGGGTGCTACCTGATAGCCCGGGAGGCGGAGAGGCGCGACCTCCCCAGGCACAACAGGAGGATCGCCGGCTACGACGAGATTACGGGCGAGGGAATGCCCTCGCTTGGCATGGGGAGGTGAGAGGGGATAAATGAGCGCGTAGGGATATGGCTGCATCCCCGGCCATACACAAAATTCGTCCGTGGCCTCCCCGCGCTTCATCGACCTAGAAAACCGCGCAAGACTGCATGATTTCTTTTGATTGGCGGGGAAGAACGTTCTCTTCGCCCGGCTCTAGAGGAACATCGCCATGTAGACGGGAATCAAGTCGATTTCGCCTTCCCTCCCCCTATCCTTCGTGTGGATGATCCGGGGACGGACGTAGCGAGAGGGGTATTTCTCCCGGAAGAGGTCGAGCGAGCGATGGGCGCGCCAGGCCGCTCCCTTTATCTCGATGGGAGAGACCTTGTCCCCCTCGGGGAGAAGGAAGTCGATCTCGTAGTAGCGGTTCGCCTCCTCGTCGTAGAAGGCGTGGTAGAAGAGGCCCTTCCCGCTTGCGGCGAAGGTCTGCGCGACGACGTTCTCGTATAGGTAGCCAAGGTTGGCGGGAAGCTTGTCCGAGAGAAGCTTCCTGTAGATGACGTTCTCGGTGAAACTCTTGTCGCGGAAGCATTCTGTGACGTAAAGCCCTGTGTCCAGCAGATAGAGCTTGAACTTATGGAGGCTCGCCGTCCTGGACATGCCGGGGCCGGGGTCGTCGGCGTGCCGCTTGGCGAGGACCGTTTTGCTCTCAAGAAGGCCGGGGAGGAGCTCTTCGAGCCGGTCGGCTCCTCCCGCGGCTCTTTTCCCCTGGAAGAAGGTGCGGTTGGCGGCCAGCTGGCCGGGGATCGAAAGGAAGAGCGCGGAAAGCCTCCCTCTCTGATCGATTTTTCCGAAATCTTCCTCATACAGGCGGAGGATGTCCCTCTTCGTCTCGTCGACTTTCGAGAGGTCGTTCGCCTCAAGGAATGTTTCAACCGCCTGCGGCATCCCTCCGACGAGCATGTAGAGGCGGAACTTCCTCATCATCTCGCGGTGCGCCGCCTGGCCAAGGGGGATCCTCTTCTCGTAGGCTTCCCGGAGAAGAGAGACCGTCCCTCCCTCCCCGATGGCCCAGAGGAATTCCTCGAAGTCCATGGGGCGCATCTCGATCTTCCTCTCCTCGCTGGGGATGAGGATGCCTTCGACGTTCTTCCGGATGGAGAGGAGGGAGCCGGTCTCGATGTAGTCGTAACGGCCGTCCTTCACCAAGAGCTTGATCGCCTGCCTCGCCTTGGGGCAGAGCTGCACCTCGCCGAAGACGATGAGGGTGTCGCGCCTCTTGAAGGAGACTCCGTAGGCCAGCTGGAGGCGGAGGAAGAGATAGTCCAGGTCCCGCGGGGCCTCGAATAGCCCTTTCACTTCCTCCCCGGCGCTCGTGAAGTCGATGAGAAGATGCGAGGAATACTCCTTCTTGGCGAACTCCTCCACGATGGTGGACTTCCCGACGCGCCTTGCTCCTTCTATGAGGAGGGCGGTTTTCCCTTGGGAGCGTCCCTTCCAGGCGAGAAGCCTGTCGTAGATCTTTCTTCGGGAGAAGGCGATGGCCGATGAATACGTCTTTTTTCGGCCCCGTTCAAGGCTATCTTGCGTTTTCCGCAACAGGAAATTGACCATTTCATGCGTTTTCCGCAATAGACATTCGCAAGAAGTCTGCGTTTTCCGTAATAAAACATGTAGCAGGCCCGCTGGAGCGCCGGGATCGGATACTTCAGGACACCGGAAAACGGAAAGAGATTCATAAGACCGAGAAGGGGAGCGTGGCAATTCCTTTCCAAGCACGGACATTCCGTCTGATGGGGATCAATCCCCGGATCTTGCGATTGAAGAACAAGCCTGAACATCCTTGTGTCCGCGGCCCTTTTGTCCGATCGTTGCGTTCTCCTGTTCTGTGACAAATGATGTGAACCAAAATCAGGAGCATGAGGACGATAGCGCAAGACAGCAAGACGCGGATCCACGCCGTCCGGCTGGCCGTCGTCTCCAAGTGACCGATCAAGAAGGTCTGCGGCCACTGCCGCGTCTCCAGGGCGACGCTCTGGAGGTGGGTCAGGCGCTACGACGGGACGGAGTTCTCGGACAGGGCGTTCCGAAAGGAGGGCGCCCCCGGGGCGAGGCGAGGCGCCCCATGCTCCTCCGGCGTTTCACTTCATCTGTCAGCTAACAGTTAACCGAGCTTCATGATGCGGGTCCCTCTGCCTTCGCTTTCCTCGAGGTGCTAGAATTCGCCCCGTTAAGGAATAAAGGATAGAAAGAGAGACAGAAACAGATGAAGAAAGTCTATTCCCTCGATTTCGCCGGCAGGAAGCTCCAGGTCGAGCTCGGCGAGATCGCCAAGCAGGCCGACGGAGCGGCCTTCGTCCGCTTCGGCGACACGGTGGTGCTTTCCACCGCCTGCTGCAGCGACCAGCCCAAGGACGGCGACTTCTTCCCGCTGACGGTCGAGTTCCTCGAGCGCCAGTACGCTATCGGGAGGATCCCGCAGGGCTTCCTCCGCCGCGAGGGCCGTCCCACCGAGCACGCCACCCTCTCCGCCCGCCTCATCGACCGCCCGATCCGCCCGCTCTTCCCGGAAGGCTTCCGGAACGAGGTGCAGGTGGTGAACACCGTCATGTCCGTCGACTACGACAACGACCCGCAGATGACCGCGATGTTCGGGAGCTCGCTCGCCCTTTGCATCAGCGACATCCCCTTCGACGGCCCCGTCGCCGGGGTCTACGTCGGGCGCGTGGACGGGAAGCTTATCATTGACCCGACCGACGAGGAGATGAAGAAGAGCGACATCTCCCTTGCCGTCGCCGGCACGAAGGAGGCCATCATGATGGTCGAGGCCGGCGCCGACCAGGTCCCCGAGGAGGAGATGCTGGACGCCATCATGTTCGGCTTCGAAGCCATCAAGGAGCTCTGCCTCTTCCAGGAGAGGATCGTCGCCGAGTGCGGCAAGGCGAAGCGCCACATCGACCTCTACCAGCCCGACCCCGCGATCGTCCAGGACATCGACTCCCGCATCAAGGAGAGGATGGTCAAGGCCATCTCCATCTTCGACAAGCTCGAGAGGCAGGACGCGATCGACGCCCTTAAGAAAGAGATCCAGGACGACTACGACTCCCGCGCCTACGAAAGCGAGAAGGCGCACGTCAAGACCATGCGGATGGTGAACGACATCCTCGAGAAGATGGTCGCCGACGAGGTCCGCCGCCTCATCACCGAGGAGAAGATCCGCCCCGACGGACGGAAGGTCGACGAGATCCGCCCGCTGGACGCCCAGGTCGACCTCCTGCCCCGCGCCCATGGCTCGGCCATGTTCACCCGCGGCCAGACCCAGGTCATCTCCACGACCACCCTCGGCCCGATGTCCGACGCCCAGATCATCGACAACATCACCACCGAGACCGAGCGCCGCTTCATGCATCACTACAACTTCCCGCCCTATAGCGTCGGCGAGGTCCGGCGCATGGGAAGCGTCGGCCGCCGCGAGGTCGGCCACGGCAAGCTGGGGGAGAGGGCCCTCTCCTACGTCCTTCCCTCCGTGGAGGAGTTCCCCTACACCATCCGCTGCGTCTCCGACGTCGTCGAGAGCAACGGCTCCTCCTCCCAGGCCTCGATCTGCGCCGCCTGCATGTCGCTCATGGCCGCCGGCGTCCCCATCAAGGGCATCGTCTCCGGCATCGCGATGGGCCTTATCTCGAGCGGCCCCCTCGACGGGAAACATCCCTACACCATCCTCACCGACATCCAGGGCCTCGAGGACCACTTCGGGGACATGGACTTCAAGTGCGCCGGCACCGAGAAGGGCATCACCGCCCTCCAGATGGACATCAAGATCCACGGGGTCACGAGGGAAGTCCTCTCCGAGGCCCTTGCCCAGGCCAGCCGCGCCCGCGCCCAGATCCGCGAGACCATGAAGGGCGCGATCCCCGAGCCCAGGAAGGAAGTGTCCGAATGGGCGCCCAAGATGGTCACCTTCCACATCGACCCGGACAAGATCCGCGACGTCATCGGCACCGGCGGCAAGGTCATCAACGGAATCATCGCCGAGTGCGACCAGGTCAAGATCGACGTGGAGGACGACGGCTCCGTCACCATCTACCACACCCGCAAGGACATGATCGAGAAGGCCAAGGCCATCATCGACGACATCGTCCGCGAGGCGAAGGTCGGCGAGATCTACGAGGGCAAGGTCACCCGCGTCGAGGAGTACGGCGCCTTCGTGAACCTATTCGGCGACACGGACGGGCTCTGCCACGTCTCGCGCCTCGCATGGGACTACGTGGACGACGCTACCAAGTACTGCAAGGTCGGCGACACGATGAAGGTCGTCGTCATCGGCCTCGACGAGAAGGGCAAGGTCAAGGTCAGCCACCGGGAGTTCCTCGAGAAGCCCGAGGGCTACCAGGAGCGCCCCGAGCGCCCTGTCGGCGAGAGGCGGGAGCACGGCCCCCGTCGCGAGGGCGGGCACGGGGATGGCCGCCGTGGCGGGAACCGCAGGGGACGCCGCTAGTCGAAAAGATATCCCAAGAGGAGGGCGACCTCCTCTTTTCTTTCCCAAAAGCCGCCTATTTCTTCGAGTAATGGCAGGGATTCCAGGATGTATAACAAGCCGTTGTTATATTCGGTTATACAAATCCTATTTGTTATATTTCCTACCAGGATGATACCACCTGCGGGTTTGCTATAGTTAGGCATGGCGCTTTATCTCAGGCCTTCCTCCCTCGAGGTCCGTTCCCTCCTGGGGCTTGGGGAAGGGAAGCTCGACTTCGGGGAGCGGAAGAGGATCCGCAAGGGGACCTTCGACCCCGCGATCCCCTCATTTTTCGGGCTCTACGGATATAACGGCTCCGGCAAGAGCGGCTTCATCAGCGCCTTCCGCATCCTCCGGGCGTTCCAGAAAGGGCAGTCCCCGGAACGGAAGGCCGGGGACTTCGTCAAGGCGGGGGAGAAGGAGTGCTCCATCCTCCTGGAATCGCTTGTCATGGAGGAGGAGCGGCCCCTCGCCTTCCTTTCCTACGAGCTTTCTTTCTTCAAGGAGGAAAGGAAAGGGAAGAAGGGCAAGGAAAGGCTCCTATATCGCCCGATCGAGGGAAATAGGCTGGGGAGACCCCTCGTCCTGCTTGCTAGGGAAGCATTCGGGGAGGGGGATGGTTCCTTCCTCGGGACGGTCGGGCACCCCTATTCCTCCCTTCTGAGGAACACCCTTCGGGACGAGCTCCTCGTCTTCCCCTTCGACGAGAGGGAGGACACCCAGTTCCTCCGCCTCCTTCGCGGAGGGTCCGTCTCTCTCGAGGAGGGGGAACGGTGCAGGGCGAGGCTTCTTTCCTCGCTCGAGGCGGTCTCCCATCTCCTTGCCTTCGAGATCGACCTCGAGGTAGGGGAGAAGGACGGCCGGGCCATCCTCCTTTCCTCCAAGGGCGAGGAGAAGATCCCCTATCTCCTCGAATCCGCGGGGACGAGGAAGCTCCTGCTCCTCCTTTCCTCCCTGGCCCCCTACCTTACGAGACGCTCCGCCTGGGCGATCCTCGACGAGGTGGACGCGGGGATCTTCGAGTATCTCTTCGGCGAGCTGATGCGCTCCCTCTACCAGAGGGGCAAGGGGTCGCTCCTTTTCACCTCCCACGACCTCCGAACCCTCGAGACGCTCCCCCACCACCACGCGCGTTTCGCCTCCCTCCTCGCGGAAGGGCGCTTCTACGAGATCAAGGCGGCAAAGGGGGAGAACCTCCGCGACCTATATCTCCGGAGCCTCGCCCTCAGGAGCAAGTACCCCGGGGAAGACATCCCCGCGTTCATGAGGCGGGCGTCGCGCCTTGGAGGGGACGAGTGATGGGCGCGATCCTCTTCCTCACCGAGGGCGTCACCGACGTGATGACCCTCGAATCGCCTCTCCGCTCCCTCTTCCTGAGGGAGGGCGAGGAGCGCCCCCTCTTCTTCCACGCCGCGAACGGCGACCTCACCTCCAAGGGATCCTCAAGGACGAAAAGCACGAGGGACTACATCAAGAAGGAAGTCATGGGCTTCCTTGCGGAGACGAAGCTCCGTCCCTCCGACCTCGAGCTCATCGTCGAGACGACGGACCTCGACGCTTCCTTCGCAAGAAGGGACGCCTACGTGCAAAGCGAGGAGGTCTCCCGCCAGACGTACGTCCCCGAGGAAGGAAGGGCCTACGTAGAGGATGCGGAGGGGCTCTTCCAGATGAGGAAGCAGAAGGGGGAGAACCTCCTCTTCCTCGTTGAAGGGAGGACCCTCTGGCTCAAGAGGGAGAAGATTCCCCACCTCATCTGCTACTTCTCGATAAACCTGGAGCACGCCCTCTACGACGAGCCCAACTGCAGGAGCCACGAGAAGAAGGAGCTGGCGTTCCGCTTCGAGGAGAAGTACGCGGACGACCCCGATGCCTTCCTTTCCCTTCTCAAGAGGCTCGGGAAGGAGAGGGGGGACTACCTTTCCTCCTGGGGGGAGGCGCTCCTCAAGGACACCGCCTTCCAGCGCGGGAGCAACCTTTACCAAGGGGTGAGGATCCTCCTGGGCGAGGCCCCTCTTCCGGCATAGAAAAAAGGGCTCTTTTTTCAAAGAACCCTTGCAGAACCCTGTTCTAAAGAGAGGTTTTCCTAGTGAATCCGTCGAAGTTCCAGCGGATTTTCGCGACCTTCCCGTCCTCCGGGTAGGCGGAGTACTCCTCCAGGAGCCAGCCCGTTTCCTCGCTCCTCCAGACGGTCTCTTCCTTGAGGAACATGTTCGTCTCCCAGTCGTAGGAGACCTCCCTTTCGTAGATGTCGTCCTCGTTGACCGTCTCGCCGCCCCCGTATTCCTTCGCATAGTCGTAGGAGGCGGGGAGGTATTCCTCGCGGGTGAGTACGCTGCACTAGGCCCTGGTCCTGACCTGGTCGGGGGTCCCGTCGTACCAGGCGCGGGTCATGTCGCCCTGCGTGAACTCCGACATCATGTAGTCGCTGACGTAGTTGGGCGTCCCGCATCCTTCCCAGGGGGACTCCGCCCACTTGTAGATCGTGTTGATCCAGCGGTCGAAGTAGTTCATCCGCTCGTCCACGTAGGCCCCATTGGTCCAGCCGGTCCTTTCCATGCTGATCTCGACGTCGGTGCCCTTGGAGGTGAGGTAGTGCCCGAGCTCCACGTTCTCCTCATCCTGGTAGAGGAGCCATGAGGAGCCATCCGTCAGGACCGCCTCGCAGTAGACCCCGTGCCTCCCGTTCTGGGGATCCCAGTCCCCGTCGATCTTCAGGGTGGAGAAGCCCCGGAGGAAGGAGGGGAGCTCGTCGGTCTCGCCTTCGAACTGGATGCTGATCTCCTCGTGGAGGGGAGGGTTCGGGTCGAGGTCGCTGAACTGGATCGTGGATTCGGCGAGGCTCACGGAAAGAGGCCCTTCCAAGCTGGATCCGGTCAGGCGGTTCGTCGTCCCGAAGGTCGCGCCCCAGTCGGCCTCGATTTCCTGACCCTCCATCCGGAGGGAACGGACGAGACCTTCCGCGTCGACGTCCACCTCGAGGGATTGCCCTTCCTCCCCTACCTCGAGGCCGGCGGTGTTCATACGGAATATGTATCCGCCCGTCTCAGGGAACTCGAGGTCTACGTAGGGGTATAGGAGCTCCGGGATCTCGTAAAGGACGAGCCCCGCCTCGACGGGGTCGGCGAGCATCCGGAGCGACTCCATCGCCCCCGACTCCTCGAGGAACCGCTCGGCGTCCTCCTTGTCCAGGAGGCCTTCGACGGAGCCTTCCTCGCCCGGCTCGCGGAGGAAGATCGTATAGCAGGACCAGTCGTAGTCCTCGCCGGGGGTCTGGGGAAGGAAGAGGGTCTCCCCGCTTTCGGGATCGACGTTATGGAGGTACTCGGGAATTCCTTCAAGGGAGTCGAAGATGACTTCCATGAGTCCTTCCTGCCCTCCGGCGGCAGCCTCGACCTTGACCCGGCCGCGCGCTTCGGCCGCGGCGATCCCGTCCTGGCCGTCGATCATCTCCTGGAGGCGGAGCACCTCCTCTTCGTTCGTCCCGTCCCCGATCTCGATGGGAGGGAGCTTGGACGTCGAGGAATCGCCATCCCCGCAGGAGGCGAGGGAGGCGATGAGGGGAAGGAGAAGCAAGGGATTGATTTTCTTCATAAGGCACCTCACCAGAGGAAATATACCCGCGGAAGGTTCGTTTGGGGGGGGTATGAACTTTTTTCGGATGTTTCTCCTCCCGAATGAGGATTACGGATAAAAGGGGAGGGATTTGCGGGATATCCGATTCACGCGCTTCCGATACCCTGCCGCCTTCCTCTTCTGGAAGGCTCCGGTTGTCGCAAGGGGCGCTCCTGCCCGCTATAATCCGGAGGACAGCGATAAGGCAACATATGGAACTGAACGGAAAGATTCTCTTTGCGAGCGACCTCCATGGGCGGAGGGAGCGGATGAGGCTTCTCGAGGAACGTCTCCTCGAGGAAAGGCCCGACTGGGTGCTCCTGGGCGGGGACCTCGTCTACTATGGGCCACGGAACGGCATCCCCGAGGACAGGGACGAGGAGTACGTGAGGGAGGCGCTTTCCCGGCTCGAAAGGGAGGGGAACCTCATTTCCTGCCGCGGGAACTGCGATCGCCCCGAAGACGAGATTCCTTTCGAGCAGCCCCTCGTCTCCGAGATCCTCCTGAACGGGAAGGAGGCGGTGCTCTTCCACGGGCACGAGGATTCCCTCCTCGCCCTTTCCTCCCGCAAGTACGAGTGCTACCTCTTCGGGCACACCCACGTCCCTCTCCTCGACATGAGGGAGGGCGCCCTCTTCCTGAACCCCGGCTCCCTCGGCTTCCCGAAGGAAGGCTCCGAGCCGGGCTACCTCATCATCCACGAAGACTGGTCGATCGAACGGAAGTCCCTTGCGGAGGGGAACTCCCTCCTCAAGGCCTATCCCTTCGGAAAGGAGGCGCGCTGATGGAAGAGACCGTCAAGATCCTCGCCCTCGGAGGGCTCGACGAGGCCGGGAAGGACTGCTACCTCGTCGACATCTCGGGGGAGCTCTACGTCATCGGCTGCGGGCTCCGCTACCCGGATAAGACGATGCCAGGCGTCGACTACGTCATCCCCGACTGCACCTACCTCATCGAGAACAAGGACCGCGTCAAGGCCTACTTCCTCCTCCACGGGCATGAGGACGAGCTTGGCGGGCTCGTCTATCTCTACGAGAACGTCCCTGCCCCCGTCTACGGCTCCGACGTCACCCTTGCCATGCTCCGCCTCTTCGCGGAGAAGGTCGGGAAAGGGAACGTTTCCTTCGACCTCCGTCCCGTCGAGCCTACCTCCACCTTCAAGGTGGGGGATAGGACTTGCCACTTCTTCCAGACCGCCCACTCCATCGCCAGGAGCTCGGGGCTTGCCATCGACACGAGGCTCGGCCACGTGGTCTTCACGGGAGACTTCGTCGTCGAGAACAGCGCCGATCCCAACTACCTCCACGACATAAACGCGATCGCGAGGCTTGCGGAGACCCCGACCCTCGTCCTCCTTTCCGAGTCCGGCTACGCGGAGAAGCCGGGCTACACCGCCCCCCGCCACCGGCTTTCCCACCACGTCGAAAGCGCGGTGAAGGACGCACCCGGGAGGACTTTCGCCGCCCTCTTCTCCAGCAACTACTTCAACATCGAGGAGCTGATCCGCATCGCCCGCGAGACGAGGAAGAAGATCATCCCCTACGACCAGGAGACATCCGCCCTCCTCAAGGCCGCCCAGGAAGTCGGCCAGCTCCAGATTCCCAAGGAGAACTTCGCCCCCTACGAGGACCTCAACCGCCTCCGCGACCAGGACGTCCTCGTCCTTCTCCTTGGCTCGGGACGGGATCTCTTCGGCAAGATCGCCCTCCTCGCGGCCGGGACGAACGAGACCCACAAGTGCTACCTCCGCGAGAGCGACCTCTTCCTCATGGCCGCCCCCGGGAGCGACAACACCGAGATTGAGGCAACCGACGCCCTCGACGAGCTCTACCGGAGCGGCTGCCACGTCATCTCTCTTTCCAAGAAAGACCTCCTCCGCATGCACGCCAGCGAGGAGGACCTCCGCATGATGGCCGCCCTCCTGAAGCCCCGTTTCTACCTCCCGGTAAAAGGCTTCTACAAGGACCTTCTCGCCAACGCCCGTCTCATCAGCACGATGGGCATCGGCCTCACCCACAGGAACATCATCATCCTCGACGACGGCATCACCGCCATCTTCGACAGGACCGGCGTCCGCACGATGGACGAGGGCGTGAAGCATGGGAACCTCCTCATCGACGGCATCGGCATCGGCGACGTCGGGAAGGAGGTCATCAAGGACCGCGAGAAGCTTTCGGGCGGAGCGATCCTCATCGGCATCACCGTCTCGAGGAAGCGGAAGGCCGTCCTCGCCGGGCCCGAGATCGAGATGCGGGGCCTTGCCTACCTCAAGGAGACGGAGCCCATCCGGCGCGAGATCGCCAAGATCGCCGAGACCGCCCTCCAGGAAGGCCTCCGGAAGAGCGTCCCCGACCTGAACGCCATCAAGGGCGAGATCTACGACAAGTCGGTCCGCTACCTCCGCGGGCGCTGCCAGATGGAGCCGATGATCCTGCCTCTCCTGGTGGAAGTCGCCTAATCAAAAAGAAGTCCCTTTTGCGCGATTTTCCGCGCTCGGGGGAAAGATGACTAAGGTATAATCCGGGCATGGAGAGAAAGCCCTATACCTCGGAGAGGACTAGGAAGGCGCTGGGCGCCCTCCTCGCCCTCCTTTCCTTGCTCGTCCTCCTTTCCCCGGCCTCGCGGCTCGCCCCCCTGGCCTTTCCTTTCTACTACCTCCTCGGTGCCGCGGGCATCTGGATCCTCCTTCCATGGCTGATCCTCGCCGGAGCCCTCCTTTTCGTCTTCGGCAGGCTTCCTCGCCCGTGGGCGGGGAAGACCTTCTGGATCGCCCTCCCGATCCTCGTCCTTGGGCTTTCCTCTCTCCTTGGGGTCATCGCCGAGGACATGGGGCATTTGCTCGACAGCGGCTACGACCTCTCCTACTGGAATAGCCTCGCCCTTTCCACCCTGGAGGAGGGGATGGGCGTCCTCATGTACGCGGACGCGCTCACTCAAGGCGGGCTCCTTGGCTTCGGGATCGGGAAGCTCCTCGCCCCGGCAGGGATCGCCCTTGGGATCTTCCTTTCGGTGCTCCTGCTTCTCGTCGGCCTTCTTGTCCTTGCCCTTCCTCTCATCCGCTTCCTCATGAGGAAGTCCAAAGGACGTCTCCGCTTCCAGAACATAGAGGAAGAGGAACCCTCCGCCCCCGAGGAAAAGGGCGGCGAGGCCCCGCGCCTGGTGATCGAGGAGAAGGAGGAGCCTCTCGACCCCCAGGGGGAGGAAGCCCCCGCGAGCCGCTCCGAGCTCTACTTCGACCTCCCCGAGGACGGGCTTCCCAGGGAGGCCGCGCCGAGGACCCCTTCCGAAACCCCGATCCAGGACGGGGGGCTACGTCCCGCCGACTTCCTCGGGGCCTTCCGCCCCGGGACCTCCCCGAGGGAGGATCCGGAGCCACTGCCTCATGATGAGACCCCGGCGAAGGAACCTGTGGCTCCTCCATCTTCCCAGCCTGTCCTTCCTCCCGTCCCTCCTGTTCCCGGGCCTGAGGAGAGGAAGCCTTCCACTGTTCCCGAGATTCGCCCCATTCCGCAGGGAGAGGCGCATAGGGAGACCCTTGCGAACGCGCTTCCCTCTAAGAAGGAAGAGCCTTTCCGTGAAGAATCCCTTCCTTCCCCCTCCCTTCCTCCTGAACCAGAAAAGCCGGCGGGAGAAAAGGGAACCGCGGGGATTTCGATGGATTCCGGGCTTGATGCGCCAGTTTTCCCCGGCATCTCCCGTTTGGAAGAGGAGCCTTCTTCCGTCCGTCCCGCCGGGTTCGGGGGAGAGGTTCCCGCTCCGACGCCCGAGCCCCCCGCCCCTCCCGAGGTCCCGATCCTCGGGCCGGCCCTGACGCCCGAGGAGATTGCTTTGGCGAAGCTCCACCAGCCGCGGAGGAAGGAAAGGCCCCCCTACGAGCTTCCTTCCCTCGACCTTCTGAAGACCTACGGGAACGAGGAGAAGAGCGAGGCCCTCATCGCCGAGTGCGAGGCGAGGAAGGAGGCGATCGACCAGGCCTTCCGCGACTTGAACGTCGGCGCCTCGATCGCGAGCTACACCATCGGACCCTCCGTCACGCGCTACGACATCCAGACCGAGCGAAACGTCTCCGTTTCCACGATCGGGCGCTACATCGCCGACCTCTCGGTGCGCCTGGGAGGGGTGGCGACGCGCTACGAGCCCATCGTCATGGGTTCTTCCTACTCCGGTCTCGAGATCGCCAACGAAGAGACGACGACCGTCGGGCTCCGCGAGATGATCGAGGCGATGCCCCCGCGCGAGAAGCGGCCCTTCTCCATTCCCTTCGGGAAGTCCATCTCGGGGAAGTGCCTGAACGGGAATCTCGCCGAGTTCCCCCACATGCTCGTCGCCGGCACCTCGGGCTCCGGGAAGTCGATCTTCATGCACGGGCTCATCATGTCGCTCATCATCCGCAACAGGCCGGAGGACCTGAAGCTCGTCATCATCGACCCGAAGCAGGTGGAGATGAGCAAGTACCGCGACATCCCCCATCTCCTTTGCCCGATCATCACGGACGCCCACCAGGCGAAGGCGTGCCTCGAGCGCCTCATCGAGGAGATGAACCGGCGCTACGACCTCCTTTCCCTCGCCGAGGTGAGCAAGATCAGCGAGTTCAACGAGGACTACGCCGAGGAGCACGGGGTGGAGCCCCTTCCCGAGATCGTCTGCATCATCGACGAGTACGCGGACCTTTCCGACTCCTGCAAGGACATCGGGGCGCCCCTCCTCACCCTCGCCCAGAAGGCCAGGGCGGCGGGGATCAACCTGGTCGTCGCCACCCAGCGCCCTTCGGTCAACGTTATCACCGGCACCATCAAGGCGAACCTCCTCGTCCGCGTCGCCCTCGCCGTCACGAGCTCCGTCGACTCCGGAACCATCCTCGACCAGGGGGGCGCCGAGAACCTCATCGGCAAGGGCGACATGCTCGTCAGCTGCACCGAGCTCTCGCGCACCGGGCTCGTCCGCGCCCAGGGGTGCTACGTCAGCAACCGCGAGATCAAGGCGGTCTGCGACTTCATCCGCGGGCAGATGGGCCCGGACTACGACCCGCGCTTCCTCCATCTCGACGAGGGAGGGGAGGACGCCTCCGGGGCTACGGGCCTCCAGCCTAGCCCCGAGCCCAAGCACCCCCGTCCTGCGCCTGGGATGGGGGACGAGGACCTCTACCAGGAGATCCGCCGCTCCGTGATGGCGCTCGACTACTGCTCCGTCTCCTGGCTCAGGAGGAACTACGGCCTCGGCTTCCCCAAGGCCGGCTCGATCATGGACCGCCTGAAGAAGGAGGGAATCGTCGCCGAGCTCGGGCAGAACGCCACCTCCTCCAAGGGGAGCAAGGTGCTCATCCATTCTTTGGAGGAGCTCGAGGGGGCACCTGCCCCGGAGGAGACTTCGTGAGGGTCGGGACGGACATCGTCGAGATCCAGCGCCTCAAGGCGCCTTCCCGGCGCTTCCTCGAGGAGATCCTCGCCGAAAATGAGCGCGCCGACTATGATTCCCGTGGCGGCTCCCCGGAGTTCCTCGCCGGGCTCTGGGCGGCCAAGGAGGCCTACCTCAAGGCGACGGGGGAGGGGCTCGGGTCCCTCGCCCTCAAGGAAATCCAGGTGCTCCACGAGGAAGGGGGGAGGCCCTACCTCCTCGTGAAGGGAACGCGCCACGAGGTATCGATCGCCCATGACGGAGGCTACGCGATCGCCGTAGTGATCATCCCATGAAAGACACTTTCCTCTCTGCCAGGCTCGTCGAGCCCGACCTAATCCGCCTCGTCCTCTTCAGTTCGCTTGCCTACGAGCCTTTCGAGGCGCTCCTCCTCGTCGACAAGAACGCCTACGTCCCCCTCCGGGCGAGCAGGGTGAACAGCACCTCGAACGTCCTCATCGCCGACTACCACCTGAAGGAGCCCCTGGAGCTCGGGCATAGCTACGCGCTTTCGATCTACAACTACCCGACCGTTCCTCTCGACGTGAGCGAGGCGACCTCCTTCCCCGACTTCGACCAGCGCTACTACTACCCGGGGAACGACCTCGGCGCCACCTACCGCCCCGAGCATACCGACTGGGCGCTCTGGGCCCCCTTGGCAAGCGCGGTCACCCTCAAGGTGAAAAGGAGGGACAACCAGACCGGAAGGTGGCACTACCGCCCGATGGAACGGGGCGAGCGCGGGGTCTGGCGCATCCGCCTCAAAGGGGACTACGCGCTGGCAAGCTATCTCTTCGTCGTCACCAACAGCGAGGTCGAGAGCGAGTCCATCGACCCCTATGCGAAGGCCTCGGGGCCGAACGGCGAGTGCTCGATCGTCCTTGACGAAGGCGCCCTCCCCTCCCTCGACATGTCCGGGAAGGACCTTCCCCAGATGGAAGGGCCCGGGAGCGCCATCGTCTACGAGACCTCGATCAGGGACCTCACCGTCAACAAGGAGAGCGACATCTTCCGGAAGGCCCAGTACCTCGGCTTCGTCGAGGAGGGGCGGAAGACCCCGGGTGGGAACCCCGCGGGCTTCGACTACCTTAGGGGACTGGGTGTCACCCACGTCCAGATCCTTCCTTTCTATGACTTCTCCACCGTCGACGAGCGCCATCCCCTGGCCTCCTATAACTGGGGCTACGACCCGAAGCAGTACTTCGTCCCCGACGGCAGCTTCTGCTCGGACGTGGAGGACCCCCTTTCTCGCATCCGCGAGTGCCGGGCGATGATCCACGCCCTCCATGAGGCGGGGATCCGCGTCGTCATGGACGCGGTCTATAACCACGTCTACGAGTACCAGAGGAGCTCCTTCGAGAAAATCGTCCCCAACTACTACTTCCGGCGGCGGAGGGACGGGAGGATGGCCAACACCTCCTACTGCGGGGATGACGTCGCCTCCGAGCGCCCGATGGCGCGGAAGCTTATCGTCGACTCGGCGAAGCGCTGGATCGACTTCTATGGGGTGAACGGGTTTCGTTTCGACCTCATGGGGATCATCGACTGCGAGACGCTCCGGGCGATCGAGCGCTACGGGAAGAGCAAGGACCCCTCCTTCCTCGTCTACGGCGAGGGCTGGAACATGGGAGGGGAGTGCAAGGAGCCCCTCGGCCACATGGACAACTACCGCCTTCTCCCTGGCTTCGGCTTCTTCAACGACTACTTCCGCGAGAACGTGAAAAAGTTCCTCGCCTGCGACATGGGGGTGAAGGACCAGGTCAAGTACGTCTACCTCGGCTCCTCCTCGCCCTACTCCTGGATCGGGCCGAAGTTCCTCGACGCCGGGCAGTCGGTGAACTACATCGAGTGCCACGACGACAAGACGTTCTTCGACTGGCTATCGGACGCAAGAGGCGACCTTTCCGCGAAGGAGAAGCTCGACCTCGCGAAACTAGGCGTCGCCTTCGTCCTCCTCTCCTTCGGGATGCCCTTCCTCCACATGGGCCAGGAGCTCGGGCTCACGAAGTTCGGGAAGCCGAACACATACAATTCGCCGGACATCTACAACCAGATGCCATATCGCCTCCTCGACGAGCGGAAGGAGATGTATTCTTACTGCCGCTCCCTCATCGCCTTCCGCAAGAGGATCCCCGCCTTCCGCGAGGTGGAGCCCGGGAAGATCGCTCCCAAGGTTTCCTTCGAGGACCGCGGGGCGGCGCTCGTGGTCCATCTTACGGGGGAAGGGCTCGGCGACTGGGAGGAGCTGGACCTCTTCTTCAATCCCGCGCGGGAAGGGCTCGTCCACGAGTACCAGGAGGACCGTGTCCTCGTCCTCGACCGGACGGGGATGGTGATGGACGCCGGCTTCAAGGCCAGGCGCCTCCAAGTGCCGGGGGAGTCCCTCGTCGCCGCCGGGCTGAAGAAGAGATCCACCAGGAAGGGCGGCCAAGGCCGCTAGAGGGCCCGCGGGCCCCGGAAAGGAGGAGAGGATGCTCTCCAGCGTTTTTCTCACGGGCCGGCTCGGCGAGAAGCTCGACGACAAGGTCCGCTACGTCGAGGTGGACCGGGTCATTCCAGGCCCTACGGGCAAGTTCCTGACGGACAAGATCCCCTGTCGCGGGCTCTATGGGCCGAGGGGACGATTCATGAGCGCTCCGGCCGGCTCCTTCATCGCCCTCAAGGGCCGGATCGAGATGGACGAGCGCCACGGGCTCATCATCGTCGCCGAGATCGACGAAATGCATCGCCCTAGGAAAGAGGAGCCCTCGCCCTCGCTATAATGGCGGCATGCTGAAGTACCTTCGCCTCATCTTCGGGATCGTCCCGATGCTCCTCCTGGAATGGCCGCGCTTCGTCTGGTACGCCCGCCATCCGGAACGGACGCCCCTCGAAGTCCGCTACAGGAGGATCCGGCGGCTCGTCCTCCGGCTCATCCGCCTCCTCCATCCCGACTTCCATATCGAGGGGCGCGAGCTCTTCCGCAGGATGCTCGAAGGGGAGCGGAGCTTCCTCCTCGTCTCCGACCACGTCTCGCTCCTCGACCCGGTCATCCTCATCTTCCTGTCCGAGAGGCCCCTCAGCTTCGTCGCGAAGAAGGAGGTCATGTCCTACCCCCTCGTCAGCCCGATCCTCCGCGCCCTGGGCGGGCTTTCGCTCGACCGCGAGGATCTCAAGGGCTCCGTCCGCGTCGTCCTCGAGCTCAGGAAGGGCCTTGAGAAGGACGAGGCGGCCTGGGGCATCTTCCCCGAGGGGACGAGGAGGAAGGATCTCGAGGGCCCCGTCCTTCCCTTCCACCCCGGCTCCTTCAAGGCGGCGCTCAGTGCGAAGAGGGACGTCCTCCTCCTGGCGATGGAGGGCGAGGAGCGCCTCCTTTCCTTCACTAGCTGGAGCCGCTACCCGATCGGTGTGCGCTTCCTCGAGAGGATGTCGATGGAGGATGCCGCCAAGGAAGGGAAGACTACCGTTGAGATCGCCGAGCATGCGGAGAAGGTCGTCCAGGAAGGGGTCGCCCGCATCCACGAGGAGAACGAGGACTACGTGACCAGGGGGCTCCACAAGCTTCCCTGGCGAGGCGGGGCGAAGGTTCGCTAGAGCGAAGTAAAAGAGGCGGAACCTTGCAGGAACCGCCTCTTTTTCTTGCCTTCTACTTCGCGATGTCGAGCTCCGGATCCCATTCGGGACGGCGGAGGCCCTTGGGGTAGTGGTTCTTCGCGACTCCCTTCACGACCTTGACGAACCCGAGGTTCAGCCCCATGTAGCTGATGATCGCGAATCCGTCCATCCTGTGGAGGGGGAAGGTGAGCCCCTGGATGTAGCACTTGGCCTCCTCCTTCCCGACGGGGATGGAATGTTCCGGCCCGAGGTAGGCGGCCAAATGATGGTCGGGGATGTAGATCTGGCTCGAGCGCATCTCGAGGAGCTTCACCCCGTAGCGGAGCAGGTTCATGTGGCTGACGTCGAAGGACCTTTCCAAGGAATAGAACTTCTCGCGGTGGAACTCGTTGCTCCGTCCCTCGAGACCGTAGTGGCGGACGAAGTCCCGGTACTTCGAGTAGGGGGCGAGCTCGATGACCGACCTCGGGGTGGGGACGAGCTCCCCGGGCTTCTCGATGAGGCAGACGAACTGGCCTTCTCCCTGGTAGCGGTGGGGGAAGAGATAGACGGCCTCGGGGACGTCCGCGGGGTGGAAGAATCTCTCTCCTTCCGGGAGGGGGACGAGCCGTGCCTCCCTTCTCGTGCGGAGGAACTCGAGGATGGTGCCCTCGTTCTCCTCATAGGAGAAGGAGCAGGTGCTGTAGGCGATCCGTCCGCCGGGCTTCAGCATCTCGTAGGCGTAGCTGAGGAGCTCGACCTGGCGGGCGTGGTTCACCATGACCTTGCGCTCGCTCCAGTCGGCGAGGACCTCGGGGTCCTTCCGGAACATCGCCGAGCCGCTGCAGGGAGCGTCGACGAGGATCTTGTCGAAGCACTCGGGGTAGGACTCGTGGTTGAAGGAGACGTCGTTGGAGGTGACCACCATGTTCCCGCGGCCCATCCTCTCGACGTTCTGGGAAAGGCTATGGGCGCGAGGGAAGCTGACGTCGTTGGCGACGAGCACGCCCTTGTCCTCCATGAGGAGGGAGGAGGCAAGGGCCTTCCCTCCGGGGGCGGCGCACATGTCGTAGACGACCTCCTCGGCCCTGGGGGCGAGGAAATAGGCGGGCATCATCGCCGCGGCATCCTCGATCGAATAGACCCCGGCATCGTAAAGGATGCTCTTCCCGAACTCGTAGTCGGACTTCCTGTAAAGGAAGGCGTGGGGGACGTCCGGGTGGGGGACGACCTTGGGGAAACGGGCGAGGAAATCCCCGTCGCCCATCTTCTTCGTGTTCAGGATGAGGGCGTAGGTCCTCTCGCCCTCCTCGACGCTTGCCCGGAGTGGGGCTACCTCCTCTTCGGGAAGATGCTTCCGTAGGGAGTCCCAGAAGCCGGAGGGTGCTGACGCTTGGCTCATAGGGCGATTATACTTGAAGTCAAGGAAAAATTAATCGGGGGAGCGTTCTATGAGGATGGTCGACATCATCGAGAAGAAGAGGGACGGGGGACGTCTTTCCGGCGAGGAGATCGGCTTTTTCGTGCAGGGCCTGGTCTCCGGGGAGATTCCCGACTACCAGGCGAGCGCCCTCCTCATGGCGATCCTCTTCCGCGGGATGGACGAGGAGGAGACGAGGATCCTCACCGAGCGGATGGAGCATAGCGGCGACACGATCGACCTTTCCTCGATCGAAGGCATCACCGTTGACAAGCATTCGACCGGCGGGGTGGGGGATAAGACCTCGATCGCCCTCGGCCCGCTCGTCGCCGCCTGCGGCGCGAAGCTCGCGAAGATGTCCGGGAGGGGACTCGGCCATACGGGGGGCACCCTTGACAAGCTGGAGTCGATTCCCGGCTTCCGCGTGGGGCTTACGATCGAGGAGTTCGTCGCCCAGGTGAACCGCATCGGGCTCGCCATCATCGGCCAGACGAGCGCGGTCGATCCTGCGGACAAGAAGCTCTACGCGCTCAGGGACGTCACCGGGACCGTGGAGTCCATCCCCCTCATCGCCTCGTCGATCATGAGCAAGAAGCTCGCCGCCGGAGCGAAGACCATCCTCCTCGACGTCAAGTACGGGCGTGGCGCCTTCATGAAGACCTATGGGAAGGCTGAGGAGCTCGCCCGCCTCATGGTCAGGATCGGGAACGGGCTCAAGAGGGACACGAGGGCCATCCTCACGGGGATGGAGGAGCCCTTGGGGCTCGCCGTCGGGAATTCCTTGGAAGTAAAAGAGGCGGTGGAATCGCTACATGGGAGGGGTCCTCGCGATTTCATGGAGCTGCTCCGGAAGGCCGGGGGGATCATGCTTCTCCAGGCCGGGATCGTCAAAAGCGAGGAGGAAGGCGAGAGGCGGATCCTCCAGGCCATCGAGGACGGGAGCGGTTTCCGGAAGCTTCGCGAGATGGTCCTCGCCCAAGGAGGGGACGTTTCCTACGTGGACGACCTATCGCGCTTCCCTCTCGCGAAGAAAATCATCCCAGTCATGGCGACAAGGGACGGCCACGTCTCCCATATCGATAGCCTTGAGGTCGGGCTCGTCGCGATGCGGCTGGGTGCCGGAAGGGCGAAGATGGATGACGTAATCGATCATTCCGCGGGGATTTTGCTTAGGAAAAAGGTGGGCGACACCGTGAAGGAGGGCGAGGTTCTCCTCGAACTCCATACGAACGCGGAGGATGAGTCTCTCCTGGAACGTTCAGCCCTTGAGTCCAGGGCGGCCTATGAGATTTCCGACGAGCCGCAGAAGGCGCCGGACGTCGTCGCCGGCTACATCGCCTCATGAAGGTCGTCCTCACGAGGGTCCGTTCCGCCTCGGTCTCGATTGCCGGGGAAGTCGTCGGCGCGATCGGGCAGGGCTATCTCCTCCTCTCGGGCTTTGCCCCGGGGGACACGGAGCAAACCGTCTCCCGCATGGCGGAGAAGATCCATAAGCTCCGGATCTTCGAGGACGAAGGCGGGAAGACGAACCTTTCCATCGATTCCGTCCGCGGGAACGTCCTTTCCATCAGCCAGTTCACCCTGTACGGGGATTTGACCGGAGGGAACCGCCCTTCCTTCTTCAAGGCGATGGATCCCCATGAGGCGGAGCGGCTCTACCTTCGCTTCAACGATGCGCTCCGGTCGTATTTTCCCAGCCTCCAGGAAGGTCGCTTCGGCGCCGACATGGAAGTCAGCTCGCTCAACGACGGGCCCTTCACCCTCGTCCTCGATTCCGAGGAACTTTTCGGAGGGAAGCGATGAAGGTCCTCCTCGGTTTCTCAGGCGGGGTGGACTCCGCGATTTCCGCCTATCTTCTCAAGAAGGAAGGGCACGAAGTGACCGGCGCCTTCATGCGGAACTGGGACGCGCTCCTTAATAACGACTATCTCGGGAACCCGACCGCCGGCGACTCCCAGTGCCCGCAGGAGAAGGACTACCAGGACGCTCTTTCCCTTGCGCGGAAGATCGGGATTCCCCTCGCCCGCATTGACTTCGTGAAGGAGTACTGGGACGAGGTGTTCTCCCTTTTCCTTGAGGAATACAAGAGAGGAAGGACCCCGAACCCCGACATCCTTTGCAACAGCAAGATCAAGTTCGGGCCGTTCCTGGACTACGCGAAGGAGCATGGCTTCGAAAGGATCGCGATGGGCCACTATGCGCGGAAGGCCGTCCTTGACGGGCTTGCCCATGTCGCCGTCCCGAAGGACAAGGACAAGGACCAGACCTATTTCCTCGCCGATCTGAAGGAATGCCAGATCGCCCCGTGCCTTTTCCCGATGGAAGGGATCCTCAAGACGGAGGCAAGGGAGCTCGCGAGGTCGCTTGGCCTTAGCGAGTGCGCCGACAAGCATGGCTCCACGGGGATCTGCTTCATCGGAGAAAGGAACTTCCGCCCGTTCCTTGAGAACTATCTTCCAGCCAATCCCGGCAAGATCGTCGACGGGGACACCGGCGAGGCCATCGGGATGCACGAAGGAGTCCTTTTCTATACCCTAGGCCAGCGAAAGGGCCTCGGGATCGGCGGCGTCAGCGGCCGCGGGGAGGGGCGCTGGTACGTCTACCGGAAGGACGTGAAGGAAAACATCCTCTATGTCGCTCAGGGCGAGGGCGACGAGAGGCTCTTGAGCGATGAGTCGGAGATCGAGTCCCTCAACTGGATCGGTCCTTTGCCGGAAAAGGAGAGGGAGGTAGTCGCGCGGTTCCGCTATAGGATGGAAGGGGTGCCTTGCCTTTTCTCCGCCAGGGGAGAGGGAAGGGCGAGGCTCCACCATCTCGGACCGGTCAAGGCCGCCACCCCGGGGCAGTGGGCCGCAATATACAATCGGGATGGAGTGCTCCTTGGGGGAGGCATCATCGATAAGGTCTGGAGAAAAGGGAAACTTATTTCCTAAACCCTGCAATTCCTTAGTGAAATGCTCGAAAATTGCGCTACTCTTTAATCATGGCAAAGCGTAAGAAACCCTCTAAGAAGAAACTCGTTGGATTCCTCGTCTCCCTCCTTATCGTCCTCATCCTCGCCTTAGTCGGCTACTGCGCCTACGAATTCGTTTTGAAGGACCGTCTCGCCGGCTCATCCTCGGACAGCTCCTCCAGCGAGATTTCCTCGAGCCAGTCCTCAGGAAGTCTTCCTGAGGGTGGCTACGACCCTATCTCCTTCCATTTCCTTGACCTCAAGATCCGCTATACGGGCGATTGCACCTACATCAAGGCGGGCGAGAACGACATCCTCATCGACGCCGGGGCGCGGCAGGCTTCCGCAGTCGTCATCGATGAATACCTCAGCCAGCATGTCGAAGACGGCAAGCTCGAATACGTGATCGCGACCCACGCCCACCAGGACCATATAGCAGGATTCGTCGGGAACGCCGACGACTCCCTCCCTGGAGGCCGCACGGGGATCCTCTACCAGTACAAGGTGGATACCTTGATCGACTTCCCCCTCACCGACGCGACCACGAACATCTACAAGAACTACAAGATTGCCGTGGAGCATGCGGTCGAGGAGGGGGCGACCCACTACACTGCCCTCCAGTGCGTGAAGGAGGAAGCCGGGGCGAAGAAGGTCTATGAGCTAGGGCAGGGGCTTACGATGGAAGTCCTCTACAACTACTTCTACGACCATGACAAGAGCGACTTCAAGAAGGACTTCCCCGAGATGGGCGGCTCCTTCAGCGAGGAGAACGACTTCTCCGTCTCCCTCCTCTTCCGCCAGGGGGAGAAGGCGATGCTCTTCACGGGGGACTCGGAGGAATGGAGCGAGCACTCCCTCGTGACCCAGAACGACCTTCCCGAGAACGTCGTTCTCTATAAGGGCGGTCACCACGGGTCATACACCGCGAACGGAGAGGAACTTCTAAAGGCGACGAGCCCCGATGCGATCGTCTTCGAATGCACCGCAGGGAACGACGAGTACGCCTCGACTCCCGAGCATTCCTTCCCGGCCCAGGAGACGATCGACCGCCTCGCCCCTTACACCGAAAGGGTCTACGTGACCCAGCAGGGGGACTGGGAGGATGCTTCGCATTTCGAACCCATGAACGGGACGGTCGTCGCATCCTATGACTCCGCGGGGAAGGAATCCTTCTCTTTCACCGGGAGCGAGCTTCCTCTCAAGGACAGCGAGTGGTTCCTCGAGAACCGGACGATGCCCGAGGCCTGGCGCTAGCCCTTGCCCTCTTCCTTCCCCTCCTTGATAATCCGTCCATGAAGAGACGTTATCTTTTGTTCGCAGGGATCGCCCTCCTTGGGTCCTTGGCCCTCGGGCTCGCGGTTGCGCCTTCCTTGGGGAACGCCCTTGCCATTGGCGCGAGGATGGAACCCGCAAGGCTATGCGCGGACATAACGTTCGGGACGGGAAAATACACGGAATCCGATGGTTTTTCGGGGAAGGTCATCCCTGTTACCAACATCGGTGACGTTTCGGTGGAGGCGACCAAAGCCTTCTGGGGAGCGGAGGGCGACGCAGTCCGCTTGGGAAGCGGCAGCGCAGCCGGTTCCCTTACGATCAACTTCTCCGAGCCCCTCCTCATCGAAGAAATCAAGGTGCTTTGCTACCTATACGACAGTTCTGGCTCCCTTACTCTCGAGACGGACCAAGGGCGAGGAGATACTCTGGCTGTCACATCCACCGTCGCACCGTCCATCTCGGACGACTCCACTGACCCAGGATATGTCTTCTCCGACCTCGGAGGACTGGATGGCGTTTCGACCGAATCGATCTCTTTGTCTAACGTGAAGGGCAAGAGAATCTGTCTATGCAAGGTCGTCATCGCCCACTACGGGGAAGGTTCCTCCGCCGGGACGGAGAGCTCCTCCTCGACCTCCTCTTCCAGGCCGGACACCTCGATTGATACCTCGATTCCCGATGGTTTGCCTGCTTATTACAAGGATATCGACTGGACTCTCAAAGGGGTGGACTTGATGGACGAGCTCTCCTACCTCATCAACCCCCACACGAAATTGTCGTACGCGAAGCTTTGGGACGCCTTCTACGAGGTCGACGCGGACGAGGACGGCAGGCTCATCGACATCTATAGCGACAACCGCTGGACAAAGGACCATCAGCAAGGCACCGGGGGCGCCAGCGCGGAAGGCCAGTATTACAACCGGGAGCACTCCGTCCCCAAGAGCTGGTTCGGCTCCCGGGAAAGCCATCCCACCTACACGGACCTCCACCACCTTTTCCCGACGGACAGCTACGTGAACAGCAGGAGGAGCAACAATCCCTTGGGCGAGGTCGGCTCCGCCACCTACACGAGCGGGAACGGCTCGAAGCTCGGGAAGTCCTCCTACCCCGGCTATACCGGCACCGTCTTCGAGCCGATCGACGAATACAAGGGCGACCTCGCCCGCGTCTACTTCTACTTCGTCACCTGCTACCGGGACGATGCCACGAACTGGCAGGACGGGACCGAGCAAAACATCGACCCGACCGAGGAATTCCGCCTGAAGCCCTGGTCGCTCGACATGTTCCTCGAGTGGGCGGAGATGGATCCCGTCTCCCAGAAGGAGATCGACCGGAACGAGGCGATTCATCGCGTCCAGGGGAACCGGAATCCCTTCGTCGACTATCCCGAGGCGGTTTCCCTCGTCTTCGGCGCCTAGCCTTGTTTCCGATTGTCCTTCCGGGAAGACGGGCGGATAATCCGGGCAAATGAAGACACGAACGTTTTTCCTCTCCCTGCTTCTCGTAGGAGCAAGCGCGCTCGGCGGCATCGCCCTTTCCTCCTGCGTCGAGGAATCCTCCTCGGACGGGACCGTCGGTTCTTCCTCTTCCGCCGAGGGGAGCTCTTCCTCGGATGGGATGGGAGCGGATTCCTCCTCCTCTTCCTCCTTGGAGGAAGGCGGGGAAGGCGATCTTCCCGACTGGGACACGGAGGTGGAGCGCTACTACGAGGACGTGGATTGGACGAAAGTGGGAAGCGACCTCATGAAGGACCTCACCGACGCGATCCGGCCGCACGACACGCTTTCCTACAGCTCCCTTTGGTCGGCCTACCGCACGACCGACGTCCGCGAGGACGGGACTCTCTGGGACATGTATAGCGACATCCATTGGAAGCCCGGGCAGAAGCAGTGCGGGAACTACAAGAAGGAAGGGGACTGCTACAACAGGGAGCACTCCGTCCCCAAGAGCTGGTTCGGCGACAAGAGCCCGATGAACACGGACCTCCACCACATCGTCCCTACGGACGGATGGGTGAACAACAAGAGAGGCAACAATCCCCTGGGAGAAGTGGGAAGCGCCACCTACACGAGCGGGAACGGCTCGAAGCTCGGGAAGTCCTCCTATCCCGGCTTTAGCGGCACCGTCTTCGAGCCCGTCGACGAGTACAAGGGGGACTTCGCCCGCATCTACTTCTATTTCGTGACCTGCTACGCCTCCACGAGGTCGAGTTGGGAGACCGGGAGCACCAACCTCAGCAATTCCGGGCTCGGGCTCAACTCCTGGAGCAGGGAGATGTTCCTGGAGTGGGCGGAGATGGATCCCATCTCCCAGAAGGAGATCGACCGGAACGATGCGGTCTACGAGACCCAGGGGAACCGCAATCCGTACGTGGACAACCCCAATGCCGCGGAGCTCGTCTTCGGAGACTGACATGAGAAAGAAAGCGTTCGGCATCCTTCTTCTCGCGCCACTTCTATGCGCGTGCGTAGAGAATCCCTCCTCTGTCTCGTCCTCCCTCTCTTCCTCTTCTTCCGCGGGAGGGGAGTCGCTCTCCTCTTCGATCGCCGAGACGTACGAGGACGTCCCTTTCCGGGTCGCCCCCCAGGTCTCGGAGGACGGGAGGAGCGCTGACATCTATTCCTACTCCGTCGAGGATGGGGCGCTTGTGAGAACCTACGAGATCACCCTGGAAAAAGGGGAGAGTTACGTGGACTTCCAGGAGGTCGCCCTCTACTACCTCGCCTTCGGTGAGGCGCCCGCGAACTACTTCTGGGAGAAGAGACTCGCCCAGGCCTACGGCTCGGAAGGACGCTACATGCAAAGCTTCCGGCTCGGGGACTACGACGGGCCCAACTCCTATACGGAGGCCCTGGGCGACTTCAATAAGTCCCGCGGCACCTACCTAGAGCTCGACATCGACGTTGACGGGAGCTACCGTCCTCAGGGGAACCGCGGGGTAGGGCGCCTCGTGATCGTCGTGGACGGGATCGAGGACTACGGGGCGGACCCCGTCGTCTACCAGACCGAGGACCACTACGACTCCTTCTCCGAGTTCTATAACTACCTGGGAGGATGGAGCGATCCCTTCGACGGGACCGGCTATGGCCTTGGGCCAAGGGAAGCGGTCCCGACCTACCGCTAGGAGAACATATGGCACGCTACCGCCCTGAGATCCATCTTGCGCCTACGAAAGGCTGGATGAACGACCCGAACGGCTTTTCCCTACGTCCTGGAGGGGGCTACCGCCTTTTCTACCAGCATCACGACGCCCTCGAGGGCGAAGTCCTCATCGACTGGGCGCTTGCGGAGAGCGAGGACCTTGTCCGTTTCGAGGACAAGGGGACGTCCCTCGTCCCCACGATGCCCGAAGAGGGCGTCGGGAAGGAACCTCTTTGGGGCGGCTGCTGGAGCGGGTCCGCCTTCGAGCACGAGGGAAGGACCCATCTCCTTTACACCGCCTGCAGCAGGGACGGGGAACGGCAGGCCATCGCCATCCGTTCCGGCGACGGCCTTTTCCGGATGGATCCCTCCCTCGGCCTTCTCAAGGAACCTGAGGGAATCCCAACGGAGTTTTTCCGCGACCCCTTCGCCTTCTCTTACGGGAACAAGGACTTCGTCCTCGTCGGCGCTAGGCTTTCCGACGGGACGGGAGGGATACTCCTCTACCGGAGGGAGGGGACTTCCCTTTCCTTCATGGATACCTTCTTCCGTCTCCCTGGAAGCCACATGATCGAATGCCCGGGAATCTTCTTCCTCGAAAGCAAGGCGATCCTCGTCCTCTCGCCCATGGGGCTCGACGAGAAGGAGTGGGGCCCCCATCCTTCCTGCTATCTCGTCGGTAGGCTCGAGGAGGGGATGCGTTTCGTCCCGGAGGGGGGGCTCGCCCTTCTCGATCGCGGATACGACTACTACGCCGCGCAGCCCCTACAGGAGGGGAAGAGCGCCCACCTCGCCGCCTGGCTTTCCCTCTGGGACAAGGACCTTGGGAGGATTCCGAGCAAGGAGGAGGGTTTCATCGGGACGATGGGGCTGGTCCGGAAGGTTTCTTTGAAAGACGGTGCCCTTTTCCAGGAATGGGAGCCTTCTTTGCTTGGATATTTTGAAAAAGAAGCGCGTTTCGAAAAGGATTTCCTGAGATTTGAGGATGCCGCCGTCTCGATGTTCTCCCTTTCTTCCGACGTTTCCTTCGAAGCGAGGCTCTTGGGCGGGGAGAAGGACGGGCTCCGCCTTTCCTATGAGGCTTCCTCGGGAATCCTCCGGATGGACGCCCACGATTCGGAGCATGTCCGCGCCGGATTGAACCTCGTCTATCCCGGGGTTCGTGAGGCTAAGGCGCTCCCAAGGGAGGAAATCCGCGTCTTCGTCGACCATTCGGTCGTCGAGGTCGTCCTTGGGGGAGGGCGGACCTGGATGAGCTCGCTCTTCTATCCTTCGACGGATCATCCGGTCCATGAGTTCCAGGGAGAGGGGCTCTCCCTTTCCTTCGCGAAAGGGAAGGCCAGCTAGTTTCTTCCCTAAACCTCTCACGCGCACGCTATACTACGCGCGGCCGGGAAGAAGCCCTCGGGCGAGCCACCCCGGCGTCACGCGGGCAATGCCGCCGTTCCCGGCGTTAACGGGGAATCAAGCGCGCCTCTTGGCGAAGAAGGATGGTACCGCGCCCTCTCGGGGCGTTCCTTCGTGAGGGGCCTTTTTTCTGCCCTGGGAGGTCATTATGGAAAAACTGTCCGGACGGGAGATCCGCGACCGCTGGATCCGCTTCTTCGAAAGCAAGGGCCATCGCTATATCCCCGGGGTGAGCCTCATCCCCCAGGGCGACAAGTCGCTCCTTTGGGTGAACGCCGGGGTCACCGGGCTCAAGAAGTACTTCGACGGGACCGAGGTCCCTCCTTGCCGGAGGATCGTGAACGTCCAGAAGTCCATCCGCACGAACGACATCGATAACGTAGGCCACACGGCGAGGCACCACACCGTCTTCGAGATGCTGGGGAACTTCTCCATCGGCGACTACTTCCGGAAGGAGGTCATCGCCTGGGCCTACGAGATCCTCACGGACGAGGAGAAGGGCTTCGGGATGGACCCCCGGAGGCTCTACTGCACGTATAACCCCGCGGACAAGGAAGCTTTCGAACTCTGGAAGGCGCAGGGGATCCAGGAAAGCCATCTCATCCCCCTGGAAGGGAACTTCTGGCAGATCGGCGAGGGCCCCTGCGGGCCGAACACCGAGGTGTTCTACGACCGTGGGGAAGCCTACGATCCCGAGGGCAAGGGGGTCGAGATGCTCCAAAACGAGGAGGAGAACGACCGCTACATCGAGATATGGGGCATCGTCTTCAGCCAATATAACGCGGTCAACGGCGTTCCAAGGAGCGAGTACAAGGAGCTCCCGAGCAAGAACATCGACACCGGCGCCGGCCTGGAGAGGATCGCCTGCATTCTCCAAGGGGCGGAGACGAACTTCGAGACCGACCTCTTCCTCCCGATCATCCATGAGGTTGAAAGGATCTCGGGAAAGAAATATGAGGAGAGGACCCACCTTCCCTTCCGCGTG
Source organism: uncultured Bacillota bacterium (assembly GCA_949289845.1). Classification (GTDB taxonomy): domain Bacteria; phylum Bacillota_I; class Bacilli_A; order RFN20; family CAG-826; genus UBA4951. Next base: position 333,124 of record CASEPN010000001.1, read on the forward strand.
ATCGCCGACCACGCGCGCTGCCTCGCCTTCGCCCTTTCCGACGGGGCGAGCTTCTCCAACGAAGGGCGGGGCTACGTCCTCCGCCGGCTCATCCGCCGGGCGATGCGCCATGGACGGAAGCTCGGGCTCGAGAGGCCCTTCGTCCACCTTCTGATGGACGTGGTCGCCAGGGAGTACGGCGATTTCTATCCGAACCTCAGGACCGAGCTCCCCAAGGTCAGGGAAAGCGTCCGGAAGGAGGAGGAGCGCTTCCTCCGCACCCTCCTTGCGGGGGAGGAGATGCTCTCCGCGATCCTCGATAAGGGCGAGCCTCTCGACGGGGAGACGGTGTTCCGCCTCTATGACACCTATGGCTTCCCCGCGAGCCTGACCAAGGAAATCGCCGAGGAGAAGGGAATTTCCGTCGACATGGAGGGCTTCGAGAGGCTGATGGAGCGCCAGAAGGAGCTCGCGCGCTCCTCCCGGGGCGAGATCGAGAGCTTCCATAGCCAGAGCGCCGACCTCCTGGCCTTCTCCGCTCCCTCGGAGTTCTCCTACGAAGAGCTTTCCCTTTCCTCCGAGATCACCGGGATCTTCAAGGACGGGAAGAGGGTCTCTTTCCTTTCCGAGGGCGAGGAAGGGGAGATCGCCTTCCTCAGGACGCCTTTCTATGTCGAGAAGGGCGGCCAGGTGTCTGACACGGGCTGGATCGAGGGAAAAGGGGTCCGCCTCGAGGTGGGCGGGATGAGGAGCGCTCCCCGCGGGCAGTCGCTCCATCATGTCCTCGTGAAGGAAGGGGAAGCGAAGGAAGGAGACACCCTTCTTCTCCATGTCGACGAGAGCAGGAGGAAGGCCATCGAGCGCCACCATAGCGCCACCCACCTCCTCCACGCCGCCCTTTCCGAGGTCCTCGGGGAGCACGTGGAGCAGAAGGGTAGCTTCGTTGGCCCGGATTACCTCCGCTTCGACTTCACCCACGGGAGCCGGCTGAGCGAGGAGGAGATCCGCGCCGTCGAGAGCAAGGTCGCCTCCATGATTGAGCGCGCCCTTCCCGAGAAGACCGAGGTGATGAGCCTTGAGGAAGCGAGGGGGAGCGGCGCCGAGATGGAGTTCGAGGGGAAGTACGGGGACACCGTCCGCGTCGTCTCCTTCGGCGAGGAAAGCAAGGAGCTATGCGGGGGAACCCACGTGAGGAACGCCTCCGAGCTCATGCCCTTCCTCATCGTCTCCGAGGAGGCGATCGGCTCGGGGCTCCGGCGCATCACCGCGAAGGCGGGCGTGCCCGCCTACGAGGAGCTAAGCGCCTCCCGCCGTATCGTCCAGGGCATCTCCCGGGAGCTCGGCGTCAAGGAAGGCGAGCTTCCTATGGCCCTCCGCCAGATGGAGGAGGGACTCCGCGAGGCGAAGAAGCGCGCCCGCTCGCTCGAGGAGGAGCTCCGGAAGGGCGAGGCGCTCCGCCAGGCCTCGAAGCTCGAGCGCGTCGGGGGCGTCGACGTCCTTCTTCTCTTCCAGGAAGGCGCGAGCAGGGAGGAGCTCCTCTCGCTTGGCGACCATCTGAAGGCCAACAGGCCGGACCACCTCTTCGTCCTCGTCGGCGGGAAGGAGGGGGCGAAGCCTGTCGTCATCCTCGCCGGTGGGAAGGCTCTCCAGAAGGTCGAGGCAGGCTCCCTCATGAAGGATCTCGCCCAGACTCTCGGTGGCAAGGGCGGCGGTCGCAAGGAAAGCGCGGCGGGAGCCATCCTCTCCGTCGAGGGCTTCCCCGAGTGGTGCCACTCCTTGAAGGAGCGTCTCCTTTGAGGCGCTACGTCGGGCTCGACCTCGGGACGAGGAGCCTCGGGATCGCCGTCTCCGACGTCGTCGGGATCGTGCACGCGCGGGAGGAGTCCCTCTTCCCGAAGCATCACTACCGGCTCGCCGTGGAGAGGGTGATCGCCCTCCTTGACGAGGAGAAGATCGAGGACGTCGTCCTCGGCTACCCCCTCAACATGGACGGGTCCTTGAGCGAGGGGACCCTCCGGAGCGAGCGCTTTAAGGATGCGTTATTGAAAGAAAGGCCTGGGATCCACGTATATTTCCAGGACGAGAGGCTAAGCACTCTCTCGGCGGACGAGATCATGCGGGAGCATGGGGTCGCCCGGAAGGAGAGGGGGCAGAGGATCGACAGGGCCGCCGCCGCCCTCATCCTCGAGGACTTCATGGCTGCCAAGGAACGGGAGGAAAGTGAATGATCGAAGCGAAGGACAACGACATGGTCATCACCCGCGAGGACGGGACGGAGGACCTTTGGAAGATCTACTTCTATTACGTGGAGGAGGAAAGCGGGAAGACGTTCTACTTCCTTTATAAGGAAGAGGATCCCGACTCCCTCATCGTGATGGCGAGCCTCGACGGGAAGGAGCTTTCCCCCGTGAGCGAGGAGGAGCTCGCGCGCGCCGAGGAGGTGCTCGCCGCCTACGAGGAGGACCCCGCCATCCAGGAGTCGAAGTGAGCGCATCGCCTCTCTTCACTGCGATATAATCCGGAAGTCTCAAGGAGAAAGAACATGACCGAAACGATTCTCATGACCCAGGCGGGCCTCGACGAGCTCCGCCGGGAGAAGCGCCGCCTCCTCGACGAGGAGCAGCCGCGCGTCAAGGAAGCCCTCAAGGCCGCCCGCGACCAGGGCGACCTCAGCGAGAACGCCGACTACGATGCCGCCAGGACCCTCCAGGCCCAGATCGAGGCCCGCATCGCTGAGATCGAGCATATCGAGGAGAACGCGAGGGTCGTCGAGCCCGGCGCGACCATCAGCATCGGCTACCAGGTCCACTACCGCGAGGTCGAGACCGGGGAGGAGCACCAGATCCTCTTCGTCGGCTCTGTTGAGAGCGACCCCTTGGCCGAGCCCTTCCCCAAGATCAGCAGCGAGTCGCCGCTCGGGAAGGCCCTTGCCGGCCATAAGGACGGGGACGTCGTCCTTGTCGAAAGCGCCAGGCCCTACAAGATCGAGATCCTCGCCGCCGCGGCGAAGTAGGCTCCTTCATGTCCCTAAGATCCCTTCGGGGATCTTTTTTCTCTTCGGAAGGGCATATTTCTCAATTTGCCTCCTAAAAGAGGGTGGAGGTGAGAACCATGATAAAAATCATCATCGGGGTGGTCATCGCCACCATCATCGGCCTCGTCGTCCTGGGCGCCGTGGAAAGCGGGCAGACGGACAGCGGGGGACTCCTCGCGGACGGCCTTGTCGTCGAGGACGGGGAGACCGTCCAGGTTTCCATCGCGGGCGAGGTGAACCGCGAGGGGACCTACCTCATCGACTCGGGGTCCACCCTCGGGGACCTCATCCTCGCGGCGGGCTCCGCCACGGGGAACGCCGACCCCAGCGCCTACGACGTCAACTGCCCGATCGGAGAGAGGCGGAGCTTCTACATCGCCCCTCTTTACGACAACAGCGACATCTGCGCGACCGAGCCCATCGAGAAGACGTGCATCAACACGGACGACAAGGGAAGGCTCCGCGAGATCGTGAGCGCCTTCAGCGACACCGTCGCCCAGGAGATCGTCGACTACAGGAACGCCAACGGCGACTTCCAGTGCATCGAGGAGCTGGACGATGTCAAGGGCATCGGGCCGGCCACCTTCGAGAAGTGCAAGGATCTCGTGACGCTTCGCTAGCCTCTTTTCCCAGGGGAAGAGGGCGAGCCTGGCTGCCCTCGCCCCTTCCTCTCTTCCTCGCCCTCTTCCTCACGCTGAACTTCCTGCTCCTTTTTCCGGGGGCGGACTCCATCGCCCCCGGGACCGCCATCGTCCTTCTCTTCGCCCTCTTCCTGAGGAAGGGAAAGAAATTCCTTCTCTCCTTCCTCCTCGGGGCGGGGCTTTCCCTTTTCATCCTGCTATTTCTTCTCCTGCCCCCTTGGGAAGGAGGGGAGTCCATCGGGATTATCGTCCGCGCGAAGGAAGGCTACTTCCTTGTCCAGACGGGCTTCACGAGGCTCTATGTCTCGGAGGAGGGATGCCTCCGGGAGATCGGGGACATCGTCCGCCTGGAAGGGAAGGCGGAGCCGCTCGTCATGGCGGAATACGAGAGCAGGTTCTCGTTCCGGGAATATCTGATCGAGCGGGGCGTCAGAGGAGAGTTCGTCGGTGAGGCGGTCCCTCTTTTTTCCTTCCCCCTCCGCCTCAGGGAGTGGGCCCAGGGGTCGCTCTCCAAGGTCGGGGAGGAGGCGCGCCCGCTTCTGGATAGTCTCCTCTTTGATCGGAAGGACTACGAGGCCCTCTCGCTGTTCGAAGGCGCCGGGCTCCTATACTGCCTATCCGCCTCAGGACTTATCTTCGGAACCGGCCTTCGCTTCATGGACTGGTGCCTTGCCCTCTTCCTCAAGGAAAGGCCCAGGAGGATCCTCGGTTGCCTGCTTTCCATCGTTCCGATGCTGTTCCTGCTCCATAAGGCTGGCGTCTGGCGTATCTTCCTCGTCTGGAACATACGCTCCATATGTGCCCTCAAAGGGAAGAAGGCGCCTTCCGGAGCGGTCCTGAACCCTCTTCTAGGAATCGCCTTCATCGCACTGGACCCATGGCTGGTCCTAGACACTGGCTTTCGCCTCAGCTATTTCCTCGCCCTGTTCATGGGGTTCTCGAGGGAGATCACCAATCTCGCGCCCAGGAGATGGCGCCCTTTGCTTTCAAAGGCGTTGCTCCTCGCGCTTCTCTTCCCCACCTTCCCGGATGGGAACGAACTAAGCCTCCTCGCACCGTTTCGGACGATGCTCTTTCTGCCCTTCGTACTGCCATTCCTTGGAATTGGCGTTCTTGGTCTGTTCCTTCCCCTTTCTTCCGCCTTAGATGGGTATGCCCGCTTCCTAATGGATCTAGCCCGCCTTTGGGAACGGTTCGACATCAGCATCACTTGCCCTTATCCGGACGAGCTCTTCCTTGGCCACTACTTGATTCTTGGATGCCTCTTGCTCCTCTTCTCCATAGGGCTTCGAAAACCAGCCCTTTTCCTAGGATCTGCCTATGTCGCTCCCTTTCTCTTCCTTGCTCTCCCCTTGCCCGGGGCTTTCTCCTCGCAGGTGTCGTTCATCAACGTGGGGCAAGGGGACGCTATCCTCATCCGCGAAGGGGAGACCGCTGTCCTCGTCGATACGGGAGGGAACATGTCCGTCGACATCGCCGAGGAGGTCCTCATTCCCTTCTTCAGGAAGGAAGGCGTCCGTGATTTGGACGCGGTCATCATCTCCCATGGCGACATGGACCACGATGGGGCCCTCCCTTCCCTATACGACAACTTCGCGATAGGGGAAATCGTCAGGGAAACCTCGCAATTCCCGTTTGAAATCGGGAATTTCATTTTTGAAAACCTCAATGATTATGGGCTTTCCGGAGAAAATGAGTCCTCTTTGGTCCTATTCCTTGGAGATTTTCTCGGGAAGGATTGGCTTTTGATGGGGGATGCCCCTTCCGAGGTAGAGGCGAAGATTATTGAAGACCATCCAGAACTTCAGGCGGATGTCCTCAAGGTCGGTCATCATGGTTCCTCGACCTCTTCCTCCCTCCCCTTTCTTCAGCAGGTCCGTCCTGAGGAGGCGATCGTCTCCGTGGGCGCCGGGAACCGCTATGGGCATCCCGATGCGGAGGTCCTCCGGCGCCTGGAGGAAGTCGGCGCGAAGGTGAGAAGGACGGATCAGGAGGGCACAATCACCTACCGGGGCTGGGGGACACGCTAGGCGCGTTTTATAATCCCACCGTGGTTACAGCGATTTTCCATCCCCAGGCGATGATGGTCCGGAGCGCCCTTAACGCCGATCTTAAGAAAAAGGGCTTCGAGAGGGACCCGCTTTCCGAACGCTGGCTCGACATGGCGAAGGAAACGCTGCTCACCCTGGCGGACGAATGCTCCTTTCTACCCCTAGGCTGCGACAAGAAGCTTGTCGTAGCAGAGAACTTCCGCTTCCTTTCTAGCGGCAAGGCTGCCAAAGACCTCCTGAAGGGGGATGACGATGGTCCTTTCCTTGAATTCCTCCGCCATCCCGATCCTGCGATCGAAGTCTATTTGCTAACCTACTCCTCCGAGCTCGACGAGAAGGGGGAGTTCTTCCGCGCCCTTATCGAAGGCGGAGGACGCCATGTCAGGGTCAAGGAATTCGACGCCGCCTCCTGGGGCGACTACATGGACCGCTATTTCCGGAAGCGCGGGGGGAGAATCGCCCCCGATGCCAGGGACGAGCTTCTTCGGCGCATCAATGGGGATTTCGCCGCTTTCCAGAACGAGGCGGCGAAGCTCCTCGCCCATTCCGACGGAAGGGAGACGACCGTCGATGATGTCCGGGAACTGACCCCGGAGCCGCTCGAAAGCTCGACGCTCGCCATCAAGGACGCCCTCTTCGAGAACCGGACGGGAGACGCCCTCCACATATTCCGTGACCTCCGGGTGCAGGGGGTGGACGTCGTGAGGATGATCCATTCCCTGGGAACCCAGATGGTCGTCCAGTCCGCGGCGAACCACTTATTCGCCCGAGGGGCGGACAAATGGGAGGTGAGCAAGTCGCTCGGGATTTCCCCGGGCTACGCCGGGCAGCTCCTCTACCGGGCGCGCTCCCTGGACGAGGAGGCCTTCGGGAAGGAAATCCTCCGCCTTTATGAGTGCGAGAGAGCGATCTTTTTCGACGGGAGGGATGGCGACGAGGCGTTTGAGGACTTCCTCTTGAACTTCGGGGGAGCCTTGTGAAGATCGTCGTCTGCTCCGACACTCACGGGGATTTCGGTCCGCTCAGGACGATTCTTCTTCGTGAAAGCTATGCGGACTGCTACCTCCATCTGGGAGACATCGGCGGCCCCTTGGAAGAGATCCGCCCGTTCGCCGCTGTCCGCGGGAACTGCGACATGTTCCGAGCGGGGCTTCCCCTTTGGCGGGAGGTCATGACCCCGATGGGGAAGATCTGCTGTCATCATCGCCCGGTGGACGAGCATGGCCTTCGCGACCTCGCGGAGGACGGATATGCCCTCTTCCTCCATGGGCATACCCATCGGAAGGAGGAGGACCTTTCTGGAGAGATCCCTTCCCTTTGCCCTGGGTCCTGCTCGTTTCCGCGAGACGGGACGGCCTCCTACCTCGTTCTGACAATCGAGAAGGACGGCTACAAGGCGGAGTTCAGGCTCATATAGCACGAAAAAAGAGGGCTGAGCCCTCTTTCGAACGTGCTTCCTTCCTTAGGCGATGGAGGCGACGAGGCGCTCGAGGTGAGCCTTGCTGTGGTCCATCTTGGCCTTGGAGTAGATCTTGCTCTGCGCGGCCTTGTCGCAAAGGGAGATGGCCTCTCGCATGGCGGCGACGGCCTCTTCCTTCTTGCCCTGGGCGACGAGCCCCTCGACCTTCTTGATCGCGGTGCGGACCGCCTTGCGGGCGGCGCTGTTGATGGCGCCCTGCTTCTCGTTGAGGGCGGCGCGCTTGATCTGCTTCTTGATGTTCGGCATGTGTGTTCCTCTTCTATCTGGCTTTCTATGCGGGGCGCATTCTACTCTTGCTTGTCCTCGTGGGCAACGGGGGCAGGGCTCCCATGGCGAAGCTGGAGGAGAAGGAGCGCGAATCCGCGCACCGTCCCGACCTTCCCGTAGGATTCGCGAGGGATGTCGAGGCCCGTCTTCTCGTCAAGGTCGGCGATCATGCTGACGTAGGACATCGAGTCGCCGCCGAGCTCCTGGTTCCATATGTCGTCGTCCCCGATCCTGGAGGCGGGAAGGCTTAGGTTTTCCGCGAAGCAGTCCCGGACAAGGCCGAGCATTTCCTTGACCTCGTCCTCTGGGAACCCATCGAAGGAGACCGTTTTCCGCGGGGCTATCCTCCTGCCGTCGAAGTATAGGAATTTCTCGGGATGTGCGAGATAGTCTTCCTTGACGGCCCCGCGCTTCACCTTCATCGAGTTCGCGAGAGGGAGAGGATCGATGGCGACTGCCATCTCGCTGACCTTGCGGCTGCCCTCGAGCCCCTGGTTGATTTCCTCGAGAGCCTTGCCTAGCGACTCTAGGCCCTCCTCGTCAGGCTGGACGTCGGTCTCGACGATAAGGACGATCTTTTCTCTGTTGCCCTCCTCTGCCCCGAAGGCGACCGCGTTCCGAACATGGGGGACGTCCTTGAAGTAGTGCTCGATCTCGTCGGGGTACACGTTCTCCCCGTCGCTGCTGATGATGACGTCCTTGCTCCTCCCGCGAATGTACCAGCGGCCTTCATGCTCCTCGGCGATGTCGCCCGTCCTATAGAACAGAGAAGGATCGTTTTCCTCCGCTTTCCCGCCGACGATCCGGGCGATGTGGGCGGAAGGCGCCTGGACGAGGAGCTCTTTCCCGTCCAGCTTGTAGCTGACCCCGTTAAGGGGGTGTCCGATCGAACCGAGGATACGGACCTTCGGGTCTGGGGAGAGCTCGACGGAGGTTACTCCGAGCTCGGTCATCCCGTAGCCGTTGGAAAGGGAGTAGCCGAGCCCGTTGATGAGGCGGAGCGTTTCCTCGGAGACATATCCTCCTCCCGTGATGCAGAAGCGAGGGGAGTTTCCGAGCACCTTCGCACGGATAATTCTTTGGAACAGGCGGAAGCGGGCGATCCCGGCTTCCTTGGCAGGGATTTCCCCGAGGTTATAGGACACCATTGCGTTCATGAGCCTTTCCATCCTCTCGCCCTTCATGCGTAAGGTGCGGCGGATGGTCTGGGCGACCCCGTCCCAGAGGAGGGGGACGCTGAAGACATGGGTGCAGCGGCCCTTCTTGATCGCATAGAGGAGGTCCTTCGTCGCCATCGAGCTCGGGTAGACGAGCGTCTTCCCCAGCGCGGTGAACCAAAGGAAGACGGCGACGAAGCCGAAGATATGGTGGAAGGGAATCATCGCGAAATTGCGGATCGGCCCGTTGTAGACAAGCTCCTGGGTTTCGGAGGGGATGTCCTTCGCGCTATCGATCTGGGCGAAGGCGCGTTCGCCGTCGTAGATGACGATCTTGGCGGCCCCCGTGGTTCCCGAGGAGCAGAAGAGGACCTTGTCCGCCCAGGCCCCCTTCGCTCCGGGCCTCGCCTTCCTCAGGTCCGCGAGGCGGTAGGAGGGGACAGAGAAGGGCTCGCTCTCGTTGGTGAGGATCGCGACGGCCCCTGCCTGCTTCAGGAGGTTCTCGGCGTTCGCCTTGGGGAGCCTCGCGTCGAGAAGAAGGACGGGATGCCCGCTGGCAAGGATGGCGTAAAAAAGGGAAGGCCACTCGGGGGAGTTCCTGTACTTGAGGGCCACCGGGGATTCCTCCCCGTTTTTTCCAAGGAGATTTCGGAGCCGGGAGCCAAGGTCGCGGGCAAGCGCGGCCATCTCGCCGTAGCTCTGGTGGATCTTTTTCCCGTCCTCGTCGAAGGAGATGGCGTAGCGGTCCCTTCCATAGTGTTCCCCGATATAGCTGAGAAGCGCCTCGAATGTGTGGGGGATCCTCCTGATTCCCGCAAGAACGCCTCCGACGTAGGCGATCGTCTTTTCCCTTTTGTCCATGGATGTCCTCCGGGCGGCGAGTATAGCGCCCCGAGGGGAGGAAAGGCCTCGGGGGAGCGCTATAATTCGGAGGCTGGAAAAGGAGAATCGGATGGGAGTGTTGCTGGAAGGCTATCGGGGGCTCTATATGGGGACGCCGGAGATGTCGGCGGACCTTCTTTCCCGCCTCATCGAGGACGGGGTTTCCTTTTCCGGGGTCGTGACGAACCCCGACCGTCCCGTCGGGAGGAAGGGGATCCTCACTCCCTCCCCCGTGAAGTCCGTCGCCCTTCTTCATGGCATTCCGGTGTTCCAGCCGGAAAGGATCCGCAAGGATTTCGCCTGGGCGGACATTATTTCCTTTGACTTCGTGCTTACCTTCTCATACGGACAGATCGTCCCGATGGCGCTTCTTTCCAAGGCCAGGCTCGGGGCCTACAACGTCCATGGATCGCTCCTCCCCGAATACCGAGGGGCCGCCCCCATCCAGCGAGCGATCATGGATGGGCACGAGGAGCTAGGCGCCTCGCTCATGGAGATGGTTCAGGGCATGGACGCGGGGAGAGTGTATGGCATGCGTTCTTTCCGTCTTCCCCTTGAGGAGAACTACGGGGACGCCTGCCGCAAGATGGTGGACGCGGGGCTATCCCTTGTCCGGGAGGTTCTTCCCGGCGTCCTCCAGGCCAGGGAACAAGGCGAGATCCCCGGCGTCGAGCAGGACGAGTCCCTGGTGACCTTCGCTCCCAAGATTCTCCCGGAAGAGGAAAGGATCCCCTTCGAAGGATCTGCGAGGAAGGCGCTCGACCACGTGCGGGCCCTTGCCCCGAGGCCCGGGGCGCACGTCCTTTTCCGTGGGGCCGCCTTGAAGGTGTACCGCGCCTCCCTTGCCGAAGGGGCTGGGATTCCAGCGGGCCATCTTTACGCCGGGAAGGGAAAACTTCTCCTTTCCTGCGCGGACGGCTCGCTTTCTCTTGAGACCGTGCAGCTTGCAGGGAAGAAGGAGACCACGGGCCGCGACTTCCTGAACGGCGCCCGCCTCCTCGTCCCGGAGAAGGTCCAGTAGGGATGGGAGAACCTGTCCGCCTTTCCGTCCACGGGCTCGTCGACCTCCTCCTCAGGGAAGGGGACATCGACAACCGCATCTATAACGCCGATACGATGGAGATGGGCTCCATCCTCCACCGGCTCCACCAGAGCAGCCAGAAAGGGGACTATATCGGGGAGGTTTCCCTCTCCCGCCTTTTCCACGTCAAAGGGAAAGATGTCCTCCTCGAAGGACGGGCGGACGGGGTCATCCTAGGGAGAGGGATCCCAGTCCTTGAGGAAATCAAGACCTCGGTGATCGCCCCGGAGCGCTTCCATGATGAACAGAGGGAGTGGCATCTCGGTCAGGCCCGCTGCTACGCCCTCATGTACCTCATGGCGCACGGGGGAGAGGAAATCCGCATCCGCCTCACCTACATTAATCAGAAAGACTTCAAGGACATCTTCGTCGAAGAGCTCGTCGAGGACCGCGAGTCTCTGGAGAAGGAAGTCATCTCCCTCATCGAGGAATACCTTTCGCTTCTCGAGGGCGAGTTCGCGCACCTGGAGGAGAAGGATCGTTCCCTCGAGGGCCTGCCTTTCCCTTACGAAAGCTACCGCGCCGGCCAGCGCGACATGATGCGCTATGTATACGGCGCCATCCAGAAGGGGCTCCCCCTCTTCCTCGAGGCCCCGACGGGCATCGGCAAGACGATGAGCGCCCTTTTCCCGGCGCTCCATGCGATGCGCGGGTCGCGGAAAGGGAAGATCTTCTATCTCACCGCGAAGACATCGGGCGCCCATTCGGCCAGCGACGCGCTCGCGCTCCTCTATGAGAAGGGCCTCCGCGCAAGGGACGCCCATCTCGTCGCCAAGGAACGGATCTGTCCGAATCCCTGGCTTTCCTGCAATCCCGTGGAATGCCCCTTGGCCAAGGGCTACTACGGCAAAATGAGGAAGGCGCTCCGCGATGCCTCAAGGGAACTTGGCCACTTCGGCACCGGAAGGATCCGGTCCATCGCAAAGGAGCTTTCGACCTGCCCCTTCGAACTCTCGCTCGACCTTTCCCTCCTCGCCGACGTGATCGTGGCCGACTACAACTACGTCTTCGATCCTTTCGCGAGGCTGGAGCGCTACTTCGGAGGCGAGGCGGAGAAAGGCATCCACGTAGCCCTGGTCGACGAGGCCCATAACCTCATCGAGCGGGGAAGGGAATGCTACGGGGCCGAGCTCACCTCTGGCGACCTGGAAGAAGCCCGGCGGTCCCTCAAAGGGAAGGGCAAGAGCCTTGGGGCGATCTCCCGCTCCCTCCTCGCCCTGAACAAGGAGGTCCTCATGCGCCTTCCAATGGTGGGGGAGGACCCCGTGCGCATGGAGGCGGTCCCGCCCGAGATCCTCAAGCGACTCGACAAGACGGAAGAAAAAAGGAACGCCCTCCTGCGCGAGGAATTCCCGCCCCATCTGCCTTCCCCCTGCAAGGATTTTTCCCGCGAGATCCACCGTTTCCGGAAGATTAACGAGGAATATGCAACGGAAACGATCCCTTGCCTTGAAAGACATGGGGATAAGGGGTGGCGCCTCCGCCTCTTCTGCCCGGACGCGAGCCGGATGCTCCAGGAAAGCGTGCGCTGCCTTCGCTCCGCCATCTTCTTCTCCGGCACGCTCTCGCCCGGGGACTACTACATGGAGGCGCTCGCGGGGAGCAAGGACGTTCCCGGGGTTTCTCTCCCCTCGCCTTTCCCGAAGGAGAACCTCCGGCTCATCCTTACGCCGGGGATCTCGACGCGTTATCGGGACAGAGAGAGGACGCTTCCCGTCGTCGCGGGCTACCTTTCCTCATTCGTCCAGGCGCGTCCGGGGAACTACCTTCTGTTCCTCCCTTCCTTCAATTACCTCGAGAAGATCCTCCCGCTGCTTTCCATCGCCACGGAGGAACTGATTGTCCAGAGACAGGACATGGACGAGGAGGCTAAGGAGGAGTTCCTTCTTTCCTTCCGCCCAGAGGAAGGGAAGAGGAAGGTCGGCCTCGCGGTCATCGGGGGATCCCTCGCCGAGGGGATCGACCTTTCCGGCGACCGGCTCATCGGGGTCGCGATCGTCGGCGTCGGGCTCCCCACGCCAAGCTACGAGCGGGAGCTCCTCCGCGACCACTTCGAGAGGAAGCTCGGCCAGGGCTTCGCCTACGCCTACCGGAACCCCGGGCTCAACAAGGTGATGCAGGCCCTCGGGCGCCTCATCCGGAGCGAGCGCGATGTCGGTGCCGCCCTCCTCATCGACGACCGCTACCTGAAGGGCCCCTACTTCCCGCTCCTCCAGCGGAAGGACCCCGCCCTTTCCTTCGCCTATAGCAAGGAGGACGCCCGTGCGATCGCCGCCTCTTTCTTCGAAGGAAAAGAGCGGGAGGGAAGGCTATAATCCGCCCATGCCTTTCGACCAGAAGCACATCCGCAATTTCTCCGTGATCGCCCACATCGACCATGGGAAGAGCACCCTATGCGACCGCATCCTTGAGCGCACGGGCGCCGTCGAGGCCAGGCAGCTCCGCGCCCAGATGCTGGACGACATGGAACTGGAGCGCGAGCGGGGGATTACGATCAAGCTGAACGCCGTCACCCTTTCCTACAAGGCGAAGGACGGCGAGGAATACATGATCAACCTCATCGACACCCCGGGGCACGTCGATTTCTCCTATGAGGTGAGCCGTTCCCTGGCGGCGTGCGAGGGGGCGCTCCTCCTCGTGGACGCCACCCAGGGCGTCGAGGCCCAGACCCTCGCCAACGTCTACCTCGCGATCGACAACGACCTCATGGTCATCCCCGTTATCAACAAGATCGACCTTCCTTCCGCGGACGTCGAGATGTCCAAGAGGGAGATTTCCGAACGTATTGGCCTTTCCACGGAGGACTGCTGCCTCGTGTCCGCCAAGACGGGCGCCGGGGTGGAGGAGATGCTCGAGAAGGCGATCGAACTCATTCCCGCGCCTGATGGGGACGCCTCCCTTCCTCTTCAGGCCCTCGTCTTCGACAGCTACTACGACCCTTACCGCGGGGTCATCCTCCTCCTCCGGGTGCGGAACGGCGAGGTCAGGAAGGGGGACGAGATTCTCCTCATGGCATCTGGGAAGCGCTACGTGGTCACCGAGGTCGGCGTCAGGACTCCCAAGGAGATTCCGGTGGAGTCGCTCCGCGCGGGGGAAGTCGGCTACCTCGCCGCCACGATCCGCGACATCCATGACGTGAGCCCGGGCGACACCCTCACCCTGGCAAGCCGCCCTGCCTCAAGCCCCCTTCCTGGATACCGGCGCATCAACCCGATGGTCTACTGCGGCATCTATCCCGTCGACTCCAGGCGCTATCCCGACCTCAAGGACGCCCTCGAGAAGCTTTCCCTCAACGACGCCGCCCTTCTATTCGAACCCGAGAGCAGCGAGGCCCTGGGCTTCGGCTTCCGCGCCGGCTTCCTCGGCCTCCTCCACATGGACGTCGTCCAGGAGCGCCTCGAGCGCGAGTACGGCCTCGACCTCATCCTCACCGCTCCGAGCGTGCGCTACAAGGCGGAGCTGACCGACGGGAGCGAGGTTTCTTTCGACAACCCCTGCCGGATGCCCCCCGCCCAGAGGATCAGGAAGATGATGGAGCCCTACGTGACCGCCTCCATCATGACCCCGGGGGAGTACGTGGGCGCGGTCATGCGCCTTTGCCAGGAAAGGAGGGGCATCTACCTGGACCTCGTCTATTTCGACGACACGCGCCAGGTCGTGAAGTACCTCCTGCCCCTCAGCGAGGTCGTCTACAACTTCTTCGACCGCCTCAAGTCGATGAGCAAGGGCTACGCCTCGCTTGACTACGAGCTGGAGGGCTATCGCGAGAGCGACCTTGCGAAGATGGACATCCTCCTCAATGGCGATGTCATCGACGCCCTGAGCTCCATCGTATATCGGCCCGACGCCTACCGGAGGGGGAACCTTATCGTCCGCCGCCTCAAGGAAATCATCCCGAAGCAGCAGTTCGAGGTGCCCGTCCAGGCGGCGATCGGGGGCAAGGTCATCGCCCGTGCCGACATCAAGAGCGTCCGCAAGGACGTCCTCGCCAAGTGCTACGGCGGGGACATCTCCCGCAAGAAGAAGCTCCTCGAGAAGCAGCGCGAGGGGAAGAAGCGCATGAAGGAGATCGGGTCCGTGGAGGTCCCGCAGGAGGCTTTCATGGCAGTCCTGTCGCTCGACGAGGACGATGATTGAGGAAAATTCCCTGTAAGCGGTTGCAAGAAGCCACCGCCTGCGCATAATAGCCGGCAGAGAAACGAGGTTGTTCAGCATGGAAAGAACCCCTATGAAGGTCAGCAAGCCGGTTGACGAGACGGAACTTTCGAACTTCAAGCGCACCGAGCGGATCACTCTCATCTTCTGGATCTGCTTCGGGGTCGCCGCCCTGGCGATTGCCTGCCTCTACTTCGCCTTCATCGCCCTCCCGAGTTTCCTGACCGTCACCATCGGGGAGTGGAACGTGACGAACCCCGCTTGGAGCCTTCCCGAAGGCTTCGACTGGAACGGGACGGTCGCCGGGACCTACACCTTCTCGATGATCGATCTCGTGAACGGCGGCTGGAGCATCCCCGTGACCTACCTCAACACCCTCGCGAACGGGAACGTCCAGACGATGAACGTCACCTATTCCCTCGGCCAGACCCAGATGGTCGCAGCCTCTTTCTATCTCCAGATCGTCAGCATCGCCATCTTCGTCCTCGCCCTCGTCGGGGGAGCGGTCGCCTACTTCTCCAAGAAGAAACTCTCCGCCCTGCCCGTTGGCCTCGCCCTCCTGAGCATGATGATCTCGATGCTCGGGCTCGGCTATCTCCTCCTGGGCTCGACTTCCATCATCTGCCGCCCGTCCAACCCGATCACCCCGGACGTCATCTACGGCGGGATCTACTGGTACCAGATCGCCGTTCTCTGCGTCTTCTACGTCCTTGGCGTCACCTTCGTCGCCATCAGCCCCTACGTCATCGACCACAGGGCGAGCGCCCTCTACGATCTCGGTCTTAAGCACTAAGTCCACGAAAGTCGCGTTGCAACGCGACTTTTTTCATATTCTGGACGTCTCTTCTAGTAGATTTCCGGTATTTAATCTGTTTCTTCCCCGGTCTATAATCTGTTTATGGCAATAGAGCCCGTCGTATATCGCGTCACCGACGCACGCTATCTGAACGAGCTTCTCTTCCGCATGGAGATGCGGATGGTAGGCTCCGACGCCGTCTGGAAGAAGGTCCTCCAGTACCGGGCCTCCCACAGGCTCTCCCTCGCCCCTCTGGAGACGCTCCTCCGGGCGCCCTGCTACTTCACGTTGACCGAGGCGATCGCCCAGAAGGTTGAGCAGGGGGAGAGGACGCTCCGCCGCCTCGCCGAGTCCCTGGAGACCGGGAGCGAGGAGCTCCGGAGGCACGCCCTCCAGCGCTCGCTTTCCGCCGTCAACGACCTCGAGGAGTGCGAGATGAGCCCCCTCACCGTCAAGAGCGTCCTCAACGGCACCTACCGTGGGAACGAGGACTTCCATGAGCCGCTCCTCCGCTACCACGCCTACTTGCGGGAACTTTTCTCCTCAAGAGGCGAGGAATCGCTTCCGGACGAGGACTTCCTCGCCGAGGCCCTTTCCCGGATGGAGGGCGTGGAGGAGCTCAGCTCCTACTACCGCTCCCGCGACTTCGACCAGCGCGCCAGCAGGCTCTGGCGCTTCTCCCCGAGCGCCGACTTCGACTACTGTCCGATGGACAGGATCGAGGAGTCGATGGGGAACCTCTTCCAGTCGCTCCGGGTCGAGAGCCCGCTTCTCGTGAAGGTGCTCTCGCTCCTCTTCTTCGTCAGCTGGCTCCAGCCCTTTGACTCCCATAACGAGTGCCTGGCCGCCCTCTCCGCGAAGAGGCTCCTCGCCTCCGAGCTTGGCCCGGGCGCCTACCTCCTTCCCATCGAGCCCTTCCTCCAGGACCTGAGGCTCGACTCCAACCGTACGAACGTCCTCCTCGAGACGAGGCGCTCCGGCGACCTCACCTACCTCCTCGAGCCCTTCCTCCAGCGCCTCTCGCGTGAGGCGAAGGACTTTGAGGCGCTGGAGAGGAGCCTTGCCAGGGAAGCGCGGGAAGAGCCTGCTCCCCCTGAGGAAATCTCTCCCGAGGAGCCTTCCTTCCAAGAGGAGGAAGCCCCCTCAGAGGAGCTAGGCGAGGTTCCGGCGGAAAGGGAGGAGGAAGAGGAGGTGCCCGTCCTTGAGGACGAGGACGAGGAGATCCTTCCTGTCCCGGCGAAGGAAGTCCCTCCCTCGCCAAGGAAAGAGCCTCTTCCCGAGCCTAAGAGGAGCGCCCCTCTACCCACCGCAAAGCCCCGGCTCAGCGAGAAGGAGACCCGCGAGTACGCCCAGTACCTGATGGAGACGGACCCTGAGCTCAGCAGGAAGCAGGCGAGCTTCCTTGCCTCCCACCTCGAGGAAGGCCACCACTACACCATCCAGCAGTTCAAGAAGTTCGCCCGCTGCAGCTATGAGACAGCCCGCACCTCGATGGACCGCCTCGCCCGCGCCGGCTACTACCGCAAGGGCCAGGTGAAGAACAAGTTCGTCTACACGCCGATCGCGAAAGGAGAACGCCAATGACCTTCCTCCCTGTCCTTGCCGACTTCTGGAGCAACCCCGGAGTCATCCTCGTCCTTATCCTCATCGTCTTCGCGCTCGTCGCGCTCCTGGTCTTCCTCCTCAGGAAGTACCTGCCTTTCTTCAAGAACGAGGAGAAGGAGAAGACTCCCGAGGAGGTCGCCGAGGAGGAGATCCGCCGCCTCGTCGTCGATCCTGAGGAGACGAACGAGGGGAAGGAGGCTGAGGAGGCCCGCGAGGAGGAAGACTCCCAGGACGACACCTTGGAGCGCATCCTCGAGCCCGTCGAGGAAGAGGAGGCGAAGCGCGAGATGGACGAGGAGCGCCGCTCCAGCGAGGAAGGCGAAGGGGACAAGTGATCCCTCCCTATCTCTACGTCCATATCCCGTTCTGCAAGTCGATCTGCCACTACTGCGACTTCCCGAAGATCATCCATAGCCCCCGGTGGGAGAGGGAGTACGTCCCTTGTCTCCTCCGGGAGCTTTCTTCGTTTTCCCCGGAAAAGGGCTCCTTCAGAACCATCTACCTCGGGGGCGGGACCCCTACCTCCTTGGGCGAGGAAGGGACAAGGCTCCTTCTCGGAAGCCTTCGCCCTTTCCTCAGGGAAGGCGGGGAGTTCACCGTCGAGGCGAATCCCGAGAGCCTCGATGATGCGCGGGCGCGCCTCCTATTCTCCTTAGGCGCCAACCGTCTTTCCCTGGGCGCGGAGAGCTTCCGCCCGGAGTTCCTCAAGAGGATGGGGAGGAAGCATACGCCCGAGGACATAAGAACGGCCGTGAGGGCCGCCCGGGAGGCAGGATTCCGGAACATCTCGCTCGACCTCATCTACGGACTTCCGGGAGAAGGGCTCCCTGAGCTCAAGGGCGACGTGGAGCGTCTCCTTTCCCTCCGCCCGGAGCACCTCTCCTGCTACTCCCTGTCCGTCCTCCCGGGGACGAAGTTCCATCTCGAGGGGGTCAGCGAGCAAGAGGACGGCTCCCTTCGCGAGCAGTACGACTGGCTCAGGGGAAGGCTCGGCGAAGAAGGGTACGAGCGCTACGAGGTCAGCAGTTTCTCTCTTCCCGGCTATAGGAGCCGCCATAACCTCGCATACTGGATGGACGAGGACTACCTCGGGATCGGGATGGGGGCCGCCGGGTGCATAGGAGGAAGGCACTACCGGAACTCCCTGAGCCTTTCCCGCTACCTTTCGGGGGAAGGGAGGGAATGGGAGGAGCCGCCTCAGGAGAAGGACAGGCTCGAGTACTATTTCCTGACCAGGCTCCGGCTTCGGGAAGGCTTCCCCCTCCAGGAGTTCGAAAGGAAGTTCGGCTTCCCCTTCCTCTCCCGGTACGGGGAGAAGGCGAAGGATCTCGAAAGGAAGGGCCTCGCCGTCCTGGAGGACGGGAGCTTCCGCGCCAGCGAGGAAGGGCTCTACCTCCTCGACCGCGTCCTCCTCGCCCTTTTCTAAAAGTTTTGGCACTTCTACGTTGACTCTGCTAAGTCGTTTCCTATAATTGCGCTTGGCAGTCGGAAGAACCGATTGCCAGGAAGGCGGAAGGATGACAAGGAGAGACGAGATCCTCAAGCTCATCGTGGAGCACTACATCCGGACGGCCGAGCCCGTCTCGAGCAAGACGCTCCAGGAGGAGTACGGCCTCGAGGTGTCCACCGCCACCATCCGCAACGACATGAACGCCCTGGAGAAGGACGGGCTCCTGGAGAAGAACTTCGCCTCCAGCGGACGCGTCCCCAGCGAGCAGGGCTACCGCTACTACGTCCAGAACCTCCGCTCCGGCGAGGTCGACGGCTCCGCCAAGCGCGCCCTCCAGACGATCCTCTCGACGAAGACGAAGTCGGTGGAGGAGGTGCTCCGGGAATCCTGCGAGATCCTCTCGAGCATGACTTCCCTCGCCTCCGTCGTCCTCGGGAAGAAGGCCGAGGAGGAGCGCCTGGCCTCGATGAGCGTCGTGCCCATCAACGGCCATAGCGCAACAGCGATCTTCGTCACGGACCGGGGCTACGTGGAGAACAAGACGTTCCTCATCGACGAGGCCCTGAAGGTGGAGGAGGTGGTGCGCGCCGTGAGGCTCCTCAACGACCGCCTCGCGGGCACCCCCATCTCCCTCATCTGCCAGAAGATGGAGTCGCTCCGCCCCATCCTCCATGAGTACATGGTGGGGCAGGAGCTCATCTACGAGGCGATCCTCGGGGCCTTCGCCCGCTTCGCCACGGAGCGGATGAATTCCTACGGGAAGGAGGAGCTGCTCTCGCAGCCCGAGTTCCGGAACGACGCCGCGAGGGTCCG
This sequence comes from uncultured Bacillota bacterium, assembly GCA_949289845.1. Lineage (GTDB taxonomy): Bacteria > Bacillota_I > Bacilli_A > RFN20 > CAG-826 > UBA4951. The sequence continues at coordinate 352,515 of CASEPN010000001.1, forward strand.
CGAGATCCTCGCCCTCCTCGACGACCCGGGGCGCCTCAAGGCGGCCCTCCAGGGCGGGGGGACGAGCGTCGAGGGGGTGAGCGTCCGCATCGCCAGGAAAGGCGAGGGGCAGCCCGACGTCGCCATCGTCTCCGCCGAGGTCGCCCTCCCGGGGGACCAGGACGCCGCCCTCACCCTCGTCGGCCCGACGAGGATGGACTACGACAAGGCCGTGAGCACGCTCCGGTACTTCGCAGACGCCCTCGACCGCTACTTCCGCGGCGAAGGGGCAAAGGAAGGAGAGGACGATGTGGGGCAGAAAGAAGGGAACTAGCAAGGTGGAAGAAGAGAAGAAGGACAGCCCTCCCGAAGAAACGGAGGGCGAAGGGAAGAAGGAGACCCTCGAGGAGGAGCGTGACCGCTGGAAGAACCTCTACTACGAGGCCTACGCGGACACCCAGAACCTCCGGAAGTCCCTGGAGGAGGACCACCGCCAGGCGGTGCGCTACCGCTCCCAGGGCTTCCTCGAGAAGCTCATCCCCTCCCTCGACTGCCTCTACATCGCCCTCCAGGGCGAGTGCCAGGGGGACGAGGCGAGGAACTACCGCGAGGGCTTCCGCTTCATCTACCGCCAGCTCGAGGAAGCGCTCCTCTCCGAGGGGGTCAGCTACGTCGAGCCGAAGAAGGGGGACCTGTTCGACCCCCGCCTCATGGAGGCGATCGAGACGGTGGAGGGCCAGGGCGAGCCCGGGCACGTGGTCCGGCTCCTCAGCAAGGGCTACCTCCTCCACGACCGCCTCGTGCGGGCCGCCCGCGTGGTCGTCGAGGCCGCGCGGAAGGAAGCGCCCGCGGAAGAAGGAAAGAAAGAAGAGAACGCTCCCGCGGAAGGGAGCAAGGCCGAGGAGGCCTAGGAAAGGAGAACATCCATATGGCAAAGGAAATCATCGTCGGGATCGATCTCGGCACCACCAACTCCGTCATCTCCTACATGCAGGCCGACGGGAAGGTCAAGGTCATCCCGAACCCCGAGGGCACCAACACCACGCCCTCCATCGTCGCCTTCAAGGGAACGGGCGAGGAAATCGTCGGCAACAGCGCCAAGCGCCAGGCCATCACCAACCCCGACACCGTGAGGAGCGCCAAGCGCCTCATGGGCACGAGCGAGAAGTTCCATATCGCCTCGCTCGACAAGGACTTCACCCCGCAAGAGATCAGCGCCAAGGTGCTCTCCTACATGAAGTCCTATGCCGAGAAGGCCATCGGCCAGCCCGTCAAGAAGGCGGTCATCACCGTGCCCGCCTACTTCAACGACGCCCAGCGGCAGGCCACCAAGGACGCCGGGACCATCGCCGGGCTCGACGTCGTCCGCATCATCAACGAGCCGACCGCGAGCTGCCTCGCCTACGGGCTCGACACCAACAAGAGCGAGCGCGTCCTCGTCTTCGACCTCGGGGGCGGCACCCTCGACGTCTCGATCCTCGACATCGGGGACGGCACCTTCCAGGTCCTGAGCACCTCGGGCGACACGAGGCTCGGGGGCGACGACTGGGACAACGTCGTCGCCGACTGGATCCGGAGCGAGATCCAGCGCGAGTTCGGCATCAACCTCACCGACAAGATGGCCGAGCAGCGCTTCATCGACGCCGCCGAGAAGGCGAAGATCGAGCTCTCGAGCTCCCTCACCGCGACCATCTCCCTCCCCTTCATCGGCATGGGAAAGGCCGGCCCCATCAACTACGAGGGCACCCTCACCCGGGCCAAGTTCCAGGATCTGACCCGCCACCTCCTCGAGCGCTGCAAGGCCCCGATGGAGAAGGCGATGAAGGACGCCGGGCTGAGCTATAGCGACCTCGGGGACGTCCTCATGATCGGCGGCTCCACCAGGATGCCCGCCGTCCAGGAGATGGTGAGCAGCATCACCGGCCATAAGCTCAACATGTCCGTCAACCCGGACGAGGCCGTCTCCATGGGCGCCGCCATCCAAGGCGCGATCATCGCCGGCGACGTGAAGGACGTCGTCCTCCTGGACGTCACGCCCCTTTCCCTCGGCATCGAGACCCTCGGCCAGGTCATGACCGTCCTCATCCCGAGGAACACCACGATTCCGACCACCAAGAGCCAGATCTTCAGCACGGCGCAGGACAACCAGCCCGCGGTCGACATCATGGTCTACCAGGGCGAGCGCCCGATGGCCCACGACAACAAGCTCCTCGGCCACTTCTCCCTCTCCGGCATCCGTCCCGCCAGGCGCGGGCAGCCCCGGATCGAGGTCACCTTCTCCATCGACGTCAACGGCATCGTCAAGGTTTCCGCCAAGGACCTCGACACCCAGAAGTCCCAGGACATCACCATCAGCGGCTCGAACGGCCTTTCCAAGGAAGACATCGACCGCATGGTGAGGGAGGCCGAGGAGAACAGGGCCGCTGACGAGAAGAGGAAGGGCGACATCGAGGTGAAGAACCGCGCCCAGACCTACGTGGACGACATCAACCAGGCCCTCGTCGAGCAGGGCGACAAGCTGAGCGAGGAGCAGAAGGAGCAGCTCACCAAGCTCCGGGACGAGGCGCAGGGCGCCCTCCAGAGCGAGGACATGGACAAGCTCCGCGAGATCGTCGGGCGGCTCGAGGACGCGGCGAGGATGGCCGCCTCCCAGGCCGGGGCGGGGAACCCCGCGGGGGATGGCTCCGACGGAGGCTCCTCCTCCGGGGACGGCCCCATCGACGCCGACTTCACCGACGGGCAGAACAACTAGCTGACGGCATCCAAGGGAGGCCCTCCGGGGCCTCCCCTTTCTCCTAAGGAGCGAGGGCATGGCAGAAAAACGCGATTACTACGAAGTCCTCGGGCTTTCCAAGGACGCGACGAAGGACCAGATCCGGAGCGCATACCGGAAGCTGGCCAAGGAATACCACCCAGACATCAACAAGTCCCCGGACGCTCCCAAGAAGTTCCAGGAGGTCCAGGAGGCTTATGACGTCCTCTCCGACGATGCGAAGAGGGCGCAGTACGACCGCTTCGGCATGGCGGCCTTCTCCCAGGGCTCCTCCACAGGTGGGGCCGGGAACCCCTTCCAGCAGGGGGGCTTCGGCGGCTTCGGGGCCGAGGGCTTCGGCGACGTCGACCTCGGCGACATCTTCTCGAGCTTCTTCGGCGGCGGCCAGAGGAGGAGGGGCCCTCAGGGCCCCCAGAAGGGGAACGACAGGATCCTCCGGGTCCAGATCTCTTTCATGGACGCGATCAAGGGGCGCGAGATCGAGATTCCGATCGATTATGAGAAGCCCTGCACCCACTGTCACGGGAGCGGGGCTGAGCGGCCGGACGCCTTCAGAACCTGCCCCGAGTGCAACGGGCGGGGGCGCGTGGTCCGCGAGATGCAAACCATCTTCGGCGTCACCAGGACCGAGAGCGTCTGCCCGCGCTGCGGGGGTCGGGGGAAGATCGTCTCCGAGAAGTGCCACGAATGCGGCGGGGAAGGCTATTCCCGCCAGAAGACGCGCCTCAAGGTGCAGGTTCCTGCCGGCATCAATAGCGGCCGCCAGCTCAAGATCCCCGGCTACGGGGAGCGGGGGTCGGCGGGAGGCCCGAACGGCGACCTCTACGTCGAGGTCCTCGTCAAGAAGGATCCCTACTTCGAGCGCGAGGGGAACGACATCCACGTCAAGGTGAACGTCGGGATGGCCGAGTGCGCGCTCGGGACGAAGATCCGCGTCAGGACAGTCTACGGCGAGGAAGAGGTCGAGGTCCCCGCGGGCACCCAGCCCGGGGCGATCCTCCGGCTCCGGGGGAAAGGCGTCCGCGAGGGCGCCCTCCGCACGGGGGACGAGTACGTCCACCTCGCGATCGAGGTCCCGCGGGACCTGACCGCCCGCCAGAAGGAGCTCCTTCGCGAGTTCCTGAAGGAAGGCGGGGCGAAGCGCCCCTTCTTCGATCGGAAGAAGGGCTAGGGAGGCCCGGCCTCCCTTTTTCCGAAGGGAGAGGGGACTTATACTAGGAAATCGGGGGTAACCGTATGGAAAAGAAGGACTTTATGGCGCTTGCCGTCGAAGAGGCGAGGAAAGGCATCAAGGAAGGCCACGGCGGCCCCTTCGGCGCGATCATCGTCAAGGACGGGGAGGTCGTCGGGAGGGGGCATAACGAGGTGCTCCATACGCAGGATGCCACCGCGCACGGCGAGGTCATGGCCATCCACGACGCGAGCAGGAGGCTCGGCACCTTCGACCTTTCCGGATGCGAGCTATACACGACCGGCTACCCCTGCCCGATGTGCCTGGGGGCGATCCTCTGGAGCAACATCGGGAAGGTCTACTACGGCTGCACGGCGAATGACACCGAGGAAGTGATCAACTTCCGCGACAGCGCCTTCTATGAGCTCCTAAGGGATGAGAAGCGGCTCGGGGAGTTCTGTCAGGAGCTCTCGCGCGAGGAATGCCTCGCCCTTTACGAGGAGTACCGGGCGATGGAGGCGCTGCGCTACTAGATGCCGACCTGCCGGAACTGCGGGCGCGAGATCACGCGCTTCGATCAGGACATCTGCCCCCACTGCGGCGCGAAGCGCCCCATCGAGCCCGGCTACGAGACGATGGACATGACGGGCTTCATCGACCGCATGGGCGGGGGCGTGGAGGAGCTCCGTCCCGCGCGGAAGGAAAAGACATACAGGATCCTCCTCTTCCTCCTCGGCTTTCTAGGCGTCGATCTCTTCTACCTCGGGAAGTGGGAAAGGGGCCTTGCCGTCCTCTTCGGAGGGATCCTCATCGCGGGGATTCTGGCCGCGGGGCTTTATTTCGTCCCTGGCATCGGCTTCTGGGGGATCCTCATCGCCTGTTTGCTCCTGATTCTCGGGAACCTCGTCCGCGCCTTCCTTTCCCTCGGGCGCGAGATCCGCGACCGCGACGGGGAGGCCCTCCTCTAGATGCGTCGACTCTTCCCGATCGGGCTTGAGAAAGGGACGTTCCTTCTCGCAGAGGAGGACCGCCACCACCTTTTCCACGTCCTCAGGACCAGAGAGGGGGAGCGCTTCCTTCTTTCCTACGATGGGAAGGAGTACCTGGGGGAGGCCCTTCCCGAGACGGAAGGAATCCGCCTCCTCGAGAAGATCCCCCCTAGGAAGGAAGGGAGGAGGCTCGTCCTCCACTTCCCGCTCCTGAAGAACGGGAACGACGAGCTCCTCGTCCAGAAGGGGACCGAGCTCGGGGTCTTCTCCTTCGCCCCCTTCCTCTCCGAAAGGACCATCCGCCGGCCGAAGGGGGACGCGCTCAAGAAGACCTTGGAAAGATTCCGCAAGATCGCGCGCGAAGCCTCCTCCCAGTGCGGGGCCCCGAGGATCCCCGAAGTGAGGGAAATCCTACCCTTTCCCCAGTCTTTCCCCGGATTTCCCTTCTTATTTGCCGACGAGAGGCTCCAGGGGGAGCCGATCTCATTGAAGGGTGCCCTCTCCTCCCTTGAGGGGGATGAGGTCCACGCCTGCCTCGGCCCGGAAGGAGGCTTCACCGACTCGGAAAGGAAGCTCGCCCGGGAGGCGGGGGCGATCCCCCTTTCCCTCGGGCCCAGGATCCTTCGCGCGGAGACCGCGGGGATCTTCCTTTCCTCCCTTGCCCTCTGGATGGAGGAAGGCGCCCTATGAGCCTCTTCTCCTACCTCGAGGGCGTGAAAAGAAAGACCGCCTTCGACAGGGGGAGCGAGGCTCTCTTCTTCGGCGAGAACTCCTATCTCCTGAGCAGCCACGAGCCCTTCCAGCCCTACCTCCACCCGAAGACCCCCTTCCAGGTAGCGAGGAGCAACATCCTCATCCGTGCGATCGTGAACAAGCGCGTCATCGAGCGACTCTATCTTTCGCGGGCCATCCTCGCCGAGAAGGAAGGGAGGCTCGGGAAGGAGGAGTTTATGAAGGAGGCCGTCCTCGAGCTTCCCTTCCTTCTCCTCGAGAACGGGGAGAAGGTTTACGTCCCCTTCTTCTCTCGTGCGCTGAACCGCATCTACGCGGGGGACTACGGGAAGATGGAGAGGATGCCCTACAAGAGGATCCTCGGGGAGTTCGACTCGATCGTCGTCGACCCCTTCGACTACTGGGGGAGCGCCCTCTTCGACTCCCACTTCACGCGCCTGGTCAAGGTCGCAGGGAAGGACGGGGCGCTCGCCATGTACGACTACGACGCCGAGCGGCTCCACTTCATCGCCCCCGAGGGCAGGCTCGAGGCGACCCTCCCCCTCTTCGACCGCTTCCTCCATAACCCCGCGAGGACCCACCTCATGAGGCGTCTGGAGGACGTCGGGGCGGCCTACTTCGCAAACGACAGGGAAGGCTTCTACAAGGCCCTGTACGAAGGAAGGCTCCTTTCCCGGGAGGCGCTCCTGCGCTACCGGAAGATCGCCCTCCGCGAAGGGAAGGAAGGCCCGCCCCTCCTCTGGGAGGAACGATGAGGAAGGCCTACGCCCGCTCCCTCGGCTGCAAGGTGAACGCCTACGAGGCAAGGGCGCTCCTCCGCGAGGCCTTCGCGCATGGCTTCATCGAGACGGACCGGCCCGAGGAGGCGGACCTCATCATCCTCAACACCTGCGCGGTGACCTCCCTATCCGCGAGAAAGTCGCGTCAGGCGCTCCGCCATCTGAGGCGCCTTTCCCCGAAGGCGAGGATCCTTCTCATGGGGTGCGCCTCCGAGGAGGACCCTTCTTCTTTTCCAGACGCCGACCTCGTCCTCGGCACCTCGGGAAGGAAGGATGCCCTCGAGGCGCTCCTTTCCCTCAAGGAAGGGGGGAAGTCCTCCCTTCCCATCGTCCCCTACCGCGAGAAGGAGTACGAGGAGATCGGAGACGGAGTCCCAGGAGGCGGGGCCAGGGCGAACCTCAAGATCGAGGACGGGTGCCAGAACTTCTGCTCCTACTGCCTCATCGCCTCCCTCAGGGGGCGTCCCCGCTCCCGGAAGCCCCGGAACGTTTTGGACGAGGCGAGGCGCCTTCTTTCCTCCGGGACGAAGGAGTTCGTCCTCACGGGCACCCACATCGGCTTCTACGGCCACGACCTCGGGGAAGGGGAGGACCTTCCTTCCCTCATCAGGTCGCTTCTTGAGATCCTTCCCGAGGAGGGGAGGATCCGCCTCGGCTCCCTTGAGGAAAGCGAGGTCGGGGAGGAGATGCTCCGCCTCTTTCACGAGGAGAGGAGGCTCTGCCCCCACCTCCACCTTCCCCTCCAAAGCGGATCCCCCTCCGTGCTCAAGAGGATGGGGAGGAAGTACGGGAGGGAGGAGTACCTCCGTTCCGTTCGCCTCCTTCGCGAGGCCCGCCCGGACATCGCCCTCACCACCGACCTCATCGTCGGCTTCCCGGAGGAGTCGGAGGAGGAGCACCTTGAGAGCATGGACTTCCTTCGTGAGGTCGGCTTCGCCCGCGTCCACGTCTTCCCCTACAGCAGGCGCCCGGGGACGAAGGCCGCCCTCCTTAAGGATCTCCCCCCTTCCTTGAAGAAAAGAAGGACGAGGGAGGCCCTCCTCCTTGCCGAGGAGCTGGAGGAGAGGCACCTCCAGGCGATGGAGGGGAAGGAGGGGACCCTCCTCGTCGAGAAGGTGGAGGGAGGGAAGGCCTATGGCCATACGGAGGGGTATCTTGCTCTCGCCCTTCCCGAAGAAGGGCTCCGCCCGGGGGACCTGAAGAGGGTGATTCTCCGTCGGGAATGGATGGTCCGTTCGGACGATGAATAGGAAGCATCGTGCATTTCCTATCCATAACTTGACATTGTCTAAGTAATCGTTGAACCTTGCCCCTCGCTTCCTATAATCGCCCCAGCAAGAAGGAAAGGAGCATAGGATGGCAGTACCTCAGAGAAGGACCAGCAAGACCGCGAAGAGGCTCCGCCGCGGGCACTTCAAGCTCGCGCCGGTATCCCTCGTCGCCTGCCCCCGCTGCGGGGCGCTCGTCCGCCCGCACCACGTCTGCGGCGCGTGCGGCTACTACAAGGGGAAGGATATCCTCCGCCTCAAGAAGGACGAGGACTAAGGCCCAGGGGGGGGACGGGGATCCGTCCCCTTTTTCCATAGGGGCGGACCCCTTGCCATCGTGTATCATTAGAAAAGCATCCTTGGAGGAACCCCATGAGATTCAGCAAGTACTTCGACCACACCGACCTCAGGCCCGACGCGCGGCTCGAGGACATCACGAGGCTTTGCCTCGAGGCGATGCGCTACCGCTTCATGAGCGTCTGCGTGAACCCCTTCTACGTGCCCGTGGCCGCCCGCCTCCTCAAGGGAAGCGACGTGAAGGTGTGCACCGTGGTCGGCTTCCCCCTGGGGCAGACGACCCCCAAGGAGAAGGCGAGGGAGGCCGTGGAGGCCGCCCTTGCTGGCGCGGACGAAATCGACATGGTCATGAACGCGGGGATGGCGTGCTCCGGGGAGTGGAAGTTCGTCGAGGCCGAGATCCGCGGGGTCCGCGAAGCCCTCGATTCCGTCCCCGGGGAAAGAAGGCTCCTCAAGGTCATCCTCGAGACCTGCCTCCTCGATAGGAAGGAGATCATCCAGGCCTCCCTTGCCGCGAAGCGCGGCGGGGCCGACTACGTGAAGACCTCGACCGGCTTCGGGAAGTGGGGGGCGAAGGCCAAGGACGTCGCCCTCATGCGGAACGCCGTGGGGGAAAGCATGGGCGTCAAGGCCAGCGGAGGAATCCGCACCCTCGAGGACTGCTACAGGATGATCGACGCCGGGGCGAGCCGCATCGGCTCGAGCCGCTCTGTCGAGATCATGGAAGAGCTCCTCGCCTCCAGGCGATGAAGGTCCTCGTCTACTTCGAGGGGCAGGAGAAGATCGCCCGCTCGGGGATCGGGCGCGCGATGGAGCACCAGCTCCGGGCGCTCGAGTCCGCGGGAGTGGATACCGTTACGGACCCCGAAGGCTGGGACTTCGACCTCGCCCACATCAACACCTACTGGCCGAAGAGCCAGCATGTCCTCCGGGGAGCGAAGGCGCGGGGAATCCCCGTCATCGTCCACGGGCACTCGACCTACGAGGACTTCCGCGAGAGCTTCCGCCTATGGAAGCTCGCCTATCCTTTCTACAAGGGCTTCCTCCGCTCGATGTACCGCCGGGCGGACATGGTGATCGCGCCGACGGAATACGCCGCCGACCTCATCCGCGGGCATGGCTTCTGCAATAACGTCTTCGCCGTCTCCAACGGCATCTCCCTTTCCGACTACGCCCCCTCCCCGGAGGCGCGGAAGGAGTTCCGTCGCCTCTTTGGGCTGGGGGAGAAGGATCCCTACGTTATGGGGGTCGGCTTCCCCTTCGTGAGGAAGGGGATCCTCGAGTTCATCGAGACCGCGCGCCTCATGCCGGACGTCAGGTTCCTCTGGTTCGGGTCGCTTGAGAGGATATTGACCCAGGCTAAGGTGCTCCGCGCGATAAAAAACGCGCCAGATAACTGCCTCTTTCCGGGATATCTCAAGGGTGAGATCCTCCGTGGGGGCTACCAGGGGGCGACCGGCCTCCTCTTCCCGACCCACGAGGAGACGGAAGGGATCGTCGCCCTCGAGGCCTTGGCCTCCTCCACGCCCCTGATCGTGCGGAACATCCCCGTCTTTCGGGGCTGGCTCAAGGGAGGGGAAAGCTGCCTCCAGGGCGAAACCCCCGCGGAGTTCGCCTCGATCATCCGGAATCTCATCGAGAAGGGCCCTCCGGAGGGGCTTCTTGAAAACGGGCGCCGGATCGCCGAGGAACGGGACCTCCCCCTCATCGGGATGAGGCTCCGGGAGTGCTACCTGAGACTCCTCGGGTCCTCCATATAGCGGCTTTCCAGGAAAAGGGCTTCCCCGAGGTCGCGGCCGAGGAGAGGCTCTTTTTCCATGAGGATCCCGAAGAGGTCTTCCGCGCGGCGGAGCTCCTCTTCCGAGGCGCCTGCGCGCCTGTCCCTCCTGAGGTCGTAGGAAAGGGAGAGGGCATGCCTCCAGCGGTAGCGGAGGAAGAGGGAGACGAGGTCCTCCCTCCCCATCTTCTCGAGGGAAAGGCGGAGCGCCATGAGGGCGCGGACGTGCCAGAGGGAGCGGTCCTTCCTCGGGGTCTCCGTTGAGGATCCAGGGCGGAGGCGGTAGCGCACGAGCGGCCTCGGGACGAGCGCCAGCGAGCCGAGCCTCGCGAGGTAGGTTCCTGTCGAGGCGACGTCCTCGAAGAGGTCCCCGACCGTCCCGAAATGGTAGACGGGCGTCGAGAGGAGGAGCTCCCGCGGGAGAAGTTTCCCCCAGAGGAAGGAACGGACCGAGAAGTCGCGGAAGAGTGCGCCCATGATTCTCTCGCCCCTGAGAGTCCCATGGGGGAGAAGGAGGCTCGGCCTGACCTTTCCTTCGACGTAGCGGGAGTAGCCGCAGGCGCTTGCCTCGGCCCTTCCCTCGAGGACAGGCGCGAGAAGCCTTCTCCCAGCATCCTTCTCCAGCGCGTCGTCCCCGTCGAGGAAGAGGACGTATTTCCCTTTCGCTTCCTGGAGGGCGAGGATCCTCGCCCGTGCTTGCGCGGTCCTCGCGGGGAAGGCGATGACCTTGAGCTCGGGATGCTCCTCCTGGACCCTTCCGACCTCTTCCTCCGTCCCGTCCCCAGAGGGGGACATCCCGAGGATGACCTCGAAGGGGAGGGAAAGGTCCTGGAGGAGGGCGCTCAGGAGCGCCTCCCTGATGTCCCTCCCGTTCCGGTAGGTCAGGACGAGGATCGAAAGGACGGGCTCTTCCATGGCCCAATCCTACCAAGGAAGAGACTGGGGATAAACCGGACGTCTTTTCGCAGGGATCGGATACAGGGAGCGCCTCCGGTATGGTCTTCATAAGGAAAAGAACAAATGGGAAGGACGAGGAAGGAAGATGGAGCGAGGCTCGCTTCCTTTTTGGACGCGTTCCTCCTTTCGCTCGCCCTTTCCTCCTGCGGAGAGGGCGGGACGCCTCTTTCGCGGCTTCTTAGAAAGGCGCATCAGGAGAACGAGGAAGCCCTTGCGAAAGGCGACCCCTATCTCTGATCCCACGCGGTCGCCGGGGAGGAGGGGGACGGGACCCTCGTCTTCTTCGCGAACTACGGGAATCCGCCCAAGGACCTCGGCGACCTCGGGGAAGTGAGGGCGAGCCTTTATCCGAACATCTATTTCTCGAACCTTTATTTCGAGAGCGAGACGGGGCAGAGGCAGGGCTCCTACTTCCTGGACGTCCGGGGAGAGGCCCGCTGGGAAGGGGAATCCTTTTTCGCGGACCCCGAGGGAAGGAACATCCCCCCGGAGGAAATCGCGGAAGGGGACGTCTTCCTCATCCGGAGGAGCGAGCCCTTCGACTATCTCCTGCCCGCCCACCTATCCATCACGGAGGCCATCCTCATCGGTTCCCTCGGCGAGCTACCCTTCGAACGCGTCCCCGCCGCGCATTAGAAATCCCGGTTTCTCTCCTTTCGCCCTTCCTTTTTCCCTCACCTTCCTCTATTATTCCCGCCGTTTCCGGGAAGGAGGTGAGTCCTCGATGGCTGTGAAAGTCGTGATCCGTCCGGACGAGACGGTCGACGAAGGGATGCGCCGCTTCAAGCGCGCCGTCAACAAGTCGGGCATCGTCATGGAGAAGAGGAAGCGCGAGTACTACCTCAAGACCGCCCTCCGCCGCAAGCAGAAGAGCGAGATGGCGCGCCGCAAGAAGTGGTAGCCCCCGGGGACCGGAAGGTCCTCTTTTTCATAGCGACCATGGGGACGCCCTCCGTTCCTGCCCCTACCTTTCCGAACCTATGTTACAATGCGCCACAGGCAGGGGACTGCCGTTTTGAAGATGGGCAAGAGGCGCTTCGGAAATAGGATTCGGGGGGGGTTCTTCCTAGGGCTCCTCGCCCTTAGTTCCCTATCCCTTGGCTTTGCCGCTTGGGTCGTCCCGATCCAGGGGGTCGCCCAGGACGTCGGGCTCGAGGCCTCCTTCGGGGCGACGAGCACCCTCAGCTTCCTGAGGTTCGGTACGCCCGAGGTCCCCTACGTATACCAGGACTCCTCTTCCTCCTGCTTCGTCATCAAGGAGGATTCCTTCGAAGAATCCTCCCTGATCCGCGTCCCTTTCGTCATCGACCACCGCCTGGCGCACGCCGGGGGATACGTGGACGAGGAGAACGCGGTGAGGCTCCGCTTTTCCTTGGAGGGGCCTACCTCCTTGGAAGGGATTGATAATCCTCCCGTGGCGCGCTCCAACGTCTCGACGTACCTCTTTTCCGCGTCTTCCTTTGGCGAGAACGCTCTTGTTTCCGAAGGATCAGTCAGCCTTCTGAGCGACCAGGCGGCAGGGGAAAGCAGTTACGCTCTGGAATACACCGTCCATGACGAGGCTGCGCGGATCCTCCTTGAAGGAGGGATTTCCCTCGAGGCATACGCCCTATGAGGAAGCGTTCGAAGATTCCCTTCCTGGTCATGAGCGGGGCGGCGCTCCTTGCCCTTAGCTTCACGGCGTACTCCACCTACCTCCTCGTGAACGGAGAGGCATCCTCTTCCTTTCCTGTTCCCAAGAAGAAGGAAAGGGTCTGCTACATCACGAGCGACGGCGGCGCGACGAAGACCTACTACACGGACATCGGCAAGGCCATCTCCGTCTCCAGGAGCGGCGAGACGATCGTCGTTCTTCCTCATGTCGACAAGGACGGGACCTACGACATGGTCATCGACGGGCAATATGCCTCGAACGGGAAGCTCACGATCCCAGAGGGAGTAACCTTGTCCCTTCCCTACCAGGTTTCCTCCGACGGGCTGGACACCCCGGTGGCGAATTCGAAAGTGGCGGCAAAGAAGACTTCCACCCACGCCTTCCGCGACACCACCGGGAAACTCATGAAAAGCCTCGTCGAGATTGCCGAGGGCATCACCTTGGAGAACCGCGGCACGATTGAGATCGGAGGACTTCTTGGCGCCGGTGGCGGAGGCGAGACCAGCGGAGCGACATACGCGGACTATGCGGCGATTTCCCTCGGGAAGGGGGCAAGCCTCGTGTCCTATGGCCTTATCAACGCCTACGGGCTCATCACCGAGAAGACGGAGGGGACCGCGGCGGTCGTCCTCGAGCCAACTGCCGATCTCTGGCTCCCCATGTGCTGGAACGACTTCGGGGGAGGCTCTGCCCTTACCGGAATCTACAAGGGCATCGAGAGCCACGACACCCAGTGCCTTCCCTTGGACGACTTCTATTTCGAGAACGTCGAGCCGCTTATCCGAATAAAGGGAGGGGCCGAGGTCAGCTCCTGGGTCAACATCTACATCACGTTGCTCCAGAAATTCGACGCTTCCCCCTTCGCGGAGTATGACATGAAGATCATCGGGGCCCAGGGGGACAGCTCCGCGATCGTCTCGATCCCGGAGGGCAGCTACCTTGAGTCCGACTATTCCTACGAGAAGAGGACCTACCAGCAGGCCGCCGTGGACGGGGTCACGCCCCTTCCGGTGGAAGGAAGCGTCCCCGATCCCAGGCATGAGCTAGATTTCTATGGGGACGCCACGTTCAACGCCCTCGCGATCAACGTCGAGCAGGCGGCCCACGACGCCGGAGCGGGCGATCTTTATAACATCGGCGCGCCAATCGTCGGCATTCCGGAAGTCGTGTCCACCGACGAGGGATATTTCCCCATCTCGCATGTCTTCCACATTTCGCTGAACCCGCTCCCTGGGAGTGCCTCCGCTCGTTTCGACGGGAGCGACACAAGGTACAAGCTCATGTCGGGATCCTCCCTGGAGATTGCCGAGGGCGCTACGCTCGAGGCGCTGTCTCTCGTCGCCTACGACGGCACCGACTACCTGACCGAGAGGAATGGTTCCGTCCTTGGCACGAATGGCGCGGTCATGGCGAAGAGCGGAGACTGGAAGAACTGGGTGAAGGTCCCGGCGGTGGCTATCGTGAACGGCGCTCTCAGCGCAGGCACTGTCGCAGGATCCTTCGAGACCACGACAACCGGGGCTAGGCTATCCGCCCTTTCCTCCACGAACGTGACGATGCAGGAGCCGCTTTCCGTGGATTCCAACGAAGTCACGATTCCAGTAGTTGGCATAACCATCCCTAGGCCTGAACTGGCGTCTTCCAAGCCAATGCCGCTGAATCTGAAGCTAAGGGAATCGAGCATGTCCTTTACCGACCGTGGAGCTGGAGGCTACGACTCCTTCTATCTTCCGGGATATGAGCATGGCTTCTGGCCGGATCCCCTGGTCGTTTCTTGTTCGGGCGGCAACAAGACCGCCCCTGGCTCTTCGGGAACCTTCTCCTTGAGCGCGACTTCCGGTTTCGACGGCATGGTTCCCGTGGGAGCGAGCCTTCGCTACGAATGGGATGCTCCCGAGGGCTGCTCCGTTGTCTCTTCCGGCGCAAGGGGGGAGACAGCATCCCTCACCATTCCGGCGAACTTCTTTTCCGGATCGGACCTTTCCTACACGATCTCTTGCCGGGCGGTTCTTTCTTCCGAGGAAGGGGCGATCAGCCTTTCCGGCACCTATGATCTCCTCTCGGCGCCTGTCGAGGTCAAGGTTGCCTATGACCCTGCGAATACCGATCCTAGAGAGTCCGAACCTTCTTGGAGTCTAGGGACCAATTGGAACTATGACGTCTCGGATTGGAATTCCTTCGCGTCGTCCTCCGGTGTTTCCGGAGAACTCGAGGATTATGCCAGCTATGCATGGAAGCATAAGGACAATAGTGGGGTGAGTACTAATTGGAATGTAGCCTTCAGCGACGCAAGCTCGCCGACGCCAACCCTTTCGATGAAGAGGGGAACTGCGAATATATCCACTGACGTCAGCGCCTCTATCACCATCAATATCCCGAGTAAGCCATCCTTCTCCCTCGCCACCGATACGGTCACGTTCCGCGCCAGCGGGTGCCTTGGCGGAGACACGGTCATCTACATGGCCGACGGGGAACGGAAACGGCTCCGGGACATCCGCAAGGGCGATAAGGCGCTGTCCTTCGACCATGAGAGGGGTAGGCTGGTCGAACGCACCGTCATCCTCCTCATCCGGCGGCACGCACAGGTCGACCGCCTTGTCATGGAGTTCGAGGACGGGACGCGGATCGTCGCCTTGCAGTCGCATGCCCTATTCGACCTGGACAAGTCCAAATACGCCTATATCAGCTCCGAAAACGGAACGGCCCTCGTCGGCCATCGTTTCGCTGCCCTCAGGAATGGTTCCCTTGTTCCCTTGAGGATGGTTTCCTTCCGAGCGGAGAGATCGGCGGAAGACCTCTACGACATCGTCACGGAGGAGACGCTGAACTATTTCGCCGAGGGGGTGCTCTCGATCACGAGCGACCTTGCCATCACCCAGAATGCGTTCCGCTTCCGCGAAGGGACCGCCTGCTTCGACACGGAAGCACGGGCGGAGGACATCAGGTGCCATGGCCTATGGCGGGCTGAGGAGTGGTCTTCCCTTATCGATAAAGAATGCTTCGCCGCTTTCGCGATCGCCTACATGAAGGTGGGTGCCTCGAAGGGGCTATACCCAAGGTCCTTCATCGAGGGCCTGATCGACGACTTTGTTTGATGCCGTCTCCCAGGATGGGTGAGTACAAGTTCGAGCGGTTTCCCAAGGACTTGGTCAGTATTTTCGCGTTTCAAGGGCACTATTGCGTTCTCCTTCCCTATAACTAGGTCATGGATGCCACGGTCTACCAGCACGGGGAGGGGGAGTGCGGCTATGCCGCCCTCCGTTCCTTCCTCATCCTCCTGACGGGAAGAGGGGGGTGGAAGTATCTCCCCCGTCCCAAGGAAGGGCCTCTTGACCTCGAGTGCCTTTCCCGCATGGCCGCGGAGGCCGGGGTGTCCCTCGTCTGGAAGAAGGCTCACTACAAGGGCGCTCTCCTCGAGAATCCCCGCCTTCCGCTCCTCCTTCTCCTTGAGGAGGGAAGCCGTGGCCATCTCATCGTCCTCCGGAAGAAGAAAGGGGACCGTTTCCTCGTGGAAGACCCCGCGAAGGGCAGGTCATGGGTTAGAGGGAAGGACCTGCTTTCCTCCTGGAACCTCGTCTTCGGGGAAGGGGAGCTTCTCGAGGAAAGGGAACCGCCCAGGAGAAGAAGGCTCCAGGACCCCTTCGAGATGCCGTTGCTCCTGGCGATGCTCACCCTCGAGCTCGCCCTGCTGATGCCAGGACTTTATTTCCTTCAGGAGGACCCGCGCCTCTTCTACGCGATCCTCTTCCTCTCGCTTTCGCTTTTCGCCCATCTCCTCCGGGAGGGGCTCTCCCATTATTTCCTCCTTCGCTTCGACAGGAGGAACCTCCCGCTTCTCAGGAAAGGCTCCCCTCCGGAGGACTTCCTGTTGTACCAGAAGGCCAAGTCCTCCCTGACAAGAGGGCCGATGCATCTTCTTTCCTCGATCCTCGTCGCGCTCGTCCTTTATCTATATCTCGCCCTGGATTCCCCGGGCTTCGCCCTTGCCGGAGGGATTGTCCTTGTCCTGGAGGGGCTTTATCTTCCCGTCGCCGCCCTTCTCCGGAAAGAGGAAAGGAAGCTCGAGGAAGTAGAGCTCCCTCTTCTCCGGAAGCCCTATGACCCCGGGCGCGGGAAGAAGGCGTCCGTGATGGCGCACTCCCTCGCCCTTAAGTTCCGCCTCCTCGGGGCCCTTTCCTACGTACCGCTCCTCCCCCTTTCCTTCCTCTCCCTATGGGGCTATGAGGAAGGGGGATTCCCGCTCCTTGTCTCTTCCTTCCTCTCCCTCTTCCTTCTGGCCCGTTCCTTCCGCCCCGCGCTCCGCTTTCCCTTCTATAAGGAAGAGAGGAGGCGCCTTCTCGACGCCTTCCACGAGCGCTTCCTCTCCCTTCCTTCCCGGGATTGGTAGAATGTCCTTGGATGGAAATCGAATTCGCAAGCCCCTTCGGGGAAGAGTACGAGGCCCTCTTGCCCCGCTACAGGAAGATCGCCGAGGAGGCCTTCCGCCTCCTTGGGACGCCTTCCGACTACGAGATCGACGTCTCGCTCGTCGACGAGGAAAGGATCCGGGAGATCAACCGCGACTACCGCGGCAAGGACAGCGTCACCGACGTCATCTCCTTCGCCTTCGACGAAGGGGAGGACCCCGTCTCGGACACCTATCTCCCCGGGGCCGTCCAGATGCTCGGCGAGATCCTCATCTGCCTTCCCCGCGCGAAGGAGCAGGCCCTTGAGATCGGGAACTCCCTCGGGAGGGAACTCTGCTTCCTCTTCGCCCACGGGCTCCTCCACCTCCTCGGGTTCGACCATATGGAAGAGGAGGAGGCGAAGGAGATGTTCGCCATGCAGGAGAAGGTCCTCGCGGTCCTAGGAGGTGACTATGGAACCTATTGAGCTCATGAAGAAGGCCAGGGAGGCGCGCTCCCTTTCGCATTCGCCCTATAGCAACTTCGCCGTCGGCGCGGCGCTCCTTTGCAAGGACGGGACGGTGTATTTCGGGGCGAACGTGGAGAACGCCAGCTACCCCCTCTCCATGTGCGCGGAGAGGAACGCCCTCTACCACGCCCTCATGGAGGGAAGGAGGAAGGAGGAGTTCCTTGCCCTGGCCGTCTGCGCGAAGGGGCGGCCGGTGAGCCCCTGCGGGGCCTGCCGCCAGGTCCTGACGGAGTTCTTGCCGCCCGAGGCCCCTGTTTATCTCGGAAACCTCGAGCTCGAGATCAAGGAGACGACGGTGGGAGACCTCTTGCCCTACGCCTTCGAGGAGAAGGACCTCGGATGAAGGTCGGCACCGTCGCCCTCCTTGGGCTTCCGAACGCCGGGAAGAGCACCTATCTCAACGCCGCCCTCTCCAGGAAGGTCGCGATCGTCACCCCCAAGGCCCAGACGACCCGGGAGGACATCCTCGGGGTGTACCGCGACTCGAAGTGCGAGATCGCCTTCCTCGACACTCCTGGTCTCCTCGAGGGGAAGAACGCCCTCGAGAAAGGGATGATGAAGGAAAGCCGGCGCTCCCTCTCGGGCGCGGACGCCGTCTTCTTCCTCGTGGACGTGACCGTCCCGCTCAAGAAGGCCGCGGAGGCCTTCCGGAAGATCCGGACGGACGCCCCCGTCCTCGTCCTCCTCAACAAGATCGACCTCATGAGAGCGCCCGACATGGAGAGGCTCCGCGAGGAGGCGAGATCCCTCTTCTCTCCCCACGAGACGATGGAGTGTTCCTTCAAGGAAGGATTCGGGCTCAAGGAAAGCAGGGAGTGGCTCCTTTCGCGCCTCCCGGAAGGGGAGCCCATGTACGGGGAGGACTTCCTGAGCGACCGCACCCTTTCCTTCGACATCCGCGAGGTCGTCCGCGAGAAGCTCCTCCATTTCCTCCATGACGAGGTGCCCCACCAGGCGGCGGTCCTCCTCGATTCTCTCGAGGAAGGGGAGCGCTCCTTCCGCGCGAAGGCGCGGATCCTCCTTGAGAAGGAATCCCAGAAAGGGATCGTCGTCGGACGAGGCGGGGAGATGATCGGCAAGATCCGGAGGAGCGCCGAGCAGGAGCTCACCCGCATGAGCGGTAAGGCCGCGCACCTTTCCCTCCAGGTCGTCGCAAGCCCCGGCTGGCGCGAGGATCCCGCGATTCTCAGGAAGCTCGGCTATGGCGAGAGGGGCGGAGAGGAAGAGTAGGGGGATCCTCCTCCGCAAGACCCTGTATAAGGAAAGCTCCCTCGTCCTCGACTTCCTCGGGGAAGAGGGGCTCCTCGTCGTTTCCTCGCGCCTTCCCAGGATGGGGAAGGGGGCGGGGGACGCCCTTCTTTATGAAGAGGGCCAGGAAAGCGCGCTCCTCCTCCGCGAAGGCAGGGCCGGAGGGCTCCGCCTCCTGGAAGGGCGCTCCCTCGACTCGCCCCCGCGGGACTTCAAGGGGCTATCCGCCCTTTCCTTCGTGACGAGGACCTCCTGGCTCGCCCTCCCGGCGATCGAGGGGAAGAGGCTATATCCCGTGCTCTCGCACCTGCGGAAGGTCCTCATCGAGGGAGGGGACCCCTTGACGACCGTCCTTCTCCTCCTCGCATTCCTTCTTAAGGAGGCCGGCTACGGATGGATGGTGGACGGCTGCCTCCGTTGCGGGGCGACCTCGGGAATCGCCGCCCTTTCCCCGGAGGAAGGGGGCTTCCTATGCGAGAAGGAGGAGATCCCCGGGGACGCCCTCAGGGGAGTCCCGCTCCTCCGACTTGCGAGGACGCTCTTCAAGGGCGATCCGCTCCGCTATGAGGGGGACCCGGTCGATCCCTGGGGTGGAAGGAAACTCCTCCTTGCCCTAGAGGGGCACTTCGAACGTTCCTTCGGGAAGAAGATACCGGGGCTCAAAATGTTCATGAGCGCCATTGACGGGTAGTCCTTCCCACTCTATAGTGTTGACAACATCCTTAATAAAGGGATACTCTCCACGCTTGTGCGGGCTTTTGCCCCTATATCGAGGTATCCCATGGCGAACAGGTTCGACTTCTCCCTCATCCAGTCCCATCTCGTGCAGACGGGATTCGTTTTCCCCGGCTCCCAGATCTACGGCGGGCTCGCCAACTCCTGGGACTACGGTCCTCTGGGCGCGGAACTCAAGAGGAACGTCCGCTCCGCCTGGTGGAAGAGGTTCGTCCAGACGAGCGAACTGAACGTCGGGCTGGACGCCGCGATCCTCATGAACCCGAAGGTGTGGGAGGCGACGGGCCACGTCTCCACTTTCAACGACCCGATGGTCGACTGCCGGCACTGCAAGGCGCGCCACCGCGCCGACGAGATCATCCGCGAGGAGTTCCCGGAGGCGGACGTCGACGGGATGGACTTCGCGGCGATGGACCGCTTCATCAAGGAGCACGGGGTCAAGTGCCCCGCCTGCGGGAGCCAGGACCTCACGCCCATCCGCAAGTTCAACATGATGTTCAAGACCCACGTCGGGGTCACCGAGGACGAGGCGAGCGTCTGCTACCTCCGCCCGGAGACCGCCCAGGGCGTCTTCGTGAACTTCCGGAACGTCCAGCGCGCGCTCAGGAAGAAACTCCCCTTCGGCATCTGCAACGCGGGGAAGAGCTTCCGGAACGAGATCACCCCAGGGAACTTCACCTTCCGCACCAGGGAGTTCGAGCAGCTGGAGATGGAGTTCTTCTGCAAGCCCGGGACCGACCTCGAGTGGTTCGCCTACTGGAAGGAGCACTGCCTTCGCTTCCTCGAGTCGCTCGGGATCAAGAAGGAGAACCTCCGCTACCGCGACCACGAGCCGGCGGAGCTCGCCTTCTACTCCAAGGCCACGACCGACGTCGAGTACGACTTCCCGACCATGGGCTGGGGAGAGATCCTCGGGATCGCCGATAGGACCGACTACGACCTCTCGCGCCACCAGGAGCATTCCGGGGAGGACCTCACCTACTTCGACCCGGATACCAACGAGCGCTACCTCCCCTACGTCATCGAGCCCTCGATGGGCCTCGACCGCCTCATGCTCATGGTGCTCATGGACGCCTACGACGAGGAGGAGCTGGAAGGAGGGGACAAGAGGACGGTCCTCCATATCGCCCCCTTCCTCGCGCCCTACAAGGTCGCCGTCCTTCCTCTTTCGAAGAAACTGAATGAGAAGGCCCTCGAGGTCTTCCGCATCCTCGCCCCGCACCTCTCCGCGACGATCGACGTCACCGGATCGATCGGGAAGCGCTATAGGCGGCAGGACGAGATCGGCACCCCCTACTCCGTCACCATCGACTTCCAGACCCCCGAAGACCAGACCGTCACCATCCGCGAGAGGGACTCGATGAAGCAGGTCCGCCTCCCGATCCAGGAGCTGGCGACCTACCTCTCCGTCAAGTGCTTCTACTGATGTCCCTTGAGGATATCTAGTAGGGAACTAGTTAACAACTAGTAGATATAGACTAGGAACCATCGAAAGAAACACCGAATTGGCATCCATGGACGATTCTCTCAAGAACGACATCCTTCGCCACGCGGATATCCTCGCGGTGGTTTCCTCCTACGGCATCCAGTGCCAGAAGAAGGGCAAGGCCTATGTCGCCCTTTGTCCCTTCCACGACGACCACAACCCCTCGATGAACGTGAACCCCGAGCGCGGCACCTTCATGTGCTGGAGCTGCCATACGGGCGGGGATGCGATCACCTTCGTCCGCAAGATGGAGAACCTCGGCTACCTCGACGCCCTTAGGAAAGTCGCCGAGATCGCCGGGATCCAGGACCCCCGCCTCTCATCCCTCATCCCGGAGAGGAAGGAAGATCCCGAGATCACCTCCCTCCGGAAGACGATCGAGGACCTCCTGGCCTACTACCGCTACGCCATCACGACCCCCGAGGGGGAGAGGGCGCTCTCCTACCTCCTCTCCCGCGGGATCGACGAGGAGGCCCAGTCCCGCTTCCAGATCGGCTACGCCCCTCTCGACGGGGCGAAGACGGTGGAGTTTCTCCTCAAGAAGGGACACTCCCTCCACGACATCGAGGGCATCGGCATCATCGCCGATCCCTCTCGCCCCTACGACATGAACTCCGGGCGCGTCGCCTTCCCGCTTTTCGACGCGGAGGGACGCCCCGTCGGCTTCTCCTGCCGCGTCCTGGGGGACGGGAAGCCCAAGTACGTCAATAGCCCGGAGACCCGTCTCTTCCATAAGAACGAGCTCCTCTACGGCTATCACCTCGCCAAGGAGAAGGCCCGCCACGCCGGACATGTGTACGTCCTCGAGGGCTTCCTCGACGTCATCGCCCTCCACCAGGCGGGGATCGACGAGGCCGTGGCCCTCATGGGGACCGCCCTCACCGAGCGCCACCTCCGCCTCCTCTCTTCCCTCAAGTCCGAGGCCTACATGTGCCTGGACGGGGACGAGGCCGGGCGGAAGGGGATGATGAGCGCCGTCATTCCCCTCAGGAACGCAGGCGTCCCCGCGCGCTTCGTGCACGTCCCGGGCGAGACGAGGGATCCCGACGAGATCTTCCGCCAGGAAGGGAAGGAGAAGCTCCTCGAGACCCTCTCCCACCTTCTCTCCCCCTTCGAGTTCCAGCTCGAGATCCTTCGCTCCCGGGGCACCCTCCGGGGGAAGGGGGGAAGGGAGAAGGCGGTCCGCTACTTCGCTCCCTACCTCCTCTCCCTCCCCGCGGGGATCGAGAGGGAGGACGCCCTCGTGAGGCTAAGCCAGGCGACGGGCTACGAGGTCCAGGCCCTTCGGGAAGCGCTCCGGGACGGGTCGCTCCGCCCCAGGGAGAAGGCCCCGCCCCCCGAGGAAGGGATCCCCGTCTCCAAGGAAAGGGAATGGGAGCTCCGGGACGTGCCCGAGGAGAAGAAGCGCTTCGCAAGGCTCGAGAGGGAACTCCTGACCTACATGCTCCGGAGCGAGCGCGCGATCGCCCTATACGAAAGCAGGCTCGGGAGCTTCGAGAGGGAGGACTACCGCGAGATCGCCTCCTTCCTCCTCGACATGAGGGACGAGAGGAAGGCGCTCCCAGGAGAGCAGGAGCTCCACTCCCGCATCGAGGAGGAGACCCTCCGGAAGGAGGAGGGGGAAGGGAAGGCCGAGAGGCTCGGCGCCATCCTCCTCTCCCTCTACGAGGAGGACTGCTATCCCCCCGAGAGCGAGCAGGAGCTCCTCTCCCTCGTCGAGGGGCTCCGCGCCGAGCGGAGGGAGGAGCTGGAGAGGAAGAGGCTCGACGGCCTCTCGGAGAAAAGCCAGGAGGAGGCGACGAGGCTCCTCCAGGGCTACGCCGAGTCGAAGAAAAGGATGTTCGAAAGGAAGAAAGGCCGGAAAGGCTAAGGAGGCACTATGGCTACGAGAAGGAAAAGCGAGGAGACGCGCGAGGAGAAGGAGCTCCGGAAGGCCGTGGAGGCCTCCGGGGTCGAGGAAGGGGAAGGCGAGAAGGACCGCTACACCCGCATCAAGGAGTCGCTCCTCAAGAAAGGCAAGGAGGAAGGCTACCTCCTCAGCGAGGAGGTCATGGACGCCGTCCGCGACTTCGACCTCGAGGACAGCGACCTCGAATCCCTCATCGCCTACTTCGCCGAGAACGGCGTCGAGGTGAAGGGCGAGGACGACGACTTCCAGGAGGAAGAGCAGGAAGGGGAGCCCCAGGACCTTTCCGAGGCCGACATGAAGGCCGGGGAGACGGAGGCCCTCGAGGACGAGATCGACGCCGAGGCGGAATCGGACGCCCCCAAGGACCCCGACGCCCAGGAGGCGGAGGACTTCGCGCGCTACCAGGCCGGCGAGGTCAAGGTCAACGACTCCGTCAAGATGTACCTCAAGGAGATCGGCAAGTACAACCTCCTCAAGCCCGCCGAGGAGACCGCCCTCGCCCAGAGGGTCGCCCAGGGGGACGAGCAGGCCAAGTGCCAGCTGATCGAGGCGAACCTCCGCCTCGTCATCTCCATCGCCAAGCACTACACCGGCCGCGGCATGCACTTCCTCGACCTCATCCAGGAAGGGAACCTCGGCCTCATGAAGGCGGTCGACAAGTTCGACTGGCAGAAGGGCTTCAAGTTCAGCACCTACGCGACCTGGTGGATCCGCCAGGCGATCACCAGGGCCATCGCCGACCAGGCCAGGACCATCCGCATCCCCGTCCACATGGTCGAGACCATCAACAAGATGACCAGGGTCCAGCGCCAGCTCGTCCAGGAGCTCGGGCGCGAGCCCACCGCCGAGGAGATCAGCGCCAAGATGGAGGGCGCCCTTTCCCCCGAGCGCATCCGCGAGATCCAGCGCATCGCCCTCGAGCCCGTCTCCCTTGAGACCCCGATCGGCGAGGAGGACGACAGCCACCTCGGCGACTTCATCGAGGACAAGGAGGACCAGAGCCCCGAGGAGTACGCGACCAAGGCCCTTCTCCGCGAGCGCCTCTATGAGATCATGCAGGACCTCAACGACCGCGAGCAGAGGGTGCTCATCCTCCGCTACGGGCTCAACGACAACCGCCCCCGCACCCTCGAGGAGGTGGGGCGCGAGTTCAACGTCACGCGCGAGAGGATCCGCCAGATCGAGAGCAAGGCCCTCCGGAAGCTCCGCCACCCGAGCAGGGCGAAGATGCTGGGGGACTACAAGGATACGAACTTCGGCACCGGCCCTGACGCCCAGACCCCGGGCTCCGGGAGAAGGGGCGAGGACGAGGACTAGGGCTTCCCTCCGGGGGAGCCCTTTCCTCATGTGCTAGGATTTCCCCATGGAATCCCTCTCCCCGCGCCTCCTCGCCCTCCTTTCCCTCGTCCCGGAAGGAATCGATAGCTTCGCCGACATCGGGAGCGACCACGCCTTCCTCTCCAGGAGGATCCTCGAGGAAGGGAAGGCGAGGAAGGGCTTCGCCGTCGAGAACAAGGAAGGGCCCTACGGAAGGACGAGGGAGGCCCTCAGGGGAGTAAGAGGCGCCTGCCCCCTCCTCGGGGACGGCCTCTCGCCCCTCCCGGAGCCAGTCGACCTCCTCATCCTCGCGGGGATGGGCGGGGGGCTCATCGGGAGGATCCTCCTCCAAGAGGAGGAGAAGGCGGGAAGCTGCTCCTACCTCCTCCTCGACCCACACGGGGAGGAGGGGATGGCCTTCGAGGCGTGCGCCTCCCTAGGCTTCTCTCCCCTCAGGGAGGAGATTGTCTTGGAAAGAGGGCACTTCTACCGCCTTACTCTCCTTGGGAAGGGGGAATGGAAACCTAAGAGGGAGGACGCGCTCCTGGGCCCGATCCTCCGGAGGGAGAGACCCCCTCTCTGGGGGAAGTACGTCCTTCATAAGGCGGAGGGGATCGAACCCCTTCTCGAAAATGAAAGCATCCCTTCCTCGAGGAAGAAGGAGCTCCTCGAGGAATTTGCGATATACAAGGAGGCTTTGGAAGGATGATAAGGACGCGCTCGCTAATAAGGAGGCTCGCCACGCTCTACCCCCAGTCCCTCCGGGAGCCATGGGACCGGGGCGGGCTCATGTGCGGGACCCTTCCCCTGGAGACGGGGAAAGTGCTCCTTCTCCTCGACCTCGACGAGATCGCGTGGGAGAAGGGGAAGGAGTTTCGTCCCGACCTCGTCATCACCCACCACCCCTTCCTTTTCGGTCCGAAAGGGAAGGTGTTCCGCGAGGATCCCCGCAAGAAGGCCCTCTACGAGGAAATTTCGGAGTCAGGGACTGCGGTGCTTAGCTACCACACGAACTTCGACAGCGCCCCCTACGGGATGAACGAGGCGCTCGCGGAGAGGCTCGGTCTCCTCGACGCCCATCCCGTACCCGAGTGCCCGATGATGTGGGGCGGCTCGCTTCCGGAGGAAATGGAGACGGAAGCCTTCGCCAGGCGCGCGGTCGCCCTCCTGGGCTCCGGGCACGGCTCCCTTATCAAGGGAAGGGAGAGGGTCAGGACCGTCGCAATCATCGGGGGCGGGGGCTCCCGCGAATGGAGGATCGCGATGGAGAAGGGCTTCGACATCTATCTCTCGGGGGACTGCCCCCACCACGCGAGGAGGGACATCGTGCGCTACGGCTATAGCTATCTCGACCTCCCGCACGAGATCGAGCGCATCTTCATGGACCGGATGAGGGAGGTGCTCCTCGGGATGGACCCGACCTTGGAGATCCTCGCCCTCGACCACGAGGAGGAGCCGCTTCTCGTCTAGAGGGAACGGAGGTAGCCTTCCGCCTCGAGGAAGGGCTCCTCGGGGTAGGAGGCGCCGCTCGTGAGGGCGACCTTGCGATATTTCCCTAGGGGAAGGCCCATTAGCGCCTCCTTCCCCTCGGCCAGGTAGACAGGAAGGGCGGGGAAGAGGGACTCCGCCCTTTTCCTTAGGGCGATGGTGTTCCGGCTTTCCTCCTTCCCGAGTATGAGGAGCGCCTCGACGTCCCCCTCGATCTTCCGAAGGGCCTCCTGCCGCTCCTCGGTCGCTTTGCAAGGGAGATGGACCTCTACGGGGGAATGGGTTTTCTCAAGGTTCCTTCTCGCCTCCTCGACCTCATGGAGCCCCATCGTCGTCTGGGAGACGAGGACGAGGCGTCCTCCTGGAGGGACCTCGTCCCTCCCGTAGAGGGGGAGCCCGGGGAATTCGGAAAGGACCGCCCTGCACTCGGCGTGCCCCTCTTCCCCGAGGTAGATCGCGTTCTCCTCTTCCTGGAGGGCCCTCCGGATCCTCTCCGCGTTCATCCTGACGAAGGGACAGGTCGCGTCGATGACCCTTAGCCCCCTCTCCTTCGCGATGGAATCGAGCGCGGGGTCATGCCCGTGGGCGCCGAAAAGGACCAATGATCCTTGGGGAACAGATAGGAGCGCCCCCTTGAAGTCCTTCTCCTCGAGGTCGAGGAACATCGCCCCTTCCTT
Source organism: uncultured Bacillota bacterium (assembly GCA_949289845.1). GTDB lineage: Bacteria > Bacillota_I > Bacilli_A > RFN20 > CAG-826 > UBA4951. Next base: position 378,665 of record CASEPN010000001.1, read on the forward strand.
CCCGAGGGAGTCCCTCGCCTGGGAGTTATGCACAAGCGGCCCTAGGACGTAGGCTTTCCCTTCCTTCCGAAGGGCTTCCCTTGCCAGATGGATCGCCCGGCGGACGCCTCCGCAGAAGCCGTGGGGAGAGAGGACCTGCACTTCCATGGGGAAAGGATAGCATTTCCCGTCGAAATCTCTCTTAGTTGGAAAAGTAGGCACGCAGAATTTTCTACTTTCACCAAATCCTGCGCATGCAGGAAGCGTCTATTTCTTTAATTTTGGCGCATATGGAGTTATTTATTGGTTCATCCCATGGGTATCGGATGGCTTCCAATCCATTTTTCGCTCAATGGCATGGGATTTAGTTCGGTTTTCTAGGAACCTTCCAAATATAGGCACGCAGGATTTTCTACAAACCGCAGTTTCTGCGTGCGAACTTCCTTTTCGGGCGCCCTTCCGCGGGCAAACGCCCTCCCTCTTCCGTATAATCCCGGGCATGGATTTCAAGGGAATGAACCTCTCGCCCCGGATGATCGAGGCCCTCCGGGGGCTTGGCTACAAGAACGCCTCGCCCGTGCAGGGAAGGGCGATCCCCGCCGCGCTCAGGGGGGAGAGCCTCCTCGTCCAGTCGGCGACAGGCACGGGGAAGACCCATTCCTTCCTCATCCCCCTTATCGAGAGGACGGACCTTTCCCTTCCGCGCCTCCAGTCCATCGTCATTTCCCCCACCGCGGAGCTCGCCCGCCAGACCTACGAGTTCGCCCGCGAGTTCCAGCGCTACTTCCCGTCCTTCAAGGCGAGGCTATACACCGCCGAGGACGAGGTGAGCCAGAACGTCGAGGGGAAGGAGGTCCCGCCCCACATGGCGATCGGCACTCCCGGCCGCCTCAAGGACATCCTCCTCTCGCGCTCGCTCTTCTCCCTCAGGAACGTCCGCTACCTCGTCCTCGACGAGGCGGACATGCTCCTCGACATGAACTTCATGGGGGAGGTGGAGGCCCTGGGGAAGGCGCTCCCTCCCAAATGCGCCTTCCTCGTCTTCTCGGCGACCCTCCGCCAGAACCTCCGGGACGCCCTCTCCAAGTTCGTCCGCGAGGACTTCCGCTACGAGGCGGAGGAGACGAGGACCGCCTCCGGGGTGAGGCACCACGTCGTCGACATCGGCCACATGGGGGCGATGAACGCCCTCCTCCAGCTCCTGAGGATCAAGAACCCCTACCTCGCCCTCGTCTTCTGCTCGACGAGGGAGGAGGCCTCCTCGCTCCACCGCTTCCTCCATGAGAACGGGGAGGAGGCGCTCCTATATAGCGGGGCGATGGAGAGGCGCGAGAGGAACCGCGCCCTAAGGAGGATCCGCGAGGACAAGGAGAGGACGATCGTCGCGACCGACCTCCTGGCGAGAGGGATGGACATCGAGAACGTCACCGACGTCTTCTCGCTCAGCTTCCCCCAGGACCCGGACTTCTACTTCCATAGGGCCGGGAGGACGGGCCGCTTCGGGAAGGAGGGGGACTCCTGGCTCCTATATAACGCGGACTCCCTCAGGGGACCCAGGCGCCTCCTGGAGGAAGGGGTGACCCTTCATTTCCACTCCCTCAGGAACGGCGTCCTGAAGGACGAGAAGGGAACCGACCTCAGGCCCCGGAAGATCTCCCGGAAGAAGGAGCTTCCCGAGGAGGAGAGGAAGGAGATCCTCATCGCCAAGGCCATGAGCAGGAAGAAGAAGGTCGAGCCCATGCACCGGAAGAAGACCCAGATCGCGATCGAGCGGGTCAAGAGGAAGTACCGGAGGAAGGCCATCAAGGAGGCCGTCCGGGGAGAGCTCGACAAAAAGTTCCGGAAAGGCGGGAAGTGATCCCTTATCTTGGCTCCCACGTCCCCATGGCAGCCCCTCTTTTCTACGAGGGCGCCGTGAGGACCGCGCTTTCCTGGGAGGAGGACGCCTTCATGTTCTACACGGGCGCTCCCCAGAACATGAGGAGGCGCCCCCTCGAGGAGCTCCGGATCCCCGAAGGGAGGGCGATCCTCAAGGAAGCGGGGCTCGACGAAGGCAAGGTCTTCGTGCACGCCCCCTACCTCATCAATCTCGCGAACCTCGGGAACAAGGAGACGCGGGATTTCTCCCTCCTCGCCCTCAAGGAGGAGATGCGAAGGACCAAGGGCTTCGGCCTCTCGCTCCTCGTCCTCCATCCCGGCGCCTCCCTTTCCTTTCCGCGGGAAGAGGCGATGAATGCCGTCTCCTCCGCGCTGGATGAAGCCTTGTCCGAGATGGACGGGGTCGAGATCCTTCTCGAGACCATGGCGGGCAAGGGGACGGAGCTCGGCCGTTCCTTCGAGGAAATCTCCATGATGATCGAGGGCTGCTCCCGGAAGGAGAGGGTGGGCGTCTGCCTCGATACCTGCCACGTCCATGACGCGGGCTACTCCCTTGACGACGCGGACGCGCTTCTCAAGGAGTTCGACCGTGCTCTTGGCCTCGGAAGGCTCCGGGCGGTCCACCTGAACGACTCGAAGAATCCCCGGGGCGCTCGGAAGGACCGGCACGAGAACATCGGGATGGGCGCGATCGGGTTCAATAGGCTCTTCCGCCTCGCCTCGCACCCCCTCCTTAGGGACGTGCCCAAGATCCTCGAGACCCCTTACGTCGGGGAGAAAGCGCCCTACAAGAAGGAAATCGCGATGCTTCGGGAAGGGATTTTTGAGGAAGGCTGGCGGGAATCCCTCTGAAACCTGTTTGGATGATCGGATAAGCCAAGCCGACGTTATCTATGTTTTGAGGGGAGTTCTGCAGGACCCCCAAGGAAGGAAAAGGGCGAATCCGCCGGATCCGCCCTCTTTTTTCAGGTTCCGCCCGCTATTTGCCGAGAAGATCCTCGATAGCCTCGAGAAGCCTCCCGTAGGCTTCCTCCTCGGGGAAGGAGAGGACATGCTCCCCCTTCCGGTAGAGGGCCCACCTTCCCTTGCCCCCGCATAGGGCGAGGTCGGCGTGTCTTGCCTCTCCTGGCCCATTCACCGCGCAGCCCATGACCGCAACCGTGAGAGGAATCCTTTTTTCCTCTAGGTAGTCCCTGACTTTCCGAGCGAGGGGGAGGAGGTCCACCTCCGTTCGTCCGCAGGTGGGGCAGCTGATGAAGGTGGGGTAGTCCGGGAGGAGACCGAGGTCATGAAGGAGGCGGCTGGCGGCCTTGATCTCTTCCTCAGGGGGCTCGGTGAGCGAGATGCGGACGGTGTCCCCGATCCCGTCGAGAAGAAGGGGGGCGAGGCCCGCGGCGCTCCTCACGAGGCTTGTCTCCATGGGCCCAGCCTCGGTGATACCGAGGTGGAGGGGATAGGGGTATTTTTCCGCGGCGAGGCGGTAGGCTTCTACCGTCTCGCGGACGTCGCTTCCTTTGAGGGAAAGGACGATGTCATGGAAATCCAAGGACTCAAGAAGGGAGACATAGGGGGCGATGGAGGAGAGGAGGGCCTTGGCCCGCACCTTGGGGGACTTCTCCTCCAGTTCCTTCGGGATCGAGCCAGAGTTCGCGCCGATGCGGATCGCGGCGCGGTGCTTCCTTGCTTCCTCCACGACCGCCTCGACCCGGTCCCTCCCCCCGATGTTCCCGGGGTTGATGCGGACGGCGGAAGCCCCGGAATCAAGGGCAAGGAGCGCCAGCCGGTAGTCGAAATGGATGTCGGCGACCAGGGGAAGGCCGCTTTCCTTGGAGAGGAAGGAGAAAGCCCGCGCGTCCTCCTCGTCGAGGACGGAAAGCCGCATCAGGTCTGCGCCAAGTTCCTTGCAGCGGAGGAGCTGCCCCAGGACCTCCTCCTTTCTCGAGGTCTTGACGGAGCACATGCTCTGGACGAGGGGACGGGGGCTCCCGCCCATCTCGATCGTCCCGATGCGGACCTTCCTAGTCTCTTCGCGCCTTCTCATGCCGGAATGATACCTCGGGGAGGGAGATGGGGCGCCTTCCGCTTCCGGATTCCGGCTCGGGGATGGGCTCGGCCCCCTCAAAATAGGGATCGTCGGGGGAGAGGGAGAGGACGAACCCGGTCGTGAGGATGTTGTCATCGGAACGGCCCCTTATCCAAAGGTAGGGGTGGGGATCGAGATAGACGTCCCCGTCGTAGGTCCCTGCCTCAAAGACGAGAGGCCCGTTGAAGGAATAGTGCTCTTCGCCCGTATCCCGGGAGACCTTCACTCCTTTCTCCATGTCGATCTCGAGGCTCATATGAAACTCCTGGCCCTCGTTCGCGCCGTGGCTCCACCTTCCCGAGAGGAACGTCAGCCTGTAGTAACGGCCTTCCTCCTTGAGATGGGCCTCTTCCTCGCCATCCGGGACGCCTTCCCGAAGATGATCGTCTTCTTCGGGGAAGGAAGGACATGGAGGGACGAGGACGGGATCCTTCGCGTCCCCCTCAAGGATTTTCTCGCCGGGGATTTCCTGAACAGCCTTGAGAGGACGACCTTCTGAGTGGGCGCTGGCCCTCTTCCTTCGACGAGGCATACGCTTTTGCCTTGGGGGTTTGGGCATTCGGCACGCTTGCCCATGCATGTAGGTTCATGGAAGCCTAGAGAAGTGAAAACTCTGCACCTCTTGAAACATGAGGTGCAAATCCTGCACCTTTTCTAACTCAAGGTGCAATTTCTCGGTTCCTTATCCATTTCTTGCCAGTTTTCGGGACGGATGAGGCTCTTTCCGGCCTTCCCTGCCAATCGGGGACAATCTTGTGGCGCGACCCTTTCTCTTGTGCTACTATCACGCCCGCAACGAGAAGGAAGTGATAAGGAATGGCCAAGGCGAAGAAGCGCGAGAACACGACGCTCAAGTGCTCCGAGTGCGGGGAGCACAACTACATCAGCACCCGCAACAAGAAGACCCACCCCCAGAAGCTGGAGATCATGAAGTTCTGCTCCCGCTGCGGGAAGATGACCCTCCACAAGGAGGCGAAGTAAGGGAAGGCCTCCGGGCCTTTTTTTCTTGGCGATGGAAGTCCTGCCCTACTGCCCCGGAGGACTCGTGGGGAACAGCTACCTTCTTCGGTCCGAGAAAGGCTCCCTCCTCGTGGACGCGGGCCTCGCCCCGGGGAAGGGGCTCCGTTCCTTCCTGGAGAAGGAAGGGGCCTTCCCCCTCCTCGCCATCCTCCTCACGCACGGCCACTTCGACCACATGGGAGGCCTCCTTTCCCTTCCCAAGGACGTCCCCCTCTATCTCGGGGAAGAGGACCTTCCTTTCCTCGGGGATCCCCGGTTGAACGGCACCCTCCTCTTCGGGGAAGAGCCCCTTTCCCTTTCCTGGGAGAAGGCCCTTTTCCCTCAGGACGGGGAAGAAGTCAGGATCGGAGGGCTCCTCGTCCGCTTCCTGAAGGTCCCATACCACACGCCCGGGAGCCTCGCCTTCTATCTCCCTGAGGAAGGGATCCTCTTCAGCGGGGACGCCCTTTTCCGGGACGGCGTCGGGAGAAGCGACCTCCCAGGCGGGGAGCCGAGAAAGGAGAAGGGCTCCCTCAGGAAGATCCTCTCCCTCCCGGGGGAGACGGCCGTCTACCCGGGGCACGGGAGGAGGACGACGATCTTCCGGGAACGAGGAAATCTCTTCCCCGGATGGGACGGGCGATAGGGACAAGAAGAAAAAAGGCGGGACTTCGGATCCCGCCTCTTTCTAATCAGGCCTCTTCGGAAGCTTCCGTCCTCGTTTTCTCTTTCCTGGGAGACTTCTTACAGGGAATGACTCCCCGGACGTCCAGGAGAAGGAGGGCGAGGAAGAGAAGGGTTCCCGCGGCGGAGAGGAAGTAGCCCACCTGGGCGAGGTTGAAGGAGCTCTCGGTGTCCCTGAGGACGATGAGAAGCGGGTGGCTGGGGTCCTCGGCGGCATTCTCCATCGGCTCGAGGACATAGGTCCGGATATAGAACCCGGACGTGACGATCGTTTCCCTCACTTCCCACCCCACGGCGGTCCCGCCTTCCACCGCATTGGGACGGAACCCCGTGTCCATCGCGATCGCCTGGACCAAGGAATAGGCTCCCAAGACGAGGGTCAGGGCCATCATGCAGGAGGGAACAGCGAAGTCCCACCATCTCCGCCTTTTCCTCGTGAATACGGCGTAGACGAGGAGCAGGGCCTCTATCGCGAAGGACGAGAGGTAGACCGCGCCCAGTTGCTCGGGGAGGAAGGTCCCGCCCGTGAAGGCCATCAGGAGGGAATCCAGGAGAAAGGGGATCGCGGCGGCGACAAGCGCGAAGAGGAAGCGCGATTCCCTCGGACGAAATGCCCCCCATGCCCCTCTTCCTCATGCCTTCCTGCGACTTGCCCATGGCGGAATCCCCTTCCCCCTTGATTATGGCAAAGAAAAAAACGGGGCAACCCCCGGGAAAAGGGCGTCCTAATCCGCCCCTTCCTATGGAAGGACGCCTCCCCGCGCGCTACAATCCCCTTCGGTTTTCCAACGGAAAGGAGTTTTCTTATGAACGTAACCGAGCTTAGGCCGGGCAACTACTTCGAGGACGAGAACACCCTCTACCAGGTGATCGACATCCTCCTCAACAAGACCGCGATGCGGAAGATGGTCGCGAAGATCAAGGTGCGCAACGTCCGCACCGGCGCGATCACCGAGCTTGCGAGGAACAGCGGCTACGACGTTGAGCAGGTGTCCGTCACCAAGCAGAACATGCAGTACCTCTACGACGCCGGCGAGACCCTCGTCTTCATGAACCCCGACACCTACGAGCAGATCGAGATCGGGAAGATCGCCCTCGAGCGCGAGATCCCCTACCTCGCCCCCAACGGGAACGTCATCGTCCAGAGCTACGAGGACGAGGTGCTCGGCATCGAGCTACCCGCGAAGGTCACCCTCGAGGTCGTCGACACCGAGCCCGGGGTGCGCGGGGACACCGTCACCAACGGGGGGAGCAAGGACGCCAGGCTCGAGACCGGGCTCACCATCAAGGTCCCCCTCTTCGTCAACATCGGGGACAAGGTGCTCGTCGACACCGCCTCCGGGAAGTACGACAAGAGGGCCTAGCCATGATGGAGATCGCCATCTGGCAGTTCGTCCTCTACCTCGTCCTTCTCTTCCTCGTGGGGGCCGTCGGGGCCTTCTTCCTCGCCCGCTGGCTCTTCAAGCGCGAGCTTGAGAAGCACCCGCCCATCGGCGAGGCCCAGATCCGCGCGATGTTCCAGGCCATGGGCAGGAAGCCCAGCGAGGCCCAGATCCGCGCGGTGATGAAGTCGATGAAGAAGGGGCAGTAGGGAGCTACTCTTCCTCAGGGGAGCCCTCCGGGGCTCCTTTTCTCTTGGCTTCGAAGTAGCTGAAGACGGGCGTCCCTATGAGAAGGACGCCCAGGGAAGCCCAGGCGACGGGCTCGAGGATCCTCCTCGATAAGGGGCCGGGGTAGCGGAGCTCGAGCGTCCATTCCCCTTCCGGGATCTCGAGGGCCAGGAAGCCGTCGACGGAGGAGATGGGGGCCAGGACCCTCTCCCCGTCCTTCCCGACGAGCGTCCCCTCGTAGCCGTCGTAGTAGATCTGGGGGAACTGGACGAGGGAGCCCGAGCGCGCGATGAGGGAGAAGTCCGCCTCGGGGGTGTTGAGGGAGAGGATCTCGATATCGCCCTCCCCTTCCAGGAACACGGGGGAGACGTACTCCTCGATCCCGAAGGGCGGCTCCTCGTGCTCGACGATGTCCTTCCCGAGGGTGTGGACGAGGCTATCGGGGTACTCGCTTTCCGCCTTCCCGTCGAAGATGTCGTAGATGATGCGGGGGAAGTACTCGTTCTGGTGGCCGAAGTGGTCGATCTCGCTGACCGAGGAGACGGTGGGCTCGACATTATGGCCGTTCCCCTTCTCGACCGCCCAGATCCTCTTGTCCACCGTCGCCATCTGGATGACGAGGAAGAAGATCGAGAGCCCGAGGGCGATGGGCGCGGCCTCCTTCCTTCCTCTCCCGAGGCGCAGGAGGGGGAGAAGGAAGAGGAGGAAGCCCATCCAGAAGAACCCCCACCAACGGAACGGGAACTGGCAGAGCCTAAGGAAGGAAGGCGCGATCCTCCAGAAATAGGGGACGAAGAGGGCGATGAGGGCGAGCCCCATCGTCAGGATGCCGGAGAAGAGCTCCCCTTCCCCGAGGAGCATCCGGAAGTCGATCTTCTCCTGCATGGCCCCGCGCGAGAGGAGGGAGAGCCTCTCCCTTTCCTCCTCCCCGGGCGGAAGCATCACCATCACGAGGTAGCAGAGGAAATAGAGGAGGAAGGCGAGGAAGAGCTCGAGCCTCGCCCCCATGAGGAGGGGAACCCCGAGGGTGAAGAGAAGGAGCGCCAGCGCGCGCGTGAGGAAGAGCGTCCATCCCTCGAGGCCGCTCCTTTTCCTAAGGAAGAGGTCGAGCGCATAGGAAAGCCCGATCGCGACGGGATATAGGACGAGCCCCAATGTCCAGGAGAGGAAGGTGTCGCCCGCGCCTCCCGGCTGGTACTGGTCGCGCCAGGGGAAGTTGAGGAAGCCCGCGTACTGCATGCTCATCGGGACCGTCCCGACGAGATGCCCCGCCTCCGTCCACATGACCTCCTCGTCCGAGACGAGGTAGGACCCCGAGGAAAGGGCGCCCGCCATCGGGACGAGGAAGGGGAGGACGAGGAAGAGGGCAAGCCCTGCCGCGGGGAGGATTCGTACCCAGAAGCCCTTCTCCTTCACGAGGCGGATGCAGTCCTTGTAGCGGAATGCCGCCATAAGAAGGAGCGCCAGCACCTCGAGGAAGGCGGTGTAGGGGTGGCTAAGCGCCGTCCCGGCGATCGCCAGGGCGAGGATCGAATAGGGAAAAGCCCGCGGGGACTCGTCCGTGAAGATCCGGTAGGCCCCGTAGAAGGCGAGGGGCGGGAACATGAGGGCGAAGGCCTCGCTCAGGGAGAAGCGGTAGAGGAAGCAGAAGAGGCGGTAGGGCATGAAAACGTAGAAGATGCCCACTGCGAGGGAAAGGCTCCTCCTGCCCGTCGCCTTGTAGGCGAGGAGGTAGGAGAAGACGCCTGAAACAAAGAGGGAGAGCACGGCGACCGCCTTGATGGAGCCGATGAGCGTCGCCCCCGCCCATTCGAAGAGGTAGGCGAGGATCGCGGCGAGGTACTGGAAGAGGAGCCCGTAGAACATCCCCATGTTCATCGCGTAGTTCCCCATGTAGACGTGGTTCGTCGAGAAAAGGAACCCGTGTTGGAGCCCGTAGTAGATGTCGTAGGTCATCGCCAGCTGCACCGTCCCGTCGTCCCCGTCGGTGATCCAGGGGAAGAGGACCCATACCCAGAGGGCGATGAGGGAGCAAAGAAGGATCACCGCGTAGGGGAAGAGGCGGTGGAGCCAGGAGAGGGCCTTGCTCTCCTCTTTGGTGGCCACCGAGGACCCTTCGTTCCTGAGGCGGATGCTCATGGAGGGAGTTATAAGCAATGCGCGCGCGTGAGACAAGGGGAGAGGGAAGAAAGAGGCCTCGGGGGAATGGCTGCCTATGGGACTAGGGAAGAGGGTGCGAGGGCCCTTCGGAACAGCTATTCAAAGGGGGTAAACCGCTAGGAATTTCTGCAACACTATAATTTGGAGAACTAATTCGATACACTTCTTATAAGTGTCGATGAATACTCGCTAGATTAGTTTTTGAGTGCTACTAGAAAACTACTAGTTTCTCTCCACTTCTCTCGTAGACCAGTCCGCGGCCTTCTCCGTCCCGGCGCGGAGCCTCCTGATGTTGGGGATGTGCCGGATCACGAGCACGAGATAGGCCAGGAAGGTGGCCCCGAGGCTCCACCAGCCGAAGGAGAGCCCGCCGGGGAGGAGGCCGAAGGTCCAGGTGAGGATCCCCCCGTCCCAGCCCGTCCCGAGGGCGATGCTCCCGAGGACGATCTCGAAGAGGAGGAGGATTGCCCCGGAGACTAGGCTCGAGAAGGAGACGACCTTCTTCCTGATCGCGAGGACGAGGAAGAAGCTCAGGAAGCAAAGGAGGAAGCCGAGCCAGCTCGTGCCCCCGACGATTGCCATGAAGCAGGCGACCCCCTTCCCGCCCTTGAACTTGAGCCAGACGGGGTAGCAGTGGCCAAGGGAGGCCATGAGGGCGCTCGCCCAGGGGAGGTAGGCCCCCTCGAGCCAGAGGACGCCCTCCCCGTACGGGAAGGCGAAGCGCGCGACGGCCCAGCTCGCCCAGAAGACGAGCGCGGTCTTGAGGATGTCGAGGACGATGACGAGGAAGCCGATCTTCTTCCCGAACACCCTCCCGGCGTTCGTCCCCCCGGGGTTCCCGGAGCCATATTTCCTTAGGTCCTTCTTGTAGAGCCACTTCCCGAGGAGGAGGCTCGTCGGGATGGAGCCGACGAGGTAGCCCCCGAGGAGAAGTGCGAGGAGCAGGAGGAGGTTCATGAGCCAGTTTTCCATCCCCTGCACTATACAGCATGCGCTTTCTTTCCAAAAAGCGGGGAGCCTGCGGAGGTTTCCCCCTAGGGGAAGCCCCGATCCGGGTTATAATCCGCACGATGCCAGAGCTAGAACTTGACAAGGTCCTCCCGGAAGAGGACTACGACGCTTCCTCGATCGAGGTGCTTTCCGGCCTCGAGGGGGTGAGGAAGCGCCCGGGGATGTACATCGGCTCCACGGGGCCTTCCGGACTCCATCACCTCGTGTGGGAGATATTGGACAACGCCGTCGACGAGGCCGTGAACGGCTACGGGAAGAAGATCAGCCTCACCATGCATAAGGACGGCTCGATCTCGATCGAGGACGAGGGGAGGGGCATGCCCGTGGACATCCACCCCAAGACGGGGATCCCTGCGATCCAGCTCATCTTCACCGCCCTCCACTCCGGCGGGAAGTTCAATAGCGCCGCCTACAAGGTATCCGGCGGCCTCCACGGCGTGGGGGCGACCGTCACCAACGCCCTTTCCGAGCGCGTGAAGGTGAACGTCTGGCGGAAGGGGAAGGCCTACGAGATCTCCTTCAAGGACGGGGGCAAGCTCGAGGAGCCCCTCAGGGAGACCGGGGACACCTGGAAGCACGGGACGATGGTGACCTTCAAGCCCGATCCCCAGATCTTCCCCAACACCCGCTTCTCCTACGAGACCATCGCCCACCGCCTCGAGGAGAAGAGCTACCTTCTCACCGGGGTGCGCTTCATCCTCGTCGACGAGAACACCGGGCAGAAGAAGGAGTTCTACTGCGAGAACGGGCTCCGGGAGTACGTCCTTTCCCTTACGAAAGGAAAAACCCCCCTCGGGGACGTCATCGACTTCTCCGGGGAGAAGGAGGGCATCCGCATGGAGGTCGCCCTCCGCTGGAGCCAGGGGGACTACCAGGAGAGCATCTACAGCTACGCCAACGACGTCCGGACCGGGGACGGGGGCACCCACGAGAGCGGCTTCAAGAGCGGCCTCACGAAGTGCCTCAACGAATGGGCGCAGGCCAACGGCCTCCTCAAGGGCCAGGCCCTCGAGGGGTCGGACATCCGCGAGGGGCTGACCGCCGTCGTCTCCGTCAAGGTGCCCGAGGGCATGAACGAGCTCGAGGGCCAGACGAAGGGGAAGCTAGGGACCCCCGCCGCCCTCCCCGCCGTGAGCGCCCTCGTCCAGGAGAAACTCCCCTACTTCCTCGACGAGCATAGGGAGTTCGGCCTCGAGCTCGTCAGGAAGTGCGAGGCGAGCCGCCACGCGAGGGAGGCCGCGAGGAAAGCCCGCGAGGCCGTCCGCGGCACGAGGAAGAGGACGCCGGAGGCCATCATCTCCGACAAGCTCGCCGCCGCCCAGGGGAAGGACTACAAGAAGAACGAGCTCTTCATCGTCGAGGGCGACTCCGCCGGGGGCACCGCCAAGACGGGGAGGGACAGGAGCCACCAGGCGATCCTTCCTCTGAGAGGAAAGCCCCTCAACACCTATGGGCTTCCCATAGGGAAGGTCATGGAGAACGTCGAGTTCGCCACCCTCGTCCAGACCATCGGCGCCGGGGCGGGCGAGGAGTTCGACCCCAAGGAGAGCCACTACGGCAAGATCATCATCATGACCGACGCCGACACGGACGGGGCCCATATCCAGACGCTCCTCCTCACCTTCTTCTGGAACTTCATGCGCCCCCTCGTCGACCAGGGGATGGTCTACGTCGCCCAGCCGCCCCTCTACCGCGTCTACAAGAAGAGCGACCCCTCGCGCCACGTCTACTGCTGGAGCGAGGAGGAGCTGGAGGCGGCGCGGAAGAAGATCGGCGCCGGCTACGGCATCAACCGCTACAAGGGGCTTGGCGAGATGAACGCCCAGCAGCTGGCGGAGACGACGATGAACCCAGGGACGAGGCAGCTCCTCCGCGTGGTCGTGGAGGACCCCCTCGCCCTCGAGAAGAAGATGGGCGTCCTCATGGGGAAGGACTCCCTCCCGCGCTGGGACTGGATCCAGGAGAACGTCACCTTCGTCCTCGAGGACGAGTTCCAGGAGATCCTGAAGGGGGAGGAAAGCCATGGCTAGGAAGAAGGAAGAATCCCGCCCCGTCGAGGAAGTCCTCCACGAGAGCGAGATGGACTCGCTCCTCGGGGAGCGCTTCGCCATCTACGCGAAGGACGTCATCCAGAACCGGGCGATCCCCGACGCCAGGGATGGGCTGAAGCCCGTCCAGCGCCGCATCCTCTACGGGATGTGGGTCGCGGGGAACACGCACGATAGGCCCACGAAGAAATGCGCCCACATCGTCGGCGACGTCATGGGCAAGTACCATCCGCACGGCGATAGCTCGATCTACGAGGCGCTCGTGCGCCTTTCGCAGCCCTGGAACACGAGGGCGCCCCTCGTCGACTTCCAGGGGAACAACGGCTCGATCGACGGGGACAGCCCCGCCGCCTACCGCTACACGGAGGCCAGGCTCAGCGCCCTCAGCGAGGAGATGCTCGAGGACCTGGAGAACGACACGGTCGACATGGCCCTCACCTTCGACGACACCCTCGAGGAGCCGACCGTCCTCCCCGCCCATTTCCCGAACCTCCTCCTCAACGGCGCGGAAGGGATCGCCGTGGGGATCGCGACGAACATCCCGCCCCATAACCTGAGGGAGCTCGTGGAGGCGATCTGCCACCGCATCGAGCACCCCGACTGCCCGGGGGAGGAGCTTGCCGATCTTCTCGGGGGACCCGACTTCCCGACCGGAGGGATCCTCTACAAGGGCGAGGGGGTCAGGGAGATGTACCTCACCGGGCGCGGGCGCTTCCTCATCGAGGCGAAAGCGCACCGCGAGGAGGAGAAGGGGCACGCCCTCCTCGTCGTCGACGAGATCCCCTACCAGGTGAACAAGGGCCAGCTCGTGAAGTCCCTCGACAAGATCCGCCACGATAAGGAGCTCCCCGGGATCGAGGAGGTGAGGGACGAGAGCGACCGCGACGGCCTCCGCATCGTCGTCGAGCTCAAGAGCGGCACGAACGAGGAGGCAGTCCGGAACTACCTCTTCCAGAAGACCCAGCTGCGCATCAGCTATAGCGCCCACATGGTCGCGATCGTCGAGGGAAGCCCGCGGACGCTCTCCCTCCAGGAATACTGCGACTCCTACATCCAGCACGCCCTCGAGATCGTCGCCAGGAGGAGCCGCCACCTCCTCGAGAAGGACAAGGCGCGGCTCCTCATCGTCGAGGGTCTCCTCCGGGTCGCGGAGGACCGCGCCCTCCTCGACCAGGTCGTCGAGACCATCAAGAGGAGCAAGGACAAGGCGGAGGCGAAGGAGAACCTCGTGAGGGAGTTCGGCTTCGTCCCCGAGCAGGCCGAGGCCATCCTCATGATGCCCCTCCACCGCCTCACCCACGGGGACGTCGTCCTCCTTTCCAAGGAAGGGGAGGCGCTCCGGAAGGAGATCCGCGAGCTCGAGTCCCTCCTCCAGAGCCAGAAAAGGAGGGAGAGCCTCATCGCCAAGGGGCTCCGCCAGATCGCGGATAAGTACGGGGACGAGCGGAGGACGGAGCTCCGGGACGGGGAGCCCGGGAAGCTTTCGATCGACCGGCGCGACCTCATCCAGAGCGAGGAGTGCTACCTCGTCTGCACGAGGCACGGCTACTTGAAGCGGAGCTCCCTCATGAGCTACCAGAAGAGCAAGGGCCACGAGGGGGTGCGCCCCGGCATCAAGAGCGAGGACACCTTCCTCTACCTGGGGCGCTGCACGACGAAGGACTTCCTCCTTCTCTTCACCGACCGGGGGCGCTACCTCCAGATCCCGGTGAGCGAGATCCGGAGCGCCAAGTGGAACGAGGAGGGCTTCCACGTCTCCTCCCTCGTCCAGCTCCAGGACGGGGAGCGGCTCGTGGGCGCCTTCGCCCTCTCGCGCTTCCGCGAGGACGTGCCCGTGCTCATGCTCACGAGGAACGGAACCATCAAGAGGAGCCTCCTCTCGGAGTTCCCCCTCCAGCGCTGGAGCAGGCCCGGCCAGGCCATCTCCTTCGGGCGCCAGGAGCAGGACCGCCTCCTCCTCGCCCTCCCGACCTCGGGGGAAGACGAGCTCCTCGTCATGGGGGAGGAGGGGACCTACCTCCGCTACCCCGAGCGCGAGGTGCCACTCACCCACATCCGCTCCGGCGGCGTCATGGCCGGGAAGTTCAAGGGGAGGCCCTTGGCCGCGCTCCTCGCCTTCCATCCGGAAGAGAAGAACCGGAAGTTCGTCCTCATCACCGACGGGGGCCATCTCCGGGTGTGCTCATTGGACCGCTTCGAGGAAGGCCATAGGACGGGCGCGGCCAAGATGATGTACCCGACCTTCAAGGGCAGCCCCCAGAGGCTCCTCTTCGCCGACAAGTGCCTCGGGAAGATGACGCCCTTCTCCTACGACGCCGTCATCCTCGAGGACAAGAGCAGGATCGACCTCACCTTCGAGGACTTCCTCCTCACCGACTACCAGAGCTACGCCCGCCCCGCGGAAGGCTTCGGCAAGAAGCGCCACGTGGGCGCCGTCTCCCTCGAGAACGGGGAGTACGTGGACGAGGCCTTCCTCGCCCATCCCGCCCCCATCGGGGAGGAGGCCCCGCCGAAGGAAGAGGAAGAGGACGGGGAGATCTCCCTCCTCGACGAGCTCGAATGAGACTCCGACCCGCCTACAAGGGGAAGTCCCTCTTCCATCTGGAGCCATGGATGCTCCATGAGATGGGGAAGGACGTCCTCCTCCTCGACCTCGACAACACCCTCGACCCCCATGACGTCCCCCTCCCTTCCCCAGGAAGGAAGGAATGGGCGGACGGGATGAAGGAGGAGGGGGTCCTTCTCCTCCTCGTCTCCAACAACCGGGGGAGGAGGGTGAGGAAGTACGCGGAAGCGCTCGGGATCCCCTTCCTATCGGGCGCCGGGAAGCCCTTCCCCTGCCGGACGAGGCGCTTCCTTAGGGAAAAGGGCATCGACCTCTCGCGCTGCCTCCTATGCGGGGACCAGGTGCTCACGGACCTATGGGGAGCGAGGAACCTAGGCGTCCCGGCGATCCTCCTCGAGCCGATCTCCCGTGAGGAGGCGGTCTGGACGAGGATCAACCGGGTTTTGGAGAAACGCGCGCGAAGACGCATAATGGAGGACACGGGAATCCCCGTCTTGGAGGAAACATGGGCGAGATCGGAATCGTAAGGCGCTGCAGCATCTGCGGGGCGATCCTGCAGACGGAGAGGAAGGGGGAGCCGGGCTACATCGACCCGGAGATCCTCAAGGGCAAGCCCCTCGACGCGCTGGTGAGCTGCGAGAGCTGCTACCTGGAGAACATGCAGGCGCTTTCCCCGCGGGGAAGCCGGGTCAGCGAGGACTTCCTCACCATCCTCGACGATGCCAGGGCGACGGAGGCGCTCATCGTCTATCTCGTCGACCTCTTCTCCTTCGAATGCTTCTTCAGCCCGGAGGTGAACGAGCGCATCAAGTCGCTCCCGATCCTCGTGCTCGGGAACAAGAGGGACCTCCTCCCCCGGAAGATCAAGGACGAGGACCTAAGGAAGTACGTCGCCCACCGCTTCCGGGTCGGGGGGCTCCCCGTCAAGGAGGAGGACGTCCGCCTCCTCTCCCTTTCCGAAGGGGCGAGGATCGAGGAGATCCGGGACGAGATCGAAAGAAGGAGGGCCGCCCACGACGTCTACATCATCGGCGCCCCCCTCTCCGGGAAGTCCCTCTTCTTCAATGCCTTCCTGAGGACCTACCGGAACCGTTCCGGCAGGAACATCGAGACGAGGCGCTACAAGGGCACGGACCTCCGCCTCATGGCGATCCCCCTGGATAGCTCCTCCTATCTTTACGACACCCCTGGGGAAGGGGGCGACAACGCCCTCCCCCTCCGCCTCCCCGAGGTCGGGAGGTGGACCTACTACCCCGCCGGGGAGACGAAGGCCCGCTCCTTCGCCCTCGAGAAGGGGGAGTCGCTCCTCCTCGGGGGAGGGGTGAGGCTCGACCGCCTGGAAGGGGAGGGGAAGGCCCAGCTTAGGTGCTACTTCGCCCCCCGGGTCGAGATCCAGAAGGCCAAGGGGAAGAAGGCCGAGGAGCGCTACCTTACGAGAAGCGCCCCCCATCCCCAGATGAAGGAGGGGACCACCCTCAAGGACATCGACGTCTTCGACATCAAGGTCGAGGAGGAAGGTCCCCGCGACATCATGGTGGCGGGCTTCGGCTGGATCGAGTGCCAGGCGAAGGGAAGCCTCTTCCGTATCTACGTCCCCCGCGGCGTCGGCGTCAGCTACGGCCGCGCGAAGGTGGGGAAGTGAGCGAGAGCCGCCCCCTCCTCCTTTTCGGGGGATCCTTCGATCCCGTCCACGGGGGTCATCTCAGGATGGCCTCCTATTTCGCGAGGAGAGGCTACGACGTCCTCCTCCTCCCCGCGGGAAGCCCGAGGTGGAAGAAGACGGAGTCCTCGGGGGAGATGAGGCTCCTCTTGCTCCGGCTCGCCCTCGCCTCCCTCGGGGAGGAAGGGATCGAGATCGACCCAAGGGAGCTTCATCGGGAAGGGGAAAGCCGGACGATCGACACCGTCCTCGAGATCCGTGAGGAGAATCCCGGCCGGGAGCTCGCCCTCCTCTTGGGGGCCGACCAGGCGATCCGCTTCCCCGAATGGAGGGAGGCGGAGAGGCTTTCCAGCCTCGCGAAGGTCCTCTATATCCCCCGGGACGGGATCGAGGTGCCGGGGGACATCAAGGAGCGCTTCCATATGGAGGAGGTCCCCTACAAGGGGGCGGGACTCGTCTCGAGCACCTCCATCAGGGAGATCCATTCCCTCGACCTTCCCGGGCAGGAGCTCGTCGCGATCGAGGGGCACCGCCTCTACCTGTGGGGCAAGATCGCGGAGAGGATGGGGGAAGGGCGCTACGAGCATTCCCTTTCCGTCGCCCACCTTTGCCGCGAGATCGCCTCCTATAACCGCCTCGGGGAAAGGATGGAGCTACTTGCCTATCGGGCCGGGCTCCTCCATGACCTCGGGAAGGACCTCAGGGAAGAGGAGGAAGGCAGGCTCCTTGAGGGGGAGAGGATCCCCGAGGGGATGCCAGGGTATTCGCTTCACCAGTGGACGGGCGCGAAACTCGCACGGGAGCTTGGGGAGGAGGACGAGGATGTCCTCGACGCGATCAGGGTCCACTGCACGGGGGACTCCGGGATGAGCCCCCTGGCGAAGATCCTCTACGCGGCGGACAAGATCGACCCGGGGAGAGGCTGGGACTCCAGGAACTACGTCCGGGCGATGATGAGGGACTACGAGGAAGGGTTCCGGGAAGTGCTCCGGGCCAACCGCGAGTACCTGAAGGAGCACGGAGGGGAGAAGAACCCCATGAGCGAGAGGGCCTACCTCGCCTATCTCGGGAAGGAAGGAGAATAGATATGGAAGAAAGGAAGCAGGAGACCACCATCGCGGAGAGGGCGAAGGCCCTCCTCGAGGAGAGGAAGGCGGAGGACGCCCTCCTCATCTCCGTCGAGGGGATCTCGCCCTACGCGGACTGGATCCTCATCGCGACGGCGCCCAACGAACGCGCCCTCGGAGCCTACGCGGATGCCCTCCAGGAATATTGCGAGGCCGAGGAAAATATAACTCCGCGTATAGAAGGCAAAGGGACGTCCGGCTGGGTGCTCGTCGACTGCGGGGATCTCATCTGCCACCTCTTCCTGAGGGGCAAGAGGGAGGAGGTCGCCCTCGAGGAACTCCTGGGGAAGAGCGTCCGCCAGGACTAGTAGTTCTCTTAGGACGGGGCGTGCCGAAAGGCTCGCCTGTCTCTTTTCCAATATACTTCGCATAATGCCTATTATGTATAGTAAGGCTAATAAATTGCGTGTTTCCATCGAAGGAAACATAATTTATATATATGGTTTGCACGTAATCTCTTCACCGTTATCCACAAAGGATTTCTCCTAGATAGAAACTACTAGTTATCTACTACTTTTGAATCTCATGGTTTCTGGCTTCCTTGTATAGGAACCTTGGGACAAAGGCCGTCCTTGGACCATGTGGTTCGTTGCGTCAGCCCTCCTGATGAACACTTTCGTTCCTTGGAACCATACGTTTCTTGAGTAAATTCATATTTCGACGCTTCCTTCCACTCTCGTCTCCTGCCGCAGATGGAAGGGCGCTCCCAGCGGGCCATTCGTTCTCCTGAAAAGGAAGGAACGGAAGGGCAGCATCCTCTCCCAGATCGCCTTCCTTCAGGGCTTCGTCGAGGAATTCTCCAGCATCGGGCTTGAGAAGATGGACTATGGGAACCGCGAGATCCGTTCCTACCCCGCTCGCGCGATCCTTGAAGCGGCCTCAACCGCCTTCGTCCACCGGGACTATCGGATCGAGGATGCTCCTATCGAGCTCGACATTTATGACGACCGCCTTGTGCTCAGCATCCCGGGGCTCTTTCTGCGGGAAAGGGCTCCTCCTTCTCGAGGGAAGACCCTCCGTTCCTTCCCTTCAGGGAGAAGGAACCCCCTCGTCGCGGACGTCCTTTCCCTTTGCGGGCTTATGGACAAAAGCGGCTCCGGCTTCCTGAGGATCGCCGAATGCTATAAGGACGCTCCCAAGGCCAAGAGGCCCTGGTGGAGCGCTTCGGGCGCCACCTTCTCGTTGGCCCTCCTGGACCTCCTCTGCGAATCTCCGCGCCTGCCCCCGCCCCATCGTCCTCTCTTCTTTCTTCCCATCCCAGGGAAAAGGAAGCGGGACCGGGCCATCCTTTCCTATTGCTTCGAGTCCCCCAAGAGGGCCGTGGACATCGCCGAAGCGCTCGGCCTATCGCGGAGCGCATACTTCTATAAGGCCGTCCTCGCCCCCTTGCTGAAGGCCGGCTACATCGTCGAGTCCCGGGACGGGTATCTCACGAACCGCGACCTAGTGAAAGAGGAGCAGGGGCTGCGCTTCGCGAAGTCCTGCGAAGTGTTTGCGAAGTCCTGCGAAGTAATTCTGCGAAGTGAATCTACCTAGAGCACCTCCTTCTCAAGCTTCCTCTTAAGAAAGGCGAGCGCACCGTCGGCAAGAAGGACGAGGAGGATGGCGATGAGGGAGTAGGCGAGGATTCCCCCCATGTCGTATATAGGAGCGGTGTTCTCGCGGATCAGCTCCCCGAGCCCTTCCCCGACGGAGCTTCCGACGGTGATCTCCGCCATGAGGATGACCTTGAGGCCGAGCCCGAGGGACTGGGCGAAGGAAAGGAGGAGGTAGGGGAGCGCCCCTGGCCCATATACCTGTCTAAGAGCAAGGAAGGAGCGCTCCCCTCCCTCCAGCCGGAGGGCCTCCCTTTCTTCCTTTCCTACCCCGTCGAAGCCGGAAAGCACCGCCTCGTACTGGATCGGGAAGATGACGAGGAGTCCGAGGAAGACAGGGATGTAGGGCGCCCTTTCCCCGTAGCCGGGCCCGAAGAGAAGGCTTGAGAGAAGGACCGCCGCGGCGATCGTCGGGACCGCCTTGAGGAGGGTGACCCCGGGGCGGAACAGAGTCCTGAGGGAAGGGAAAAGGCCCGCCAAGGTGCCTAGGACAAGGGCGAGCGCGAGCGAGAGAAGAAAGGACAGGAACAGGCGGAACGTCGTCCAGCCGATCCCAAGCCACGTCTTCCCCGCTTCCCCAGGGATAAAGAGGCACTCGAAGGCCCTCCCGATCGTCTTCCAGGGATCGGGGAGGTTGAGGTTCCCGCCTGCCTCTAGGGAAAGGGAGAGGATCCACCACGCGAGAAGGGCGAGAAGCGAGCCCATGAGAAGGAGAGAGCTTCCCTTGGCCCAGGACCAGTTCCCTTTCTTCCTCTTCTCCATAGCCTCGTGATGATATCACCTCGCTTCCTTGAGACGGAGGAAGGCGCTTCCGCGTATTATCAAGCGTATGAAAGCAAGGACCCTCCCGCTTCTTCTCCCCCTTCTCCTTCTTTCCTCCTGCAAGGATCCCTTCCAGGGGATTCCCTCCGGAGGGCATACGGAATTCCGCTCGGACTCCCTGCCTTCCGAGCCTTACGAAGGCGAGATCCGGCGGACCATCGAAGGCCATGAGTTCCTCTTCCAAGGCGTCCTCTCCGACGGAGAAGGGGGCTTCCTCCTCGTCGAGGAGGAGGCTCCCGCCTACATCCGGAACAAGGACATCCAGTTCGGGCTTCGCTTCAAGGCCAGGGAAGGCGTCATCCTCCGGGAATGGGACGAGGAGGAAGGCCCGGGAGAGACGATCGGGCCGATGCAGGTGGAGGACGGGATCGTCTACTACGCGGTCTTCGTCGGATTCGAGATCACCTTCGACCCCGTCTTCGACAAGATATTCCCTCCCACCTCGATCGGGACCATGGTCCACTGGTGCTGAGGGCATAAGGAAAGGGCGGGCATCCCAAGCGGCCCGCCCTTTCCTGTCCCTCTCCCCTCAGAGGAAGAGCGATTCCCCGAAGAGGGTCGTCCCCTCGCCCTCGAGGTCCTGGAGGAAGCCGTTCACGAACTCCCTGTTGTCCTCGATGGCACCGGGGAGGATCGCGCCGAAGCCATTGTCCTCCTGCACCTCGCGGAGGGTCGAGGCGCTATAGCCCCACCTCCCCTGCTGCTCCTGGGGATCCTCGGAGTAGGATTCCATCGCCTCCGCGGCTTTCTCCGGGTCCTCGATCGCAAGGGCCAGGTTCTTGTCCACCCTCTCGAGGAAGGAGGAGAAGCCTTCCTCGTTCGCCTCGTAGGCGCTTTTCCTCAGGAAAAGGGCGGCCTGGGGGAGGGCGGGGCTTCCCGTGGCCTTCTCCCATTCCTCGCGGAGGTCATATATCTCATGGACGGGGTTCTCCTCCCCGAGGGCGTTCCTCGCCGCGGTGAGGGCGGGCTCGGCGATGAAGTAGTAGTCGTAGGATTTGCTCCCCGCGCCCCGGAGGGCGGTCGCCACGTCCTGGACCCCGTTCCCGTACTCGATCGAGAGGTCGGCGAGGTCGATCCCGAGCTCCTCGGTCAGGAGATGACGGAAGACAAGGTCCGGGAGCGCACCCTCGTTGAAGGAGAAGACGGTCTTCTCCTCCCCCGGGAGGAGCGATTCCTCGGTCCTCGAGACGAGGTGGAAGTTCCCGCCGGTGAGCCAGCGGGCGAGCGCGAAGTCCTCGTTCTCGTTCTTGACGAGGTTCCGGAGGCCGTTGACCCCGTCGAAGACGATCGCGTCGTAGCCGGGCGCCTGGAAGGCCGCCGGGATCTTCGTCGTCTGGCTCTCCACGTCCCAGCTCTCCTCCCCTCCCATGTCGGTGAAGGCGATCGTCGGGGCCCCGGAAGGGGTGAGGAGGGCGGGGACGAAGGAAGATTCCCCCGCCTCGGAGGAGGAAGAGGAGAGGCTCCCCTCCCCGTCCCCCCCGCAGGCGGCGAGGAGGAGCGAGGAGAGAAGAAGGATCGGCAGCTTCTTGGTCATGCGATGTTTTTCCTTTCGAAAAGGGCAGGGATTTCCCTGCCCAGGATTATAGGAGCCTTTCCCCTAGAGGGCTTCCTTGATGCTTTCCCCGATGAGATGGGAGGGCATCCTGATCCCGAAGTTCTCGAGTATGGTCGCCCCGATGTCCCCGAAGGAACTCCGTTCGGGCAGGACCCTCCCTTCCCCGAGCCCCTTCCCGCGGATGAGGAGAGGGACCCTCTCCCTCGTGTGGTCGGTGCCCTTGTGGACCGGGTCGTTCCCGTGGTCGGCGGTCAGCATGAGGAGGTCCCCCTCCCCGAGGAGCGGGAGCGTCCTCCCGAGCTCCTCGTCGAGCTCCTGGATGCAACGGGCGTAGCCCGGGGCGTTCCTCCTGTGCCCGTAGAGGGAGTCGAAGTCCACGAGGTTGACGAACCAGAGGCCTTCCTCGCCCCTCCTGGTCTCGATCGCCTTCCGGAGGGAGGCCATCCCCGCGCGGTTGTTCCCCGTGTGGTCGCTTTCCCGGAGGCCCTTCATGTCGAAGATGTCCCCGATCTTGCCGATCCCGGAAGTCAGGAAGCCTTCCTTCATGAGGACGTCGAGGACGGTGTCCATGGGCGGGGGCACGGTGTAGTCCTTCCTGTGCTCCGTCCGGACGTAGCCCTTCTCCTTGTTCCCGAGGTAGGGCCTTGCGATGACGCGCCCCACGAACCACTCGGGGCGCATCGTGAGCTCCCGCGCGATCTCGCAGCAGCGGTATAGCTCCTCGAGCCCCGTTACCTCCTCATGCGCGGCGATCTGGAGGACGCTGTCGGCGGACGTGTAGACGATGAGGGAGTTCTCCTTCATCTGCCTCTCCCCGAGCTCGACGAGGATCTCCGTCCCGGAGGCGGCCTTGTTCCCGATGACCTTGTGGCCGGTCTCCTTCTCAAGGGCCTCTATGAGTTCCTTCGGGAAGCCGGTGTCCGTGAACGTCTGGAAGGGGACCTTGGTCTCGATCCCCATCATCTCCCAGTGGCCGGTCATCGTGTCCTTGCCGGCGCTTCTTTCGTTGAGGGCCATCGCGAGGGTGTCCCTCCCGATCCGCGGGGAGTTTCCCGGCATCGCGGAGAGACACCCGAGTCCCATCCCCTCGAGGATAGGGAGATGGATCCCTCCCACGCTAGCGAGGGCGTGCTCCAGGGTGCTCGCCCCCTCGTCCCCGAACTTCCCCTGGTCCTTGGCCCCGCCGATGCCCATGGAGTCGGCGACGACAAGGAAGACGCGCTTCCACTTTCCCATGCGTTTCTCCTCCTCTGCCCCGATTTTATTCGTCCTTCCCCTCGAAGAGCAAATCGTAGGCCTCGAGGATGCTTTCCCTCCGGAGGTGGGTGTAGATCTCGGTCGTCGAGATCTTCTCGTGGCCGAGGAGCTCCTGGACCGCCCGGAGTCCCGCGCCTCTTTCCAGGAGGTGGGTGGCGAAGCTATGGCGGAGCGCGTGGGGGCTCACCCTCTCCCGGAGCCCTGCCTTGAGGGCGTACTCCCTTATCGCCTTGTAGAAGTAGTCCCTGGTGAGGGGCCTTCCCCTTTGGGAAAGGAAGAGGACGGGGCCCTTCCTCCCGGGGTTCCGGGCGCGCCATGTCTCCTCATAAAGGAGGATCTCGTCCCGCGCCTCCTCGGCGAGGGGGAGCACCCTGTCCTTCCTTCCCTTGCCCCGCACCCGGAGGAGGAGCCCCTCGCGGTCGACGTCCCTTCTTTTGAGGGAGAGGAGCTCGGACACCCGGAGCCCTTCCTCGTACATGAGGAGAGCCATCGCGCGGTCCCTTGCGGCCCTTTCCCCCTCCCTTCCGATGGAGTCGATGAGGCGCATCGCCTCCTCGTGCGTGAGGAAGGAGGGAAGCTTCCTCTCCCCCTTGGGAGCCGGGATCTCCTTCAGCCCTTCCTCGAGGAGCCCCTCTCCCTCGAGGTAGGAATAGAAGCCGCGGATGCTCGAAAGGGCGCGCGCGACGGTCGCCCTCGCCTTCCCCTCCCGGAGGAGGAGGCGGAGGTGGAGGAGCACTTTCTCCGTATCGAGCGATGAGGTGTCCTCGACCATCCCTCTTCTCAGGAACGCCCGCAGGTCCTCGTCATAGGAAAGGACGGTGGAGGGGAGGAGCCCCCTCTCCGTGAGGAGCGTCCTCTCGTAGGCTCTGAGGGCCTCAAGGGCGTCCATCCCTCTCCTTCCTGAGGGCGCCCAGGAGCAGGAGGTTCGCCCCCGGGAGCTTCCGGTTCCATTCCTTCACGAGGGTCCTCGTCTGGTCGAGCCTCTTGTACTCCTCGTAGTTCCAGAAGGTGAGCTGGACGTCCTCCTTCCTTGGATCGACGAGCCCCTGGAGGGTGATCCCCACCAGGCGCAGGTCCATCCCGAGGAAGTTCCGTTCGAAAAGCTCCTCCGCGCGCGAGAAGATTTCCTCGAAGGAATCCGTCGACTCCTTCATGGTGATCGAGCGGCTGTGGTTATGGAACTCGCTGTCGCGGACGAGGAGGACGACGGTCTTCCCTCTCCTTCTCCTCGCCTTGGCGCCCTCGGAGACGCTCCTTGCGAGGGAGAGGAGGTGGTCGCGGATCCTCAGCCAGTCGGAGGTGTCGTAGGGGAAGGTCTCCGAGTGCCCGATGGACTTCGGGCCGAAGGGACGGGGATCCACCCGGTCGTCCCCCTTGCCCTCGAGCCACTCCCTCGCCGTGTCGACGAACTTCCCGAGCCTTTCCCGGAGGAGGGGCTCTTCCTCCTTGAGGGCTCTGTCGAAGTCCCCGATCGTCATGACCCCGATCGCGCGGAGGCGCTCCGCCCCCTTCCTTCCGATTCCCCAGAAGTCCCCGATGGGGAGGGGATAGAGGACCGCGGGGATGTCGCGCTTCCTGAGTATGGTGATCCCCAAGGGCTTCCTGAGGTCGCTTGCCATCTTCGCGAGGAACCTTGTCGGGGCCACCCCGATCGAGCAAGGGAGCCCGATCTCGTGGAGGATGTCCCCCTGGATCTTCCTCAGGTAGGGAAGGGGGTCCTTCCGGGGGATCCTGTCCGTGAGGTCGAGGTAGCCCTCGTCGATCGAGACTTCCTCGACGAGGGGGGCGTAGCGCTCAAGATGCGTGAAGAAGGAGCGCGAGAGCATCTCGTAGAAGCGGAAGTCAACCGGGCAGTAATGGGCCCTGGGGGCCCTCCTCCTCGCCTCGAACATCGGCATCCCCGAGTGGACCCCGAGCTTCCTTGCCTCGTAGCTGGCGGTGCTCACGACCGCGCGGGGCCCTTCCCCGCCCACGACGATGGCCTCGCCCTTCCATTCCGGGTGGCGGAGCCTTTCCGCGCTGGCGAAGAAGGCGTTGAGGTCCACGTGGGCGAGGATGCGGCTCATCTTCTCTCCCTGAAGGCCTCGAGGGCCTGCTCCGGATGCGCCCCGCACTCCCGGAGCTGCTCCTCGAGGGATCCCTGGAGGACGTATTTCTCCGGAAGGGCGATCCCCCAGACCTTCCCCTGGTAGCCCTTTTCCTCGAGGGCGGCGAAGAGCCTCGTCAGGAACCCGCCTTTCGTCCCGTAGGGGTCGTAGACGAAGATCTCCCTTTCCTCAAGGAGAGCGTCGATCTCCTCCTCATGGAAGGGCCATAGGCGCGTCGCCTTCCCCGCGCGGAAGGGGATCCCTTCCTTCCTGAGGAGTTCCTCTAGCCTCCTTCCGAGGGGGCCGAGGGCGAGTACGAGGGGCCCTCCCCCTCGCTCGGGAAGCCTCCAGGAGAAGGGGTCCTCGGAGGGAAACTCCTTCTCCTCTTCCCTTTCCAGGCTATGGGGGTAGCGGATCGCGAGGATCCTGCCTTTCATGGAAAGGGAGGATTCGAAAAGGTCATGTCCTTCCCTAAGGGTCCGGGGCATGTAAACCTCCACCCCGGGGATGCTCATGAGGAAGGCGGGGTCGTAGATGCCCTGGTGGGTGTCGCCGTTGGCCCCCGCAAGCCCGGCCCGGTCGACGAGGAGGGTGAGCCCCGCCTTCATCCTCGCGCAGTCGTGGAGGAGCTCGTCGTAGGCCCTTTGGAGGAAGGTCGAGTAGATGGAGACGATGGGATGGAGGCCCTGGAGCGAGATCGCGCCCGCGTAGGTGAGCGCGTGCTCCTCGGCGATCCCCGGGTCGAAGGAGCGGTCCGGGTATTTCCGGAAGGCTTCCTCCATGTGACTCCCCTTCATCATCGCCGGGCAGATGAGGACGTTCTTCGCCTCCTCCATCGCCTTGAGGGTCTCGTCCCCGAAGAAGTGGGACCACGAGATCATCCCGGGGTGTTCCTCCCTGGGGGAGCCGGAGTCCGGGTCGAAGGGGGTGACCCCGTGCCAGTAGCCGACCTTGTCCTCCTCGGCGGGAAGGTAGCCCTTCCCCTTCTTCGTCTTGATATGGACGATGACGGGGCCATCCGCGCGGAGCGCCCTCCGGAAGGCCCGCTCCATCGCCTCCACGTCATGCCCGTCCACGGGCCCAAGGTAGAGGAGCCCGAGGTCGTCGAAGAGGTTCGAGCCAACGAGGACGTTCTTGAGCCAGTCGCGGATCTTCCGGAGGGAGCGGAGTGTCCTTCCCCCTCCCCAGGAACGGGAAAGGAGCATCTTCGTCCGTTCCTTGAGGCGGAGGTAGCCCTTGGAGACGGAGATGAGGCGGAGCCTCTCGGAGATCGCCCCCCGGGAAGGGGAGATCGCCATCTCGTTGTCGTTGAGGACGAGGATCGCCCTTTCCTTCCTCCTCCCGAGGTCGTTGAGGGCCTCGAGGGTGAGGCCGCACTGGAGGGAGCCGTCCCCGAGGAAGCCGATGATCTCGCCTTCCCCTCCCTGGATCCTCCGGGCGTCGAGCATCGCCAGGACCGCGCTTGCCGCGGTGCCCGCGTGCCCGGCCTCATAAGGGTCGTAGGGCCCTTCCCCCATCTTCTGGAAGCCGCTCGTGCCTCCTCTCCCGTTCAGGTTCTCGAGGCTCCTTCCCGTGAGGAGCTTCCAGGCGTAGCACTGGTGGCCGACGTCGAAGACAAGCCGGTCCTTAGGGAAGTCGAACACGCGGCATAGCGCGATCGTGGCCTCCACCGTCCCGAGGTTGCTCGAAAGATGGCCGCCCCGGGAGGAGGTCGCCTCGATGATCTTCTTCCTGAGGTAGTCCGAAAGCGCGGGAATCGCCTCCTTGGGGAGCGATTTCGCCTTCTCCGGGCTATTTACCGCGGAAACATCGATGGCGACTTTCTTCCTTGACATCGTGAAACAGCAAATAAACTACTAACAAACTACTAGTTATCTTCTTTTGGCATTTCGTCGATGATTCGCTTCCTGGCCTCCTCGAGCTCCTCCTCGAGAGCCTTCCCGAGAGCCCTCCCCTCCTCGGTGAGGCGCACCGATTCCTCGAGGGACAGGTTCCCCGACTCCACCTTGGCGACGATCTCCTTGAGTCTCTCGAGCCTTGCCTCGAAGCTATCCTTCTTCTCCATCTTCCCTTACCTCCGCGCGGGAGAGCACCTCCCCCTTCATGAGCCTTGTCCTCAGGATGGCTCCCGGGAGCACGTCCTTCGCCTTCCTCAGGATCCTCCCGTCCTCCATCGTAGTGATGGAATATCCTCTTTCAAGCGTTCTTTGGGGCGAGAGGGACTCGAGGACGTCCTTCAGCCGGAGCACCTCCCTTCCCCTTCCTTCCAGTCCGTTCCTCGCAAGGAGGGCGAGGCGTCCCCTGAGGGAAGACACCTTTTCCATCAGGGGCAGGAGATGGCCCGCGCCTTGGAAGAGGGGCCGGGAGAGGATTCTCCGCAGCTCCTCCTCTCCCCTCTCGATCTTCCGGAGGGAGGCCCCGCCGAGACGTTCCTCGAGGGAGAGGATCTCGGGGACGATTTCCTCCATGTCCGCGGTGATGGCCTCGGCGGCCGCGGTCGGGGTGGACACGCTCATGTCCGCGGCGAGGTCGGCGAGGCTCTTGTCGATCTCGTGCCCGATCGCCGCGACGAGAGGCGTCCTCATCCTGAGGATCGCCCTCACGATCCCTTCCTCGTCGAACACCGCGAGGTCCTCCTTGGAGCCGCCTCCTCTGGCGAGGACGACGACCTCGTGGCGATTCTCGTCCGCCTCCCCAAGGGCCTTCTCGATCTCAGGGAGGCTCCTCTTCCCCTGGACAGTCGTCCCATAGGTCGTCACCTTCGCGAGGGGCCACCTCCGGAGGATGTTCCTCCTGAGGTCCGCCTCGGCGGCGCTCCCTCTTGCAAGCACGAGGGCGATGTCCGTCGCGAAGGAGGGGACCTTCTTCTTCCTCTCCGGGGAGAAGGCCCCTTCCTTATATAGCCTCTCCTTCAGGAGGCGGAGGGCGAGGAGACGCTCCCCCTCCCCCTTCTTTTGAAAGGAAGAGACGCGGAAGGAAAGGCTGCCTCTCTTCTCATAAAGGGTGAGGTCCCCGGAAAGGAGGACCTG
Source organism: uncultured Bacillota bacterium (assembly GCA_949289845.1). Classification (GTDB taxonomy): domain Bacteria; phylum Bacillota_I; class Bacilli_A; order RFN20; family CAG-826; genus UBA4951. Next base: position 406,815 of record CASEPN010000001.1, read on the forward strand.
CTCCCCTTCTTCCGGGGGGTTTTCCCCCATCCTTCCGGGCCAGTAGGAGCAGGACAGGGAGCTCTCCCCGTCCCGGAGGTCGAAGAAGTAGGCGCCCTTCCATTCCTTGACCCTTCCTACCTCGCCTTCGACGAGGAGGGCATGGAAAAGCCTCTCCTTCGAGAAGAAGAGGCGGAGGGTCCTGAGGAGCTCCCCGACCTTGACGGGCGAGGGGAAGGGCGATTCCATCATCCCTTCCTCTTGCCGGGGAGGACGTTGTCGAGGATGGCGTTCACGAAGCGGTAGTCGCCTTCGCCGAGGTACTTCTTCGCGAGCTCGACGGCGTTATCGATGACGGCGGCCCTCGGGGCGTCCTTCTCCACGTAGGAGATATGGACGAAAGCGAGGACGAGGATCGCCTGCTCGACCTTGTCGAGGCGCTGGAACTTCCAGTCCTTCATCTTCCTCTCGAAGAGAGGGACGATCTCGGGAAGGTGGCGGATCGCCGCCAGGAGCGTCCCCTTTAGGAAGGGGTCGACCTCCTCGTAGGGCTCGCCGGTGAGGCCGGACAAAGTCGCCTCGACGTCGAGGGGCTCCCCCATGTAGGCGTAGGTGAGGGCGTCGTAGATCGCGGTCATCGCGATCTCCTGCGTCTCCGTCCTCGTCCTCGTCCCGCCGTCCTTCTTCTCAAAGATCATTTCCTAGCGCTCCTCGCCAAGAGCCGTAGTCTAGCATAAAGACCCCACCGAAGGAGGAGGGCGAGAAGAAGGATCCCGCGATATATCCAGAAAAGCGCGAGCATTCCGTCCAAAGGAAGCGCGTCCTCCCCCTGAAGGGGAAGGAAGGGAAGGATGGTGTCGAGGAGAAGATAGAGATCCCCGGGCAGGGTCCACCAGGGGGTGCCTTTCCTATAGACAGGGAGGAGGGCGAGGACCGAGTAGACGAGGAGGATCCCCATGATCCCCCAGGAAAGGAGGTCCTCCCCGTGGAGAGCGAGGATCCGGACCGAGAAAGGCGCCATGAGGAGGGCGTCCCCCTGGAGATAGGAGAAGGCGAGCGCCAATGTCCCCACCAAGGGGAAGAGCAGGAAAAGGAAAGCCGCCCCCCAGTAGCGGAGGAGCGGCCTCTTGAGCGGACTTCCCTTCCCTTCCATCAGGAAAGGGAGCTCACCCTCACCTCGATCGAGAAAGGAAGGGCTTCCGCCATCATGCGGACCGCGGAGTCCACGGCCTCCTGGATGGAGGAGCAGACCGCGCCTACGTCCTTGACGTCCCGGGAGATGCTGACGTCGAGCCGGAGGTCGATCCTCCCGTCCTTCCGGAAGCTCGCGCGGACGGGGCTTTCGAGAGCGAAGAGGCTCTTCTTCCTTCCCTGGACCTTCGCCCCGGGGACGGTGTCGGCGGCGATCGTCGCGATATGCTCGATCGCGTGGCGCCCGATCGCGAGGTCCCCTGCGTTCTCGAAGTTATTGATGTAGTAGTAGTCGCGCTTCATAAGGACATTCTAAGCGTTTTCGCTCTCCTCGTGGTAGAGCGCCTCGATCCGTGAGGCGATGTTCTCGGGGGTAAAGCCGTAGCGCGCGAGGACGTCCTTCATGGGCCCGCTCGCGCCGAAGCCCTCCACTCCGATCGGATGCTCCGCCCATTCGTGCCAGAGGAGGGGCGAGAGCATCTCCAGCGAGAAGCGGAAACGGTAGGGCAGGGGGAGGACCTTCCTTTGGTACTCCTTCCCTTCCTTCCGGAAGCGCTCCATCGAGGGCATCGAGCAGACGAGGGCGGGAATTCCCTTCTCCTTGAGGATCCTCGCCGCCTCGAGGGCGAGCGTCACCTCGCTCCCGGTGGCGATGATCTCGATCTTGGCCTCCTTCTCCTCGTTCACGAGGTAGGCTCCCCTGAGGGCGCCTTCGAAGGAGGACCTCTCAAGAGTCGGGAGGTCCTGGCGGGACAGGACGAGCGCGGTCGGCCCTTCCTTATTCCCGCATCTTTCGTAGAAACGATAGTAGCCGGCCATGAGCTCACGGATGTCCGCGGGGCGCCAGCACTCGAGGCTCGGGATGGCGCGGAGGGCGCTAAGCTGCTCGATCGGCTGGTGCGTCGGCCCGTCCTCCCCGACGGCGAGCGAGTCATGGGAGAAGAGGTAGAGAGTCCCGGTCCTCATGAGGGCGCTCATCCTGATCGCGTTCTTCATGTAGTCGCTGAAGACGAGGAAGCATCCTCCGTAGGGACGGACGCCCCCGTGGAGGGCGATGCCGTTGTTCATCGCGGCCATGAGGAACTCCCGGATCCCGTAGCGGACCACCCTTCCCCCGGGATTCTCCTTGGAGATCGGCTCTTCCCCCTTGATGTCGGTGAGGACGCTCGAGGCGACGTCCGCGGATCCCCCGATGAGGAAGGGGTCGATCCCGGCAAGCGCGTTCAGCGCCCTCCCGGAAAGGCTCCTCGTGCTTTCCTTCTCCTTCGAAGGAAGCGCCTCGAGGAGGGCGCGGACTTCCTTCAGGGAGGGACCCTCGAGGGCGCGCTCCGCCTCCTTGGCCTTCTCAGGGGGGAGCGAGCCAAGCCAAAGGTCCCAGGTTTCCCTCGCCTTCCTTCCTCTCTCGAAGAAGGGGAGGAGGGCCTCCTTCGCCTCCATGGGGACCTCGAAGGGACCCCAGGATATCCCGAAGTTTTTCTTCGCCTCGTTCCCGAGCTCCTCCCCCAGGGGCTTCCCGTGGGCCTTCGGGGATCCTTCGTAGGCGGTCCCCTTCCCGATCCTCGTATGGAAGATGAGGAGGGAGGGCCTTCCCTTCCTCTCCTTAAGGATGGAGAGCGCCTCGCTGACCTTATGCCAGTCCTCCCCGTTTTCGACGGTCTCGACGTTCCATCCGGCCGCGAGGAAGCGGAGGGCGACGTCCTCCTTCATAGAGACGGGCGTCTTCGCGTCGAGGGTGCTCCCGTTCGCGTCATAAAGGACGAAGAGGTTCCCGAGCCCCTCCTTCCCGGCGAAGGAAATCGCCTCCTGGCTCACCCCTTCCTCGAGGCAGCCGTCCCCGAGGAGGCAGTAGGTGCGGTGCTCTGGCATCCCCTCTAGCCCCAGCCGGGCGCGGATCGTCCTCTCGGCGAAAGCCATGCCCACGGCCTCCGCGAGCCCCTGGCCAAGAGGCCCGGAGGTCGCCTCGACCCCCGGGGTCTCGAGGACCTCGGGGTGGCCGGGGGTCCTGCTTCCCAGCTGGCGGAACCCCATGAGGTCCTCCTTCGAGAGAAGGCCGGTCAGATAGAGCATCGCGTATAGGAGCGCGGAGACGTGGCCGGCGCTAAGGACGAAGCGGTCCCTCCCCATCCAGGAAGTCCCATTCTCCCCCGGGTCGAGGACGAGGTGGTCCCGGAAGAGGGCGAAGAGGGCCGGCGCGGCGTCGAGCGCCATCCCGGGGTGGCCGCTATTGGCCTTGTTGGTCATGTCGATGACGAGGCCCCGGAGGGCGCTGACGGCGATCTCTTCCTTCTTCATGCTTCTCTCCTATCCTTCGATCTTGATCCCGAGGGCCGAAAGGGCCTCTGGCGAGGCCGGCCCCGGCGCGTCCGACATCCGGTCGACCGCCATGAGGTTCTTCGGGAAGGCGATGACCTCGCGGATGTTCTCCGTCCCGGAGTAGATCATCGCGAGGCGGTCGAGCCCGAGGGCGAAGCCCCCGTGCGGGGGCGCCCCGTAGCGGAAGGCGTCGAGGAACCAGCCGAAGCGGCGCCTCCTCTCCTCCTCCCCGAGTCCGAGAAGCGAGAACACCTTGTCCTGGACCTCGGGGTCGTAGATGCGGAGGGTGCCTCCCCCCGCCTCATAGCCGTTCATGACGATGTCGTAGGCGTAGGCGAGCACCTTCTCCGGCTCCTTCTCGAGGAGCGGGAGGTCCTCGTCCCTGGGGCGCGTGAAGGGGTGGTGCTCGGCGACGATCCCCCCTTCCTCGCTCCTGGTGAACATCGGGAAGTCGACGACCCAGAGGAGGTCGTATGTCCCTTTCCTGATGAGGGAGAAGTCCTTCGCAAGGCGGCTTCGGACCGCCCCCAGGGCGAAGTCCGCCTTCCTCCTGTCCTTATTCCCAAGGAAGAGGAGGGAGTCCCCCTCCCCCATGAGGGAGAGGATCCTTTCCTTGTCTTCCTCCCCGAGGAGCTTGAGGATGCTTCCCTTGAGCTCCCCTCCCTCCTTCCGGATGTGAAGGAGAGGGAAGGCGCGCATCTTTTTCGCCTCCTCGCCGAGCTCCTCGGCCTTCTTCCTCGAGATCTGCCCAAGGGAGGCGGGGACGAGGATCCCCCGCGCGTAGCCTTCCTCCATTCCGGGAAGTCCTTTCCCAAGGAGGAAACCAAGGTCGATGAGCTCGAGCCCGTAGCGCGTGTCGGGCTTGTCCGAGCCGTAGCGGTCCAAGGCCTCCCAGTAGGGAATCCTCCGGAGAGGGAGGGGGAGGTCCTCGCCGAGGATCTCCTTATGGAGCCTGGCGAAGAGCCCCTCGCAGATCGAGAGGACCTCCTCCTGGCCCATGAAGGACATCTCCACGTCGATCTGGGTGAACTCCGGCTGGCGGTCCGCCCGGAGGTCCTCGTCGCGGAAGCAGCGGGCGATCTGGTAGTAGCGGTCCACGCCCCCGACCATCAGGAGCTGCTTGAAGAGCTGGGGCGACTGCGGGAGGGCGTAGAAGCTCCCCTTCCGGATCCTCGAGGGCACGAGGTAGTCCCTGGCCCCCTCGGGCGTCGCGAGATTGAGGATCGGAGTCTCCACCTCGAGGAAGCGGTTCTTCTCGAAGTAGCCCCTTGCGATCGAGCAAATCTTCGCGCGGATCTCGAGGTTCCTTAGGAGCGCGTGCCTCCTGAGGTCGAGGTAGCGGTACTGAAGCCTCGTGTCCTCGAGCGCCTCCGTCTCCTCCTTCACGGGGAAAGGGGTGGGCTCGCTTTTGCTCAGGATCTCCATATGGGTCACCTCGAGCTCGAGGTCCCCCTTCTCCATCCTGAGGTTCGGGACTTCCTTCTTCCGGAGGATGCCCGTGGCGGAGACGCAGTACTCGTTCCTTGCGTCGGGCACCTTCGAGGCGTCCGCCCTAAGCTGGAGGACTCCCGTCCTCTCGCGAAGCTCGAAGAAGGTGATCGCCCCCATCTTCCGGACCGCCTTGATCCAGCCGGCGAGCGTCACCTCTTCCCCGAGGAGCGACTCGTCCAGCTCCTCGATCCACTTATTCCTCATGCCCATCTTCCTCTTCCTCCTCGCCGAATATCTGGTCGAGACGTTCCTGAAGCCTTTCCAAGGGGACGTCCTCCTGCTCCTCGCTGAGCATGTCCTTGAGCCTCGCCTTCCTCTCCTTCATCTCCTCTTCCCCGAGGATGAGGGCGACCCTCGCCCCCTTCCTTTCCGCCCGGCGGAACTGGGCGCCGAGCTTCCCGGCCCGGAGGGGGGTCTCCGTGGCGAAGCCCATCCCCCTTAGGAGATAGCTCACTTCCTGGGCGTAGGGAAGGGCCTCCTCCCCGACGGGGAGGACGGCGATTTCGATCTCGCGGGCCTTCTCTTCCCCGAGCCCCAGCTCCTTCATGAGGGCGAGGACGCGCTCGGCGCCGATGGCGAAGCCGACGCCCGGGAGGTCGGGCCCCCCGAGCTCCTTGAGGAGCCCTCCGTAGTGGCCCCCGCCCCCGAGGGCCCCGTAGTCCTTCCCGGAAGGCGAGAGGAGGTGGACCTCGTAGACGGTCTCGCTGTAGTAGTCGAGCCCTCTCACGAGCCCGGGGTCGATCTCATAGGGGATCCCGAGGGAGTCGAGGATCCGGAGCGTCTCCTCGAACCTCTTCCTGCTTTCCTCCCCGAGGTAGTCCTGGAAGGAGGGCGCGCCTTTTGCCAGCTCCTGGTCTCCCATCACCTTGCAGTCGAGCATGCGGAGGGGGTTCAGGCGGAAGCGCTCCTTGCAGTCCTCGCACATCTCCTCGAGGTGCGGCCGGAAGTAGTCCCTGAGGGCTTCCCGGTAGCGGTCCCTGCTCCCCTTGTCCCCGAGGGAGTTCACGAGGAGCCTGAGGTCCTGGAACCCGAGGAGGCGGAAGCCTGTCACGAGGAGGGCGATCGTCTCCGCGTCGAGGGCTGGGGAGTCGGCCCCCACCGCCTCGACTCCGAACTGGTGGAACTCCCGGAGGCGCCCCAGCTGCGGGCGCTCGTAGCGGAAGGCCGGGCCGAAGTAGGAAAGCCGGAGCGGCATGTCGGGGAGGCTATGGAGCTTCTCGCTCATGATCGCGCGCATGATGCCCGCGGTGAGCTCGGGGCGGAGGGCGAGAGGGCGCCCGCCCTTGTCGAGGAGCTCGTACATCTCCTTCCTCACGATGTCGGTCCCTTCGCCGGCCCCCCGGCGGAAAAGCTCGACGTTCTCAAGGATAGGGGTCTCGATTTCCTGATAGCCATATAGCGAGGCGGCGCCGAGGAAGGTGTCCTCGATCCTCCGGAGGAGGCGCATGTCCTCCCCGAGGTAGTCGCGCATGCCCTTGACGGGGTTCATCTCTCCCATGTCGTTCTCCTTAGTGCGTGTAGCGGTTGGCATCGTATACGCCCTTCACCGAGCGAAGGGCGCGGAAGGTGTCCTCGAGGGCGTCCTTGTCCCTCACGTAGAGGAGGAGGGTGAGGACGACGTTCCCGGTCCGGGGAACGAGGTTCGCCCGGAGGCTGCTCACCTTCGTCCCCCTGCTCTGGAGGAGGGCCAGTATGTCGGCGACGAGGCTTTCCCTGTCCTGGGCGTACACCCGGCAGGAGGCGGGGAAGCTCTCCTTCCCCTCGACCGCCCTCCAGGAGACGGCGATGAGCCGGCTCTCCCCTCCCCTGAGGTTCGGGCAGTCCTTCCGATGGACGGTGACGCCTCTCCCCTTGCTCACGTAGCCGACGATCTCGTCCCCGGGGACGGGGGTGCAGCAGTGGGCGAGCTGGGAGAGGACGTTCGAGGCCCCCTCGACCTCGACGGGCGAGGAGCCCGGGGGGAGCGGCTTCTCCAGCCGGAAGTCCCTTTTCTTCCGGAGGTGGAGGGCGCTCACGACCTGGAAGGGGGCGGGGTTCTTGAGGTTGACCCTCTGGTATAGCTCGCTCAGGGAGCGGACGTTCCAGCGCTGGAGGACGCGTTCGTCCCCAAGGAGGCGCTCCATCTCCTCCTCCCCGACGTCGACCTGGCGGAAGGCCTCGAGGAGCTGCTCCTTCCCCCTCCGCTCGGCCTCCTCGGGCGGGATCTCGGACCCGGCCTTCTTCTGGAGGTAGCGCCGGATGTGGGTCTTCGCCCCGCTCGTCCTGACCATGTCGAGCCAGTCGCTTGAGGGCCCGGGGGCGTTCTTCGCCGTGCGGATCTCGCAGACGTCCCCCGTGTGGAGCTCGGCGCCCAGGGGGACGTTCGCCCCGTTCACCGTTGCCCCGACCGCCGTGTCCCCGACGTGGGTGTGGATCTTGTAGGCGAAGTCGAGGACCGTGCCCCCCGTCGGGAGCTCGATGACCTTCCCGAGGGGCGTGAAGACGTAGACGTTCGCGTTGAAGATGTCGTGGGAGAGGCCCTGGACGTATTCCTTGGCGGACTCGCTTTCCTCCTCGCCGGCCATCGAGACGAAGTCGCGGAACCAGTGGAGCTTCTCCTCGATGTCGCGCTGCTCCTCGCGGGCGCTCCTCGCCCCTTCCCCTTCCTTGTAGCGCCAGTGGGCGGCGATCCCCTCCTCGGCGACCTCGTCCATCTCCTCGGTGCGGATCTGGACCTCGTATATGTTCCCGTCCCCGGCGACGATCGTCGTGTGGAGGGACTGGTACATGTTGGGCTTGGGCATCGCGATGTAGTCCTTGAAGCGGCCCGGGATCGGCTTGTAGGTCTGGTGGATGATGCCGAGGATCTCGTAGCACTCCATCTCCTCATGGCAGATGATCCTCACGGCGAGGACGTCGTAGATCTCTTCGAAGGAATGGCCCTTCTGGTACATCTTCCGATAGATGGAGTAGATGGACTTGACCCTGCTTTCGATGCGGAAGGGGATGCCGCGGGCGTAGAGGATGTCGGCGATCTTCTTCTTGAGGGCGAGGAGCGAGCCCTGGCGGTCCTCCTCCTTCTTGTTGAGGAGGGCGAGGATCTCCTGGTACTTCTGGGGCTCGAGGTACTTGAGCGAAAGGTCCTCCATCTCCGACTGCATCTGGTAGATGCCCAGGCGATGGGCGATGGGGGTGTAGACCTCGAGCGTCTCCTCGGCGATGGCCTTCTGCCTCTCCGGGGAAAGGGCGTCCAAGGTCCTCAGGTTATGGAGCCTATCGGCGAGCTTCACGAGGATGACTCTGACGTCCCTCGCCATCCCGAGGAAGATCTTGCGGTGGTCCTCCGCCTCGAAGTCCTTGGAGGTGCGGTGCGAGAGCTTCATCCGCTGGATCTTGGTGAGGGAGTCGACGATGAGGGCGACCTCCTCCCCGAACTCCTTCCGCACGTCCTCGACGGTGAGGTCGGTGTCCTCCACCGTGTCGTGGAGGAGGGCCGAGGCGAGGGTGGGGGGCCCGAACTTCAGCTCGGCGAGGATGTAGGCGACCTCGATCGGGTGCTGGATGTAGGGCTCCCCGGTCCTCCGGAACACCCCGCGGTGCTTCTTCTCGGCGAGGCGATACGCCTTCTCGATGAGGGCGCGCCCCTCCTCGTCGTGGATGTAGAGGAAATAGCGGGCCCGGAGGTCCTGGAAGCTATGCATGGGGTAGCCCCCGTTCGGGACGAGCTTCTTCTCCTCTTCCATGCGCTCGATTATACGCGGGCACGCGCCCCCGTGAGGAGCGAAGAGGCTAGCCTTCCCTGAGGATCTTCTCCGCGAGGTAGGTGTAGCGGAGCGTCCCGCGGAAGCGTTCCTCCCTCGCCCGGGCGAGGAGGGCGACCCTCTCCCCGGGCCGGAAGTCCTTGATCCCGAGACGGAAGCTGAAAAGGCGCGCGCCTTCCAAGAGGGTGGAGAGGTACTTCCCCTCCTTCACGAAGGAAAGGGAGTCGGCGGGAACCCCCTCGATCCTGAGGAGCGGGTTCCTCCAGCCTTCCCCGAAGGGGGCGAGGCTCCTTATGAGGCGGGCGTTCTCCCCGTTCGCCTCCCGGAGGGACATGGGGAGGGAAGGCTCCGCGGGGGGCTTCTCCCCCAGGGAGCGCTTGCCGGCCTCGAAGAGGAACTCCTTCCGGAACTCCTCCAGGTCCTCCGGGCGGATCGAGCAGCCCGCGGCCCCCTTATGCCCCCCGAAGGCGAGGGGCTTCCTCTCCATGTTCCTTAGGAAGGAGACCGCGTCCATCCCCTGGCCCGTCCTAAGGCTTCCGACGAGGAGGTCGCCCCTTCTCGCGAAGATGGCGACGGGGACGCCCCGCTCCTCGAGGAGGCGCGAGGCGATGAGCCCCGAGAGCCCGTCCTTCACGGGGAGGAGGTGCACTTCCCCGATGCCCTGGGAAGGCGGAATCGAAAGCGCCGCCTCCTGGGCCAGGCGCTTCCGTTCCTCGTTCGTCTCCTTGAGGAAGAGGGCGATCCACTCTTCGTCCTTCCGGTCCGCGAAGTAGGTCAGGAGGCGATTGATCCTCCCCTCCTCGTCGAGGCGCCCCACCGCGTTGATCTTGCCGTTTACCTCGATCGCGACGTCCTCCTCGCTTCGCCCCTCCTTCTCCATGAGACGGAGGATCTCGGGGGGTTCTCCTTCCTCAAGGCGATGGAGCATCCTCCTGACCACCTGGCGGTTCGGCCCCCGGAGGGGCATGAGGTCGGAAAGGACGCTCAAGGCGGCGAGGGACTCGAGGTAGGGATCCTCCCTCTTTAGGAGGTTCGCGGCGAATAAATACGAATAGAAGCCCGCGCTCACCTGGGGCTCCACGTAGCCGTCGAGGAGAGGGTGGAGGATCCCCTCGCATTCCGGGAGACTCTCCGGAGGCGTGTGGTGGTCGAGGACGAGGACCTTGAGGCCAAGGGACCTCGCCTCCTGGATGGCCGCATACTGGCTCACCCCGTTATCGACGAGGAAGAGGAGGGAGTAGCCCGCCTGGGCGATCTTCCGGGCGTTTTCGATGGTCAGCCCGTAGCCGTCCTTGTAGCGCGTGGGAAGATACCCGCGCGACTCGATCCCGAACTCCCGAAGAGCGCGAAGGAGGATCGAGGCGCCCATCGCCCCGTCGACGTCATAGTCCCCGTAGACGAGGGCCCTCCCCTTGCTGGCGCGGGCCTCTTCGAGGACTTCCCTCGCCCTACGGAAAGAGGCCCCCTCCCCCATCTTCAGGGGAAGAGGCCTTTCCCAAGGGTCGATCAATAGGGCGGGCAGCTCTTCCTCCTTGACATGGAGGAAGGCAAGGAGCCGTTCCCGGAACCCCTCCATCAGTCGTTGATCCCGATGAAGACGGATTCCTCGGGCTCGCCCCCGCGCTTCTTGGCAAGGACGTCGTTCCCGCGGGGCTCCCCGCTTTCCCTGTCCTTCCGGAACTCCACCTTGATCTTGGAGAAGAGGCGCGCGAGGAGCGTGGAGCAAGGCTCGAGGAGGAGGAGCGGGAGCCCGATCGAAAGGAGCGTCCCCGCAAGAGTCATGAGGAAGCCCATCTCCCAGGCGACGGGCCCGAGCCCGAACTCGAAGAGGAGGACGCCGAGCGACGTCCCGAGGAAGAGGAGCGCGTCGAAGGCGCTTTCCTGGACGCCCTTCCGGAGCGCCTCCTCCCGGAAGGCGAGGGAGCGCTTGTCCTTCTCGCGGGAATCCTGCTCGATCTCGCGCGCCCTGTGGAGCGGCATGAGGAGCAGAAGATAGGCGAGGAAGGCAGTCCCGAGCATCGCGATCGAGGCGGTCGGGCTGACCGGGATCCGGCAAAGAGCGAGGATCCCTGCGGGGACGAAGGACATCCCGGCGAGGAGGAAGGAGGCGGAAAGCCCCTTCGCGGGCCGGTAGCGGAGCACGAGGTAGAGGGCCATCGCGAGGAGCCCGATCCCGAGCCCGAGGGAGGCCGTCCCGAAGGAGGGGAGCCCCGGGGTCACCCGGACGTCCTGGGCGAGCGCGGTGAGGTCGGACCCCACGGCGCTGTCGGCGGCGGCGGTCGCCGCGTCCTGGAGGCTCGTGAACTCCTGGCCCTCGACGGCGAACTTATATTCCTTGGCGGGGTCGAAGTACTCGGGAAGGTCGATCGTGAAGTAGTAGACCTCGAAGTAGCTCTCCTCCTCCGTGAGGTAGGAGGCGCTCTCCTCGAGGACGATGTCCCACTCGCTCCCGTCGAAGGGGGTGCCGTCCAGCTCGATGAGAGGGAGGTACTTCGTCCTCACGTTGTCGACGGTCGCCATGGCGAGGGTCGCGGTGTTCCCCGCGGGGACGCGGTACTCGAGCGCGAGGACGGTCTTGTCCTCATAGAGGGAGCCGAAGGAATAGGGCTCCCCGTCGAGCGCGCTGAAGGCGCTGAGCCCGGCGATCGAGGCGAGGAAGAGGGCGCCGTAGACGATCGCCCCGGGAAGGGCGCCCTTGCGGAAGTTGGCCTTGGCGAAGGGCCCCTCGCGCCCTTCCTTGAGGACCAAGGCGCCCGTCTCGTCCCGCTCGGGGAGCTTCTGGGGATCGGCGCCCCAGGTGGAGAGCACCTTCGTCGAGGCGCACTCGTCCCCCGAGAGGATGTTCCCGAGGAGACGGACGAAGAGGAGGTTCCCCGCGCCGGAGAAGAAGGAGCCGAGGACGAGGGCGAGCCCGAGCTGCCCGAAGGCGCCCGGGATGAGGGAATAGACGCAGACCCCGAGGAGGATCCCGCCGATCGAGCCGTCCATGACGGGCCAGAAGGTCTTCTTCATGGCCTCCTGGTGGGCCTTCTTCGCGGAGCGCCCGAGGTAGAGCGACTCCTTGACCTTGGAAAGGTACCAGATGGTGCCGTAGAAGGAGAGGAGGAGGGCGAGGATGAGTCCGACGAGCGTCCCGATCCCGAACTGGGCGCCGAAGTAGGAAAGGAGGAGGAGCGCGCCCATCAAGGTGATCGTCCCGTTGGCGAGGATCATGAGGGAGCCGAGGCGGTAGAAGGCGGCGCTCACGACGATGCCCACGAGAAGCGCGCAGAGGGAGGCGATCATCGTCGCCCCCATCGCGGGGGCAAGATGCCACTCTCCGGCGGAGACGAGGGGCTCCACCGTCGGCTCGACGATCGTCGAGTAGGCGAAGGTGACGTCGTAGCCGGCGCCGATCTCGGCGTAGGAGCTCGCGTTCAGGAGCGACTCGTAGTAGAGGGCGGCCTTGTAGGCGGCCCCGGCCTTGCTCTCGTCGAACTGGCCCGACTCGATCGCGGTGCTGTTGGGGATGATCTGGAGGCGGGTGTAGTCGAGATCGTCGTCATCGTCGTCCCACCACGCCTGCTCGGCGGGCTCGCCGAAGATGAGGCGCATCGACATGTTCGCGTCCCATTCCTCGTTATCGGAGTCGGCGGCGACGGCGAAGCTGTCCCCTTCCTGGTAGTTGCTCCAGAAGGCGAGGTAGGTGGTCTGCCCTTCCGTCCCGGCGGAGCTATCGGGCGCGGTCGTGTTCTCCTGGCAGTAGTCGATGAGCTGGGCGAGCTCCCCGTCCTCCCCGGGCTGGTTGACCCCGATCGTGACGACCGGGATGCCGTTCAGGTAGCGGATGTCGGCCTCCTGGCCGTCGAACATGAGGTTGTTCCGGTAGGAGTCGAAGGAGGGGGCGTTGGCGAGGATGTCCTCGTCCGTGGTGCCCGCCATGAGGGAGAAGTTCCCGCCGGAGAAGGGGAGGTAGCGCTGCAGATAGCCGTACTCCGTCTCGTCGGCGCTCTGGCTGCGGATCGTCACCTTGACGGTGCTGTAGCCCTCCTTCTCGACGGTCCCCTCGATCCCCCAGTGGGACAGGCGGGACTCCATCTCCTCGGCGACGAGGTCGACGGCCTGGTAGCCGTCCTCCTCGACGTAGTTCTCCGGATAGACCCCGTTGAGGGTCGTCCCTTCCTCGCTCACCCGGAAGTAAAGGGCTCGTCCCGTCCCGTAGGTCACGTCCGTGTCGAGGCTCGTGATGGTCGAGGCGATCGTGGCCGCTCCCCCGAAGAGGACCGCGGCGCTCAAGAGTATGTAGGCTAGCTTCCGACGCATTGTTCGCTCCCATGTCCACGCGAGAAAAGGCGCTCGCATGCAGGGCGTATCTTAGCGCGCAGGCACGTGGGAGGGAAGAAGAGAACGCACGCGCCTTTTGCGCTTTCCGGAATATCCGGAAATGCAGGGGGTTTCTGAAGGGTTCTTGCGAAAGCCCTGAGCGTCGCAGGAGTCTCCGGAGCGTTACTTCAGGTGGAAGGTCAGCTCCCATCCTTCTTGGTTCAGGAAGAACGTGCTGCCCTTTCGAATGGTCGCTTCCCCATAGATTGTCTGCGGATCGAAATGGAGAGGGCTTGTCTCGCTATTCCCTTCGAGGGCCCAGGAAAGGATGCCGAACTTGTTCGGGAGGATGTATATGTCGACGTTCTCAAGGCCTTCTCCTTGGTCGATTCGCAATTCTATGAGGTCGATGCAAGAGGAGGAGTCAAAGATAGGATTCGCCGCTGGTGCGTGGTTTCCCATCGCGTTCTTGAGGAGGCTTTGGGTGCGGGAGCGGACCTCGCCCTCCTCATCCGTGTACCAGTAGGCAACATCCTCGTAAGGGATGTCCTTTTCCTGGACCGGGGTCGCCCGGATCGTTCCATTCCAATCAAGTTCCGCGGTTCCGTGCAAGTCCCGATACGTGAAATAGGCGATCTCGTTCGTCCCCAAGGGAATGTAGTAATTGGCGCCGATCTGTTGGAACAGAAGAAACAAATCGCAGGAAGTCAGGGAAAGCGCCCCCAATAGAAGGAGGCTCAAGGAAAGCGCTCGCCGTGGTGAAATCCTATTCATAAGGCCCCTTGGAGATGCAGTTCGACCTCAGAAGGATTGATCCAGATTCGAAGCTCGTTTATCACGAACCGCCCCTTGTTGGAGTCGCCGACAGCAAGAGAGGAAACATCAATTCGTAGCCCATAATGTCCAAGCGCGAAAGGAATCGTGCATGGCTTCGTCCTATCTTGCGGAATCCGATCGAGCTTCGAGGTGTAGTCCTTCACGACAACGAACGACATATTCGTCCCGCTTCTCCAACTGAATTTGAGTTCGTAGTTGTTACCATCGATATTTTCCTTGTCCCACGAACGCCAGAAAGAAACATCGAGCTCTGCGCGAGCAAGACGCACAGGGGAACGGAATTCGATCCAAGCGCTTCCGAAGTTCTCGCGGCGCGGGGAGAGCACGATGCATTCGTTCTCGTAGTTCTGAGTGCGAAGACGCCTGGTCTCGATCTCGAATGTGCCTCCCGAGGTCTCGACCGGGACGTAGTCCGTCGTGTCGAGGCCGGGATAGCCGGTGCCAAAAGGCATGTCTTCCGCAGAAATGGAAACCTCCTCCATCGCCGAGACCTCGCCGTCGGGTAGCAGGACCCAGACATCATCGAAAGCGTACTGCCCCAGCCAGTCCATGTCGTAATAGCAAGGCTCGGAGAGCATCCAGTTTTCGTTCACGCGAAACATGACCTTCTTCTTGACGTCATGCATGGTCCGGACGTTCCACTCCTCGTAGCCTGTCACGGTGATGTAGTGGTTGCCATAGAAACGAGAGGAGGGCCCGCAGTTGATGACGAAGGGATATCCCGCGTCGATAACGGACATGAAGAAGGCCTCGCGGTCTGGATAGACGCTGTCGATATAGTCCAGGTTCTTCATGGTCCAAAGGCCATCCAAGCCCTTCTTCTCCATCATCAGCGAAAGCGCATTGCCGAACCAAACGGGCAGCATCCCTGTCCCAGTGTCGCCCGGCCCAACGAAAACCTGGGAACAGTTCCATATCAGCTTCATCAGTTCGACTTGGTTCTCAAAGATCAAGTCGTCCTGCTGCCACTCGTATATCCAAGGGCAACCGCCCTCTCGTGCAAAGTAGTCGAGCAGAGTGAACAATGCGATTGGACCGCACCCTAGGCTTTTGCCTTCTCCTAAATTACCTTCTTCAATCAATTGCTGCCTTGCCTCGTAGAGCACATTCTCGGAAGCGGCGTGCGGAAGGTATTCATCATAGGAAGCGCTGTATGGGTAAACATTTTCCACAAACCCCGGCACAAAACGCGAGTCCTCTGTGTAGTAAGCGAGGTTTGGAGAGCCATTGATGCCAGGGAATAACTCATCTAGGTAGTCATATAGATGGAACTGAGGATTTTCTTTGTCGATATATGCGTCTCGGTTGCCGTTCACCGCGGCAAGATCAAAATCGGTGAGGCGCAAGCATCCTTTACTAAAGGACGCCCCCTCCGGCATCAAGGTTTCCTCAGGAAACGAAGGGCCACTAGAGGAAAGGCAGCAACCCGCAACCATCAGCAAACTTATGATTTCCATGTCTTTATATACCATTACTTTTCAGATTAAACAAGAGATTAACCCGTTAGTTGACATCGGGAACGCAACGTCGGGCCGGCGGCGGAATCGCAGCCGCTTCTGTGCCATACTTTGCTTGCCCCCCGCCTCGGAATGGAAAAGCGAAAGAGCAAGAAGGCAAGGAGGGGCGGGGCGCCGCAAGGACCGCCGCCTCGACTTCACCGACCGCATCATCATCGAGGCATGCACCCTGGACCACCGGACCCTCGGGCAGATCGCCTCGCGGCCAGTCGATTCACCTCATCTACGCCTCCCCCGCCTCCGCGGGATCTGCTCCGAGAGGACGGTGAGGCGCCTCCTCTCCGCCAAGCCCCACCAGCTCCGGCGCTACGTCCGCTTCAGCCACCGGCTCCCTCCTACAGCGGAGGGAGGAGAGGCGCAGTGAGTGCCTTGTCCAGCCGAGTTCTGTGATCGGAAGGCCTTCCTGAACGCCATCGGCATCCGGCGGGTGCCGAAATGGTCAGGCTCCTACCCATAGCCTGACCTAGCTGGAGAGGCGGGGAGGGTGCCGCATCAGTGCTCGGACGACCGTTGCGCTGAGTTAGCCACACCTGCGCTCCGGCCCCTTTCCTCTCGCCCGGATTATGCCCCTGGGGCGCCCCCAAGGGCAAACTTTGCCGGGGTGAGCGCAACCTAGGCGCCCTTCCAGCCCGAAACACCCTAATCAGAGCCCCGGGGTTGCGACGGCTCTGTCATCTGACAAAGAGAACGCGCGTGTTTTCTGTAGTTTTCCGAATAATCGGAAAAGCGCGGGGTTTCTGAAGGGTTCTTGAGCAAATAGAGAAGCATTCCCAGCGCATCCGGCGGGCTACTTCAGGTAGAAGCTAAGCTCCCATCCCTCCCGGCTCATGACGAATTCGTTGGACTCCCGGTATGACCTGGCACCATAGGTCGCCATCGGGTCAAAGAGAAGGGGGTTTTCCTCGCTATTGCCCTCGAGGGCCCAGGAGAGGATGCCGAACTTGTTCGGGACTGCATATATGTCGACCTTCTCGAGCCCTTCCCCGCGGTCGATCTTCAGCTCTACGAGGTCGATGCATCGAGAAGTATCGTAAACTGGATCCGTTGCGGGCGCATGGTTTCCCAAGGCGTTCTTGAGGAACGTCAGGGTCTCGGAGAGGATGTTTCCCTGCTCGTCGGTGTACCAATAGGTCACGTTCTCATAGGGGATCTCCTCCTTATCCACCCGGGAGGCGCGGATGGTCCCTTTCCAGTCGAGCTCCCTGTTCCAATCGGGGCTCCTGTACGTGAAACGCGCGATGACGCTCGTTCCCAAAGGAATGTAGTAGGTGGCTCTCATCTGGCAGTAGAGGTAGTAAAGTGCGTACCCGCCAGCGGCCAGGGCAAGCGCCACCGCCAGAAAAAGGACGGAACAAAGGGCGAAGCGGAAGCCCTTGCTCATAAAGTCCCCTGGAGATGCCTTTCCACATCCAAGGGATCGACCCAGACACGGAGCTCGTTTATGACGAATCGCCCCTTATTGGAGTCTCCGATCCCCAGACATCCGGTTTCAATCCGCAGCCCATAGTTGGGGACGCCGAAAGGAATAATGCAGGGTTTCGCTCTTTCTTGCGATATTCGGTCGATCTTTCCCATGTAGTCCTTGTCGACCATGAAGAGCGAGGCGGGGGCGCTTCGCGTGCCAAATTCCAGGTTGTAGGCGTTTTCCTCGATATATTCCTTTTCCCAGGATCGCCAGAAGGAAACATCGAGCTCGGCTCGATAGAGGGGCACCGGCGAACGGAACTCGATCCAAGCGTTTCCGAAGTTCTCCCGACGCGGCGAGAGGACGATGCATTCGTCCTCGTAGTTCTGGGCGCGAAGGCGCCTGGTCTCGATCTCGAATGCGCCTGCAGAAGTCCCTACCGATACGTAATCGGGCGTTTCCACTCCGGGATAGCCGGTGCCGAAAGGCATGTCTTCCGCGGAAATGGCGATCTTGTCCAGGATGGAGACATCGCCATCTGGCAGGAGCACCCAGACGTCGTCGAGCAAATCTTGCCCCAGCCAGTCCATGTCGTAATAGCAAGGTTCGGTCCGCATCCAGTTCTCGTTCACGCGGAACATCAGCTTCTGCTTCGTGTCATGCATCGTCCGGACTGTCCATTGTTCGTAGCCTGTCACGGTGATGTAGTGCATCCCATAGAAACGCGAGGAGGGGCCGCAGTTGATGACGAAGGGATATCCGGCGTCGATCACCGACTTGAAGAATGCCTCCCGGTCGGGATATGCGCCATCGATGTAGCTAAGTCTCTTCATGGTCCAAAGCCCGCCCATTTCCTTCATGTTCATCATTCGCGAGATGGCGTCGCTGAACCAGAGGGGCAGCATTCCGGTCCCCACGTCGCTCGACCCGACGACGACCCATGAGCAATCCCAAACCTGCTTCATCAGCTCGACCTGGCTCTCGAAGACAAGTTCCTCCTGCTGCCATTCGTAAATCCAAGGGCACCCGCCCTCCCGGGCGTAGTAGTCGAGGAGGGTGAACAAGGCGATAGGCCCGCAACCGAGGTTCTCCCCCTCCTCCAGCTCCCCTTCTTCAATCAGTTGACTGTAGGCTTCGGTAAGGGGATTTTTAGTGGCGGCGTGCGGCAGAGGCTCGTTGTAATAAATGTCGCGAGGATAGACGTTTTCCACGAATCCAGGGACGGAGTTGGAGCTGGATACGTAATAGGCAAGGTTCGGCGCTCCGTTGATGCCCGGGAACAATTCATCAAGGTAGTCGAACAGATGGTACTGAGGACGCGTCCCGTTCATATATTTGTCGCGGTTTCCGTTTGCGGCGTTCAGATCGAAATTCGTAAGACGCATGCATTCCTTGCTGAAGGACGCTCCTTCCGGCATCGCGACCTCTTCGGGAAAAGAGGGGCCGCTTGAGGAAAGGCAGCACCCCGCCACCATCAGTAAACTTAGTAGTTCCATGCCAAAATATAACAATATTTTCCATATGCTACAAGAATGTGATGCCTTGCCGTTAAGTGACACTGGGAACACAACGCCCGCCCTGCCTGCTTCATGCTTGCTCGCCCTCCCAAGCCTCGGAAAGGAGACAGCCATGAAGAAGAGAGGGCACACCCACCGCCTGGACATGGAGGACCGGATGGTCATCCAGGCATGCATCGCCAAGGGGGACGGCCTCGGGCGGATCGCCGCGAGGCTCAAGGCCAACAAGTCGACAGTCCCCGGCGAGATCGCGCGGGGTTCCACCGTCGTGCCGGGCCTCTCGGACATCTGGGTCCTAGTCGGCCGGACCTACAGCGACTTCCTCGAGAGGAGGGAGGCGAGGCCGGGCGAGTGCCTGGTCCAGCTGGACTCCGTGATCGGGAAGGCCTCCGGCAGGAGGGCCATCCTGCCAATCACCCTCCCGAAGTACGGCTTCCAATTCGGCAGGATCGTCGGGAAAGGGCGGCCCGCTTTCCCCTCGCCCGGATCATTCCCCTGGGGCGCTCGCGGGGTCAAGCTTGGACGCTTCCAACGCAACGCGAGGACGCGGACCGCCTCCGAAAGGTCCTGGTCAGCGCCTCCGCGTTGGGTTCCCGGCGTCACCTGGCAAAAGAACGCGCGGGCCTTTCTTGATTTCTTGAATATCCCAAAATTCAGAAGGTTTCTGAAAGGTTTCCTAGAATAATGGGAAGCAGTTTTCATCACTTCCCTCTTCATTTCGACCGGAAGCCAGGAACTGGCCCTCTCGGTCCATCAGGAAGGGGTAACAACTAAAGTCCGCCTGCGAATGTATCGTCACCGGGCCGCATGGGTGCCGGCGGAATCCGATTGCGTGAACATTGCTTCATTCGTCCCCAAGGGAAGGCAGTACCGGACAAATGGCTCTCCGACGAGGTCGCAGGAGGAAAAGAAGAGCGCTCCAGGAAGGAAGGGCGGCTAGGGAAAGCACCTATGCGAAACCTTCCTTATAGGTCCTCCTATGGATGAGGCCTAGGGCACCGAAGTTCATGTTCTGCGCGTTCCCATCCCTCACTCATGCCTCTCCAGCCAGAAGGTCAGCGTCCATCCTTCCCGGTTCATGAGGAAGTCGTGCCTCCGGTACCAGCCGGGCTCGTGGATCGTCATCGGGTCGAAGAGAAGGGGGTTTTCCTCGCTGTTCCCTTCGAAAGCCCAGGAAAGGATGTAGAACGTCTGGGGAAACACGTAGATGTCCACGTCCTCCATGCCCTCCCCGCGGTCGACGTCGAGCTCGACGCGGTCGATCCACTGCGGGGCGTCGTAGATCGGCGAATGGCCGCCGGCATGGTTCCCCATCGCGTTCTTAAGGAGGGTTTGGGTGCGGGAACGGACCGCGCCTTCCTCGTCCGTGTACCAGTAGCTCACCTCCTCCCAGGGGATGTCCTCCTCGTCCACGAGGAAGGCCGAGATAGTCCCCTTCCAGCCGAGCTCCGCCGTTCCGTAGAAATCGGTATAGGTGAAATATTCGATTTCGTTCGTCCCCAAGGGGAAGACCCGGTAGTACCCCCTCAGGGTGGAAAGGAAGTTCGGGTCGCAGGCGCTCAGGAAAGACAGTGCCGCAAAGAAGGCCGCGACGAGCGAAAGGTTCCTCCAGAAAGGGATTGCTCGGCGCCGCGCTCTGCCCCTTTTCTCCATGCCTTAGGCTAGCATTTCGGGGTAGGAAAGGCAAAACCTCCTCAGAAGAGGGGCTTCTGGAAGGATTTCCGGAGGTGGCGGTACGCCTTCTCGGTCGCGACCCTTCCCCTGGGCGTGCGGTCGATGAGGCCGATCATGATGAGGTAGGGCTCGTAGACGTCCTCGAGGTTCGTGATCTCTTCCCCGATCGCGGAGGCGATGGACTCGAGGCCCACCGGCCCCCCGCGGTAGCGCTCGATGATGGCCTCGAGGTAGCGGAGGTCGACGTCGTCGAGCCCGAGCTCGTCGATGTGGAGGGCGGAGAGGGCCATCCTCGAGATCTCCTCGTCGATCGTCTCGTGGCCGAAGAAGGAGGCGAAGTCCCGCACCCTCTTGTAAAGGCGGTTGGCGATCCTCGGGGTGCCGCGGCTCCTTTGGGCGAGGATCCTGACGCTTCCCTCGTCGATGGGGGTCCCGATGACCCTCGAGGTGCGGCGGATGATGTCCTCGATCTCCTCCTCGCTATAAAAGTTCAGCTTCGCGGAAATGCCGAAGCGGTCGCGGAGAGGGGCGGCGAGGTCGCCCGCCCTCGTGGTGGCGCCCACGAGGGTGAAGGGCGGGAGGGGCAGCGTCAAGGTCCTCGTCGAGCCCTCGCGGTTCATCACGATCTGGAGGCGGAAGTCCTCCATCGCCCCGTAGAGCACCTCCTCGACGGCCCTTGAGAGGCGGTGGATCTCGTCGATGAAGAGGATGTCCCCTTCCTCGAGCTCCGAGAGCACGGCGGCCAGGTCCCCCGTCTTCTCGACGGAAGGCCCCGAGAGGGTCCTTACCTGTCCCCCCATCTCCGCGGCGATCACGTAGGCGAGCGTCGTCTTCCCGAGGCCCGGGGGGCCGTAGAGGAGCACGTGGTCGAGGGGCTCCTCGCGCTTCCTGGCCGCCCCGATGAAGATGCGGAGGTTCTTCTTGAGCTCGGTCTGGCCGATGTACTCGGAAAGGGTGCGGGGCCGGAGGGTCTCGTCTACCCCGAGGTCTTCCTTGTCCTTCTTCGCGTCGAGGAGGCGGCTCATTGCACGGTTCCTTTCCTAAGGTGGCGGAGGGCGAGGCGGAGGATCTCCTCGTTGGAGAGGTTCGGGGCGTCGATCTTGGCGAGGGCCTCGTCCACCTGCCTCGCCTTGAAGCCAAGTCCGCGGAGCGCCTCCCGCACCTCCTCGAAGCGCGCCGGGTCGTTCTTCGCCTTCTTCCTCCCGGCTTCGCTCGCGAGGTGGCCCTTGAGGTCGAGGAGGATCTGGCTCGCGGCCTTCGGGCCGATCCCCGGGAGCTTCCGGAGATAGGCGGTGTTCCCCGCCTCGATCGCGCGGTAGAGCCCGTCCGGGGTCGACTCGCGGAGCGCCCCGAGGGCGGTCCTCGGCCCGATCCCCTTCACCGAGCATAGGAGAAGGAAGGCCTCCTTCTCCGCCTTCGTCGCGAAGCCGCATAGGTAATGCTCGCTCTCGCCGAAGACCTCGTGGCAATAGACGGTCCTCCTCTCGCCCATGAGGAAATCGGAGCCGCGGGGGACGGATAGCTCGTAGGCCACCTCTCCCGCCTGGAGGGCGATCTGCTCTTCCTTCGCCTCGAGGATGGTGCCGGTCAGGGAATAGAACATCTCTACTGGATTATACCTTTCGCAGGAAGAGCCGCGCGGGCTAGCTCACGTAGTCGAAGCGGAACGAGAGGAGCCTCACCTCGTCCCCGTCCTGGATCCCCATCTCGCGGAGCTTCCTCTCCACCCCGATCTTCTCGAGGTAGCGGAAAAGCGAAGCGAGCCCCTGGTCGGTCGTGAGGTTCCATTCCCTGGCCTTCTCCTCGGGGCCTTTCCCAGAAATCCGGAAGATCCCGGGGGATTCGCGGGCGATTTCGAAGAGGGGCTCTTCCTTTTCCAAGGAAAACACCATCCAGGCCTCGCTCTCCTCCCCCTTGAGAGGGAAGCGCGGGGCGTCCTTGAGGAGGGCGACGGATTCCTGGAGGATCTCCTCGAAGCCCGTCCTCTCGAAGCTTGAGAGAGGGAAGACCTTCTTCCCGAGGGCCTTCTCAAAGGAAGAGAGCCGTTCCCCGGCCCCTTCCATGTCCATCTTGCTCGCGACGACGACCTCGGGCCTTTCCTCGAGCCTGGCCCCGTAGCCGACGAGCTCCTTCCTAATGCTTTCGTAAGCCTCCAGGGGATCCCGCTCCCCGTCCATCGCGACGAGGTGGACGATGAGGCGGCAGCGCTCGATGTGCCTTAGGAAGCTGATCCCGAGGCCCCGTCCTTCGCTCGCCCCCTCGATGAGGCCGGGCATGTCGGCGATCACGTACCTCTTGTAATCCTCCCCGACGAACGTCCCGAGGTTCGGGCTGATCGTCGTGAAGGGGTAGTCCCCCGTCATCGCCCTGGCGTTCGTCACAAGGTTAAGGAAGCTCGTCTTGCCCGCGTTCGGGAAGCCCACGAGGGCGATGTCCGCGGCAAGCTTCAGCTCGAGGCGGAGCCGCATCCTCTCCCCTTCCCGCCCGTTCTGGGCGATGCGGGGGATCCTTCTCCTGGAGCTCTTGAAGGAGGCGTTCCCCCTTCCTCCCCTGCCCCCCTCGGCGATGAGGGCCTTCGCCCCGGGCTCGTCGAGGTCGGCGATGAGGCGCATGTCCTCCTCGCGATAGACGGAAGTGCCCACGGGAACCTTGACGATGACGTCCTCCCCGTCCTTCCCGTGCATGAGGGTCTTCCTGCCCTTGCCTCCGTCCGGGGCGATGAAGACGCGCGAGTGCTTGAAGGCGAAAAGGCTGTTCACGTCCTCGGCGGCGAGGAAGTAGATGGACCCCCCTCGTCCCCCGTTCCCGCCGTCGGGACCGCCGAACTCGGTGTTCTTGTCGTGGAGGAAGCTGATGGCCCCGTCGCCCCCCTTCCCCGCCCGGACCTCGACTGTCGCCCGGTCGATCAGCATCCGAGCCCCTCCTTCTCCTCATCCGTCAGGAGGTAGGAGTCCTTATGTTTCCTGATCTCGAGGAGCTCCTTCAGGAAGTTCCAGGAGGAGCGGAACGCCCCCTTGACGGTGCTGTCCGGGTCGTCGGTCCAGCGGACGGGGACTTCGAGCACCGGGATATCGTTCTTCTGGAGCATGTAGAGGTACTCGCTATCGAAGGCGAACCCGTCGATCCTCTGGCGGGAGGCCAGGAGAAGGGCGATGTCCCTCCTTATGAGCTTATAGCCGCACTGCATGTCCTCGATGCCCTTGATTCCGAGGAGCGCGCGGATGAGGAGGCGCGAGCCCTTCCCCATGAGCCTCCGGAGGAAGCCCTGGGGCACGGGGAGCTCCGCCCCTTCCTTGTAGCGCGAGGCGATGATCACGGGGTATTCGTCGATATAGGGGCGGAACTTCGTGAAGCTCTCCAGATCCGTCGCGAGGTCCGCGTCCATGAAGAGGACGTAGTCCCCTCTCGCCTCCTCGATGAGCCTCCTCACGTTATGGCCCTTCCCCTTCTTGCTTTCGTAAGGAAGGAGATGGAAATGGTCGGGGAGCATCCGCATGCCCCCTTCCATCGCCCGGCGGTTGACCTCGTCCGACCCGTCCATGCATATGAGGACCTCGTAGTCGACCCCGCATCCCTCGAAGTAGCGCCACAAGGGGCCCTTGAGGTTCTTGAGGGTCTTCTCCGACTGGTCTTTCGTAGGAATGAGCACGCTGAGGAACATACGGGGAAATTATAGGAATTCCCCCCGAAGAAGGAAGGGGAAGGAAAAGGCGCCCTCCCTCGGGAGAGCGCCTGGCCCCCTAGCGGCGGACGACGACGGCCGAGAGGGGCGGGAGCGTCTTCTCGCTCGCCCCTCCATAGGAGAGGACGCATTCGCCCTCCAGGGCGATCACGTCCCACTTCGCCGTGGGATGGAAGTTGATGACGACCTCGTAGGTCTCCTCCCCGAGCGTCCTCAGGAAGTGGAGGACGTAGGGCGCGGGCTGGGTGCCGCCGGAAGGAAGCTGGACGTCCCAGCCGACGGGGACGTAGTTCCCGTGGGTGAGGGTCGCGCTCGATGCCTTGAGCCGCATCGCGTCGCGATAGGCCTTCCAGGTGGACGAGGTTTCCCTTTCCTCGACGCTCGGGACGAGGGAGGAAGCGTTCAGCTCGTCCATCCGGACGCTCTTCCCGTAGGAGCCGGTGACGCCGTAGCCCGTCGTCATCGACCCGTCCCCTGGCTCTCCCCCCTGGACCCACTTCATCGGCTGGCGGTAGCTGAGGTCGCTGTAGTCGCTCTGGGAGGTCGCCCCTTCCCCGTAGTTCCCGCTCATCCCGAGCTCGTCCCCGTAGTAGACCCAGGTTAGCCCAGGGAGCATGAGCTCGGCGATCGCGACGAGGGTCGCGGAGGGAAGGTAGGTCCCGTAGGTCTCCTCGGTGAGCCGCCCTTGCTCGCTGATGTCGCTGTTGCCGCCGCCCCTGGTCCCGGCGATGCGGTTCACCAGGCGCGAGATGTCGTGGTTGGAGGTGAAGGAGCCGCCGATGAAGGTGTAGCCGTCACCGGCCTCCTTGCCCCCCGAGCGGTAGCGCTCGTAGGCCTCGTAGACGGACTTGATGTCCCAGCCTCCGCCGTATTGGATCGCGCAGCCTTCCCCCGTGTTCCCGGCAAGGCCCTTGTTCGGGTCGGTGTCGCCCGCGGCGCTATAGCCGCTCCCGGAGGAGTAGGCCCCGCCCCAGTTGGCCACGGCCCCTCCGACCTCGCCGTTCCTGAGGGCGTGCGCGGCCCCGTTCGTCAGGTTGTAGTACGTATAGAAGTCAAACATCGAGTCGAAGCCCTCGTAGAAGGGGGCGACGTGGTAGGCGTGGCCGTCGAAGTTCTCGCCGACGAAGAAGCAGTCGGGGTGGGTCTTCTTCACCTCCCCGATGAGGTACTGCCAGAAGTGGAGGTTCTTCGTGAGGTTGCTCGAGTAGTCCTGGATCCTCCCGGTCTCGGGGTTCGTGCTGACGTCGAGGATGATGGTGTCCTCGGGGTCCCGCTCGACCTCGTCGTCCATGAAGATGTGCTTGACCGCGTCGATGCGGAAGCCGTCGACCCCGATCTCGCACCACTGGCGGGCCATGGTCACGACCGCCTCCCTCGTCGCCACGTAGCTGTAGTTCAGCTCCGGCATCCCCGAGCCGAACTTCGCGTAGTAGCTGTAGGGGTGGTCCCCGTAGGGATACCAGAAGCGCTCCTCGCTGATGTGCTCGGGATCCGTCTCGTGGTTCCCCCACTGGTAGAAGCCGCGGTAGTCCTCCGAGAGCTGGGCGCTATCGAGGAACCAGACGTTCCCCTTGGAGGTGTGGTTGATGACGAGGTCCATCACGACGGCCATCCCGCGGGAATGGGCCTCCTCGAGAAGGTCCTTGTAGTCCTCCATCGCCGAGGAAGCCGTCACGAGGCCGTTCTCGCAGTTGGGGGAAGCCTTACTCCCGAACTTCGGGTCGACCTGGGTGTAGTCGCTGATGTCGTAGCCGTGGTAGCTGTCCGAGAGCTGGATGGGGGTGAGCCAGAGCACCTCGACCCCGAGCTCCTCGAGGTAGTCGAGCTTGCTCGTTATGCCGTAGATGTCCCCGAAGCCGTCCCCGTCGGAGTCGGCGAAGCTCGATACCATGATCTGGTAGCCGACCCCCGCCCCGGAGGAAAGTGTTCCTTCCGAGGAAGCCCCCTCCCCCTTGAGGAAGAGAGGCGAGGTCGCGGGGCGCTCGACCGTCTCCGTCCAGTCGACGTCGCTATATTTCTCGTTCCCGTAGGTGACGTTCGTCCCGTCGTCATCGGCGAAGGGGTCCTCCACGTCCGCGTGCGGGCGGGCGGAGGGCTTCTCCACCGCGTCCTGGACGAGGAAGGCGTGGTAGCTCGTCGAGCCGTCCTTGTTCTCGAGGGCCATGTCCTCGAGGAGGAAGCTCTGGTCGCCCCCGTCGTTCCGCCAGAAGCCGGAGCCCTCCGTCCTCGTCTTGCTCTCGACGATCTGGACGCCGATCTTCTCGGCGGGCTCGCCCTCGGCCATGTAGGAGACGGGAACCCCGCCGATCGACTTGCTTCCGCTGTTCCAGCCCCCGTCGTAGGAGCCCCCGAGGTCGATCTCGACGTAGGCGCCGCCGTAGGCGTCGATCCTTGCGTTCCCGGAGGCGCTCAGCTTGTCCCCCGAGGTCGTCCTCCCGGCCCAGTCGAACTTCGCCCCCTCTCCCTTCTGGGGGGCCATCTGCCACACCCAGAGGTCCCAGTCCTGGTAGGAGGCCGGGCTGTTCTCGTGGCGGAGGTAGTGGATGTACAGGTGGTTTCCCTTGCTCGTCTCCTTGAGCCCCTCCATGTACTGGTCGATGTTCTCCTCGGTGAAGGAGCCGGAGACGAGGCTCGTGTCCGGCGCCTCGGGGACGCAGGATGGGAGGAGGAGCGAGAGGAGGAGAATCCCTCCGATCACGTATGGTCTTTTCATAGGGTCCTCCTAGCGCGTCCTCCGGACGCAGAGCATCTCGTACCCGTATATCCCGAGCGAGTTCGTGACGTCCATCGTGGTCCCGGCATCGCGCCTGGTGCTATAGACGACCTCTAGGGTCCCCGCGCCGATGCCGATGTCGATCAGCTCGTTGTTGTTCATGCGCCCGCCGAGGAAGAAGTACATGTCCGACTTCGAGGAGTCGATCCTGCTCCACTCGGTCTGGGCGGCGAGGATGGGCCTCAGTCCGGTGACCCCGTCATAGGCGCCACGGGAGATGAGATCGTCCCAGAGGCGGCTCACCTTGATCGTCCTGTCCCCGTCCTGGTACTCGCCCTGGACGACGTCCTCGTAGGAGGCGGCGAGATAGCCTTCCTCGATGAGCGCCCTCCTCGCGTGGACGGCCTCCCTGTACTTCTCGTAGAAGTCCTTGTAGAGGGCCTTCCGGTCCCACTTGAAGGAGTTGACGGCGTCCCCGTAGGAGTAGCTGTTGCGGATGAGGCGGTTCTCAGTGCCCGGGAGGGAGACGTAGTCGTTCTCCTCGATCTTGTCCCAGTAGGGGTCGCCCGGCTCCATGACCTTCGTCCGGAGCATCTCTTCGCCCCCGTGGAGGAAGGCCGCGCCCTGGGAGAGAAGCACCCAGGCGGTAGTGCCCAGGACCGCCTCGGACACCTTCTCGACGTTCTTGTCAGTGTCGGCGTCCTTGCCGCCGTCGTAGGTGTACTTCAGCTGGTCGTAGAGGGTGTAGTTGTCGTGGCAGCTCACGTAGTTGAGGGTCTGGCTCGTGGGGGTGGGGATGCCCTTCCCCGTCATCTCGCGCTGCTCGCCGAGATAGACGACGGCGGCGTTATACATCGTGTCCTCGGAAAGGTACTCGGCGCTTTGCGACATGAAGCCGTAGGAAGGCGCCGGGGAGCCCCAGGTGGTGTCGCCCTTGAGGCCGTTCCTCCCGCAGTCGTTGAAGGCGCCGACGGACCCCTTCCCGTTCTCGCCCAGATGCTGGTAGACGGCCTCCTTCCCGGCCTGGGACTCCGTGGAGCCGCCCGAGCCCCGCCAGGGCTCGCCGTAGACCACGATGTTCGGGTCGATGTCGTAAAGGGCGTCCTTCGCATCGCGCATCGTCTGCCACTCGATCGCGCCCATGAGGTCGAAGCGGAAGCCCATGACCCCCATCTCGCCCGCCCAGTGGGCGACGCTTTGCACCACGAAGCGCGAGGCCATGAGGCGGTTGGTGGCGAAGGTGTTGTGGACGCCGGTCTCGTCGATGTAGGCGCCGTTCTCGTCCTTCTTGAAGTAGTAGCCGGGCACGATCTTCTCGAAGCTCGAGCCGCTCACGCTCGACATGTGGTTGTAGACGACGTCCATGATGGTCCTTATCCCCTTCTTGGCGAGGGCGAGCACCATCTCGCGGAACTCCAGGAGCCGGAGGGCGGGGTCGTAGGGGTCCGTCGCGTAGGCGCCCTCGACGACGTTGTAGTTATAAGGGTTGTAGCCCCAGTTGTAGCCTGGGGTCTGGACCTTCGTCTCCCCGTTTTCCTCGTAGGAGAAGGTCCTCTCGTCGTTATCCTGGTCGAAGAAGGGAAGGATCTGGACGGCGTCCACCCCGAGCTCCTCGAGGTGATCGATGCCGGTGGTGACCCCGTTATAGGTCGTCCCTTCCTCGGCGAAGGCCTTATAGGTGCCGCGGGGGTTCCCCTCGTTCGACACCCAGGTCTCGTCCGCGGTGAAGTCGCGGACGTGGACCTCGTAGATAGTGAGATCCTCAAGCGAGGTCCTCGTCTCCTCCTCGCCCTCGACGTAGCGGAACTTCGAAAGCTCCTCATCCCAGCCCTCGGGATAGGTGGCCTCGTACTCCTCCTTGTAGAGGAGCGCCGTCCGCTGGCCGTTGATGCCGGCGGAGATGCCGTAGGGGTCGGGGGCCTCGACGGTGGTGCCGCCATTGCTCACCGCGACCGTGTAGAAGTTGAAGTAGTCGCAGTAGTAGCCCCGCATCTCGGTCTCCCAGACGCCATGGCCGACAGGGTCCATGTAGAAGAGGCGCGAGGTGTCGTCCCCCGGATGCTCCTCGGTCCCGAGCGACTTGGGGACCCCGCTCACGTAGGCGCGGATCGCCACCGAGCCGGAAGTCGGCGCCCACACGCGGAAGCGGAAGCGGTCCTGCTCGGGGACGGAGACGTCCTCCATCCCGAGGTCGTCCCCTTCGTAGGTGTACTCCTCGATGAACTTCTCGGAGTCGTAGAGGGCCTCGAAGCTCGCGCCCCCCTGCTTCACCGCGTCGGGGTTCTGGGCGAAACGGCACTCGAGAATGTAGTCGTGGTAGAGGGGGACGTCCTCGTCGAAGACGATGTCGAAGGAATTGCTGTTGGGAGTCCCCTCGGCGATCTTGTAGGTCGGCTTGGCGGGGATCTTCTGGGCGGCGTTCATCTTGTACCAGACGTCGTCGTAGGCGTATAGCTCATAGGAGGTCACGACCCCGACCTCCGACTCGTCCCGCCCCTCGGCGACCCCGGTCCCCTCGACGTGGAGGGTGCGCCAGTCTGTGAACTTGGCGCTCCCGATGCGGTCGCCCATCGCGTCCTGGCGGTCCCAGGAGACGTCGACGTTCCCGTTTCCGAGGTCCCAGGACCAGATGTGGATCATCCCGCGCCCGTCCCCATCAGTCTCGAGGGTGCTGCTGTAGTCGTTGAGGGTGCAGACGATGTCGGCGCTTTGCCCGGCCCAGGTGCCGCGCTCCTTGATGATGAAGGAGACGCTCGACTGGGCGGCCCGGTTCCAGGGCGCTTCCTGGAGGTCGATGTCGTAGTAGAGCCCGTAGTCGTCGGGCGCCCCGGCGTTATCGAACTCGTACTCGTAGCCGTCGATGCCGACGCCCCACACCCAGATCGCCTTGGTCATGTAATTCGCGGTGTCGTTCCGGTAGTGGATCCTCACGATCCCGTCCCAGCCTTCCGGGAGGGGGTCGGCCTCCGGCGGGACGCTGCCTGTGTCGTTCACGGAGCCTGAGGAAAGATCGTCCCCGCCTCCCTCGGCCTCGCAGCCGGCGAGGACGGGTACGGCGAGGGCGAGGAGGAAGAGGAGCGTCAGGGGCTTGAAGCGCATGGGGATGCCTCCTTGTACGGAAGGAATCCTAACGCATGTGGGAAAATAAGAAAACGCTTTCAGTAAAGAATCGCGGATGAATACCCGGACATTGTAAGAATTTCCCCGGATAGTTCCGAATGCCCGGCCGGCGCGTCGAGCCTAAGCCCCGGGGGGACGATGAGCTTGCTCTCGCCCGCGCCCTTATGGTGGAGGATGAGGATCCTTCCTTCCGGGAGGCGGGACTCGAGGGCGAGGACGTCCTCGGGAAGCTCGAGGGCGGGAATGCGGAACTCCCCTTTCGCGAAGTATTCGTCGTGGCGGTTCCTCATCGCGACGAGGGCCCTTGTCCTCGTGAGGAGGGAATCGGGGTCCTTGATCGCGTCCTCGGGCGATATGGCGACCGTCTTCTCGACGTAGCCTTCCGGGTTCTTGCAGCGCACGCCGTCCTTCCAGGGCATCGCCGTCCGGCGGGGCGCGTCGCTCAGGGGGCCTTCGATCCCGCGCTTCCCCTCCATCCCGAGCTCCTCCCCGTAGTAGAGCCACGGGGTCCCGGGCGTGAGGAGGAGGAGTCCCATCGCGAGCTTCATCCTCTCCCCCTGGTCCTTGGTCCCGGGGGCGACGACCTCCTTCCAGCGGTCGGTGTCGTGGTTGCTGACGAAGAGGGCCATCCTGCTCTTCCCGCCGGAAACCTCGAGGAGCTTCCTTTCGTCCTCGACGATGCGGCGCGGGTATTCCTTCCAGGCCTTCTTGAAACTCACCGCGGCCCCTGGGCCCGCCTCCCTGGCCAGGGCGAGGGGGAAATGAAACATCGGGATCCCCGAGGAAGCGTAGTCGAGGATCGACTGGAGGTCCGGGAAGTCCTCCCAGGCCTCGCCGACGATGTAGGCGCCGGGGCGGTACTTGTCGCACGTCCTCCTGAGGAAACGGAGGAACTCCACCGTCTTCTCCCGTTCCTGGAAGTAGTAGAACCTCACCGCGTCGAGGCGGAAGCCGTCCACCCCGAGCGTGAGCCACTTCCGGCAGATCCCGTCGACCTCCTGCCGGACGTCCGGCGAGTCGAGGTTGAGGTCGGGCATCCAGCCGCTGAAGCGCCCCTCGTATGCCTTCTTCGCGACGGGGCTATACGTATAGGCGTGCCTGAGCCCGTCGATGTAGCAGTAGTAATCCGCCTTCGACCCCGGGCCATAGTAGCCCCGCCCCACGTCCTTCTGGCTTTGGAGGAACCAAGGGTGCTGGAAGCTCGTGTGGTTGAGCACGAGGTCGAGGATGACCTCGATCCCCTTCGAGTGATACGCCTCGATAAGTTCCTTTAGGTCATCCTCCGTCCCGAGGGGAGGATCGACCTTGAGGTAGTCCTCCGTGTCGTAGCGGTGGTAGCTGCCGCTTTTGAAGATGGGGGTGAGCCACACCCGCCCCACCCCGAGCGCGTCGAGGTAGGGAAGCGCCTCGAGGATGCCCTTGAGGTCCCCCTTCCCGTCCCCGTCCCCGTCGCGGAAGCTCTCGACGAAGATCTGGTAGCCGACCCCGCCCTTCCGAGGGCAGGAGAATCCTTCGCCCCCGACGATGTCCCTGAGTTCAATCATAGATGCAAGGATTATACAAAAGGCGCCCCGCCGAGGGGGCGCCTTTCGGAAAGGAGGCTTCCTAGCCCTTGACCGCGCCGCCGGTGACGCCCGCCACGTAGTACTTCTGCATGAACATGAAGATGATCGTGGTCGGGATCGCAACGCACACCGCGCCGGCGCAGAAGGTGCGCCAGTAGGGCGGGCGGGAGTTGTAGTCGCCGTCGTTCAGCATCCCCCAGAGGGTGCGGGCGACGGTCCAGTTGTCGTAGGCCGGGGCCTTGGCCGGGCCCATGATGTAGGCGGAGGTGATGTAGTCCCCCCAGGGGCCCATGAAGGCGCCGAGGGCGACATTGACGACGATGGGCTTGGAGAGCGGGAGGATGATCTTGTAGAAGATCTGGAAGCGGGTCGCCCCGTCCACCATCGCCGCCTCGTCGATCTGCTTCGAGATCGTGTCGAAGAAGCCCTTGGAGACGTAGTAGTTCGTCCCCGCGCCGATCGAGTAGATGAGGGCGAGGATGAAGAGGTTCCGGAGGGCGCCGGTGTCGTCGATCCCCTGGAGCGTCCAATAGATGACGATCATGCCGAGGAAGCCCGGGAACATGCCGATGACGAGGATGATCCGCATCATGAGCGTCCGGCCCTTGAAGCGGAGGCGCGAGAAGGCGTAGGCGCTGCAGAGGGTGAAGCAGGTCGCGATGACCATCGAGAGGAGCGCGACCCAGATCGTGTTGGTGAAGGAGCCGAGGGCCAAGGAGCCGTTGTCGGTGATCATGCCGAACCAGTTGAAGCGGGCCGCCGTCAGCTTCCCGTTGATGTAGACCTGGTTCGTCGCCAGCATCATCCACGGGTCCGTCGACCAGGAGTTCGGGAGGAAGAGGTTCGCCGAGCCCATGTCGGAGTCCCCGGAGAAGCTCTGGAGGACGAGCCAGATGATGGGCGAGACCCAGCAGACGGCGATGATGGCGAGGATGAGGTAGACGGCGGCGTCCGCCGCGATGCGCCTTGTCTTCATTACTGGAAGGCCTCCTCGTTCTGGACCGATCCAAGGCGGCTGTAGGCTACGAGCGAGAAGAAGCCGCAGAGGATGAAGATGATGATGCCCAGGGCCGAGCCGAGGGCGAAGTTCTGCTGGGTCGAGTCGGTCGCCAGGGTGTAGAGCCAGGTGATGAGGAGCGAGGTCTCGCCCGCTCCCGTGACAAGGAGCGGGTTCGTCCCCTTCGGCTCCCCGTTGGTGAGGAAGAAGATGACGTTGAAGTTGTTGATGTTGCCGACGAAGGTCGTGATGAGCGAGGGGCCGGTGACGAAGAAGATGTAGGGGAGGGTGATCGAGACGAGCTGGCGGAAGGGCCCGGCGCCGTCGATCTGGCTCGACTCATAGAGGTCGCTCGGGATGTTCATGAGGATGCCCGAGGTCGAGAGGACGGTGAAGGGGATGCCGATCCAGATGTTCACGAGGATGACCGTGAGCTTCGGGATGATGGCCCAGTTGTCGCCCGAGCCCTGGCCCCGGACGAAGGGGATGCCGCCCGTCGACCAGACGCCGTTGCCGCCCATCGATCCCCAGCCCATCGACTGCGAGAGCCCGACGAACCAGTCCTGCTTGATGAGCCAGGAGTTGATGAGGCCGCCCTGGTCTGCCGGCTGGAGCATCTTGTTCATGACCATGAGCGAGATGAATCCCGGGACGGCGACGGTGATGATGAGGATCGTGCGCCAGACCCGCGGGAACTTGAGGCCCTTCCGGTTGATGAGTAGGGCGACGATGATGCCGAGGATGTAGCAGCTGAAGGTCGCGCAGATCGCCCAGACGATCGTCCACCCGAGCAGGCGGAGGAACGTGTAGCCGTAGCTCATCGTCGTGGTCTCGGAGGATGTCGCCCCGAAAATGTCCGAGAGCTGCTCCCATGCGCTCGCCTCCCACTGGAAGACGTCGAGGTGCTGGAGGTTCCAGTTCGTGAACCCGACGAAGAGCGAGCATAGGAGCGGGATGATCGTCACGACGAGGCAGCCGAGGACCGGGAGCGACATGACGGTGACGGCGAACTTCTCGTCCGCGAACTGCTTGATGCGGCGGAGCGAAGTCACGGGCTGGCCGTGGAAGCCCATGACGCGGAGAGACTTGAGCCTCCGCTCGTAGCGCCGGGCGAAGCGCTCGAGGAGCTCCCGGTTGTCCTTACCTTCGCGCGAGGCGAGGTCCGAGGCCTGGTAGAGGTCGTAGAGGGCGAGCCCGTCCTCCGGGAGGACGCCCTGCGCCTCGGCGGCCTTCAGGAAGTTCTCCTTACCGAGGGCGAGGTTCGCCTCGAGGACGCTCGGGTCGCGGGCGAGCTCGACGGTCCTCTCCGCGGAGCGGATGGGGGCGTCGTGATAGCGCTCCACGAACTCGTCCATGTATTCCTGGTGGTGGAGCGAGATCTCCTTGAAGCGGAGGACGCAGGCGTTCCGGAGCTCCTCGCCCCGGAGGCCTTCCTTCCTCTTCTGGTCGATGACCTGGATCGCCGCCTTCGTGATCCTCCGCCCGAGCGGGAAGGTGATCTCGAAGGTGCCGATGACCGCGGAGACGCGCTTCTTGACGGTGAGCTTCGCATCGTCCGGGAGCGCGGCCTCGCCGTTCTTCTCGGAAAGGACGTCGCGCCCGAAGATCGAATCGAAGAGGGACTCCCCTGCCCCGAAGACGGCGACGAGGGCCTTCTCGTCGCGGATGGTCGCGAGGTAGTCGTTGTACTTGTCGTACTTATGGGAGAAGTGGATGAGGGCGAGCCTCTCCTCCTTGAGGAGGACGTAGCGCCCGTACTTGTCCTTGGGCTTCTGGAGATACCAGTAGCAGTAGCGCTCCAGCGCCCCGAGCCAGAAGAGGTGCTCGAGGACGTACTTCCGGCAAGGATCGTAGACCGTGTGGTACCACGATTCCTTGATCCGGCGGAAGAAGCCGGCCGTCTTCTCCCAAAGAAGCAGGAAGAAGGCGCGGGTTTTGCTGAGGAAATCGCCTTCGGAACGGAAGATGTTCCCGATGGAGGAGGAGCCATCCTCCCCGATCGCGAGGCTCCTCGGGTCGGCGGCCCTTCCCCACTTGACGCGGGAGGCCACCCTCGCCGAGAGGCGGTCGAACGCGTACTCCTTCCTGAGGACGCGGTTCACTCCCCCGGAGGTCATGCGCGAGAAGTCGACGGCCTCGCCGGCCTTGTTCGTCCCGTGGTACACCTCAGGGTGGCCGATCACGTGGATGGCCTCGATCTGGGCGCGCTTGTACTTGTCGGCGACGGTGATCATGTAGGAGTCGTAGGCGCCCTTGATGCTCAGGTAGTAGCAGACGAGGAAACCGACGACGATCACCCAGGCGTAGAAGCCGAAGATGAGGTCGACCCTCGAGTTCAGCTGGCCCTCGTTCCCGAGGTTGATGAACTGGATCATCGCGCCGACGCCCATCCCGACGTCGCCGTCGACCGGGATGAAC
This sequence comes from uncultured Bacillota bacterium, assembly GCA_949289845.1. GTDB lineage: Bacteria > Bacillota_I > Bacilli_A > RFN20 > CAG-826 > UBA4951. The sequence goes on from CASEPN010000001.1 coordinate 441,276, forward strand.
ATATAGAAGAGGAAGGCGAGCTCGACGACGAGGAACACCGCGCCGTCCAGCCACTGCTTCCGCTTCAGCTGGCTCGCGCCCATGACGAGGAAGCTCAGCTTCCCCGCCCAGTCCATGTCGTTGAACATCTGGACGGCCTTCCGCCCGAGCATGTAGATGCCCGGGATGATCATGAGGATCGCGCCCAGCACGTACTTGACGACGAGCAGCAGGTACTTCACGGCGTCATAGACGATGCCACCGATGAAAAGCACGACCTTCAGGAGGAAGCGGAGCACCGCGATCCCCGCGGTTCTCCACCACGGATCGGGCGTAAACTCCGTCTCTTTGAGGGCGTTCAGCTCGGACAGGTCAAGGGCCTTCTCGCCATCCTCCTCAGCCGGGGCGGCGAGAACGTCCTTCTTTCTCTCTTCGCTCATAAGGGTTCTCCTTTATCGAGAAGAAGCCCCGGGCGGGGATGTCCGCCCGGGGCAAGAAGGTGAGGGATGCTACTCCTGCGGAAGAGTGGAGTAGTCGTACCAGCCGTCGCTGCCGCAGAGGGTCTGGAGCTTGGCCTTGCAGTCCTCGATCGAGGCGAAGGCGTCCCCGGTGGCGTTCAGGATGCCACTGCAGAGCTGGTTGCTGATCGGAGTCCAGAAGGTCGGCGCGACGTTCGCGCCCTGGGCGACGTAGGCGCCGGACTCAATGGTCTTGTTGATGGCGGCCATGTGCGGGAGGGCGGCGAGCTCCTCGGCGTACTCCTTCTGCACGTTGAGGTTGGTGACGCCCTGCTGGAGCTCGGTCACGCGGAGGGCCTGGTTCTCCTCGCTCGCGGCGAAGAGGGCGAAGGCCTTGGCGGCCGCGACCTTCTTCTCAGAGACGTTGCTCTTGACGGCCATGCCCTTGTAGCCGACGAAGGGCTTCAGCTGGTGAGTCCTGGACCCATCCTCGCTGGAGAAGGTCGGAAGGGTGGTGCACTTGACCTCGGGACGGCTGTCCTCGGGGATCTTGGCGAGCTCCTTCTGGGTCTCGTTCCAGAAGTTGTAGATGACGTAGGCGGCGGTCGGCTTCTCGCTCTGCGGATCGAGCCCGGCGAGGATGCCGGCGGTGTCGGCCTGGTCAGAGGCGACCATGTTGCTGGTGTACTTCTTGTAGAGGCTCACGAAGTCGTAGAGCGCCTCGGCGACCTTCTCGTTGCTCGCGAAGTCGGCGACCTGGACGGTCTCGTCGTTCACGACGCGAATCTCCATCTTGCCCTCGGAGAAGAGGACGGAGGGAAGGACCCAGCTGTTCCCGATCTGGAAGTAGACGGTCGCGTTCGCCTGGGCGGCGGCCTCAAGGATGGTGTTCATCGACTTGGCCTGCTCGTCGGAGACGATGTTGGTGTTGTAGTAGAGCATGTAGCTGTTGTCGTTCCGGTAGGGGACGGCGAGGAGGTCGTCGTCGACCATGAACGCGTCGACCGCGTCCTGGCCCTCGGAGGCGATGAGGTCGGCCTTCTTGTCGTTGAAGTCGATGAGATAGCCGGCGTCGTTCATCGAACGGGCGTTGTCGTCGGCCATGCAGAAGACGTCGGCGGCGCTGGCGATGTCCTTGCCGGCGTTGGTCCAGATGTCGCCCTCACCCATCTGCGCGAGGACCTGGACGTCGAGGGTGCCGGTGACGTTCCCCTCCTCGTCCTTGAGCTCGAGGACGTCCTTGTGCGCCTCCTTGAAGGCGGGGATCACGGTGTCCTCGAAGTAGCTGATGTCGCTCTCCGGCGCCCAGAGGGTGACGACGTTCTCGTAGGGATCGCTGCAGCTGGTGAGCGCCACGCCCCCTACGCCGGCCACCATCGCGAGTCCGGCGACCGCGATCAGGCCCTTTTTGAGATTAATCATTTAAATCTACGCTCCTTTCCAAATCACTAGGGCGCGCTCGCAATGGACATGCCGAGGACGCCCGACGCGATTTAACTGATTAACATGAGCGAAATATAGCATCTCCCGAGAAGCCGGCAAGCGCTTTCTGCAACCCCTTACAGAAGGAATGTAACCCCTTTTTTGGGGCAAGGGATGCTCTTTTGGTGAAAAAGAGGCGCATTCGCCCGGAAAAGGGGGACCTGCAAAAGGAAAGGCGGCGAAAAAACTTTTTGGGAAAGACCGAAGATTTTGCTTGAAGATGCTTGGTGGAAATGCTCCGCGCGGGCAATGCGCGCCTATATAAGAAGAAAAGGGGAGGCGCCGCCTCCCCTCTCCAGGACTCGTCCTTACTCGGCGTAGACGCTGACGCGCTTGCCGTTCTTGCCGACCCGCTCGAAGCGGACGATCCCGTCCACGAGCGCGAAGATCGAGTCGTCCCCGCCGCGCTTGGCGTTGACGCCCGGCTTGATCCTCGTCCCGCGCTGGCGGTAGAGGATGCTCCCGGCGGTGACCTTCTGCCCGTCCCCCACCTTGGCGCCGAGGCGCCTTCCGGCGGAGTCGCGGCCGTTCCTGGTCGAGCTGACGCCCTTCTTCGAGGCGAAGAGCTGGAGGTCGACGACGTACTTTCTCATGGCATCTCCTTCCTCACGAGGACCAGATGGGAGGGCGAGGCCTCCATGATCCCCCTGATTTCCTCCGTCACGCAGTGCATGACGGCCTCGTCGTGCTCGTTCAGGAGCCCCTCCGGGGCCTCCAGGAGCACGTGGCCCGGACTCACGAGCGTCCGGTAGCTCCCCTCCAGGGCGTTGAAGGCGCCCGGGAGGATGCCGCTAAGCGCGGCGCAGACGAGGTCATGCCCTTTCGGGCCCGACCCCGCGTGGCCCTTCGCCTCGAGACGGACGAGCCGCCCCGCGCGGTAGAGGGCCTCGACGCGGATCATCCCGCGATCGACTCGCAGACGAGGCAGGTGTAGGGCTGGCGGTGGCCCTGCTTCTTGCGCTCGTTGGCCTTGGCCTTGTACTTGTAGATCACGACCTTCTTCCCGAGCCCCTGCTTCTCCAGGCGGAAGGTGACCTTGGCCCCTTCCACGTAGGGGGAGCCGACGGCGACCTTGTCCCCGCCGAGGAGGACGACCTTCTCCAGGACGACCTCGTCCCCGGGGTTCCCGGGGATGCGCTCGACGTAGATCCTCTCGCCCGGGGCGACGAGGACCTGCTTCCCGCCCGTCTCGACGACGGCGTACTTGCTCATGCTTCCACTTCCTTTCTCCTATACTCGCTCGCTACGGCCTCCCGAGGGAGATGTCCCCGCGATGCGGTTGCGGCCCTAGGAAGGCGACAACGCGCGAATTCTACCAGCCTTGCCGAGGAATGGAAGGGGGGTCAGAGGGAATGAGGCCCGCCTCCCTGAGGCTATAGGGCCCTTCCTTCCCGTAGACGATGTGGTCGAGGAGGCGGAGCCCGAGCCTCTTCCCTTCCTCCAGGAGGAGAAGGGTCGCCCGCACGTCCTCCTCGCTCGGGAGGGACGTCCCTTCCGGGTGCGAGTGGCAGAGCACGTAGCCCCGCCCCCCGAGGCGGAGGACGCTCCGGAAGCATTCGCCCGGCTCGAAGAGGAGCCCGCGGTAGCCGCCCTCCGCGAGGAACTCGTGCCCGCGGTACTCCCCGCGGGGCGAGTAGGCGATGAGGAGGAGACGCTCCCTCCTCTCCTCCCCGAGGAGGAGGGCGCCCCTCCTCTTCGGGTCTTCCTCTTCCTGGAGGAAGGGGAGCCTCCTTGCGATCTCGAAGGAGGCGAGGATCGCCATCGCCTTCCCGGCGCCCACGTCCTTCTCGGAAAGGAGGGCGAGGGGGGCGACCCCCATGAGGCCACGGAGCCCCCCGTGGCGGGCGAGGATCTGGTGGCTGAGGGCGAGGACGTCCCTTCCCTTCCCCCCATGGCCGAGGAGAAGGGCGAGGAGCTCCGCCTCCTGGAGGGAGGAGAGCCCTTCCCTGAGCGCCTTCTCGCGGGGCCGCTCCTCCTTCGGGACGAGGAAGGGCGGGCTCACTCCCAGGTGAAGGCCCAGCCGCCGGGGAGCTTGACGTTCCCTTCCTGGCTGCGGAAGAGACGGAAGACGACGACGGTAATCACGGCGACGGCGAGGACCGCGAGGACCGCGGTCAGGGTGAGCGCCTCCCCTGGGGCGAGAGACTCCCGCTCGGAGAGGGTGAGGATCCTTCCTTCCATAGGCGCCTCCTTTCACCCTCCTTATAGGGTGCCTCCCGTGACTTCTGCCCTAGAGGAGCGAAAGCCGCCTCCGCGCTTCCGCGAGGAGCGCCTCGTTCTTCCGGAGCTTCTCCTCCTCGAGGGCGACCTTCTCCTTCGGGGCCTTGGCGAGGAAGCCGGGATTCCCGAGCATCCTCTTCCCGCGCTCGACCTCGGAAAGGAGGCGGCGCTCCTCCTCGAGGAGCCGCTCCTTCATAAGGGCGGGATCGACGTCCTCCTCGATAAGGATAGCGATGTTCTTCCCCTGGAAGCGGAAGCTCATCGCCCCCGAGAGCTCGCCCCCGACCTCGACCTCATGGGCGAAGAGGAAGCGCTGGAGGAGCCTCAGGCACCCATGGAAGGGCTCGTGGTCCATCCTGAGCCGGACCGGCGCGTTCGGGGCAAGCCCGAGGGAGAGCTTCCTCTCCCTGAGGCGGAGGAGCATCTCCCCCATGAGCTCGAAGGAGGAAAGCCCGTAGGCCGAGCGCCACGCCTTCCCGTCCTTCCGGAAGAGGGCCCGCTCGAGGCTCTCCTCCATGATGCTTTCCTTCGCGCCCGGGAGCGTGCGGTAGATCCGCTCCGTGAGGAAGGGGGCGAAGGGATGGAGGAGGATGAGGATCGCGCGGAGGAGGAAGGGGAGGGTGCTTCTCGCCCCCTTCGCCCCTTCCCCTCCTTCCTGGATCTCGACCTTGCTCCACTCGAGGTAGCGGGAGCAGAAGTCGTCGTAGACGAAGGAGCGGAGAAGGGCCCCTGCCTTCCCGAAGGCGTACTCGTCCATGAGCCTCGTGTAGCGGGCATGGACGATGGAAAGCTTCGAGAGGATCCCCTTGTCGATGGGAGAGAGCTTGGCAAGATCTATCTCCCCCGGGTCCTCCTCCCCGAGGACGCCCTCGAGGTAGCGGGCGCTGTTCCACACCTTGTTGAGGAAGTCCCTGGCGCCCCTCACCTTCTCCTCCTCGTAGCGGATGTCGAGCCCGGGGGCGGTGCCGTTGACGATGAAGAAGCGGAGGGCGTCGACCCCGTATTCCTCGATGACGTCCATCGGGTCGACCCCGTTCCCGAGGGACTTCGACATCTTCCTGCCCTCGCGGTCCCTGACGAGCCCATGGATGACGACCTCGCGGAAGGGGCGCTCCCCGGTCGCGAGGAGCGACTGGAAGATCATGCGGCTCACCCAGAAGAAGATGATGTCGTAGCCCGTCACGAGAACGGAGGTCGGGAAGTAGCGCCGGAAGTCCGCCGTGTCCTCCGGCCACCCCAGGGTGACGAAGGGCCAGAGCCCGGAGCTGAACCACGTGTCGAGGACGTCGGGGTCCTGGACGTAGCCCGTGAGGTCATGCCCCTCCTCGGGCGCGACCACCATGTCCTCGGGATGCTCGACGTCCCCCTTGTACCAGACGGGGATCCTGTGGCCCCACCATAGCTGGCGCGAGAGGCACCAGTCGTGGCAGTCCTCCATCCAGCGGAGGAGGGTCTTCTCGAAGCGCGCCGGGCGGAAGCGGACCTTCCTCTCCGGGTCCTTCTGGTTCTCCTCGACCATCCGGGCGATCCCCTCCATCCGGAGGAACCACTGGCTCGAGAGCATCGGCTCCACCGTGGCCCCGCTCCTCTCGCTGTGGCCGACCGCGTGGACGATGTCCTCGATCTTATATAGGCGCCCCTCCTTCCGGATCCGCTCGACGAGGCGCTCGCGGCACTCGAGGCGGTCCAGCCCTTCGAACTCCCCGGCCAGGGCGTTCATCTTCCCGTCCCCAAGGAAGCACTGGGGCATCGGGAGGCGGTATTTCTCCGCGAGGGCGAAGTCGTTCGGGTCGTGGGCGGGCGTGCACTTCATCGCGCCCGTGCCGAAGGAAGGATCGACGTACTCGTCCTCGATGAGGGGCAGCCATTCGCCATTCGCGGGGTTTCTGGCCTTCTTCCCGGCGAGCCCCGGGTACTTCCCGGGCGCGAGGAAGACGGCGACGTCGGCGAACATCGTCTCCGGGCGGGTCGTCGCGACGACGAGCGTCCCCCCTCCCTCGATCTCGTAGGAGAAGTAGTACATCTTCCCCTTCTCCTCCTCATGGACGACCTCGATGTCGCTGAGGGCGGTCATGAGGACGGGGTCCCAGTTGATGATCTTCCTTCCGCGGTAGATGAGCCCCTTCTCGTAAAGGGCGCCGAACACCTTGCGGACGGCCTTCTGGACGCCGGGGTCGAGGGTGAAGCGCTCGCGCGAGTAGTCGAGCGAAAGCCCGAGCGCCTTCCACTGGTCGTGGATGAGGTGGGCGTGGCGCTCCTTCCACTCCCAGCAGCGCTTCAGGAAGCCTTCCCTCCCAAGGTCCTGGCGGGTCAGCCCCTCCTCACGGAGGGCGGCCTCCACCTTCGCCTGGGTCGCGATGCCCGCGTGGTCCATGCCCGGGACCCAGAGGACGTCCTCCCCCTTAAGCCTGTGGTAGCGGGAGAGCACGTCCATCGGGACCGTGTCCATCGCGTGGCCGAGGTGGAGCTTCCCCGTCACGTTCGGGGGCGGGAGCACCAGGGAGAAAGGGGCTCTCTTGTCCCCTTCCCCGCCGGCCTTGAAGTAGCCTTTCTCGCGCCACTCGTCGTAGAGCCCTTCCTCCACCTTCTTGGGGTCGTAGTGCTTCTCAAGCATATGGATCCTCCCCCGGGGAACGAAAAAGTCCCCGCCATGGGGACGCCAGGAGGCGCGGTACCACCCCACTTCCGCCTCCCTTGGGGAGACGGCGCTCTCCGGGTTCCCGTCCCGGCCGGGGAAGCCCGCTAGCTGGGAAGCGACTTCCCCGCCCCTGCCGCCGCGCTTCCACCATCCGCAGCTCTCTATGGGCAGTCTCTCGGGGTCCCTCTTCCCGGGCTTTCCGGGGCGGATTATAGGGCATGGCTAGGGAAGATTGAAGGCGGAGAGGGTTATTTCCCTTTCCTCCTCAAGGATGCCCGCGTGGTGGCCCTTCATCGTCCCTCCCTCGGGATCCCATCTTGAGGAGAAGAGAGCCTTGTTTCCCTTGGAAAGGGCGACGAACTGGCCTATGGACCCCCGGAGATAGTGCCCCTCGGGGCCGAAGAGGGGAAGAGCCTCCTCTTTCCCAAGAAGGAGGAAGTCCTCCCCGAAGGAGGAAAGGAACTTCGCGCGGAACTCCTCCTCCCTCCCTTCCTTCACGTGGAAGCTGAGGAAGCGGGCGTCCAGGGTGGGCGGGACAAGGAGCGTATCCTCGAGCCCCGGGACCTTCGAAAGGTCCTCCCAGGCGACGTCCAGCTGCCCGTGGTCGCTCAGGACGAGGAAGAGATAGGAAGGGTTCTCGCGGACGAGCCTCGCCACGCCGGAGGCGATCTCCTCGAGAAGGAGAGAGACCTCCTTCGCGCCCGTCCCCCGCCCGTGCATCGTCCCGTCGGGCTCGGTGGAGTAGAGGTAGAGGAAGTCCGGCCCCTCTTCCTGGAGGAGGGAGGAAGCCTTCCTGAGGAGCGAGCCCGGGGAAAGGGGCTCCTGCTCCCCCTTCCTCGCCCCGTCCCAAGGGTAGAGGGACATGGCCTTATGCCCGTGCTCCTGGAAAATCTCGAGGATGCTCTTGGTCGGGCGGAGCCGCCGCATCGCGTCCTTCTTTCCCTCGGGGAGGGGCCTCTTCCCCGGGACGAGGCGATCGGTGAAAGGCTCGAGGGCCTCCCCGAGCTCGGGGAGATACACCGTCCAGCCGAGCCACCCCGTCTCCCCCGGGAACTTCCCGGTGAGGAGGGAGGTCGTCGCTGCCACCGTCGTCGAGGGGAGGACGGAAAGAAGGTCGGCGAGCCCATGCTCGAGGAAGAAGAGCCCCGCGGGATGCTTCCTGAGGATCGCCGTCCCCATCCCGTCGAAAAGGAGGAGGGCGACCTTCCGCCCCGGGGAAAGGATTTGATCAAGTTCAGGGAGAGTCTCGTGGAATGGCTCCCCGCCGAAGTGGCGGATGAGCGAGTTCGCGACGGCGACCGGCGTCCTATCTAGCCCCGGGAGCAGCGGCACGCCCTTCATCTTCTTCCGATCCATAGCGGGCGATGATAGCGCTTTCCCCTGCCCGCGACCAGCCCTACTTCGAAGGCGGGGAAAGAAGGCGGGCGACGAGCGCCCTTCCCTCCCCCGCTCCCTGGGAAAGCCCCGTGAGGGCGAAGGGGAGCCCGAGGGAGGAGGCGAGGGCCCTCGCCCTTGCCTTCTCCTCCTGCCGCGCCTTCTCCGCCTTCCGGAAGGCGAGGGCGATAGGGATCCCCGATTCCCCAAGAAGCGCGAGCATGTCCTCGTCCTCCGGGGTCAATAGGCGCCTGACGTCGAGGACGAGGATGGCCCCGCTGATCCGCCCGGAGCGGAGGTAGGGCTCCATGAGGAGGGAGAACTCCTCGTCCTTCCTCCCCCCGCCCCCCTGGTAGCCGTACCCCGGGGTATCCACCAGGTAGGTCCTATCAGGCATGAGGTAGTAGTTGAGCGCCTCCGTCTTCCCGGGGCGCTTCGCGCTAAAGGCGAGCTTCCGTCCGAAGAGGAGGTTCAGGAAGCTGCTCTTCCCCGCGTTGCTCCGCCCGAAGAAGGCGATCTCGGCCTTCCCTATCGGAGGAAGGGGGGCGCCCTTGGGCGCGGAGAGGAGGAAGCTTGCCTTCTTGAAGTCGATCATGGGGGAAGTATACGGAAAAGAGGGGGCCCTTGTCCCCCTCTCCTGAGGCGCCTCCTAGGCGTCCTGGCCCGGGAGGAGCGCCCGCTTGAGCGCGTCGTCGACGTTCTTCATGAAGAGGATCTCCATCCCCTCGCGGACCTCCTTGGGAAGCTCCTGGACGTCCTTCCTATTCCCCTCGGGGACGAGGATCGTGCGGATGCCGCTCCGGAGGGCGGCCAGGGACTTCTCGCGGAGCCCGCCGATCGGGAGGGCGTTCCCGCGGAGGGTGACCTCGCCGGTCATCGCGACGTTGTTGTCCACGGGCCGGTGCGAGAGCGAGCTGATGATCGCGGTGGTGATCGCGACCCCCGCGCTCGGCCCGTCCTTCGGGACGGCGCCCTCGGGGACGTGGATGTGGATGTCGATCGAGGCGAAGAGGTCGGGGTCGATCCCGTAGCGCACCGCGTTCGCCCGGACGTAGTCGAGAGCGATCGAGCAGCTCTCCTTCATCACCTCGCCGAGCTTCCCGGTGATGACGAGGGCGCCCTTTCCTTTCGAGTAGTTGACCTCGATGGGGAGGATATCCCCGCCGTACTGGGTGTAGGCAAGGCCGGTGACGACGCCGACCTGGGGCTCCTTCTCCTTCTTCTGATCCTCGAAGACGGGGACGCCGAGATAAAGGCGGACCTTCTCCTTGTTGATCCGGACGGGCGCCTTCTCCTTCCCTTCCAGGAGATCGACCACGGCCTTCCGGCAGATGGTCGCGATAAGGCGCTCCAGCTCGCGGACGCCGGCCTCCCTCGTGTAGCTTTCGATGATTTCGGGGACGCTATCCTCCTCGAAGAGGATCTCCTCCTCCTTGAGGCCGTTCTGCTCCATCTGCTTCCGGATGAGGAAGCGGAGGGCGATCTGGATCTTCTCCGGCTCGGTGTAGCTGGGGACCTCGATGAGCTCGAGGCGGTCGCGGAGCGGCTCCGGGACATTCTCGAGGTAGTTCGCGGTAGCGATGAAAAGCACGTGGCTGAGGTCGTAGGGCTCCTCGAGGTAGTTGTCGTTGAAGGCGAAGTTCTGCTCGGGGTCGAGCACCTCGAGGAGCGCGCTCGAGCAGTCCCCCTTGTAGGAGCTCTGCCCCACCTTGTCGATCTCGTCGAGGAGGAAGACGGGGTTCCTCGTCCCCGCGCGGAGCATCCCCTGGATGATCCTCCCGGGGAGGGCGCCGACGTAGGTCCTCCGGTGCCCGCGGATCTCAGCCTCGTCGGAGACGCCCCCAAGGGAGGCCTTGCAGAACTTCCGCCCCAGGGCCCGGGCGATCGAGCGCCCGAGCGAGGTCTTCCCGCAGCCAGGGGGGCCGTAGAAGCAAAGGATCGGGGCCTTGAGGGAGCCGGTCTTGCTCTTCACCGCGAGGTACTCGAGGATCCTCTTCTTCACCTTCTCGAGGCCGAAGTGGTCCTCGTCGAGGATCTCGCGGACCTTGCCGATGTCGTCCACGTCCTCCGTCTCCTCGTGCCAAGGCACCCGGAGGAGGGTGTCGAGGTAGTTGAGGATAAGAGAGGCCTCGAGGCTGTTCTCGGGCATGCCCCGGTAGCGCTGGAGCTCCTTCCTCGCCTTGGCCTTGACCGCCTCGGGGAAAGGCTCCTTCTCGAGGCGCTCCTCGATGCGGGAGACGCCCGAGGCGTCCTCCCCGTCCTCGCCGAGCTCCTGGCGGATCGCCCGCATCTTCTCGCGGAGGTAGTACTCCTTCTGCGACTGCTCGGCGCTCTGGCGGACGCGCTCGTCGATCTCGCGGTCGACCTTCCTCGCCGTCTGGCGGGCCTCGAAGGCATCCTCGAGGATCCTCGCCCTGACGCGCGGGTCGGGCTCCCCGAGGAGGCGGATCTTCTCCTCCACCGGGAGGCGGAGGGGGTTCGGGAGGATGTCGAGGATCGCCTCGGCGCTCCTGCCGTCGAGCCTCGGGGCCGCGTTGGTGCGGAGGGCGGCCATCGCCTCGGGGTCCTTCCCCGCGAGGCGGTAGACGGAAGCGATGATCTCGTTGTTCTCCTCCGGGGTCAGGGGGATCTCGGGAAGCGCGGAGGCCTTGGCCCGGAAGCAGTCCTCGCCCTTCTCCATGGAAAGGAGGCGCATCCTTCTGAGTCCCCGTATGGTGAGGTTGAGGACGTTCCCCTTCTTCTCGCTCACGAGGATGCGGCAGAGGGTGCAGAAGGGATGGACGGAGTCCTCCTTCACTTCCTCCTCCTCGCTATCCTTCTGGGTGGCGACGAGGATGAGGGAGTTCGTCTCCTGGACGGCCTTCTCGGCGGCGATGCGCGAGAAAGGGCGCGCCGCGGCGACGTTGCAGCGGTTCTCCGGGAAGACGACGAGCTCCCGGGCGACGAGGAGGGGGAGGTAGGTCCCCTCCGAAAGTTCGATGGCGTTCTCTTCCATGGTCTCCTTTCCGGGCGATGCCCTCGGGACTTGCTGAATTATAGGATGCCCTTTAGCAGAGTCAACGTGCATCTGCTAAAAGGAAGGAAAAGGGGAGGCCGGGCCTCCCCTCGGGACTTCCCTTCCCTACTTCGCGAGGGAGCGGAGCCAGGCCTTCGCCTTCTCCTCGAGGAGGCGCCTCTCGTAGGAGCGCTTGTCGCGGAGGACGATCTCGCGGACCCTCTCCTCGTCGATCCCGTACTGCTCGCCCATGCGCTTGATCTCGGAGGAAAGCTCCTCCTCGCTCACGCTGAGGGCCTTCTCCTTGATGATCGCCTCGATGAGGAGGGCGTGGCGGAGCGCCTTCTCGTCCTGGTCGCGGAGCGACTTCAGGAGGTCCTCCTCCTTCTGGCCGGTGATCTCAAGGTACTGCTCGAGGGTGAGCCCGTTCCCCTCGACCTGCTTCTTGAACCTCTCCTGGCTTTCCTTGGCCTGGCGGTCGAGGATCTCGGGGTCGATGAGGAACTCGCTCTTGGCGCAGGCTTCCTCGAGGAGGGCGTCCTCGAAGCGCTCCTTGGCGGCCCTCTCCTTCTCGCGGAGGAGATCGGCGCGGCACTTCTCCTTGAGGGAAGAGACGCTCTCGACGCCCTTGATGCCGAGCTCCTTCACCGCCTCGTCCTCGAGGGCGGGGATCTCCTTCTCCTTCACCTCGAGCACGTGGACATGGAAGGTGGCCTCCTTCCCGGCGAGGTCCTTCACGTAGGTGGTCGGGAAGGTGACCTTGATGTCCTTCTCCTCGCCCGCCTTGAGGCCGACGCAGCCCTCCTCGAAGCCGGGGACGAACTGATGGGAGCCGAGCTCGAGGGAGAAACCCTCGGCGGCGCCCCCCTCAAACTCCTTGAGGTTCCCCTCCTCGTCGGGAAGGAATCCCTTGAAGTCCATGACGAGGGTGTCCCCCATCCTGCTCTCGCGCTCGACGGGCACGAGATCGGCGTTCTCCTCGAGGTGGCGCTTCACCCTGGCCTCGACCTCCTCCTCCGTCACGGAGGGGGCCTCCTCCTTCGCCTCGAGCTTCTCGATCGCCCCGAGGGCGCAGGTCGGGACGAGCACCATCTCGTAGACGAGGGTGAGGTCGCTGTCGCTCAGCTTCGTGACGCTCACGGAGGGGCTATAGGCCGGATGGAGCTCTTCCTTCTGGAGCACCTCGCGGAAGAGGGGGTCGAGGAGGGAGTCGATGGCCTCGTTCATGACCTTCATGCCGTCGAGGTGGCGGCGGGCCATGGCGAGGGGCGCCTCGCCCTTGCGGAAGCCCTTGAGGGTGAGCTGGGAGGCGAGCTTCCTCTCGCTCTTGGCGATGCTCTCCTTCCAGAGGGCGGGGTCGGCCTCGACGGTCGCCTTGACCTTGGTCAGGCCGATCTTCTCGATGGTGATGGTGTTCATGCGGATTCCTTCTTTTTTCTTCTTTGAAAGCGCCCCCAGGGGCAGCGGGCGCCATTCTACTCTTTTCGCTGGGGATTGGGGAATTCCTATTCCCCCTCTTTCCCGAGGAGGCGGCGGACCTTGTCCCCAAGGGGAGGGGGCACCTCCCCTATCTCCTCCCCGAGCATCCTCCTGCTCGCGAGGAGGGCGGCTTCCGCCCACTCCTCCTCTTCCCCGAGGAAGGGAAGCTCGGGATAGGCGAGGACCGCGATAGGGCGGAGAAGCCCCTCCATCACATGGAGGTGGGAGGGCGAGGGGGCTTTCCTCTCAAGAAGCCCCTCGAGGAGGAGGAAGCTTTCGTCCATGAGAGGGGGAAGGGCGTCCTTTGGGATGACCTTCCATTCCTTCCCGTCCCTTCGGTAGAGCACCTCCTCCTCGTCCTGGATCCTCATGAGCGAGAGAAGGGCGAGGAGCGAGAGCTCCCCCCTCCCCTCCTGGGCGAAGGCGTGAAGGAAGGGGCGTTCCCGCCGGAGCCCTTCCTCGTCCAGGGAAAGGATCCCCTCGCGGAGGGCGTCCCCTTCCCTCTGGGAAAGAGGAAGGGAAGACCGCCTCTTCCGTTCCTCCTCCTTCCGGATCCGTTCCTTGAGGCGGGATTTCGTCCCGAGAAGCTTCTCCTCGAAGGCGATCGAGACGTAGGGCTTCCCCTGGAACCTCTCGAGGTCCTCGTAGCACTCCCCGTACTCGCCCGCCCGGAGGCGGAGGACGAGGTCAGCGTCGAGGGCGAAGGCAGGGTCTTCCTGATAGAAGCCCTCCCAGTCCCCGAAGAAGAGGGAATGGGCTTCCTCCCACTTCCCTTCGTCCAGGAGGGCGAGAAGTTCTTCCTTCCTCTTCATTTCCCGAGGACTTCCTTCGCGATGGCGGGGACCTCGGAGGGACGGGAGGCCTCGTAGAGTGCGCCCTCCACCTTCCCAAAGCCATAGGAGGCGTGGACGAAGGGAATTCCGGCGAAGGAGGCGGATTCCTGGTCGAGCGAGGTGTCCCCGACGTAGAGAGCCTTGACGATCCCTTCCTTTTTCATGAGGAGGGCGATGTTCTCCCCTTTGGAACGAGGGCTCTCGCCCCAGGAGACGTGCCCTTCGAAGAAAGGCGCCGTCCCGGTGGAGGAAAGGAAGGCCTCGATATAGCCCTTCTGGCAGTTGCTGACGATATAGAGCCTGTACTTCCCGTGGAGCCGGCGGAGCATCCCGGTCACCCCGCGGATGGGGTGTGCCCCCTTCTCGGCGATGTAGTCCACCTCGTAGAGCATCGCCTTCTCCCCGTAGGCCCTCCCTTGCCCCTCCCCGAAGCGCGGGATGAAGAGGCGCTTCACGATCTCGCCCATCGGAAGCCCCATCGCGGACTTCACCTCCTCGAGGGAAAAGGTCCTGGGGTTGCCCGTCAGGGCGTGGAGGATGAGGTTCCAGGACTTCCAGACGAGCTTCCTATTGTCCGCGAGCGTCCCGTCTAGGTCGAAGATGACCGCGGGCATGTACTCTCTTCTCGTCCTCATCGCCCGGTACCCTTCGGATATTTCGTAGTTGGCATACTGATTTCCATATGAGCAGCGCTCATCGAATGAAATCCGTTATTCATAGGAGATTGCTAGTGCTTTATTGGTTGTTATTCGGTTGTCCTAAAACCTTGTTCATGACCCTTCGGACGGTTTCTTCGGGATCCTCGTTCGCCTCGATCGCAATCTTCTCCATCGGGCATAGGTCCTGCCCGTCCTCGCGGAGGATGTTCGGGGCCAGTCTCCCATAGGAGGCCTTGATTCCATGGGACTCGAGGAGACGGGAGGCAGGCTCGCTCATGAGCTCCCCGTATGCCTCGCTGACCTTCCAGAGGATGAGGAAGGAGGCGGCCGCCCTCCCGATGACCTTGTCGGCGAAGAGGGACCCTTCCGGCGCCCCTCCCTGGAGGTGGAGCTCCACGAGAGGGCGGATCCTCCGTCCCCCTAGGCGGACAATCTCCCCGCCCTTCATGTAGCAGGCGCTGACCCCGTCCTCGTTCAGGACCTCAAGGAGCGATTCCATCGATACTTCCTTCATCCCGTGCATTATACCTTCCTTCCCTCCCCCAAGGGAAAGGGCCCTGCATGAAGCAAGGCCCGCGGTTCTCTTTGGCGCGCCCAAGGCGACTCGAACGCCTGACCCACGGCTTAGAAGGCCGTTGCTCTATCCAGCTGAGCTATGGGCGCATGCGCCGGATTATAAGGCGCGGGAGGACGGAGGGCTACTCCTCCCCCTCCCTCCGCATCCGGAGCCTCGCGGAGAGACTCTTCCGGGAAGGGAGATAGAGGGCGAGGAAGGCCACCGTCCCGAGGGCGAGGAGGGCGATCCCGATCGCGAGGAAGGAAGCTCCCCAGGAGGGTCCTGCGAAGGCGGGGTCCAGGGTGGGGCGGGGCTCAAGCATCGTATAGGCGATGCCCCCTCCCCAGGCGCCCAAGGGCGAGAGGAGCGCCCCGAGGAGAGCAGGAATCCCCAGGAGCATGGCAAAACGGATGAGCCCAGGCGCCTTCCTTTTCAGGAGCGGCATCGCCCTTAGCTCTAGCGAAAGCTCGTCCTTCCTGACGTTCTGGCGGACCAGGAGCGACCCGTGGGCGAGAGCCGTTCCCAGAAGCGCGAGGAGGAAGAGCCCGGCAAGAAGGAAGAAAAGCCGGACGATCTCGATGTATCTTCCGAAAAAGTAGGAGGCGTTTTGTCCCAGCAGCATTAGCCCGTCGTAGTCCGCGTGTCCGTTCGAGACGTTCCCGTCGAAGAAGAAGGGCCCTATCCGATCCGCTGGGACGAAGCGATTCCCCGTCCAGCCGAGGGGGTGCTCCTCCATGTCCGCGAGGAGGCTTCCGAAGACATCGTCCGAGTAGACCAGCCCATGCCCTAACTTCGCGTTGAAAGGAAGCTCTTCCGCCGGCAGGCGGATGACTTTGGCGAAAGCCAAGGACTCGATTTCCTCAGGGAGGTCTGGAAGCAGTTGGTTCGTGGATTGGGATTTGGACGCCAAGGGAATGTCCTGACCGACCAAGGGCTCGGGCGCGAACGGATTGTCTTCGGAAAGCACGATCGCGAAGCTTCTCTCCGGCAGGTCGATCCCTCCCGCGAACTCCCGGGACATGACATAGGGGTAGTAATAGCCTCCCTCTGGCTCGATATCCGGATTCATCTGACAGATGGAATTGGCGAGCCCCACGGCACGGAAAGAAAACTGCCATTCGGAAACAGCGGCCTCCTCGAGGAGCCTCAGCACCCCTGCCTTCGTAATGAACGCGTGGCCCTCCAAGGCCGTCCCGGGCTCATAAGGAAGCGCCACCGCCTTATAAGGGAGATGGAAGAGCGTCACCGTCTCGGGATTCCCCATCTCCTCGAGCATGGACTCGGGATACCCGATCTCGTCTGCCTTCAAAGGGCAGTCCAGCCCGAAATCGAAGATGCCGTCCTTATCGACGAGCGCGAAGGAATCAGTCATCGTCCCGTCCCCGACTTGAAAGGAATCTAGGTCTAAGTCGTACCAGCTGTTCGCTTTCATGGCCTCGTTCCCTCCCTCCGGGTACGTCACGAGCGCCGCCTCCTCGCCCGCGCCCTCGAGGAGCCAGCGGTAGTAGAGGCTCGCGTCCGGGAGGCATAGTGAGAGGATGCTCGCGGAGAGGAAGGACAGGATGAGCGAGAAGGCGCCCGCCGCAACGGCCTTCCCGAACCCCTTCCTCCTCCGGAAGGCGAGCGAGAGGGCGTCCCTCCCCGTGAGGGAGGGCGGGAGGCTCTCCCCCTCTTCTGAAGCGGGGACGGGGATCTCTTCCCCCTCCTCCCCCAGGACGACCCGGCCTTCCTCCAGGAGAATCCTATGGGGCCTCGGCCCACCCTCCGCGGGCAGGTAGTCGTGGGCGGCGAGGACGACGATACGGGAGGAGGCCTCCCTCTCGATCAGCCGGAGGGCGATCGCCCTCCTCCCCTCGTCGAGGTTCGCGGTCGGCTCGTCCAGGAGGAGGACGGGCGCCGGGCTCATGATGGCCATGGCGAGAGAGAGGCGCTGGAGCTCCCCGGTCGAGAGGAGCGCGGCCCTCTCCCCGAGCCTCTCCCCGAGCCCGAGGTCGGAGAGGGCCCTCTCCCCCTTGGCGAGATCCCCGCCGGCGAGGCGGAGGTTCTCCCTTAGGGTGAGGGAGGGCAGGTAGTCGAGCTCGCGGAGGCAGCATGAGAAATGCGCCCTCCCCTTGCGGAGGTCGCGCTCTTTCGAGGAGGGCGAGGAAAGGACCTCCCCGGAGAGGAGCACCCGCCCCTCCCCCGGGGCCTCGAGGAGGCCGAGGAGGGAGAGGAGCGTCGTCTTCCCGGAGCCGGACTCCCCCTCGACAAGGTGGAGCCGCCCGGGGCGGAACGTCGCGGAGAAGGGGAGGAGGCCCCGGCTCGTGCCGTCCTCTTGGTGATGGAGGAGGGAAAGGCCCTCCGCGCGGAGCTCAACGGACTGGCTCTCCATAAATATCAACCCAAAAAGTCGATTTCAGCAGAAGCGAGGCGGGTGTTCCTATAAATAGCGATAGTCGGTGAAGTTATAGGAAGCGCTGTCGTGCTCGGTCCTGCGGTAAATGTAGCCGAAGGACATCGCGGACTCGTCGGCGATAGTGACTCTCAGCCGGGCGGGCCCGGCCCCATTCGTCGGCTCCTGCCCCCACCACCAGTTGGTGAATTCCTGGTACTCGAAGTCCACGATATAGTAGGTGCCGATTAGTCCGATTGAGATGAACCAATCTTCTGGGCAATAGGGCGCGGCCCCCTCGTCCAGCATAAGGGTCACATCCACGCTATGCTCCTCCAGAAGCTGGAAACTATATTTCGCCCCCGTGAGGATGCTCACGTCGGACTGCATCGAGAACTCGCCGCTGCTATAAGAACCTGAAAGGTAGAAATTTGCCATGTCCTTCAGATTCCAATTGATTTGTTCGGTAAATAGGAGGTTGACTTCCTTCGCCGCCCGCCAGGAGAAGTTTTCTTCCGCCTCGATACCGCCCCCTTCCAGCAAGGCTTTGTCTGCAAACGGAAGCGACGTCGTCGCATAGACGCCCTGGACGCGCGTCACGGCCACCGCCTTCCACTTCAGGGTATAGCTTGTAAGCCAGGACCAGTAGCCATATTCCTGAAGCGAATCGCTAGGGAGGTAATCGAACGTCTGCCTGTATCCGATGCTGTCGCCATGCTCAAGGGCGAAGACGGAACCATATTCCTCCCCATTAATTCTGTAGTCATCGATATCCTCGTCGGTCCGCGCAAGCGTCACTATGGACGGGCGCTTGAGATCGGATCCTTGGATTTCTCCGCTTGCGGCCGAAGCCACGAGCGGGTTCTGAAGCGGAAGCGCGGAGGCGATCATCGACAAAAGAAGGAAGGATTTGCTTACGATTTTTCTCATCTTTCTCCTTTCCGATTGCTCGGAGGCCCTTATGTCTGGAACTTTCTTCCAGCGAACATATCTTACAGGCAACGTTTTACGATGAGGAGACCACAGACGAATTTAGTGTATGACGGCTGGATCCAAACTCCGTGCAATGGGGACATAGCGCGGGTTGGACGCGGAGTACATGTTATTCCGACGTGAGCGAGGCGCCTCTACCCCAGGGGTGAGGACACCTCGGGTGCGAGCCAGAAGCCGAGAGCCCCTTTGTCACAAACCTACGAAATCAAAGGACGGGGAGGCCGGCCCTTTCTTCATACACAAGACTCGGGAACGGCCCCGGATCAGTCCCCTGAAACCTTCTTCTTTATCCTATGGGAGCTGAATTTAAAGCCAGAAACCTGTAGTCGCCTAAACCAAGGCTGTTTTCCGATGCCCCGACTCTTTTGTATATGTAGCCAAAATCCATCGCCCGCTCATCCGCGATCACAACCCTGGCCATTGCCAGGGAGGCCCCGTTAGTCGGCTGCTGGCCCCACCACCAGTTGGTAAAATCCTGGTATTCAAAATCGACGACGTAGTATTCGCAGATCAGTCCCAGCGAAATCATCCATCCATCCGGGCAATATGCGGCTGCTTCTTCGTTTAAATATAGCGAAGCGTTGAAGGAATGCCGGTCCTCAATCTTGTATGAATAACGGACGCCAGAAAGAAAGTTCAATCCTTCCTGAGGTTGAAGCTCGCCGCTCTCGTAGGATTCCAGGACATAGTAGTTGGCCATGTTTAGGAAATTCCAATAGTGTTTCTCTGCAAAGAGGATGTTGAGGTCGCTTGCCAATTCGTAGGTGCAAACCACATTGTCGGCAAAACTTCCGGTCTCCAAGACCTCCTTTGGCAGAAAAGGAAGGTCAAAAGTCGCGTACACCCCTCGTTCGACATGCGTAACAACGGCGGCCTTCCACTTCAGGGTATGGCTAGTAAGCCCATCCCAATAGCTGTATTCCTGCGTCCCATAACTAGGAAGATATTTGTAGGAATACTGGTGCCCGATGCTGTCCGGGCGCTCGAAAGAAAAGATCGAACCGTAATCAGGTCCCTCGACTTTGTATTTTTCAAGATCCTCTTCCGTCCTAACCAGAGTGGAGATTATAGGCTTGGAAAGATCGCTTTCCTGGGTTTCGGAGCTCGCCGCCGAAGCGACGAGCGGGTTCTGGGCAGGAAGCGCAGAAAGAAGGAGGGAAAGAAGGAGGATAGATTTTCTAGTGATGTTTTTCATATATATCCTTGTTATATAGATTTCTGAGGCTTGGGCTCCATGCCATCCGTGCGATCGGTAGGACATACTCTCCCGGCGGTCCCACATCTAGAAACCTAGTCTCGCTCATGCCCTTCTCCTTTCAAGGGCGAGCTTCTTCCTGCTGCATCCCCACGCGTAGGGAAGGAGGATCGCCATGAGAAGGAGGGCGATCCCCAGGGCGAGGAGGATCGCGTAGAGAGGGGACCAAAGGATCGTCGCCCCGAAGTAGCCGGCCCCGTAGGAGGGAAGGACGAGGAAGGAAAGGATGATCGGGAAGGGGATGAGCCCGAGGAGAGGCGGAAGGACGAGGAAGGGGAGGAAGGGGACGTAGTTCAGGAGGAAGCGCTCCCTCCTACGGATGCCGAGGAGAAGGAGGACGTCCTCCCCGTCCCGGAGGGAGCCCCCGAGGTAAAGGAGGTAGAGCCCGAGGGTCAGGAAGGAAAGGGCGAAGAGGGAACCTCCGAGGGCGAGGTAGAACCTGGCGCCCGCGGGCACGTTCCGGAGCATGCGGACGAACTCGTTGAACTCGTCCTGCATCCTGATGCCGTCGGAAATCTCGAGGCTCTCCTTATAAAGGAGCGCTGCCTCCTCCCTTCCGAAGGATGAGGAGGGAAGGAAGCTCTCCCTCGAGAGGCTATAGAGCCCGTGCTCCTCCATGTAGGAGGAAGTCTTCTCCATCCTCTCGGGAAGGACGATCGCACCGAAGAGGTTCACCTCGTGGACCGAGGAGCTATATTCGTCGGGGCCCGCGAAGAGACGGATCTTCCCTACGGCGACCAGGGCCTCGAACCCTGGGAAGGAGTCGTGGATGACCCTGTAGTCGTACCTCTCCTGCTGCACGAGGCACTCGTTTTCTTTCTCGGGCATCCTTCCCAAGGCGAGCTGGATTACCATGTCCGCCCCGTCCTCAATAAGTTCCACCGCTTCCTCCTCTTCGCTGACGACAGGAACGCCATCAAGGCTGTCCATGCTGTAGAGGGTACGCCCGTCCTCGAGAAGCCCCGGGTCGTAGGGAAGCGCCTTCTGGGCGCGTCTCGCACCGACCCTAGGAAGGACCGGGTAGTCGAAGGGATAGGATTCAGGAAGACGTCCGGCAAAGACGAATGAGACATCGGAGACGCCATATTCCTTGACCCATGGATCACCCAAGGAAAGGGAGGGGGCCTCCCCTTCCGGGAGAAGGACGGGTATCTCGTTCTCCGCCTCCGGGACGTAGGAAGGTTCGGGGATCTCGAAGCCTTCCTCCTCGAGGTCTTCCGAAAGGAGCATCCGGTAGCTGCCTCCGGGGGTCTCGACCCGGATTCCGGCGCGAGAGGAACCATCCTCGCTCCGGAGAAAGACGTAGTCCTCGTCGAAGCGTCCCTCGAGCTCCCCGAGGATCGTCCCGGGCCCGTCCACCCCGAGAAGCCCGCCTCCGACGAGGAAGATGGCGGCGCTCGCTACGGAAAGAAGGAGGGAGAAGGCGGCGAGGAACCCCTTGCGGAACGCCTTGTGGAGCCCGAAGCGAAGGAGGGGCCCCGTCCTGCCCGGCGCTTTCCGGTGGATGGGCTCCTCCCTTTCCACGGAAGCCTTCCCTTCGAAAGGAGGGACCTTCCCGTCCCTGACCTCGACCTTGCCGTCGCACTCGGGAATGTCCATGAGGTTCGCCGCGACGATGACGAGCCTTCTCCTCGACTCCTCCTGGAGGAGGGCGAAGGCGCGCCCTGCGTTCTCCTTGTCGAGGTTCGCGGTCGGCTCGTCGAGGAAGAGGGCCTTCCCCGGGGAAAGGATGGCCATCGCCAGGGAAAGCCGCGCCCGTTCCCCGACGGAGAGCTTCGAGGCCTTCTTCTTCCGATAGCTTTCAGGGAAATGGAGTTCCTTGAGGATTCTTTCCCCTTCCCCCATATCCCCGGTCACGAGGCGGAGATTGTCCCTGACGGAAAGGGAAGGGACGGCAAGGCCCCCCGCGGGGCAGTAGGTCGTCTCCGAAGGATTGAAGGAGGTCTTTTCCTCCCCTTCGGCAAGGATCTTCCCCCTGGCAAGAGGACGGAGCCCCTGGAGTGCCTCCAGGAGCGTCGTCTTCCCGGATCCCGAGTCCCCGAGGAGGAGGAAGAGCCCCCGGCCGGGGAAAAGAAGGGAGGGGGCCTCAAGGGTGAAGCAGGAATCCTCCCCCTGGTTCTTGATCGCCACGTCCTTCGCCTCGAGCATCGCAAGACCTCCTGGTTCGCAGGAATGCGCGCGGATACGTGCGCGCTCCTCCGCGAAGGCAAAGATTAGCCACACGCGCATATGCGCGCAAGCGCGTCAGGCATTATCGCCGTCGTCCTCTTCCCCGAGGGCGCGCACCTTTTCCGCGAGGTCCCTGGGAAGAATCTGCATGAGCTCCTCGACGCTCGCGGCGCGGAGGCTTTCCAGAGTCGGGTAGTGCTTCCGGAGGAGCTCCTCCCTCCTCGGCCCGATCCCGGGGATCCCGGCGAAGAGGGAGGAGACCATCTTCCTGCCCCTTTCCTTCCGGTGGAAGGAGATGGCGAAGCGGTGGACCTCGTCCTGCATCCGCATCAGGAGGAAGAAGAGGGGCGACTTCCGATCGAGGGGATAAAGGGTCCCCTCCTTGTCGAGGATCCCCTCCGTCTCGTGCCTCTCGTTCTTATATAGCCCGAAGACGGGGATCTCGACGGGGATCCTCCCGAGCCCTTCCAGGGCGGCATGGACCTGCGGGAGCCCCCCGTCGACGAGGATGAGGCCGGGAAGGGGGCGCCCCTCTTCCATGCACGGGCGGTAGCGCCTCTCCACGATGTCCCGCATCGAGGCGAAGTCGTCCCCCGCCTCATCTTCCTTCAGATGGAACTTCCGGTACTCGCCCTTGAAGGGCTTCCCGTTCTTGAAGGACACCATCGCCCCCACGGGCGCCGCCCCCTGGAGGTGGGAGTTGTCGAAAAGGTCGATCCTCTCGGGAAAAGGGACATGGAGGAGCCTTCCTAGCTCCTCGAGCATCTCCTCCTCCCCTTCCTCGAGTCTTGCGGAAAGGAAGTGGCGGTCCAGCTCCTGCCGGGCGTTCAGAAGGGCGATGTCCTGCATCTCATGGAGCCTTCCTTCCTTCGGGGAAAGGACATGGAGCCCCGGGTAGAGCCCCTCCAGCTCCTCCTTCGCCCCCGGAAGGGTAAGGACGAGCTCCTTCGGGGGCTCCTCCTCCTGGTAGAGGGACTCGACGAGCTCGAGGACTTGCTCCTCCGGGGGCCCGAAGGAGGGGAAGGCCTTCGCCCTCTTCCCGAGGAGCCTCCCCCCGCGGTAGGTGAGGAGGGCGAGGGCGAGGTAGCCCTCCCTCTCGCAATAGGCGAGGACGTCGCGGGCGGTCCTGTCCCCCATCTCCTCCACCCTCTGGCGGCTGATGGTCCTCTCGACCGCCGCGATCTTGTCGCGGAGCTCCCCCGCCTCCTCGAAGCGAAGGGACTCGCTCGCCTCCTTCATCCGAGCCCTGAGGGAACGGAGGACTTCCTCGGCGTCTCCCTCGAGGAACTTCCGGATCCCCTCGGCGACCTTCCTCGTCTCCTCCTCGTCGACCTTCCCTAGGCAGGGGGCGAGGCACTGGCCCATCCCGAAGTAGAGGCAGGGCTTCGCGGGAAGGCTCCGGCACTTCCTCGTCGGGAAGAGGGAGTTCAGGAGGGCGATCGTCCGATAGCAGTCCCCGGAGTTCGGGAAAGGACCGAAGTAGATCGTCCCCTTCTCCTTCCCCGCCTTCCGGGAAAGGAAGAGGCGCGCCTCCTTCGTCCGGAGGGCGATGTAGGGGTAGTGGCTGTCGTCCATGAGCATGACGTTGAAGCGCGGGCGGTGCTCCTTGATGAGGTTCATCTCGAGGACGAGGGCCTCCTTCTCGCTGTGGACCTGGATGAAGTCGAAGGAGGAGACGCTGTCCCGCATCGCCTTCACCTTCCCCTCCTGCGGGCGGAGGAAGTACTGGCTCACCCTCTTCTTCAGGCTCTTGGCCTTCCCGACGTAGATGATGCGTCCCCCCTCGTCCTTCATGAGGTAGACGCCCGGCTCCTCGGGAAGGAGGGAAAGGAGGCGCTCGACGAGAGGGGTCACGCCTTCCTCCCCCGGAGCTCGACGACCGTCGCGCCCCCGCCCCCTTCCTGGGGGGAGCCGTCCCCGTAGGAAAGGACGACGTCCTTGCGGCGCGAGAGATAGCCCCTCACCATGTTCCGGAGCACCCCGGAGCCGAAGCCGTGGACGATGCGGACGTGGGTCAGCCCGTGGGCGATGGCGGAGTCGAGGTAGGAGAGGAAGGCTTCCTCGGCCTCCTCCGCCCGCATCCCGATGAGGTTCAGCTCCATGGGGGGCGCGGGCGAGATCTCGTAGGTCGGAAGGGGCTCCTCCTCGCGGGCCTTCTTCCTCGAAAGGGGCCTTTCCTTCCTCCGGAGGGCGGATAAGGGCACCTTCATCGAGCGCCCGTTCCTCTCGCCGATCGTGGCTTTCGTTCCCTGAATGGAGAGGATCTCCCCCTCGAGGAAGAGGGAGGGGGCCTCGACGTAGTCCCCGGGCCCGAGGGGACGGGAGTCGTCCCTAGGTTCCTCCTTCCTCTCCTCCTCCCCCAGGGAGCGGATCTCGTGGAGGGCCTTCGCCCCCGCGGGGAGCCCCTTCCCCTCAGCGCCTTTGAGGATTTCCTTGAGGCGCCGCTCGTACTCGGAAAGGAGCTTCCTTTCCCCGAGGGCGAGCTTCTCCCGGAGCTCCTCTTCCTTCCTCTCGAGCGCCTTCTTCTTCGAAAGGAACGCCTTCCTTTCCTCCTCGAGCGCGGAGCGTTCCGCCTGGAGCCGTTCCTTCTCGCGCTCGGCCTCCTCGCTCTTCCTCCGGAGGGTGCGGAGTGCTTCCTCGAGGGAAGGCGCCTCCTTCCCCTGGAGGATGGCCCTGGCCCTCGAGGTCGCCTCCTCGGGAAGGCCGAACCGCTCGGCGACAAGGATCCCGTAGCTTTCCCCGGGGATGCCCGCGCGGAGGCGGTAGGTGGGGCGGAGGTTCCCCTCGTCGAAGGCGAGGGAGCAGTTCTCCGCCCCCGGGGCGCGGAGGGCGAAGCCCTTGAGCCCCTCGTAGTGGCTCGAGACGAGGGCGAGCGCCCCCTTAGCGAGGATCATCTGGAGGATCCCCTCCCCGAGCGCCTCCCCTTCCTCGGGCGAGGTGCCGCTTCCGAGCTCGTCGAGGAGGACGAGGTCCTCGCCTTCCAGGGAAGAGAGGATCTCCCCGACCGCCTTCATGTGGCCGCTGAAAGTGCTGAGCGACTCCTGGAGCGACTGGCTGTCCCCGATGTCCGCGTAGACGTGCCGGAAGAAGGGAACCCTCGCCCCTTCCCCGGCGGGGATCCCCATGCCGGAGAGCGCCATGAGGGAAAGGAGGCCCACCGTCTTCAGGGCGACCGTCTTGCCGCCTGCGTTCGGGCCCGAGAGGAGGAGGAGCCTCCTCCCTTCCCGGAGGGCGAAGTCGTTGGGGACGACGGTCGCTTGGTCGAGGAGGGGGTGTCTCGCCCTCGGGAGGAGGAGCTCCTTCCCTTCCCCGACCGCCGGGACCGTCCCTTCCCATTCCCCCATGAGGCGGCACTTCGCCTCGAGGAGGTCGAGCCTCCCGAGCGTGCGGTTCCTTTCCAAGGCCCCCATGAGGTCCTCGAGGACGAGGTCCCCGAGCCGGCGGAGGATCTTCCTTTCCTCCTCCTTCTCCTCCTCATGGAGCTCCTCGATCCGGGACTCCATCAGGAGGAGGGGCTCCGGCTCGATATAGACCGTGCCCCCGGTCCTGCTGACGCCCTGGACGAGCCCCCGGACCTTGTTCTTGTCGGAGGGCAGGACGGAAAGGACGTAGTGGCCGTTCCTAAGGGTCAGGTTCGGGGAGCTGAGATGCGAGATGTTCTCCATGAGGAGCCGCTCGGCTTCCCTCCGGAGCCCCTTCTCGAGGGCCTTCATGCTCCGCCGGATCGAAAGGAGGCGCCCGCTCGCCTGGTCCTTGAGGGAGCCGTCCTCCTCCAAGGCGCGCGTCAGCTCCTCCCGGAGGCGCTCGTTCCCCGGGAGCTGGAGGGAGAGCTCATTGAGGGGGGAATCCCCTTCCCCGAGGTAAGCCCGGGCCGCCTTCCCGTCCTCGATGTCCTGGAGGACATATAGGAGCATCCTCCCGGAAGGCTCCCTGCCTTTCTTGAGGTCCCCGAGGAAGGCCCGGAGGTCCTCCCCCGCCCGGAGGGGAAGGGACCCCTTCTCGGGAAGGAGGGAGGAAAGCTCCCTCATCCTCAAGAGCTCCTTCCTTAGCTCGTGGAGGTCCTCGTAGGGGGAAAGCCCCTCGGCGAGGAGGGCCCCTCTCCTCGTCCTGCACTTCCCCGCGAGCATTCCGAGGATCCTTCCGAACTCGAGGATGTCCTGCGCGCTTCTCATGGGGAAAAGTATACGCCCCGCGGGAACCTCCGCCCGGTGCTACAATCGGAAGCGATGAAGAAGCCCCTTGCGATCCCCCGGCCCCTCAAGGATGAGGAGCTCCCCCTCCTCGAGGCCCTCCATGACCTCCATGAGCCAGGGAAGGAGGCGCCCGGCCTTCTCCTCGAGGGGGAGGAGGAAGGCTGCCGCGTCCGGGTCTACCGCGGGAAGAAGGGGCTTTCCGTCCTCTTCCAGGGCGAAAGGGCGAAAGAGGAGTTCCGCCGCTCCTTCCCGGGGGAGGAAGTCCCCCTTCCTAAGAAAAAGGAGATGCCTTCCTCAAGGGAGAAGGCGCCCCCTTCCCTCTTCCCCCAGATCGGCTCCGACGAGGTCGGGACGGGCGACGCCTTCGGGCCAATCGTGGTCGTCGCCGCCTATGTCGAGGAGAAAGACCTCGGGGAACTATCCTCCCTCGGGGTCAGGGACAGCAAGGAGCTGACGGACGAGGAAGTGCTTGCCCTGGCGCCCCGCCTCATGAAGTTTCCGAGCGCCCGCATCGTCCTTTCCCCAACGAAGTACAACAAGATGCAGAGGGAAGGGAAGAACATGAACGCGATCAAGGCGCTCCTCCACGACCACGCCCAGCGCCTCCTGGCGGGGAAATTCCCGGGCGCCCGCCGCTACCTCGACCAGTTCTGCTCCCCCTCCCTTTTCCGGAAATACGTCCTTTCCGCGGGGATCGACCCTCTCCCGGGGATCCAGATGGCGACCAAGGGCGAGAGCCGCTACCCCGCCGTCGCCCTCGCCTCCCTCATCGCCAGGGCCCGCTTCCTCGAGGAAATGAGGAAGATGGGCGAGGAGGAGGGGATGGCCTTCCCCAAGGGGGCGGGCGCACCCGTCGACTCCTTCCTGAAGGAATACGTAAGGAAAAAGGGCCCGGAGGCCCTTGAGAGGGTCGCGAAGCTCAACTTCCGGAACTTCCGCCCCTGCCGCGGAGATTAGCGAGCACTTCCTCGAAGTCCTGGGGGAGGGGGGCCTCGAAGCTCATCTCCCCCTTTTCCGGATGGAGGAGGGTGAGCCTTGCCGCGTGGAGGAGCTGCCCCTTGTCGAAAAGGGTCCTGTTCCCTTTCCCATAGAGGGGGTCCCCCTCGACGGGATGCCCGATCGCCTCCATGTGGACGCGGATCTGGTGGGTCCTCCCTGTCATGAGCCTCAGTTTCAGGAGCGAGTGCCCGCGGAACTCCTCGATCACCTCGAAGTCCGTGATAGAGGGCTTCCCGTCCCGCCTCACTGCGAAGCGGAGGGGATCCCCCTCGTTCCGCCCGATGGGAAGGTCAACGTGCCCCTCCTTCCCCGGGAAGCGCCCGAGGACGAGGGCGAGGTACTCGCGCCTCATCCTGTGGGTCCTGGCCTCCTCCTGGAGGAGGCGGAAGGCGCGCTCGCTCTTGGCGATGCAAAGTAGCCCCGTCGTGTCCTTGTCGATCCGGTGGACGAGGCCGGGCCGGAGCCCTCCTTCCTCCTCCTGCGGGAGCCTCCCGTAGCGGAAGGCGAGCGCGTTCGCCAAAGTCCCTGAGGGATGGCCCGCGCCCGGGTGGACGGAAAGTCCCCGGGGCTTGTTGACGACAAGGATGTCCTCGTCCTCGTAGACGACGTCGAGCGGTATGTCCTCCGGGACGAGCGTCGATAGATTACTAGTAGAGAAATGGTAGTTTACCTTCTCCCCTTCCGATAGGACGTAGTGGGCGTTTCTTTCCCTCCCGTCGACGAGTACGTCCCCGGACTTGATGAGGCGCTGGAGCTCGCTTCTCGAACGATGAAGGAGTCTCCCCGAGAGCGCCTTGTCGAGACGCATCCCCGCCTCCTCTGGGGTGACGAGGAAGGAACCTTCCTCCCTCACTTGCTCTCTCCTTCCCTCCCTTCCTTGACCATGCGGACGAGGATGAGGACGATCGCGAGGAATATCGAGACGACGAGGAAGGCGTCGGCGAGGTTGAACACGGCGAAAGGCGCCTTGTCCGGCCCGAAGAGGTAGCACTCCACGAAGTCCACGACCCCGTTGAAGCCGACGACGTTCGTCCAGTAGAAGGCGCGGTCGATCCCGTTCCCCAAGGCCCCGGCAAAGGCCATCGCGAAGAGGACGTTCGCGAAGGGGTCGTCCTTATGGAGGTGGCGGAGCCAGAAGTAAAGGATGAGGATCGTCCCGAGGAAGCTCACCCCGGCGAAGATCCCCCTTGCCCAGGGGGCCCCGTCCCCGATCCCGAAGGCCATCCCCTCGTTGAAGGTGAGGTGGAAGTAGAGGAAGCCCGGGATGACCTCAGCCTTCCCCCCAACGATCGTCCCGGAGGATGTCGTCTTCCCGAGCGTCCAGACGACGATCCACTTCGAAAGGAGGTCGAGGAGGAAGAGGACGGGGCCAAGCCAGAGGGCGCTCCGGAGGATGCCCTTCCCATCGTGCGGGAAGGGCGGGATCCTGAGGGCGAGGGAAAGCCTCTCCCTGAGGCTTCCTTCCTTGCGGACGCCCATCAGCGCTCCTCCTCGAGGGCATGGAGGCAGCGCTCGCACACCTTCTCCCCTTCCCATTCCCCGGCAAGGGGTACCCTCCTCCTGCAACGGGGGCACTTCTCCTCCTTGGAAGCAGTGACCTCGGGCTTCCCCGCGCCTTCCTTGAGGGCGACCTTGCTCACGAGGAGGAGGCGCGAGAGCTCCTCCTCCCCGAGCGAGCGGGCGAGAGCCAGCTCCTCCCCCTCGAGGGGCAGGAGGATCTCCGCGTCCTGGCTCGCGCCGACAACCTTCTCCGCGCGCGCCTCCTCGATGGCCTTCGTCGCCTTCTCGCGGAGCGAAAGGAAGAGGGAGTATTCGCGGAGGTCCTTTTCGTCAGGCTCCTCGATCCTCGGGAAGCGCTCGAGGGCGAGGAACTCCTTCCTCTTCCCTTCCGGAAGGGGGAGGGCGCGGTAGCACTCCTCCATCGTGAAGGGGAGGATGGGCGCGAGGAGGAGAGTCAGCCCATGGGCGATCTCCATGAGGGTCTTCCGGATCGCGCCTCTCCTCGGGGAGGAGAGGCTGTCGCAGTAAAGGGAGTCCTTCGCCACGTCGAGATAGAAGCCCGAGAGGTCGGTGAGGAAGGAAAGGACGTCCTGGAGGAGGAGGGGGAAGGAGAAGGAGCGGTACTCCTCCCTCCCTTTCTTCATGAGGCGGAGGAAGGAGGCCCTCGCCCAGCGATCCGCGGGCCCCATGAGGGAAGGCTCCCCTTCCTCATAGCCATCGAGCGAGGAAAGGAGGAAGCGCATCGCGTTCCGGATCTTCCTGTACTGGTCCCCGACCGCCTTCATCGCTGTCTCGCCGATGCGGACGTCCGCGACGAAGCTCACCCCCGCCGCCCAGAGGCGAAGGAGGTCGGCCCCCATCTCGTCGGCGACCTTGCTCGGGTCGATGCCGTTCCCCTTGCTCTTGCTCATCTTCCGCCAGCTCTCGTCCATGACCCAGCCGTGGGTGAGGCAGCGCTTGAAGGAAGGGTGCCCCGTCAGGGCGACGGAAAGGGTGAGCGAGCTGTTGAACCAGCCCCGGTACTGGTCGTTCCCCTCGAGATATAGATCCGCGGGGCACTTCATCCCCCTTCCCTTGAGGACCGCGCGCCAGGAGGAGCCGCTGTCGAACCAGACGTCCATGATGTCCTTCTCCTTCGTGACGCCCTCGGGGTCCATCCCCTCCGGGAGGAAGTAGGAGGCATCCTTCTCGAACCAGACGTCGCTCCCCTCCTCGCGGAAGATGCGGGCGATCTTCTCGAAGACGGGCTTCAGGAGGAGGGGCTCCCCGTCCTTCCCATAGAGGATCGGGAGAGGCACGCCCCACGCCCTTTGGCGGGAGATGCACCAGTCGGCCCTCTCCTCGATCATCCCGCGCATCTTCTCCTTGCCCCACTCCGGGGTCCAGACGACCTCGTCCAGGGACTTGAGGAGCTCCTCGCGGATCGGCTCGATCGAGCAGAACCACTGGGGGGTCGCGCGGAAGATCACGGGCGTGTGGGTGCGCCAGTCGTGGGGGTAGCTGTGGACGATGTCCACTTCCTTGAGGAGGTGGCCCGACTCCTCGAGGAGCTCGATGACCCTGCCGTTCGCCTCCTCGTAGAAGAGCCCGTCCAGGGGATCCCCCTTCCCGAGGCGGAGCACCCCTTCCCCGTCCACGGGGCAGAAGGGATGGATGCCGTAGGGAAGGCAGGCGTTGTAGTCGTCCGTCCCGTGGTCGGGCGCGGTGTGGACGCAGCCCGTCCCCGCCTCCTTCGTCACGTAGTTGTTGACGATGAGGGGCGAGCGCCTCCCCGGATAGAGGGGATGGACGGCCTTGAGCCCCTCGAGCTCCTTCCCCTTGAAGGAGCGAAGGAGGCGGCACTCCCCGAGCCCGATGGTCTCGCGAAGCGTGGGCAAAAGGTCCTGGAGGAAGAGGAAGGTCCCCCTCTCCGTCTCATAGAAGCCGTACTCGAAACGTGGGTTCAAGGTGATGGCGAGGTCGGCGGGGATCGTCCAGGGGGTCGTCGTCCAGACGAGCACCTTCGCCCCCTCGGGGACCCTCTCGTCCTGTTCGAGGTCGAAGGAGACGTAGATCGTCCGCGCGGGGACGTCCTTGTACTCGACCTCCGCCTCGGCGAGGGCGGACTCGCTGGCAGGGCTCCAGTAGACGGGCTTCACCCCCCGCCTTACGAGCCCCTTGAGGGCGAGCTCCCCGAAGAGGAGCACCTGGTCGGCCTCGTAGTCCTTCTGGAGGGTGAGGTAGGGATGGCCGAAGTCGGCGAGGATCCCGAGGCGCCTCACCTGCTCCTTCTGGCGCTCCACCTGCTGGAGGGCGTACTCCCGGCACTTCCTCCGGAACTCGGGGACGGACACCTTCTTCCTGTCCACCCCGGAGCGCGCAACCTGCACCTCGATCGGGAGGCCGTGGGTGTCCCAGCCGGGGACGAAGGGGGTGCGATAGCCCTCCATCGCCTTGCTCCTCACGACGAAGTCCTTGAGGAGGCGGTTCATCATGTGGCCGCAGTGGATGTCGCCGTTGGCGTAGGGCGGCCCGTCGTGGAGGAGGTACTCCTCCGCGCCTTCCCTGTCGGAAAGGAGGCGCTCATAGAGCCTCCCTTCCTCCCATTCCTTGAGGAGGGAGGGCTCCTTATGGGGGAGGTTCCCCCGCATCTCGAAGCCCGTGCTCCCCATGTGGAGGGTGTCCTTCAGTCCCATGTCGCTCCTTTCCCCGCGAAAAGGAAAGCGCCCCGAAGGGCGCTTCCGCGCGGTGCCACCTTCTTCGAGGGGAATCCTCCCCTCGCGCTCTTCCCGATAACGCCGGGCGCGGCGCCCCTACTCGCTCCTTCAGGGCGCTGGCTCCGCGGTGATGGCCTTTCGCATGCCCCGTTCTCATCCAGGGGGCTCTCTCCTGCTCGCTACTCGGTCTTGTCCGCTTCCTAGCCGAGGGTGAGTCTACGTAAGCGCGGGCGCGCTTGCAAGGGCTACTGTCCCTCGTCCCGGGCCTTCCGGAGGAAATCCGGGAGGATCGAGGAGAGGACGTCCTCCTCGCCCTGCTCCTCCTCTTCCTCGCCCTCGGGCGGGAGGACGGGGTCGGGGAGCTTGACCGCGGGAGGCGCGGTGAAGTCGTACTCGCTCGAGAAGTCGCTCGCGATCACGGCGACGATGAGGGTGTCGGTGAGGTTGGCGTTGATGGAGACGCCGAACTTGATGTCGATCGCGCCCCCGGCCTGCTCGTTGATGCGCCGGACGCACTCCTGGGCCTCGTAGAGGGTGACGCCGGTCCCGCAGGTGACGGCGCATATGGCCCTCCTCGCCCCCGAGATCGAGGCCTCGAGGAGGCGGGAGCTGAGGGCGCTGTTGGCTGCTTCCTGGGCCTTCTGGGGCCCTTGCCCCTCCCCGTAGCCGATGAGGGCGATGCCCGAGTCCTTGAGGGTGCTCTTCACGTCGGCGAAGTCGAGGTTGACGATGGAAGGGACGAGGATGAGGTCGGCGACCGTCTTCACGGAGCGCGAGAGGATGTTGTCGCTCAGGGAGAAGGCCTGGTCGATGGGGGCGTTCCCCGAGTCCATCAGGAGCTTGTCGTTGCTGACGATGATAATGGAGTCGACGGCGCCCTTGAGCTTGTTGAGCCCCTCGATCGCGTTGCTGGTGCGCTTGGGCCCCTCGAAGCCGAAGGGCCTCGTCACGATGGCGATCGTGAGGGCGCCCTCCTCCTTGGCGATCCTGGCGATGACGGGCGAGGCCCCGGTGCCCGTCCCTTTCCCGAGCCCGGCGGCGACGAAGACCATGTCGGCCTTCTTCCCCCCGCACTCGTCCCCGCGGATGATGGCGCGGATCTCTTCCTCGCTTTGTTTCGCGGCCTCTTCCCCGACGGAGGGGTCGCCCCCGGCCCCGAGCCCTTCCGTCACCTTCGTCCCGAGCGGGATGCGGTGGGGGGCCTTGGAGGTGGCAAGCGCCTGGCGGTCGGTGTTGCACACGTAGAACTCGACGTTCTCGATATGGTCGTCGATCATGCGGTTGACGGCGTTGTTGCCCGCGCCGCCCACGCCGATGACGAGGATGCGGGCGACGGGCCCGAAGTCGTCGATGTCGAACGCTCTATCTTCCATTTCCTATTCTCCCTTCCCGGCCCGGCTCAGGGTGCTGACCCCGGCGTAGCCTTCCTCCATGGTCCCGCGGTAGGCCCCGCGGGCGGCGATCGCCCCCAGGAGGGGGATGAGCCCCGGGTCCATGGCCCCCGGGACGTCGGGCATGAGGGTCCTGGCGGAGGAGACGCGCGGGAGCGAAAGCCTCCCGAGCTCCTCCCCGAGCCCGCGGAGGAGGGCGCCCCGCCCTCCGAGGAGGAGGGGGACCTTCATCTCCTGCGGGAGGCGCGCGCTTTCCGCGATCTGGAGGAGAGGGGCGCGCAGCCGTTCCCCGTAGGTCTTCAGGAAGCGGCGGATGCTCTCGTCGAGGGCGCCCTGGTATAGGGGGCGCCCCTCCTTCTCGAGGAGCGGCTCCTCGTGCTTCCACCTCTTCCCCACGAGCCCGCGCCTCTCCTTGAGGAGGGAAGCCTCCTCATGGGTCAGCTGGAGCTCGCGGGCGAGGTGGTCGGTGAGGTCCTCGCTCCCGAGGTCGAAGTAGCTCGCGGCGAAGGGCTTCCCCTTCCCCACGAGGGTCATGACGGTGCGCCGGGCGCCGATGTCGCAGTAGAAGTAGGCGTCGGGAACGTCCGGCTCCCCTTCCAGAAGGCAGGAGGCGGCATAGCTCTCGACGAAGAGCTGCTCGACCCGGAAGCCAGCGCTCTCGACGAGCTGGCGGTAGTTCACCACGAGGGACTCCGGAAGGACATGGAGCATCGCCTTCATCGTGAGGACGTCGGAGCGCCTGCCGATCGGGGGCTTCCTGGAGATGGTGCCGTCCGATAGGAGGAAGCACTCCGGGACGATGTCGACGAGGCGGTAGCCCTCGGGGATCCTTTCCTTCCGAACGAGGGTGTGGACGTTGCTCACGTCCAGCTGCCCGATGACGTCGTCCCCGCTCACCACGTGCGTCCCCTTCTCGCACTGGAAGACGGCGAGGGAAAGGGAAGGGAGCAGGAGCACCGCGCTCCCGGAGTCGAGCTTCGCCCCCAGCTGGTCCTCGTCCCGCTCGCGGAAGGAGCGGAGCACCTGGCGGATGGCCTTGGTCTCCTCCTCCGTGTTCTTCCCGGGATGGAAGGGGCAGGGCAAGGGCCGCTCGGCCTTGTGGACGGGGACGGGGCGCCCGCCCCGCGCGTAGCCGGCCAGGTACTTGACCGAGCCCGTCCCGATCTCGATCGCCGCAGTGTACTTCGTCGTGCTCATGTTTCCTTGGCTCCTATCTTAAGATAGGACCCTTTCCGATTCAACTAGCTTCATGATAGGAAACTAGTAGTTTTCTAGTTATGCCTTCCATCGAAAAAGGGACGCCTTCCGACGTCCCTTCATTCCCCCTGCCGGAAGGAGAGGCCGGCAGGAGGGAGGAATGGGCTGGTTCTACTCGCCCTCCGATAGGGGAAGGTTCTCCTCTTCCCCTTCCTCCCCCTCCTCCTCGAGGACCTGGGAGGTCTCCTCGACCGCCTTGGCCTGGGCGAGGCGGTAGCTGATGCCGACGGGGATCGCCGCGGCGCCGGCGAGCGAAAGGAAGAGGAGCCCCAGGAGGCAGCTCGCCCGGAGGCGGTAGTAGAGGCGGCGATGCCCGGTCTTCTCGAGCTTGTCCTTCATCATGATCATGGGCGGATCCTCCTGATGGCACGGAGCTTGGCGCTCTTGGCGCGGCGGTTCCGTTCGACTTCCTCCTCGCTTGGGAGGATGGGGCGCGGCGTGAGGTCCTCGAAGGAAGGGACCTCGTCGACGGGATGGTGGCGGGATCCCTCGACCCTTGATAGGGCGCGGAAGCGCCTCTTCACGAGCCGGTCCTCGAGGGAATGGAAGGTGATGATGGCGACGACTCCCCCGAGCGCGAGGGCCTCGGGGATGTCCCGGAGCATGTCCTCTAGCGCCCCGAGCTCGTCGTTGACGGCGATCCTTAGTGCCTGGAAGGTTTGCTTCGCGGGATGGCCCTTCCCGTGGATGCCCTTCGGCCCCTTGGCCTCGCGGACGAGGTCCACGAGCTCCCCGGTCGTCCTCACGGGACGCCCTTCCTCCCTCCTCCGGACGATGAGGCGGGCGATGCGGGAGGCGTCATGCTCCTCCCCATACTCGAGGAGGATCTTCCGGAGCGAGCGCTCGTCGAGCTCCTCCAGGAGGCGGGCGGCGCTCTTCCCCTTCCCGGGGTCCATCCTCATGTCGAGAGGGGCGTCCTTCCTATAGGAGAAGCCCCGCTCCCCCTCGTCGAACTGGGGGCTGCTCACCCCGAGGTCGGCGAGGATGCCGTCGACCTTCCCGATTCCCCGGGAACGAATCTCCCCGAGGAAGTCCCGGAAGTTCGCCCTCACGACCTCGTGCTCCCCGGGAAGGGAGGAGAGGCGCTTGCCTCCTTCCTCGATGGCCTCGGGGTCGACGTCGAAGGAGAGGAGGAGTCCTGTCCCCTGAAGGCGATGGAGGATCGCCTCCGAGTGGCCGCCTCTTCCGAGGGTCAGGTCGAGGTAGGTCCCCCCGGGCCTCACGTCGAGGAGGCGGAGCGCCTCCTCTAGGAGGACCGGCTCATGGGCGCCCATTGCGGGACACCCTTTCCGCGAGCTCCTCGAAGCCCGGCGCTTTCTTGGCGAGGTACTCCTCGTAGGCCTTCTGGTCCCACACCTCGAAGTGGTCGAGGGCGCCGATGATGGCGACCTCCGTCCCGATCATGAGCCTCCGGAGGAGTTCCGTCGGAAGCTGGGCGCGGCCATGGGAGTCGACCTGGAGGGGTTCGACGCTGGCGGCGCTGAGCCTCACGTAGTCGCGGGCGTCCTGGTCGAGGTAGTCCCGCCCTTCGAGCTCGGAGAGCTTCTTCTCGAAGCCTTCCTCGTCGTAGACGGCAAGCGCCCCGTCGAATCCCTGGAGGGCGAAAAGGGTCGCGCCGGGGGCGAACTTCGCCAGGCGCGAGGGGATCTGGAGGCGCCGCTTCTCGTCGAGGGAGCGGCTATAGGTCCCGAAATACTTTCCCACTTTTTCCCACCTCGCGCACATAGGATAGTGCCTTGCGCCCAGCTATCCAAGGGATTTCGCGCACGAAAAAAGGCGGGATGAGGACGACCCACCCGCCAATTAGTAGTTTTCTTGTAGTTAACTAGTTATTCTCGGAATTCTCTTCCGTCTTGTCCTCATCGAGCATTTCGGAGCGGACGACCCGGAGGGGCAGCTCGGAGCGGATGGCGAGGGCCGCGACGAGGGAAATGTCGAGCTCCTTCCCTGGGAGGATGTAGACGAGGGAGTCCTCCTCCCCCACCAGCTCCTCCTCAAGCGAGGGGTCCTCCTCGTCGAAGACGTAGACGGGCTCCTCGAGGAAGGCGCGGTAGGGGAAGGGCTCGAGATCCTCCCCGTCCTCGAGGGTGAGCTCAGCCTCGGCAGTGAGGGCAAGGCGGATCGCCCCGGGGGCGAGGCGTTCCATCACGCCCTTGTAGCGGAGCCCTTCCATCGCAAGGAGAGGCGTCCTGGGGACGAAGCCCCCCGGGAGCCCTTCCCCTTCGAAGGGGGTCGGGCTGAAGGGCACCTGAGCCTTCAGGATCCTCACGAGCGCACCTCCGCGCCGAGTTTCTCCTCGAGGGCCTTCCGCGCCTTCTCCACGGCTTCCTGGATCTCCTCCTCGCCGAGGGTCTTCCCCTCGTCCTGGAGGAAGAGGGCGATCGCCAGGGACCTCTTCCCCGCGGGAATCCCTTCCCCGCGGTACTCGTCGAAGGGAAGGACGTCCTTGATGAGACGGGAGGCGCGGGAGGCGCATTCCTTCACCTCGCGGAAGGGAATCCCTTCCCCGAGGAGGAGGGCGAGGTCCCTCCTCGTCCCCGGGAAGCGCGGGGGCACCTTGGCCTTGCTCCCCTCCCCGGGAAGGGAGAGGAGGAGCGAGAGGTCGATCTCCATGAGCGAGCCGGAGCGGAGCCCTCTCTTCTTGAGCTCGCTGGGGTGGAGCTCGCCGAGGACGGCGAGCGTCTCCTTCCCGAGGCTTGCGAGGGCGCTCCTCCCGGGGTGGAACTCCTGGCGGTCCGTCTTAAGAGGCACGTAACGAACCCGCCCATCCTTGATCCCGAGGAACTGGAGGATGTCCTCGAGGATGCCCTTGAGGTCATAGAAGCCGTAAGGCGCCCTCTCCATGAGCGAACGGGTCTTCCTCTCCCCCATGAGGGCGATGGCGAGCCTCTCGCCCTGCTTCCCCTTGGCGAACGCCTCGCCCATCTCGAAGAAGGCGAGGTCGCTCACCTGGCGGGCCTGGTTATGGGCCATCGCCTCGATGAGGGAGGGAAGGAGGCTCTTCCGGTAGGAGAGGCGGTCCTCGGTGAGGGGGTTCCTGACCCGGAGGGACTCCCCTTCCAGGAGATAGGGATAGCTTCCTTCCTCTTCCTTCGGGAGGAGGGAGTAGGTGAGGGCCTCGGTGAGCCCCTTGTGGCGGAGGAGCCGCCGGAGGGCCCTCTTCCTTTCCTGGCGGGGCGTGAGCCCTCCCTCGGGAGGAAGGGCCGGGAGCCTCGAAGGCACCTTCCCGTAGCCGAGGAGGCGGATGACCTCCTCGGAGATGTCCGCTTCCCCGAGGACGTCGATCCGGCGGAGAGGCACCTCGACGAGGAGGGCGTCCCCGTCCTTCTCGACGTGGAAGCTCTCGCTTTCGAGGGCGGACAGAACCTCGTTCTCGTCCAGGCTCGTCCCGAGCCTCCGGTTGATCGCAAGGAGGCTCGTCCTGATCTTCCTTGGGGCAGGGACGCTCCCTCCATATAGGGCAATCCCCGAGAGGGAGTCGGGCTCGGAAAGCTCCTTCACGAGGGCAAGCGCGTAGGCAAGCGCCTCCTCCTGGAGGGGGGCGATGCCTTTAGCGAAGCGCTGGCTGCTCTCGCTCTGGAGGCCGAGCCTCGTGGAGGTCCTCCTGACGCAAGCCCCGTCGAAGAGGGCGCTCTCGACGAGGATGTTCCTCGTGCCCTCGTCCACCGCGCACTCCATCGAGGTCATCACGCCCCCGAGGCACATCGTCCTGCCCTTGGAGGCGATCGAGATGTCCCCTTTCTTCAGGAGGTACTTCTTCCCGTCCATGGCCTCCCACTCGCCCTCGATGTCGTCCCGGGCCTCGAGCTTTCCTTCCGGAAGCTTGTCGAGGTCGTACATGTTGAAGGGCTGGCCGGTGAGGAGCATCGCGTAGTTCCCGATGTCGACGATGTTGTTGATGGGGCGGACCCCGGAGGCGATGAGCCGGAGGCGGAGCCACCGGGGCGAGGGATGGATCTTGACTCCCCTTGCCTCGGCAAGGGCGAAGCGCGCGCACTTCTCCGTCCTCGAGGAAGGAAGGACGGAGGGGGCCCTCCCCTCGATGAGGGGGGCCTTCGGGATCCGGAGCTCCCGATGGAGGAGGGTCGATGCCTCCTGGGCGACCTGGACCATCGCGTTCATGTCGCTCCGGTTAGCGAGGAGCTTGAGCTCGAGGACGACGTCGTCGAGCCCGAGGTAGGAAAGGGGCTCCGCCCCGACGGGGGCGTCCTCCGGCAGCTCCTCGATCCCCGCGCACTGGGCCTCGGAAAGGAACTTCCGGTCCATCCCGAGCTCAAGGAGGGAGCAGCACATCCCGTCGCTTTCCACGCCCCGGATCTTGCTCTTCTTGATCGTGATGCCGGGGAGGAGGGCCCCTTCCGTCGCGACGATGACCTTGAGGCCCTCCCGCGCGTTGGGGGCGCCGCAGACGATCTGGTGGATCCCTCTCTCCTCCCCCTCGTCCACCTGGAGGACGTGGAGATGGTCGCTATCGGGATGGGGAAGGCAGGAAAGGATCTTCCCGATCACGAGCCCCGTCCCCGAGGCGAGGGGGCGGATCTCCTCCACCTCGACCCCGGCGAGGGTCATCTTCTCCGCGAGCTCCTTTGGGGAGACGCCCGTCAAATCGACGTACTCCCCGAGCCACTTGTAGGAAACCTTCATCTTCTACTCCTCCTCATGGAAGCCCGCGAGGAAGCGGGCGTCGTCCTGGTAGAAGCGCCGGATGTCGTCGATGCCGTAGCGGAGCATCGCCACGCGCTCGATGCCGACCCCGAAGGCGAAGCCCTGGTAGCGCTCCGGGTCGTAGCCGCCCTTCCTCAATACGTCGGGATGGACCTCCCCGGCCCCGAGGATCTCGATCCAGCCCGTCCCCTTGCACATGGGGCAGCCCTTTCCCTCGCAGCGCGCGCAGCTCACGTCGACCTCGACGGAAGGCTCGGTGAAGGGGAAGTAGGAGCTCCGGAGGCGGATCTCGCGCTTCTCCCCGAACATCTTCCTCGCGAAGAGGGCGAGGGTGCCCTTGAGGTCGGCCATCGAGACGTCCTCCCCGACGAGGAGGCCCTCGACCTGGCCGAACTGGTGGCTGTGGGTCATGTCGTCGTCGTCCCGGCGATAGCACTTCCCCGGCGAGATGATGGCGAGCGGCCCCTTCTCCTCGTTCTCCTCGAGGACGTGCGCCTGGGAGGCGGAGGTCTGGGTGCGGAGGAGCCCTTCCCCTTCGAGGTAGAAGGTGTCCTGCATGTCGCGGGCGGGGTGGTCCCCGGGCATGTTCAGGAGCTCGAAGTTATAGCGCTCCGTCTCCACGTCATGCCCTTCCTCGACCCGGTAGCCCATCTCCGTGAAGATCGAGACGATCTCATCCTCGATGAGGCGGAAGGGGTTGATCGCGCCAACCCCGCCCCTTCTCCCGGGAAGGGTGACGTCGACTCTCTCCTCCTCGAGCTTCCGGGCGAGCTCTTCCTCGCGGAGGGCCCTTTCCTTCTCCTGGAAGAGGGACTCGAGAGACCTCCTCGCCTCGTTGAGGAAGGCGCCCAGGCGCCCCCTCTCCTCGGGGGAAGCCTCGCGGAGCCTTCCCATCAGGGCGCTCAGAGGCGCCTTCTTGCTCAGGTGGCGGTTCCGCCACTCCTGGAGGGAAGGAAGGGAAAGGACCTCCTTAAGCTCCTTCTCCGCCTCTTCCCGGAGGCGCCCTGCCTCCTGGATCGCTTCTTCCATCCGGAATACCTCCTTCTTGAAACAAAAGGGACGGCCGGGAACGGGCAATCGCCCGCGGTGCCATCCCGCTTCGGGCACGGCGTGCCCGCTCTTTCGCCCCTAACCCCGGGCGGGGGCGGGTCTCCCCGCGTCCTCCCGGGGCGAATTCGCCGGAGCCATCCCGGGGCGGTCTCTCTCCTCGCCCCTCCCACGTGGGAAGTTCCTGCCGGCTACTATTCCCGATCAACGGACTGGGGAATTATGCGCGGGCGCACGGGAAAGGGCTAGCCCGGGCTTGAGGAAAGCGTCTTGGAACAGAAGGGCAGGTTAGCGGCAGCGGGGCCTATATAGGGGGAGAGGGGGACGAAGAGATGCTTGGTTTTGAGGATGAGGAAGAATGATTCTGTTCTATCCAAGGCGGAAACGTCATTTCAGGGGGCATGCGACGAGGAACGGCTCCCATCCTTGCTATATCGTGGGAGAAACATCTTCCACATATCTGTATTTCGGACTGACTCACGCCAGAAAAAAGGGGAAGGGACACGCGAACTATCGTCTTTCCGTCAACCCAAAGAAAGGCGACCCCAGCACCGCATACCTTCGGAAGGCGCTTTGCGAAGATGAAAAAAGGCGGTTCACCCTGATGCCTTACGCGAATTACGAAATCGCGGATGAAGATGATGACTACGTAGATGGCTTGCTAAAGAAAAGGAAGAAATAAAAAAACTTCCCGGCACGTACAACTCCATCGCTGGCGACGCACCCATCGGGGGAAGCCACCATACTTAACCAGATTACCTCGGCAAGGTCAACTGATCGATGCATGCCCCGTCAGGCAACAAAGTCATCGCGATGCCCCGTCGCCTCAAAAAGCTCCGCCCGGGCCCGAAGTATCATGCCCCTGCGTTCCCCTGCCTCGGAAAGGAGACCGGAATGAAGAAGACGAAAGGTGAAGGTAAAGGACGTAACTCCCGTCGAGGCTTGCCCAAGCGTCCAGGAGCCAAGCGGAGCTGAGAATCACCTTTCGCAGCCCCCCACGGGCCAAGGCCATAAAATGCCCCTCCTCGAAAGACAAAGCCCTCCTTGATCAAGGACCGTTCGAAAGGCCTTGAAGAACAAGAGATGCAATGCGGACGCCGTAGGTCCCCGCTTCGGCAAGGCCAGCATCAGACGTGCTGGCAGCTGTATCTTGGGGCTTTCCGCAAGTCCGCTGGAGCTCTTCCCCAACGGAACGACAGGAAAGAACATTCCGCGGGAAGCGGCGCCTAGCTACCCCTTCCTCGGGCGGAGGGCGTGCATGAGGATCCCTCCCGCCACGGCGACGTTGAGGGAGTCGA
Organism: uncultured Bacillota bacterium; assembly: GCA_949289845.1. Taxonomy (GTDB): domain Bacteria; phylum Bacillota_I; class Bacilli_A; order RFN20; family CAG-826; genus UBA4951. The sequence goes on from CASEPN010000001.1 coordinate 481,783, forward strand.
TCCCCTCGATGGGGATCCTGAGGAGGAGCGAGGCGTGGGCGAGCGCTTCCTTCCCCACCCCCTGGCCCTCGCTCCCGAGGACGAGGGCGAGCTTCCCCTCCTCAGGGAAAGAGAGGTCCTCCTTCTCCTCCCCTTGTAGAGAAGTAGTAATTATCTTGTAGTTACTTCTCTCTAATAGAGAGAAGAAGTCTTCCTTGTTTTCAGATGACTCGACCACGTTCAAAGCGAAGATCGCCCCCTGGGAGGCCTGGAGGGGCTTCCTCCCGTAGGGACGGACGGAGCCTTTGAGGAAGACGACGTCATGGAAGGAGAAGGCGAGCGCGGTCCTCATGAGGGTGCCCGCGTTCCCCGGGTCCTGGACCCCGTCGAGGACGAGGAGGCGGGAGGAGGAAAGGGGCTTCCTCTCCCCCTTATGGCAAAGGGCGATCACCCCTTCGGGAGTCTTCTGGTCCGCCAGGGAGCGGAACGCCTTTTCCGAAAGGATCACGTTCCGGACGGGGGAAGGATAGGGGGAAAGGGAGAGGATGGCCTCCGCCCTATGGCGGCGGATCGCCTCTTCCACCATGTGGCGGCCTTCCGCGAGGAAGAGCTCCCCCTTCCCGTCGGCTTCCTTCCGGAGGGACATGAGCCAGGGGTTACGGGGGCTATCGATCCTTTCCATCCTTTTCCTCCTCGAGGCATTCGCGCTTCAATAGCCTCCTCCGGCATTCCCAGTAGTCGGGGAAATGCGCGAGGAGCTTCTTGTAGAAGAGGGGCCCGTGGTCCCTCCGGAAGTCGTGGGCGAGCTCGTGGGCGACGACGGAGTCGATCACGTGCTCGGGATAGTGGACGAGGGACAAGGCGAAGGAAAGGGAGCCGTCCCGCGCGTTGTTGCTCCCGAACTGGCTCCGGTAGGCTCCAATCTTGATGATTCTCTCCCCCTTCGTCCCCATCTTCCCCGCCCAGAGGGGCACGGCCTGGGAAAGGTAATCCCGGAGCCTCCGCTCCAAATAGCGCTCCTTGGAGCCTTCCGCCATGAGGCTGAGCCCCGGGACCTTCTCCCTCTTCCCGAAAAGAAGGAGGGTGTCCCCGCTCTCGCGCCTCCTCTTCCACGTCTCCCCGGGGTATCTCCCCTTGTAGCGGGCCATGAGCCTCTCCAAGGCAGGGTGCCAGAGGGACTCCGGGAGCCCTTTGGGGAAGCGGAAGAGGAAAAGCCCCCGCGTCTCGTCATAGCGGAGCGAGTACGTCCTCCCGCCCTTCTTCGGACAAAGAAGCACCCGTTCCCCGGAGGGAAGGGAGACAGAAGGGGAGGAAGCAAGGGAGGATGGGGCCATCACTTAGGATTATAGGGGGCTTCGGGGCAGGATTGCCCCCCAAGCTTTCGCCTCTTCTTCAGAAGATGCGTCCCTTCCTAAGGGGCAAGCGTTTCCCATGCGCCCGTTTCCCGTTAAAGTTAGCCATGGCACAAGAAAGGCGGAATCTTCACGGAAAGGGCGCGGCCCTCCTCCTTTCCTTCCTCCCCTTTTCCTCCCTTCTCCTTCCCTCGTGCGCATGGTCCACGGAGGTCTATCGCATCATCACCTGTCCCCTCACCCAAGGGAACCTCGTATTCGAGGGCGAGGCCTCCCTATATCCCCTTGAGGAAGGGGAGGTATGGGGCCTCGAACTCTCCCCTGGGAAATACTACGGGCTCAAGGTCGAAAGCCGCCTCCGCGGGGACAAGGACCCCCAAGGCGTCCTCGACCGCTCCTTCGCGCTCGATAAAGTCGTTCGTGTCCATCCCGGCAACGTCTTCGAGGTCGAATGGGACGCCCCGGCGATCGGCCAGGGGGTCCTTGCCTTCGACGTATTCGGGGTGGAGGGGACCTTCGGGATCGGGGGCTTCGACGAGGAGGGCGAGCTGGACTTCCATTACGGAACGATCTTCGTCCAGGACCGCGCCGCGGAAGCTTTCAAAAGCAAGGTCCTCGAGATGGACCCGACCATGGACTGGGACGCGGTGCCCGACCTTTGAGGGCTTTCTTCCCCAAGGAAGCCCTTTCGGGTGGAGGATGGCCTCCCTTTGTCCTAAAATTCCCGCGATGGACAAGATTCTCGTAAGCGCCTGCCTCCTGGGCGACCGCTGCCGCTACGACGGGGAGGGAGGGGACCTCCCCATCCTCCGGAAGCTTCAGAAGAAGTACGACCTCGTGCCCTTCTGCCCCGAGGTGGAGGCGGGGCTCCCCGTGCCCCGCTCCCCCGCGGAGATCCTCCGGGGGAAGGTGGTCAGCAAGGAAGGGAAGGACCTGACGAAGGAATACGACTCGGCCGCGGAGAAGGCGGTCCGCCTTTGCCGCCTCCTCGGGATCCACTTGGCGATCCTCAAGGAAGGCTCCCCCGCCTGCGGGCCCCGCAAGATCCATGACGGCACCTTCATGGGAGGCAAGGTCCCCGGGATGGGGGTGACCGCCAGGGCCCTCGTCCAGTCCGGGGTGAAGGTCTACTCCGACGAGGACGCGCTCGGCTTCCTCCTGGAAGAACGGGAGGAACGAAAGGATGGCTTCCTCCGCGGGAAGGAAGAAAGAAAGGGAAAGAGCCATTCCTACGGAAAAAGGAGGAAGGAGGAGGAAGGGGCGCTCTTCCGCCTCTCCCCCGGGAAGGACGGGGACGGGAAGCCCCGTGGAGCGAGGAAGGGGAAGCCCTTCCGGAAGAAGGAAGGGGAAGGCGCATCCGAAGGACGCTCCTTCCATGGGAAGAAGGAGTTCCGCGGCAAGGACTTCCATGGAAAGAAGCCTTCCTACGGGAAGAAGGCCCCCTTCGCCCGGAAGGAGGGAGAAGACCCTTCGAGAGAAAAGGAAGGGAGGCCTTCCTACGGGAAGAAGGACTTCCATGGGAAGCGCCCGTCCTTCGGGAAGAAGCCTTCCTACGGGAAGAAGCCCTTCCGCGGGGATCGCCCCCAAAGGGAAGGGGCCATGCGTCCGGAAGGAGGGAAACCCCATGGAAAGAAGGACTTCCATGGGAAGAAGCCGTCCTATGGGAAGAAGGATTTCCATGGGAAGAGGGGCTTCGAAGGCAAGAAAGGCCGCTCCTTCCAAGGGAAGCCCAGGAAAAGGGAAGGATGAGGAAGAGGATCCTCGCCAGGCGGGCGCCCTTGAGGCGCCCTCTTTCGCATGTCCGGCCGATGCTCGGAAGCGCGATCCTCGCCGCGCTTTCCGTCCTCGCCGGGCTCTTCCTCACGATCCCCTACCCGGGGGGAGGGCGCTTCTCCTTCGGGGATGCCTTCCTCATCCTCGGGGGGCTCCTCCTTCCTTGGAAGGAAGCGCTCCTGGGGGCGATGCTCGGGGGCGCGCTCCTCGATCTCCTCGGGGGCTCCTTCTTCTACCTTCCCTGGACGGTGCTCGCAAAGGGAGCGCTTGCCCTCGTCGCAATCCTCGCGCGGAAGCTTACGGGTGGAAGAAGATGGACGCTCCCCCTCCTCATGCTCCCCGCGCCCTTCCTCCAGGCGGCGATCTACCTTATCCCTTACCGACTCCTCATGGAGGAAGGCTACCTCATCCTCTTCCTCATGGACCTAGTCCAGGGGTTCGGGGGGCTTGTGCTCGCTCTTCTAGCCGAAAAGCCCCTCCGGAGCATCCGGAGGGACTAGGGTTCCCTTTTTCCCCTACTCCCCGCGGGAAAGAAGATAGAGCCCGTGGACGAGGAAGAGAACGAAGAGGAAGGAAAGCGCCGCTCCCCCGCCTAAAGCCGCATCATGCTCAGGCGGGAAGAGGAAAAGGGCGAGGGCCAGCATCAGGAAGGATGCGGAGAGCAGGAGGGAGAGGACGCTCTTTTTCTTCTGCACGGGGAGATTATAGCGAAAAGGCCCCGCGAGTAGGCGAGGCCTTCCCTAGGAAGAGGGGCTAGTAGATCCTCTTCTCCGTGATGGGGTCGAAGATGTGGGACTTCTTGACGTTCACGAGGATGTCGAGGTCCTCGCCGATCTTGATTTCCTTCACGAGCGGAATCTTGGCAACGAGGTCCCCCGCGCCGAAGGTCGTGTGGATGTAGTACTCGTGGCCGAGGAGCTCGGCGACCTCGACCTTGACGCGGTAGGGGTTCACCCCGTAGCGCTCCTCCCTCTCGGGGCTCCACTCGTGGATGTCCTCGGGACGGATGCCGTAGATGACGTCGTGCGAGCCTCCGAGGGCGGCCTGGAACTTGGCGATGTCCTCCTCGAGTTTCGCCACCTGGGCGTCGACGTTCGGGTCGCGCTTGGCGGCGTTCTCCTCCGAGAGTTCCTTGATCTTGGCCTTGGCCGCGGCGATCTCGCCGTTATAGAAGTCCTCGTGGGCCTTCCTCACGGCCTCGGTGGTCTTCACCTCGAAGGTGCGCCCGTCCTTGTCGAGGAGGACGACCCTGTCCCCTTCCCAGCGGGCCTTCACCATGTTCATGGCGGGGCTCCCGATGAAGGTGGCGACGAAGACGTTGGCCGGGTTGTTGTAGATCTCGATGGGCGAGCCGATCTGCTGGATGTAGCCGAGCTTCATGACGACGATGCGGGTGGCCATCGTCATCGCCTCGGTCTGGTCGTGGGTGACGTAGATGGTGGTCGCGCCCAGGGCCTCGTGGAGCTTGATGATCTCGGAGCGCATCTGCACGCGGAGCTTGGCGTCGAGGTTGGAGAGCGGCTCGTCCATGAGGAACAGCTTGGCGTTCCGGACGATGGCGCGCCCGAGGGCGACCCTCTGCCTCTGGCCGCCGGAGAGCGCCTTCGGCTTCCGGTCGAGGTACTCCTCGATCTGGAGGATCTTCGCCGCGCGGTGCACGCGGGTGTCGATCTCGGCGCGCGGGAGGTGGCGGATCTTGAGCCCGAAGGCCATGTTGTCGTAGACCGTCATGTGCGGGTAGAGGGCGTAGCTCTGGAACACCATCGCGATGTCGCGGTCCTTCGGGGTGACGTCGTTGGAGTAGTTCCCGTCGATGTAGAGCTCGCCGTTGGTGATGTCCTCGAGGCCCGCGATCATGCGGAGGGTCGTGGACTTCCCGCAGCCGGAGGGGCCGACGAAGACGATGAACTCGTGCTTCTGGATGTCGAGGGAGAAGTCGAAGACGGCCTGGACGCCGTTGTCGTAGATCTTGTCGACGTGGCGGAGCGAGACGTAGGCCATCCCGTCGTCCGCCTCGGTCTTCCTAGTGGAAAGGTTCTCCGCGGGGACGGGGGCGGGCTCCTTCGCCTCCTCGACCGGTGTGGCCTCGGGGGCCGGTTTCTTCTTGAACAACGCCATAGTGAATGAGCGCCTCCTTGTTTCTGGAGGGGATTATAGCAGGGATGAAAGCGCTGTCTTGTGCATCACGCACAATCAGCAGCGATACGTTCTTTCTTCTTCCTCCAGTAGAGCTCGATCGGCAGGAAGACGAGGTCGAAGAAGATAAGCAGAAAGGAGAGGAGGGGCGCGGGGCACCATAGGGTCGACGTCCCGAACGGAAGCGGGTCCTGGCCGAAGTTGCTGCACTCCTCGCTATGGGCGCACCAGTCGGTCCAGCGGGGCTCGTAATGGACGGCGCCGTGCCATTCGGTGCTCAAGTTCGACCAGATGTCGTTGGAACCATAGTCCGGTCCCCAAAGGGCAGCGGAGGCTGCGAGAAGTTCGATCCCGAGAAGCAGGACGAACAGGACGAGGAGCTCCCATCTCCCCTTCTTCAAGACCAGGAAAGGGATGGTGAAGAGAGCGGCGAGCAGCCAAACGATCCCGAAGATGATGTGATCGAAGGGGTACAACGGGAGGACCTCGCTCCAGAAGAAGGTCCCGAGGCCGAACTCCAGAAGAAGCGGAACTAGGAAGAGCAGGGTCAGGGGAAGTTTCCTCCTGCCCGTCGCCACGGATCCTTTTCTCATGGCGTCAGCTCCTTGACACATGCCCGCATGCGCAACAGTTGTAGCGGTAGGGGCCGGGCTGGATCGATTTGATATGGAGATGCTCGTGCGTGCCGGTGAATTGGATGGCGTAGTAGCCATAGGGGGTGATGCCGGAAAGCTCCGTATGAGTCCCGTTCAAAGTGTCCGGATACCAGCCCATGTGCACCAGGTAACGGGTGCCGGAGGAGGTTTCCCGATAGCCATACACGATGACGTCATGCATGGTCGCGATGTTTTCCCAGATGTCGCCAGTGTTCGGGAAATAAGTGAGGATCAGGGGCCTTCCTTGGTCAAGAATTGACTTTATCGTCGCCTCGCTTGCGAAATTGCACGCCTGCGACGTCCCGGAAGGGAAACCCCCCATGTAGGAGTTCATGTAGTCGGCCATCGTGGCCTGGATGGCGGTGTGCTCCATGGGGTAGCCCGTGATTCCGAGCACGGACGGATTCAGGTTCAGGTAAGTGTGGATCTTGGACATCAGCATGTCCTGCATGTTCTCGGTAGTACCTGGCATCAGGCGATCCCAAAGGGCGAATGGGAACTGCCCATAGGACAGCGACCCACCCAATGACAATGATTCCCAACAGGAGGTGGAGGAATTTGGAGTCGAAACGACCTCAGAACCGTTTGAGAACCCAGTCCCGTAAGGAAGGAATCGGGCCGAATGGAAGATAGCGAGATAGCCAATATAGATGGCGAGGGCGACGAGCCCGCACGTCCCATCCGCATTGTATGGGAAAGAGTCGAGCAAGGCGAAATAACGGGCGTTCGGTATGATGTTGAATTGATTGACGAAGGACATGACGCTCTCCGCCTCATCTTCGGAGATGTTGGCCGGCTCAGCGGTTGGAAGCCGGCAATCATCGACATCCTTGATCTCGCCATGGTGATAAACGTAGTACTCGCCGGGACCACCATAGTAAAGATCATCTCCGACAACGCCGGAGTAAGGCGAGATTGAAGCAAGGCTTCCCTCAAAGAACTTGGAGGGATCGTCCCAAGCCCCCTCGTAGATGGCATAGCCGTCATCCAGCTCGTAAAGGGTGTATTCCCTCGTGCTGTCGCTAACGTCGAGGAGCGTCCTGACGGAGACGACCTCGGAGGAAGGAGAGTATTCGCAGGTGACTGGCCCGGGGCCTGCGCCGAAGAGGGAGCCGATGCTCATGACGATGGAGACGCCCAGAGATATTGGTTCCATATTGAACCTCCTTTCATACCTTATGTTGAGAAGGAAAGTTCAAAATGTCAACTAAATTCTGTAAGCGCTTACTATTTACAGTCTAAAAAGAAATAACTCTCACTATGACCCGAGCCCGAGGTAGAGGGCGAAGAGGAAGGCGTCCTGCTCCTTCCGGAGGTCGAGCCCCGTCTCCTCGTGGAAGCGGTTCAGCCGGTAGAGGAGGGTGTTCCGGTGGAGGAAGAGGGCTTCCGAGGCGATGTCGCCCCGGCCGTTCATCCGAAGGTAGGTCTCCCCCGTATGGAGGAGCTCCGGGTCGACCCCGCGGAAGAGGAGCGTGAGGTCCTTGAGGAGGGCGAGGTCGCCGAAGGAGAAGGCCTTGAGGATCACCTCCCCTCCCCAGCTGATCCTCCCGGGAAGGAGGGAGAGGGCGCTCGGGAGGAGCTTCGGGAGGAGGCGGTTCCCCTCGCCCCCCATGACCCCGGCGATGGGGAGAGAGAGGTCCTCGCTGAAGGCGGGGAAGGAGGAAAGGAGGCGCGGGACGTCCCTTTCCTCGAGGAGGAGGGAAGCCGCCTTCCCGTTCATCCGGAAGGAAGGGAGAGGGAGCCCGCATTCCTTGAGGAAGGCGCGGAAGGCTTCCTCAGGGAACGTCCCTTGGACGAGGAGGAGGATCTCTTCCATCTAGCGCACCGCGAGGAGGTAGCTCTCGAAGGGGCGGAGCCTCATCACCCTCTCCGGGGAAAGGAGGACGCCCTCGTAGTTATGGAGGAGGATGTCCCCGATCTGGAAGTTGAAGGTGAAGTAGATGTCATAAGGGCGCATATTGGTGAGGACGAGGAGGTTCCTCTGCCCCCTATGGAGGTAGGCCATCGCGTCCTGGTGGTTCCAGTCGACCCATTCGAGCCTCCCCTCGCGGACGATCTTCCCCCAGGGCCCCTTCCGGATCCGAATTGCCTCCTTGTAGAAATTGAGAACGGAATCTGGGTCCTTCTCCTCCTCCTCGACGTTGACCCCGAGGAGGTGGTCATGGTTCATCGGGAAGAGGGGCTTATGCGAGGAGAAGCCGCCCCACTCCCCCCTGTCCCAGGGGATCGGGGAGCGCGCGTTCGTCCGCCCCGTCCTCCGGAGGAAGGAGAGGATCTCCTCCTCGGAATAGCCTTCCTTCCGGTAGGAGTCCACCGCCTCCTTCGTCCCGGCGTCGTGGAGGAAGTCCTCGAGGGGCGCGTCCATGAGGTCGTCCATCCCGAGCTCCTCCCCCTGGTATAGGAAGGGGGTGCCGTAGAGAAAGAGGAGGGTGAGGAGGAGCGCCTTCGCCGATTCCTTCCGGTATTCCCGGGAGCCGTACTGGCGGAGCACCCGCGGGTGGTCGTGGTTGCACCAGTAGAGGGGCATGTCGCACGTCTCGTGGCAGGCCTCGTACCAGCGCGAGAAATTATGCTTGAGGAGCATGACGTCCGTCCGGATCTCCTCGTCCTTCTTCCCGATCGAGCCGAAGTTCCCGTTGTTCCAGACGGTGTCGAAGTTGAAGAGGAGGTCGAGCGGCCCCTGGCCTCTTCTCGCCATCCTCTCCCCTTCGGAGGGTTGGATCGAGCCCCCCACCTCCCCGATGAGGAGGGCGTCCCTCCCCTTGAGGGCCTTCCTCCGGAACTCCTGGAGGTAGCCCATGAGCTCGGGGCGGTTCGAGAAGCGCGAGGGGTCGAGGACGTAGCCGTCCCCGTCCTCGTCCGGGAGGGGGGAATCCTGAAAGGACATGTCCTTCGCCAGGTGCGCGGTCGCGTCCATCCGGAAGCCGTCCACCCCCATGTCGAGGTAGGAGGAGGCGATGCCCGCCATGAGGCCGCGCACCTTCTCGTTCGACCAGTCGAGGTCGGGCATCCCGCGCCCGAAGGAATGGAAGTAGAACTCGTCCGTCCCCGGGACCCTCTCCCAGGCGGAGGGCGAGAAGAAGGAGCCCCAGTTGCTCGGGGGAAGGAGGCGGTCCCCGTCCTTCCTTCCCTTCCGGAATATGTAGTAGGAGCGTTCCTCGCTCCCGGGGTCCTGGAGGGCCTTCTTGAACCAAGGGTGCTCCCTCGAGGTGTGGTTCATCACGAGGTCGAGGAGGATCCTGATCCCCCGCGCATGGGCTTCCTCCAGGAGGAGGCGGAGGTCCTCCATCGTCCCGAAGAGAGGGTTGATCTTATGGAAGTCCCTCACGTCGTAGCCGTCGTCCTCCATAGGGCTATCGAAGATCGGGCATAGCCAGAGGAAGGTGACCCCCAGCTCCTCCAGGTAGGGGAGCTTGGCGAGGATCCCCTTGAGATCCCCGACCCCGTCCCCGTCGGAGTCCTTGAACGAGGCGGGATAGCAGATGTAGCCGATCCCGTCCTGCCACCAGCGCCCGCCTTCCATCATGCGATCCTGCTTTCTGAGGAAAGTATAGACGTAATGGCAAGACCTATCCGAAAAAGCCGCGCGGCGGCGGCTTTCCCCAGCCGGGCCGACGTGCTTCGAGCACGCTTAAGCGCTAGCTCGGGTCCCGGCGCGGTATACAGCCTGGCGAACCAGCTGCATCCAGATCTTATTGGAGGAAGAGGCTCTCGCCAAGAGGCCTCAATCCCTCGGGCGGACTGGGCGCGAGGGAGCGGACGACCAAATAAAAGGCTCCCGCATCGCGTACACTCCGTTACCGGCGACGCACATTCAAGTGGCGGAAGCGAATTTGTTATACGAGGCTTCCCGGCGAAAAGGAAAGGGCCCCTCCTTCCGGAGAGGCCCGATGGGATAGGGGGAAGCTACTTCTTCCTAAGGATGAGCTTCCCGTAGTCGAGCGCGTAGGCCGGGCGCTTCTCGCCGAAGCAGCTGTCCTCCGCCTCGCCCTTGATGGTGAGGTAGTCCTTGAAGCCCTTGACGTTCGCGTAGAGGATCGTGCAGTCGCCGAGGTGGTCCTCGTTGACCGGGTGGATGCGGAAGGTCCTGCCGCGGAGAGCTTCCTTCCTCGCCTTCTCCTCGGCCTTCTTCCGGGCCTTCTCCTCCTTCTCCTCGGCCTTCCGGGCCTCCTTCTCCTCGAGGCGGCGCTTCTTCTCCGTCTCGATCTCCGCGGGATCCTTCCCGGCGAGGCTCCTCTTCCTCTCGGCGCGGAGGACCATCAGGCGGTCCCAGCCCTCGCGGAGGAGGAGGGAGAGCTTCTTTTTCTTCTTCCTGGCCTTCTTCCCCCTCGAGGCCTTGAGGAAGGCGTCGTAGGGGATCTCGAGCTCGTAGGAGCCGATCTCCCACTCCTCGGGGCAGAGGAGGTCGAAGGAGGCGAAGCGGAGGTGCTTCCTCCCGCCCTTGAGGACGACTTCCGCGTCCACGAGGTTCCTCGTGTAGGGATGGAGGGCGATGAGCCTATGGCCATGCCCCTCGTCGACGAGGACGGCCTCCTTCCGGGAGACATAGAGGTCGATCTCCTCGCCGGGGGCTTTCTCGACCTTCGGGAACTTCGCCCCGACGTAGCTCTTCCTTCCCGGGAGCGAGAAGAAGAGGAGCGTCTCCTCCTTCCCTTCCTCGAGGGAGACGACCTTCGCCTTGAAATGGAGGTCGTCCTCCCCGGCGGGCAGCAGGTGGAAGGAACGGGATCCTACCATCAGGGCGCACTTCCCGTCCTTCTTCCCCCTCATCCCGGGGACGAGGCGCTCCATCTCCTCCGGGGAAAGGGTGAAGGAGGCGCCAAGGCAATCGACCCTGCCCGTCTCCCCGTCGAGCGTCGCCTCGAGGTAGTTCTTGCTCATGAGCCCGGCGAGGCGCCGGCCCTCGCCCTCGCCCTCGAAGAGGTGGAACCTCCTCTCGTCGAGACGCACCGGGAGCACTTCCCCTTCCTTGACCCCGAGCCTTCCGTCCGCGCGGAGGAGGAGGCGGATGCGGCTGCCCTTCAGATAGCAGTAGAGGATGAGCTCGGCCCCGAGCTTCTCGATCATGTCGACGACGATCTCGAACTGGGGGTTCTCCTTGTCGATGAGGACGTCCTCGGGGCGGATCCCGAGGCGGACCTTGAGCCCGTCCTTCGCCTCCTCGGAAAGGAGGCTCCCCATCGTCTTCCCGAGAGGGATCCGGAGCTCATAGTCGCCCTCGCGGACGTAGCAGGACCATTCCCCTCCCTTCTCCTCGAGCGTCCCGTCGAAGAGGTTCATCTGGGGTGTCCCGAGGAAGGTCGCGACAAAGACGTTCGCCGGGTGGTCGTATAGGTTGGCCGGCGTGTCCACCTGCTGGATGAGGCCGTCCTTCATGACGACGATCTCCGTCCCCATCGTCATCGCCTCGGTCTGGTCGTGGGTGACGTAGACGAAGGTCGTCCCGAGGCGGCGGTGGAGCTTGCTAATCTCCGCGCGCATCTGGACGCGGAGCTTGGCGTCGAGGTTCGAGAGCGGCTCGTCCAGAAGGAACACCTTCGGCTCGCGCACGATCGAGCGCCCGAGGGCGACCCTCTGGCGCTGGCCGCCGGAGAGGGCGCGGGGCTTCCTCGTGAGGTAGGGCTCCAGGCCGAGGATCTTCGCGGCTGCCTTGATGCGGCGGTCGATCTCGTCGGGCGGAAGCTTCTGCATCCTGAGCCCGAAGGCCATGTTCTCGTAGACGGTCTTGTGCGGGTAGAGCGCGTAGTTCTGGAACACCATCGTGATGTCGCGCTTGCTCGGCGGGAGGTCGTTGACCCGCTCCCCGTCGATATACAGGTTCCCCGCGCTGATTTCCTCAAGCCCGGCGATCATGCGGAGGGTGGTCGACTTCCCGCAGCCGGAAGGGCCGACGAAGACGACGAACTCCTTGTCCTTGATCGCGAGGTTGAGGTCGGTGATGGCCCGGACTCCCCCGGGATACACCTTGTAGACGTGCTCGAAGCTGACGCTTGCCATGATGGTTTCCTCCTGTCAGTTGCTGGTGGTCGGCTTTTCTTCCTCCGCCTCTTCCTTCCGGAGGCCCTCCCCGAGGATCTCGGGGGCATGCTTCCGGTTCACGAAGCGGTCGTAGACGGATAGGGCGTATAGCTCGTAGGCGAGGGCGAGATGCCCGAGGCCGTAGAGCGCGATGAGGGCGAGGAGGATCTCCTGGACGAGGAGGAAGGGGATGACCTCGAGGAGGAGCGGAAAGAGGGCGGATATGAGGAGGGCAAGGAGGTTCTTCGGATAAAGGACCGTCGCGAGGATGAGGTTGTTCTTGAGGGTCGGTCCGAGGCGGAAGCGGTAGAGGGTCGCCCCGGCGAGGAGGTAGAGCGCGAGCATGAGCGCCAGGAGGAGCAGGAGCCCCATGGGCACGAGGAGGAGGAGCGTCCCCCAGCCCGGCACCCCGAGGAGAGGCAGGAAGCGCGAGTACATCCGGAAGAGGAGCGAGAAGAAGCCCCAGATCCCCCCGGCGAGGAGCGCGGACTTCCAGTTCTCCCTGAGTCCCCGGAAGAAGTCCTTCCCGAGGAAGATCCCGCCTTCCTGGAAGCTGAGCATCCGGGCGATCTCGAAGGCCCCCCCGAGGCCGAGGGCGGCCACGAGGAGGAGCGGCCACTCGACGAGCGCGCCGAAGCTCTCGAGCCAGAAGGATCGCTCCAGCATGAGCGCCTCGGCGAGCTCCTCGGCGGGAGGAAGCGCCATGTAGGCGCCCCAGGAGATCCGCCAGAAGTAGTAGGGGATGAAGAAGAGGAAGGTCAGGAGCGAGAGGAGGACCAGCGTCCCGAAGCGCGTCCTGAGGATGTCGAAGTAGGCGCGGAGGCGGTTCTTCGGGAGGAGGCGCTCCGAGGGGTTCTCGAAGCCCGGGTCGAGCGAGCGGAATAGCCGCATCAGAGGAGGAACCTTTCGATGTCCTCCTTCCGGGGGAAGGAGGCGAGGGCGCCCTTCGCCTGGGTGGCGAGGGCCCCGCAGGCGTTGGCCCGGAGGAAGATGGCCTTCATCTCCTCTTCCCCTAGGTCCCGGGGTTTCCTTTCCCCGAAGGCGTGGAGGAGGTAGGCCATGAAGGCGTCCCCGGCCCCGGTGGTGTCCACCGGGACGAGCACCTTGGGCGAGGGAATCTTGAGGATCTTGCCGTCCAGGCATGCCATCGAGCCATCTTTCCCCAATGTGAGGGCGAGGAGCTGGCCGGGCCTGGCGAGGGCCAGGAGCCCTTTCTCGTAGTCCTGCTCCCCGGTGAGGAGATAGAGCTCCTCCTCGGTGAGCTTGAGCATGTCCGCCTCATGGCAGATGGGGAGGAACATCTCCCTCATCCCCTCCCCCTCCGGATGGATCCCAGGGCGGTAGTTGACGTCGAAGGAAAGGAGGACCCCTTCCCTCTCCCGCACGTAGCGGACCGTCTCCTCGAGGAACCTTTTCCCTTCCGGGAAAGGAAGGAAGAGGCTCCCGAGGTGGACGAGGGAGGTCCCCTCCTCGAGGACGTTCCGGAAGTGGTCGAAGGAAAGGACGTGATCGGCGCCCCTCTCGTTATGGAAGAGGAAGCTCCGCTCGCCTTCCTTGACGAGCACCTCGGTGTAGGTGGTGAGGCGGTCGGGAAGAACGTCGACGAAGGTCCTCCGGAAGGGGATGCGGGCGATGCTCTCGCGCATGAAGCGCCCGTTCACGTCGCCCCCGACGGCCCCGTAGAAGGAGGCCTCGCTCCCGAGGAGGGCGGCCCCAGCGAGCGCGTTGAAGGGCGCGCCCCCGGCCTCCCTCCGGAGCTCCCTTCCTTCCTGGAAGCAGTCGACGATGAGCTCTCCGGCGCCGGCGATCATGCGGTTTCTCCTTTGCGGAACCTGGTGGGCACCACGAGGCAGTCGGGGCAGCTCTCCCCGCCGATCTTCTTGAGAAGGAGGGAAAGGGCGGCCCGGGCCATCCCGGGAATGTCCTGGACGATGGAGGTGAAGACGGGGCGCTGGATCCATTCGTCCATGCACCCGTCGTAGGAGATGATGTCGAGCGCCCCGTAGCCGAGCTCGATCGCGGCGCGGTAGGTCGCGAAGGCGAAGGCGTCGGAGGTGGCGAGGACGGCGTCGAGGCCCTTCTCCTCCCGGAGGAAGCCCTCGGCGACCTCGATCTCCTCCCCGTGCCGGTAATCCTGGTAGCGAAGATGGGGGGCGAGCCCCTTCTCCTCGAGGAAGTCGCAGTAGGCGTCGTAGCGCCGGAGCACCTCGCTTCGCTGGGAGGGGCGCCCGCCGATGAAGCCGATCGAGCGCCTCCCCTTGTCGTATAGGTAGCGGAGCGCCCGGAGGGTCGCCTCGTAGTTGTCCGAGGTGACGACGGGCACCGCGCGCCCCATGAGGCGGTCGACGGTGACGATGGGCACCCCGAACTCGTTGGCGTCGAACTTCTCGTGCGTCACGAGGAAGGCCCCGTCGATGAGGCGGCGCTCGATGAGCCACTTGAGCTTCCTTTGCTCGTCCTGGGCGACGATGATCACCTTGTTCAGGCGGCCGTCCCCTTCCTCGGCGAGGCGGAAGAGCTCGGTCTGGAGGCTCTCGGCGAAGCGGGAGAAGAAGGGGTGGGTGATCATCGGGACGCAGATGGCCATCGCGTAGGAGCGCTGGAGGCGGAGCGAGCGCCCGCTCGTGCTCGGCACGTAGCGGAGCTTCCGGATCGCCTCCTCGATGCGGGCCCGGTTCTCTTCCGAGACATAGCCCTTGCCGCTCACGTAGCGCGAGACGGTGCTCTTGCCCACGCCGGCGGCCTTGGCGACGTCGATGATCGATGCCATATCCCCGAAGGCTTACCTGGAAGCCTTCCTCCTCTTATAAAGAATGAAAGCGGAAACGGAGGAAATGGCAAGAAGAAGGAAGAGGAGGACGAGCCAGGGGGCGCTCTCCGCATGCTCCCCGCCGAAGGGGCGGAACGCGCTCGGGGAGGGGGCCTCGCCGGCGATCCTCTCGATGAGGTTCTCCATGGAAACCCCGACGGTCGTCTCCTCGATGGGGCGGGTCCGGTCGATCGCGCCCGTCTCGTCGTAGCCTTCGTAGGAATAGTCGCCGCTAAGGTCGACGATGGACTTGGCCTCGGGAGAGAGGGCCTCGTAGGCCTCCTGGAGAGGAATGGCGTCCTCCTTGGGGAGCTCGCAGTAGGTGGGGTTCCCCGCGGGGCGGGCCTTGGCGAAGTACTGGTCGAGGAAGAGCGAGGCCTCCGCGACGGGGGCGATGTCCTCCGAGGACTCCCCGGCGGCCTTCCCGAAGAAGACGGAGCGGACCGCGAACTCGCGGGGCGCTTCCCAGGCGTCCTGCTTCTGCTCGAGGATCTCGAGGGGGAAGGAGGAAAGCTCGGAAAGCTCGACCGAGGTGGAGATGCTGTCGAAGAAGGCGTGGCCCCAGTCCCCGCCGGTCCGGAAGTCCTCGAGGGCGAGGACGACCGTCTTCCCGACGTGCTCGGAGGCATCGAGGTAGGAGCGCCTCATCGTGATGTTGTTCCCGCCCAGGGTGCAGTCGAGGTTGAAGATATACCCCTTCTCCTCATGGGTCATGGAGGCGAGAGGGACATCGTCTGGCATCGGCTTGTCCCCGTCATAAGCGTAAAGGCTGAGCCTCGCGTTATGGCCGCCCATCTTGGCGCGGATGATCCCCGTGCCAGTGAGGACGAAGGGCTTGGAGAGGAGGCGCCAGCGGGCGACCTCGTGGGCCGCCCCGCCCATGTCGTTCCAGGAGTTCAGGAAGTAGTTCCCGTCCTTGTTGAAGGGCATCTTTTCGACCCAGCTGATGGTGGAGATGTCGCTCACGGCCTTGCTCCGATCGAAGTCGTAGTAGAGGGTCCCGTCCGGGTTCTCCGCGTAGTTGAGGTCGACGGTCCAGAGGGAAGAAAGCTCCCCGGACTCGAAGTCTTCCTCGACGGAGGTCGCGGTGATGTCCCGAGCATCCTCCATGAAGGGCGCGTACTCGGCGTTAGCCGGGTCCGTGTACTTGCCCCAGATGTACTCCTGGGCGACGAGGTCGGAATTAGCCGCGGTCTCGGCATGGGCATTTGCCCCCTGTCCCCCGAAGCCGTGCTGCCAGAGGGTGGCGGACACCTCCTCCGCGGTCTGGTTCGGGCTGAGGGCGCCGAAGTTGACCATCCCGAAGCCCCCGGCCTTCTGGTCGTGGATCTCGAGGTGGAGGGGCTTCCCGTAGAAGCCTTCCGCGATCTCGACGACGCGGACGATCATGTTGTTGGAGAGAGTGGGGTCGGTGAAGTAGTCGTTGACGATCTTCCCGTCGGGGTCGGTGGTGGCGTTGTTCCCCTCCCCGTCCACGATTTCCAGGTAGGAGCCCTCGTTCACGTTCCCGCCGAGGGTGAAGGTGACGTAGGGGCAGCTCTCGTCCTGGACCCATTCGATCGAGCGGATGGTCCCGGTCCACGCTTCGTTCCTGTCCCCGCGGCAGAAGTCCCCGAGGGCGTTGAAGTGGCGCCCTTCCCCCCAGAAGGTGCCCCAGGAGACGTCCCTCCAGCCTCCGGCGGTCCGGAGGTTCTCGTCCTCCTGGGACGCCCACTCGTCGGAGGAAAAGTTCTCGTTCGTCCAGGGGATGGACTTGACGATCTCCCCTTCCGCGGCCTTTACGGGAAGGGGCTCCCCCGCCCCCCGGAGGGACATCCCTCCGGGAAGGGCGAGGAGAGCGAGAAGCAGCAAGGATCTCTTCTTCATACGTGTCCTCCTTTAGAGGAGAGCGGCGGCTCTCCAGGGGATCTGGGTGTCGCGGCTCTCAGAGCCGTCGACGGACTCCTCATGGACCGTGTCGTACTGGCCCTCGATGGTGATCCTCGTCTCGTAGTAGGTGACGATCTCGTCGAAGAAGGCGACGGCCCAGCCGCCTGCGATGACGGCGTCCTGGATCTCGATGTAGAGGGTCTTCCCGATGTGAGCGGAGAGATCGGCGACGTACTTGGTCATCGTCGCGAGGCGGGAGCCGTTATATACGGAGGGATAGGCGACGCCACCATCGAAGAAGGCGTCGTTCCAGTAGGAGGCGACGACCTGGTTGGTCCCGGCGTCGCGGACGTTCACCCGCGCGGCGTTCCCGCCCATGCGGAAGCTGATCTGGCCGCTCCCGCCCAGGAGGAAGTCGGTGGAGCGGAGGGTGTAGCCGTCCCCCTCGACCCCGCAGGCCTTCCAGCCGTCGAAGTGGTACTCGCCTTCCTTGTTGTAGGGAACCTTCTCGGCCCACCAGACCTGGTCGGCGAGGACGGCGGCGTCGACGTTGACGTTACCGCTCGTGACGGTCCAGCCGGTGAGGTCGCCGGTCTCGAAGCCGCCGTTGACGATGGTGTTGCTGGGCTTCCAGTCGGGATCGGAGACGACGAGCACCGTCCCGGTCGCCTTCTGCCCGTAGGCGTCCTCGGCGCTCACGGTGAAGACGTATTCCCCTTCCTCGAGCGTGACGGAGGAGTAGTCCTCGAAGGAGGCGGGCTCCCCGTCCTTCGTCACGGACTCGATCGCCAGCTTGATGGCGCTCGTCGCGGTGTAGTCGTCCTTGGCCACGAGGGAGCGGAGGAGGCTCGTCGCGTCGAAGGCGCCGGGGTTCCTCGTCACCTGGTAGGCGTGCTCGCCCTCGTGGACGAAGGTCGGGGCTTCCCCGGCGAGCGGGTAGCTGATGCCGCCGTTATAGGCGCTGACGTAGGCGGGCTGGGCGACGCTGTCCGGGCAGGTCTCGGCCCAGGCCCTGTCGGCGGCGATGCCCTCGACCACCTCCTGCTGGCTCAGGTTGATCTTGAAGTCATCCGCCTCGATGGCGCCGAAGGGGCCGGAGGGGGCGTTATCGACAATCGTGAAGTAGAGGGTCTCGCCGACGTGGTCGCTGAGGTCGACGTAGAAGCGGACGAGCCCCTCGGCGAGCGCCGGGTCGCTGAAGACGGGGTTCCCCTGGCGGAGGATCTCCTGGCCGGTGGTCCCGTCGTTCACCGCGATGTAGCAGCTTTCCTGGGCGGCGGCGCCGAGGAGGAAGGAGGCGTAGCTCTTCCCCTCGCCCTGGTCCTCGACGAGGAACTTCTCGCTCCGGAGGGTGCCGGTGAGGGTCTCGTTGTTGAAGGTGGTGAGGAACTTCTCGCCCTCGCCGAAGTAGTCGCGGGTCCCCCAGTACTTCCCGTCGCTATCCCAGAGGAGGTCCTCCTCCGCCTGGCGGAAGGCGGTGCCAGAGACGGAGAGCCAGTAGGAGAGCCCATCCTCGAAGCCGCCGTTCCTAAGTTCCGTCACCGGGGGATCCTGGTCGATCGGCTCCTGCTGGAGGAGGGCGAGCTGGTCCTCCCTCTCCTGGAGGGCGTCGGCCATCTCCTGGCTGTTCTGGATGGTGCGGATGCCGTCGAGGTTGACGAAGGCGTAGTCCTCGTAGCGCGTCCCCCTGGCGTTATCTGTGACCCGGACGACGATCTCCTCGCCCAGGTGCTCGCGGAGGTCGACGACGTTGACGATCATGCTGGAGAGGACGCCGACGCCGTCGAAGTCGTCGTTGGTGAGCCTCGTGAGGGACTCCTCGCCCCCGTTCTTCTTGAAGGAGAGCGGGCTCTTGTATTCCGCGTCGGAGGCGAGGAAGAACTCGATGTAGAGGTTCTCCTTGTCCTTCATCGCGCCGATCCGGAGCTCGAGCATGCCGATGCCGGAGAGCTCGAAGGGGTCCGAGGTCATGGTCCCGGTGAAGCTCGCGAGGGTTTCTGTGGCGCCCGCGTAGTGGTGGTCGCCGTCCCGGACGACGGCCTGGCCGTCTTGGAAAACCGTGGCATCGACGACGTCCCCTTCGTCGAAGGCGGTGCCGCTCGTGTTCCAGCCGGCGAGGCCCTCCTCGAAGGAGCCGTTCTTGATTTCCTTGGGAGTCTCGGCGACAGGCTCGCTCCCGGAGATGGGGGGATCGCTCTCGCTTCCTCCCGTGGACGTGGTGCCCTTCTGGTCGCAGCCGGCGAGGACGAGGGTCCCCGCGGATAGCGCCATGAGGATCGTTAGGATGGACTTTCCTTTCATGGTTACCTCCTTTTAGAAAATGTCCGTGTCGATGTCGCTGATGGAGAAGGCGCCCTGGAGGCGGAACTCGAGGGTCCCCTCCTTGGGCGGGTAGTAGAGGAGGGAGAAGCTGTGCCTCCCCCCGTTGACGAGGATGTCGGCGGCGGTGCCGTCGAGGAAGATGTCGAAGGAGACGGACTCCATCCCCTCCGGGAGGAGGAGATGGCGCGAGACGCTGGAGCTATGGTCGACCTCGACGATGCTCTCCTCCATCCCGAGGCGGGAGACGAGGAGCTCCCCTTCCTCCTGGAGGAAGCGGATCTCGATCCCGTGCCCCTTCCCGGAGAGGAGGCGGAGGACCGTGTCCTTCCCGGGCCTTATGGAGAAGCGGTGGCGCCGGTAGTTCCCGTCCATCTCGGGGAGGTGGAACTCCCCTTCCCCGGAAAAGCCGGGGAGGTGGACGCGGGAGCGGGCGAGCCTTTCCAGTTCCCCGGGGAACCTCTGGATCAGCTTCCCTTCCAGGAGGGAGAGCTCGCGGACGGCGGTGAAGCAGCCGGCGTAGCCGTCCTTCTCGCTCGGATAGTTCCTGTCCCACATCCCCTCCCATGAGACGGCGAGGGTCCTTTCCCCGTCCCTCAGGGTCTGGAAGGCGTAGCAGTCGAAGCCCTGGTCGACCTCGTCCCACTCGCCCTCGGGGAGGAAGGTCCCTTCCTCGAGGTCGAGCGTCCCGGGGACGTAGCGGTTGGAGTGGACGTTCTGCCACTTCCTCCTGTCCCCTTCCTTCCAGTACTGGACGGAGTGGATGAGGATTCCCTTATTTCCCTCCCCGGGGAGGAAATGGAAGTCGGGGCACTCGATCATCCCGCCGGAGGGGTTATGGAGGCGGTAGATCTCGCTTTTGAAGGAGAAGGCGGAGGGATCCTTCCCCTCGAAGAGGAGGATCGCCGAGTCCCCGTCCTTCCTTTTGGCGGCGAGGAGGAGGTAGACCTTCCCCTCATGGAGGATGGCCTTGGGGTCGCGGAAGTCGTTGACGAGGTAGTCCGGGGGGAGCTCCTCCTCTCCGATGAGGGGATTAAGGGGGTCCTTTTCGAAATGGATCCCGTCCGAGGAGACGGCGTGGCACTGCCTCTGGGCCCCTTCGGACGCCCCGGTGTAGTAGAGGTGCATCTTCCCGTCGAGGAAGATGGCGCTTCCGGAGAAGCAGCCGAGCGGGAGCTCGTAGGGCTCCTCCGGGAGGAGGGCGTCACCGAGGTAGTCCCAATGGAAGAGATCCTCCGAGACGTAGTGGGCCCAGCGGATCCTGCCGAAGGAGCAGGAAAGGGGGTTGCTCTGCCCGAAAAGGTGGTACTTCCCGAAGGCCTTGAGGAAGCCGTTCGGGTCGTTCATCCAGCCCTCGTGGGCGACGAGATGGAGGCGGGGGCGCGGGTAATAGGTTTCCTTTTTCATACGAGGATGTCGCTTTTCTCATACTCGAGGAGGGTGCTCTTCCCTCCTTCGCTATAGAAGGAGATGCCCTCGCTCGTCTCCTTGGGGTAGACGAGGCCGGTCATGGTGTAGCGCCCCCCGTTCACGAACACCTCGAGGGAGCTGACGTCGAGGAAGCACTCGAGCTCGATGACCCCCTCCTCGTCGGGCTCGACGGGGCAGTAGCGGATCCCCTCGGGGGCGTCCCCGTCGGCCTCGCTGATATGGAGGCCGCTCTCGCGGCGGTCCATCACGAGCGCGCCCAGCGCCTTGTCGTAGTAGAGGAGGGTCCTTTCGCCCTCGCCCTCGAAGAGACGGAAGCCCGCGCGCCCGTGGGAGGGAAGCTCCGAGACGTCGATCCGGGCCTTGAAGGAGAGGCAGTTCCCCGGGGTCCCGAGGTCCTGGGAGGCGTCATCGAGGACGAGGTCCTCGACAAGGGCCGCTTCCCCGAAATAGCCGTAGATCTCGGAGATGGGATGCTGGTAGAGGATCCCGTCCCGGAGCTCGAGCTCCCGGGGGAGGGTCGCCTCGCCGCACCAGCCGTAGGCGCTCGTGGGCATGCCCCGGGACCAGTGGTTCATCCAGGCGAGGAGGATGTTCCTCCCTTCGTGCTGGACGACCTGGGTCGCGTAGAAGTCGAAGCCCTTGTCGAGCTCCTCCCAGCGCTCCTCGGAAGAGTCCCTCTGGAATTTCCCTGTGCCAAGGTCGAGCGTCCCGACCTCGTAGGCGACGGAGTGGACGTTCTGGTAGCTCATGGGGTCCTGGTCCCGCACTCCCTGGGGGGAGGCGATGATCGCGGCCTTCTCGCCGAAGAAGGCGACGTTGGGGCACTCGAACATCCCGTTCCCGGTGAAGGGGCTCGAGAGGGCGACCCCGACGCCCTTCCAGTCAAGGAAGTCCTCGGACTCGTAGAGGAGGATCTGGCTTCCCGTGCCCTCGAGCTTCCCGCCGACGAGGGCGTAGTACTTCCCGTCCTTCTCGAAGACGTAGGGGTCGCGGAAGTCCGTGACGCGGGAGCCGTAGGACATGCCGCTGGTGATGACGGGGTTCCGGCTCGTCTTGGCGAAGGTCCGGCCCCCGTCGTAGGAGGTGGCGACCGCCTGCTCCTGCCGGTTCCCCTCCCCGACGGAGGTGTAGAGGAGGCGCATGGTGCTTCCCACCATCGCCGCGCCCCCGGAGAAGCAGCCGTTCCTGTCGTAGGAGGAGTCCGGAGTGATGGCGATCCCCTCATCCTCCCAGTGGATGAGGTCCTTGCTCGTCTGGTGGCCCCAGGACATGTTGCCCCAGGTGGCAGCGTAGGGGTTGGCCTGGTAGAAGAGATGGAACTTCTCCCCGTCGAAGAGGAAGCCGTTCGGGTCGTTCATCCAGCCATAGGAAGGCATGAGGTGGTACTTGTGGCGGTAGAGATCCGGGACCGTCCCCTTCATCGCCTCCTGGAAGAGGTTGGCGTCCCCGATGGGCGTCCCGTCCATGAGAGGCAGCTCCTCCCCGAGGCGGATGTCGTCGACGAGGAGGTGGTTCCAGCCGTCCCTCCCCGCGTCGGCGTCCACGATCTTGAGCCGCACCATCTCCCCGGCATGCGCGGAAAGGTCGATGGCCTGGCGGTAGAGCCTGTCGGTGGGCATCGGCGAGTAGAAGAGGTCGTTCCCCTTCTTCAGGAGGGAGTTCCCCTCCTCGTCGAGGATCTCGACGTAGCAAAGGGAAGGGTCCTTCCCTCCCCCGAGGAGGAGGGTGAGGCGGGGCGAGGTCACCTCGAAGAGGGGCGAGAGGAGGGTGCCCGTGGCCCCGTCGCCGTTCGCGACGAAGCCGTCGAGGTAGAAGTCCCCCTCGATGTGGCGGAGCGTCCTGTCCCCGGGGCTGTCGGTCTGGATGGCGGTGGCAGGGAAGGCATCCCCTTCCGCAACCCAGCCGGCGAGGTTCCCGTACTCGAAGCCCGCGTTCTCGAAGGCGAGGGCGTCCCCCGCGGGGGCGGGGGGCTCGCTTCCGGAAGAGGAGGAGGAAAGGGAGCCTTCCCCTCCCCCGCAGGAGGGAAGGAGGAGGGCGAGGGAAAGGAGGAGCGCCCCCCTTCGGGAATTCATCAGCGCACCTCCCAGGGAAGAGGCGCGATCCTCTCGATGAGGATCTTGTCGATGGTCATAGCTCCCGAAGAGCTGATCTCAAGGCGCCCGGCGCCCTTCTCGCCCGGGTAGCTCCGGGCGCTGATGGTCTTCTCCTCGTTGAAGAGGGCCTCGACCATCGAGCGGTCGACGAAGAGGTCGAGGGCGAGGGAGCCGAGGGAGGAGACTTCGCCGCTAGAAAGCCCGGCGGCGCTCGTCTGGCCGTTCCCGCGGTTCATGTTCGTGTCGATCGAGACGGTCCTCGAGGAAGGATCGGCCCGGAGGATGGTCGCCTCCTCGCCGGAATCGCTCATGCGAAGGCGGAGCTCGAAGGGCTCCTGGAGGGAGCTGATCTCAAGGCGGAGGCGGTACATGTCCTCGTCGAAGGCGGAAAGGGCCTCGTTCACCGCGGTCGCGGTCGCCCCTTCCATCTCGTAGATGGTCTCGCCGGCCAGGTTCCCCCAGTCCCCGGCGAAGCGGATCCCGAGGTCCTGGCGGGCGCTGTCGTAGTAGAGGGAGCGCACGAGCCCGACGTTATGGGACCAGCCGGAGCTGGCGAGCTTCGAGGCGTCCCGCTGGGACTGCATGATCGAGAAGATGAGGGCCTCCCCTTCCTCGTTGACCATCATCGAGGGTCCGGTGAAGACGTTCCGCCCGTAGTCCATCCTCTTGGGGTCGGGATGGTCGGGGAGGAAGCGGCAGTTTCCCTTGTCGAAGGTCCCGGTCCAGTAGATGACGTTGTTGTCGGCGGTCGAGGCCGGGGCGGGCGAGATGAGGAAGATGAACTTCCCCGAGGGGTTCCCGTTCTCGTCGGGGAGCGGCTGGAGGCAAGGAAGCTCCCAGCTCGTCCCGAAGCGGGCGTCGTTGTTCAGGTAGTCGAAGACGTGGCCCTTGTACTCCCAGTCGTAGAGGTAGTCTTCCTTGCTGGCGTTCGTGTGGTAGATGAGGGCGGTGCCCCGGGAGCTGCCCTCGTCCCCCGAGCAGATCACGAGGTAGTAGTCGTCCCCGTCCTGGTAGACGTTGGCGTCCCGGAACTCGCCTCCGCGGCCCTGGCCCGGGAGCTGCTCGATCGCGAGGCGGTCAGAAAGCTCCCACTCGGTCAGGTAGGGGTCGGAGAGGTCCTTGGGGAAGGCGATGCCGACGTTCTGGTTGCTCACCATCCCGGGATGGGCGTAGTCCCCGGCGGTCACGAGGAGCGCGGGCGTCCCGTCCTTCGCGATGAGGGAGCCTCCGCTCCAGAGCCCGTCGGGGGCGACGGTGCCCTTCTCAGGCTGGAGGGCCTCCTTATGGTTGGTCCAGGTGACGAGGTCGGGCGAGGTCATGTGGCCCCAGTTGATGCCCTGGGCCCCGTTGAAGTAGGGCCCGTTCGGGTTGCTCTGGTAGAAGAGGTGGTAGAGCCCGTTGTAGTAGAAGGGCGCGTGCGGCTCGTTCATCCAGTGCTCAAGGGGTCCGGCGTGGAACTGCGGGCGCTCGAGGTCGTCTTGAAGGGAATTCTCGAGGTAGACGTCCTCGAGGGGGAGCTCCTTCCTCTCCCCGTCCACGAGGCCCGCCTGGTAGAGGGAGCGGATCTCCTGGGCGCTGAGGGAGTCGCTCGTAAGGACGAGCTCGTCCATGAGCCCGGAGTGGACGCCCTTCATGCAGTTGGCGTCCGTGCTCGTCACGGAGTTCCTCCCGATGTAGAAGTCGCTGTCCTGGATCGTCTGGAGGATCGCTCCTTCGGGAAGGGTCATCGTCCCGACGGAAAGGCCGTTCAGGTAGAGGGACATCGTCCCTTCCGTCCCGTCGAAGGTGGCGGCGACGTGGTTCCATTCGTATTGGACCAGGGGATCGAAGTCGTCCCAGAGCTCGTACCATCCCTTGTCGGTCCCGATCGCGAAGCAAAGCTTCCCTTCCCTGGCGTAGCCGAGGGTGTAGCCGTAGGAAAGGCTTCCGGAGCGGAAGTACTGGGAGACGATGCCCTGGAGCGTGTCGACGTTCTTGTCGTTGGCGCCCGTGTAGTTGTAGGTCCTGGGCGCGATCCAGCAGGAGATGGAGAAACCCGTCCCCGAGTAGGCGAACTCGTAGCCCGACTTCGTCCCGTAGGTGCTGTAGCCGTCGAAGAGCATCGCCTCCCCGCGGATCCCCTCGCGGAAGGAGACGTGGCGGGCGCTAGGAAGGGTCTCGGAGCTCTCGCCCCGGTAGGAGCAGTGGATGTCCCCGACGTTCCCCGTTTCCTCGAGGATGTCCCCTTCCCCGTCCTCGTCGAAGGTGAAATGGGCGAGGACGTTGTCAAGCGTCGGGCCCGGGGCGGGCTCGGAGGAGGAGTCCCCTCCCTGGGAGCCCGTTCCCTCGCTCCCTGGGCCCGTGGGGCCGCAGGAGGAGAGGAGGGCGAGGGCGAGGAGGAGGGGGATGGTCTTTTTGTTCTTCATATCTCTACTTGAGCCCGGTGAAGCTCACTCCTTCGACGATGTACTTCTGGCAGAAGACGTAGACGAGGGCGATGGGGATGGTGCTGAAGGTCAGGGCGGCCATGACCATCCCGAGGTCGCGGGGGTTGGAGTTGTTGATGATCTGGAGGTAGTACTGGAGCGGGAAGTACTGCTCGTTCTGCATGATGAGCTGGGCGCTCAGGTACTCGTTCCACTGGCCCATGAAGGTGAAGATGCCGACGGTGGCGAAGATGGGGGCGCTGAGGGGCACGATCATGCGGAAGAAGACGCCGACCCTGCTGCAGCCGTCGATCCTGGCCGCCTCCTCGATCTCGACGGGCATCGAGAGGAAGAACTGGCGGAACATGTAGGTGTACATGAGGGAGGCGAAGCCCGGGAGGAGGTAGCCCACGACGTTGAGGGGCTCGGTGAGGAGCCCGAGGTAGTAGAGGATGAGGTAGGTCGGGACGACCGAGGTCTCCACCGGGACGATCATGAGGATGAGGATGACGGTGGTCATCGTCTTCCCGCCCGGGAAATGGAAGCGGGCGAGGGCATAGCCGGCGAGGCTGTTGATGAGGAGCACCATCGCGATCGTCACCGAGCAGTAGATGATCGAGTTGAGGATCGAGCGGCCGAAGTTCTCGAACTGGTCGAAGAGCTTCGCGTAGCTGACGAACCACTCGGCGATATTCCAGCTCGGCGGGAAGAAGGTGAGGATCGAGCCCATCTGGGCGAAGACGGTGTCGTTGTCCTTGAAGGAATTGCTCACCATCCAGATGACCGGGAAGAGGAAGAGGAAGGCGAGGAAGAGGCACCCGAGGAAGATGAGGGCCTTCTTGAGGACGAGCTTCCCCGAGGGAAGGCGGCGCTCCTTATGGAGGGGCGCGATGACGTTCCAGTCCTGCTTTTCCATGCTTACTCCTGGTTGTCCCCTCCCATGACCTTCCGGAGGAGGAGGGAGACGGTGGCGATGAGGAAGGTGTAGACGAGGGCGACGGCCGAGCTATAGCCGAAGTTCCCGAACTCTTGCGCCTGGTTGTAGATGAAGTAGCTCATGGTCATGGTGGCGCCGTTGAGGCCTCCCGGGGTCATGAGCATCGGCTGGACGCAGATGCGGAAGGCGCCGATGAGCATCGTGATGAAGACGAACACCATCGTCGGCTTGATGCCGGGGAGGGTGACGTTGAGGAACTGGCGCCACTTGGAGGCGCGGTCGATCTCGGCGGCCTCGTACTGCTCCTTGGGGATGTTCTGGAGGGCGGAGAGGAGGATGAGCATCTGGTAGCCGGCCCCCTGCCAGGCGGAGACGAAGATGATGCAGGGCATCGCGGTGTTCGGGTTCTCCAGCCAGGCGACGGGGTTCGCCCCGATCGCGAGGAGGAGGGTGTTGATGAGCCCCTCCCGCGTGTTGAGGAGGTTCATCCAGAGCATCGAGGTGACCGCGAGAGAGAGCATCACCGGGCAGAAGAAGGCCCAGCGGAGGATCTTGTTCCCGTGGATGACGTGCTTGAGGATGAGGGCGAGC
This sequence comes from uncultured Bacillota bacterium, assembly GCA_949289845.1. Lineage (GTDB taxonomy): Bacteria > Bacillota_I > Bacilli_A > RFN20 > CAG-826 > UBA4951. The sequence goes on from CASEPN010000001.1 coordinate 508,151, forward strand.
CCGAGGGCGGTCCCGAACTGGAGCGGCATGACCCCGACGACGAAGTAGAGCGTGTTCCGGAGCGCTTCCCCGACGCGCGGGTCCTCGAAGACGCGGGCGATCGTGTCGAAGCCGACCCAGTCGAAGCGGTTGATCGTCATCATGTTCGCGTTGGTGAAGGCGAAGAGGATGGAGATCAGCATCGGGAGGAAGATGAAGACGAGCGCGAGGAGGAAGGCCGGGGCCATGAAGCCCCAGGCCGTCAAGGACTCGCGGATCTCGTACTCCTTCCCGAGGAACCGGAAGTGGCCGGGCCGCCGGCGATCGACGATGTTCTCGATCTGCATGGCGGCCTTAGGCGATCTGGTCGCGGTCGACGATCTGGGCCTGCTCGCGGACGTAGGCCTCAAGGTCGTAGTCGCTGGCGTGGTACTGCATGTTCAGCATGTAGGTGAGGATCGAGGCGTAGGCCTCGCGGAGCTGCGGGTACTTCACCTGCTTCGGGCGGGTGTACTCGTTGGCCTCGAGGCTATCGGCGAGCACCTTCGCCGGGCCCTGGGCGAGCTCGGGGATCGAAGCGAGGGACTCCTTGCTGGTCGGGTAGGTGCCGATGCCGTAGTAGAGCTCCTCGCTCGCCTCCTTCCCGGTCAGGAAGAGGAGGGCCTCGACGGCGGCGTCCATCTTCTCGTCGCGGCAGTCCCTGGTGATGCCGAAGCCGTAGGAGCCGCAGGGGATCGAGACGCGCTCGGACTTATTGCCCGATTCGTCCTCGTAGACGGGGTAGGGCATGATGCCGTAGCTGTTCTGGAAGGATTGGTAGTCGTTGGCGATCGTCCTCACGTCCCAGGGGCCGTAGATCGAGAAGGGGATCTGCCCCTGGACGAAGGCGAGGTCGTTGGTGCCCTGGTAGATCCAGCGCTCGTTGGCCTTGAGGCCCTCGGTGTCGTAGAAGGGCTCGAGCTGGCGGATGCCGTTCATCGAGGCCTCGCTCGTGAGGGCCTCCTCGACGCCGCCGTCCTCCCCGAAGGAGCCGCCGGCGCTATAGACGAGGGGCGAGTAGAAGTACATGTCCCCGTCGGTGCCGAAGCCGTTGTGGAGGGCGATCTCGTACTTCTCCCCGGCCTCGTATAGCTTCTCCTGGGCCTCGTGGACGTCCTTCCAGCTCCAGGGGTTCTCGAGGGTCCCGAAGTCGGCGTCCGTGTAGCCGACCTTCCTGAGCATGTCCTTGTTGTAGTAGAGGCCGCCGGGGGCTTCCATCGCGCTCAGGGTGTAGAGCTTCCCGTCGATGGTGCCCTGCTCGATGACGGAGTCGACGTAGTCGGAGACGTCGCCTTCCTCGACGTAGTCGTCGATGGAGCGGAGGATCTCGTAGTGGACCCTGCCGGCGACCTCGGAGGAGTCGACGGCGAGGATGTCGGGAAGCCCGCCCGTGACGAGGGCGGCGCTGATGCGGTTCTCGATGTTGGTGCCGAGGAACTCCATGGTCATCCGGACCTGGTCGCCCGAGGCGGTCGTGACGCCTGCCTCGTTGAAGCGGTCCATGATGGCCTTGTAGATCTTCCCTTCGTCCTCGGACTCGCTCTTGTGGACCCAGACGTTGATGATCTTGGTGGTGACGATGTGAGAGTTGCCGCTCTCGTCGATCGAGACGGAGGTGAGGATGTCCCCCTCGTCCGTGCCGCAGGCCGCGAGGGCGAACATGCTGGCCATTACCAGCGGAAGCAAGGCGTGTTTTTTCATGGAATCTCCTTCCCGTGCCATGTGGGCACGTTCCCACATCCATATGAAAACGCTTTCCCCAGGATTCGTCAATAGTCTTTCGGAAAGCGCTACCAGGAAAAGCTCTGGAAGGGGGGTCCTGGACTCTCATGGAGCAGGCCCCCAGGGCAGGATACGGCGGTTGTTTCCTATAAGTAAGGCAAGGAGGGCGATGCCGCCATGGGGTTCTGCAAAGACAGAAGGATGAGGCACTTCCGGGGCCACCGGACAAAGAACGGTGTTCATCCCTCCTATATCATCGGGGCAAGAAGGGGCAGCTACCTCTATCTAGGCCTCACGCACAAGAAAACGAAGGGAAGGAAACACAAGAACCACGCCCTATCCAAAAACCAAAAGGCAGGGGATGGTTCCGTGGCATACATCAGAAAGAAGATCGAGGAAGACAGGAAAACGGCCTTCACCAAAGAGCGCTATTCCAACTACCGGATGTCCCCTGTGGACGATGAATATGTGGATGCCTTGATTTCCAAAAGGAAAAGGAATAAAAAACGCCTCCCGGCGCGTACACTCCGTTTCCGGCGACACACCCATCGCGAGAGGCAGGGTTATTGTGCACTTCCGTCGTTAAAAGTCAAGGTGTCCGCGGCCGCGCATGCGCTGGGTGGCAGATGATGGGAAACGCCTCGGGAAGCACGCCTGATCCAAAGCCCGGAGCTTCCCTCGTCAAGACGGGGCATCCCTTCCGAGAAGGGGTATCGAGACCCAGGCGAAACGGCCGGGAGGCTAGGCCCCCGCCCCTATTCCTTGCACGAGGGATCGAGCCACGTGCCGTCGAGCCGCCCGATGAGACGGGCGTTCTTGTAGGCCATCGGGAGGGTGAGGATCGTCCGGAGCTGGTACATGTTCCCGTAGGGGTTCTTGCTGATGACGAGGGCCGCGTCGGGCTTCCTGCCCCTTCGGAAGGATCCGAAGTAGACGGGACCGAGCAAGTTGATGAACTGCCCGAGGTACCACTGAGGGATGGCGAGCCGGTAGTCCCCCTGGAGGGCGCGGAGGGTCCTTTCGACGGCGGCCTTCAGCTGCGCGGCCTGCTCCTCCTCGGTGAGGCCCTTCCAGCTTTCCGGAAGACGCTCGAGATGGCTTTCCTCGAGGATATGCTCCGCGTTGATCGCGGGGACGAGGGACGGATTGAAGAAGAACTCCTCGGGGTGCTCGAAGTAGTTCGCCCTCTCCGGGACGGGGTCGAAGCCCCCACACCAGGCGAGGTCGTATTCCTCACAGAACTCCCGGAGCTTCCACTTCCTCCTCCGGTAGTCCTTCCGTGCGCCGGGATTCGGCTCGAGGAGCCCGTGGATCGCGGTGCCCTTCGCGGTGAATAGCCCCGTGTTGAAGGCGCACCAGTCGTTCTCGGGATGGCCGGGGAAAAGGGAGGCGAGGACCTTTCCCTCCCGGGCGACCTTCGAATAGGTCCCGTAGATGTATCCGATTAGGTTGTAGTAAGGCGAGGACTTGTCACCCTCTCCCCCGGACCAGTCCTCCTTCTCCGCAAGACTGGACAGATGCGTCCAGATCTCGTCGTCCTTAAAGTCGATATAGGCGAAGTCCTCAAGGATGTCGGAGTCCTCCTTGTCGAGGACAAGGCGGTGGGTATGCCCTTTGACCGGTTCGTATCTCATGTTGCGATTTTAACGCCCATTCCATACTTTGAGAGGGCGAAAACCAAGTTATGCCCTTGTGATTTATCCAGAATTTGGTGGGTTTTTTGCCGATTTTTGCTTAGATTGAGGTGAATTCGGGATTCTGGGAATCATGCAGACCCCGCCTTAATTCACGGCTTTCGACGAATGTGCCTCAGGGCCTCAGGAACGAAGTGGACGAGGTTCCGCCCTCCCCCTGCCTCTCTTATGCACGATTAGGGTAGAATTCCTTTCCAGATGGGAACGCTCTGGAAGACGTGCTACGAGCTCTCCGAAGGGCACCGGAGGGCCTACCTCGCCCAGCTCCTGGTCCAGGTGGTCCAGATCTTCTTCCAGGTGTTCATGACCTTCCTCACCAAGGTGGTGATCGACGCCATCCAGGGCGCGGAGGAGCTGGCGAAGGCGAACTTCCTCGAGGACTGGGTCGTCTGGCTCATCACCGGAGGCTCCGGGAACGAGTATCTCCTGGAGCACCGCCTGGCGATCCTCCCGACCGCGCTCGTGGTGACCGCGGTCGTCCTCGGCCTCGTGAACTTCCTCAGGATGTGGCTCCGGAGCTACGCGATCGCCTACGTGAACGGCTCGATGCAGCGCGTCCTCTTCCGGAAGCTCGAGGGAGTCCCCTATTCCTTCTACAAGAAGGTTCGGGCCGGCGACATCCTCCAGACATGCACCAGGGACGTCGACGTCCTCCGGCGCTTCATGATCGGCGACGTCTCGAACTTCAACTACTCCTTCTGGATGGTGCTTCTTTCCGGCGCGGTCCTCCTTTCCCTTTCCTGGAAGATGATGCTCGCCACGCTGGGGCTCCTCCCCTTCATGATCCTCTATAGCTTCTTCCTCATGAAGAAGGTCCGCTCCCTCTACCGGCAGACGGACGACTCCGAGGCGAGGCTCACGGGAAGGGTGAACGAGAACCTCCTTTCCGCGAGGCTCGTCCGCGCCTTCGGGACCGAAAGGAGGGAGATCGACGGCTTCGAGGGCTATCTTTCCGACTACTCCGGGAAGTACCTCCTCTGGCGGAGGTGGGCCTCCTTCTTCTTTGCCTCCAGCGACATCTTCGCCTTCGGGAGCAACGCGCTCGCCCTCGGGGTCGGGGTGTATCTCGCCTTCCTGGGCGAGGTGAATGCCTCGACGATCGTATTGAGCTTCCTCTTCGTGAACATGGTGGTGTGGCCGGTCCGCCAGGTGGCGACCTCCCTTTCCAACATGGGCCAGTACATGGCGAGCGCCGACCGCCTCCGCGAGATCCTGGACGCGCCGATGGAAGACAGGACGAGCGGCATCTCCCCCGCGATCAAGGGGGCGATCCGCTTCGAGGGCGTCTCCTTCCGCTACGAGGACGGGGACGAGGAGGTGCTCCACGAGGTGAGCTTCGCCCTTCCCGCCGGGAAGACGCTCGCGGTGATGGGCCGGACCGGAAGCGGGAAAAGCACGCTCTCCCTCCTCCTCACGAGGCTCTACGAGCCGACCGAGGGGACGATCTACCTGGACGAGGTCCCTCTCCGCGACATCCGGAAGGACTACCTCAGGAGGATGGTCGTCCCCGTCCTCCAGGACCCCTTCCTCTTCAGCAAGTCGATCGAGGAGAACCTTCTCCTCGCCCGGATGGACGCCCCGGAGGAAGAGATCCGGGAGGCGACCAGGGCCGCGTCGATCGACGACACGATCCTCGCCTTCAAGGACGGCTACCGCACGCAGGTCGGCGAGCGGGGCATGTCCCTTTCCGGCGGGCAGAAGCAAAGGGTCGCGATCGCGAGGACGCTCCTGGCGAGGCCGCGCGTCCTCATCTTTGACGACTCCCTTTCCGCCGTGGACACGGTCACCGACAGGAACATCCGCCAGAACCTCCGGAAGAGGGAGGACGGCTCTACCCTCCTCATCGTCACCCATAGGATCAGCACCGCCCAGGACGCCGACCTCATCCTCATGCTCGAGGACGGGCGGATCAAGGAGATGGGGACGCATGAGGAACTTCTCGCTCTCGGGGGCGAGTACGCGCATACCGCGGCGATCCAGAAGGAGATGGTCTGATGGCCCTTGAGGAAGAACGTCTTCCGGAAAAGGTGAACTTCCGGATCTGGGGGAAGATCGGTCGCTACGCCCTCCGCCACTGGCGCCTCATCCTCCTCGTCGTCACGGGGATGCTCCTGACCTCTTTCTACGACGCCTACCTCGTCCCGATGATGAACGCCGCCGTCATCGAGGCGACATCAGGCCTGGGAACCGCCCCCCTCGACGGAACCTCCCTCATGGACGTGACCCTCCAGCTTTCCCTCATCGAAGGGGCATGGGAGGTAGCGATCCCCTTCTGGGGGTTCCTTGTGCTGGAAATCGCTGCAATTCTCGTTCGTTCCTGCGCCGTCTTCGTGAACTTCTATTTCTCGAACGTACTTTCCCTCTACGTGATGACGGACTTACGGAGGGACTGCTTCCGGAAGGTTCAGGAGCTGAGCTTCTCCTACTTCGACCGCGTGAACTCGGGCTGGCTCATCGCAAGGATGAACAGCGACACCGCCTCGCTCGGGGACACCTTGAGCAACCAGGCCCTGAACGGGTTCTGGAGCCTCTTCGACATCCTCTTCACCCTCTTCTCGATGTTCGCCCGGTCCTGGGAGCTCGCGCTCCTCGTCCTATGCACCGTCCCCCTCCTCATGCTGGTCCTCCCTCCCCTCCAGAAGGCCCTCCTCGTCCGCTGGAGGACGGCCAGGAGCGCCTACTCCCACTTCGTCGGCTGGCTCGCGGAGGTCATCAACGGGGCGAAGACCATCCGCACCCTTTCCGTCGAGCGCGAGATCGGCGAGGAGGCCGAGCGGATCGTCGGGGACATCGAGCGGAAGAGGTTCCGCGCCTCGAGGCTCAACAGCTACCTGACCCCCACCCTCCAGCTCTTCAGCAGCCTCACGACGGCGATCCTCGTCCTCGCCGGGATCCTCATGATCCAGAACGGGGAGGACGCGGAGGAGATGATCGCCCTCTCGGCGACGATCGTCCTCTTCGTCACCTACGTCGGGAACATATATAACCCCCTCCAGTCCCTTTCCGAGCTCGCCAGCGAGATCATGAGCGCCCAGGCCGGCGCGGAGAAGGTGGGCCAGCTCCTCGACGAGGAGCCGGAGGTGAGGGATTCCCCGGAGATCGTCAGGAAGTACGGCACTCCCCTATCCCCCCTGCCCCTCCAGGGACTCCCCCGCGCGGAGGGCGATATCCTCTTCGATAACGTCAGCTTCCATTACGCGAACGGGGTCGAGGTCATCCATCCCCTGGACCTCCATGTCGAGAAAGGGACGAGCCTCGCGATCGTCGGGGAGACGGGGTCGGGAAAGACGACCCTGGTGAACTTGCTCTGCCGTTTCTACGAGCCGACGGGAGGAAGGATCCTCCTCGACGGGGTCGACGTGAGGGAAAGGCCCCTCCACTGGCTCCATCACGAGATCGGCTACGTCCAGCAGTCCCCCTTCGCCCTCACGGGCACCTACTTCGAAAACATCGCCTACGGGAAGGAAGGCGCGACCCTGGAGGAGGTGAGGAGGGCCGCCTCGATCGCCGGGATCGACGGGAAGATCATGGCCTTCCCCAAGGGCTACGACACCCTCGTGGAGGACGGGGGGAGCCAGCTCTCCCAGGGCGAGAAGCAGCTCCTTTCCTTCGCCCGCGCCCTCGTGAGGGACCCGAAGATCCTCATCCTCGACGAGGCGACGAGCTCGATCGACACGGAGACCGAGCGCGAGGTCCAGGACTCCCTCCTCCGCATCCTCAAGGGAAGGACGAGCATCTCCATCGCGCACCGCCTCTCGACGATCGTCCATTGCGACAGGATCATCGTCATCGACCAAGGGAGGATCGTCGAGGACGGCGACCACCGCTCCCTCATGGCGAGGAAGGGCGGGGTCTACCACAACCTATACATGACCCAGTTCCAGGAGCTCGGGCTCGACGAGCAGATCAAGGCCTACGAGGAGCATTCGGGAACGGAAGAGTAAGACCTCGTTTCGCCTCTTTTGGCGGAGAAAATACACAGAACTCCCCTTCTTTGGTGGATTTTCCTCGTTCGAACCTTCCCTAAGGACCGCGAATGTTGTGGGTTTTCCACCGCACAGATGCGTTGTGAAAAAGCACACAGATTCGTTTTCCCTCACATAAATCATCCTGTCATCCCTGCATAATCTATCCGGTTCGCCAATAAGATTATCCCCATTCCAATGCTCGAAAATCATCCCCTCGTCTATGATTTCCCCATGGGAAAGCAAGGGACGAAAACGCCCTGCGGGATGGAGTTCACGAGGGAAAGGGCGGATCTTGCCATGAGGGACTTGCTCGGTTCCTGCGGATGCGTGGTCATCCGTGGTCCCAAGGGTGTGGGGAAGCGCGTCCTTGCGCGCAAGTACGCTCTCTCCGAATTCCGGATGGACACGGAATCTTCCCTCCTATACGCCCGATCGGATCCTGCCTCCCTGCTCCTGGGCCCAAAGCCTCGCCTCATCTCCGAATGGCAGATGGCACCGGACATCTGGAACCACATCAAGGCGGATTTGGACCGAGAGTATGTCTTCGGGAAATACATCATCACCCAAAGCACGCTTCCCGCCGAGCCTAAGCGGATCCTCCATTGCGGAGCCGGGCGGATGGCGACCCTGGACCTCGGGACCGCGACCCTCTTCGACACGAAGAAATCCCTGGGCCTCGTCTCCCTTGAGGAACTCATGGACGGCAAGGCCAACATCCCGCTCCTTGCGCCGGAGGAGAACCCCATGGCGCTCCCCCGCCTCGCCGAAGCCATATGCCGGGGAGGATGGCCCTTCTCCATGGGAAAGGACATGGCAAGCAACATCCACAGGACCCGGTCGCACGTCCGGAGACTCCTGGCCGGGGAGCCGTATTTTCCGGAAGCCGCCCCCTTCCTCAAGGGAAGAAGCATGGAGACGCTCCGCCTCGTCCTGATCGCCATGGCCAGGAACATAGGTAAGGAGGCGAGGGCCAGCCGGATGGCCGCGGAAATCCGTTCTTCCGGACTAGCGCCACGGCTGGATGAGGAAGACTTTTGCCTCCTATCGCCGCGCCCTCGAGAGCCTGCTCCTGATCCGCAAGGTGGAATCCTGGGCTCCACGCTTGAAAAGCACCGTCCGCGCCATAACCTCGCCTTCCTACCGTTTCGCCGACACTTCGATCGCCTGTGCCGCGCTAGGGATCGGCCCGGAGCAGCTCCTCCGGGACTTTGCCTTGTTCGACGGTTTCTTTCATGACTTCGCCTTCCATGAGCTAGAGGAGTACGCAGCGGACTTCGGGACCGAGATCCAGCGCTACCGCGACTCTTCCGGACTCAGGGTCGACGGAATCCTTACCAACAGCCGCCTGGAATACGGGGCCATCCAAATCAGGATCTGCAACTCCAAGAACATCGATGAGGCAAAAAGGACGCTGCTCGCTTTCCAAGAGAAGATAGCGCGCAACGGGATCGCGCCGCCAAGGTTCCTCATGATCCTTACCAGCCACGGCTTCATGTACCGCGACCCTGATGGAGTGGACATCGTGCCCATCAATTGTCTTCGCCCTTAGATATAGATAGCAAACAAAAACAATGCGACGCAGAAAGGCGGAGGAACACCCAAGCAACAACGAAATCTAACCTTTCGGTCTAAAATTCTACCCAATTTTCAATTTGACTCAGAAAATATAACCGATGAGTGAGATATTGTTGAATCCAATCTAAAGACACCTAAAATCTAACCGATGAGTGAGATTCGACACGCACCACTCGGGAAGGCCGTCCGGGAGATGCGGAAGAAGAACGGCCTGAGGCAGGAGGATCTGGCGCTTTACGCAGGGGTCTCGGCGAAGTTCATCCACGATCTGGAGAAGGGGGAGAAACCCCTCCGCACCGATAAGGTCGAGGCGGTTCTCCGCATCTTCTCCTGCCGTCTTGGGGCAGTGCCTTATATAGAAGAGGCAAACGAACAGGAATAGCGGGGGAAAAACTTGGCCATGGGGAAAGCCACGAAAAGACCCGTTGGCTCCTTCCCATCCCGTCCCGGTTTGTCTCTAAGGAACTGTGGTCCTTCCTTCCGAACGTGAGGGATCCTGCTCCGTCGGCTTCCTAAAATACGAGTCCCCCCATCCGCTAGGCTAACGAAGAAGAACCTGCATTCCATCGAGAAATCGGTCAGGATATATAAGGAACAGATGAAACCAGGCGACCTCCGTCCCATGGCGAAAACGACGCGGAAGAAAGCGCACTCCGAAGGCTGGCCATCAATGCCCCTTCTAGCGCTGGCCGTCTTGCTCATGCCCGCCTGTTCCCTGCTGCCGCAGTATCGGGATCCGGAAAGCATCGTCATCGACGGCGCGACCTATGTGTCCGGCTTTTACCAGGACCTATGGGTGGAGGGCATCCGGTTTGCCGAGGGCGACGAGCCAGACTTCAGGACGGACTACCACGCCTGGTGGAAGGTGGAGGGCGGGCCGTTCGATCTCTACTGCGCCCAGCACGACGAGAAGCTCTGGTGGAACCCTGCCGTCTACTGCAGGCAAGATCAGTTCGAAGCCGTGAAGTCCCACTATGCGAACCCGCTTCATTTCGACTATTGGATCGGGCTCTACGGAGATAGCAACAAAGAAAGCCGCGTCCGCCTAGAAGGAGGAGAGGATAGGTCCCTCCTGGAAGAGGCGGTCTCCTTAAACATGCGAGTCGAGGCGAGCGGCCAGGCAGGCATTTTCGGAGAACGGGAGGACTTCGCCGATCTCGAAGTCCATATCCCGGAAGACGAAATCCTGTCGGTCCAGCCCGTCCTATACCGGGTCAGCAAGGACAGCTTCTTCACGACCATCCAGAACAGCTGGATCCTCACGGGCGACGGGATATATGTGAAAGGATTCTACGACGGCGAGACGGAGCAAACCTACACGGCCTATCGTCTCAGCGAAAAAGCCAGCAAACGCATCATGGAGCTCCTGGCCGAGCACGGCATCCTCTAAGGATAGAATCTTCGCTAGGCAACGGCGGGACGCACAATCCTCACGCCGGAAGAGTGTTTCGCCTCGAGACTCGGGACAAATACGGAAGTCAGGGCTTGACGGAGGGTTCGTGAGGCCTCATAGTATCTTCACAATCAACGTCTAACGATAATTTATGATAGGAGGTGATCTGAAGAATCACACAGGTTGTATTCGCTGTACCTAATACGTCGACGCGATTAAGGAATAAACGAAATAATACGCAATCTACAAGCGAAGCACGCAATTTCTATATATAAGGAGGTTGCATAACGTACGTTTATGACGTCCGATATAACGTAGTGATAGAGATCGGCTCATATAATCTCAATTACTTACAAGGACATCATCAACAAATAAATAACCCGTCCATTGAATTCTCAATGCAAGACGGGTTTCTTCGTATCAAGGATATGAAATCACTACCTTCAATGGAGAAAGGAAATAAACCATGAAAGACTCACTTGGCAATCTGCCGTTCGGCTTCAGCGTCACCCAGGTGGCGAACCACTTCCCCCAGCCTCCTGGAGGCCTCCTCCCGCCCAGCATGTTCGAGAAGACGTTCTGGGCCGACACCGAAGAACTCGCCCCGAAAGAGAACATCCATCCTTCGATCGCCGGGACGACGGTCGACTACCTTTCCCGCCTGATCACGGGAACTCCGAAGGAAGAGGCTTTCGCCATCGCCTTGAGAGGAGCGGAGATCGCCGGGAAGAAAGAACGCGCCTTGGCGCTTCTTGAAGGAATCCACGGGCTCGACGAGGAATCCGTCAAGAAGGCGGCGAGGCTCGCGCGCTACGATTCCGTCGTCCGCGTGGGGCTTCCCGTCTGGCTGTCCAGCAGCGCGGACGGAGGCCCCGACCCGGACGAAGCCACCACCAGGAACATCCAGGCGATGGTGAGGCGTACCCAGCGCATGCTCGACATGGAAGGCGGTAAAACGCTCGACCACCTCACCTTCGAAGGCGGCTACACCAGCCTAGTCGCCACCGGGGACGGAGATTTCATGACGAAGGACGGCCTTTGGGACCTTAAGACGACCAAGAGCCCGATCAACGCCAAGCACACCCTCCAGCTCCTCATGTACTGGAGGATGGGCCTCCACAGCGTCCACCCAGAGTACAAGGACGTACGCAAGCTCGGCTTCATGAACCCGAGGAGAAATCTCGTCGAGACCCTCGAGGTCCGCCTCATCCCGGAGCACGTGATCCAATTCGTCGAAAAGGAAGTGATCGGCTACTAGGACGCAGGGGGGCGCGCCCGCGTCCCCTTCTTGGAAAAGCGCGCATATCCGACATCAAAATCAGGAAAACAAGAATCTCCTATTCTTTTCATCAGTGCTTAGGCGGGACGTTTGTCCCTGCGGATCAGAAAAAGCCCGCCTTTTGCGGCGAGCGGCCAGAATCTAGTCGATCCTGTCCCTGGAGTTGATGTTGATTTTGGCGTCCTTAGGGTATTTCGCCCGGAACAGCCTTTCGGCATCTTGAGATGAAGTCGCGGTGATGATTTCCTCAGTCCTCATGCCGTTGACCTTAGCCCTGATCTTGTAGCGATACATATTTCCTTACCCCCTTTCCTTATTTCTTCTCCCTTACGAGGAAGACGGGATGAACGCGACGGCATTCCTCAAGGGTCGCGATTCTCGTCACGTCATCTTTGAGCATGAGCACCTCTTCCTCCTTCCCGATCGGGTGGAGATCCTTTGAGGAATAGCGGATCGAACGGTACGGCTCGACCGCCAGCCTCGCGTATTGCTCGGTCGGGTGGCTCGTCTTCCCGCTCGCCTTCCCGGAGATGGGATGGTCGGAATAGGCAAGCCCTTCCTCGATAGCGTCGATCCCATCGACGAAGGGGGCATATGCCCAGCGGAGCTCGAAGGCAAGGCCTTCCCTTGACCCGATTTCCTGGAAAGCATCCATGAGGTCGCTGAGAGCGTCGCAGGCCTCGACCTTGATGAGCGCCTTCCTCTTCTCGCGATACTGATTCGGGTTCAGGGAACCTCCGAAGGAGGGCGTGGAGCACGCCTGAAGGTCGGCCCTTGCTTCCTTCGTCTCCTTGTCGGACTTGTACCAGCGGTAGATTCCATAGGGCAGGAGAGGGCAGAAGACGATCGAGACGAGCAGGACGATCTTCGCCGTTTCAAGGCTGCTCTCGGCCTTCTTGACAGCCTCTTCCAGACGCGCCCTCTCGCGGGAAAGCTTCCCGTCCTCCGTGTCGTCCTCTCCCCCGGGATGGCCCTCGACCTTGAGACCCGTTCCCAGGAGAAGAGGGGCCCAGTAGTCGTAGATCGGCTTCATGTCCTCGACCTGCCCCATGGGGTCGAAGACCCGCTCCGCCTCGTACCATTTGTCGAGGAAACCGGCTTCCCAGTCATGGCGATCCTTTTCTTTTTCCAAGGTCTCCTTGTACTCGCTTTCCCCCATGAACGCCCGACGCAGGTCGTTCTCACCGTGGAAGAAGGAGGCCAGGGGAGCCAGGAGGCGCGCGTAGCATTCGCCCTCCGGGGTCGTCTGGATAGCCCCTCCGTCCTCGAGATCCCCTTTCACGTAGTCCTCGTAGTAGCGTTCCGCCAAAGCGCGGATTTCCTCCTGCCGGCGCCTCCCGATCCTCGCGAACGCCTCCATCAGGATCGCCTGCTTGTCTTTCTTCCCCAGTGCCATTCGGTTTCCTCCTGCCTAGGAGGATAGGGTCAGGAAGATGAGAAGATGCGATTTTGCCCCGAAATGGGGAAGTTTTTGGATAGCAAAAGGGGGATTCCCGTGGTCCTCGCCCCTATCTCCCCTGGGGAAACCCCCTTTTGTTCCCTTAGCCCGTCCATTTCGGAAGGGAACGCGCACGAGCGAAACATGCCCATGGGAAGGAATGCCTTCCTCCGGGATTCCTGAGGCGGGGACGCCCCTGGGTCAGCTTTCCGAGGGAAGGAGGCCCTTCAGGAACTCCCTTACCTCCTCGTCAAGGGCGAAGACATAGGTCCCGCGGATCCCTCTCGTAAGGAGGACTTCGTAGGCATGGACGACGTTCCGGACGGCAGTCTCTTCGTCCTTGGAAAGCGCCTTCGCCTTCCGGTCGACCTTCTCAAGGTCGATGTAGAGACGCTTTCTCTCCCTGTCGTACTTCACCTCGTCCCCGAGCACCACCCCGGCGTAGTTGAGGTCGTAGCCCTGCGCGGTGTCCAGGCACCCGAGAAGGTCGATGTTCCTGTCGTCGGTGATGAACTTCGAGTCGGAGAACTCCTTGTTCCAGCTGTAGGGCTTCCCCTGGATGAGGAAGTCGTAGTCCCTCCCCGACTTCTTCCCCGCGCGGTCCCGCACCTCCCTCCTCCACGGGAGGGACTTGCACTTCCCCGCGAGGACCCGGCATAGGCCTTCGCATTCCTGGTTCCTTTTCTTGATTTCCTCGAACATCTCCGCGAAGTCGTCGTAGACGCGGAAATCGTAGGCGTTCCCCTCCGGAAGCAAGGGGAAGCACGAAGGATTCTTCCCGAAGAGGTCCTTCACGAACCTGATGTAGCGGTCCCCTCCCTTCACCCGGAGCTGGGTCCCGAGATAGAAGGAAAGGGAGCCTTCCTCCCTTTCGATCCTCTCGAAGTCCTCCCGCCGGACGTCGCATTCCTTGACGGACTGGCCTTCGTCATAGAAGAGGACGAGGAGGCTCCCCGCCTTCCTCCGGAGCCAGTCGAGCTCGGTCGCGTTCCTTCCCGGGCCCTCGCCCTTCCTCACTTCGAAGCCCGCGCGGAGGCTCGCCTGGTCGTGGGTGCCGAAGTTGTTGAGGCTCTCCCTCCTCCGGAGGCGGTGGGCCTCGTCCACGACGAGGACGTCCCAGTCATGGTAGGTGGCCTCGCTCGGTCCGATCACGGGGATCTTCCGGAGCCCGGGGACCCCGCGGAACACCTCCTTCATCGTCTTCCGGAAGGATCCGACCGGCTCGACGAGGGCGATCCTTGGCTTCCCCTTCCTCTTGACGGACTCGAGGAGGCGGACCTTCCGCGAGAAGCCGTCCTCGTCCTCCTCGAGGTCGGCCGTGTCGTAGTCCCCGTCGAGGATCCCCTCGAGGAGGCGGAGGAAATAGGTCGCGACGAGGGTCTTCCCCGTCCCCGCGCCCCCGTGGACGAGGACTTCCTTCCTCTCCCCCTCTCCTAGGCCCGCGTAGACTTCAAGAAGGCTCTCGGAGAGCTCGTACTGGTCCCTGGTGAGCCTCTTGTAGGGCGAGTACTTGAAGATCTCGGAGTTCCTGATGTCGAAGAGGGAGCGCTTCGCAAGCCCCCTTCTCCGGAGCTTCTCCCACAGTTCCTCGAAAAGGTCCTGGTAGCGGAGCCGCTGGTAGTAGTCGTGGTAGCGGCTTTGCCCGACGTTCATGTTCTGGAGGGAGAAGAGGCCGTCCGCGTGCATGTGCTCGATGAGGAGGCTCTCGAGGTCGAGGATCGCGGACTTGTTGAAGGAGCCCGAGGTCATGAGGGAGACGCGGGTCAGCTTCCTTCGCTCCGGGTTCTGGAGGTGCTGCCTCATCCTCGAGGAGGCGTCCTGCGTCTCCCCGACGTAGCACTCCCCCTTCCCCGTGAGGATGTACACGATCGGCCAGTCCCGCCCGCGGGGCTCATGGGAAAGCCGCTCCGCCTCCTCGAGGGTGAAGGGGCGGTCCTCGATCTGGATGGAGAAGGCCTCGCTCTGGGGCATGGGAAGATTCTAAGTCCAGGGGGATCTGGTGGCTACTGGAGGGGGAAGGACAGGGTTCCGAGGGGCAGGAGAATGGTGGTTACTTCTAGGGTCACTCCTACGCAAACTTCTATGGTCACTTCTACGATAACTTCTCTGATCGTAGAAGTAGGTTTTTTGAAAATCTCAGCATGTGAAGATTTTCTAATTTACATTGCATGATGTCTTTACGCTTACTTCTACGATTGGAGAAGTCTGCTTAGAAGTAAGCCTGGAAGCAGGGTTTGCCTCTAACGTCTTCTTGCTCATTTTTACTTGCTCACCTACATGCTCACTTCAGGGTGATGAGCATGTAGAAATGAGCATGTAGAAAAGACGGGGAAGCCACCGACGGCTCATGCCTTGAAGTACCTTTGCCGGGGGCTCCTGGGGGATCCGGGATCCGTCATGGAGATGAGCCCGGCCTCCAAGGCAGGCCTGAGGTAGTTCTTGAGGAAGGTCGCGCGCGACTTCAGCCCGAGCTTCCCCATGAGCTCGGAAGCGGACATCGGGAAAGCCTCCATGACGGAGAGAAGCGCCTGGACCTGCCGGCTCAGATGGGAAAGATGCTTCCTGGCTTCCTTCTGGAGGCCGAGAACCGCCTCCTTGATGGAGGAAAGCATGAACAGGATGAAGGGGTTCGACTTCCCCTCCCTCGTCGAGCGGGCGATCGCCTGGTAGTACTCCCCCTGGCGGTCATGGACGATGCTTTCGACGGGGACCCACAGGAAGATCGGCTTCCAGGAGGCGAGAAGGGCGGTCTGCCAGAGACGCCCCATCCTCCCGTTCCCGTCCTGGAAGGGATGGATGAACTCAAGCTCATAATGGAGCACGCTCGAGCGGACGAGCATGTGGAGGGCGCTGCCCTTTAGCCAGCGGAAGAGCTCCTCCGCGAGGGCCTTGACCCTCTCATGAGGTGGAGCGACATGGACGGGCCTCCCCTTCCCGTCGAACACCCCGACGGGGCCCGTGCGGAAGCGCCCCGCTTCCCGGACAAGCCCCTTCATCATCGTCCCGTGCGCCTTCTTCAGATCATCAAGGGAGAAGGGGTCGAGCTCCGGGAGCATTCTGTAAGCGGCGAAGGCGTTTTGGATGGCAAGGACATCCTCGAGCGGGGCGAGGACTCTCCTTCCCTCGAAGACAAGCGACGCCTGCTCGATGGAAAGGGAGTTTCTCTCGATCGCGAGCGATGATTGTACGGAAAGGACGCGGTTCACCCTCCGGAGGCGCGGGAGACGTTCCAGCTCGCCCAGAGGAAGAAGGTTCCCGAGGCATTCCGTAATCTCGGAGACAAGGAAAAGCATCTCCTCGGTTACCTCGTAAGGGGGCGCGTACTTGTCCATGGGAAGCCTCCTCTGTTCTTCGCAACTCCTTTATAGCACATGGGGGATCCTTCGGCTTACTTATATGTTTACTTATACCTTTACTTGTTTGCTTGG
Organism: uncultured Bacillota bacterium; assembly: GCA_949289845.1. Taxonomy (GTDB): domain Bacteria; phylum Bacillota_I; class Bacilli_A; order RFN20; family CAG-826; genus UBA4951. The sequence goes on from CASEPN010000001.1 coordinate 524,666, forward strand.
AGTGACAAAGACAAAGAAACATCTAGATGCAATCGAAGGAAATCCCTACTCGCTCCTAGCAATAGAAAATCGATCGCAGGACGCGTCCAATCCCTGGGACAGAGGGAATACGGCAAGGGTCTTCCCCGTTCCTGCAGGGCTAGGAAGACCAAGGAACCAGCAACAGAAACAATGGAGCCTCCGAATCCCTAGGCCATCTGAAATAGGACCATTCTCTAATTTTATGACAATGTCCCTGCCAAGGGTGCGCCGGGCATCCGCGGCCCATTGAACGGCCTCTATCCTACAAAACATATCGCGAATTTGGTTTTGTCAGATAGTAAATATTGTATCTAGTTCTGATGATGTTTTTGCCGGGAGATCGGCTAACACGCGGATGGATGTGCATGAAATTCGCTCGTGGGCGGGACGTCCGACGACTCTTGCTTCAGAAAGTATCATTAGGAGAACGGCTGCTTTATGGCGGCGGAAGGCAGGAAAATGCTAGGAGCAATACTCGGGGACATCGCGGGCTCGAAGCTTGAGTTCGCGAACAATAGGAAGAGGCCGGAGGTCCTTTTCCCGGAGGACTGCTTCACGACGGACGACACCTTGATGACCATCGCCGCCTCCAAGGCGGCCTTCTCCAGGGAGACGGAAGGAACAAGCCTCGAGGAGCTCTTCCTCCGTGAGACGATCTAGGCGGTGCTCCTCCATCCGGATGCTGGATGGGGGCTGAGGTTCCGCGCCTAGATCCAAGGGATCGTCGAGGTGAACGGGATCACCCTCTTTAACCTGCATGAGAAGAGCGGAATCCGCTATCGCCCGAACGACAGCGCAGGGAACGGCTCGGCAATGAGGGTGTCCCCCATCCCCTACCTTTCCTCGTCCCCGGAGGAATGCAAGGCGCTGACCAGGAGAATAACGGGAGTGACCCACGACTACCCGGATAGATACAGGGCTGCCGAATGCGTGGCGACGAGCATCTACCTCGCCCTTGAGGCAAAGACGAGGGAGGAGATCAGGAAGAACATCCTTTCCTACTACCCCGAAGTGGAAGGGATGACCTATGAGACCCTCAACAGGGAGTACCGGTACACGGAGCTTGCGAGGGACACGGTCCCCCAGGCGATGGCCTGCTTCCTCGAGAGCAAGGACTTCGAGGACGCCCTCTCGATGGCTGTCTCCATCGGCGGGGACGCGGATACCCTGGGAGCGATCGCGGGAGGCCTCGCGGAGGCCTTCTACGGGTGGACGGAAGAAGAAGCGAGAAGGATATGGCCCTGGCTCATCCCCTTCCAGGGCAAGAGACCAAGGTACGTGGTCGAGGAAGTGCCCCTGAGGCAGTTCCTCGCCCTGGCGCACGGCAAGTTCCCGGGCAAGTTCCCCGGCATCCCGGGGCTTTGACGGGAGTTGGGGGCAAGCAGAAAACCCAAGGGACGCTTGCTCTAGAAATGAGGCTTCGTTAGGAATCCCTGGCTTTCCAAAACGAGATCCCATCGCCTTGAGGGTCTTGGCGAAGCAGCCTCGATGATTTCTAGCGGGTCTTCTTGCGAGAGAGGTAGTCCTTGATCATCCCTTCGTAGCGATCGCGATGGGAATCGGCGTCCTTGTAGCCATGGAGGCTCCGCATCGTCCTCAGGGCGTCCTCCACTTCATGGAGATCTTCGTCCGTGTCGATCTCCCCGTAGATGATCGCGCCCTCGTAAAGGGCATCTATGTACTGCCCGCCCCGGGCGTCCTTCTCCCGGAGGGGGCCGGGCTTCTCGCCCGCCTTCTCGGAAGGAGAAGGGGGGATCTCGGAGTAGGAGCCGGCCCGAAGGGCGAGGATCATCGAGGGAAGGTCCCCGAGGAGGAGGAAGAGGACCGCCGCCCCGGCGGAGGAGCGGCAGGAGGAAGGCCCGTCCGAGGTCACCTTCCTCGTCGCGATCTGGTGCAATGCGATATATAGCCCGGATAGGGCGACGCCAAAGAGAAGCCAAAGCGACTCCGGGGCGAAGCAGAAGGAAATGATAAAGGAGGCCAGGGCGGCAAGGGAGGCCACCACGAGGACGACGGTGTTCCAGAGGACAAGGAAGCGGCAGGATGCGGCGCGGTGGCATCGATCGCGCTCCCGCCAATACTGAAGGGTCGGGGCGTCATGGGCGTTTTCGGGCATACGGTTTCTCCTTTTGGGCGATTATAAGTTCCCTGACTTAGAAATTGGCGGGAGGGGCCTACGAAGCGTCGCTGGCATATTCCGTTCCTCGGGGACGGCGTCCCTTCCGCTCCTACGGAAGGAAGCTGGATTCATCCTCTTCGATAGGGCTTTCAAGCGGATGGTTCCGGTTGGGAAGGACGAGGAGGAAGGTGTTCTTCGTCGTCCGGAAGAAAGGCTTTCTCGTCGTCCTCTCGTAGGAACGACGGATCCTCGGGATTCCCGTGCCGGAGGCTTCGATGAGCCCGAGCCTGCGGAAGATGTCCATCAGGCCGGGGTTCCTGGGGCAGGAGCGTCCTTGGAGGACCTCTTCCAGATCGGCTCCAGGGGGAAGACCCCCGGCCGACAGGATCTCGATCCGGTCTTGGAAGAGGGCGATCTTCGAGAAGGTTGGGATGGAATAGTCGCGATGGACGATGGCGTTCATGATCCCTTCCCTGACGGCCTCCTTCGGATAGTCCCTCCTTTCCACTCGGCAAAGCCCGTGGGTCTCGCAATAATGCATGTTCCGGAAGTCAAGGAAGTCATTAGCCTCCTTCATCTGGCGGAAGAGGGAGCCGGAGAATTCCCTTCGCTCGTGGGATCGGGAGAAGATATCGTCCCTGCCGAAGGTCGCCTCGCGGATCGAAAAGGGGCATTGGTCCGAAAGGAGGAGGGCGAGGTTCGTGAAGCGCCCCCTCCAGTCGAGAAGCCCGAGGCCCCTCTTCTCCCCCGGCCCGAAGGGAACCCCGTGGAGCAGGAATTCCTTCTCCGCCTCCAGGAAGGTCAGGTCCTGGCAAGAAGAGATCCAGTCCTCATAGGAATCTAGGCGCATATCCATTGTCGAAAAGAGCGGGTTTTCGCATGGATTTCCGCAAGCAGGATCGATGCCGGCGTTCTCGCTTTCCTTCCGCTTCATGGGAATCCCTCCTCCATAGGATAGCAAGGACTAAGCGAAGCGAAGTCCCTTGTTGGCCGGAGGATGCCCCTAAGGGCAAAAGACCTACCAGTCGAGGGACCCTTGGTCCGTCAGGAAGGGAAGAAGGCCCATCCGGAGGAAACCTTCCTCGGTGTAGTAGGGCTTCCCGTCCTTCCTAGTCAGGACGGGCCTCCTGAGTCCGGCGGGAGATTCGCTGGAGACTCGGAACGTGCGCGGCCTTCTCAGGCCAGACAGCGAGCCTCGGATATTTCGGCTTCCACATGGCGACGAAGGCCTCGAAGGCCGCCATCCCCTACTCCTACTCACCTACTTTGGGACCCCAATGCAGTTCCCGTCGTTAATGTAAAATTCTTTTTGCTCTTCCCCACCATGTCGACATTTCCCACAGTTCTGTGATTTTTGTCGACATCGATGCCAAGCATTCCAAAGAAGCCTAAAGAGAAACAGAATGGCCTTAGAACTAAACTAAAGGCTGATACCAAACGTTAATCACAATGTATTGCAAAATGGCAAGTGGCACCCGGTCTCACCCTTCCCCTAGCCACGACTCCAAGAGGCTTCTTGTCCATTCCTGCATTCCGGGGTCGACGCAATAGATATAACAGCCTTTCTGTCCCCTAGTAAGCAAGGTCCGATACGTGTTGATGACGATCTCCTCTGCAGTCTTCTGAGGAAGGGAACCTCCCTTATAGCCGCTCAGGGACTTGTCCGTGCGAGCCCTTTCCCCGGGAAGGGCGATCACCTTCCCGTTCCGATAGACGATATCGGGACCAAGGATCACTCCCACGTAATCGAACTCGAGCCCCTGGGAAGTGTGGATGCAGCCGATCTGTTCCACCGAGTCAGGATCAATCGCCCAAGTAGAGGTGCCGGCGAAGTTCCATTGTGCGGAAAAGCCGCCTGGAAGAGATATGTCATTCTTGGATGGGTCCTTGTCGCTCACCCAGTCCCAGCAGTAGCCGGCCAGCATCCTGGCCTTGTTCGCCTCCCTGTTCTTCAGGCGAACCAGGTCCATCATCGCCGAGGGGTCGTCGAAGAGCCGGACGTCATAGCCCTCGAACCCCTTTTCAAGGCGAGAGGATCCGGACGGCTTCACGCCGATCAGTTCCTCGACGAAGGAAAGGAAGGCGTCCGATCCCCCGCAGCGGAACTCGCTGACGAGGCGGAACTCCTCCCCGTCATGGACGATCGCCCCCAGCTCTCCGGCACACTTCCGGATCTCTTCCAAGGAACCGATGTCCCTGTGGTCGATCCTCTGTCCCTCGTCGAGGAAGAAGACGGACAGGCGGGATGCGCTGATGATCTCGGAGATCTGGTTCACCCCTTTGTTCTGGAACATGCCGGAACGACGGTTGAGCCGGTGGGCCTCGTCCACGAGAAGGACGTCGAAGGCGTTTGGCGCCTCATCGACGAAAGAACCTGAAGGCATGAACATCGCGTCGATGAAGGATTTCCTGTAGCCATACCCTTTCATGAGCTTCGCCTTGTAGACGTTCCTCGGGGCGGCGTTCTTCGTCACGTAGGCCCCCCTCTCCCCCTTCCGGGTGAAGTGGGAGAGAAGCTTGAGGGCGAGGACGGACTTCCCTGTCCCCGGTCCTCCCTGGACGATGACCACGTGCTTCTTTCCGTCCTCCGTCATGCTGGACAGAAGGTGGACGATGTTCTGGTAGACGACCTCCTGCTCGTCGAGGAGCACGAACTCGTCGTTCCCGTTGATCATCTCCCCCAAGGTGTCCTGGAGGGCCTTGGAAGGACGGATCCTCCCGTTGTCGAGCAGCTCGAGGACTCTCCCGTCGTCCGGCTCCTTGACCCTCCTTGAGAAGTAGTTCCTGAGTTTCTCCCTGTCCCCCTTCAAAAAGAAGGGGGCTTCGGCGACCACGCTTCCGTAGCAGGGGGCCCCAAGGACGCTCCTATAGCGTTCCTCCATGTTGTGGAGGAAGGCGCAGGAGGAGATGAGGATTCGTTCCTTCCTCACATCCTCGTTGTAGTTCTCGATTGCGGCCTTGTAGCTATACGCCTGGTAGGAGGGATGGCTCAGCTCCCGGATCCCGTGGCCGACGATAGAGCGGACGAGGTTCTCCTTCTCGGTGAGCGCGACATAGTCCCACTGCTTCAGCTCGACGATCACCGCGTTCTCGCGTCCGTTCTGATCAAGGCCAGTAAGGATAAAGTCCACGCGCCGGGATGAGACAGGGAGCTTATATTCAATCGCGACGAGGGCGTCCCTCGGGACATCGCTCGCGCGGTCCAGGACCGCGCCCATCACCTCAAGGGAATTGTTCCAGGAACGGAACTCGGAAAGGCCGCCTCCCGCGACATTGTGCCTCCGGAATGCGTCCTCGATCTTTTCCGCGATCCTTCCCTTGTCCACGTCGAGGAGGAAACCCCCGACGGTGCCCTTGTAGATGATCATAGGTGGAGTATAAAGCAAGGCGACCCGGCCTCAAATTGCGCTTTTGAAAGGAAGCTAATGCGGCTGTTATCTGACAGATGATGTGAAACGTCGGAGGAGTCTGCGGCACCTCACCTCTCCCTCATTCTCGTAGAGCTCCCTGAGCTTGGCAACCTCGGCCTCGTCCGGGGTGTTGTTATCGGGTGACTTGTTTCCAGCTACTTATCGCGTGATTCGTTTCCATGCATCTCCACCCCTTAAGGAGTGCGTCTATCGGGTGAGTTGTTCCCAGCTAACCCCCGCGTGGGCGAACATTCCCCCGGAGGCATGAGGCATGAAGGAACTTGGCGGTGAGAACGTCACCTCGGTCATCAGGAAGGCTGTCTCCGCGAAGCTGACGACGAGGCAGGCCGCAGCGAGGCTCGGGGCATCGAGGCAGTACGCGGACCGGCTCAAGAAGGCCTGCTCGGAGGGAGGGGCCCAGGCGCTCCGCCACGGGAACGAGGGGAGGGCCCCGGCATGGAAGACCGGCAAGGCCACCGAGGAGGCGGTCGTCGCGCCCTGCCGGGGAAAGTACGCAGGCTTCAACTTCTCCCACTTCCGGGAGAAGCTCCTCGAGAAGGAGGGGATCGGGATCGGCTACAGGCCGCCCCGCCGCATCCTGACCGAGGCGGGGATCCGCTCGCCAAAGGGCAGGAGGAAGGGGCGGAAGGCGAGGCCCGAGCATCCCTCGAGGCCGAGGAGGGAGAGGTTCGGAGAGCTGCTGCAGATCGACGCGAGCATCCACCGGTGGTTCGGCCCGGGCCTCCCGAGGGCGGCGCTCCACGGGGCCATAGACGACGCCACGGGAACGGTCATGGGGCTCTGGTTCGACAGGGAGGAGGCGCTCTCCGGCTACTACGAGATGGCTTGTCAGATCCTCACGAAATACGGGATTCCGGAGGCCTTCTACGGGGATAACAGGAGCATCTTCGGGCACGGGAGGTCCGCAGGGCGCGGCAAGGCGCCGGACAGGGACGTGCGCACCAACTTCCGGCGGATCCGCCGGCAGCTTGGCATAGAGCCCATCACCACATCCGTCTCCCAGGCGAAGGGGCGGGCGGGGAGGCTCTGGGCCACGCTCCAGTCGCGGCTGGTCTCCGAGCTTAGGCTGAGGGGCATCGCGACGATCGAGGAGGCCAACCGCTTCCTCCCCTCCTTCACCGCGGACTTCAACCGGCGGTTCGCCGCGCGGCCGGACATGGAGAGGTCGCTCTTCGCGCCAGCGCCGAGGGGGATCGACTTCTACCTGTCGGCCGAGTTCCGGAGGGTGGCGGACAACGGGTCGTCCTTCGGCTTCGAGGGGAGGAGGAACCAGCTCGTGGACGAGGAGACCGGGGAGGTGAAGGAGGTCCCTCCCGGCTCGGAGGTCCGGGTCTACGTGACGCGCTCGGGGAAGCGGGTCGCAGCGTTCGGGGGCAGGATCTGGGGCCTGGCCGAGGCGGGGCGAAGGAAGGCCGGGCCCAAGCCGAAGAAGCCAGGGAGGCCGAGGTACGTCCCGGGCCCGGGCCACCCGTGGCGCCGCTACGTCCTTAAGGCGGCGAAGAGATAGGAAACAAGTCACCCGATAACGACACCCTTTTGCCTAATACTCCCGCAACAATCAGCGCTTGATTTTAAAGACAGACTCTTCGGAGGCCGCAGTCGCCACAAAGAAATGATTCGCATCGGTAACAGCTGGCCAAGTCGGCCCTAAACGGGAACCATCGTTGTCAAACCAATCATCAAATGAAACAGTTAGATTAGAAAAGTTTGATAGAGGAAAGCAATCAAGCAAATCATGGTCTTTTTCCGTAGGGGCCTTTTGACAAAATATGAATGCCAATGGGTAAAAATAGAGAATTGAAACAAAGCCAGAAATTCTTTTTAAGCCTGCCCCTATTGTCCAAGGGACAAAGTTTCTTAATACAACTTGAGATTCCTCGTACGGATAGCCAAGACAAAGCAGTGAATACTTCCTGCAGAATTGGCATACAGCCTCCGACTGTTCACAAGAACTTCTAAAAAACCTCCTCATATCATCGTCTTCTTGCATCTGCGATGGCCTAGATGCGGCTAGAAGATGTCCAGTCACTGCCTTGCAAACCTTGTGCATATCAAACTCGTGCTCATTAGTAGATCCCATTAGTTGATGGAGGCATGCTTTATAGAATTTTGTTAATTCTGGATCATACTTTGCTCCAAGTTCGCTATTGCATTTAGAACAGATTGTAATGAATTTAATTCCATTTTGAGAGTGGAGCGGAAGAATCTTCCGAGACTCCTTGTTATGTTCCACAAGGTAATCAACTGAAAATCTTTTGTAGTAGGTATCGAAATGGTTTCCACAGGATTTAGGCGGAATGTGATCTTCAGAAAGAATCGATTCCCGCAAGCAAATTGAACAAATTCCTTTCGTTCCCATACGAACACCCTTGTGCCCCACTATGTCACAGTACTCGAAAGTTCTTTTTTAACTCCGCTGATGCATAAATTCTTTGCTCCAAGTAGAGCGTGAATGCTCGCTAAGGGTTGAGTTGTGCCATCCTATCCCTCATCTCCCCCTCCAGAAGCTCCAGGGTGAGACCTGTCTGGCCTACCTTCTTCGAAAGGGACCTCGCCGCTTCATGGAAGAGATGGTCCGCGCCCATGACGAGCTCCCCGAAGTCCATGGACTTGTCCATGTGGGCGAGAAGCCCTGCGAGGAACCCCGCGAGGGCGTCCCCCGACCCCGCCCTGGCAAGGGAAGGGACGGGCTCGTAGACGGACTCGATCTCCACCCCGTCCTCCTCCTCGTCCTTCCCAAGGAAGAGGGAGGAGGATCCCTTTAGGAGGATGTCCACCCCGTAGGCGTCGGAGAAGTCCTCCGCCTCCGCGGCAAGCACGTCCCAATCCACCTTCTCCGGGGAAAGATGCCCGAAGAGGGCGCTCGCCTCCCCGGGATGGGGCAGGAGAAGCACATGCCCTCCTTCCTTCCTCTCCTCCAGGAGGGAAGGCTCCGCGGCGATCATCCTAATCCCCGTCCCGTCGATGAGGACGTTCCCCGGGAACTTGGAGAGGATCTTCCCGAGAAGCCTCCGGTTCCCCGGGGAATCCGCCATCCCGTTCCCGAAAAGGAGGGAGTCCCCTTCCGGGAACTCCTCCGGAAGGAGGTCGTCCCCTTCCTTCCCCGAGGGAAGGGACGGGATATGGCACACCTCAAGGGGCACAAGGACGCGCGAGGCTTCCTCGATCGAGGAAGGGACGGAGAGGGTCACGTACCCCGGCCCTCCGAGGAGGGCGTACCTGCTCGCGATCATGGGCGCGCCCACGTACTTCCTGGATCCGCCCAGGACGAAGCACTTCCCGTAGTCCCCCTTGTGGGAATGGGGATCCCTTTCCGAAAGGAGGCGGAGGAGCTTCTCCGCGAAGTCCCTCGGATCGGGATATCTTTCCTCTTCCTCGAATTCCATGATTGCCCTCACCTCCTCAGGAAGCGCTCGTCCCCAGGGTTCTCCCCCGCGGGAAGGAACCTTTCCGCCTCGACGGCCAGATCGTACTTCTCCCTCAGGGAAGCGATCCTTCCCATAATCGGAGAGGCATGGTGAAGGTCCAGCGCCTCCTGGGACTCCCAGGAGTCCACGAGGAGGAGGACCTCCGGGTCCTCGAGCGAACGGTAGTGCTCATAGCGAAGGTTCCCCTTCTCCTTCCTTATCTCCTCCATGAGCCCCGACTCATGCATCTCCCTGGAGAAGAGGAGCGCGCTTCCTCCCTTCCCCCTGTAGCGGAGCAAGATGGTCAAAGGCTTCCCGTCCATCAAATGATTCTTCGTTCCCATGCCCGTATGGTGGGGCAAGGAAAACGCCTGGTCAAGGGAGGCAGGCGTCCTGGGACGGAGATGGACGTCCGCGGGGAGAAGGAGCGGCCTTCGCTACCAGATCCTCAGCGCGAGCGTCGCCAAAAAGCGCTGGCGCTCGTCGACCTCGTCTTTCCTGAACTTGTCCGGATACTTGTCCACGAGCGTCCTGATGAGGTCGAACCACTCCACGGGGCAGTACCCGTCCTTCTGCACCGTCATGTAGAAGGACCTCTTCTCCGGATAGCTCGCGTTGCCGACGGCGGCATTATGCTCGAGCGAGAGCAGAGCCATGTTGCCGAGGCGATTGATGAGAGTTTCCTTCGGGTCGTCCCGGATCTCGTCCGGCACGAGGGCTGGCGCATACCAATCGTCCAAATCGACGGTCTGCGGGACGATGTGCTCGAGGGTGAGCTTGTCGCTCGCGGCGGTCTTGTGCCCGTCTCCCCTTTCCTTCCGGAGGAGATCGTCGAGCCTCCGCATATAGAAGCGCCCGACCGCGTCTTTCCCGGTCGCGTAGTGGGCGAAGCATTCCAGGAACTCGGTGTCCGAGGCGATCGACCGCTTCTCATCCTCGACGTCCTTCACAAGGTCGGCGAGCGGTACGCTCACGGTCATCTTGCGGATCAATCCGGAGAAAATCGGGTCGAGCTTGTTCGGGGACTTGTCGCAGATCTGGAGGCGGACGACGAGGGCTTCCGCCTGGCTGAAGAAGGCGACCATGTCCTTGGCGGCCTTCATATAGTCGTCCCTGTAGTAGATCGCGGCGCTCAGAAGAATGGTGTAGACCTGCTCCATCCTCAGCTCGGATAGCCCTTCAAGGATGTCCCGGAAGGCCGGGAGGAACTTTTCGGGAGTCCGGAGCGAGGAATAGAGATCCGCGTAGGCCTCAAGGTCCCGGAGGAACTTGAAGTAGTCCCGCTTCGCCTCCTCCTCGAACAGCTTGCCGAACTCCTTCGGCAGCCCGTTCTTCGTGCATCTTTTCGCGCTCCGGGCGAAGACGAGGCTCACCAGGAAATCGGTGACATGCTGGTCCCCGACCTTCTCAACGATGCGGTCCCACGCTTCCCGCTTCTTGTCGCGGGCGCTTTCGCTCTTCGCCCAGCTGAATACCTTGTTCTTGATCCGGTCGGCTGCCGTGAGGTCGAGCCCCTTCCCGTTCAGGGAATCGAAGACCTGGAAGGCGTTGATCGAGTCGCAGCATTCGATTTCCACAAGGAGAATCTTCTTGTTGAGGGTCTCGACGATCTTGTTGTAGAAGTCGTAGGCGTCGTAGCCGGCGCGGCCCGCCTGCCTTCCCTGCTCGTCGCCAATGACCTTGCGGATCGTCGCGACCGCCGCGTTCATCCTCTTCGCCCCGGTGTACTTCTTGTTGCAGGGGATCTTCCTTCCAGTGAGCATCTCGTTGAACAGGACGCCGGTGTTCCCGTTGAGGATCAGGACCGGGAATGGCAAGTTCCCGGGCTGCTCGGGACCGGACTGGTAGATCATGCCCTCGAGCCGTTTTTCCAAGGATTTCCTTGCGTTGGGGTCCACGATTCCCGAATCAGTCATCACCATGTCCAGGAGAACCTTCACGATCAGCGAAAGCGTCGTCAGCCGTTGCTGCCCGTCCACGACGTGCCGGGGTTCGTTGCTCTCGCCATAGAGGGTGTCGTCCAGGTCGATCGCCATCGAGGTGGCTTCGCGCGAATCGAAGGGAACGGTCACGAGCGTCCCGATGAAGTGCTCGTCTTCCGCTTCCTCGCCAAAGGCGACCCCCAGGATGTCGAGGCAAAGGGTCTCGGCATTGGAAGCGTGCCACGCGTAGTCCCGCTGGTAGTCGGGGATCGCGTAGCACTTGGCGTTGTTCAGGACTTCGTGAAGGGGCGTGGGCTTTGGCATGGGTTTCTCCTTTGTTCCCTTCCAATGTAACCCCCACCCCAGGAAAGTCAACCGCGCACAGGAGCAGTTGTAAGTTCTTTATTTAACTTCCCGCTTTTCCCCTATTCGGGAAGTTGGTTTGGGAAACCCTGGGGGCAGGTCCATGCCTCCATTTCCCTCGCCTTACGAAGGCCTGCAAGCTTTGCGCTAAAAAACGAGCCCTCTTCGAGAGAAGGCCCGCTTTAAGGGTTTATCCGGCCTAGTCCTTCGGCCCGTCCTGGGGCGTCTTTTCCCCCTCGCCCTTCCAATCGACCTTCGTCATGAGCGACCAGGAGTTGCTCACTCCTCCTGCCAAGGCGGCGCACCCGAAGAGGACGAGGAAGGCGGCGCCTCCCTCCCCAATCCCTGCGAATAGGTTGGAAGCGAAGGAGTTGATCCACCGGAAGGAGGCGGGGACGAGGCAAAGGAAGAGGATGGAGAGGGTGAGCGCGACTAGAAAGAAGGCCCCCTTGAGGAGAAGGGTTCCCTCGACCTTGGGGTAATGTTCTCCCTTCTTCCCCTCTCCTGCGGCGTCCTCGGAAGAGATGGAATCCGCCTTCTCCGCGTATTCCCTCAAGGACATTCCCCTCCAGTGGAGAGAGAAGAGGAGCACGAGGGCTTCCGTCCCCAGGGAAAGGGCGACCGCGAGGAGCACCGCCCCGAGGCAAAGGAAGACGGAGGGAAGGGACGTGTTGATCCCGTTCCTCCCGAAGAGGCTGAGGGTGCCGAGAACCGTCCCGTCATCGGAGAAAAGGGAGTAGAGAGGCACTGCAAGGAGAAGTACCAGCCCGATGAAGTAGAGGACAATCGATAGCACGGTCAGGGCGATTTGCCCCGCGGGACGTTTCTTTTCTTTCATGTATTTTCACCTCCTAGCGGGACCCACGATACTCCTGTTTTGCTCGGAAAAGAGGAATACGCGCCCAACGAGTGCCGCCTGGCTTCATTCCGGCGCCCGGATGCAAAGTCACGGCAAGGGAACTCCTGGATGCCAGGCCAAGCTTTTCGACGATCAAGAAGCTCGGTCCTAGGGCAGTTGGCCCAGGAATGAACCTATAAACAGGGTGAAAGGAAATGATATGGGGCGAAGCCAGGCAGCCAGCCGCAAAGGCTAGGACAATGATCCGTTTCTATCCGAAGGAAAAGAGGCATTTCAGAGGCCACAAGACATCTGTCCATGGGAAATGGATCATGCACCCTTCCTACACCGTCGGAGAGGAGGGCCCTATTTCTATTCGTTCGGGATTACTCATTCGAACAAGAAGGGAAAAGGCCATAACAACCACCTTCTCGCAAAAAATCCCGAGCTCGGGAGGCATGAGAACGCCTACCTGCGAAAGCAACTGGTGCGCGATCGGAAAAACCAGTACACGAAACGCGAGCTAGAGGGCTTTGAAATGAGCGAGGCAGACGACGAATATGTGACCGCGCTTCTCAAGAAGCGAAGATGAAGATCAGCGAATCAGGCGCAGATCTCACATAGCTGCTGTTGATTCTTCCGCAGGTCCGGGACACGAGAGCCTTGCTTCCCTTGCCACCGTCGCGCCCGAGCATCATTATCGAAGCTCAAGAAATCAACGGAACCCAATCAGAGAAAGAGGGCCTTCGTCACGTGGGGATCTCCATTCCTAGAAGCCCGGCGAGCCGTGACCAGGTGGAACGTCGACGCCCAACAGGAAACAGGCAAGGGCCGCCACTGGTCAGCGATTTCATCGATCGGAACGAAAAAACGCTCCCCGCGCACGTCCAACCCGTTTCCGGCGACACACATTCCAGAAGGGAGCAGTAATACTTTACCCTAGATAATGAGAAGAAGGCAATGCCTTACCGCCAAATGTGATATAGCAAAGGTCCCAACCTAACGAATTAAGCCAAGTCCAGGCCAAGAGACGGACCAAAGAAATCAGTCCTTCAGTCTCTTGAAGACGAACGCGTATCTCACGTCGATAAGGATCGGGGCGAAGTTCACGAGCTCCCAGCCTTCTTCTCCCATCTTGTTGAGTTCCTGATGCAGGAGCTCCATCGTCTTTTTGTAGGACATCTTCGCATCCACGTCGATGTACTTGTATTCCCACTTCATGATGCGGTCCTGTCGCTCCGGAATTCCGGCCTTCCGATCCCCCGGGAAAAATCCCTACTCCGCGGGCACCTCAGGACGGAAGAGGGATTCCGCCTCCTCTAGGGAAGGATCTCCCCGGAGAAGATAGTCGAGGGTGGCCTCGAGGACGTCGGCGATCTTCACGAGATAGCCGACGTCGGGAAGCCCGTGGTCGTTCTCCCACTTGGAGACGGCCTTGTCGCTGATGAGGAGCTTCTTCGCGAGCTCCTCCTGGGTCCACCCCTTCCTGGAGCGAAGAAGGCGGATCCGGTCGCCGAAGGTCTTGCCTAGGCGAAAGTCCCTTTCACCCCTGTCGTTCATGCTAATAGTGTTTTCAAAAGAGGGATTCTTGTCAACCCGATGGAGGAATCGTTCCCTTAAGGGCTTAACCATCAGTCAATGGCAGGAAAAAGGAGAGGCAGGGCCCTTGGGAAGATAACCTTGCAAAACCCTGGGAAAAGAAAGAAAAAAGGCGCGCGAGGCGCCTGGTCTAGATAAGTCCCCTAGTCCTCCGCGCTATAGAGGGAACCCTCGACGAAGAGGAGGATGAGAGGGATCCCGGCGGGCAGGATCGAGACGAGGAAGGCGTAGGAGCTCTGGTAGTAGTAGCAGGAGATGCCATATGCCACCGAGAGGAAGATGTAGGCGATGTAGGTCCAGAAGGCGATCTTGTCGCGGATCTCGCTCTTCCTGACGAAGAGGATCGAGAGGACGCGGAGGGCCCCCACGAGGAGCATCGCCAAGCCGAAGCCGAGGAGAAGGCCCGAGAGGGTCGAGGGCCCGCCCTCCGAGAGGAAGGAGAAGAGGTTCGTCGTGATTCCCCTGAGGTCCTCCGAGGGGGGCGGGACGAAATAAAGGGGCAGAAGCCATAGGACCGGGGGGACGATGAGGTAGAAGGCCCCGGTGAGGAGCGAGTACTGCTTCTTCGTGAGCCGTTTCATCAGTAGCCCTCCTCCTGCCTCTTGAAGTTCTCCTCGCGCTTCCTCATGTAGCTTTCCTCGGCCTCGGCGAACTCGTAGCCGAGGATCGGGAGGAGGTTCAGATAGGCGGAGAAGAGGAGCGCGTACTTCCGGGGGTCCATCTCCTCCCCCTCCTCGACGAGGTCCCCCGCGAGGGCGTAGCAAAGGAGGATCTGCTCGACGAGGCTTCTATCTTCCTCGCGGAAGGAGTGGGAGTAGCCCTCCACCCCCATCCCCGCCCCGAGGGAGAGCAGGAAGTGAAGCCCGTCGGCGTACTCCTCGAGGATCCTTTCCTTGGGAGAGGGACCCTTCAGGCTCCAGAACTTGAAGCAGCGGGTTTCGTTCGCGAACTCGCCGAGCTCCACGAGGAAGGCGAGGAGGCGCTCCCTCATCGTCTTCTCATAGGAGGAGCCGTGGCGAAGGGCGATCTTCTCGTCGAGCTCCTTCTGGAGGGGGAAGAGATGGTCGAGCGAGAGCTGCTCCCTCACCTCCTGACCTCCAGGCGCTCCAGATGCCAGATGTCGCGGTTATATTCCTCGATCGTGCGGTCGCTCGAGAAGTAGCCGGACATCGCGATGTTGTGGATCATCGCCTCGCCCCAGCGCTCCTCGTCGCGGTAGAAGTCGTTGGCCCTGCGGCTCGCCTCGAGGTAGGCGCGGAAGTCCTTGAGGATGAGGTACTGGTCCCCGTGGTTCATGATCTCGTCGAAGATGAGGCGGAAGCGGTCCCCCTTCCCGAGGGCCCAGGGGCCGTTGAAGAGGGAGTCCATGACGTTCTTGATGTCGTGGTCGCCGTTATATAGGTCCCACGGGCTGTAGGACCCGTTCCCCAGGAGGGCGTTCACCTCGGGCTCGGTGAGGCCGAAGATGATCTCGTGCTCCTTCCCGGCGAGCTCGGCGATCTCGATGTTCGCCCCGTCGAGGGTGCCGATCGTGAGGGCGCCGTTCATCATGAACTTCATGTTGCTCGTGCCCGAGGCCTCCTTCCCGGCGGTGGAGATCTGCTCGCTGAGGTCGGTCGCGGGGATGATCCTCTCCGCGAGGGAGACGCCGTAGTTCTCGACGAAGCAAACCTTCATGAGGGAGTTCACGGCCTCGTCGTTGTTGACGACGTCCTGGACGGCGAGGATGAGCTCGATGATGCGCTTGGCGTACTCGTAGCTCGGGGCCGCCTTCGCCCCGAAGACGAAGGTGTGCGGGAGCATCCCGAAGCTCTCGCCCCTCTTGAGGCGGGCGTACAGGTGCATGATGCGGAAGACATTCATCAGCTGCCTCTTGTAGGCGTGGAGGCGCTTGATCTGGGTGTCGAGGACGCTATGGGGGTCGATGTCGATCCCGTACTCCTTCTTCACGAAGAGGGCGAAGTCCTTCTTGTTCTCGAGCTTGATGCGGAGGGCTTCCTTCCTCGTCTCCTCGTCCCCCGCGTAGTCGCGGAGCTTCCGGAGCTCCTCCGGATGCATGATCCATGAGTCGCCGATCCTCGAGGTGATGAGGTTAGAAAGGCGCGGGTTGCTATAAAGGAGCCAGCGACGGTGCGTGACCCCGTTCGTCTTGTTGTTGAACTTCTCGGGGAAGGTCTCGTAGAAGGAGTGGAAGGTGTAGTTCTCGAGGATCTGGGTGTGGAGCCTCGCCACCCCGTTCACGGAGAAGCCGGCGTAGATGGCCATGTTCGTCATGTGCACCTGGCCGTCCTTGATGATCCGCATCTGCCACTGGCGCCCGTCCTCGATGCCCTTCTCCCTCATCCAGGCGTTGAAGCGGCGGTCGATCTCCTCGACGATCATGTAGATGCGCGGGAGGAGCATCTGGAGGTAGTTCACCGGCCAGCGCTCGAGGGCCTCGGGCATGACGGTGTGGTTAGTGTAGGCGATGGACTTCCGCACCTCCTCCCAGGCCTCGTCCCAGCCCCAGCCGTACTCGTCCATGAGGAGGCGCATCATCTCGGGGATCGCGAGGATCGGGTGGGTGTCGTTCAGCTGGAAGACGTAGTGCTCGTGGAAATGCTCGAGGGTGCCGTAGCGCCTCATCTCCCCGCGCATCGCCGACTGGAGGCCGGCGGAGACGAGGAAGTACTGCTGGCGGAGCCTGAGGAGCCGCCCGTGCTCGGTGGAGTCGTCGGGATATAGGCCGAAGGTCAGCTCCTTGAGGGTCGCGAGGTACTCGTTGAAGGAGCAGTCGGTCGGGAGGTTCTCGGTGCTCGGCTCAGCCGACCAGAGGCGGAGGGTGTTCGCGACCTTGTTGCGGTAGCCGACGACGCTGACGTCGTAGGGGACGGCGCGGATGGCCCGGGCGTTCACGAGACGGATCGCGTAGTTCCCGTCGGGCTTGAGGTAGGTCTCCGCGTTCCCGTAGAACTTCACCTCGACCGCGTGCTTGGGCTTCCGGACCTCGAAGACGAAGCCGTCGGAAAGCCACTGGTCGGGAAGCTCCACCTGGCGCCCTTCGACGAACTTCTGGCGGAAGAAGCCGTAGTCGTAGCGGATCGTGTTCCCGTGGAGGGGGTAGCCGAGGGAGGCGGCGCTATCGAGGAAGCAGGCGGCGAGGCGCCCGAGGCCCCCGTTCCCGAGCCCGGCGTCCGGCTCCTGGTCCTCGAGCTCGTTGATGTCGACCCCGAGGTCGGCGAGCCCGTCCTTGGCGACCTCGTAGACGCCGAGGTTCTGCATGTTGTTGAGGAGGAGCCTCCCGATGAGGAACTCCATCGAGAAGTAGATGCATTGCTTCCTTCCCTTCCCGAGGATGTCCTCGCGGCAGCTCCGCCAGTCCTTGCCGGCGTAGTCCCGGACCATCTCCCCGAGGACGACGTAGCGCTCGGTGATGTGGGAGTCCTGGACGCTACGCCCGTAGCGCTCCTCGAGCCTCCTGGCGAACTCCTCCTTGAAGGCGGCCTTCGTGCCGAACATGTCGATCGCGTTCTTACTCATAAGAAAATCCTTCTAATCCTGGTCTCTTTCCTTCGGAATCACTTCTTCGCCGGGGCCTTCTTCGCCCTGGACGGCTTCTTCGCGGGCGCCTTCTTCCTCGTGGCAGGCTTCTTCTCCTCCACGATGATTTCGATGGGCTTCTTCCTCCCGCGGAAGATGGGGTCGGGGTCCTTGGGGGTGACCACGAGCTCCTGGACGGTGCTGTTGGGGCTCCGCTTCTCCTCCTCGACCTTCCGCTTGAAGATCATCGCCGCGTAGGCGCCGAGCTTGATGGAGATGTGGTAGGGACGGCCCTCCGGGGCGCCGGGATAGCTCTCGCAGGGCAGCCCGTTATAGTTGTTCCAGCCGCCGTAGACGTCCTTGTCGCTGTTGAAGATCTCCTCGTAGGTGCCCTCGTGGAGGCAGCCGACCTCGTAGCCCTCGTAGTAGTTGGGCGTCATGTTGTAGACGAAGAGGAGGTCGCTATCGCCATACTCCCTCTCGAAGGCGAAGACGGACTGGTCGCGGTTATCGACCATCGTCCACTGGAAGCGGGCGGGGTTATATTCCTCGAAGTGCATCGCCTTCTCCGCGCGGTAGATGAGGTTGAGGTCGCGGACGAGCCTCCTCACGCTGTCGTGCTTGGGGAAGGAGAGGAGGTTCCAGGGGAGGCTCCTCTTCTCGTTCCACTCGTCGAAGGAGGCGAGCTCGTTCCCCATGAAGGAGAGCTTCTTCCCCGGGTGGCCGTACTGGTACGTATATAGGTTCCGGAGGAGAGCGAACTTCGTGTCGTAGTCGCCGTAGAGCTTGTTGATGATCGTCCCCTTCCCGTGGACGACCTCGTCGTGGGAGAGGGGGAGGAGGAAGTTCTCGCTCCAGAAGTAGGCCATCGAGAAGGTGAGCTTGTTATGCTCCCACTTCTTGTAGATGGGGTCCTTGGAGTAGTACTTGAGGGTGTCGTTCATCCAGCCGAGGTCCCACTTGTAGTCGAAGCCGAGCCCGCCGTACTCGAGGGGCTTGGTGACGCCCGGGAAGTCGGTGGAGTCCTCGGCGATCATCATGACGTCGGGGTGCTCGTAGTGGATCTTGCCGTTCAGCCTCTTGATGAACTCCGTGGCCCCGGTGTTCTCCCCGTTCATCTTGTTCCCGTCCCAGTAGACGATGTTGGAGACCGCGTCCACGCGGATCCCGTCGAAATGGAAGTAGGAGAGGAAGTAGTTCATCGCCGACATCAGGAAGCTCCGGACCGGGTCCTTCCCGAGGTCGAAGAGGCAGCTCCCCCACTGGCTGTAGGTGTGCTGGGGGTCGCCGTACTCGTATAGGTGGGTCCCGTCGAAGTCGCGGAGCGAGTAGGAGTCGGTCGCGAAGTGGACGGGCGCGAAGTCGAGGATGACGCCGATCCCGGCCTGGTGGAGGCGGTTCACGAGGCTCATCAGCTGCTTCGGGTTCCCGTAGCGGCTGTCCACGGAATAGAAGCCCGTCGCCTGGTAGCCCCAGGAGCCGTCGAAGGGGTACTGGACGATCGGCATGACCTCGACGTGGGTGTAGCCCATCTCCTGGAGGTAGGGGATGAGGTCGTCGGCGACCTCCTCATAGGAGGGGTTCCTCCCCCACCTCTCGCCCCGCCAGGAGCCGAGGTGCATCTCGTAGATTGCCATCGGGCGGTCGAAGTTCCGGTCGCGCTCCCTCATCCACTTCCCGTCGTCCCAGGGGAAGCCCTCGATGTCGTAGAGCTTGCTGCAGGAGCCCGGGCGCATCTCGCTATAGAAGGCGAAGGGGTCGGCCTTGTCCGCCCACTCCCCGCGGGCGTTCCGGAAGTGGAACTTGTAGGTCTGGTAGTTCATGAGCCCCGGGACGAAGGTCTCGAACACCCCGGAGTCGTCGACCTTGTTCATCGGGTTCCTCCCGGGGTCCCAGCCGTTCCACTCCCCGATGACGGCGACGTCCTGGGCAAGGGGGGCGTAGAGGCGGAACCACACGCCGGAAAGCTCCTCCCCGGTCGGGAGGACGCACTTCCCGAAATGCGCGCCGAAGTACTTGTAGGCGTCGATGCTCTGCCCCATGAGGTAGTCGTAGAGGAGTCCGTAGGCCATGTCGCTCTCCTTTTTTCGGAATTTTCTTCCGAGAGTATAGACGAAGTTGAGCGCGCCCGCATGGAAAAAGGCTCTTCCGAAGCCTACAATCTCCGCGAATAGACAAGGAGAAAACGAAATGGCAAAGGTCATCGCGGTGAACGCCGGGTCGAGCTCGATCAAGTACAAGCTCTTCGAAATGCCCGAGGAGAAGGTGCTCGCCTCCGGCATCGTCGACCGCATCGGTCACGAGGACGGCATCTTCAAGTTCAAGGGCGGCAAGGAGGACCGGAAGGACGTCCTCCCGATCCCCGACCACGGGGCGGGGGTCCGCCTCATCCTCGAGGCGCTTTCGACCTCGGGGGTCGTCTCCTCGCTCGAGGAGATCGAATGCGTCGGCCACCGCGTCGTCCAGGGCGGCAAGTACTTCTCCAAGAGCGCCTTCTTCACCAAGGACACCGAGGAGAAGATCCGCGAGCTGACGCCCCTCGATCCCCTCCACGCGCCGGCGCACCTCCTCGGCTTCCATGCCTTCAAGGACGCGCTCCCCGGCGCCAAGGCCATCGCCGTCTTCGACACCGCCTTCCACCAGACGATGGAGGAGGAGGACTACCTCTTCCCCATCCCCGACGAGTGGACGGAGAAGTACGACTGCAGGCGCTACGGGGCGCACGGGACCTCGCACCAGTACCTCGCCGAGAAGGCGATCAGGGACTATCTCCCCGGCCTTGCCCACACCAGGGTCATCACCTGCCACATCGGCTCCGGGGCGAGCCTTGCCGCGGTGAGGGACGGGAAGTGCGTCGCCACCTCGATGGGCCTCACCCCCCTCGGGGGCGTGATGATGGGCACCAGGAGCGGCGACATCGACCCCTCCGTCCTCGACTACGTCAGCACCTGCACCGGGAAGGACGTCCACGAGATCTACGAAATCCTCAACAGGAAGTCCGGGCTCCTCGGCGTCTCCGCGGGGCTCTCCAACGACACCAGGGACATCGAGGAAGCCGTCCAGGAAGGGAACCCCAAGGCCATCCGCGCGGCAAACCTCTTCGCCCGCCGGGTCGCCGACTACATCGGCCAGTACTTCGTGCGACTCGGGGGCGCCGACATCATCGTCTTCAGCGCCGGGATCGGCGAGAACAGCGACTACTTCCGCCGCATCATCCTCGAACGGGTCGAGGAGGCCCTCGGGCTCGACATCGACTACGGGAAGAACGTCTCCGAGAACCGGAAGGAGGCGCTCCTCTCCCGCCCGGGAAGCAGGATCAAGGTCGCGATCATCCCCACCGACGAGGAGGTCATGATCGCCAGGGACTGCCTGAAGGCCCTGGAGGGAACCCTTTGATGGAAGAGGCGCTCAAGGACTACCTGCGGGCCCATAAAAAGGAGTTCCGCGCCCTCAGGGAGGCGGTCAGGAAATACGACCGCATCTGCATCTTCCGCCACATCAAGCCGGACTTCGACGCCCTGGGGTGCCAGTTCGGGCTCTATTATTTCCTTCGCGAGAACTTCCCGGGGAAGGAGGTCCACCAGGTCGGGGACACCCACCCCACCTTCGTCCCCCGCCTCTTCCCCGCGCCGGAGAAGATCCCGAACTCCTGGTTCGACTCCCCCTTCCTCGCGATCGTCCTCGACGTCGGGGACAAGGAAAGGATCGCCGACCCGCGCTTCGAGAAGGCGGCGATGGTCGTCAAGATCGACCACCACCCCTTCCGGAAACCCGACGTGAGCCAGCGCTCGCTCCTCGACGAGAAGAGCGCCTCCTGCGGCGAGCTCGTGACCGCCTTCCTCGCCTCCTTCGGGAAAAAGAGGAAGGTCGGCGTGGAAGCCGCCAAGGCCCTCTACGTCGCGATCGTCGGGGACTCGGGACGCTTCCTCTACGGGGCGACCTCGCCCCTGACCTTCGCCGCGGCCTCCTGGCTCATCGGCAAGGGCATCGACATCCGGGGGATATACCGTTCGATGTACGAGAAGAAGATCGAGGACCTCGAGTTCCAGAAGTACGTGCTGGACCACTACAGGATCACACCCAATGGCGTCGCCTACTACCTCCTCCCCGAGGAGGGGCTCAAGGAGCTGGGGCTCACCTCCGAGCGGGGCAAGGAGCACGTGAACATGTTCAGCAACATCGAGGGCATCAACGCCTGGTGCTCCATCACCGAGGACAACGACCCGAAGGAGCCCTGCTGGCGGATCTCGATCAGGAGCAAGGCGAAGGACATCTCCGGCGTCGCCCAGAAGTGGGGCGGGGGCGGCCATCCCCAGGCCTCCGGGGCGAAGTTCAAGGATCTCTCGGAGCTCGAGGCCTTCCTCAGCGACCTGGACGCGTTGTTCTAAGACGAATATCCACGGAAAGGACGGCGATCTGCCGTCTTTTTCGGATCTAGTCGGGAAGAATTTCGATTTCGTCCTCTCCTACCCAGCGGAAGTCGATGAGAACGGAGGATTCCTGGCAGAAGTAGCTTTTGGTCGGCTCTTCATACGCCGATGGGGAAATATAGGCGAGTATCAGGCAAAGCGAGTTCTTCTCCTCCTTCCCTTCGTCCAGGAGAAAGCGCGGGATGAGGAGATCCTCCTCGTACTCGTATACCCATGGAACCATAAAGGTGCCGTCCACTTTGCGCTCCGGTATATAGAATTCCTCGCTCGTCCAGTAGCGGAGCCACACTCCCCCGCCTCGTATCTCAGGGAAGCCGCCGATTGGTTCCCTGCCGGTGAGGTTGACTGGCTCCGAGGCCCCGGTGTAGCGCCCGAGGTAGCCCACCAGGGCGTACCCGCCCGTGGAAGGCTCCGACGCATCTTTCTCTACCCCAGTAAGAAGCCGGATGGAGAAGCCGCTCTCAACATCTGCGACAAGGGATTCGCCGTATACCATGAAGCCTACGTCGACGCCTGTGTCCCGCTCGCTCCAGGCGCCCCGGCTGTACGAGCACCAAGAAAGGAGAATGGAAAATAGAGGGAGAAACGCGGCTGCCCTACGAGATGACGACATTGGAGATGGAGACCCTCCCCTTGTTGTCCGTGCCGAAGGGCCGGGACTCGACTCTCACACGGAAAGAACGGTAAGTTTCTTCAATGACGTAGGTCTTCGGGGCGTAGCGGTCCATCCCCATCCCCTCCCCAGCGAGGAGGTCGTAGGCTAGTTCCCAGTCGTCCTCATCGGGATTCCTTTCAGTCGAGAGTTCAATTACCGCGACACTCTCGCTCGGGTTTAGATACTCCCGCTCGCTCCAGAGGGAGAGGGAAATCTCGAGATGGTCATATGTTTTCTCCTGAAAGCTAACTTCGAAGTAGGACTCGCCGTGTCCCTCGCGCCTTGGGGAGCGGTTGATCCAGTCGTCTTGAATCTTCCCGCAGCGGAGACGCCTGATGGTAAGTACGTCGTCGGGAAGAGACTTCGTGGTAACTTCCTCCTCCGCGCAGTAGGACTCGGGAAGAGCAAAATTACTTGCGCCCAGCCTACGGGTACCCTGGTAGAGGCTAACCAGCTTGAACGCGGACCAGTAAGGTCCGCTGAGCGGGTCTCCCGACTGGTATCCGACTACGCTGACGTAGCAGGCCTCAAAAGGCTGGCAGGAAGTGCGTACTAGGCTCATTTCCTCCTCAGTGAGGACAAGATCATGCTCATCGCTGTGCAAGGCGTTCGGGGTGAGCCGAGCACCGCCGATCCCCGTAAGACGAAATAGCTCGTATCCTGTAGAATCGAGGAAAGCAACGTCAAAGAGGTCTGGCGGAAGGACCTCCGACCCGTTCATCTTGAAAGTGACAGTCATAGTGTCCTGGCTATTGCGGGACGCAACTATGATTTCTGGGGCAATGTGATGGTAAGCGAGGCACTCCCCAAGGCGCGAGCGCCAGCTCTCTTGGGCAGCGTACATATAAGTGGCGAACTGCGGGAAACTCATCACGCCAGAGAGCACCGTCGCGTTCCAGAACCCGTCCAGGCCTAGTTCAAGGCCAAAGTCGCCCCCTAGATAGAGGTCGAGGAGAAAGGCAACGATGGCCTTCTCCTGGGCCTCGCAAGAATGTACGTCAAAACTAAATGCCGAATAATCGTTGAATTCTTGCAATGGATTTATGTTATTCCCCCACGAAAAATGGGACAAATGGTCATTGCATTGGTCTACGACAATCATGCTGAAGGCCTCCGCCCATCCTTCCGACCATGCGAACTTGAGGGCAAGGGGCTTCGATCTTTTTTCGAAATGGTCATCGGTGGTCTTATGCGATGGCGGCCCCTCAGCGAAGAGTTCATCGATGTTCATTGGATAAACTCCCATAACATGCTGCACAAAATGTCCATATTCGTGAAACATGGTGCCTGGTTTCTTCCACCCTTCATCAAAGATGCCGCCGAACCAGTAATGGCTAAAGGACGTAATGTCAAACCAGTCGATGTCCGCGACATACCAGAAGCTGATCGGTTTACCGTCCACCCCTGTGTCAGGCATGGAAAACTCCTCAAGGGCCACTTTCTCCGCAAGCCTGAGCCAATGGCAAGCGAGAAGGGATTTTGTGAATCGATCGGGATTCCCATAGTCAACATTGACATTAAGGTAAAAGGAAACCCTATGGCCCGGGCCGGGAAAGTCCCAATACAAGTAATAACGGGCATATGGGTCACCAATCAGTATGTTGCTTCCGCCAGAGACAGGAGAGACTTCAAAGGTCCGTCCGGCGGCGAGAATGGTGAACTTGGCGAAGATGGTCCAATTGAGCAATCCATAGTCAAAGTCACTCTCATAGGCATAATTCCCGTACGTCCCCGTATAACCAGAAAATCGTTCCAAAGGTACTTCACCGGAATCGGCAAACATGGTCGAGTACAGCGTCACTTGAACCGAAATTCCCTCAAGATCGAAGGTGTGGCCCAAATAGGTCATGCTGACGTTAATCGTAAATAGAACGCCCTCGCAATCATATTCGTCAACTGTGACGCCATAGTCGTAGGCAGAGGTTGCCCCTTCGCTCTGCAGGGCAAGTGAACTCTCGCCCGAACTTAATTGCAGGTCGTCAACGTTAGAATGTTCGTTCACGGAAGAGTCCGCCAAAGCCGAGGCAGCATGGCTTTCCTTCGTCTCGGAGGTTCCGGGAAGACCGGAGGCGTAGGAGACCGCTGCGACCAATGTGCATAACAATTCACTTATCATGTAGCAAGAATACCATATCTATGCGCTTACATATTTTCACTACTTTCCTTCCGCTTCGATGAAAAGGCACCAGATTGGCCTGCCACCTTCGACTCCCATGAACCGCTAAGTCGCCGGCCCCTAAGAATTCAGAATCTCGATCTCGTCTTCGCCAGTCCAACGGAAGTTTACAGAA
Organism: uncultured Bacillota bacterium; assembly: GCA_949289845.1. GTDB lineage: Bacteria > Bacillota_I > Bacilli_A > RFN20 > CAG-826 > UBA4951. The sequence continues at coordinate 549,261 of CASEPN010000001.1, forward strand.
AGGGATCGGAAAACGGTCGGGCGATTCGAGGCGTTCTTGTCCGGTATGTAAAGAATACATATATAGGCCACGCGAAAGGGTCTTCCTCCCCTCTTCGGCCGGGCCGAAGATAAAGCGAGGGATCCGCAGGGATTCTTCGTATTTCAAGGGCCAGGGGCGCCACCAGTCGACATTGGCCGCCCGCTCAGGGATGAAGAACTCCTCGGCCTCCCAGTAACGGAGCCATGCCCCTCCTCTGACCCATTCTTCCTTAAACCCTCCCGGTGGTTCCTTCCCCGTGAGATTGATTGTCTCCTCGCCATTTTCGTAAGGACCAACTGAAGCCCTGAGCGCGATTCCGGCTTCAGAAAACTGGGTCCCCTCATCGTCATAGGCAGTAAGCAGCTGAATCGTAAGCCCGTCTCCTACTTCATAATCGAAGGAGTCGCCGTGAACCATGAAATTCAGGGCGGAATCAGCCCCACTGGCGAACTCTCGACACTCCCCGAGGAACAAGGCACACGAGGAGAGAGAGAAAGAAGGACGACCGGCAGGAATGCCAGAACCCTACGTAGCATCGGCATGCGTGACGTAGGCTCTCCTCTCCTGAACTCCGCGCCTAAGCGAGATAGCGTATCTCTGAAAAACATTCCTATGAATTGTTCTCCCGATGGCAACATTTGCCATGCAATAAAACCTGGAATGATGTCCCTGCGGAAGCCTTATTTCCCCCCTTCCACAGAAGGACGGGAGGACGCCTTCGCGATATACTCCAGCCATGGACTTCGCCCCCCTCAACATCGTCACCGGGTACACCTATCTCGAAAGCGGCATTACCGCGACTCGGGCGGCGAAGGAAGCGAGGAAGCACGGCTACCCCGGGATCGGGATTCAGGACACCGACACCCTCGCGGGAATCGCACCCTTCGAGTCCGAGGCCAGGGGGATGAGGCTAGGCTCCGCCCTCGGGACGAGGTTCTCCCTCCTTCCCTCCCTCGCCCTCTACATCAAGGAAGAGAGGGGCTACCGGAACCTCCTGAAGCTCGATTCTTTAAGGGAAGAAGGAATCCTTAGAGAGGACGACTTCTTCACCCATGCGGAGGGGCTCCTCGCGGTGCTCGTCCCCTCCCCCGGGGTTTCCTTCGAGAGAAGGATCCTCGAAAAGGCTGCCAAGGCGTTCCATGACCTCTGGATCGGTCTCCCCCTCCTTCCCAAGGAGGAGATGGACTCCTGGAGGGGCTTCGCGAAGGATCGCGGGATTCCCGTCGCGGCATTCCCCGAGGTCCGCTACTGGAGGAAGGAGGACCATGTCGCCCTCCTCATGCTCCATGCGATCAAGGAGCAGGAGAAGCTTTCAATCAAGGAAGCGGAAGGGAATCTCTTCTTTCCCACACCGGAATCCCTGCAGAAGTCCTACCTGCCTGAGGAAATCAAGGAATCTGTCGCGATACTTAGGAAATGCATGGGATTCCGCTACGTCGTGGAAAGAGGAACGCCCCTCCTTTACCCCGAGGCGAAGGAAGAGGGGGCCGCGCCCTATCTCCGGAGAGTCGCGGAGGAGGGGCTCCGGAGGAAAGGGAAACTCGAAAAGCCCGGCTACCGGGAAAGGCTCGACTACGAGCTGAGGACGATCGAGAAGACGGGCTTCAGCGACTACATGCTCATCGTCCAGGAATACGTGGACGAGGCGAGGAGGAGGGGCATCCTCGTAGGGCCTGGAAGAGGCTCCGCCCCGGGGTCCCTCGTCGCCTACGCCCTCGGGATCACGATGCCCGACCCCCTCGAGCACGGCCTTCTCTTCGAGCGCTTCCTCAACCCCGAGAGGAAGTCGATGCCGGACATCGACGTCGACTTCGAGGACGTGAGGAGGGACGAGCTCTTCCTGCATCTTGAGGAACGCTACGGCAAGGAAAGGACCGCGAGGATCCTCGCCGTCCAGACCATCAAGGCGAAGAAGGCCCTCGACGACGTCGGGCGCATCTATTCCTACCCCGAGAGCGACATCTCCCTCCTCAAGGGGAAGATCCTCGATGACGACCGCTCCCTCCGGGACGACTACCGCCTGGACAAGGACTTCCGTTCCCTCGTCGACAGCGATCCCTACTACCTCGAGATCGTCTCCCTCGCCTCCAAGATCGAAGGGCTCCCCCGGCAGGAAGGGCTTCATGCCCCGGGGGCGCTTTTGAACGAAACCCCCCTGGGAGAGGCCCTCCCCCTCCACGAGAGGGACGGGACGAGGGTCGCCCTCCTTGACAAGGACCATCTCGAGCCCCAGGGCTTCCTCAAGATGGACCTCCTCCCCCTCACGAACCTCAGCACCATCCGCCTCGTCCTCGAGGACGTCCGCGAAAAGGAAGGGAAGGAACTTTCCTACGAGGACATCCCCTATGACGACGAGGAGGCGATCGCTCTCATCAGGAGGGGCGAGACGATGGGCCTCTTCCAGCTGGAGAGCCCAGGCATGAAGCGGGCGATCGAGGAGGTGCGGCCCACCTCCTTCGGGGACATCGCCGCGATCGAGGCGCTCTTCCGCCCCGGCCCCATGGGGCAGATCCCCCTTTACGCCAGGAGGAAGAACGGGAAGGAGGAGACGAGCTATCCCATGGAAGCGCTCCGCCCGATCCTCGAGGAGACCTACGGCATCATCGTCTACCAGGAGCAGGTCATGGAGATTTGCCGGAAGGCCGCGGGGATGAGCTACGGGGAAAGCGACCTCTTCCGGAGGGCCATCGCGAAGAAGGACGCGGAGAAGCTCCACGCCCTCCGCCCCCGCTTCCTCGAGGGCATGCGGAGGAAGGGCCACACGGAGAAGGAGGCCGAGGACCTCTACTCCCTCATCGAGCGCTTCGCCGACTACGGCTTCAACAAGTCCCACGCGGTGAGCTACGCGATGCTCACCTGCCAGATGGCCTATCTAAAGGCGCGCTTCCCCCGGAGCTTCTACGCGGCCATCCTCCAGGGCATGGGCCCCGGGGAGAGGAAGTTCCGCGATGTCCTCTCGGAGATGAGGAGAAGGGGCATGCGGCTCCTCCTTCCCGACGTGAACAGGTCGGGGTTCCGCTTCGAGGCGGAGGAAGGGGGCATCCGCGCCCCCCTCTCCTTCGTGAAGGAGATCCCCGGGAACCTCGTGAGGGGGATCCTCGAGGAACGGGAGGAGAACGGGCCGTACAAGGATCTCTTCGACTTCGCCGCGAGGGCGAGGAAGAAAGGCCTGCAGCTGAAGCACCTCGTCCGTCTCATGGACGGAGGGGCGCTGGACTGCTTCCATGAGACCCGCGCCACCCTCAGGGCGAGCGCCCCTCGGGCGATGGACTACGCGCGGATGCTCGTTGGCGATGACGGGAGCGCCCTTCTCGTCGACTTCGACGCCCCGAAGCCCTCCCTCCGGAAGGCGGAGGAGGACCCAAGGGTCGCCCTCGAGGCGGAAAAGGAGGCGCTCGGGATCATGCTCTCCGGCTCGCCCCTCGCCCATCTTTCCGAGACCATCCGGAAGTCCGGGGCGATCCCTCTTTCGGACATTCCGGAATCCGGAAGCTTCCTGACGGTCGGGCTCGTCAAGGCCGTCCGCGCCCGCCTCACCAAGTCCGGGAAGAAGATGGCCTACCTCGAGGTCCAGGACGAGGCGGGGGAGGAAAGCTTCACCTTGTGGGAGGAGTGCTACCGCGAGGCCTATCCCCTCCTCAAGGCGGACAGGCCCCTTCTTCTCAAGGGCCACGTGAACATGTACAAGGGAAGGCGGAGCCTCGTCCTCGACGAGGCGCGCCCCCTCCTGGAGGAATAAAGGATGAAAGCATACGTGATCGACGGGAACTCCCTCCTCTTCCGCGGCTTCTACGCGACGAGCTACGGCGAGGGCCCCATCATGCGGACCAAGGGAGGCGTGCCCACGAACGCGATCTACGCCTTCGGGAACATGATCGCGCGCATCCTCCACGACGTGGAGAAGGGGGACGCCCTCTTTGTCGCCTTCGACGCGGACGGGCACACCTTCCGGAAGGAGGAGTACGAGGGCTACAAGGCCACGAGGCGCCCCTGCCCGGAGGACCTCGTCCCCCAGTTCCCCATCAGCAGGGAGATGCTGGACGCGCTCGGGATCTGCCACTACGAGGAGCACGGGGTCGAGGCCGACGACATCGCCGGGTCCCTGGCCAAGTCCCTTTCGCGGAAGGGATACGAGGTGTATCTCTACACGAGCGACCGCGACTACCTCCAGCTCATCGACGAGAGGGTGAAGGTCCTCCTCCCCCAGAAGGGCCTGAGCGAGACCAAGACCATGGACCTCGCCTCCCTCAAGGAGGAGATGGGCCTCTCCCCCGCGCAGATCGTCGACTACAAGGGGCTTAGGGGCGACGACTCGGACAACCTCCCGGGGATCCGGGGGGTGGGCGAGAAGACCGCCCTGAAGCTCCTTTCCCAGTACGGCACCTTCCCCTCCATCATGGAGCACAAGGACGAGATCCCCGGGAAGCTCGGCGAGAAGGTGCGGGACGGGGAGAAGGATGGCTGGCTTTCCTACCGCCTGGCGCGCATCAAGACGGACGTCCCTCTCCCCTTCGAGGAAGAGGAGGTGCTCTACCGCGGCTACGACGAGAAGAAGGCCGCGGAGTTCGCCGCGAAGTACGAGTTCCGGACCTTCCTGCAGCGCCTCCCCGCCACCCTCCGGGGAAGGGAGGTCTCCCGGAAGGAACGGAGGAGAGCCTCTTCCTTTTCCGAGTTATCAGAAGAAGGCAGAATCGCCATCTACGGGCCCGTCCATAGGAATGACTATCACCATGAGGGGCTCCAAGGGCTCGCGCTGAGCGACGGAGAGAGTTCCCTTTTCGTCCCCAGGGAAAGGATCCTGGAGGAGGAAGGGCTCAGGGAATTCCTCGAGGATGAGGAGAGGAAGAAGGTCCTCTTCGACCGGAAATCCTTGGAATACTCCCTCGAAACTCTCGGAATCGCCCTCAAAGGCGTGGAGGAGGACATCCTCCTCCTCTCCTATCTCCTCGACTCGAACGGGAAGGGGGACCCTGAGGAGACCTTCCTTTCCCAGGGGATCGCACTCCCCGAGGGAAGCGGGGAGGAAAGGGCGATCGCGATATGCGAGAGCTCCCTCGACGCCCTCCCGGGGATGCTCCGGAGGATCCACGAGGAAGGGACGGAAAGGCTCTACTACCAGATCGAGCTCCCCCTCGCCCATGTTCTCGCGCGCATGGAGCGGGAAGGAATCCCCCTCAGGAAGGAGACCCTCGAGGAGTTCGGGGAGGAGTTCCGGAGGAAGAGGGACGAGGCCCGGGAGAAGGTCCTCTCCTACGCGAAGGAGGAGACGAACCTCAACAGCCCCTCCCAGGTCGCCCGGCTCCTTTATGACGAGCTGAAGCTTCCCGCTCCGCGCGGGAGGACGACATCCGTCGAGGCGCTCCGCCTCCTCGAGGACGTTCACCCGGCGATTCCCGCGCTCCTTGATTACCGGAAGTACCAGAAGCTCCTCTCCACCTACGTCGAAGGACTTGTTCCCCACATATTCGAGGACGGGAAGATCCACACCTACTTCAACCAGTCGGAGACCTCGACGGGCCGGCTCTCGAGCTCCCAGCCGAACCTCCAGAACATCAGCGCTCGCGACGAGGAAAGCCGTTTGATCCGGAAGGCGTTCCTCTATGAGGAGGAGGACATCGGCTTCCTTTCCCTCGACTACAGTCAGATCGAGCTCCGCATCCTCGCGGAGATGTCGAAGTCCCCTGGCTACCGCGCCCTCTTCCTCGAGGGGCATGACGTCCATTCCGAGACCGCGAGGCGCATCTTCGGGAAGGAGGAGGTCACCCACGAGGAGAGGAGGAAGGCCAAGGCGGTCAACTTCGCGATCATCTACGGGACCACCATCCACGGGCTCGCCGACCAGATCGGGGTGCCTTACGAGGAGGCGCGCGCGATCATCGACTCCTTCTACGGGGCCTATCCCGAGGTCAAGGAGTTCCTCGACAAGATTGTGAGGGGCGCGGAGGAAAAGGGCTACGTCGAGACGATGCTCGGGAGAAGGCGCTACCTCCGCGAGATCCATGACCCGAGCTTCCCTAGGAGGGAGGCGGCGAGGAGAGCGGCGATGAACGCGCCCATCCAGGGAAGCGCCGCCGACCTCATCAAGGCGGCCATGGTGAAGGTGGACGCCTTCCTCGAGGGGAAGGAGGACGTATGCCGCCTCATCCTCCAGGTGCACGACGAGCTCATCTTCGCCTGCCGGAAGGACAAGGCCGAGGAGATGGGCGAGGCCCTTAGGAAGATCATGGAGGAGGCGCTCCCGATGGAAGTCCCCCTCAAGGCGGAGATGGGCTTCGGAAGAAGTTGGTACGAGGCCAAGGAGTGAGCTCATGCCCGAGCTGCCGGAAGTAAGGACCGTCGCCAGGACCCTCGACCGCCTCCTCAAGGGGAAGGCCATCGAGGGGATCGAGATCTACCGCGAGAAGAACGTCCTCGACGGGAAGGACCACTTCGTCTCGCTCCTCTTCGGGAAGAGGTTCCTTTCCGTCGATAGCCACGGGAAGAACCTCCTCTTCCATCTTTCCGAAGGAACGGCGATCCTCGCCCACCTCCGCATGGAAGGAAAGTACTTCCTCCGGGACGAGGGGGAAGAGAGGGGGAAGCACGACATCCTCCTTTTCCACCTTGCCGGAGGGAAAGCGCTCGTCTATCAGGACGTCAGGAAGTTCGGCACCCTCGAGGCGAGGAAGGAAGAGGAGCTATGGGACCGCCCTCCCTTATCTCTCCTCGGCCCTGAGCCATGGGACGCGGACCCAGGGGAAATTTACAGGAAGATGCACCGTTCCAAGAAACCCGTCAAGGAACTCCTCATGGATCAAAGGATCCTCGCGGGCATCGGGAACATATATGCGGACGAGAGCCTCTTCGAGGCAAAGGTCCACCCCCTCCGTCCCGGCCTCACCATAACGGAAGAGGAGACGAACCTCCTCCTCAAGGCCGCCTCCTCCATCATGAAGGAGGCGATCGAGCGGGGCGGGAGCACGATAAAGAGCTACCACCCGGAGAAAGGGGTGGACGGTAGGATGCAGCTCTTCCTAAAGGCGTACGGCCACGGGAACGAGCCCTGCCCGAGATGCGGATTCCCCCTCCGGAGGCTCGAGGTCGGAGGGAGGGGCACGACCTTCTGCCCCCTTTGTCAGAAGGACCCGGGGAAGCCTCTCCTCATCGGGGTCACCGGGACCATCGCCTCCGGGAAAAGCACCTTCTCCCATCATCTGGAAGAGAAGGGATATACGAGGATTTCCGCGGACGAGATCGTGCGAGATCTCTATGAAAACCCTTCGATAATCAAGCAGATCGGCCGTATCGCCGGGGTTAATGCGGTCGAAGGAGGAAGAATCCGGAAGGACGTCCTCCTCAGGAAGATGGGCGAGGACCCACGCATCCGCGCGAGGGTGGAGAAACTCGTCCATCCCAGGGTGTTCAAGGAAATCCTTTCGCGAGTAAAGAAGATCCCTCACGAGGGGAAGGCGGTGGTCGAGGTGCCTCTCCTCCTAGGCTCCCCGATCGAGGAAACGATGGACCTCGTCGTCTTCGTCCACGCGAAGGAGGAGATGGTCCGGGAAAGGCTCCTCGCCCGTGGGAAGGACCCGAGGGAGGCCCTCAAGGTGAGCCCGAGGTTCGACAAGGGCGAGGTCAGGCGGAAATGCGGCCTGATCCTGGATGGGTCAGGGCCCTTGTCTTCCTTTCTCGAGGAAATCGACGGAATTCCCTATCTCTAGAGCCTAGTCGAGAAGCGCGGCCACGGGCTTCACCTTGAGGCGGACGTAGGAGCGCTCCCCGATTCCTTCCTGGAGGCACTCCATGAGCCTTTCCCCCTGCCTCGCCCCGTACTGGATGCGGCCGTATTCCTGGGCGATCGGGCGGTAGTCGTCCCTCGAGGTCAGGACGGTCGCCTTGTGCGCGCGGAGCCTTCCCTCCAATAAGGGAAGGAGAACCTGGTCGCGGATCCTCGCGGTCATGTAGCCGGAGCCGAAGTCGTCGAGGACGAGGAGGTCGACGTCCTGGAGCTCCCCCATCCTTTCCTGGAAGGCGAGGGGGTTCTTGTAGTCGCTGGAGAGCTTGGCGATCTCCTCGAGCCTTCTTCCGCAGTCGAGGAAGGCGATGCCGCTGAAGGACTTCGCCTGGGACATCGCAAGGGAGGCGGCAAGGAAGCTCTTGCCCACCCCTTGGGGACCCTGGATATAGAAGATCGGCTTCTCCCCCTTCCCCTTCTTCATCTCCTGGACATATACCGCGCCGAGATTCCCGGCCCTGGGAAGGCGCCTTTCGGGAGGGATTTCCAGCCATTCCTGCGGGAAATCGCGGAAAAGGAAGGCGTTCTGCATGATTTCCCGGCTTCTTCGAAGGTCACAAAGCCCAAGGGCGACTCCGAGGGCGCCGTCCTCCTCGACCCGGAGGGAGTAGCGGCAGTGCCTCACCGAGGCGGGGCATTCCTTCAGCCCGGGACACCCCGCGCATATCTCGAGCGACTCCTGGTAGGCGGAAAGGGCGACGAGCCAGTCCCCCGCATCCTCGTCCTTGAAGCCAAGGCGGCGGTACTCCTCCATGACCTTTTGGTCCCCTAGGATCGAGGAAAGGAGGGCATTCTTCTCCCCGCCTCTCCCCTTGAGGGATCCGGACACCTCCTCAAGGAGCTCCTTCAGGTCCTTCTGCTGTCCTTCTCTCATTCTTTCATCCCCAGGAGGTGCATCAGCTCCTCGTCGGACATCTCCGCCTCTTCTTCGCGAGGAGCTTCTTCCTTGGAGGGCGCCTCCTCCTTCGATTCTTCCTGCCCTCTTGCGGGCCTGGCCTTCCTCCCGCTTCCCTTGGAGGCGTTCAAGAAGTCGATCGCGTCCATCGCGGTCTCGATATGGTTCCGGAGGAGAGTGCCGGCGATCTTTTCCGCGAGGGGAGCGGATATCTTCCCCTCGTAATGGAGGACGAGGTAGTTCACGAGGGCGTTTATCACGGGGAAGGGCAGCCCCATCTCCCGCGAGATCCTGTCGACGAGGCGGACGTCCGCGGAGGCGGGCCTCGTCCCGCCCTGGAGGCGGGAGAGGTAGTCCACGGGCGAGAGGGACTCCATCGCCCGGAGCTCCTCGGCGACGTCCCCCTTCCCGGGGATGGCGCGCCTCTCGCGCCTCCTTCTCCCCTCGGCGAGGAAGGAACGTTCCTCGAGGGCGAGGTCCCCGAGCCTCTTGAAGTCGATCTTCCTCCCCTTGGGATTCCGAAGAATCGTCGCGGAAGGAAGGAGGCGTGCGAGCGTCTCCTCGTCGAGGGCGTAGAGCGCCATCGTGCGGCCGAGGTTCTTCCTCTCCTCCTCGGAGAAAAGGGAGGGGTCGCTCTCGGGAAGGCTTTCCTTGAGGGCGGAGAAGAAGCGGGGCTCGTCGAAGGGAGCCCTCACGTGAGGGCGGTCGCTCGGGATGTCTCCGAGCGAGGGGTCGTAGGAAAGGGGCGCGTCCTTGAGGAAGGCGGCCCTGTAGTCCTCGCTAATCTCCCTCATCCCTTCCTCGAGGGAAGGCGGGAGGAAGTGGTCGCGGGCCTTCCTCGCCCTCTCCTTCCCTCCGGAAAGGACGAGGTTCCCTCCGAGTATCGGGTTCTTCAGGAAGTCCCTCGGGGAGGAGGGAGGGAAAAGACGGATCTCAAATAACGAGCCCTTCTGGTAGGTCCTGACGAGGCTCAGCCCCTCCAGGGGCGAGAGGAGGGAGAGGAACTCCCCCCGGGAGGCGCCTAGCTCCTTGAGAAGAGAGGAAAGGGGCATCTCCTCCTCGAGGGAGGAAAGCCCGTTCAGGGAAAGGTAGAGCCCCAGCCCCTTGTAGCCGAGGATCGGAAGGTAGAGGAGGGAAAGGCTCTCCACGTCCAGGGCGTGGAGGGGGCGGGCCCTCTTGATCCGGAAGGAAGCGTCAGGCGGGAGCTCGTGCATGGCCTAATGATACTCCCTAAGGGCGAGGTCTCCCTCCCCATTCTTCCCCCGCGCGCCTTATAATCCGACCCAAAGGGAAGAAGAGGTTTCTTCATGATCAAGAGAATCGGCATCCTGACCTCGGGCGGCGACGCGCCCGGCATGAACTGCGCCATCCGCGCCGTGGTGAGGGCGGGCCTTTCCTACGGGCTCGAGGTGTACGGCGTCTACGACGGCTACCGCGGCCTCATCGAGGGGCGGATCGAGCGGCTCGAAAGGAAGTCGGTGTCCGACATCGTCAACCGCGGGGGCACGATCCTCCGCACCGCCCGCCTCCCGGAGTTCAAGGAGGAGGCGGTCCGCAGAAAGGCCGTGGAAATCCTCAACGAGCGCGGCATCGAGTGCCTCGTCGTCATCGGGGGCGACGGCTCCTACATGGGCGCGAAGAAGCTCTCGGAGATGGGCATCAACTGCATCGGGCTTCCCGGCACCATCGATAACGACATCGCCTCCACCGACTACACGATCGGCTTTGACACCGCGCTCAACACGATCGTCGAGTGCGTCGACAAGATCCGGGACACGACCGAGAGCCATTCCCGCTGCTCGATCATCGAGGTCATGGGCAACCGCTGCGGCGACCTCGCCCTTTTCTCCGGCATCGCCGAGGGCGCGGAGATGATCCTCACCCCCGACCACCCGATCCCGGAGGAGGAGATCATCGAGACCCTTCGCGCGATGAGGGAGAAGGACAGCGACAAGCGCGCGATCCTCATCGTCTCGGAGAAGCTCTACGGCGACATCCATTCCTTCGCCCGCCACATCCAGGAGACGACCGGCTTCGACACGAGGGCGACCGTCCTCGGCCACGTCCAGCGGGGCGGCTCCCCGAGCGGTTTCGACCGGGTGCTCGCCGCGAGGATGGGCGAGTACGCCGTCGAGTGCCTCGTCGAGGGGAAGTCCGGCCGCTGCGTCGGCCTCGTCGACAACAAGCTCGTCGACTACGACATCTACGAGGCCCTCGCCCTCCCGCGCGACAAGCACGTCTCGATGCTCCGCATCGTCGATATCCTGAAGTAGCAAGGAGGTAACTGGATGCGCCTGGACATCAGCAAGAAGACGAAGGTCATCTGCACCATCGGCCCCGCCAGCGAGACCCCGGAGATGGTCCTCAAGCTCTACGAGGAGGGCATGAACGTCATGCGGCTGAACTTCAGCCACGGGACGCACGAGCAGCAGAGGAAGAAGCTCCTCATCGCCCGCTCCTTCGAGGAGAAGTACGGGATCCTCCTCCCCGTCGCCCTCGACACCAAGGGCCCGGAAATCCGGACCGGGATGATGGAGGGGGGCAAGGTCGACGTCCCCGAGGGCCACGAGATGCGGATCTCGATGGAGCCCTGCCTTGGGAACTCCGAGCGCTTCTCCTGCAGCTACAAGGGCCTTTACGACGACGTCAAGGTCGGGGACTACGTCCTTGTGGACGATGGGAACCTCCAGCTCGACATCATCGGGAAGGACGAGGCGAGGAGGGAGCTCCTCGTGAAGGCGCATAACGCCCACTACCTGAAGGACCAGAAGGGGATGAACGCCCCCTGCTCGCGCCTCTCGATGCCCTTCATCTCCGAGCAGGACGAGAAGGATCTGAGGTTCGCCTGCGAGGAGGACTTCGACTGCGTCTTCGCCTCCTTCGTGAGAAGGCCCGAGGACATCCAGGAGATGCGGGCGATCCTTGCAAAATACGGCCGTCCCGACATGCCCATCTTCGCCAAGATTGAGAACCCCGAGGGGGTCGAGAAGATCGAGAGGATCTGCGAGGTCGCCGACGGCATCATGGTGGCCAGGGGCGACCTCGGGGACGAGATCCCGCCGGAAGAGGTCCCACTCGTCCAGCGCCGGATCATCGCCCTTTGCCGGAAGCTCGGGAAGCCCGTCATCACGGCGACCCAGATGCTGGACTCGATGACCACGCACCCCCGTCCCACGAGGGCGGAGGTCTCCGACGTCGCCACCGCGATCGACGAGAGCAGCGACTGCGTGATGCTCTCGGGCGAGAGCGCCTCCGGGAAGTACCCGGTGGAGTCGGTGCGGATGCAAGCCTCGATCGCGAGGGCCATGGAGCGGGAGCTCCCCTACGCGGAGCTCGCGCGGGAGGCCTTCGAGACCTCCGAGCACACGGTGAACGACGCGATCGCCAACTCGATCGCGACGACCGCCCTCCTCATCGGGGCCAAGCTCATCGTCAACTTCACGATCCGCGGGAACAGCACGAGGAGGATCAGCAAGGCCAGGCCCTGCTGCCCTGTCATCTCGGTCACCAACAACCGGAGGACCGCCCTCCAGACAGGCTGGGCGTGGGGCGCCTACTCGGTGCTCCTCAAGACCCCGATGCCGGACTTCATCGAGGAGATGGAGGTGCTCGCGCTCAAGATCGCGCGGGACCTCGGGATCAAGGACAACTCCCCCATCATCATCGCCGGGGGCACGCCGGTGGGGGTCGGGCGCACGAACTTCATGCGCATCCTGAACGTGAGCCCCCTGAAGGAGCTGGACTAATGGGAAGGAAGGTAGCCGCCCTCGACATCGGGGGCACGAACACGAGGGTCGCCCTCGTGAACGATAAGTTCGAGATCGAGAAGGTGCTCATCCGCCCAACCGTCGTCGGGAACACCGAGCTCTTCCTCAAGAACGTCGGGGACACGATCGAGGAAGCGCTCCCTTCCCTGGAGGAGGTGGGCTGCTTCGCGATGGGGGTCCCGGGAAGGGTGCGCTACGACGGCTACATCTACGCCCTCCCCAACGTCCACATCGAGAACGTCCCCCTCGCCGAGTACCTCCAGGAACGGTTCGGGAGGCCCGCCTACGTCATCAACGACGCCGAGGCGGCGGCCCTCGCCGAGGCGAACATCGGGGCGCATAAGGACGAGCCCTCCCTCTATTTCGTCACCATCTCCACCGGGGTCGGGGGCGCCTTGACCGTCGGAGGAAAGCTCAAGAGCACCTCCTACGAGGTCGGGCACACGATGATGAGCTACCGCGGGGAATGCCACGAGTTCGAGCACATGTGCTCGGGGACGGGGATCGTGCGCCTGGCGGCGATGAACGGGCTCAACGTCCAGAGCTCCCGCGAGTTCTTCGAGCTCAAGAAGAACGGCCACGAGCTCGCCGAGCGGGTGTACCGGGACTGGCTCCGCCTCTTCGCCGACTGGTTCCGGATGCTCGAGGAAACCTTCTCCCCCGGGCTCTTCGCCCTCACCGGAGGGGTGATGAAGTCCCAGGACCTCTTCCTCGAGGACATGAAGGCCGCCGTCCCGGGGATAAGGATCGAGCCTTGCGCGCTCGGGCAGGAAGCGGGGCTATTGGGCGCCGCCGTCTACGGGTTCCAGAACATCTAGAAGACAATTCCGATAGGAAGGCCGTCCTGCTGGGCGGCCTTCCGCATCGCCTCCTCGACCCTCTATCGCTTCCTTGAGCAGTTCGCTAAATCCTCCATGTAGGGCTCCTTTCAGATTTGCTAGCAGACAAATCCTACTAGGGCCCTGCTTTTTCATGCAGTCCTTGGAGGGCGGAGACCGCTACGGCGTCTGCGCAAGATTCTGGTTTCTCCTATGTGTTGCGCTTAGGTCATACTCTTGCGATTATTAATTATGGAAAACCTATTCGCTATCTTGGCAATCTGCCTTACGCCGCAGGCGGGTCACCCGCGTTCTCTTCTCGCGTAGTTCTCCTCCCTGAGGCTTCTTCCGCTCCAACCGAAAACTTAGAAACAATGCTGCCCGCGGACACGGATGATCTTGAATCCAGCGGACTCACGGCATCCGTCGATGTTGAAAGCATACCTTCAGATGCCGCGCAATATGCACTCACGCATAAAAATGACACTTATATCTATTTCTCGAACCTCTCTGAAAATATGCCGACGAACCGGGCAGGAACTTGCGGCCATGTCGCTCTGGCGATGATGCTCACATACCTAGACACCTTTTGGAACGACTTCTTCGTCGAAGAGCGGTTCGAAGCGCATTCCTCCCTGGAGATACCCGACATCCTCTGGACAATTACACCTCAGATGGAATTCCGGTCTGGCGGCACCCCGTCTCCCGGATGCTTCGACGACATCGACAATACTTATCTCACGCAGGGGGAAATCGAGGAAGAAGCCGCGGCCCTTGCGCAATCCTCAGGTATGTCAGTGTCCTATCATATCGATGAAATCTGTCTAGAGGAGGCGAAGAGAAGCGCCCAGGAGGGAAGCCTCCAAGGATATCTGTTCCAAACCGCCATTGAGAACGGAGTGGTGAGCTCCTCCTACCGGGATGGCTATATGCCTTGGCTTTCCATTGGCGCGGGAGAACAGGCGGCGCTTCTCAACTTGATACTGGAACGAAACGGGCTTTCTGAGCAATGGACCGTAATACATCCTGGCAGGCCTACGATGGCTGTAGAGGTGGAAGGTCGACTGGAAAATCGCTTGGTTGTAGAATCAATGCAAGAGTACAGGGAAGAAGTTGCGTCCCTCCTTTCTGCCGGTTTCCCCGTAATTGTTCAGGGATACAACTGGTCTCAGACGGATATTTCCAATATTCATCAGGGCACAATCAATCCCTCAAGTTTCACCCCGTACCATTCTGCTGTTGCCTATGGTTTCGATTCCGAGGAAAGCATGATTGGGAACATGGGATGGAAAGGATCCCAAAGGGAAAGTAATTTTGACGAATGGTTCAACCTAGGCTTCGACGACTACGTTGCCATCATGCCGAAGGAAGGATGGGAACACATCCATAGCGATAACTACAGAGTGGATGACGACGATTTGGACCAAGTAGTGTCGTGGTGCCCCTGCGACACCGAGATGATAGTCCGCGAGGAAAGTGTTCCTGATCTCGAATTGATTGACCTCGAGGTAGGAGACAATTGGTACGGATTTGACATAGACGGGAACTTTACCTGCAAATTCGATGGAACAGGCTGGGGCATCAAAGACGGGGGAGTTATTGTCTCGCCTGTGAAAACAAGCGAGTCCTCTATGACAAGAGTATCCGATTTTATGTTCTGCGTTGAAGAAAATGCTTATCGCATTGACTTGCTTGGGCAGATAGATTTCTTCTTGTATGACGACGTTGTGATCACTGGCATATTCGGCGCAGCCCCAGTTAACTCTGATGACGAAATTCAAGGTTTCCCATATTCAATAAGTTCCTCCAGCATCTTGACCGATCGATGGGGCGATGTAGCAAGGGATGGCTGGGATACAGGACTCTCACTCACCGCGACCAACGAAAGCCAAGGCCCTTTCGGAATCATGCTGGAAGCGGCACTTATCATGTTTCCAGCCATCCCTGTAGAACCCGTTCAAATTGCCATTGACTCCTTCAAGGTTATGGAGATCGCTCCATGAAATGGCTTGCGCTCGCTTGCGCGCTTCTCCCCCTTGCGGGAGGATCGCTTGCCTCCTGCGCCTCCGAGGAGGTCAAAATCACCTTTGTGCTGACCACGCTTATCAACCTGGGCGGCGCGAATCCATACCCGTATCTTGCCGGCGATCTCCATCGCGTGGATATGACCTTCCCTAAGGGATTCGTCCCCTCTGCGGAAGATAGCTACAACATAGGAAGGGAACTAACCGACGGCACGCCCCTTGACCTCTACCCCGAGGATCTCTGCCCCTGGTACACGGCAGGGGCAGGCACAGTTGACCAAATCAACTACTCCCGTTACCTTACGGAATCCTTTTTCGGAACCCCCATCGAGGAAGAAAGGGAGTGCTACTACACATTGACTTGGAACTGCTGGATGGTCGGTCCTCCCGATGGCTGGGAGGGAGATTGGCCTCCCCCCAGCTCTTCTTCCTAGGCTGCCGTCTGAGCGGTAACGGAAATCGCATGGGAACAAGCCATCTTTGGCTATCAGCGGCATGACGGATATGCATCCTAAGCGTTTTTGGACCTCCATAAGGCGCATCTCAAGCTCTCAGAATCCGCTGTTTGATTGCGGGAAAAGCGAACATTTGAAATCATTAGGCATGGAGACGCCGCTTAGTGTCTTAGCGATCTGCCTTTCCGCCCAGGGCAAGCCGGACCTCAAATTGCCATGGCAAACCCTTGCCAATGGGTTGGGAGAGATTGCTGAGGATGGCTTGGAAGCCAGGTACTCAGACGGTTCGGGCAATAGGGAAGGCGATCCATTTGGGGTCCGCCCTTTCCTAGGTTCGCCCATGTCCACTGCCATGACGTCCAGTCCAATCGTAATCGCAGTGGATTCATCCAGAATGACGGAGGTTCCGTTATGAAAGCCAAGCGCCTTCCCCTCGCCTGCCTTCCCCTCCTTTGCTGTCCCTTGGCCGGATGCGCCCCGGAAGAGGCGGACGACGGGATGGCGACGATCACCTTCGTCCTAACAGTACATGCGACTTTGGAAGGCGAGTTCCAACCCTACGACTACCTGGCGGGCGACCTCTTCCGCACGGAAACGGATTTCCAAAAGGGGTACGTCCCGAGCAAGGACGATGAAAAGGCCATCGGCGAGACGCTTGCCTCCCGGACACCTTATGGGCTCTACCCGGAGAACGTCTGCCCTTGGTATACCGCCGGAGACCCCTCCTTCGGCGCGATGAGCTACTCCCGGTACCTCGATGAACCCTTTGTAGGAACACCGATTGAGGAAGACAGGGAGTGCTATTACTTGGTGCTCTGGTACTGTTGGCTGGCGGGGCCGCCAGAGGGCTGGGAAGGCGACTGGCCTCCGACGAGCTCCTATTCCTAAGGGGCCTTTCGAACCATCAGCAAGAATCAATCAAGGGCGAACATCGTCTCCAAGTCGACGAGGCGGAGGCGCTCGTCTTTGATTTGCCGTAAACCGTCCGTGAACCCGTTCGCCCCGAAAAGGAAGACCTCCACGTTCGGGTAATTGGAAAGAGGAGGCACGGAAATGTCCTCGAGAATAGCCTTGTAGTCGCCGATCCCGCGCGGCTGATTCGAGAACTTGCATTCGGCGACGAGGAGGTTTTCCTGGTCGGAGGCCACCACGTCGAGCTCGATACTTCTTCCCAAGCGGCTCTTATCGATGCGCATGTTCTCGAAGACGGAGTAGAGGCCCTTCAGCCGGCCTTTCCGCCCGAGATCCTGCAGATAGGTCAGGCACTCCTTCTCGAACAGGCGCTCGAGGAACCCTTTGACGGCATCCCTCTGGCGCTTCTCCAGCTCATGGCCGAGCCCGCCTCTGACCAGCTCCACGTTGTTGCGGATGAAGCGATAGAAGAAGGCGAGCATCGGGTCGAAGATCTCATAGGTCACGTTGCGCCGGGACTGGAACGTGCTCCGGCGTATGAGGACGTTGTCCTCGACCAGCTGGAGGAGGTACTTCGCGACCTTGCTCGTGCTTTCCTGATAGAAATCGCTGATGGCGGCGACGCTGTCGCGGCCCATGGAAATCGCTTGGACCAAGGAGGCGTAGAACCCGCTCGCGGCAACGTCGCTCGTGATGACCTTGCCGGGGTCGTCGATGAAAGTGGCCGCGCGGTCGTAGAAAAGCCTCCGGAGGTTCTCCTCGAAGCTTCGTCCCGTGTCCACGAGGGAAAGGTAGTAGGGAAACGTGTTGGTCAGCGCCAGGAACTTCGCCTTCTCCCAATCGTCCCGCACATCCTTCAAGGCAAGGACGGCGTCTTCGAAATTCAGCTTCTTGACCTGCATGGAGAAGGTGTTCCGCTGGTAAAGGGGGCCATGGCTGTCCTTGATTTCCCTTTCGATGAAGGAGACGTTGCTCCCCGTCAGGACCAAGGTGAACCTCTGGTGGCGGAAAGTCCCGTCGATGGCCTTTTGGAGAAAGGAAGGGAAGCTTGTCTTCTTCCTCTTGCCGTCCCGGGATAGGACGATGTTGGGATATTCGTCGATGATGAGAAGGCCTTTCTCATCGCCGAAGAACTCGCCTGTCGCCTGGAAGAAGCTGTCCCAGCCGGGATAAAGGCCCCCGGGCCTGCCCATGGCGCGGTTGAGCTCTTCCGAAAAGTAGATGCGGATATCCAGGTCATCGCTATCCGGCGCGAAGAGAAAGAGCGTCTTTTTCCCGTGGGAGAGCATCTCCATCAGGGTGGTCTTCCCGATTCTCCTCTGGCCGTAGACGTAGCCGAACTCAAAGCGCGGGCTCTCGTAGATCCTGTTCAGCTCCTCCAGCTCATCTTTTCTTCCGATCGGCTCCATGGCGGACCTCCTTTCCCTACTGTCCGAGTTTAGGCACTACGTCTTCAGGCACTACGTTTTCCCTAAGCATTATACCCAAACCGCAGGTGCGAAAAAGAACTACTGCAAAGTTAGGCACTACGTCTTCAGGCACTACGTTTTCCCTAAACTCAATGGAAGCGCAAAATACAGATGGCAACAAAGGAAATCACGCTTCCTCTTGCTTCTCGAGAGGTCATATCGAGAAGGAATTTCTAGTCGCTTAGCAGTAAATCGGAATGGCGTTCCCGACCGATATGACGGAAGGCAACCCCAAAGGGATCTGTGAAGACGAGGGCGAGAGCCATTTCGTTAACGCCCTTAAACGCTTTCTATTACCAGGGAGAAAAAGACCCACAAGATGCCTCTTGAAGTCCCCGTCCTCCGGGCTATAGTCTCCTTGCGAAGAAGGAGACACGCTCAAGGGGAAGTCCCCATGGAGCACCGCTCCGGAGCATCCGTCCGAGGAGGGCGGCGAGTCCATCCGCGTTAAGGGGAAGAGAGGCGGGAAGGAGATTCCCGCAAGCAAGGTGGAACCGCGCGGAAGCGCCCTTGTCGGGGCGCTTTCTTTTCGTGGGAAGGAGGAATACCCATGCAGATCCGCTACGAAGGAAGGAAAATCGAAATCAAGGACGGGGCGACCGGCTTCGACCTCGTGAAGGAGTTCGACCCGGACAGGAAGAAGGAGGTCGTCGCTCTCCAGGGCAAGGAGAGGGAGCGTTCCCTCCGGGAGCCCCTCGTCCCCGGGGACGAGCTTTCCCCGATCCTCATGGGGAGCAAGGAGGCGTTCCACCTCCTCAACCACTCGACCTCGCACCTCATGGCGCAGGCGATCCGCCACCTCTACCCCGAGGCCCGCTTCGGGGTGGGGCCGGCGATCGAGGAAGGCTTCTACTACGACGTCGACCCCGGGGAAGGGAAGACCATCGCCGAAAGCGACCTCCCGCGCATCGAGGAGGAGATGCGGAAGCTTTCCAAGGAGAACATCCCCTTCGAGAGGATGGAGTGCTCGATGGAGGAGGCCCTTTCCCTCTTCCCCGGGGACCCTTACAAGGACGAGCTCATCAAGGAGCACGGGGCGGAAGGCATCAGCCTCTACCGCCAGGGCGACTTCCTCGACCTTTGCCGCGGGCCCCACGTCCCCTCGACCGGCTATATCAAGCACTTCCGCCTCCTTTCCGTCGCCGGCGCCTACTGGCGGGGCGATAGCAGGAACAAGCAGCTGACCAGGATCTACGGCACCTCCTTCTGGAGCAAGGAGGAACTGGAGAACTACCTCGAGCTCCTTGAGAAGAGGAAGAGGAACGACCACCGGAGGCTCGGGAAGGAGCTCGGGCTCTTCTTCATCAGCGAGTACGGCCCCGGCTTCCCTTTCTTCCTCCCCAAGGGGATGGAGCTCAAGAACCACCTCCTCTCCTACTGGAGGGAAATCCACCATAAGTACGGCTACCAGGAGATCGAGACCCCGACCATCCTCTCGCGCGAGCTCTGGGAGACCTCCGGCCACTGGGACCACTACAAGGAGAACATGTACGTCACGAAGATCGACGACAGGGACTTCGCGATCAAGCCGATGAACTGCCCCGGGGCGATCCTCGTCTACAAGAACGAGATCCATAGCTACCGGGAGCTGCCGCTCCGCTATGCGGAGCTCGGGCACGTGCATAGGCACGAGGCCTCGGGCGCCCTGAACGGCCTCTTCCGCGTGCGCGCCTTCACCCAGGACGACTCCCACATCTTCATCCGCGAGGACCAGATCGAGGACGAGGTCAAGAACATCATGGCCCTCTTCGACGAGGTGTATAGCCTCTTCGGCCTTTCCTACAGGATTGTCCTCTCCACGAGGCCGGAGGAAGGCTACATCGGCACCCCCGAGTTCTGGGACAAGGCGGAGGCGGCGCTCGCGAAGGCCTGCCTCGACTCCGGACACGAGTACCAGGTGAACCCCGGGGACGGGGCCTTCTACGGGCCGAAGCTCGACTTCAAGCTGAAGGACTCGATGGGCAGGACCTGGCAGTGCGGGACCATCCAGCTCGACCTCAACCTCCCCCACCGGTTCGGCTGCACCTATGTCGACGAGAACGGCGAGAAGAAGGAGCCCGTGATGCTCCACAGGGTCGTCTTCGGCTCGATCGAGCGCTTCATCGGCATCATAACCGAGAACTACGGCGGGGCCTTCCCCGCCTGGCTCGCACCCAAGGCGGCGAGGATCCTGCCGGTGAAGAAGGAGGCGCATGGGGCCTACGCGAAGGAAGTCCTCGCCCTCCTTGAGAAGGCGGGCGTCCCCGCGGAGATCGACGATTCCGAGGAGAAGCTTGGCTACCGTCTCCGGAAGAGCCAGGTCGAGAAGGTCCCCTACGTCCTCGTCCTCGGGGACATGGAGGCCGAGGGAAGGTCGGTGAACCTGCGCGCCTTCGGGTCGGAAAAGCAGGAGTCGCTCTCTCTCGAAGAAGCCATCGAGCGCCTTTCCGCGGAAGTCCAGGAACGGAAATAGCAGACGAAAAAAGGGTTTCTGCTGGGGAAATCCCGCAGAACCCCTTTTCTTTCGCCTAGCCGATCGAAGGATGGAGGTAGCGCCCCGGGCGGTAGCGCTTCCCGCCGGAGCGCTCCATCTCGAGGAGGCTCTCGCAGATCTCGACGCCAGCGGGATAGCCTTCCTGGGCGATGCTCTCCCCCTCCTCCCTCACGACCCTGTGGCAGGGAATGAAGATAGGAAGGGGGTTGTTCATGAGCGCGGAGCGAAGCGCCTGGACGGTCTTTCTCGAGGAGAGGGCCTGGAGGGTCTCCTTCTCCGTCCGCGTCTCGCCGTAGGGGATGGAAAGGACGTACTCGTACACCTTCCTCTCCCATTCCTCGCATTCGAGGAAAAGAGGGAGGTCGAACTTCTTCCTCTGGCCGAAGAAGTACTGGTTCAGCTCGCAGATCGCGTCATAAAGGAGCGTCGTCTCCCCGTGGGCGATCCCCTCGGGGTCGTGGCTCCCGAAAAGGACTTTCACCAGCCGCTTCCTCGTGCCGATGAGGGTCATGTCCCCCGCGGCGGTGTCGTAGACGGAATAGCGCAAAGAATCCCCTTTCAGTTCCATCGTTGCCCCCTTTCACCATCAAAATAACGGAAGTTCGGAACCAAGGCAACCGAAAGTTAGGAAAAATCGTAGAATGCGCCTTTTTAGAAGGTGACGGTCAGAAGAGTCATGTCGTCGATGCTCTTGAAGCGGGGGTGCTCCACGAAATCCGGGTCCTTCGCCGAGGCATCGAGTATCGCCCTCCGGATCTTCCGGAAGGGAGTGTGGAACAACGTCTTGCGGTCCATGATATGGAAGGTATCGACTGCCTGGAGAATGCCGTCGGTGGCAAGGGCGAGGAAACGCACCTTCTCAAGGGGGATCTTCGTCTCGAAGGGGACGATCGCCCCTGCGGCGGGGAGGCTGAACACGCGGTATCCCCCGAGGCCGTTCATGAGCCTCCTGTTCTCGCGGAGCCTATCCTGAATGAGGGGGCGGGCTTCCCTCGGGGTGATTCCCTTCTCCTCGGCGATCCTTCGCATCTCCTGGAGAGCGCCTTCGTCGATCCGGGGCAGGTTCTTGTCGCGGAAGGAAAGGGTCGTCCCGTCCTTTTCCTCGAGGTAGATCTCGACGTCCCCGAGCATCCAGAGGTGGAGCTCCTTCTCCTCGATTCTTGCCATCGCCAGGCCCATCGAGGGCATCTCCGCGGGATCCTTGGTGTCGCTTTTCTTGGCGAAGCGTTCCCCGTAGACCCGCGAAAGCCTTTGCAGTTCCCCGGTCAAATCCTCGATTCCTGGGTTGAGGTCGCGGACGAAGGACTTGACGAGCCACATCGCGTCAGTCGGCTCGAAATGGGGTTCCCCGAGCCCCGTGGCCCCGTCCATGACCGCGAAGAAGTACTCGGTGGCGATGTAGCCGTCCTCGTTCCACTTCCCCGCGGAACGGGTCCTGGCGACCACTTCCATCAAAGGATCCCCACCTTGCTGAGGACAAGGAAGAAGCCGATGAAAGAGAGGGCGAGGGCGAGTATCACGATCGCGTAGGAAACCTTGTGCCTCCTCACCCCCTTCTTGTTCACGACAAGGATGAAGAGGAGGACGAGGGCGATGAGGAAGGAGACGGAAAGGGCGAGAAGCGTGACGAGGAGGGCGAGCGAGTCGATGCCCGCGGTCCCCGAAAGCGCGGATACGGTCGCTGTGACGAAACCGACGAGGGTGGAGAAGATCGAGACGTAGGCGATGTTCGTGATCTTCTCGTTCTTCAGCTGCTCCTCGGCGTCCTTGAGGGCGAGGATCTCGAACTCCGTCTGGTAGTAGGAGGAGACCCCGCTCACCTCGCGGAGGTAGCTCTCGTAGCGCGCGAGGCCCGAGAGCCCTTCCGGCCTCCTCCCGAGGAGGGCGATGCCCTCGCGGATCTCCTGCCCGGCCTTCCCCCCTTCCCCGAGGAGGGCGAGGAGGCGGCCGTAGGTGAGATGGAACTTCGCGTATTTCTTCCCGTCCTCGGAACTGAGGACGTCCTGCATGAGGGAGGCGGCGTCGAGGATCTCCGGGGCGAGGCGCTTCCCGTAGGGCCTCAGGCGCCTCATCGCCTCGCGCCCGACCTTGTCGCGAAGGGGCTCCTTGTCCTCGCCCTCCTCCTCCTGGACGATCGTCTCCTCGAGGTGGATGGAGTAGTAGTCGGCGACCACTTCCCCATAGTGGTTGGAGAAGCCCTCCTGATGGAACCCGTGGGCAATCTCCCCCGTTTCCCGGATGAGGTCCCGGGAAGGGCCGTAGATCTGGGCCTTCGCCATGAGGCGGAGGTGCTCCAGCATGCTCTCCGCGCCCTTCCGGAGCGAGGAGCCTTCCTCGGGGTATCCCTTCTTGAACGCCTTGCGGAAGGCGGAGACGAGCTCGCTATCCTCGTCCCGCTCGGAGCGGTCCCCCCGGTCCCCCTGGAAGAGGAGCTTGTAGAGGAGGACGATGTCGCGGTCCCGCCGGAGCCTCGTGTAGATGAGGAAGAAGCGGCACCATGCCAGGAGGAAGAGGTCCCAGCAAAAGTCCTCCCCCTCCTTGAGGGAGGAGAGCTCGCCGACGCACTTCTGGGAGAGCCGCTCGAGGAAGAGGGAGGGGACGAGCCCCTCCGTCCCGAGAAGGGCGCGCATCCTCTCCCCCTTCGCGCGATCGCTCAGCGCCTCCTCGGCCTGGCGGAGGGAAAGGTCGCGCTCCTCCTGGAAGAGGGAGGAGAGCTCTTGGGAGGCGGATCTCGCCTCCTCCTCGAGGATGCTCTCTCCGACGCCCGTGCCCCACGGGGCGCTATCGCTTGTCTTAACGCTCATGGACCGATGATACTTCCCCTGGCCTTCCTTGAATAGGGAGGCGCCCAGGGTGCTAGAATTAAACAAATGGAACAGAAGGCGCTTCGCTCTCCCCGGGACCTCGGGGACATCCTCGCGGCGTGGTCCGCGATCCCTCTTCCCCCGGGAGATTCCCTCGGGGGGAAGCTCATCCCCGACCTATACATGGCGCTTCCCGAGGAGGAGGACTTCGACGCCCTCCTCAGGAGGATCCACCAGACGCTGAAGGGGACGGGGCTCCTCTCCTTCGAGGGTCCCATGCCCACCTACTCCTATTTCCTTGAGCTCCTCGAGCGGGACGGGCGCTTCCTCAGCTCCCAGGACTTCTTCGACATCTACCGGAAGAACCTCTGCCACATGGGACGCCCCTTCAAGGGCATCCTCGGAATCGAGATCACCGACTGGGTGGAGCGGAGAGGCACATCCGCCCAGAAGTTCGGGGACTTCATGACCTTCCTCCAGACGATCGACAAGGACGTCCTCATCGTCTTCCTCTCCACCTGCCTCGACCAGAACAAGAACGAGGAGGCCTTCCTCGACCTGCTGCACCGCTTCCGCCTGGAGAGGGCGGGCCTCGGGAAGGGAGTCCAGAAGGAGGACTTCCTCTCCTTCCTCCTGGAGCGGCTAGCCTCGGGGGGGACCGAGGTGAAGGAGGAGGCGAGGCCCCTCCTCGAGGAGATCGCCGCCTTCGTCCTCTCGGCCCGCGGGAACCAGGGCCTGGATAGCGCGAGGAGGCTTGCCGAGGACATCCGCTACGAGTGCCTGCTCCAGGCGAAGGAGGGGAGACCCGTCCTCACCAAGGAGATCGCCGTCCTCTTCCTCCCCGGAGGAGAGTGGGCGGAGGCCTTCCGCCTCAGCTCGGAAAGAGGGGCGAGGGTCGGCCGCATCGGCCTCATCTAGGAGGAGGAAAAGCAAATGGCGAACGAATACCGCTACAGCAGGATCTTCGGGGTCCACACCTTCGAGAACCGCTTCGCCACGGAGGAGGAGATCCGCCTCTCGGGCATCCTCTCCCCCGTCTATTTCGGCTCGAAAGAGATGCCCCGGGACTCGGGGATCCCCATCCTCACGGACGGGCGCCGGGCCGAGGTCCTCGGAGGCGACACGCATAGCCTCATCATTGGGGCGACGGGCTCGATGAAGACGAGGGCGGTCCTCGTCCCGACCCTCCTCTCGATCGCCGAGCACGGCGAGAACCTCGTCGTGAGCGACCCCAAGGGCGAGATCTTCGACCTCACGAGCGGGCGCCTCCAGGAGCTCGGCTACGAGGTGCGCTGCATCAACTTCCGCGACATGTCGCGCTCCAACCGCTGGAATCCGCTACTGAGCGCCTACGAGCGCTACGAGAAAGGGGACGTCGACGGGGCCGTGGAGCTCATCATCGACCTCACCAAGATGCTGGTCGAGCCCTTCCGCTCGACGCAGGACCCCTACTGGCATAACTCCGCCGAGCACATGCTCCAGGGGGCGATCGAGCTCCTGATGGCGGTGGCGAGCGTCCCCCAGGACTGCAACATGGAGACGCTCTCCGTCCTCATGACCATGATCAACGCCGTGAGCGGCGACGGGGACGGGGACCCGATGACCAACCGGGCGCTCCGCTCGCTCGTGAACTCGCTCCCGGACAACTCGAGGATCCGCGGGAACCTCGCCCCTGTCTTCGGGAACGCCCCGAACACGAGGAGGTGCATCACCTCGATGGCGCAGTCGGCGATCGACTGCTTCGCCAACAGCGACGCCGCGCTGAACCTCACCTCCGAGAGCACCTTCTCGATCGCCCGGCTCGGGGAGAAGGACGGGAAGATGGCGATCTTCATCATCGTCCCCGACGAGAAGAGCACCTTCGACTTCATCACCGCCGCCTTCGTGAAGGAGGTTTATAGCGACGCCATCGCGATGGCCTCCGCCTCTCCCGGCAGGAAGCTCCCCCGGAGGCTGAACTTCCTCCTCGACGAGTTCGCGAACATCCCGCCGATCCCGGACATGACCGACATGATCAGCGCCGCGCGCTCGCGGAACATCCGCTTCCACCTCGTCCTCCAGAGCAACGCGCAGCTGGAGGGACGCTACGGGAAGGCCGACGCGGAGACGATCAAGACGAACTGCCAGACGTGGGTCTACCTCTATAGCCGCGAGACCTCGATGCTCACCGAGATCCAGCAGTACGTGGGGACCGACGGGACGGGGAAGCCGCTCCTCACCCTTGCCGACATCGAGCGGATCGGGCCCTGCTTCCCCAAGGTGAACGCCCTGGTCATGATGCCGAGGATGCGTCCCTTCCTGGCAAGCCTCGCCGACTATAGCCTCTACCCCACTCTCGTGGGGGAGAACGGGAAGGCGAAGCTTCCGCCCGTGGACATCCGCCTCCCCGAGAGGCGCCCGGGCGGGCAGATCGCGATCGGAGAGGAGCTTCTCAAGCCCGCGCGGACGAGGACCCAGGAGATTGCCGAGTACATCGCGGAGAGGGAGAAGGGGGCAAGGGGCCCGAGCTACCGCGACCGCTTCCTCCGCCCGATCGCCAAGGAAGGCGGGAAGAGCGAGGCCATCGCCCAGGAACGCCGCCGCTTCGTGAACGCCCTGATGGGCAAGAAAGGAGAATAGGATGGGAGAGAAGAGCTACTTCCTGAACGAATCCATCGACAACTTCATCCGGAGCCGCAACATCCCCCTCGTGGGCGAGGTGAACGGGAAGATGGCCCTGGACGCGATGATGATGCTCCTCCAGATGAACGAGGAGAGCCGCGAGAAGCCGATCACCCTCTACATCGATAGCGGGGGAGGCTCCGTCCCGGCGGGCTGGACCATCATCGACACGATGAACGCGATCTCGGCTCCCGTGGACACGATCTGCTACGGGACGGCGGCCTCGATGGCGGCCATCATCCTCGCCGCGGGAAGGAAGCGCTACGCCCTCCCCCACTCCCTCATCATGATCCACCAGCCGTCCCTCGTGACCGCCGAGGAAAGCGTGCGCCAGGAGGACTTCCAGGTCCTCGCCGATAGGATCCGGAACACGCGGGAGAGCGCCGAGCGCTTCCTCGCCGAGCGGAGCAACGGCAAGGCCGACCAGGCGAAGTTCCACGAGGCCTGCCGCCTCGACACCTACCTCTCCCCCGAGGAAGCCCTGGAGCTTGGCATCATCGACGAGATCCTCGGCGGGGAGAAGCGGCTATAAGGACCGCCTTCCTCGACCTCGACGGGACGATCCTCGACACCGAGAGGCTCTACCAGAAGCATTGGAGGAAAGCCGCCTTTTCCCTGCATCTCCCCGTCGAAAAGGCGGATTTCCTCATGCTCCGGAGCCTGGACAGGACTCTCGCGGACATGCTCCTCCATAAGTGGTTCGGTGAGGAGGCCCCTCTAGAGGAATTAAGGAGGAGAAGGAACGAGGGGATGGAAGAGGAGATGCTCCTCTCCCCTCCGAAGGTCAAGGAAGGAGCCATAGAGGGACTGCGGAAACTAAGGGAGAAAGGCTACCGCCTTGCCCTCGTGACCCAGACCCCGAGGGAGAGGATCCTTCCTCTCCTTGAAAGGGCAGGACTCCACAACCCCTTCGACGAGATTGTCTCCGCGAGGGAAGCAAGAAGGGGCAAGCCCTTCCCCGACCCTTATCTCCTCGCTTTGGAGAGGACGAATTCCCTCCCCGAGGAGTGCCTCGCCTTCGAGGACGCGCCCGCGGGCGCCCTCTCCGCGATCCGCGCGGGAATCAGGACCTACTACGTGAAGGACCTGGACGAGCCCTCCCCCGCCCTCCGGAAGCTTCTTGCAGGAGTGCTCGATAGGCTCGACGAATGGGAGTTGACAGAGCCTCCCTCCCGTGGATAATTCGCCACGTCGATAGGTAGAAAGAAGCCCGTCCGGCTCGCCGGAGGTCCCCAGGACCTCGGCACGATGGCTACCCAGAGGAGACGACGCGGTTCGTCCTCCATGGAATAGATCATCAGGGCGCGGGCTTCCGCGCCCTTTCGATCAAGAAGGAGGAAACCGAACATCGCTTACTTCAATCCAAGGGACCAGAGAAGGCCGCAAAAGCGCGTCGACCCGATCAACGAGAACATCCGCTTCCCGGAGGTGCGCGTGATCTCGCCGGACGGGGAATCCCTGGGAGTCATGAGCTCCCGCGCCGCGCTCTCCCTCGCCCAGAGCTACAACCTCGACCTCTTCTGCATCGCGCCCCAGGGGAACCCCCCGGTGTGCAAGATCCTCGACTACGGGAAGTACCGCTTCGAGAAGCAGAAGTCCGACAGGGCCGCCAAGCGCGGGAACAAGGGGAACGAGCTAAGGCAGATCCAACTCTCCCCCTCGATCGGCCAACATGACATCGAGACCAAGGCGCGGAAGGCCCGCGAGCTCCTCGAGGACGGGAGCAAGGTCCAGGTGTGCGTCGTCTTCCGCGGGCGCCAGATGGCGCACAAGGAGATCGGCGAGGCCGTCCTCCAGCGCTTCTGGGAAGTGCTCCAGGACATCGGCCAGGTCGAGAAGCCTGCCTTCTGGGAAGGCAAATGGCTGAAGATGAACATCGGACCGAAGAAGAAGTAGCGACAAGGAGAGAGAACATGGCAAAGATGAAATCCAGCCGGACCCTCGCCAAGAGGATCAAGGTCACCGGCACCGGCAAGCTGAAGCGGAAGAAGGCCTATATGGGCCACTTCGCCCCCAACAAGACCCGCAAGCAGCGGAAGCACCTCAGCAAGAGGACCCTCGTCCACGAGCGCGACATGCACCGCCTCGAGGGGATGTACAAGAAGTAGGAGAACGATATGCGCGTCAAGAACAGTGTCCAGACCAGGGCCCGCAGGAAAAGGATCCTGAAGTCCGCCGAGGGCTACTTCGGCTCCAAGCACCTCCTCTTCAAGACCGCCAAGGAGCAGGTCCTCCGCTCCTGGAGGTACAGCTACATCGGCCGCAAGCAGGAGAAGAGCAACTTCCGCAAGCTCTGGATCCGCCGCATCAACGCGGCCTGCCACCAGAACGGCATCAGCTACAGCGCCTTCATGGGCGGCCTCGTCAAGGCCGGCGTCCTCACCAAGGACGGGACGGGCATCAACCGCAAGATGCTCTCCGAGATCGCGATCCGCGACCCCGAGGCCTTCAAGGCCCTCGTCGAGAAGGCGAAGGCCGCCAGGGCCTAGGCCAGGAAGGCGATTGGGAAAGGGACCCGCTCCGGGCGGGTCCCTTTTTCGTTATCCCTGCAAAGCAAGGGGATAATCTAAGGAAAGCGAGTTTCTTAGTCCTCGAGGAGAGGCGAATGGATGAGGTATTCCGCGCCGGTCTTAGTGGTGGCGATCGGGATGTCGTAGACCGCGGCGATCCTAAGAAGCGCCTTCACGTCCGGGTCGTGGGGCTGGCTCTCGAGAGGATCCCAGAAGAAGACGCAGACGTCGATCCTCCCCTCGGCGATGGCGGCCCCGATCTGCTGGTCCCCGCCCAGGGGGCCGGAAAGATAGGGATGGACCTTGAGCCCGGTCTCTTTCGAAACAAGCTTCGCGGTCGTGCCCGTCCCCGATAGCTCGTGGCGGGCCAGTATCTCCTTGTTCTCGAAGGCCCAGGCGATCATCTCCGCCTTCTTGTGGTCATGCGCGATGAGGGCGATCCTTTTCATTCCGTCTTCTCCTTCCCGAGAGGCACGAGCCTCCCTTCCTCGACCTTGTAGGAAGCGATGCCGTCCACCGCTTCCTGGATTTCCTTCATGAAGTCCCACTTCCCCTCGAAGAAGCGGCACTCCTCCCTCTTCGGCCGGGTCTTGGGCTTCTTCGGCTTGAAGATGGTGCAGCAGTCCTCGTAGGGCCGGATCGAGATCTCGTAGGTGCCGAGCTCCTTGGAAAGCTGGAGGATATCCGTCTTGTCCATCGCCAGGCATGGCCGAAGCACCGGGAGCGAGGTCACCTCGTTGATCGCACGGAGGGACTCGACCGTCTGGCTCGCGACCTGGCCGAGGGACTCCCCCGTGGCAAGGGCGGGGAAGCCCTTCCTCTCGGCGAACTCCGAGGCGATCCGCATCATCATCCTCCGGAGGAGGGTGATGCAGTAGGGCTCCGCGGCGTGCTCGTAAATCGAAAGCTGCACCTTCGTGAAGGGGACCACGTGGAGATGGACCTTCCCCTGGTAGGGAGCGAGGACATCGAGGATGTCCGCGAGCTTCTCCAGGACCGCCTCGCTCGTGTAGGGAGGGGCGGCGAAGTGGAGGAAGTCGAGGACGAGGCCCCTCCTCATGAGGAGGTAGCTCGCGACCGGGGAGTCAATCCCCCCGGAAAGAAGCATGAGCGCCCGTCCCCCGGAGCCGACAGGGTAGCCTCCGGCGCCCTTGTAGGTGCGGCAGGAGAGATAGCATTCCTTCTCGCGGATCTCGACGAGGAGGGTCCTCTCGGGGTTATGGACGTCCACCTTCGCCCCTTTCCTGGCCCGGAGAATGGTCCCTCCGAGCGTCCTCGCGACCTCGTAGCCGGACAAGGGGTAGCTGTGGTCCGGCCGCCTGACCTCGACCTTGAAGGTCTTGAATTCCTCCCCCTCGATGGCCTTGAGGGCGGCTTCCTGGAGCTCCTCCAGGGATCTTCCCGAACGGAGGACGGGGGTGACCCGCTGGATCCCGGGGATCTTGAGGAGAAGGGAAAGGAGGGCGCCGAGGTCGGTTCCTTCTTCGACAGGGACGTAGGCGTGGGCGTTGTCCCCGCGCGCCTTGAGGTCTGGGAATGGATCCTTGAGGGCGCGGTTGACGTTCTGGACGAGGCGCTGGATGAAGGCCTTCTTGTTGAGGCCCTTCGTCGAGAGCTCGCCGTAGTGGAGCAGGAGGTGGGATACGTTCATAGCGAGTCGATGGTCTCCTTCATGATGTCCTCGAGGGCGGAGAGGAACTTCGGGGCGTCCTCCTCCTCGTTGAGGAGAGAGAAGCTGAGGCGGATGGCGTTCCTCGCCTCCTCCTCCTTCCTCCCCATCGCGAGGAGGACGTGGCTCGGGAGGTCCCTCCTGCTCGAGCAGGCGGAGGTCGTCGAGACGTAGATCCCCCGGAGGGAGAGGGCTTCCTCGACGACGGACGCCTTCTTATGGCGGAGCGAGAAGTCGAGGAGGAAGGGGCTTCCATCCGCCGGGGAGTTCACGAGGAAGTCCTCGGGATGGGAAGAGAGGAAGCCGAGGATCCTCACCCGGATCGAGGAGACTCTGGCAATCGCCTCCTTCTCCTCGCCTTTCGCAAGCTCGAGCGCCTTCCATGAGGCGAGGGCGGAAGGGACGTCGCTCGTCCCGGGGCGGAGCCCTTCCTCCTGCCCTCCCCCTTCCATGAGGGGCGAGGGACGGATGTCCTTCCGGAGGGCGAGGAAGCCCGCGCCCTTGGGGCCCCCGAACTTATGGGCGCTCATGGAGAGGAGGTCGGCGGTCCCATAGGGATAGGGAAGCCCCTTGAAGGCCCCCTGGGTGAAGTCGCTATGGAGGTAGCACTTGGGATGGCCCCGGAGGAGCGCGCGGACTTCCTTCAGGGGGGTGATGGCCCCGGTCTCGTTGTTGACCGCCATGAGGGAGACGAGGATCGTCCTATCGTCGAGGGCGGCCCCCAGGTCCTCGAGGCGGATCGTCCCCGTCGTCGCATCAAGCGGGAGAAGGACGACGTCGAAGCCTTCTTTCGCCAGGGCCTTGAGGGGCTCGAGGACGGACTCGTGCTCCCCGGAGGAGGAGATGATCCTCTTGCCCCGCGCAGCATAGGCGCGGGCGACGCCCTTGAGGGCGAGGTTGTTCGCCTCCGTCGCGCCCGAGAGGAAGAGGAGGCGGTGGGTCTTCTCCAGCTGGAGGAGCCGGAGGATGCCTTTTCTCGCGGATTCGAGGGAGCGGGCGCTCTCGCGCCCGAAGGCATGGGGGCTGTTCGCGTTCCCGAAGTGGGCGAGGGATTCCGAAAGATAGGCCTCCCCCGCCTCCTTCCGGAGGGGGAGGGTGGCGGCGCTGTCGAAATAGATCACCGGGGGCCGCCCCTTCCTTCGCGGAAGAGGGCCTTCCCCTGGCTTTCCTCGATGAGGGCGATGGCGGCGGGGAACTCCCCCTTGCGGTAGAGGGCCTCGGCCTGGAGGAGGAGGTTCTCGATCTCGGGGCTGTCGCTCCGCCAGGCGTTGGCGAGGAGGAGCCTCGCCCCGCACTTCCTCTCGCCGTCGAAGAGCTCGCGGGCCTTCTGATGAAGGGCCCTCGCCCTCCTTTCCGCCTCGTCGCGGAGGGCGCTCGCCTTCCTTACGTCGATGGGCGGGTTCCTGAGGAGGGCCGAGAGCTCGTCGAGGAGCGCGTGGATCTCCTCGTCCTCCTTGATGAGGGGCTCGCGGAGCGGGACGAGCGGGAGCGCCTCGACGCGCCACTCGCTTTCCTCGAGGAGGACGGAGGCCTCGTGGAGGAGGCGCGCGGCCCTCTCGCTGTCCTCCTTGAGGGAGGCGAGGTAGTCGTGGAAGTCGTGGAGGGCCTTCTCGGCCTCCTCTTCCTGGGCGACGAGCTGCTCCATCCGCTCGAGGAGGCTCCCGTAGGGCTGGCGCGGGACGCTGTGGACGCAGGTGTCGAGGACCCGGCGGCTCGCAGCAGCCTGGCTCACGAGGTTCTGGATGTTGTTGATCTTGTCCTCTTCCTCCTGGCCGAGGAGGTAGATCGCGCGGACGCCCTGGAGGCTGTGGGAGAGGGAGATGAACTCCTTGGCGATCAGCTGCTCCCGGCGGTGGGCGCTTTCCACGCCGCCCTCGAACTTCCTTCTCGCCTCGATCTCGCCTTCCAGGCGCGCCTGGAACTCCTTGACGAGGCCCTCGAGGTGCTCGGCGTCCTCCTGGAGCCCCTGGAAGCCGAGGGAGACGAGGCGTTCCCTGAGGGCGTCGAGGCGCTCGTGGAGCTCCTTGATGTCGCGCTCCCCGGCGACCCCGTCCAGGGCGTAGTCCTCGGCCTTCATATGGCGGAAGAGGTCCTCGAGGTTCCCGAGCTTCTCCGGGAGGAGCCTCGTGATCTCGAGGGAAAGGGAAGGAAGGGTCGGGAGCGCCTTCCGGATGGCGTCGACGACGGGGTGGACTTCCTTCCGGAGCGTCTCCCCCGCGCTTTCGTAGTCGGCCCCCTCGACCTTCTCCTCGCATTCGGAAAGAAGGTCCTCGAGCCGGCGGAACACCGACTCGAAGGGCGGGACGAGGAGGGCCATCGCCTCCTTCTGGCGGTAGAAGGACTGCTTGACGTCCCTGAGGGCGGCGCGGGCGTCGACGAGGAGGGCGCGGCATTCCTCCTCCCTCTCGAGTTTCTTCTGGAGCGCCTGGTAGAGCTCGTTCACCCCCGAGGCGTGCTCGGCGATGAGGCGGCGGCTCTCGGGAAGATCCCTCCTGAGGGCGCGGGCGTCGTGGCGCTCCCACTCCTCGCTCAGGAGGGCGGCGGCCTGGGCGGCCCTCTCATCCACGTTCTCGCGGAAGGAGCGGAGCTTCCTCTCCCATTCGCTCGCCTCCTCCTGGTAGTGGAGGTTCAGCTGGGCGATCCGCTGGAGGCGGGAGAAGTACTGGGCGACCTGGCCTTCGAGGATCGCGTGGTGCTTCTCATAGGTCGCGCATAGCTCCTGGGCCTGCTTCCGGAGGCGGTAGTTCCGGAACCAGAGGAAATAGAGGAGCACGAGGGCGATCACCGCCAGGAGGGCGAGGATCGCGATGAGGATGATGTCCCCCGTCTGGAGGGCTAGGACAGTGGCAAGGTTCTTCACAGGCTAGATTGTATCATCCATGCGGGGGCGCGGGCATAGGCGCGAAGACGTTCGGAGTCATCCATCCGTTTCCGGGTTTCTTCGGTTTCCAAAACTCAGGTGCGGGCGGATTTCCTGGAAAGCCCGCCCGATGCGTTCGCTTTGCCGACTCATGTACATGGCATCGACAGGTTGACGAGCCGAGGGCGCGCGTGGATAATGCGCGAGCGCAAGGAGCAGGCCCCTCACGCCTCCGCCTGACGCCGTCCTGGAAATAAAGATCAGTAACCCGGTGCTCGCCGGGCGAAGGGACGGCACCCGGGAGGATGGGGAGGGCCCCTTGTTCTGGCGTGGACAGAAGGAGGAAAGAGATATGTCCAGATACACAGGTTCGACCTGGAAGAAGAGCCGCCGCTTCGGCTTCAGCATCCTCGGCACCGGGGATGAGACCAAGAGGCGTCCCTATGGCCCCGGCCAGCACGGCCAGGACCGCAAGAGGAAGCCGAGCGAGTACGGCGCCCAGCTCCTCGAGAAGCAGAAGCTCCGCGAGCTCTACGGAGTGAACGAGCGGCAGTTCCGCCGCCTCTTCACCCTCGCGAAGAAGGAGAAGACCGTCACCGGCCTCGCCTTCTTCCGCATCCTTGAGAGCAGGCTCGACAACCTCGTCTACCGCATGGGCTTCGCCCGCACGAGGAGGGCCGCGAGGCAGCTCGTCAACCACGGGCACGTGACCGTGAACGGGAAGAAGGTCGACATCCCGAGCTACCTTTGCTCGGTGAACGACGTCGTCGCCATCAAGGACGGCGGATCCCTCAAGGTCGTCAAGGAGTCGCTCGAGGGCAAGCCCCAGATCGCGCCCTTCGTCACGATCGACCCCGAGAAGTTCCAGGGCGTCTTCGCCCGCCTCCCCGAGAGGAACGAGCTCCCCCGCGAGATCAACGAGTCCCAGATCATCGAGTACTACAACCGCCTCATGTAGTTCCCTATCCGGGAACAAGAAGAAAGGCCCGCGGGCACGCGGGTCTTTTCCTTAATTCCTTGCAGTTCCCACCTCTTCGGAGGGTTTTACAGCGAGAGTAGAATCAAACCCATGAGAAGCCAGGTCCGAAAGATGGCGGAAGCCGCCCTCCTCCTCGCCCTCGGGATCCTCCTCCCGATGGCCTTCCACGGGATCCCGAACGCCGGGCAGGTATTCCTTCCCATGCACATCCCCGCGCTCATCGCGGGATTCATGCTCGGGCCCCTCTGGGGGCTCTTCGTAGGGGCGATGTCCCCTCTATTGAGCTCGCTCCTCACCGGGATGCCCGCGCTGGCAATGATGCCGGGGATGGTGCTCGAGATCGGGCTCTACGGCTTCTTCTCCGGGGTCTTCTACAAGGTGATCAAGACGAAGGTATATCTTCTGGACATATACCTGACCCTCGTCCTCGCCCTCCTCATCGGGAAATGCGGGAAGGGGATCTACGACCTCGCCCTTTATACGGGAAGGGGGGACGCCTATGGCTTCGCCCTCTTCTTCACGACCTACTTCGTCACCGCCTGGCCGGGGCTCCTCATCCAGTTCACCCTGGTGCCAGCGCTTCTTGCCGCCCTCACGGAGACGGGGTTCCTAAGGAGCGAGGACCGCTCCTTCCTTCCTTATCTCGAAGGGAAGGCGCTTGCAAGAAGAGAGGCCGAATACTTCAACGGGGCGGCCCTTTCCTATCCCGAGAAGACGACCGCCCAGAAAGCGGAGATCATGCGCCTTCTTGAGAAATGCGCCCTCCGGAAGGAGGAGCGGATCCTCGAGGTCGGATGCGGGGACGGGGCATTGGCGAGAATCCTCCTCGCTCAAGGCTACGATGTCCATGCGATCGACGTCTCCCTCCGCATGGTCGAAAGGGCGCGGGCGAAGGATCCCGGGAACATGGATCGCTACGAGGTCAAAGACTTCCTTTCCTTCGAAGACAAGGAGCCCTACGACGTCATCGTCCTCCTCGACTCCTACCCCCACTTCCTCGACACCCGGGCGTTCAGAAGGAAAGCGAAGGACCTCCTCCGGGAGAACGGACGCCTTTTGATCCTCCAGGACCGTCCGCGGGACGAGCTGAACGTCATCCTCGAAGGCAAGGACAAGGCGCGGCTATCCAGGCCCCTCCTCTCTCCCGGGAGGGAGTGGACGAGGCTCTGGCTTTCCTTCCGGAAGGAAAAGGTCAGCAAAGAGGACGGGAAGGGTTATCTCCTCGCCCTCCGGAGAAGGTAGGCCTAAGGGAAAAGGCGCCCAGACGGCGCCTTTTCCATGCAGTTCCTTCATCTTTCGGAGGAAAACGAGCTTTAGAAGTCTAGTTCTCCCCTTCGTCCTGGGAGGCGATTTCCTCGTCGCACCCGTGGCAGCGGTAGTGCTCGTCCTTCAGAAAGACCGCATCTTCCCCAAGTCGGAATGCTTTCTCCACGGCCTTCCTCGCGGTTGGCTCGGAAATAATGCAAGAATCCATGTAAACGAGGGTTTGGCCTGCCTCGAGGTCGTAGATGACGCGCCCTCTCGGCCAGTAGGAATAGTCGTCATGATCCAGGGCGGCCATGTAACCTTTCAGTTGTAAAAGGCGGTATAGCTCCTCGTGGCCGATCCTCCCGTTTGCAAAGCGGTTCCCTTCTTCCGGCACAAAAGGCTCCTTAACCCGCAGGATGCGGCCATAGATATAGAAGAAGGCTCCGACATCCGGAAGCTCGCTCTCCCCATAAAAGAGGCGCGCCTTGGGGTCACTAGCCTTGATATCCCTTCCATAGAAGAGGAGGTCAGGAAACATATGGATCCCTAGATGGCCGACACGCTCATTAATCCTCATCGCAAGCAGCCTATAGTCCTGGCGGAAAGCATCGAGTCGCTTCCCTTTCAAAGGACAGACGACTTCCCCGAAATACATGTCTCCATCAAAGGAGGCTCTCGCGGACATCATTCCGAGAACGTGCGAGCAGATATGCTTTATCCCTTCCAGGTATCGCGGAGACTGGCTGATGAAGTGATTCACGCCTTCCTTGTTGACGATGGTAAGCCCAGGAATGGAAGAGAGCCATTTCTCATAGAACGGCATGTAGGAAGCGTTCTTGTCAGGGGAGGAACGATAGGTCGCGTAACGGTCGATGTACTCGGTGAACTTGCTTTCCAAATAGAGACGGACTTCATGCCTCTCCTCGTCTTTCCCTAGAAGCATCGCGTCTACGTTAGACATCGGCGACACATGATTGCTGTTCTCGTTCCCCAAAGGGAAGACGGAGTTCTTTTCTTCGAACTTCACTGAATCGACATAGAACGAAAAGCGTCCGTCCTCATCGGCCAGGTCCAATGTAGTCCCTGTCTTGTCGTAAAGATGAAGAAGGCAGCAAAGAACGGAGCTTTTCAGGGAAAGGATGTTCTTGAGTTCGTCTCCATCCCCAGAAATCACTTCTTGGAAGGCTGTTTCGAAAAGTCTAGCTTTGTTTTGGGGAATGCCAAATACCCGTTCAAGAGTTTTCTCAGGGGATTCTTTTTCCAGAGGGGCGAAGCCTACGGATACCTTGCCGCTTCCCCTGTACCTGAGCGCCAAGCATAGGCGCGATAACGGCCCATTTCCGGTAATAGTGGCGGCCCCTCTTCCGCCCTAGGGAATGAAGCAATGAGAGGGCATCCACATTGTCGTTCATATTTTCTTCCGTCTCCTTCCCTC
Source organism: uncultured Bacillota bacterium (assembly GCA_949289845.1). Classification (GTDB taxonomy): domain Bacteria; phylum Bacillota_I; class Bacilli_A; order RFN20; family CAG-826; genus UBA4951. The sequence goes on from CASEPN010000001.1 coordinate 586,035, forward strand.
CTATTTTCCAAAGGCCTGCAAACGAATTCCACATATGGTCATGCCTATGCCTACGGCAGAAATCGCTGGCCTTGGCTACAACATATCCGAGTTAACGCGACAGTCGAACTCGGTGTTCTCACGTTGTTCTACTCCTCTTCTCGTACAGCCTTCATTCGCATGCGACTTTTGGATCTTCCCTAAAAAAGAAAAAGCCCAGCGAACCTCGCCGGGCATCAGGACGTTGGTTCCCCTAGTTCGCCGGAGCGGCCTCGAGGAAGGAGGCGATGAGCGCGTCCTTCGCCTCGGTCTTCTCCGCGGGGATGGGATCCCCGATGTCGAGAAGTTCAAGAGAGCCGGGAACATTCATCGTGGCCATTACGTTGGCGGTGAAATCCACCTTCGAGAGGTAGCCTTCTTCATTCAAGGTGAGCGTCGCGTTCAGGTCGCCGAAGGAGAAGGACTGCCCAAGGAATTTCATCTTCATCATAAGGAGCGGCTCGATGGCGGCGGTAAGGGAGTAGGCATTGGCCTCGCTGTCGTAAGAGAAACCTTTGAGGAGGGTGTCGTAGTAGGCAGGGTGATCGGTGATCGGGGAAATCATCGACGAGAAGGAAGAGTCCATGTCCAGGATGCTCATGACGATTGTCATGGCGTCCGCTGAGAATTCCTCGAAGGTCCAAGACTCCTTCGTCGTGGTAGTGCTCCCGGACTTGGTGGTGGCCTTCTCCATGTAGATGCCAGTCGAGTCGATCGCAAGCTTCTCGGCGACCTCGCTATCCGTCGTGCCAACAAAAGCCTTCTTATGAACAATCGCGATATCCGCATAGAGGCTCGGATCTGAAGGATCAGAAGAGTCGACGTAGAGGTCGGCGGTGACCGATTGGTTAATGACAAGGAGGTTCATGTCGAGGGTGAGCCTCAAGTGATGGGCGTCAAGCTGGGCGTCCTTGGCAAGGGCGTCCACGAGCCCGCCCATGGGGCTGAGGTCGATGTAGGAGTCCTTCGCCTCGAGGTAGTCGGTCTGATAGGGAAGATCCCCATCGAAGGAAGACAGGGTGAAGACGATGTCCTCGAGGGCGATCGAGGAGATCTGGCCGTTCTCGTCCTGGTTCACGACGATCTCGAGGTCGTCGCTGGCGATGGAGGAGCCGACGAGGGTGAAGGAAAGGCCGCTTTCGGTATTCTTCGCCTCCTTCACGAAGTCGAGCGCGAGGAGAGGCTCGTAGTTCCCCTCGCCGGCCTTCTTGATCGCGGACAGGAGGGCGATGTTCTCGAGGGAATTCTCAAGAAGCGGGAGGAAGCGGGAGTCCTCGCCAAGGAGCGAGGTAACCGTCTCGCCCATCGAGGAGATGGCGTCCGTCCCGATCGCGCCCTTGAGATGGCTCTCGGACTCGTCGGTGTTGTTCCCGAGGACGTCGTAGTCGACGGCGAGGACGCCCTCGCCCATGATCCCGGTCTCGCTATCCATCGCGCCGGGGATGTAGTCGGCGAGGATCTTGTGCTCCACGGGGAGCGGGATCCCTTCCGTCCCGTCCTCGGAGACGGGAACGAAGGTTTCCTTGTAGTCGAGTGCGAGGGAGGCGGAGCCCGCGACTCCGTCCGCGTAGACCTTGCCCTCGAGGGTCTCCGGCTCCTCCGGGGTCCCGAGGTCGGCGGAGACGCCGATGAGGGCGCGCCCGCCTTCGACAAGGCTCGAGAACTGGGTGTAGACGCTCGGGAGGCCCGTCACCTCCGCATACCCCGTCCCGTCGAAGGAAATCTCCTCGTAGGGAAGGAGGTCGAGGGTGAAGCCGAGCCTCGCCCCGTAGTAGGGCCACTCGAGGCCGTCCACGTCGAGGGAAAGGATGCGGTCGCTTGCGAGGGTCACCGTCATCGCCGCCTCGTCCCCGACGCTGAAGGAGGAAAGGTCGAAGTCGACCTCGATCCTCCCGTTCCCCTGGCGGATCCCGGTGGCGAGGTCGAGGAGGACGGAGTAGTCCCCCATGAGGAGGGAGGAGATGGCCTCGCTCCCGAGGATGATGTCCATGAGGTCCTGGAGGAGCCCCTCCTCAAGCGGGAAGTCCTCCATAAGGAGGGCGGTGAACTCGTCGAGCTCCTCCTGCGGGAAGCTGAGCTTCAGGGAGTCGCTGTAGTTGAGGTAGGCTTTCTCCTTCTCGGAGCGGATCCTGACGGACTTCGCCGTCTCCGTTCCTTCCGCCTGGAAGGAAATGGTCGCGTCCATAAGGGAATTCGCCCTGTCGATCGACCCCTCCGCGGAAAGAAGGAGTCCCGAGCCGGTGCCAATGGAGCCCTTCCCGTCGATCGCGAACTCGTCGAGGGTGAGGGCGAAGGAAGCCTTCATGTCGTTAGCAAGGGCGAGGATGTCCTCGGCGATCGGGGTGAGGGTGCCAAGGCTCTGGTAGTCGTCCTTGTCAGAAGGAACGCTGATCTCGGGGCAATCGTCGCTATTGATCTCGCAGCCGTAGGAAAGGCTGACCAGGGCATTCCCGGCGTAGAAGTTCCCCTGGACCTGGGTGAGATTCATGTCCTGGTCCGTGCCAAGGTCGAGGGTGAGGCCGCCTTCGCCACCGATAGTGAGGTAGAAGGCATGGGCGTACTGGCTTGTGGGGTGCTCGGTGAGCGAGATCGCCGAGAGGATGTCCTCAGCCCCTCCGACGTCCCCGAAGGAAGGCATTTCCACACCCAGGGCTTCCCCGATGAGGGTCCCGAGGTCTCCGATCTCATCGATGGTGGAGGAGATCTTCAGCCTGTCCGTACCGGCGTTCGGAAGCCCCGCGGAGAGATAGGCCGTGCCGTCCGCGTAGGTAAGGTCGAAGGGGACGACGCTGTCGTTCCAATGGAGCTCGCCGGGGAAGGACAGGGAAAGGTCCTCGAGGGTCTCCATCCGGATGGCGAGGTCCCCGTAGACCTCAACCGTCTGGGGAAGGGCGAGGGCGGAGGAGCCCGGGATCACGGCCTGGAGCTCGAAGGCGCCGAAGATCGACTCCATCGAGAGAAGGTTCGTCATGAGCTTCTCCTCGTTGGAGACGATGGGCCCCTGGCTGGAGGAAGCCTCGTCCTTGCTGGAGGAGGAGGAGGTAGTGACCTCGTTCCCTCCGCAGGAAGCAAGAAGGAGGGCTCCGGAGCCGAGGAGCAGGAGAGGAAGTGCTTTCTTGTTCATAGTGAAAACCTCCGTAGTTCAAACATTATTTCTTAAATAGAGAGAAGCGTAGGCGCGTTCAGGAGCGGGATGTCGTACTCCTGGCCCACGTGGAAGGTGGTCGTCAGGCTGCTTGTCACGTCGCTGCTGATGATGGAGCTGAGCTTCGCCTTGTAGCTTTCCTCGGCGACAAGGGAGACGAGGGTGAGGTCCTCGCGAAGCTCGAAGGTCAGGTGGACCCAGTGGAAGTAGGGGTACTCGGCGAGGTTCGAGATGGTCTTCATCTGGCGGACATAGTTGACGACGGAAGTCGCGGGATCGAGCTCGAGCTCGAGACGGTAGCCGTCCTCAGTCTTCTCGAAGGAGGTGACCCCGTGCATCTCCCCTTCCTTCTCGCCCATGAGGACGGTCTCGGAATTGATGACGTAGGTCTCGACGCTATGGACGTTCCTTCCCATGCGCTCGCTATATTCCTCGTTGTCGTAGGTGACCCCTTCTTCCTCGAAGGTCGCCTCCTCGACGTCCTCGCCCACGACGCCTTTGTACTGGACGGTCTCGTCCCCTTCCTCGTACATGCGCCAGGCGACGTTCACGAAGGAGCTCTTGCTGTTGCTTTCCTCGAAGTAGTTTTCACCCTCGCGGATCTGGGTGGAGAAGATCTCCTGCTTCACCCCGAAGAGAGCGGTCGCAAATCCTTCTCCCCTCGTGGCGAACCGCTCGTTCCTTTCAAAGAGCCCGTAGGCGACGTTCGCCGCCTCCGCAGGAGTGAACTCCTCCGTATAGTCGACATTCTTGGAGTCGCCGAGATGCTCATAGGCCTCGAGAAGCTTCCCGCGGTCCATGGCGCCTTCGGATCCGAAGTCGTATTGACGGGAAGGCTCGAGCGCCCCCGCGATCAAAAGCCCGCCCGTCACCCCGAGGGCGACGACGAGCACGCTGCAAGCGATCGCGATCCCGACTTTTGTCTTCTTTTGCATAAATTGGCCTCCTTGGCCGGTTACAAATATAGGAGGGGCGTTCGCGGATGCCATCCATAGGCAGTTCCGGGGGCGTAGATAGGAGCTCTACGAATTGGAGAATTAAAAAACATACGATTGGGACGTGACTTTTTTGTGCGAAATACCAACCGTTCTTTTCATCTGCAATTCAAATTTCCGGTGAAATGGAAAGGGAAAGAGGAATTGGGAGACTAGTAGAATCGATAGTCCAGTATTTATGAAGAAAGCGCTCCCATCGCTCTTTTCGCTATACGTTGTCTAGGGTTGAACTCTCCTGCCTTTCCATCCTCCCCCTTGCCACCTCCGGCAAGACACCTATATTTGCTCCCATGGAAGAAATGGCCAAGATCGTCGGCGCGAACCTCGCCGAGCTCCGGAAAAGGAAGAAGCTCACCCAGCAGGAGCTTGCCGAGCAAATCGGCTATAGCGACAAGTCCCTGTCCAAGTGGGAGCTCGGGAACGCGCTCCCTCACGTTGACGTTTTGAAGAAGATAGGCGACTTCTACGGGGTTTCCGTGGATTTCCTCATCACGGAGAACGCGGCGAAGGAGAAGCGGCGCGAGATGAAGGACGAGCGCTCGAACATGAACAAGATCGTCATCACCTGCATGGCGGCGACCTTCATCATCCTCTGCGCGATCGTCATCTATCTCTATAACATCCTCATCGGCGAGGACCAGAACGCCTGGGTCTACTTCCTATGGGCCGCGCCGATCTGCTTCTTCCTGACGGGCTTCATGGACCACCATTTCTGGGGAAGGAACCTCGCCTTCTGGATCCTCATGTCCCTCTTCATCTGGACGATGATCCTCGCCGTGTGCATGCACTTCTACGTCTACCAAGGCGAACAGGTGTGGTTCATCTTCCTCGTAGGCGTCCCCCTCGAGGTCGGGCTTCTCCTCTTCTCAAGGCTCAAGTGAGATCCTGTCGTAGAGCCCAAGGTCAAGAAGGGCGTACTCCACCTTCCTCCAGGGCCTTTCTTCCATGAGGATCGAGGGCATCCATTCGAGAAGCCTCGTCGAGCGCATCATTTCCTCAACGATCGTCACGGCATCCCCTTCCCACTTCCCTTCCGTTCTCTCAGGGAAGACCGCGTGCGACCGCAGGACAAGCATCCTCCCGTCCTTTCCCTCGAGGGAGAGGCTCGCGTAAGGAAGGACCGCGTTTACCGCGTCAAGCTCCTTCTCCAACCCCGGGATCGCTCTGGGATCGAAGCTAGGAGGAAGCTTCTTCCTGAGCGCGTAGGACACCATCGGACAGAAGTTGGAGGAGGGAAGGAAGAGGATCTCCGCCTGGACGTCGCCTTCGAGGAAGGAGAAGCCGTCCCCGACTCCTTCAAGCTCCTGGAGCCGGTCGTCATATTGGTGATAGTCCGCAAGACGTATCCCGACCGCCCTCGTCAGGGCGGTGATCGGTTCTTCGAGCCGCTTGTCCTCGAGGGCGCGCTTGAAAACCCTAAGGGAGCCCGTGGAGCCCGCCTTCTTCCAGTTGAGGGGGTCGATGAGGTCGTTCCCGTAGCGGTATCCGGCGGACAGGCAGGACCAGAGGGACGCCGCGTGCGCGAGGAGCGTCCCCAGCCCTTCCTCGGAAATCCCGCGCTTCCCTACCGCGCGGAAAAGGAAGGCATCCGCATCTTTCCAACTAAACCCAGCCTCGGGTTCGACGAGCCAGGGATCGTAGGCCTTCCTGAGGAAACCCATGTCGTCCTTGAGGGAAGAAAGGAAAGGCATGACTTCGGAGTCCATCCCGGCGCGGATGAGGACGAAGAATGTCGCCTCGACCGCATTGTCGAGCCTTCGCGCGATCTCGAGCCTCCCCCAGAGGAAGTCGGGGTCTTCCCCGTCGGCGACCGTGTACTTCCCCGGGCCAACCTCGTCGAGGACGAGGCCTTCCTGGAGCGCGGCGATGGTGAGCGCGGACTTCGTCTCCTCGACGTCGCTTTCGACATCTTTTGCGACCTTGCCTTCGAGGCAGGCCTCGACGAAATCGACCGCGCCGAGCATCCGCGCGAGAGTGAGGCGGAACTTCTCCAATCCTTCCTGGTCCCGGGCGAAGGAGAGTCTCCCGAGGAGGAAGGGCGAGCCTACCTCGTACTCCAGCTCGAGGAGGTTCGGCGCGCCAGCCTTATAAAGGGCGTCCTGGAGCCTCTCCTGGAGGAGGAAGCGCTCGCTATGGATGAGGCTCTCCCCGGCCTTTCGTTCGAAACGGAACTCCGCCCCTCCAGGATAAGGGGAAAGAAGGAGTGTCCAGGAAGGGGATACTTCCACGAGGTAGAAGACCCCCTCGTCGATCACTTCGCCCACCGAGCGGAGGACCGCGAGGAACTCCTCCCCGAGCCTGTTTTCGTTTTCCATGAGGAAAACATGGGCGAATTCCCTTCCAAAAGCAAGAAAAAAGGAGCCCGGAGGCCCCTAGTCGCCAAGAGTGGCGAGGTAGTAGTTCTTCTTCCCCTTCCGGAAGAGGAGCCTCTTCCCCGGGAGGGCGTCCTTCTCCTCGAGACGGAGCCCTTCCCATTCGGAAGGTTCGATCCTCCTGCCGTTCAGGGAGACGCTCCCCTGCGAAAGGAGGGTGCGCGCCTGGGTCTTGGAAGGGGCCATCCCGACGAGGATGAGCGCGTCGAGGACCGGGGTCCCCGCGGGCACGAGGATCTCCTCCTTCCCGAGGTAGATCTCGTCCAGCTGCTCTTTGCTCAGCCCCTCCACCTTGCCCGAGAAAAGGGCCTCGGTGAGGGCGATGGCGTCCTTCCGCGCCTCTTCCCCGTGGATGAGGGAGACAACCTCGGAGGCGAGCCTCTTCTGGGCGAACCGCATTCCGGGGGAGGCGAGATGCTCCTTCTCGATGGCCTCGATCTCCTCCTTCCCGAGGAAGGTGAACACCTTGAGGTAGCGCACCGCGTCCTCGTCCGTGCAGTTGATGAAGTACTGGTAGAGCTTGTAGGGGCTCGTGAGCTTCGGGTCGAGGAAGAGGGCCCCGTCCTCCGACTTCCCGAACTTCTTGCCGTCCGCCCGCGTGATGAGCCGCGCGGTCATCGCCGCGCAGGAGGCTTCCTCGCCCCTCGCCTTCCGGATGAGCTCGAGCCCGCTCGTAAGGTTCCCCCACTGGTCGTTACCGCCCACCTGGATGCGGCATCCCTCGGTGTCATAGAGCCGGAGGAAGTCCACGGACTGGAGGATCTGGTAGCTGAACTCGGTGAAGGAGATGCCGGCTTCAAGCCTAGAGCGCACGATTTCCTTCGAAAGCATGTAGTTCACGGAGAAGTACTTCCCGTAGTCGCGGAGGAAGTCGATGAGGGCCATCTCCCCGAGCCAGTCGTAGTTGTTGAGGATGATGCCCTTCCGCGGGTCCTCGAGGTCGAGGAAGCGCTCCAGCTGGGCGCGGATGCTCGCCGTGTTCGCCCGGAGGGCCTCCTTGCCCTGGAGGTTCCTCTCCTTGCTCTTCCCGGAAGGGTCGCCGATCATGCCGGTCGCGCCCCCGACGAGGGCGATGATCCTGTGGCCGGCCCTCTGGAGGCGCATGAGGAGCGAGATCATCACGAAGTTCCCCAGGTGCATCGAGGAGGCCGAGGGGTCGAAGCCGCAGTAGACGGTCTGCGGGGTCGAGAAAAGCTCCCGCACCTTCTCCTCGTCGCTGAACTGCTCGATCAGCCCGCGCCACCTAAGTTCGTCGACAATGTTTTCCATACGTGCCTCCGCTGAGGCGCAATCCTATACGGGGCGGAGGGAAAAGGAAAGGGGAGGGCACGCCCTCCCCCGTGGTTCCCTTCCCTTTCAGGAATCAGTACATGTCGTCGGCGCCGGCGGAGGCTCCCGCGGCAGCGGGCTTCTCCTCCTTGATCTCGTTCACCGTGCCCTCGCAGGTGACGAAGAGCGCGCTGATCGAGGAGGCGTTGAGGACGGCGGTCCTCGTCACCTTCGTCGGATCGACAATCCCCTCCTCGAGGAGGTCGACCCACTCGCCGGTCTTGGCATTGAAGCCGCGGCTTCCGGAGAGGCGCTTCTGGCGCTCGGTCACGCCCTCGGCGTCGTAGCCGGAGTTATCGGCGATCTGGCGGAGAGGGGCGAAGAGGCTGTCCATGACCGCGTCGATGCCCTTCTGGACGTCGGGGTTCTTGTCGTGGAGCTTGCTCTTGAGCCTGCGGTAGCACTCGGCAAGGGCCGCGCCGCCGCCGGGGACGATGCCCTCGCTCACCGCGGCCTTGGTCGCGTTGAGGGCGTCCTCGATGCGGAGCTTCTTGTCGCGGAGCTCGCTCTCGGTCAGGGCGCCGACCTTGAGGACGGCGACGCCGTTGGTGAGGCGGGCGATCCGCTTCTGCATGCTCTTCCTGTCGTACTCGCTGGTGATGCGGGAGAGCTGGGCCTTCAGCTCCTCGATGCGAGAGGCCACCTCTTCCTTCGCGCCAGCGCCGCCCACGATGGTGGTGCTGTCCTTCTTGACGGTGACCTTCTTCGCGGTGCCGAGGCCCTCGATCGTCATGTCCTTGAGGCCTTCGCCGAGGTCCTTGCTGTAGAAGTGGGCGCCGGTGGTGATGGCGATGTCCTGGAGGGCGTTCTTCTGGGCGTCCCCGAACTCCGGGGCCTTGGTGGCGACCACGTTGAAGGTGCCGCGGAGCTTGTTGAGGATGAGGGTGGAGGTCACGTCGCTATCGAGATCGTCGGCGATGATGAGGAGGGCCCTCCTCGCCTCGACCACGCTCTGGAGGAGCGGGATGATGTCGTTGATGTTGCTGATCTTGAGGTCGGTGACGAGGATGAAGGGGTCCTCGAGCTCGGCGACCATCTTCTCGCGGTCGGTCGCCATGTAGGGCGAGATGTAGCCCTTGTCGTACTCAAGGCCCTGGGAGGTGACGAGCTCGTCCTCGCTGGTCTTGCTTTCCTCGACGGTGATGACCCCGTCCTTGCCGACCTTCTCCATCGCCTCGGCGATGAGCTTGCCGATCTCCTCGCTCTGGGCGCTCACGGTGGCGACGCTCTCGACGTCCTCCGTGGTGGTCACGGGCTTGCTGATCGCCAGGAGCTCCTGGGCGACGGCCTTCCCGGCGAGCTCGATGCCGGCGCGGACGAAGACGGGGTTGGCGCCCTTCTCCACGGCGCTGATGCCGCGGTGGATCATGGCCTGGGCGAGGACGGTCGCGGTGGTCGTCCCGTCCCCGGCGCGCTCGTTGGTCTTGTTGGCGACCTCGTAGACGAGCTTGGCGCCCATGTTCTCGACGGGATCCTTCAGCTCGATCTCGCGGGCGATGGAGACGCCGTCCTCGCAGATGGTGGGCGAGCCGTAGCCCTTGTCGAGGGCGACGTTCCTGCCCTTCGGGCCGAGGGTGACCTTGACGGTGTCGGCGAGGGTGTCGACCCCGCGCACCATGCGGTCGCGGGCGCTCTTGCCGAGAATGATCTGCTTTGCCATTTCCTAGTTCCTTCCTTCCTTCTTACTCGAGGACGGCGAGGATATCCTCCGCCTTGATGAGGAGGTACTTCCTGTCCCCTTCCTCGTAGTCGGTGCCGCTATATTCGCGGTAGATGACCTTGTCGCCTTCCTTGAGCCCTTCGATCGGGACGAGCTTCCCGTCCTTGTCCTTCTTGCCCGGGCCGAGGGCGACGACAGTCGCGACGTTCCCGGTCTTCTTCTCCGAGGCGAGGATGATGGATCCCACCTTCTTCTCGTTGGGAGCCTTCTCGATGAGAAGGTAGTCGTTGAGCGGTTTGATCATGTTCGCTTTGATCCTCCTGATGCCAGTCCCCTGGCTACACGGCGTATTGTAGGCACGCTTTTAGCAAGGTCAAGGGGCGAGTGCTAATTTCTTTCGATGGAGTTCTGTAACCTACATTTCCAGTTGAGTCAGTAGGTTACGCGATCGGCTCAAGAAGGCGCGTGATTCCTGTCTCCAGGTATTCGAAGAGGAAGCCTTCCCCCGGGAAGGGATATATGTTGCCTTGGAGCGCCTCCTCCATCCTCTCGCGGGAGAAGGCGATAGGGGGCAAGGAGGAAAACAGTCGGAGGGCATCCCTGTCTTCCCTGAGGAACTTGCGGAACATGCGAATGAGCCCGTCCTTCTCCCTCCGGGGCGAGGGAGGGGCCCCGCGCGAGAACAGGGCGAGGTTGCAGTCGAAGCTCGGGGCCATGCCCAGGACCTTCCCGGTCCCGCGTTCCCGCAGAAGCCCCATGTTCTCGCTATGGCGATCGACGTTCCCGACGACGGCGTCGAACCGCATCAGCAGGAGGTATTCCTCAAGGACGTTCTCTCCGAAGGGAATGAGAGCGCGGAACACCGTCTGGAAGGAGTCGTCGTTTCCCGTCAGGGAGGAAACGGGCTCGAAATTCGCCTCGTTGGCGAAATTCGGGGAGATGACCGAGGAGGGGCGGGCCTCGTAGGTTGCGCTACGGACGCCGAAGGAAGGGGCGATCCGCGCGCAAAACCATTCGGCGAAAAGTTCCTCGCCAGTGCCGGCCTTTTCCATCCGCCAGCGCCCCTCGGAAAGCCGCCAGCACTTCTCGAAGGACCCGCCGAGGGTGAGCTCAGGGGTGCGGGAGGGAGGCTTCGCGAGCATCCCGGCATCCCCCGAGAAAGCCATCTCGGCGTAGCGGTCGGTCCGGAAGAGGATGTCCTCGTATCGCGTCCTCGAGCGAAGCGGCCGGAACCAGTAGTCGTCGGTCAGGGTGGCCCCATGGACGGCGAGAGATGCCGCGAGGTCGTCCCGCGGGGCGATGCGAAGCGCCTTCTTGAGGATTCGCGAATGGGCGCGATGCTGGTCGATGGCGCGCGAGGAAAGCCAGGCGGCGAGGTCGTCGCTCCGGAGAAAGAACAATGGCGCCAGCGGGCTTTTCCAAAGGAGCCTCCCGTCCTTGAAGGAAGCCGCTGGCTCGTCCCCCGACATCAGATCCCCGGTGAGGGCACGGGCATGGTTCCCAAGGCGAGGGAGCGGGCGGTCCTCGGGGAGGGAGGAAAGGGCCTCCACCAAAGCCTTGCGCTCCTCGAGAAGGAGGCGCGTCTCCTCCACCTTGTTCACGGGGACGTACTTCGAGCGGACCTTGCCCCCTTCCCTCCACTGAAGGTAAAAGCGCTCCTTCCCGTTGATCTTCTTGCGGGACAAATACCCTTTGGGAAGGGAGGCAATCTTCTCCTCGAGCGAACGGCGGTCGTCCATGGGGGGAGTATGCGGGTCTGTAACCTACATTTCAAGTTGAGTCAGTAGGTTATCGGGAGGAAGAACGGGCGACGCCTTCCTTGATGGCCTCCGAGCGGACGGCCTCGGCGACCGCCTTGTGGGCGTTCCTATCCAAGGGCGAGGGAAGGATCCTCTCCGGCCCGAGCCCGCCCTCCGGGATGTAGGAGGAAAGGGCCTCGGCGGCCTTCCTCATCATCCCCTCGGTGATCCTGGTGGCCCCCGCGTCGAGCGCCCCGCGGAAAAGGCCGGGGAAGCAAAGGAGGTTGTTCACCTGGTTCGGATGCTCGCTGGAGCCGGTCGCGACGACCTTGGCGCCCGCTTCCCGCGCTTCCTCGGGCTCGATCTCGGGGACGGGGTTCGCCAGGGCGAAGACGATGGGGTCCTTCCCCATGACACGTACCATGTCCCCCGTGAGGACATGCCCCGCGGACACGCCGATGAAGACGTCCGCGCCCCTGAGGGCGTCCTCGAGGGTCCCCCTCCTCCCTTCCTTGTTCGTGAGGAGGGCCAGCTCCTCCTGGGCGGGATTGAGGGAGGGGTCCCCGGGGGCGAGGATCCCCTGGAGGCCGACAAGGACGATGTTCCTGGCCCCCAGCGACAGGAGGAAGCGGGCGATCGCAAGGCCGGCCGCCCCGGGCCCGTTGAGGACGATGCGGACGTCCTCGAGCCTCTTCCCCACGACCTTGAGGGCGTTCATGAGCCCGGCGGCGAGGACGATGGCCGTCCCGTGCTGGTCATCGTGGAAGACGGGGATCCCGAGGTCCTGGAGGCTTCTTTCGATTGCGAAGCAGCGGGGAGCGGAGATGTCCTCGAGGTTCACTCCCCCGAAGGAGCCGGAAAGGAGGGAGATGGTCCTCACGATCTCATCGGGGTCCTTCGTCCTGAGGCATATGGGCACGGCGTCCACTCCCCCGAACTCCCGGAAGAGCGCGCACTTCCCCTCCATCACGGGCATCCCGGCCTCCGGGCCGATGTCCCCGAGCCCGAGGACGGCGGTCCCGTCGGTGATGACGGCGACCGTGTTCCACCTCCTCGTGAGGGCGAAGGAAAGGGAAGGGTCTTCCCGGATCGCGAGGCATGCCTCCGCGACCCCCGGGGTGTAGGCCAGGGAAAGGTCGTCCTTCCCCTCCAGGGGCACGAGGACCTTCGTCCCGACCTTGCCCCTCCATTCCCGATGCTTCCTCAGCGCTTCCCCTGGCTTACCCATCCCTAACGTTCCTCCTGATCTTTCATTGGAATGATAGTGAGGCGCATGGGGAGGAGGAAGCGCCCTGGATCCCAAGATCCATGCCTGGTAAGCTCTTCGAGGATGGAAGGAAAGTGGAGGGCGCTTGAGGAGGATTACCTCCGGCGGAAGCGAGGCGAGCTCGTGCTCCCGCGCTTCGTCCGCAATTCCCGGGAGGAGGCCGTCTCCGTCCTTTCCGCGATCAACAGGAATCTCGAGGAGTGCGAGGAGTTCCTCTTCTCCGTCGCCTTCGTGAACGCCCAGGGACTCCTGAAGCTAAAGCTCAAGATGGGGGAGGCGGTCGCAAGGGGAGCGAAGGGCAGGATCCTCACCTCGGACTACCTCGGCTTCACGGAGCCGCGGGCCCTCCGCGACATCCTCATGATGGACGGGGTGGATGGAAGGCTCTACCGGACGGGAGGAGGGAAGCCCGGCTTCCACACGAAAGGCTACCTCTTCCGCATGAGGACGAAGGCCGGGACGCCCTACTGGAAGGCGATCGTCGGCTCCAGCAACATCACCGAGAGCGCCCTTATCGAGAACAACGAATGGAACAGCGAGATGGTCTCGCAGGAGGAAGGGGAGGCGCTCAGGGACATCCTCAGGGATTTCGAAAGGCTCTGGGGGCTCGGAGAGCCGCTGGAGGAGGCGCTCCCCTCATACGAAAAAGAATGGGCAGAGGCGCATAAGGAACGGGAATATTCGGAAGAAGAGGGGCTTTCTGCGTTGGATTTCCATCCAAACGATCTTCAAAGGACGTTCCTAAGGAGGCTCGAGGATGTCATCGGGAAAGGGTTTAGCAAGGGCCTCCTGATCGCGGCGACAGGCACCGGGAAGACCTTCGCCTCCGCCTACGCGGTCCGTGAGCTGAAGGGGATCAGGGTCAGGAGGCTCCTTTATATATCCCACCGCGAACGGATCCTCCGCCAGGCGATGGAGGCGTACCGCCGCCTCATGCCCGGGCGGAGGCAGGCCTTCTACGGAGGCTCGGAGAAAGGGGACGCGGAGGGCGCCGACTTCGTCTTCGCGACCTTCGACACCATAAGGAGGGAGGAGCATCTCGCCCGCTTCCGGAAGGACGAGTTCGACATGGTCGTCATCGACGAGGTGCACCGCGTCGGGGAAAACCATTACCAGGACATCATCGGCCATTTCGAGCCTTCCTTCCTCCTCGGCATGAGCGCCACACCCGACAGGAGCGACGGCTACGACCTATACGGGCTCTTCGACAACGACATCATTCTGGAAATCCGCCTCCCGGACGCCCTGGAGGAGAAGATGCTCGTGCCCTTCTCCTACTTCGGGATCGGCAAGATAACGATCGACGGGCAGGACAGGGACTTCGAGGACTTCTCCGCCCTCGGGCCTGACGAGATGGCGAGGCAGATCGTCGAGAAGAGCCGCTACTTCGGCTACTCCGGAGACCGCCTGAGGGCGCTCGTCTTCGTCTCCGGGAGAGGATCGGAAAGGAAAGGGACGCGGAAGGTGGAAGAAGTCGCCCTTGCCCTCCGGAATCTTGGGATCCGCGCGGAAGGAATCACCGCGGCGACTCCCCTCCGCGAAAGGAATGCCCGGATCGAGAGGCTGGACGGACCGGAAGGAGCGGAGGCCCTCGACATGCTCGTCGCCCTGGATGTCCTCAACGAAGGCGTCGACATCCCCAACGTCAACCAGATCATCATGGCAAGGCCCACAGACTCCCCCATCGTCTTCCTCCAGCAGCTGGGAAGGGGGCTCCGGCTTGCAAGAGGGAAGGAATACGTCGTCGTCCTCGACTTCATCGGGAACTACGAGAAGGGCAACTACCTGATCCCTGCTTCCTTCACGCGGAAGATGGAAGGGCATTGCTCCCTCCTCACGATGATGGAGAACCCCTTCCTCCCCGGCGTGAGCACTATCCAGTTCGACAAGGTCGCGCGGGAAAGGGTGATGCGTTCGATCGCGAAGTCGAAGCTCCTCGGCAATAGACGCCTGGAAGAAGCCTGGGAGGACCTCTCGCGACGGATCCAAGGAAAAGGGAAGGATGCGCCCAGGGTTCCTTCCTTGAAGGACTTCGAGGTCCTCTCGCCCTATTCGGCCCGCTTCTTCCTGGACAGGACTGGCGGCTTTAGGCACGACAACTACCAGGAATTCCTCCACCGGATAAGGCCGGAGGACTTCCCCTCCCTTCCTCCGAGGGAGAACGGGCTTCTCTCCTACCTCTCCCCGCTCGTCGGGAACGGGATGAGGGCGTTCGAGCCCCTGCTTCTCAAACTTCTCCTGCAAGGACCGGAGGGCGGGATACCACTAAGGGGAGGAACATTCGAGGAAACCCTCCTGAGGGAGTGGGAAGAGGTCGTCCCCTCCCAGGCGGACGGATATCTCCGCACCTTCTTCGGGGGAGGTTTCCGCGGAGGCAGGAAAATCGAAGGAATATCGCAATTCGGAAAATTTGAAGCAGGAATCGCGGAGCTTTCTCCTTGGGTTCTACAGTCCTATCGGTCATCCCCTTGGTTCCGGAAGCAGATGGACTGGCTCATTGAGATCGCCTTCCACTACAGGAAGTCGAGGTTCGGGGCAAAGAGGGAAGGCCCCTGGGGCTTCGTCCCTTACGAGCAGTACCGGAGGTTCGACGTCACGCGGCTTCTCTTCGCGGAGAAGGACTACACGAACACCTTCTACGGATACCAGGTGCTCGAAAGAGAAAGGGCGACGCCGATATTCGTGACGTACCAGAAGGACGTGAAGGAGGAGGAATCCATCGCCTACCAGGACAAGCTCCTGGACCCCTCCCACTTCCTCTGGGTTTCGCGAAACAACCTCACCTTGGAAAGCCCTGAGATGCGGAAGCTGATCCGCCTTCACGAGGAAGGCGGAAGAATCCCCCTTTTCCTGACGAGGAAGAGGGACGAGGACGGAGGCGCGTTCCTATATCTAGGAGAGGCGAGGATCGACCAGGAAGAGGGTCCTCGGGAAGCGAAGATGAGAGGCGGGCAGGATGTCGTCGAGTTTCCCCTTATCCTTCAGCACCCTGTCCGGAAGGACATCTACGACTATCTGAGGCTCGATGCGGAAAAGGAAAGCGAGAGGCCAGATTAAGACAATTTCGACGATCCAATAGTGAGAACTTGTAGAATTCTACAACTTTTCATCATTGTGGTTAAAAGGCTTCTAAGAGATGTACTTCAACAGAAAATCCGGCGCGCTCATCCAAAGGAAGCCATATTCATCCCGCATCTCTGGGATAGGACGGCTCGTCACGATGATCTTGGGGATCGAATCCTTTGCCCTGAGGAATGGCCGGACCTCGCGCGCCCTCGCCTTCTCCCCGAAGGGGTCGGCGGAGACTTGGACATAGAAGAGGCGATTCCCCTTCTCGGCGCGGAAATCGATCTCAAGGGTTTCGCGGACGCTCCTTCCGTCCTTGTCCTTGCCAACGATGTCCAGCGTCCCGATCGAGACGGAATAGCCGTGGTAAAGGAGTTCGTTGTAGACGAGGTTCTCAAGAAGGCGGCCTTCGTCGAACCGCGAGAAGGAAAGGGCAGCGTTCCTGATTCCTAGGTCAGTGAAATAGCACTTCCAGAGGGCGCCGATCCGTTTCTTCCCGCGAATATCGAAACGAAAGGCCTTTTCGACAAGGAAGGAGTCCTCCAGGAAGGAAACATAGCGGGCGATGAGCCCCCCGTCGGACTCCGACCTGCCCGAGACGCGCATCGCCCCGGCGATCTTCGCGGGGCTCACGAGCATTCCCGCCTCGTCCGAAAGCACGGTGAGCAAGCCGAACAAGGCGCTTTCCCTCTTGAGATTGTTCCGTTCGACGATGTCCCGCGCGTAGGTCGTCTTGAGGAGCTGTGCGAGATACTCCTTACGTTCCTCCTCGCTCCCGTCGGCGAATCTCGGCATACCGCCGAAGCGCATGTATTCGTACAAGGCCTCGTAGGGAGAAAGGCGGCTATGGGCGGAATACTCCTCGAACGAGAGGGGCCGGACCCGGATCTGAGTGGATTTATCCCGGAATTCCGTGACGATGTCGGAGGAAAGGAACTTTGAGTTACTTCCCGTCGCATAAAGGTCGATGTTCTCCTCTCGGGAAAGTCCCAGCACGACGTCGACGAAGCTGATCAAGCTCCCCTTGGCCTCTGGGGAATCCATTCCGGAAAAGCCTGGATTAGGTACAGGGACGACCTCTTGGATTTCGTCCAGGAAAACATAGAGGCGTTCTTTCCCAACCGCCTTCTCCCGCACATAGGAGCCTAAAAGAAGAGGATTCCGAAGGTGCGCGTTCTTGTCATCGTCCAGCCGGATGGAAAGGATTTCATCTTCTTGAACCCCTGTTTGAAGAAGCTTGTCCCGGAAAAGATGATCGAGAAGATAGGATTTCCCGCAGCGCCTGAGCCCGGTGATCACCTTGGGGAATCCATTGCCACGGGACCGCCAAAGACGGTCAAGATACCTGTCTCTTTTGATCATAGGGATAGGATACCGCAATTCAGAGTCCCATAGTTAAAACTTGTAGAATTCTACAACTTCCATTCATGGATAGATCTTGACGTTGAGAACAATTCGTCAGGGCATCCTAGCGGAGAGAAGGATTTCCCTTGCCTCCTCCTCGAGGCCGGTCTCTTCCACCACGAGCTTCCCTTCCCCGAGGCTCTTTCGCATGCGTTCCGTCTTGCGGTCGAGGGCGGCCAGCACGGCAAGGTCGAGCGTAGGGAAACGGGAGTCCCCGCTTTCCCCGATCGCGAAGTAGTAGCGAGTCCTCGTCCCTGCCGGAAGCCCCACGCGGTGGATCCTGTCCTTGCTCTGAAGAAGGTGGGCGAGGTTGTACCCATATTCAAGGTAAATGGCCTCGTGAGCCGCCATGTGGAGGGAGACGGACTCCCCGAGCGTCTGCGCGTTCGTAAGGAGGACCGCAGGCCCTCTCTCACGGAACCGGGAGATCCTTCGTTCCCGCTCCTCCACGTCCACGCGCCCGTCGACGACGAGGACGGGCACCCCCCTCCTCCTGAGCTCTTCTTCTACGAGATCGATAGTGCCCCGGAACATAGTCCAGAAAACGAGCTTCTTCCCTTCCTTCACCTCTTTCTCCGCGAGGCCGAGGGCGGCTTTCGCCTTTGAGGAAAGGCCGATGCCCCTCGCTGCCTTCAGGACTGTCTCCCCAAGGGGTTCCGAGGAAGCGGAGGGGCTCTCTTCCTCTTCTTCCCCCAGCTCCGCCCAGTCGATCCTTTCTTCCAGGAGACGAGGGTTGGTCGTTGCCTGGAGAAGGCGGATGAAGCGGAGGAGGAAGCTCGAGGAAGTCGAAAGATACACTTCCCTTAGAAGCGCGGACTCCTCCGGGGCCAAGGGGACGCGCAAGGTCGTCCTGTCGTCAGGGTCTGCGGGAGGAACGCCCATCTCGTCCTTCCCCGTGCGGACAAAGAGGGAGGAAAGCTCCTCGTTGATCCGATCGGCAAGGACGGCATCCCCGTCCGCCTCGCCAAGCCGGTCGAGGGAGAAGTCCCGCAGTCCTTCTTCCATCTCGTCAGGGTAGAGAAGGGAAAGCTGGGTGAAGAGATCCCGGAAGCTGTTGGGAAGAGGAGTGCCAGAAAGCAGGAGCCGGAAGCGTGGCGGGAAGTCGGACTCATCCACCATGCGGAGGAGGGAGCGCGCCCTTTGACCATGGGGGTTCTTGACGCGGTGGGACTCGTCGATCACGAGGAAGGTCCTCTTTCCGATGAGCGCGTCCTTGAGGAGAAGCGCGTTCCTTTCCGTGAGCTTCTCGTAGTTGAGGAGCCACCCTTCGCTCTCTTCGATATGGGAAGGGTCCTCGATTCTTTCAAAAGAGATGGGATTCTGCGGGAATATCGTCCGGTTCTCCCTGTCCCATGAATCATAGGCGCTATAGGGGCAGATGACGGCGATATGGCTTGCCAGACCGAAATGACGGAGGTAGGCGTATAGGGCGAGCGCGATCCAGGTCTTCCCTGTCCCCGGGACGGAGAAGTCGAAGGAACGCTCCAGAAGCAAATGGAAGAAAGCGTTCCTTAGCTGCCGTTCTCGGAAGGGCGCCGGGCTTTCCTGGCGCACGATCCTCTTGAAGGACTCGTACTGCTCGGTGACCTCCGCGCTTTCCCTCCCTTCCTTGAAGGCAAGGGCGAGCTCCCGCTTCTTCTCAAGGTCGTAGTCTCCTCCCTCAAGATATTCGGAGGCGCCTTCCCCGAGGAGGAAGGGCAGTCCCGGAACCCTTGAGTAATAGTCAGAAAGAAGCCGGATGGCCTTCCTGCGGGAAGGGTAGGAAAAACGCCACTTCCCGTCCTTCTTCTCCCAATAGCGGGGCATGTATCTGTTCCTGTACTGGTCGAGGACCCTCCCTCTCGTATGGTCCTCGAGGAACACGCCTTCCCTGTCGAGGTCAAGGAGGATCCCTTCCAGGATCTCGGCGGTGCCCTCCGGCGTCTCGAGGAGCGCTCCCCGGGAACCGGACTTCAGCCTCGCCAGGATCCTTTCGGTCGGAGGGACGGAGACAAGGCGATCGCTGTAGCGGTTCTCCCACATGGAGTCGAAGCGTTCCCTGGGGTCCTTGGCAAGCTCGGGGTGGAGCCAGGAACGGAAGACGTTCACGAGTTCCCCGTTCATGAGAAGCCCTGCCTCGGTGTCGTTCTCGGAGCCATTGAAGGAGACGTAGTCGCCTTCCTTGTCGTAGAAAACCCCTATCTTGTAATGGGCGAGCCCCGTTCCTCGGGGAAGGAAGAGCAGCCGCACCTCGCATCGCCCGGAGGCGATCAAATAGGATAGGTTCGAGAAGTCCGGGGTGATCGCCCCTTCCAAGGAAGCCAGGAGGCCGTCCTCGACCTCCTTCCTCAGCCTCTCCCCCCTTCTGATCGCGTCGATCTCTTCCTCCCCGATCTCGCGGGTGAGAAGAAGCCTCATCCTTCCTCCATGAAGGAAGAAAGGCGCGAGCCCTCTCCCGAGAAGGGCGAGGGAACCAAGGGTGAAGTAGCAGCTGAGCCGGTCGAATCGGCACGATACCTTCAGGGCGGGGATATAGAAGCCCTCCAGGGGTTCCTCCCCTCGCTTCAGGGGGTCGTAGCCGATCCCGTAGGGGATGTCGCGGAGGCCCACTAGTCCTTCTCTTCCTCCCCGAAGACCCAGCGCGCCAGCGCGCGGTCCTCCAGGCAAAGCGCCCGGATTGCCTTTAGACGGTTCTTTAGTTCTTCCTGCTCGCTCTTGCTCAGGGATCCAAGCGCGCGGATGTTCTCGAAGGCGAGGAAATCGTTGAGCGCCCTATAGGCTTTCGATGACTTATCGAGGAGCCCTTGCGCGGAAATGTAGTCGAGATCGACGAAGACGGATTCCTCGGCGTCGCGGAGCATCTCGTCCGAGACGCCCTTGCCCAGGGCATCGCCCGCCCTTTCTTCCGTGAGAGTCGGAAGGGAGAAGGACCTCGCCTTTTCCCTCGCGGTAGGGGAATCCCAGAGATACTTGAGATACTCCCGGATTTTCCTCGTCATGTCCCCGTCCCCTTCGTCAAGGAAGGTGTAGATGGAGGATTTCATCCCCTCGTACTCCGCCTCAGTCCATTTCCGGCGGTACTTGATGATCTCGCGGAGCGGGCCGTCCATCGCCTTCCGTTCCAGGTACTCAAAGGAAAGGGGCGTTCCCTTCCATTCGAGGAAGTCCAGGGCGATGTCGAGCTCATCGGAGAGCTTCTTGAGGTCCCCAACCGTCATGCCGGCGTTCCTTTGGTATTCCTTGGACGAAAGAAGGCCGACGGTGTTCGGGTCCCTAGTCGCTCGATAGAAGTCCGCCAGCCTTGCGATCGGCGTGTACTCGAGGGGCTGCATCTTCGCAAGGGCGATCTGGAGCTCAAGCATCTTGATATAGCGCCAGCCCTCCTTGTCCTCGGCCTCGGGCGCGGGAAGTACGGCGGCGTGGAAAAAGAGCGTCTCCCCGGAATCGCGGGCGTTCTTTCGAAGCGCGGTATACCGTCGGTTGCCGTCGATGATCCGCCCGTCGGTCAGGATGATCCCGGGCTCCAGCTGCCCGAACAGGGCGATGTTCCTCCTCAGTTCCTGAAGCTTCCCGGGGTTCTGTTTTTCGATGAACTCTTCGAAACGGCGCTGGTACTCCTCGGGATCCTCTCGGCGAAGGGCCCCGTAGTCGACGCTCTTGCCCCTTCGAGCCTCGTCCGCCTGGATGATGGTGACGATCCGTCCGTTTAGATCGTTATAGAAAATGGCATCCAGGGGGATTTCGTAAACTTGGTAGTTATCCGATTTCCCCCGGAACGGAAATCTCTTGAACTCATTCTCGATGGGACGGATCCGGTACGTCTCCCTGATAATCAAATCCTCAGCCATTCCCTTCTCCTTTCAGCAAAGAGTCCATATACCAGCGGCTGATCCAGAAGGCCTGCCGCGGATAATCCTTAAGGCCTGTGAGGCGGTCCGGCACAGGAAGGAGGTCCCTGTCCCTGGAGTCTCTCCCATGGGGCCTCACGTGGACGGGGTTCCCTTCTTTCTCCGCTTCGCCCGGGAAGTTCGAAAGATGGCGCCCCTCCTTCGCCTCCCGCACGATGTCCCCCGAAAGGAGGACGGACTGCGTGCGGAGGTAGGCTTCCCTCACCTTCCCCTCCAAGGTCTTCTCGTCCATCTTCAGGGGAAGGACGGAGCCGATGCATTTGTCCTCGGGGTCGAGGAGGACGAGGATGAAGTTGGTTGCCGCGAGGGTTTTCCTCAGGTCCGAGTCCTCCCAGGGGGTGAGGGCGATCTCCTTGAAAGAAAAGGCTGGAAACGGGAGGTTCTCCTTGAAGAAGAGCCCGTCGGGGCGGCGTTTTCCGGTGAGTACCCGCATTTCCGCGGAAACCTTCTTGAGGAGGGCGCCGAACTGCTTCCCTCCCAAGGAAAGCTCGATGCTCCGCCGAGCAGCGCCCGACAAATAGCCCTTTCCCCTGGGATCGAGCCCCATGGCGCCCGGAAGGGAGTCGATGGCTTTCCCGCGGAGGCGCTCGATCGCCCCGAAGACCGCCGCCATGGCCTCGCTTCCGTCCATGCTCATTCCTCCTTCACGTACGGAAGGAGGGCGGCCCCGATCCTTCCTACGATCCCCGTGACCAAGGCGTTCCCCATGGTGAAGTAGCGCCTTCCCCTGCTCATCCCGGTGTCGGTCCAGCCGGCGGGGAAGCCGTTCAGCCGCTCGCACTCCTCCGGGGAAAGGAAGCGGAGCCTCCCGTTCCCGGGGTCCTTGACCACGTGGGAGGAGCGGTTCACGGAGCCTTCGCTCGTCAGCATCGTCCTGGCAGGAAGATAGGCGGAGTCGTACTCCGACATCCTCCCTTCCTGGTAGAGGTACTCCTCCCCGAGGGCGCTCTTCCGGACGATCTTCTTCGCTCCCCTGAGGAAGGCGAACTTCTCCTCTTGCGAGGGAGAGAGGTAGAGCCTCTCGTCCCTTTCATGGGAAAGGACGTCCTTGAGGAGGAGAGCCTCTTCTTTCCTTGGGACGAGCTCGAAGGCGTGCGCCTTCCCTTCCCGAAGATATCCCCCGTTCCCGAAGTGCCCCGAGAAGAGGTCGCTGACCGCCGCGAGGTCCTTGAACGCCATGAGGTCGTGGAGGGCGACTTCCTTAGCCTCTTTCGTCGGAAGTGCCTTGGCAAGGACTCCTTCCGAGATGACGTCGGCCTCCCTCATCCTCTCCGCCAGCCTCGTCCTCCCGTGGTAGCAAAGGAGAAAGGTCCTCCTCCTTCGCTGGGGGAAGCCGTAGTCGGATGCGTTCACGACCCTCCACTCGGCCTCGTAGCCAAGCTCCGCGAGGGTGCGGAGGATGATCGCGAAATCCCTTCCCCTCTGCTTCTTCGGGGATAGGAGCAGGCGGTTTACGTTCTCGAAGAGGAGGAAGGGCATCCTCCTTTCCCTCAGGATGCGGGCGATCTCCCACCAGAGGACGCCCTTCTTCCCGACGATCCCGATTTCCTCGTGGGTCTTCCGGGCGACGCTATAGTCCTGGCAGGGAAAGCCCGCGGTCAGAAGGGCGGCCTCCGGCACCTTCTCCGTGGGAACCGTCGCGATATCCTCGTTGGAGAAAAGGGTGCCTCCCCCTTCTTCTTCATTCCTTAGAGACTCTCTCTCTCTCTCTCTCTGGAATTATATCTTAACAAATAACACGAAAACGCGTCCTGCTTCCTGGAGCCCGGCTCCCATTGGTTCATGAAAAGGGTTTCCCAAAGAGGCTCCTCGACGGTCTTCCCCTCGATGAGGCGCGCGTGGTTCAGCCCGACGCGAAACCCGCCCACTCCAGCGAACAATTCCACGGTCGTAGGCTTCATATGCCGAAATCTATCAAGATCCTTAGGATCTGGGAAGGATCCAGCCTGCGGAAGAAGCAGACGAAATTAGCACGCTATAGCAATGCCTATCCAAATTCTTGGACAGAAACCCAATCTATCCAGCATATCGGACAAACGCTCGCTACAATCGTTTCCGGAAGAGGGAGGGCGCCATGGACAAGAGCGAGCCAAGAAAAATCTGCTGCGGGGCCTTCGTCGGCGACATCAACGGCTCCGTCCAGGAGTTCGGAGGGGATCTCGCCTACGATAGCCCCCTCTTCCAGGACGATATGTTCCTCACCGACGACTCCTTCCTCACCGTTGCCTCGATGGACGCCCTCCTCCAGGCAGGGCCCGTGGAGGAAGGCCCGGAGTATGAGGAACGGCTCGCCTCCAGGACGAAGGAATGCCTTATCCGCTACACGGAGAAATATCCATTCGCCGGCTACGGGGCGATGTTCATGGAGTGGGTCAAGAGCAAGGGCGAAAAGCCATACCACTCTGACGGGAACGGAGGGGCGATGCGGGTCTCCCCCTGCGGCTGGCTCGGAAGAAGCCTCGAGGAAACGCTCCGCCTCGCGCGGATCGTCACCGGGGTCACCCATGATGGGAAGGAAGGGATGAAGGCGGCCCTCGCGACCGCCTCCTCCATCTACCTCGCGAGAATGGGCAAGGACAAGGACGCCATCGCGAGGAACATGTCCTCCTACTACCCCGGGATCGAAGAGAGGGCGCTCCTCCTTTCCCTCCCGGGATCCTTCTCCGATCTCGCGGAGAAGTCCGTCCCCCACGCCTTCGCCTGCTTCCTGATGGGGGAAGGCTACGAGGACACCCTTCGCCTGGCGATGGCCAGGCACGGTGACGTCGACACGGAAGGCGCGATCGCCTGCTCGATCGCCGAGGCCTTCTATGGTCCCGAGAACTTCCCCCTCGCCTCCGAAAAAGCCCTCCATTACTTCAACGAAGAACTCCTGGACGTCATCCATCGCTTCCAGGGGATGGTGGAATCCATCTAGAAAAACTGAGCTTCCACTAAGGTTCTATGGGAATATCGAGAGTCTTCCCCTCACTCAGCGGGGAGGCTCTCAATTTCTGCCAGGACGGAGTCCCTCGTCGGAGGGACTTCCTTCCCCGTGGCTTTCGAAAGGAAGGCCGCCATCTCGTAAAGCACGAACTTCCCGCCGTCGAAGATTTCGTTCCAGGACCGGACGTAGTCCAGGACCATCGGCCGGAACGCCCTCCGGTGCTTCTTGTCATAGAGGTAGTAGCAAAGGGGGTACACGAGCCAATGAATGCCGGTCTTCGGCCCCGGGGAGAAATAGAACATCCGGGACAAGTCCACCCGGCAGGAGGCGAGGAAATTCGGGAACGTCCTTTCGTCCAATGGATACGTTTCCGGAATCCTTGCCGGAGGCCCGGACAGACACCAATCCTCGTCGGGAGTGAAGGGGCCTTGGACCAAATGGGCGAACGCCACGGGATGGACGTATTTTTTCCCAGTGCGATATTCCACGCGGAAATTCCGCACGGCGCTCGAGGAGGTCGCCAGGACGAAGGCGAAACGAGCGAGCTCGGTCGATTCGGGCCCGAACTGCGGCATCATTCGCTCCTTGAGGAGCAAGGCGTAGGAGAGAAACACCTTCATGTCGTTCTTGAGCTGGGCGTGGACCGAAAGTTCCCGGTACCGGTCGGGAATCTTTGCCAGCCAGACGAGTTCGTCCCCGAAAAGGGCCTCGTCGAAGGTGCGGATATGGAGCAACGTGTTCCTACCTGCAAAATTCCGGAAGTCCGCGTAGGCCGCCCTTGCCTCCTTCTCCGTCAGAGAGTCCTTGGCGAAGGAGTAGTAGGGAAGCCCCTCGATCCTCACGACGAAAGGGCCTTCCTCGACGAGGACCCCCCGCTCGTCCCTCATGTATTCCTTCATCTCCTGGGCGACGACCGCGTCGATGTCCGCAAGGGGGATCATCGCGGGCATCCCCCCGGGATGGTAGCCATGAAGGGCGAGTCCCTCGCAATCCTTCTGATACACGAGGTCGCGCGGGAAGATGTGGACGCCCCTACCCTCCTTCGTCCGGAGGAGGAGGGGCTGCCTCCCGCGAATCGCCTCATGGATGTTCTCCACGAGCCGAAGGGAGATTCCTCCTTCCGGACCTTGCATCATCCTCAGGTTCCTAGTGAGCTCACGCCTCTCCTCCCGGGAGAAAAGGCCCCCGATCAGGCGTACGGCCGATTCCCTGTCCTCTTTCCTAAGGACGGGGGAGGTCATGATCGCCTCCCCGATAAGGAGGGCCAGCTCGTAGGAAATCCCTTCCCTAGTGTCCAGGTACCAGCCCTGCTTCTTGAGGTCGACGAGGTCCAGCTCTTCCTTGAGGTCCTTGAAGGCCGCGTTGACCGTCTTCCGGTCGATGGGCTTCCCCGAAGGACCCTTGACCCGCTCCGCGATTTCCCCCTGGGTCATCGGGTGCTCCCGATCGCTCTCCCTGAGCACCTTGACGATCTGCATGTAAATGTCCCTCATGAGATCTCCTTTCGCACCCCGAGGGTAGCCGAGTACATCCCCACTTTGAACATTTTTCCGTTTGCTGTCCATTAATAAGGACAGGTAATTCCAATTCCAAGAATTTGGACAAACCAACCCTTAGCCTATGGGTGCGCCGCAAAGGGCGCGGAAAGGGAGGGACAGATGACGTGCACGGAATGCAAGATGGCGAAGAAGCGAGGGAGGACGCTCCTTTTGGAAGAGCCCCAGGTCGGGGGGCTTCCCTCCACGGGCGAGGGGGGAGATGCGCTTCTTTCCTACCTCTCGGCGCTCAACGCCTTCATCCCCATCTTCCCTGTCAATAGCAAGTAAAAGGCAAGGGAACTGCAGAGATACATATAAGGAATAAGAGAGATATGGAAGAAAGAATCAAGCTGGCCGAGTCGCTCGGCCTCTACGGGTGGGACAACCTCGAGCCCTCGCTCCTGGCGGCGATCGCCAGCGGCGAACCCGTCCTCCTCGTCGGGCCCCACGGGACGGCGAAGAGCCAGCTCCTGGAGAAGCTCGCGC
Source organism: uncultured Bacillota bacterium (assembly GCA_949289845.1). Taxonomy (GTDB): domain Bacteria; phylum Bacillota_I; class Bacilli_A; order RFN20; family CAG-826; genus UBA4951. The sequence goes on from CASEPN010000001.1 coordinate 611,867, forward strand.
GTCTCCTCGGGCTCGTCTCCCGCTTCTATAACGCGTCCCTCCTCAACTATGACGACCTCGTGGGAATCCCGGTCCTCAACGAGAAGAAGACAGCGCTCGAGTACCTCCCCTGCGCCACCAGCGTCTGGGACGCGGAGATCGTCTTCTTCGACGAGGTCAACCGCACGCGCCCCGAGCTCCAGAACAAGCTCTTCCCCATCATCCACGAGAGGAGGGTCCAGGGAATCGACCTCCCCAAGCTCCGCTACCGCTGGGCGGCGATGAATCCCTACCGCGAGGACGAGGACGGAACGAGGCCAAGCTACCTCGGGACCTATCCCCTTGACCCGGCCCTCGCCGACCGCTTCCCCTACGTGATGATGGTGCCCGCGCTCGACGAGCTCGAACGGGAGGACATCGAGAGGATGCTCCTCGGGAAAAAGGGCGAAAGCATCGACCTCCCCGCCCTCGTGGAAAGGACGAGGGAGGAAGCCTCCCGCCTCGAGAGGGAGGAGAAGGAGAAGGCCGCCTCCTACCTCATCGACCTCCTCCCCCTCCTCCAGGAGAGGATCGGCTACGTCTCCGCGCGAAGGATGCGCCAGATGGAAAGGAGCCTCCTCTACGTCCACGCCGCCCTCAGGGTGCTCCGCGGGGAGGATAAGTCCCTCTACGACGCCTCCTTCTCCCACATCCTCTCCGCCATCCCGAACATCGCCAACGAGGAAGTCTCCTACCCCTTCCTCAGCGCCGCCGTCGAGCAGGCATGGAAGTACAACCGCTCGGAAAGCAGCGCCGAGAAGGACGTGCTCCGCGAAAAGGACCCCGCGCAGCAGGCCCTCCTCGCCCTCCGCTCCCGCGACGAGCTCGGGAGCCAGTTCCTCTCGGAGACGCTCCTCGACGACATCGGGCGCCTCCCGCCCTACCAAAGGAGGGCGGTCGCCTTCCTCTCCTACCGCCTCCTCCGCGGGAAGGAGGACCTCCCCGCAATCTTCATGGAGACGGTGCGCGAGGATGTCCAGGCCATCCTCACCCCCGCCAAGAAGGAAGTGAGGAACAACCCGCGTTCCAGTCGGGCGCTCTCCCGCGCGAGCCAAATCGCCCTCCAGGACCAGAAGGAGCCGTGGGGAGTCCTCATCGGGAACTACCTCCAGGGCGGCGTAGGCACCCTCTTCAAGGAGGAAGCCGAGGTCGAGGAGGCCGCCGCGTTCTTCCGGAAGGCCTGGAAGGAGGCCCGGGCTTGAGCCTCCTCCATAACATCGGGCGTCCCGGCTGGACCCGGGAGATCCTCGACGTGAGGAAGACGGGGACGACCCTGATGTTCTCGCCCAAGGAACTCCGGCGGCTTCTCGGCTGCAGGAAGGAGGAAGAGCTCCACGAGGCGGCCCGTGAGTGGGCGCTCGCCCACCCCGAGGAGATGGAAAGGCGTCCCCGGGGATTCCTCATCAGCGTCTCCAAGGGGCCCGGGGACGAGCTCGTCGGCGACATCCCCCTCCTCATCAACGTCTTCTCCCGCACGATCGGGGGCCTCTACGTCCCGGGGAAGGAACCCCTCTACTCCGCATCGAGGTTCGACACCCCCTGGTGCTTCCTGAAGGAGGATATCGAAGAATGACCGAGCAAGATGTCGTCCGGTCCCTCTACGAGGTGATCCCGGGCTACTCCCTCCACATGGAGGAGTTCCTCCGCCTCTTCCGCGTGCGCTTCGAGGAGAAGAGGGTCGATAGCGCGGCCATGACCTGCGGGGACCGCCCCGAGCTCCTCCTGAACCCGAAGTTCCTCGAGGAGCGGTGCAAGACCCCCGAGCACCTCCTCATGCTCGTCCTCCACGAGCTCTACCACGCCCTCCTCGGCCACACGAGGCTCTTCCTCCACCCCACGGAAATCGACAACATCGCCTTCGACGCCATCATCAACGCCACCCTCGTCCGCGCCTTCCCGGGCGAGGAGTTCCGCTCCTTCTTCGAAGGGAACAACCCGAGCGGCTCCTTCCCTGGCTGCCTCCTCCGCCCCGTCGCGGAGGACACCCCGGAAGACTGCCGCGACCTCGTCGAGGCGCTCTACCTCGGGAACCACGTCACCTACGAGGAAATCTACGACCTCATCGTCAGGAAAATGATGGAGGGAGGCCTCCCCGAGGGAGGCTTCCTCCTCATCGGGAACCACCGGGGAGCCGGGAAGGGCAGCCGGATGCTCCGGAAGGCGCTGGAAAAGGCGATGGGAGGCTGGCCCGACGGCCTCCTCAAGGTCGGGAGGTCCGCGGACGGGGAGCGGACGCTCCTCTCCCTTTGTCCAGAGAACTCCCATGAGAAGAAGGATAGGGCGAGGATGCGGAGGCTCCTCCGCCTCGTCCTCGAGCCCAAAGGGCCCTGGCGCTCCCGCCTCGAGGAAGAGGAACGGGAGCAGGAAACCTTCCTCCCCGACCCCAGGGACCGGAGGAAGGCGGCCTACGAGGCGCTCGGGATCGACCCGCTCCTCCATCGTTCCAGCGGGAGGTCCCCACTCCTCCGGCGGGAGAGGAAGGAGGAGGCGCTCGTCTACCTCGACGTCTCCGGCTCCGTTCTCGGGCAAGTGGAGAAGCTCCTCCCCCTCCTCCGGGAGCCCTTCCGGGAAGGAAGGCTCCGCCTCTTCGCCTTCTCTTCGGAGGTCGAGGAGATTTCCTACCAGGACTTCCTCGCGGGACGCTTCCCTTCGACAAGGGCGACCTCGATCCAGGCGGTGTTCGAACACTTCCTCTCCCTCCCCTCCTCAAGGAGGCCAGGAAGGCTCCTCGTCCTCTCCGACGGGCTGTTCGGGGACGTCGGGGAGGAGCAGGAAAAGCGCCTCAAGGGAACGAAGGTGGCGCTCGGCCTCTTCGGAGAGGGGCATGCCGAGGTATTCCCGGCGGTATTCCGCCACGTGGAGGTATTCGAATGAAGGAGTATGCCGAGTACGTCTCCCGGGCCCACCCGGACCGCCTGGGCGACCAAATCGTCGAGCGACTGGTGGACATCGCGATGGAAAGGGACGAACGGGCCTTCGCCCAGTTCGAGTGCGCCCTCTTCAAGGACGAGTGCTACCTGACCGGGAGGATCGCCGCCGGCAAGGGGGAGGATCCCCTCCCTCCTTCCCTCGTCGAAAGCGCGGTGCGGGAGACGTTCCGCGAGGCAGGCTTCGGGAAAGAGTGCCCTCCGGACCCGGGAAGCGTCCGCCTCATCGACCGCATCCAGAGGGATCCTCTCGAGGAGGAGGAGAGGGAAAGCCGCCCCTATGCGGACGACCAATGCGTGGTCGTCGGCTACGCGGAAGGGACGGGCGAGACCTCTTACTTGCCTCTCGCCCACTACCTCGCAAACTACCTCGGGCGGAGGCTCGAGGAAAAGTTCCGCCTCTCCCCCTTGGGGCCGGACTTCAAGCTCCTGGTTATGCTAGATGAGGAAGGATGGGACAAGCTCATCCTCTCCGCCCAGGAAAGGGGGCACTCTTCCTCCCGGACGAACCTCGAGCTTGCCTATAAGGCAGTGCAGGAGGCCCTCCGCTCGCTCCCCGGGGGAAGTATGGACGCGCTCAAGGAACTTCCCCTCTCCCGCTTCTTCTTCAACCGGGGAATGCCGTTCCGGGAAGGAGGCCCCTACGGGGACAACGGCCTTTCCGGGAAGAAGCTCGCGGTCGACTTCTACGGGCCGGGAGTCCCCCTGGGCGGGGGCGCCATCTGCGGCAAGGACTTCTGGAAGCCCGACGTCGCCGGAAGCTTCGCGGCAAGGAGGGAAGCGATACGCCTCCTCAAGGAAACGGGCGCCTGGAGCGTCCTCCTGAAGGCTTCCTACTGCCCGGGCGAGAGGAAGCCCGTCGCCCTGTCCTGCGAGATGATGGACGAGTTCGGCACGAAGGCCGCGATCCCGAGCGAGAGGATCGGCCCCTCCGCCTTGGACATCAAGAAGACGGCCGAGCGGCTCCTCTCCCAAAAGGCCAGGAAGCTGGACCTCCTGAAGAGAGGCTACTTCTTCGACGACGTGAACATATAGAAAGGCAGCAAATCCCCTATGAAAAAGAGAATTTCGAATCAAGCGATGGAGCGAAAAAAGGCGTTTCGCGCCACATGGCGCTCCATTGCCAGCGGGAAGATCTACCGCACCGCCGAAAACGGAAGCAACGTCATCGAGTCGCCTGCAGGAAAAAGCAGGCTGTCCCTCGATTTAGCGGGAAAGCCCACGAGCCCGAAGATAATCCGTCTCGGGAAGAATGTGCGCGAGTTCGAAGTGAGCCCATGGGAGAGAGGCTATGTCTCCCGCATCGAGGTGGACCCCGAGAATCCGCACTTGGAGTGCAAGGACGGCAAGGCGCTCCTCCGCAAGAAGGGAATGGTGCTCCTTATGTCCCTGGGCCCGATCCCGGAGGGAACGAAAGTCATCGAGTCGCACGCCTTCCCCATCGGCCTCCGCCGGAAGACCGTTCGGATCCCCTCTTCCGTGAGGCTTATCAAGCCGTCCGCTTTCGCGAGAACTAATCTCCACACCCTGATCCTGGAGAACCCCGGGGTCAGGCTCGGCTACGGCTGCTTCGCTTCCAAGACGCTTAAGGAAGTGCGCATCCGAGGGAAGGCCTGTCCCCTTGAAGGAGAGTGCTTCCGCCAAAGGACGGACGCCTCGCCCTTCATCCGCTTCGTCCTGGAGGAAAGCGGAGGGGACGCCTTCTTCCAGGACGGGGTCTATGCCACTCGGGACGGGGTGGTCCTCATCGGGAACCTCGACGAGGAAGGGGGAGCCATCGTCCCCGAATGGGCGACCAAGCTTTCCGCGCACTCCTATGAGGGACTCCGCCCCACCTCCGTCTACATCCCCTCCTCCGTGAAGGAAATCGACCACTGCGGCTTCCTCCCGAGAAAAAGCTGCCCCCTCCATATCGGGCGCGGGCTCGAGCGCTTCCGCCTGGGGTCGCCTCTGGGCGGAACCGACGGCCAGGGCTTTTCCGTCGACCCGGGGAACAAAAACTTCCTCTCCCCGAAGGGATCGGGCGCCATCCTCCGGAAGGCGGACCTCGCCCTCGTCTACGCCGAGGCGGGGAGCAAAGTCCCCGAGGTCACGAGAAGCATCATGCAGAACGCCTTCCTCAGCGCCCCGCAAGTCCTCGAGCTTCCCGAGCATCTCGAGAAGATTGAATCCCGTTCCTTCCGAGACTCGGGGAGCACAAGGGGCACGCTCATCGTCCGCGCGAAGAACCTCCGCTCCATCCCCCTCCGTTCGCTCCCCTTCTTCCGGAAAATCCTCATGAGGAAAGGCGCGGGCGTCCCCGTCCGCTTCTTCACCGAGAGCTGGGACGAACCTCCCGCCCTTTCTTCCATCCGCCTGGAGGAAGGCTACGATGGCCACCATCTGGCGGGGAAGCACGCCCTCCTCGACCGAAGCGGGCGGATCCTTTGCCGCGACGACGGGAGCGGGACGATCCCGCAAGGCACGGAGATCATCGCCCTCCGGGCCTTTCACCGGACGGAAGCGAAGGAAATCATCGTCCCCGAGGGCGTGAAGGAAATCGAGGACCTCGCTTTCTCCGAATGCGAGGCCTTGGCGCACGTCCATCTCCCCTCCACCCTGGAGCGGATCTCCGGGAACGCCCTCCGCTGCCATAAGACCGTCCCGGGCGCCCGCCTTTCCATCGCGCCCGACAATCCCTACTTCTACGTAGACCAGACGGGAACCTGCCTCATCCGGAAGGACGACCACACCCTTGTCCTCGCCTTCGGGGACGTCCGGCGCATTCCACCGGAAGTCAGGATACTGCGGGAGCATTCCCTGGAATCGAACGCCGCAAAGGAACTCTTCATTCCCGAGACCGTGACCCACGTCGAAGGAAAGTTCCTGTGGGGCTCGTACTTCCTAGACCTGGCAGTGGAAGGAGGGCTCGAACGGTTCGCGGAGGATGCCTTCGAGGGCGCCGACATCATGAACCTCCTGCTGCTTGGCCCTGCCAGGGAAATCCCGGACTCCCTCTTTTACGACGCCTCCCGCGTCGGGAAAGTCACGTTCCCGGAAGGACTCGAGCGAATCGGAGAGAATGCCTTCGCGGATTGCATGACCCTGACGGACGCTAGCTTCCCCTCCACCATCCGCTATATCGGGCCTTACGCCTTTTGCAACACCGCGCTGAAGAAAGCAACGCTTCCCGCGGGATGCGAGGTCGGCGAGGAGGCCTTCGAACAATATACGAGAGTGCGCTACCAAGAAGAGGGAAATCTGAAAAAAGAGCAATGAGATTCGAAGATAAGGCCCTTTTGAATCCTGAGAAGCTTAATGGGGAAAGGAAGATCGCCCGATGGAACTACGGGCCAGGGATGCGCCTTAGCCATGAGGCCATTGACGGGGATCCCGCGCTCGAGTCCCCTCAAGGGCGCGCCCGCCTTTCGCTTTCCTTCCTCGGGAAACCCTCCTCCCCCAAGGTGCTCCGCCTCGGGAAAGGCATCCGGCGCCTCCAGGTCTTTGACTGCAAGGCAGGATGTATCTCCAGGATCGAACTCGATCCCAGGAACCCCTATCTGGAATGCCCGGACGGCAAGGCGCTCCTCCGGAAGAAGGGAAAGGTCCTCTTCTTCAGCCTGGGGACGATCCCCGAGGGGACGAGGAAGATCGAAAGCTTCGTCTTCCCCAAGGGGCTCAGGAAGAAGACGCTTGTCATCCCCTCGTCCGTCGAGGAGATCGAAATCGGGGCCCTCAACGGCCTCCTGGTCCAGACGCTCGTCCTCAAGAACCCCGATGTCGAGATGGAGCATGGCGCCTGCGCATCCCCCTCCCTCCGGGAGGTGCGGATCCAAGGGAAGGCTCCTTGTTTGCCAGGATCCAGCTTCCGAAACAGCCTCTATGAGATCGCCTGTCCCTACATCCGGATCGAAGCGGACGAGGAAGGGGGCGAGGCCTTCTTCCGGGACGGAGTCTACGCGGACCAGGATGGGGTCGTGCTCATCGGAAACCTCGATGAGGAAGGGAGGGCCATCATCCCCGAATGGGCGACCGGGCTCGCCTACCATTCCTACGAGGGGCTCCATCCTTCCTCCATCGAAATCCCTTCGCCCGTGAGAAAGATCGAATACCTCGGCCTCTCCCCGCGGAAGCATTGCCCCGTCCATATCGGGAAGGGCCTGGAGGAGATGGAATCCACCTGGTTCCTTAGCGGGACGGACAGGAAAAGCCTTTCCGTCTCCCCGGACAACAAGGCCTTCCTCTCCCCCGAGGGAAGCGGCGTCATCCTCCGGAGGGAGGACCTCGCCGTGGTCTACGCCACCCATGACGCCAGGATCCCCGGCCTCGCGAGGAAAATCGCGCGCGGCGCCTTCCTTCGCACCCCGCCCTTCCTCCACCTCCCGGAGCGCCTGGAGAGCGTGAACGGGATGGTCGTTGCCGGGATCGCGCGCCCCGGAAGACGGCTCATCGTCTCCTCGAGGAACCTCCGCTGCCGAAGGAACCCGATTCTTCCTCCCTACAGGAGGATCGTCATGAAGCGAGGCGCCCATGTCCCCCTCCGCTTCTTCACGACGGCCTTCGAGGACCCGCCCGAGCTTTCTTCCATCCGCCTTGAGAAAGGCTACGAAGGCCACCGCATGGCGGGGAAGCACGCCCTCATGGACGGAAAGGGGACGATGCTTTGCCTGGGAGACGGGACCGGCACGATCCCGGAAGGAACCGAGGCCATCCTCTTCGGCGCCTTCTCCAATCTAGATCTCCACGGACTCCATGTGCCCGAGGGCGTCAAGGAGATCGAAGACATGGCCTTCTTCGGCTCCTGCATGGGAGGGAAGGTCCTTCTCCCCGCGAGCCTCGCGTGGATTTCCTCCTCTGCCTTCCATTCGGTCCGGGCGAGAAGGTCCCTGCGTCTCCTCGTCTCGAAGGACAATCCTTACTTCTACACCGACAAGTCGGGAAGGTTCCTACTCCGAAAGGAGGACGACTCCATCGTCCTTGCCGTCGGGAAGATCGCGCGCGTTCCGGAGGAGGCGAAGATCCTGAAGAACTTCTGGCTCGACTCCTGCCTGCCAAGGACCCTCTTCATCCCTAAGACGGTCGCCCACATCGAGCCGCTAGGCCTCCAGAACCCCTTCATACGAACCCTCATCGTCGAAGGAGGACTCGAAAAGTTTGCCGAGGTCTACTTCAGGGGGCTCTTCCAGCCTCGGAAGATCCGTCTCCTCGGACCGGCAAAGGAAATCCCCGCCTCCCTCTTTCTCGGAGCCTCGGACGTCGAGGAAATCATCCTCCCCGAGGGACTCGAGCGGATCGGGGAACGCGCCTTCCTTGAATGCAAGGATCTCCGAAAGGCGCGCATCCCGGACAGCGTGCGCTTCATCGGTACGGGGGCCTTCGAAGGCACGTCCTTGAGAAGCGTCCTCCTCCCTCAAGGCTGCAAGGTCGCGCCGGACGCCTTCGACAAGAGGACGCGCATTCGTTTCCAGGAGGAGGCAGGATCCTTGGCCTAGCATGAAAAAACGGCCTGGGGACCGCTCCCCTGGCCTTTGCGTCCGGTGGTCGGGATGGCGGGATTCGAACCCGCGGTCTTCTGCTCCCAAAGCAGACGCGATGACCAAGCTTCGCTACATCCCGGCCTGACGAAGTATAGGAAGAGGGAAAGGGGGTGGCAAGGACGTCTGCCTAAAGGAAAACCCCTAGGAGGAAAGCGTGTCCTAGGTCCGCAAAGGGCAGATCGTCTGTGCCGCCAAGGATGCAGAAATGCAGGGCCGGGGGAGATAAGCCATCGAAGCGGCAGGCAATGGACGCGCTCCGCCTGGATCGACTCCATCAACGACCGGATGGAAGCCGAGCGAACATGGGGAGGCAAGAGACCTGCCGTTCCTCCCCCTTGTCCGCTAATCTCTCCGAGATCTGGTCGCGGAGGAAAAGGTAACTCGCTCGAAAACCTATCAGCCAGCGGCGCCAGCGGGCGATCGTCCACCCTCCGCCTTGCCTCATAGGAAAGGGGGGCAGGACAGCCTTCCCGCCAGGGCCTTATCATCGGGACATGAATGAGTTCGATCTTCTTGCCCGCATTGGAAAAGCCACTGACGGAGTGCGCCTTGCCGCAAGGATCGCCTGGCGGGCGCACCGGGATCAGAGGCGAAGGGACGGGGAGCCCTATCTCCACCACCCCCTCCGGATGAGGGAAAAGTATCTCGATCTCCTCAGGCTTTCCGAGGAAGGCCCCGGAGATTCCGACATCCTCCTGCTAAAGGAATGCGGCATTCCCTACGAGGGAGTGGAGGAGCTCGCCCTTCTCCACGACGTGGCCGAGGACTTCCCCATCTCGCTGGAGGAAATCGGGGCCGCCTACGGGGAAGCGGGGATGTTTCCGAGATATGCGTCCATCCTCCGGCCGAGGCTTCCTCTGCTGACCAAGCGGCCGGGCGAGGATTACCCCCTCCTTCATCGCAAGGGTCGCCTCGGACAGGACCGCCTCCCTCGTGAAGATGCTGGACCTCGAGGATAACTCGCGGGTGCTCACCGCCGGAACATGCGAGGAATCCTCGTTCCGACGGATAGGGAAATACCTGGAGGCGGCGCGTCTCCTCGCCGAACGGCATCGTTTCCCCGAGGCGATCGCCTCCTACTGGAAGAGGAAGGAGCCATAGGAGAAAGCCGTAGGCTCCCCTTCCCTGCGCCAGAATCAAAAAGGCCACCTGAGGATCGAACCAGATACCGAGCCCTTCCAAGATGATAGAGGAAGCAGGAGGAAAGCCCCCTCCCGTCCTGCTCTTGATGCGACGCGATATCTGCCAGGCGCGAAGCGCTCCTTTTGATTCGCTCAGCGCCTTTCCCTTCTGGATGGGATGACAAGGGTACCCCACGAGATAATGGAAAGGACGAGAGGGGCAAGAAGGAGCAGGAGCGACCACGGGGCGAATGTGGCAAAAGGGAGAGGGGATTCCACCGAGAAATAATGGGAAGCGGCCGGGCCGACCGCGTAGCCATATCCCCCGTAGGCTTCCTCCATGCCCCAGAGATTGGCGAGGGGCAGGAGGGCGACCTCGTACAGGAGTAAGGCGACCAGGGAAGGGACGAGAAAGAGAAGGCCTTCGATGAGAAGCCTTTCCCCCGATGTTCGAGAAGCAGGCCTTCCCGCGAGGAAGAGCGCGTTCCCCACCTCCTTATAGAATCTTCTCCGTGTCTTCCGGGAAAGCAGGAGGGAGAGCAGCGACAGGGCGAGCAGAAAGCCTCCTGCCAGATAGAAGATCGTCCGGAAGGTCGAAAGGTAAGGGATCCCGTCCCGGATCAGGTCGAGGATCCGGATATCGGCCTCTTGGACAAGGGAAAGCGCTCCTTCCTTCGTAAGGACCGCGTTCCCCCAGCTTTCGAATCCCCCGCACCCGAAGGTCGTGGCCCTCGCGGAAAGGGAAAGGTAGAGGCCGAGGGAAACGGAGGGCTCCCCTTCCTCGGCGACTATGCTCGAGCCATCCTCCCCAATGAGGAACTCGCCTCCTCCCGGGTAGGAAAGGGACGCCTCAAGCGAAGGGCCGACGGGAAGGAAATCAGGCTCCGCCTCCCCGACGCCGACGACATTGCCCCGGAAGCGAAGCGACTCCCCGTCCATGATAGGGAGATAGAGCCCTTCGATATCAAGCTTCCATTCCTCTGGCGTTCCCTTGTTCAGAAGCGAGAGGAAGTCCCCTTCAGCGACCGAGAGAATCGCTCCCCTCGCCCCTTCCAGGACGAGGGCGGTCTCCTGGAGGCCGGCGAGGAGGCTTTCTTCCTCCTCTTCCATAAGGACGAGGGAGGAGCCCTCGGGGATGGCTTCCTCCGGGAAGAAGGAGGCAGGGCCTTCCTTCCCAAGGTCCAGTACCAGGGTCAACCCCTGCTCTCTTCCCGTCGGGCTATAGAAGGAGATAGGGAACGTCCAGAGGGCGGCTTCCGGGAGAGGATCCAGGGGAAGCCCGTCTAGCTCCGCCCGGAATAGGGAGAAGGGGTCCTTCTCCAAGGCCAGCCTGGTCCCGTCGCCCGAGGGGGTGAGCGCCACCCCCATGAAAAGGGATGACATCCCAAGGAAAGGGAGCACCGCGAAAAGAAGCACGCTGGAAATGTTCCTCCTGAAAAACAGGCGGAAATGGCCGAAGAACCCGAAACGGACACTAGGGGATTCAATTTGAGGAACTTCCAGGGACGTATTGCAGGGATTTCCCTCTTTCTCTTCCAAGGAAACGCCTCCTTCTCCGTCGAAGGAGATCCGCGCTTCCCAGGAAAGGCCGCCCGTGTCCTTCTGGTGGTTCACGACGATTACGAGATGCTCCCTGGCAAGGGAATTCAGAAAGGAAGCGATCCTTTCCCGGGATGAGGCGTCGAGGCTCGAGAAGGGCTCGTCAAGGAAATAGGCGTCCGCCGGGCGGAGAAGGCAAAGGAGAAGCTCCGCCTTCGCCCTCTCCCCGATCGAGAGGGAGAGGACCCTCTTCCCCATCAGCGGGGAAAGGCAAAGGGCATCCGCCAGCAAAGCCACTTTAGGAGAGTCGGGAGGAACGCCCAGGAGAGAGGAGACGTTCTCTCCAAGGGTGAGGTCCAGGAGCGCCGTCCCCCGCTGGCCCATGTAGGAGAAGGAACGGAAGCCCCGCCTTAGCTCTCCCCCCTCCGACTCGCGGATCCCCATGAAGGCGTCGAGAAGGAGCGACTTCCCTGATCCGGAAGGCCCCTCGATGAGCACGAGGCCCTTATCGAAGGAAAAGGATAGGTCCTTGACGAGGAGGCGCCCTCCGACCGAAAGCCTTAGGCGAGAAGCCTCGAGGATCATCGCCTCTTCAGCTCCTCCAGGACGAGCGAGGCGTTCTCGGGAAGGCTGATCCTTCTCAGGACGTACTCATGGATGAGGAGCCCCAGGAGAAGGAGGGGAAGAGAGAGGATCGACCAGGGATCAAGGAATGTGAGGATGCCGATGTTGAGGGCCGACCCCACGTACATGGCGTACCCCCACATCCCCAGCGCGGACAGGATGAGCGCGGACATATACCCAAGGAGCGACGGAAGGAGGAAGGCGAGGGACTGCTCCTTGGCGAGGAATCCCCTGTCCGCGCCTCCAGCCAGAAGGAGGAGGTTCCTTCTCCTGTCCCTGGAATGGGAGACGAAGGAAAGGACGATGAGGTAGGCCGGAAGGAAGAAGGCGAAGACAAGGGAGAAGGCGGAGTAGCCCCTCGGCCCGGCGAAGGGGATGGCAAGGGGCGCGCTCCCGTCCTCGGCGACAAGGTACTTTCCGACATCGCTTCCAGAAGGGAAGGAACCACGGGAAACCTGCTCCGGAAGGACGTCCTTCGGGAAGGGGATCATCTCGCAGGTGTGGTTCCCGTCGTTTTCTCCACCGACGAATAGGGAGTCGGAAAGGAAGGAATTCTCGATCTCGAGGACCATCGAGTTCCCCATCCCTAGCTCGACGGCGAGGCCTTTATGGGAAAGGTAGTAGGGGGTGTTCAAGGAAGGGTAGACCCCGACCGGGCGGAGGGAGGAACCGTTGAGAGGAATCTCCTTCTCGGAGATCAGCGCGAAGGCTTCCTCCTCGCCGATGCCTCCGTGAAGCTCCTGCACTCGAACGAGATAGTTCTCCGGGACGAGGCATTCCGTCGAGTTCTCCGGAAGGCGCCCGTGAAGAAGGGACCAGTCCTCCCCGAGATAGGGGGAAAGCTTCTCCCAGTCGAACAGGAAGGCGCCCATATAGCGTCCGCCCGCATCGTCCTTCAACCACTCGGGGTAAAGGACGGGGAGGCCCTCTCCGAAAAGCGGCGAGTTAAGGTCGACGAACACTCCCGGGGCGTTCGCAAGGAAATATTGTGCGATGACCTCCTCCTCGGGAGACTCCCTGTCCCCCATGTTCCCGTAGTTCGAGCCCGCCATCGCGCCCAGCCCACCGAACACGAAGCAGACAAGGGAAAGAAGGAAGGAAAGCACGAGGTTCGTCCAAACGACAGTCTTGTCCCAGTCCTTGAGGAGGGAAGACCACTTGAAGACGGTGTCCGTCGACTTTTCACGGCTATCGGAAGACGAAATCCCCTCTCCTTCATAAGAAAGCCCGTCCCTGACATCGAGGATAGTCGCGCCAGGAAGGATGTCCTCTTCCTCATGGGTCGCAAAGATGACGAGCCGTTCCTTGGCAAGGGAAAGGACCTGCTCCCTCAGGATGGAGGCGGACCTAGGGTCGAGCGAGGCAGTGACCTCGTCGAGGAGAATGACGGGGTGGTCCCCGTAAAGGGCGCGGGCGAACGCCACACGGGCCTTCTCTCCGGAGGAAAGGGAGGAAGCCAGGGAATTCGCGACCTTCCCGAGGCCCATCCTATCCACGAGGCTGAGCGCCTTCTCGCGGTCGCGATCGCGGTAGGGGGCAAGTATATTGTCGACAACGTTTAAATCCTCAAAGACAAGGGGGATCTGCGGGAGAAATTGGGCGATATGGGTTACGTAGAGAGAGCGACGCTCCTCCTTCACGTCCTTCCTGTTCCAGGAAAGGGACCCTTCATATAGATCGTCCCTTCCGGACAGGATAGCGAGAAGAGTTGACTTCCCCGAGCCATTGGGGCCTCTCAACATGAAAAGCCCTTTATCCGGGAGCGAGAGCCTTACGTCCTTCAAGGAGAAGGAGCCCTGCCGTTTTTCACGAAGCCTCAGTTCAAGCATGGCGATCCCTTACGCAATAGAAGCGGAAGTCCGGGCTAGCCTGGATAACGTTCTCCCTCCGACGCTTCCACGTCGCCTATTGTATATTGGCACAGGCTCCTAAAAGCAAAAACCCGCGGGATTTCCCCGCAGGTCTTCCTACAAGTGGCGCGCCAGGCAGGATTCGAACCCGCGACCCTCAGATTCGTAGTCTGATACTCTATCCAGCTGAGCTACTGGCGCAGTGCGCCCTTCCTTTCGCCCATAGGAAGGGTGCGAGGCGGAATATACACCAAGCGCCAACCCCCATCAATGGGAAAAGGGGGCGGTTTCTTCATATCTCGTCCGGGAAGCCCTTCTCCCCTGGCTCATGCTCCGAGCGGCATCCCTCCTTCCCCTTTCTTTCTCTCTCGTGCTCGAGGTAGAGCTCCGCGGAGAAGAGGATCAAGAAGGCGAGGGACACCCCGAGGAGGCCATAAGGCGAATTGAGGTAGAGGGTGACGATACCGATCCCGGGAATGGAGGAGACCACCTTCCCCTTCACGTCCTCGAAGTCGACTACCCCGTCGAGGCGGTTGTTCGCATCTCCTCTCGTCCATATCTTCCCCGTGTCCTCATCGATCTGGACGATCCGGTGGCAGATGAGCCCAAGGTCATCGTCAAGGAAGAGGATGACGTCGTACACCTCGAGCTCCTCCAAGGAGGAGGGCATCCTTGCGATCACGACGTCGTTCTTCCTGTAGCGGTCATCGTGCCCTTCGAGGAAGTCCTCGAACTCGGGATTCACCGCTTCCATCGACTCTGAGGAAATGACCGAGGCCCGAAGCCCGAAGAAAGGCGCGTTATAGCCAGATGCCCGGTCCACCCAGGACCAGCAGGAGGAGACAAGGACCAGGGCGATGAGGAAAAGACGAACCCCTTGAGGCAGCGCAGGAAGGGATTCCCCTTCCTCTCCTTCTTCTCGTTCCCTTTCCCATGGCCCTCCTGTATAAAGGATATTCCCATATCGAAGGAAGGGCGGGGGAATCCCCCGCCCCTTAAGATGTTCTTTTGAGGCCGATCGGCCTAGTTGGAGGTTGAGGTAGTGATGGCGTCCGTCCCGTTCCCGGTCCAGTAGACGCCGGTCAGATTCTCCGGGACCTGAAGATTCGGGTCGGCTGACCAAGTGCCATTCTCGTGCTTCGCCTTGATCTCGTTCCCGGCCGGGATACTGCCAAGCCACATCCACTCGAGCTTGTCCGTGGCCTCGATGTTCATGACCATCTCGTACTGGTCGGAAACGGCCCATCCGTTCATAGAGCCGACGACGTGGGCAACCTGGTAGCTTTCGTCATCCGTCAGACTGATTGAGACACTGTAATCGCCGGCAAGAGCGAGTAGCGACTCGGCCGAAATCCCATCGGCAAGACCGATGCTGAGAGTGACTGCTTTATACGCATCGCCAGCCTCGAACCCATCGCCGACGTAGATGTACGTGCTAAGGGTGCCGGTCTTGGTATTCGCGTCCGTCTCGGTCCAGTTCAGGCTGTTCTGCCCGGCAGTGTTCGCGAAGTAGGTCCCCTCCTTATAGCCGATTGTGGCGTTCGTCTGAAGCGCGTCGATGAGCGCGGTGTTCTCAGAGGTCACCGTGACGGTCAGCTTGGCGAGGATGTAGGGCTGGGTGAAGGCGCTGCCCTCGGCCTTCTTGCCCTGGATGTTGAAGTTGTAGGTGTTGGTAAGGTGATCCGGGGTAATGAGACCGTTCCCCTCGGCGCCAGTCACTTCCGAGATCGCGTAGTTGACGTCGGTCCCGGTGCGGATGCCGATGTTGACCTCCTTGTTCTCCTAGGCGACCTTGTAGAGGGCGAAGGAGGTGCCGATCGAGGCGATCGCGGCGAAGGCGGCGATGCCTCCGACGATAAGGCTCTTCTTTTTCATTGCCATGTCCTCCTTAGGCGCCCGCTCCGTTGGTCGCGGAGTAGTCGAGGCTGACGGTCAGCTTCGCGTCGAGAGCCTGGACCCCGCCCTGGCTATCGTCGGCCTGGGTCCCCGGCTGGGCGCTCAGGGAGTAGCGCACCCAGTAGGTAAGCCCGGCGTCCTCGATAGTGGCGATGTCGACGTAGTAGTCATAGGAAGTGGTGTCAGCGTTGAGAGTCGCGTCCGACTTGTCCTCGGCCGAAGCCCACTTGGAATCTTCGCCTCGACCTGAATGGTGGAGATGTTGTCCCCAGTGAGGGCGAAGCTCACCTTCGCGTAGCCGGTCACGCCCTCGGAGGCCTGCGGTTTCTTGACGGTGACCTTCTGGACGACGGGGCTCCCGTAGGTGAGGGAGGTGAGGTCCCCGAGGGTGCTCCCCTCGCCCCAGTCGAGGATGATGCCTTGGTCGACGGCGCCTTGTGTGGAGGCGGTGGCGTCATTGATGACCCAGGCGCTGGCGGTTGCGACTCCTGCCGCGGCGAGCACAAGCCCGAGCGACAGCATCGCTTTCTTGATCTTCATGTATCCGTTCTCCTTTCTGAAACTTCCTGCTACATGGATCGTTCGGGAGGAACGGAGGTCTCTTCCGCGTGGACGGGGTTGAAAGGTTTCATAAAGAAAGCACTTATTCCTTACGCATTTCCCATTGAAAGCCCTGTCATGTGCGAAGACTATGGACCCCCCTCGACATCCGTAAACAAGGCTCTGCAAATGTTTTCAATGAATACGAATCAGGCGCGAGGGGGCTTTCTTCCCTTTCATGAAAGAAAAGCCCCGGGGTTTCCCAGGGCTCGTCCTCTTGGAGCTTCCGGGCGGAATCGAACCGCCGTATAAGTGATTTGCAGTCACTTGCCTTACCGCTTGGCTACGGAAGCGCACGCGAAGGATACACCTAAGGGAAGGCTTGGGGAAGAGCGAGGGATTCCGGGGAGGCAGGAAAGGCTTGCGGCCTTATAATCCCTTCCATGGAAAAGAAGACCGCGCTCATCATCGGGGCGGGCCCGGCCGGGCTCACCGCCGCCTACGAGATTTTGAAAAGAGGGGGAGGATCCTATCGCCCCATCGTCCTTGAGGCGAGCGATGCGATCGGGGGCATCTCCCGCACCTTCGAATACAAGGGGAACCGCATGGACATCGGGGGCCACCGCTTCTTCACGAAGTCGCCCGAGGTGCTCGCCCTCTGGCATGAGATCCTTCCTCTCCAAGGGAAGCCTTCCCGGGACGACCTCGCGCTCGGAAGGGAAATTCCCCTTCAGGAAGGCGGTCCCGATCCTGAGAAAGAGGACGAGGCGATGCTCACGCGCCACAGGGTCTCGAGGATCCTCTACCTCCACCGCTTCTTCGACTACCCCATCTCCCTCAAGGCGAGCACCTTCCGGAACATGGGCTTCAGAAGGACGATGAAGGCCGGCTTCGGCTACCTCGGGAGCATGCTCCATAAAAGAGACGAGAACTCCCTCGCCGACTTCTACGTGAATCGCTTTGGGAAGCCTCTCTACGAGATGTTCTTCGAGGACTACACCGAGAAGGTCTGGGGCAGGAACCCACGGGACATCTCCCCCGACTGGGGCGCCCAGAGGGTGAAGGGGCTGAGCCTCTGGAAGACCGTCTGGAACGCCCTCTCGAAGCCCTTCCGGAAGAAGGAAGGGGAGGTCGAGACCTCCCTCATCGAGCGCTTCGAGTACCCGAAGTACGGTCCGGGGTTCCTTTACGAGAAGATGGCGGGCCGCATCCGGGAGATGGGAGGGGAAGTCCTGCTGAATCACGAGGTCGTCGGCATCGAGATGGAAGGAGAGAGGATCAGCGCCCTCCGCGTCAAGACGCCCGCGGGCGAGAAGCGGATGGAAGGCGACCTCTTCCTCTCGACGATGGCGCTCAAGGACCTCTTCCTCGCCCTGCCCGAAGGGGCGGCCCCCGAAGACGTCCGGGAGGCGGCGGTCGCCCTCCCCTACCGCGACTTCATCACCGTCGGGCTCCTCCTCGACCATCTCAAAATCAGGAACGAGACGAAGGAGAAGACGGTCGGGAACATTGTCCCCGACACCTGGATCTACGTCCAGGAGAGGGAGGTGAGGATGGGCCGCATCCAGATCTTCAACAACTGGTCCCCCTACATGGTGAAGGAAGAAGGGAAGGTTTGGATCGGGCTCGAGTACTTTGCCAACGAAGGCGACGACCTCTGGGAGATGGAGGACAAGGACTTCATCCGGATGGCGATCGAGGAGCTGGCGAGGATCGGGGTCATCGAAGGGCCGGAGGACGTCCTCGACTCGGTCCGCCTCAAGGTGAAGAAGGCCTATCCGGCCTACTTCGACTCCTACAAGGACATCGGGAAGGTCGAGGGCTGGCTCCAGGGCGTGGAAAACCTCTACTGCCTCGGGCGGAACGGCCAGCACCGCTACAACAACATGGACCACTCGATGCTGACCGCGATCGAGGCGGTCTCCTCGATCCTCGACCCCGAGGGCCATCCGAAGGAAGGCGTCTGGAAGGTCAACACCGAGAAGGAATACCACGAGGAGGGCAGGAAGAAGGAATGAGCTTCCCCTTCCGCCTCCTCCTCGACCCCTCCCCGGGGATCCTTTCCTTCCTCGGGGCGGATTCCCTTCCTCCCGCGGAAATGGATTTCCCGCGCGCTGCCTTTCTCTTCGGGGATGACAAGGAACCCCGCGCGGGCATCCTCCTCGAGAAAAGGTCCCCGACGAGATGGAGGATCCTCTCATTTGAGGGAGAGGGGCTTCCCGAGGAGGCGATGCACTATCTTGTGGACGCCCTCTTCGTGCCCCTTAGGGAAATGGGGGCGCAGGAGTGCTCCGTCCTCGCCCATGGGGAAGTCTCCTTCTGGAGGAAACTCGGTTTCCGCGGCAAATCTCCTGCGGATGATGAGATAACGGAACTCGTGAGGCCTTTGCACAGGAAACGCGCTAGAAAGGCTTGAAGGAAATCGCCCCGTCCAGGAGGAAGCGGTAGCCCCACATCTCCCCGCCCCAGACCCCGTCGAAGCCGTTCACGCTCATCGACACGCTGAAGGTAAGTGCGCCAAGGAGAAGGAAGGGCGTAAGGATGAGAAGGGCGTGCCCGAAGTTTCGCCATGGCTTCCTTGCATCCATCTCCCCCGCGTTCTTCATGAGCAAGAGAAGCGTGCCCGTCCCGAGGAAGGAGGCGAAGGGGATCGCAAGGAGGGCGTACCTCCCGCATGTGCCGCCGAGGGAATAGCCGACCCCCTCGACAAGGAAGAGGGAAAGGATCCCAAGCGAGATCGCGCCCCCTTCCGAAAGCCGCTTCCCCTTCCTGACGAAAAGAGCGGGCAAAAGGAAAAGGGGCCAGGTCGCGGGATCGGATATCGTCCCGGGCATGGAGTTCAGATAGGTGTGGGTGTCTCCCGTGAGCTCGAGGGTCACGATCTTCCACCAGGGAAGACCCTCCACGGGCTCCATCGGGGTGAAGGAGTAGCGCGTGATCCCAAGGAGCATGCTCCAGGGGCTTACCTCGAGGTTCCTTCCGTCGACGATGGTCAGCTGGTAGGAGGAGCCGAACTCGAGGAGGGAGCCAAAGCGG
The DNA here is from genome assembly GCA_949289845.1 of uncultured Bacillota bacterium. Classification (GTDB taxonomy): domain Bacteria; phylum Bacillota_I; class Bacilli_A; order RFN20; family CAG-826; genus UBA4951. Next base: position 630,934 of record CASEPN010000001.1, read on the forward strand.
ACGTAGTTGTACGCCATGAGGAGGGAAGCGCCGAGGACAAGGATCCCCGCCATCGGAAGGAAGGGGACGAGCCTCCGCCAGAAAGACCCTTCCCCCTTCAGGAGCATCCCGAGGTAAAGAGGAAGGAGCATCAGGAGGAAGAGGAGCATGTCCGGCCTCGAGCCGGCGACGAGGACCGCCCCGAGAGCGGCGATCCCGAGATGGAGCATCCGCTGTTTCCCATCGCTTTTGGCAAGAAAGCTGAAGCCAAGCGCGAGGAAGAGCCCGACGAGCCCGTAGGAGAAGGGCAGGCGGTACTTCCAGGCGTCCATGTTGAAGATGACGAGCGACAGGGGCATCCCTCCCAGAAGTCCGAGGAGAAGCACCAGGATCCCCTGGCCCCGGGGAAGCTCGACTCCGTAGGCCTCCATGAACGCTCCGATCGCATGGGCGAGGAAGGCAATGTACAGGATCGAGGCGAGGATGAGCATGAAGTCGCCGTTGGGGACCTCGCCCACGAGCCAGTAGAAGGGGAACATCAATAGGCAGGGGGCGATCCCGTAGTAGGAGTAGTACTTCCCTCCGTAGAAGGCGACGTCCCAGTAGTAAGGGACCCCGCCCCGGTTTGCAGGGTTCCAGGGGTCCTCGAGGGCAAGGAGCTCCTCGCTTGGCACAAGGGGGAGGGACACCTCCCCATGCATCAGGGCGTCGAACAGGTTGAAGTAGGTATAGGCGTTGTTCATCCCGCCCGAGAAGTAGTCGTTGAAGGGATAGGGCTCGTAGAACATGTCCTTGAGGACGAGCGAGAGAAGGAAGAAGAGGAGAAAGGCTCCGCCTCCAAGGAGGAGCGACCATCTCCGGACATCCTTCCCCTTCAGGACAGGCTCTTCCTTCCTCCCGAGCCTCCTAAAGAGCGCGAAGCCGAAGAGGATGAGGAGGCTCCCGGTCCCCCAGAGGAGGAAGAGGCGAAGGGTGTTGAGGGCAAGGGGGACGCTCTGGTTGAAGAGGACCGCGGAGACAAGATAGCTCTCCCCCGGGTACCTCCCGCCGTCCGTGGACGCCTCGACGAACACTTTCACCGCGCCTTCGGGAATGCTCACGATCCACGAGGCGGGGGAATAGGGAGTGCCGAAGTGGGTGACCTCGATGATCGAGCCGTCCGCCATATTGAAGTCGATAAGGAGGTTCGACTCCATGCCGTTATTCGTCTCAAGGACGAAGTTCAGCGCGCCGGCGGGAAGGTCGAAGGAGATCGTCCCTCCGGGACCGAGAGGAAGGGCACTTTCGAAAGACACAGGCTCAAGGGAAGGATAGGACTGGTAGGAACTGGCATTGAAGGCGAGTCCCTCAAGGAGAACCACAAGAACGAGGAGGACGATCGAGAAGAAGCGGGGGCTCAGAAGGCTCGGCCTCTCTTTCCGGAAAAGGGGCAGGAGGAACTTAGAAGGGGAAAGGAGGACGAGCGCGGTCGAAGAAAGGGAGATGTAGATCGCGGAATTAGGCACGTTGACCGAGGGGTATAGGAGGGTGCAGAAGGAAACCAGGAGATAGAGAAGAAAACCCGTCCCGACGTCGATCCCCTTGCTAAGAAGGACCTCCTTCGAAGGAAGGCTTCTCCCCTTGATGGAGCGATATAGAAGAGGGACGAAAGAAAGGGCCGCGCCTAGGAGGAAGCCGAGGAAGGCCCAGAGGAAAACCATGGGAGGATTATAAACCTCCTATGCGAAGTTCCCGTAACATTCAGGGAAAACGGTGAAAAGAGGCTCTTACTGCAGGGTTAAAGCACGAAGAAGGTGAGAAGGAGCCCGGCGAGGGCGAAGGCCCCGCCGATCGGAAGGAGGCGCACATCCTCATTTCTCGGTTTGAAGGAACGGTTGAACATCGAGAGGAGGATGTAGCAGCCGGCAAGGACGAGAAGCACCATGCCGACCAAAAGAGGAAGCGCGAGGATGGTGAAACCGTCCGCCTGAGCCCTGGCGATATTGAGGATCACCGTGCCGATCACGAGGCAGAGGAAGAAGAGCGTGTCCCCGATGGCGACATGGACCAGCACCCGTTCGAAGGAGATGCCTTCGGGAGCCGCGCCGAAGCGCTCGCCTCCCGGTTCCTTCAAGAAGAGCAGGAAGGCCAGGGCAACGATGGCGAGAACCGCATAGACAAGAACGTCGAGCCTCTCGAGCAATCCCTTGTCCATGAAGAAGGAGCCTGCCTCCCCGAAGAAGAGGGGCGAGGCGAAGAGATCCCCGAAGACAAGGTTCCCCACGACGGAGGGCGAGCCCATGTAGACGGTATGGTAGAAGGCTGCGCTCATGATTTCCCCAAGGGCGCTGGGCTCGACCCCAAGCCTCCCCAGCGGGAGGGTGATCAGGAGCGCGAGGGGCAGGAGCCCGATGGAGAGCACTCCTTGGAACACGAGGTAGTCGACGACTGCCTCCACCACATGGTGGGCGCGCGAGAAGGGCAGCGCGACGAGGAAATAGACGAGGCTTTCGATAAAGAGGAAGGCGATGAAAGCGATGGGCGAGAAGAACCCGCTGACAGGAACGCCCCGCGAATAGACCAAGAGGAACGCATACCAGAAGACAAGTACGAGCGGCAGGAGGAAGGCGAGGTAGCCGACGAGCATTCTCGTCCAGCGGACCGAATGGAGGTTCCCGCGGAGCGCGAGATGGAAGTCGGCGCTCTTCCTGGAGTAGCGGTACCAGAAGGTATGGAGGGAGAGCACCACGGCGTACACCCCGCTCGGGATGACGATCGAATAGGAGAAGAGGGAGGCGGTGACCAAGTGCTCCTCGGGCATGGCCAGCGTGAGCGTGGCGATCCCGACCGCTAGCACAAGGTACACCGCGACGTAGGGGAGCGTTCTCCCGGCCCACCAGAGGAAATACTTGCCGTTCATCGTTCATCCTCCGCTAGAAGTCCGAGAAGCTCCTCGGGGTCGGGGCTCTGGATGGAAAGGGAAAGGGGATGGAGCACCTTCTCGATCCTCTCGATGGAGGAGATGTCACGAGTCAGGAAAGTCACCCTCCTCCCCGATGAACGGAAGGAAAGGGGTTGGACCCCCAGACGTTCGATGTCCTCCCTCCGGATAGTTCCTTGGAAGAGCAGGTCGACCTGGCGAAGGCCGGTGAGGAGGGCATCTACGTTGCGGAGCTTCCTCGTCCTCCCCTTCTCCATAAGGAGGATGGTATCGGCTATTTTGAACAAAGCATGGACGTTATGCGAGGAAATCACGAGGATCCCAGGCTGTTTCTCGTTGAAGCGTGCGGATAGCTCCTGCCCGATTAGGCGGAGAGTGAGGGGATCGAGCCCATCGAAGGCCTCGTCAAGGAGAAGGAAGCGCGAGCGGAGGGAAAGCGCGGCGGCCAGGAAAGCCTGCCTCCGCATGCCCTTCGAGTAATCCTTCAGCTTCTTGTTCGGAAGCTCGAGGAGCGAGACGTAGTGGGCGAAGGCCTCCTTGTCGAAGTCATGGAAGCAGGAAAGGAATTCCCCAAGGCCACGGAGATCGACTCCGGAAGGGTAGTAGGGGTCGTCCGGGAGGAAGTAGGCGCCTTGGGCCGGATGCTGGAGATAGATCCTTTCCCCATCCAGGGCGATCGTTCCCTCGTCCAGACCGTAGACTCCGGAAAGGGCCCGGAGCAGCGTGCTCTTCCCCGCGCCGTTCCGCCCGAGGATGCCGAGGATCCCGTCTCCTATGGAAAGGGAGGTCCCGTCAAGCGCCATCGTGTCCCCGAGGCGCTTCTTGGCGTTCTCAACGACCAGTCTCATGCGTGTCTCCCAAGGAAAGGGTTATAGGCATCCAGCAGAAATCCTCCGGCATCCTAAGAAGGGGCCGAGCGAAAAAGGCGAGACTCAGAGAGGACGCGCCTTTCCAGCGGAGTTCCATCTTTTCCTTCCTAACATGAATATAGCACAAAGCCCCAAGCCCCTTGGCGCGCTTTCTTGCCTTTGGGAAAATCTAGCCATGGATAGTCTGGCCCAGTCACTTCTTTCCTGGTATCGGAAGATGGGGCGCTCCCTCCCGTGGAGGGACGATCCGACCCCTTACCATGTCCTACTCAGCGAGACGATGCTCCAGCAGACGAGGGTCAGCGCGGTGCTCCCCCGCTACTACGAGATCCTGAAAGCAGCACCAACCATCGAGGACCTCGCCTCTTTGAAGGAAGAGGAGATGCTCAAGCTGTGGGAAGGGCTCGGCTACTACTCGCGGGCAAGGAACCTGAGAAAGGCTGCCATCTTCATTCAGGAAAATGCGATTTTCCCTGAAGATTACGAGGGTCTCCGCAAACTTCCTGGAGTAGGCGATTACACAGCGAAGGCGATCCTGGCGATCGCATTCCACAAGAAGGCCGTCGCCGTGGACGGGAACCTCGAAAGGGTGTACTCCAGGCTCGAGAGATCGGAGAAGGAGGGTTCCACCCTACGGAAAGAGGCGGAAGCCTTCCTCCTGGACGAAATAGGAGAAGAGGACCCATCCTCCTTCAACCAGGCGCTCATGGACATAGGGGAGGTCATTTGCCTCCCTAATGGGACGCCCCGCTGCGAAGAATGCCCGCTCAAGCCCTTCTGCAAGGCTCATAAGGCAGGCAAGGAGCGGGATTATCCCAAGAAGAAAGTCCGTTCTGCAAAGAAAACCGTGCATCTCCAGGTCTATATCCTGCATTTTGAAGGAAAGACAGTCTTCCGGATTCGCCCTGAAAAAGGGCTTCTTTCCTCCCTTGCGGAGTTCCCGAACGCACCCGGGGAAAGTCCGGAGGATGCGCTCTCCTCCCTTGGGTTCAAAGCAGGCCCCCTTTCCTACCTAGGACAAAGCGGGCATTCCTTCACCCACCTCCGCTGGGAGATGGAATGGCAGGAGGGAGAGCTCCTCGAGGCGCCCCCGGAGGGCTTCCTCCTCCTCGATAAGGAAGAGGCGAGAAGCCTCCCCATCCCCTCCGCCTTCTCCTTCGGAAGGAAGGCCCTAGGGATCCGCTAGAAAAGGGGAGGATGCCCTCCCCAAGTCATCGGCGGTATCCCCCTACTTCGCCCTTTCCAGACGCAGCCGGGCGCTTTGGAAGATGCCGTTCTCGTTGATGACCTGAACGCTTCTAGCGACGAGGGGGCGGAGGTATTCCCGGAAAGATTCGGAGAGCTCCATCTCGCTGAGGAGCCAGGACTTGGGGAACTTCCTCTCCCGGTTGGCGATGTCCTTGACCGGAGCGAGGAACCATTCGACCTCGTAGCGGTCGCTCGGGACCCGGCGCATCGCGACCATCTCCCCGGAATGGCCTTCGAGCGCCATCCTGACCGCGTACTTCCCCGCGGCGATCGCCTCCTCGCGGTCGCTCCGGGAGACGAGGTAGGGATCGGCCCTCTGGGCGAGCGAGAGGTCCATGACCCTCGTCCCGTAGCCGAGCCTCTCGTGGATCATCTCGGAGAGGTGGAACGAGACCCCTTCCAGGGCGACGTGCCCAAAGGCGTCCACTCCCCCGGTGTTCCGGCGCGGGAGGTTCAGTCCCTCGCTCACGCAGCAGACCACGTGGCCCTTCCTCTCGTAGATCTCGCGGACCTCGTAGAGGAACCTCTCCTGGTCGAACTCCATCTCCGGGAGGAAGATGAGGTCGGGCCTCTCCCCTTCCGGAAGAAGGTCGACGGAAGCGGTGAGCCAGCCGGCGTTCCGCCCCATGATCTCGATGAGGATGACCTTGCCGGCGCTATAGGCCTTCGCGTCGAGGACCGCCATCTTGACGAGGTTCATGACGTGCCTCGCGGCCGAGGGGTAGCCGAGGCAGTGGTCGGTGACGACGAGGTCGTTGTCGATCGTCTTGGGGATGCCAAGGACCTTGACGTCCCGTCCGCTCTTCCTGAAGAACTCGTCGAGCCTCATGCAGGTGTCCATCGAGTCGTTCCCGCCGTTGACGAGGACGTAGCCGATGTCGTGCCGGTCGATCGTCTGGACGATCTTGGCGAAGAGGGGGTCCTCCTCGCCCGGAAGCTTCTTCCTTGAGCTTAGAAGCGCGGCGCCCGGGGTCTGCTTCAGGAGCTCGATCTCCTCGAGGTCCTCCCTCCTAAGGTCGGCGAGATTGTCCTCGATAAGGCCCTCCACCCCGTGGATGGAGCCGTAGACTCCTCCGATCTCGTTGCTCTTGAAGGCCTCGGCGATGACCCCGTAGAGCGAGCAGTTGATGACCGCGGTGGGGCCGCCTGACTGGAAATAGACAAGGGAACGCATGCGGGTCCTCCTCTTTTTTCTTTCCTCGCCATTATCGGACTGAAAGGGCTTTCGGAAAAGGGGCGGAAGCCCGTTCCGCCCCACTTTTTCCTTCCTAGGAAGCCTGGGAAAGAGGCTCGCGCTCCTTCTTCCTGGCCTTCCGGAGGGCGCGCGAGCGCCTCTTGAGGAGCCAGGAGGCGAGGATCCCGCCCCCGATGAGGGCGACCTCGACGACAAGCACGGCGATGACCCAGGGCTCGAGTGAGTCGCTCTTGACGGCCTCCCAGATCCGGAGGACGGACTCGTTCTCGTCCCCGTAGTCCTCCATGACCGCGAGGGAGGGGAGCATCTCCATCTCCGGGTACTGGGCGTAGAAGCCCCTCCCCACGACGACAGTCTCCTCCTCGCCCAGGAGGTTCGTCGCGGTCACCTCCTCGAGCTCGTCGGTCCAGATGATCGCGTCCCCATCTACCGTCCCCTCGAAGAAGTAGCCGAGGTCGACGGGCCTCGCCTCCCATTCCTCCTCGAGGAAGTAGCTCTCCCAGGAAAGCTCCTCCCCATCCCGGACAGCCTTCCCAAGACCGGATCCCGACATGTCGTAGGCGCCGAAGTCGACGTCGTGGTAGACGGTCCCGTCGATTTCCACTTCCTCGTGGATCCCCGTCCCGTCCTGGAACACCGGGTTCCCGTCCTCGTCGTAAAGGAAGTCGTGGTAGCCGTTGTCGTAGTCCCCCTCGTCGATATAGACGTACATGGCGTAGCTCCTCGCGTCGTACCAGGAGCGGACGAGGGAAAGGATCTCCTCCCCGGCGCCGAAGGGGGTGTAGCCGATGTAGTCCATGTTGAGGGCGCTCACGTCGGGGCGCGAGAGGAAGTCCACGAACTTCTGGGCGTACTCGACGTTCAGCCCCTCGTGCTTCTGCATGACCCAGCCGTCGAACCAGATGTTGCCGCCGGTCTTGGGGACGGAGTAGTAGAGGGAGACGTCCTCCTCGATCTCGCCAAGTTCGATCGAGTACACCGCGTCTCCGCTCCAGGCGATGCCGATGCCGGAGCGCCCGACGGTGATGTCCTGCTTGCCGCTATCGACCTCGAGGCCGTAGGAGTTGTCGAAGAGGGCGCGGAGGGAGGCTTCCGCCTTCTCGAGGATGGAGTCGACGCTTTCCTGCTCCGCCTCCTCCCCGTGGATCCTCCCTAGGAGGGCGTTGAACTCGTCCACGCGAGTGAGGTTGTTGAAGATCGCGTTCACGTCGCGGGAGTACTCCTCTTCCCCATAGGGGGTCCCGTCCGCCCATTCGCCCGAGAGATAGGCGTCGCGGAGGACATGGAGCTCCTCGTCGTAGCTTTGCATGAGGGCGACGGAGTAGGTGTCCCTCATCGAGTCCTTGATCTGGTAGGTCCCTTGGTAGCGCTCATCGAGGAGGACGTTCCAGTCCGTGAGGTGGACCTTCACCTCCTCGGGGGAAAGCCCGCGGGATTCGTATTCCTCGTAGTAGGGGTTGTAGGTGAAGCCGAGGGTGCCCCACATGTAGCCTTTCGCGTACTCCCCGATGGGGTGGCTCTCCCCGTCCGGGGTAACCCCCACGATCTTCTCGAACCATTCCTCGAGGAAGGGGGAGCAATAGGAATCGTAGTAGTCGGGCCAGTCCTCCTCGCTTGCGTTGTGGGAATAGGAAAGGCGCTTCTCCTCCCCCGAAGGGAAGGGCTCGAGCATCCCCCGGCGCATCATGCGCTGGATCATGTAGTCGCTCGGGCAGATGAGGTCGTACTCCGCGGCCCCCGTCTCCACGCGCGAAAGCATCGTCTCGTTCGTGTCGAAGGTCTCGTAGATGACCTCGAGCTCCACCCCGTCCTTCTCCAGGACGTAGTCCTCGAACATCTCTATGATGTCGGGGTCCTCGGAGATGTAGTCGGCGGAGTTATAGACGCGGAGCTCCACCCTCTCCCGAGGGGCGGGGAGGACTTCCCTCATCTCCGGGATGAAGAGGGCGCGGTACTCCGTTTTCCCCTGCAGATCCCCTTCGGAATGGAAGGAAAAGGGAGAAAAAGGCACGATGGAGAGAAGGAAGAGGGGAACAAGGACGGCAAGGCGCATCAGGCGTTCCTCCTTTCCGCATGGCGCTTCCCCTTCCTCTTGTGGAGCATAAGGAAGGTGACGAGCACCACGACGAGGATGACGAAGAGGAAGATGAGGGTGGTGAGCGCCCTCATCTGGGGCGGGAGCGGGCCCTTCTTGATCCTGGCCTGAACCAGGGTGGAGATTGTCTCGATCATCTGGGCGCCGGAAAGAAGGCCCGCGCCCCTCGTGAAGGAGGTGACGATGAAGTCGTCGAGGGAGAGGGTGAGCGCGAGGAGGAAGCCCGAGAGGATCCCGGGGAGGATCGCCGGGAGGGTCACCTGGTAGAGCGCCTTCCTCGGGGTAGAGCCGAGGTCGAGGGCGGCCTCGTAGAGGGCCGGGTCCATCTGCAGGAGCTTCGGCTTCACCGAGAGGTAGACGAAGGGGAGGGAAAGGCAGATATGCCCTATGAGGAGGGTCCAGAAGCTGAGCCCGAAGCCCTTGTACACGTAGTTCCCGAGGAAGACGAACATGATGACCAGGGAAAGGGCGAGGACGATCTCCGGGGTGACGACGGGGATCTGGGTGAGGGCCTCGGCGAGGCTCTTGGAGCGCCGCCTCCATTCGTGGATCCCGACGGCGCCGAGCGTCCCGAGCACCACCGAGCAGAAGCTCGAGAGGAGGGCGAGGATGACCGTGTTCCCGAGGGCGCGCATGATTTCCTCGTCCTCGAAGAGGGTGACGTAGAGCTCGAAGGAGAAGCCCGACCACGTCCCGAAGTTCACGGATCCCGTGAAGGAGAAGAGGACGAGGGCGAGGACGGGGACGTACATGAGGAAGAGGAGGAGGTAGACGTAGGCGTTCGCCCCGATGCGGACGCCGAGCTCCTTCCTCTCCTGGAGGGTGCGGGGCCTTCTCATCACCAGAGCCCTCCTCCCCGCTCGGCGGCGGGGTCCCTCTCGAAGCCCCTCGTGAGGAGCATCGAGATCCCGATGAGGACGAGGAAGACGAGCGCCATGAAGCTCCCCTCGTTCCACTGGGAATTGCTGAAGTTCAGATAGATGCTGTTCCCGAAGAGGGTGATCTTCCCTTCCGAGAGGGTGTCGCTGATGACGTAGCTGCTCATGACGGGCATGAACACCATCTCGCTCGCGCTCACGATGCCGGGAAGGGACTGCGGGAGGACGTTCCGGACGAACACCTTCCAGGGCGGGCAGCCGAGGTCGGCGGCCGCCTCCATCTGGCTCCGGTCGAGCTTCAGCATCGTCGTGTAGAGGGGAAGGATCGTGAAGGGAAGGTAGTTCTGGACCATCCCGATGAGGGTGGCCTCCCAGGGGTGGGAGCCGCCGTCCAGCCCGATCGCGGAGAGGAGGTCCCTCGTCGCCCCGGTACGGATGACGAAATTGATCCACATGGGCATGATGAAGAGGACCACAAGCACCGTGTTCCGGTTGATCTTCCGATCGGCGAGGAAGTAGGCCGCGGGATAGCCGAGGAGAAGGCAGACGAGCGTCGTCTGGAGCCCCATGAAGAGGGAGACGAGGAGGACGGACGGCTTCGAGGGCGTCGAGAAGAAGCCCACGAGCGCGTCGAGGGATGGCGCCCCCGTCTCGTCGGTGAAGGCATAGAAGAGGATGAGGATCGCGGGGATGAGGATGAAGAGGACGAGGAAGAGGACGTAGGGGAAGGCGAGGTACTTCCGCTTGAGGGCGAAGAAGCGGGAGAGCCTCCTAGTCGCGGCGCTCATAGGAGGAGATTTCCTTCCTCAGCTGGATCCGCAGGTTCTCGGGGGCGACGTGGATGGCGACGACGTCGCCCACGTTCCACTGGTAGGGGGTGTCGGCGACGAAGTCCTCTTCCCCTTCCGTGCGGACCATGTACTGGTAGTGGTCGCCGAGCCAGACAGCGGAGACGATCGTCCCCTGGCACTCCCCCTTGGAAAGGTCGTCCTCGAGCTCGACCTTGTCCAGGGCGATATGGAGGACGACGTCGGCGTCCTTGAGGTCGTAGGCGTTCCCCTTGGGGCCGAGGAGGGTCCCCTCCTCGTCGAGGCGGCTCCCTTTCAGGAGCTGGCGGTAGTCGACGGGGAAGATGATCTCCTCCTCCCCGACGAGGACGTTCCCCTTGCCGTCGAGCCAGGCGTCCTTGTACTCGTTCTCCACGAGCTCCTTCTCCATGACCTGGATGTTCTTGGGAAGGACGTCGAAGCTGACCTTCTCCCCGGGCTCGTATTCCTCGGTGCTCCGGCAGAGGACCTCGCTTTTGCCGACAAGGAGGACGTACTGGTACATCTCCCCCTTGAAGACGCGGGAGCTGACCTTGGCCTCGACCCTTCCCTTCCCGGAGGGCATGACGATGACGTCCTCGGGACGGACGACGACGTCGACCTTCTCGTTCAGGGGGAAGTCGTCCACGCAGGGGAAGGAGGCGCCGAGGAAGCGGACCGTCCTCTCCCCCGACATCGTCGCGTTATAGATGTTGCTCTCGCCGATGAAGTCGGCGACGTAGGCGTTCACCGGCTCGTTGTAGATGCTTTCCGGAGTGCCGACCTGCTGGATGGCCCCGTCCTTCATGACGACGATCGTGTCGGACATGGAGAGGGCCTCCTCCTGGTCGTGGGTGACGTAGATGAAGGTGATGCCGAGCTTCCGGTGCATCTCCTTGAGCTCGAGCTGCATGTCCTTCCTCATCTTGCGGTCGAGGGCGGACAAGGGCTCGTCGAGGAGGAGCACCTGGGGCTCGTTGACGATCGCGCGGGCGATCGCGACCCTTTGCTGCTGGCCGCCGGAAAGAGAGGAGACGTCGCGGTCCTCCATGTCCTCGAGGTCGACGATCTTGAGGGCCCTGGCCACTTTCTCGTCGATGACCTCGGGGGAAAGCCTCCGGTACTTGGTCTTGGGCCGCCCCCGCCAGTCCTTCCCTTCGTAGGGGATCCTCTGGTTCTTGAGCCCGAAGGCGACGTTCTCGTAGACGTCGAGGTTCGGGAAGAGGGCGTAGTGCTGGAACACCGTGTTGACCGGCCTCTTGTAGGGCGGGAGGGAGGTAATGTCCTCCCCGTTGAGAAGGATCCTTCCCGAGCTGGGGATGGAGAAGCCCGCGATCATGCGGAGCGTCGTCGTCTTCCCGCAGCCGGAAGGGCCCAGGAGCGTGACGAACTCGCCGCGGCGCACGGACAGGTTGAAGTCGTCGACGGCGACGAAGCCGTCGGGGAATTCCTTCCGCACGTGCTCGAGCGAGATGATGAGGGAATCAGCAGTGTCCATGGCGTACCTCCTAGTACACGTGCCCGGGCTTTCTCCGGACGAGACAAGTGCCAATCGCCGCTCAGACGAGCCGGTCTTTGACGGGGCAAATAATAGGGGCGGGGGGCGGGGGTGCAAAGGAAATTTTAAAAAAGATTTCCCCCGGGGTCCCCGCGTCGAGGAAAAATCTTGGAAATTCCCGATGAGGCGTGAACTTTCCCGAACTGTCCCGGGAGAGATTTTTTCCCGGGGGCGTGCTATCGTCTCCCCATGAAGAAAGAAGCCCTCGCCCTGCTCGTCCTCGCCCTTCCCCTCCCCTTCCTCCCCGGATGCGCGGGAGAAGGTCAGGAAGAGGCAGTCCCCCTCACCTTCGGGAAGCTCTACGAGGAAGGGGAGGAATACCGGGACCGCTACGTCCACCTGACGCACGCGGGGCTCCTCGCCAAGGTCGGCTTGGGCGAGAGCTTCCTCCTCCTTGTCGCGGACCACGACTCCACCTGCCTTTGCTACCTCAGCTTCCAGGAGACGCTCGGGGAAAGGATGGAGAAGGAGAACCTCCTCGTCTATTCGATCGATCCCGCGGAGTTCGGAGGCGGGAAGGACGCCCTCGGGCTTGAGATCATCGAAGGCTACCAAACCCTCGCGATCTTCTCGAAGGGAAGGCTCGTCGACCAGGAGGTGACCGGCGAGACCGGGGACCCCTTCACGAGCGATCCCGCGGTCCTCGGCGACTGGCTCGAGGAACGGGTCCGCCCCTCCTCGATGCTCTACGTGGACAAGGAGCAGCTGGACGCCCTTTACAAGGGGAGCGAGCCCTTCACCCTCGGCTTCCTCCGGAGCGACTGCCCGGACTGCCGCCATATGGAAGAGGCGGTGCTCCAGCCCTTCAACGAGAAGGAAAGGAACCGGAGCTACGTCATCGACGTCAACCAGGAAGGGATCCGCCTCGGGGCGGACGGGGAGGTCGACGAGGAGCTCTGGGAGTCCTTCAAGCGCGAGGTCGGCCTTGCGGAGGGCCAGGAGATGACCCCCGCCTCCTACGGGGAAGGCTACGTCCCTAGCTTCCTCCGGATCGACCCGAACATCGGAGTCGGGGAGGACCGCCGGAGCATGGTGGTCGACGGCTTCGTCTACATGAACGACGTCATCGCCGAGGAGGAGGGAAGGTACTTCGTCCAGGAGAGCTTCTACGACGAGGAGCGCGCCTCCTCGCTCGAGTGGCTCGGGGACTTTACGGGAAGAAAGGTCCTGGAAGGACTTGAGATTCCGGAAGAAGAGGTGCTATTTGCGGGGGAAACGCTGATTTGGGATCGGGAAAGCGCGGGACGGCTCCACGATCCCCTCGCCCGGGCCTTCCTGGAGTTCTACGTCCCCGCGATCGAGGGATAGCCTCTAGGGAGGACGAAGAAAAGGCGCCCCGGAGGGCGCCCTGGGAGAAGGCGGGAGGAACCCGCCTTTTCCCTAGTTGTTCGTGTAGGTTCCCTTGGTCAGGTCGTAGACGTAGACGTTGAGAGAGGTGTTGAGGTTGGTCTGGACCTCGAGCACCACTTCCCCGTCCGCGGACTTCCACTGCTCGTAGACGGCCGCGTAGCTGCTGGTCGAGGTGCTGTTGATCCGGTAGGAGTAGATGATCTCGTCGGCGTCCTCCACCTTGTCGAGCTTCCGGTAGCCGAGCTCCTGGATCTTCGCGAGGTAGAGGTCGTAGTACTCCTCCTTGTAGGTCGAGGTGATCGACGGGTAGAAGTACATGTAGAAGCGCCGGTTGACGGTGTCCCCCTGGGCCGCCTCCTGGTTCGAGAGGGTGACGTAGTAGCTGGTCACCTTCTCGTGGTAGACGAAGGGCACGTAGGCGTCAAGCCGCTCCTCGGCCTCCTCCTCAGTCAGCCCGGACGGAGTCGCCGTCGGGTACTTGTTGTCGTTCTGGAGGAAGTAGTTGAGCATGTTCTGGAAGTAGTTGGTGCCCGAGGTCCTGGACGCCCACCAGGCGCGCCAGCTGGTCGGGATGACGAAGGGCGTGAGGGCGAGGATCGAGGCGTAGTAGGCGCTATCGATCGCCGCGTCGGCCCCGTAGGAGAAGAGGAAGCGGTAGTAGCTGACCCCGAAGTAGCCGGAGTCATAGGAGTAGGTCACCTCGCGGAAGGCGCCGTCCTCGATCGTGAAGACGAGATCCTCGCCGGAGTAGATGCTGTCGAAGCCCGCCATGACGGAGGAGAGGGTGTTCTTGTCGATCTCCGGGCGGATGACGTAGGTGCCTTCCTCCGCCCCTTCCTGGAAGATGAGGGCGCTCGGCGTGAAGTCGAGGGTCGACTCGTAGGTGCCTTCCTGGTTCGGGCCGGTGGCGACGGCGGCGTTGTTGCTGATGGAGAAGGGGATCATGCCTTCCGCCCCGTCCTCCTTGAGGCCGGTCGCGGCGGTCCGCTTCCCGTTGGAGAGGGTCTCGGTGACCTGGCTCCTGGAGACGGGGTCCCAGTAGATGGCGCGGTTCCCGACGTACTCGCCGCTGGAAGAGTTGAGGGACTGGCGCTCGATCTTGAGGGCGGTCGCCCCGTCGAGCTTGGCCACGGCCTCCTCGACGGCCTCGGTGACCCCTTCGATCGGCTCGAGGGCGGTCGGGACCTCCACGACCGGGGCCTCCTCCTCGATTTCGACGTGGATGTTGTAGTAGTAGTTCTCGTTGAGCGTCATCTCGTCGACGATGCGGCAGTCGATGGACTCGATGATCCCGTCAGGCGCCTCGAGGGTGAGGAGCTCGATCCTGCCGTTCAGCCCCCAGGAGACGTTGAAGAGGGAGACGACGTCGATGAAGGTGTCGGCGTCGGCCGAGACGTAGGTGTAGCGGGTCGGGTCGGTCGGGTCGCGCGAGAGGTCCTCGCTGTTGATGTAGTCGCGGAGGTCGGTCGCCGCCTGGTACCAGTACACCTGGCGGTCGTTATCGTCCGTGACGGGGTCCCAGACGACCTCGTTCTTCGCGTTGAGGGTGACCCCGTAGGCGTAGCTGTCGTCCGTCCCCTTGAAGTAGTTGTTCGCGTAGTTGAGGCTCCCGTCCTCATTAAGGACCTGGTAGGACTCGAAGTCCTCGCCGTAGACGACGCGGCTCTTGCCCTGGATCTCGGGGTCCTCGCTCCCGTCCCTGGCGTTCAGGGTGTAGGTGGCGAGGAAGGAGACGGGCCTATCGTACATCTTCGAGAAGAGGCTCCCGGTCGGAGTGAGGTACTTCCCGCCGGCGAAGCGCTCCTCGAGGCGCTCGCTTTCCGCCGTGCCGATCCCGTCGATGAGGACGCTCGAGGCGGTCTCGACGATGGGCGCGCCGTTCTCGTCGGTGAGCGCCGCTCCGGTCGAGGGGTCGGTGGCCACGACATGGAAGTCGATGCGGAAGCTCCCGTCGTCCATGATGTGGAAGCTTATGTTGTTGCAGCCGGTGAGGTCGGTGTAGTCGAAGAGGTAGGAGGCGATGTAGCTGGACCCGGAGTTGTTCGTGTTGAGGGTCCATATCCCCTCGTAGCCCTCGGTGATGTTAGTGAAGGCGGAGCTGTCCCAGTAGCCGTAGCCGTGGTACTGGTCGATCCACGCCATCGGGTTGTACTGGTCGATGGTGTAGACGTAGGTGACGTAGTAGCCGCCGTCGATGATCGCAGGCGAGCCGACGTCGATCGTCCCGTCCCCGTTCTCGAAGTACTGGTAGACGACGTACTTGTAGCCCTGGGTCTGGCTCCTGTCCCAGCTCTCGAGCATCACGTAGCCGCGGCCCTTGCTTTCGTTGGTGATGTAGCGCGGGGTGTAGTAGTCGACGTACTCGACGCCGCCGATCGTATGGGTCACGCGGTACTGGCGGGCCTCGTAGATCTCGAGGAACTTGTCCACGATATCCTGGGCGCTCGCGTCGATCTCCTGCGGCTCCTCGAGGGGAGGCTCGGGATCAGGCTCGGAGTCAGGGATGCTGGAGGATCCCGAGGTCACGGGATCGGGGAGGATTGAAGAGGAGGAGCTCCCCGTCTCCTCGGGACGGGAGGAAAGGCTTTCGCTCTTGTCCTCCTGGATGGAGCCGCTCCCGTCATGCGAGGCGGGAGAGGAGCTTGCGCTCAGCGTGCTGTTGGGGTCGGTGGAGGAAGCGTCCTCCTTCCCCGGGTCCTCGCAGCCGGCCAGGGCGAGCGGGGCCAGCGCGAGGAGGATCATCCATTTCTTGGCTTTCATGGCGTTCTCCTTTCTAAGCCTTCTTGCGGATCGTGATGCCCTCCGCGGGGGCGATGGCGATTTCGATTCCGATTTCTTCCTTCGTCCAGTAGCCATCCTCCCCCTGGAGGAAGCCCTCTTGAGCGAGAAGGGCCTCGTAGCGGGCTATGTAGTCCTCGGAAAGGGCCTCGTTCCGGAGGGTGACGACCCCGGCGGAGTAGACGGGCTGCCACTTCCCCGTCAGCTCCTCGTCGTAGAGGTAGGGCACGGAGGCGGCATCCTCCCCGAGGACCTGGAGGACCTGCCAGGCGAGGGCGCTTTCCTCCCGCCAGGTGGCGGGCGGGGCCCATTCCTGGATGTTCCCGAGGTCAAGCTCCTCGGGGATGCCCTCCGACTCATGGAAGGTGATGATCTCGTAGCGCGTCCCTTCCGTCCCCTTCTGGTAGGCGTAGGTGATGCCCTCGAGGACTTCCTCCTCCCCGTAGGTGTAGATGTCGAGGGTCAATGTGCCGGGGACGTAGGCGTCCCGGACTTCCTCGGGGCCGAGGTAGCCCCCGCCCTGGAGGGTGACGATCTCGTCCCGAAGGACGGTCTCGTAGCCTTCCTCGACGAAGAGGGTCGGGTCGATGTGGAGGGCGAGGTCCTCGATGGCCCCGGGCGTCCCCTCCCCGGTCTGGCGGACCGTGCCGTCCTCGAGCGCCTCGAAGGGAAGGAGGAGCCCGTCCTTTTCCAGATACCCCGTGCGGGAGACGAGGTTCGAGCGCTCGTAGCGCTCCAGGAGCACGGCGCCCCTTTCCTTGTCGTAGGTCATGTCGACCCAGTCGGAGATGTTGGTGTCGTACTCGCTCCTCCCCTCGCTATAGCGGGCGCGGTAGGTGCTCGTTCCGTCGTAGGGAGAGAGATAGGTCAGCGCCTCCTCGTTCTCCGGAAGTCCCGTAAGAGGCTCTGGGTCCTCGATCGCGCCCGGGGCGCCGAGCGTCGCGGTGAGGTGGTAGGTGTAGATCTCCTCCGTCGTCACGTAGTAGGGATAGGTGAAGACAATCTCGTCGATGAGGCCGTCCTCGCCCGTCGTGAAGTCGATGGAAGTGAGGGCCCCGAGGCCCGAGACGCCCTGGTGGACGGCGGGCAATAGGTCGTCGTAGCGGTTCCCATAGTAGTGGTAGCTTCCGTCCTTCTCCTTCCGGACCGCTTCCGGCTCGAGGATGTCCTTCAGGAGGGCGAAGTCCCCCATCCCGTAGGGCGTGGGGTTCTGGTGGACGGTGTTATCAAGCCCGAGCCCCCTTTCCTGAAGGACCCCGTCCTCGGTCAGGAAGCGCCGCTCGTCGAGAGGGTTCCCCTCGCCGTCCTTCGTCTCCACGTAGTAGCTGTCCCCCGTGTAGACGATGCGGGAGGTCGCCTCGACGGCCCTTCCCGTCTCGGCGCCGTCCTCGCCATAGTCCACGCGCTCGAGGGTCGCGTTGATTTCAAGCGCGTCCCCGAAGAGGAGGGAGCCGGCCGTCCCGGAGGCATCCTCCTCGGGGATACCGAAGTCCCCGAAGGCGGCCTCGGTCCCCGCGTCACGGGCGGTCCCGATCTCGGAGAAGACGCCCTCGTGCATCGGGAGGTAGGCGCCGTCCTGGGTGATGCCGATGAGCGTGACCTTGAAGGTCCCGTCGTCGAGGAAGGCCATGTTGACCTTCGCGACGTAGCCCCAGTAGGCGTAGACGCCGCCTCCGATCCCGTAGCTCAGGGCCATCGTGGCGTAGTAGTTCCCCGTGGACCAAGAGCCGTCTTCCTCCGGGGAAAGGTTGTTCTCGCTGACGCTCCAGCCGGGCATGTAGTTCAGGAGGGCGATCTGGTTGAGGTCCTGCATCTCCTCGCACCAGGAGAGGACGTTCCTTTCGTCATAGAAGGTGACGCCCGTCCCGAGGGTGTAGCCTCCCTCCCCGTCGAGATAGTAGGAGTAGACCCTCGTCCCCTCCCCGTCCCAGTCGTCGAGGGCGACGTAACCCTGGCCGCCGTAGCAGACGTAACGGCCTGACCAGATCTCCGTCGTGACCTCTTCCTCGTAGCCTGTCGTCCAGTAGTCGAGCCGGTAGTGGGCTCCGGCGAGCTCGTAGATCATGTCCACGGTCTCCTGGGCGGTCTTCCCTTGGACGACCCCGGGTCCCGGGGGCTCTGGGTCGGGGACGCTTTCGCTTCCCGATCCCGTGATGGGGGGCGGGGTGCTCGAGGGCGTTCCCGCCGAGGTTCCTTCCGAACCGCCTCCCGTGCCGCTCCCGGTGCTGGAGACGGCATCGGTCGTGCACGCCGCCAGGACGAGGGATCCCAGGGCGAGGACGATCGCTAGTCGCTTTCTTTCCATCCATTTCCTCCTTTCCTCGTGGAATGGCTGGCCCTAAACGCGAAGTTACACGGAAAAGGTAGCAAGGAAAGTGTTTTTTGAGGAATTTACGAAGAAATTTCTTCGATGGCATCGAAACTTCCAACGCTCAACCCTTTATTAATACCACGTAACAGGGATTGTTCAATGGAGAAGTCGGAAACTTTGCGAAATACCTGCAAATCGGCAGAAAAGATCAAGGTTTTGCTTGAAATCGGGCATTTTGGCGATACCCACAAGAAAAGGCCCGCGAGGGCCTTTCCGACGTCCGGAGCGACTACTCGGCGATGTCGTTCCCGTCTTCGTCCACGGGCACGAGCATCTCGAAGGGGGCTCCGCAGATGGGGCAGCTCCCATCGGCGAGAGGCGTGACGATCTGCCCGCAGATGGCGCAGCGGTACTTCCGTCCGGGTTCGAGTTCCATCCTGTCTCCTTTCCTCTTGTTGTCCTGATATTAAGCCCTCTTTCCCCCATATGCGAGCCAAGGGCTCACTCGACGGACTTGAGGGAGCTGATCATGTCGACCTTGTTCGCCCTGAGCGCAAAGAAGAGGTTCACGAGGAAGGCGAGGAGGAAGGTCAAAAGGAAGGCGATCACGTACGTCCACGGGCTGATCCAGTACATGTACTCGACGATCGCGACCTTGTTCGCGTTCATCACCGCGAGGAGGAAGGGGTAGCCGAGCCCCATCCCGAGCGCCACCCCGAGGGCGGTGATCGAGAGGGACTCGGAAAGGAGGAGGGAGGCGATCTCCACCCGGTTGAACCCGAGGACACGGAGCGTCGCGATGTCCCGCGCCCTCTCGCGGAAGGAAAGGAGGGCGAGGTTATAGAGGGAGACGATGGCGAGGAGAGAGGCGAACACCTTCACCGCGCCCGTCATCACGTCGACCGAGCTCATGATGTCCTCGATGATGGCGCGGTACTCCGCGCGACCGGTGAGCGCCATGAGGGCGGGGGCGCCCGCTTCCTCGAGCGCCCCGGAGACGAGCTCCTCCATCTCCTCCGCGCCCCGTTCCCCTTCGACGTCGAGCCAGAAGTTCCCGTAGGAGAACTCCCTCCCCTGGAAGGCAGGGTGGTCCTTGAGGACCATGATGCCATGGAAGACGAAGGACTCGTAGATGCCGGTGAGAGGCGCCTCGTAGAGGACCCCTTCGACCTGGAAGGAAAGGATGTCCCCCGGGGAGGCCCCGAGCTCGCGGGCGCTTTTCTCCGAGAGGAAGAGGGCGTTCTCGTCCAAGGGAAGCTCGACGTGGGAGTCCTCGCGCGAAAGGACGCGGACGTCCATCTCAACGGAAGGGGAATCCGGGAGGGAGACTGGCCCGGTGGTCGAAAGATAAGGCTCCACGTCCCTCGCCCAGTCCTCGCCGGAGAATGCGGAAAGGAGAGTCTCCTCCTTCGTGCCCGAGGCAAGGACGGCGCTGTAGTCGGCGTCGTAGAAGGAGGCGAGGTCATGCTCTACCCCGTAGTCGACGGAGTTCTCAATCCCGTAGCCCGTCACGAGAAGCATCGTGCAGCCGGCGACCCCGACGAAGAGCATCAAGGAGCGTACCCACTCGACCCTGATGTTCCGGAACGCCATCCGGAGCGAGAGGAGGAAGGGCCCCGCCTTCCCCTTTGGGCGGATGAGCCCCGCGCGGAAGAGGGAATGGGTCCTGGGGCTCCTTGGCCTCATGGATACGGAAGGAAGGGGCCGCACCTCGCGCCTTGCCATCAGCCATGTGGCAAGCCCGGCAAGAAGGAGGAAGGCCAGCGCGGTCAGGATGCCTTCCCACCACGGGAAGACGACAATGCGGGCGGGAAGGGAATAGAGAAGGTCGTACTTCACCCCGAGGATCGCCGGGACGATGAGGGGGCCGAGGATCTCCCCGAGGAGGGTGCCGAGGAAGACCAGGGAGAGGACGATCCCGAGGTAGTAGCCGTAGACGGCCTTCCGGGAAAGCCCGATCGCCTTCATCGTGCCGATCTCGGTCCGGCCCTTGAGCACCATCTGGCCGGTGGTGGTCAGCACGATGAGGATCGCGACGGCGAAGAACACGAACGGGAAGACGAAGGTGAACTGCCTTGCCTGGAGGAGGTCGTTCTCCATCGTGATGGCGAAGGGCATCTCGGCCCGCTCGCTGATGGAAAGGACGTTCGCATCGCCCTTGAAATAGTCTTGCAGTTCCTTCTTCAATTCCGGGATATCGCCTTCATCATTCACGGTGATGAGGTATTGGTTCGGGAGCGCGAGGGGCCTCGTGGAATCCGGGAGGAGCGAGGCGCTATCCCATCCCAGGAGGATCGCCGCCCCGAAGCGCGCGAGCTCAAGCCCTACCCCCTGGTAGTTTTCCTCAAGCACGCTCTGGAAGGCTTCCTTCAGCATGCTGTCGCTAGCAAGGATCGTCGTCATCTGGTAGGAGCTCAGCTGGATGTTCTCCGGGTGCTTCATCGAGCCCGTCACGACGAGAGGAAGGACGAGAGAGTCCTCCCTGAGGAGGTTCGTCCCTCCTTCCTTCACGTAGGAGTCTAGGAAAGAAAGGGCCTCCTCCAGGTCGATCTCGCTTCCGATCGCGGACTCGAGAGAAGCGAGGATATCGTTCACGTCGATCCCCATGAGCTGTAGGAGAAGGGCGAGCCTGGGGTTCTCATCAAGGACGGCATCGACCTCTTCCCCAATCGAAGCCCAGTCGAGCTGGATATCGGAGAACTGGTCCAGATACACGCTCAGGGGAACCTCGAAAAGAAGGGGGTCCCCGACCTCGTATTGCCCGGTGTCTACGCGCCCGAGGATCAGGCTTTCGTCGACGAGGCAGTAGTAGTCTTCCGAATTCATGTCCCCAGTAGCAAGGGAGTAGGGCTTTCCGATCGAGGGCATCCCGTCATGGACGGCGAGATAGGCGTTCTTCCCGTTGGCGGTCCCGAAGAACTCGTAGCGCCCGTCCAACTCTCCCCTCTCCCCGAGAATCGTCCGGATGGCCTCCTCCTCCTCTTCCTCGTGACGGGCGCTCGTGAGGAAGAGGTCGGCGCAGTTCCCGGAGTCGTAGGCCCGTTCCGTCTGGTATTCGAAGGTCGCAGCGTTCGAAAGAAGGCCCACGAAAAGGGTCACCGCGATCGCCCCGATGAGGAAGATGGCGAGGAACTGCGCCCATGAGCGACGCACTTCCCGCATCCCCATCCGGAGGAGGAGAAGGAAGGAGGAAGGCTTCTTCACCACTCGATCTCCTCGGGAAGGCGGGGGTGCTCCTGGACGAGGTCTTCCTCGACCTTCCCGTCCCGGAGGCGGATGAGGTGCTCCGCGCATTCGGCGATGACGGAGTTATGGGTCACCACGACGACCGTCTTCCCGTACTCATGGGCGACCTTTACGAGAAGGGAGAGGATCTGGCCGCCCGTCCTGGAGTCGAGCGCGCCCGTGGGCTCGTCGGCGAGAAGGAACTTCGGGTTCTTCACGATGGCGCGGGCGATCGCGACCCTTTGCTGCTCCCCTCCGGAAAGCTCGCTCGGGAAGTTCCTCGCGCGCTTGGAAAGCCCGACGCTATCGAGGATATCCTTGGCGGGAAGCGGGTTCTTGGCGACGGAAGCGGATAGCTCGACGTTCTCCAGCGCAGTCAGCTTCTCCATGAGGTTGTAGAACTGGAAGACGAAGCCGATGTCCTCCCTCCGGTAAAGGGAAAGGCGCTTCTCGTCGTAGGAGGCGATGTCCTCCTCCCCGAGAAGAAGGCGCCCCGAGGTCGCCTTGTCCATGCCGCCCAGGAGGTTGAGGAGGGTGCTCTTCCCCGCCCCCGAGGCCCCGAGGACGACGTTGAAGGAACCTTCCTCGAGCGAGAAGCTCACCTCGTCCAAGGCACGGACCTCGTTCTCCCTCCCTTCGTTATAGATGCGGGAGAGACGTTCGGCAATGAGATGTTCCATGTGCGGATTCTACAAGAAAAAGGAGCGGGATCCCGCTCCTTCATGACGTTTTTGCCTCCTAGTCGGCGAGGGTGCCCATCGGGTCCCAGGGGTCGAGGTGCGTCGGCTCTCCTTCCGCGGCCTTCCGTTCCTCCTCGTTCAGGAGGTCCTTTGAGACCACGGCCTGGTAGACGAACTTGGAGAACCAGCTCGCGGACATCACGTAATAACCGGCGATACCGTTGTCGGTGCCCCAGGAGTTCTCGATCTTCCACTTGCGGGGCTTTCCTTCCTCGTCGAGGTCGACCCCGACGATGAGCATCGCGTGGTTCATCGCGCTCTGGGCGAAGTCGAGCATCCCGCCCTTCTCGAACTCGACGGGGAAGCCGAAGGGCGTCTCGTAGTCGAACGCCTTGTCGTTCCAGCAGTAGGAAGCCCTGTCGCGGTAGAAGGAGACGTCGGAGCCGAACCAGACGGGCTCGCCCTTCCTGAGGGACTCGACGATGAGGGACTCGATCCTCTCCATCGGGAGGTTCAGGTGGTTGATGGGGCGCCCCTCGAGCACGTTCCCGAGCCAGTCCACCGTGTAGTTCCGGAGATAAGGCTTGTCCTTGGTGGGGCTATGGATGAGGGACTGGAGGGAGAGGAGGTAGTCCTTCCCGATGTGCCTCTCGAAGAACTCGAGCGGGGTTCCTTCCTCCCGATGGACGTTCTTCTTCCGGTCCGTGTAGTGGAAGGAGAACTTCCTGGGGGGAATGCCGAAGGCGTTGAGGAAGAGGTGGTAGATCTTCTCCATCGTCTCTTCCTTTAGGGCGCGGGCCTCCTTTTCCTTTCCCTCGGAGACAAGGCCGTGGGCAAGGTAGCCGAAGCGGCGGATCGCGGCGTTCACGAGGACGTCCGTCTCGCGGGTGTTCGAGCTCTGGTAGGTCTCGGGGAAGCTTTCCGAGGGCATGAGCCCGTACTTGAGGACGAGGTTCACGAACATGTCCCACTGTCCCCCGTCGTTGACGGGATTCTCGAGGATGAAGCGGAAGAGTCGGTCCTCCATCGGGTTCCTGTCCGCAAGGGAAAGGACGGACTCCAACGCGTAGTTCGCCTTCTCGATCTTGTCATAGAGGGCGAGGTAGTTCTGCGAGAGCTCGAACTTGTCGAGGTCCAGCTCCTTGGCGATTTTCTCGCGAAGGAGGTTCAGCCCCGCGAAGATCCAGCAGCGGCCCGACGCCTTCTGGTTGCAGGCCCCCATCGTCTTGATTTCGACGGAGAAATGGGGCTGGAGGTCGTGGATCGACTCCGGGACGTAGCTCACTCCCGCGACGGAGTGGCGGGAAAGGGCGTGATGGATGAGCCTGTTCCTCGTCGCGAGGGGCTCCGTCCTGTAGTCCTGGAGGATTTCCTCCGTGCGTTCCGGGGTGAGCGCCCCGACCTTCGTTTCCTTACCCATGGTGAACTCCTCCTGCTGGCGGGACTATATCCCCTTATGGGGCGAGTGCAAGCCAGACGAGGGTGGAAGTGCTAGGATGCGGAAGCTTGGAAAGGAACCGAACGATGGACAAGTACGTGGAAAAGGCTCTGGAGCGGTTCCTCCGCTACGTGAGGATCGACACCCAGAGCGACGAGAATAGCGAGGAGACGCCCTCCGCGAGAAAGGAGCTGGACCTCCTTCTTCTTCTCCAAAAGGAACTAAAAGAGTTAGGAATTGAAGGGGAAATCGATCAATACGGGAGGCTATACGCCCATATCCCCGGGGAGGAGGGCGTCGCAAGGATCGGGCTCAACAGCCACGTGGACACCGCCTCCGAGCTAAGCGGGGCGAACGTCTCCCCCAGGATCATCGAGGACTACGACGGGGGCAGGATCGTCCTTTCCGAGGAAGCGAGCATGTCCCCCGAGGAATTCCCTGCCCTAAGGAACAGGGAGGGCGACACCCTCGTCGTGACGGACGGGAGGACGCTCCTTGGGGGAGACGACAAGGCCGGGGTCGCCCTCATCATGGGGACGATCGAGAGGGTCCTCAAGGAGAATATCCCCCATCACCCTCTCTCCATCCTTTTCACGCCCGACGAGGAGATCGGCAGGGGCGCGGAGCACTTCGACCGCGAGAAGTTCGGCGCGGACTTCGCCTACACGGTCGACGGGGACGACCCCCTCGCCATCGACTGGGAGAACTTCAATGCCGCATCTGCGAGGATCCATATCGAAGGGGTCGCCATCCACCCGGGCGAGGCCAAGGGGAAGCTCGTGAACGCCCTCCGGCTCGCCTATGAGGTCGACTCCCTCCTTCCCGAGGGGATGCGCCCGGAGAACACCGAAGGAAGGGAAGGCTTCTTCCATCCCCTCGCCCTCGAGGGAAGCGCGGCATCCTGCACCCTTTCCTACATCATCCGGAACCACGACAGCCACGCCTTCCTCGACCAGAAGAAGATGCTAGAGGAAGCGGTCAGGAAGGTCGGGGAGGCGCATCCCTCCGCGAAGCTTTCCTTAGAGATCAAGGGCCAGTACCGCAACATGGCGGAAGTGATCGAGGGGGACCCCAGGGCGCTCATGCATGCGAAAAGAGCGTTCCGCTCCCTTGGGCTCGAGCCGAGGAGCAACCCCATCCGCGGAGGGACGGACGGGGCGACCTTCTCCTTCCTCGGCTGCCCCTGCCCGAACCTAGGCACGGGAAGCTACAACCACCACGGTCGCTACGAGTTCCTCTCGCTCAAGGACTTCGGGACGATGATGGACGTGCTCCTGGCGATCGTCAGGGCCTAGGCACGAAACCCAACCGCACAAGAGAGGTCATGAGGACGTTCCGAAATTCCGCCCCATGACCGAAACGCGTCCCTTGGATTGGCGGAAACTTTCCGCGTGCCCAAGGCCACACATGGCTCACCTTGGAAGATCATCCCCATTACATAGCGCATTCGACTATC
Organism: uncultured Bacillota bacterium; assembly: GCA_949289845.1. Taxonomy (GTDB): domain Bacteria; phylum Bacillota_I; class Bacilli_A; order RFN20; family CAG-826; genus UBA4951. Next base: position 655,720 of record CASEPN010000001.1, read on the forward strand.
TAATAAGTGTTTGTTCAGTAAGCGCTTTTGTTGTATTTCACTAAACACTTTTGGGGTAGTCAAGGCATTAATTTGATCTATTCATAAAAATCTAAGAGTTATCTAAAAGAATATTTATAAATAAAACACTCAAATGAGACAAATCACGAAGCATCTTCCTTAGCACCCAAAGGATCAAGATGCCCACCTATCGACTAGGGCATGGCTGCGGCGAGGTTCCAACCTTATTTCCTCCAAGGAGCAACATCCGCGCGCATGCAAAAAACCTATAGCGGTCCGCTATAGGCTTCTTTCGATGGTGGCTGGGGTGGCTGGGATCGGACCAGCGCATCTTGGATTCAGAGTCCAATGCCTTACCACTTGGCTACACCCCAAGCGGAGCGGATTATACCAACCGAGGCACTCCCATCAAGGGGCAAATGCGGGCATTTCCCTGCCCAGACACGGAAATCGGAACTTTTCCTTCGAAATTCTTAGGAAAAATAGGTGGTAAGGAATTTAAATTCGTTATACCTTTACTATAAAGATGGGCAAGAGGGTGGTCATCGCGATCGCCGGAGGCTCCGGATCAGGCAAGACGCTTCTGTCCGAGCGACTCCGGGAAGAACTGAAGGACGTCGCCGTCCTTCCTTTGGATGCCTTCTACCGCGACCAGAGCGGGCTCACCCGCGAGGAACGCGCGAAGGTCAACTACGACGACCCCGCGACCATCGACTTCGCCGAGTACCATGCGGCGCTCCGCGCCCTCCGCGAAGGGGCGGAGGAGATCGAAATCCCCTCCTACGATTTCGCCGACCATGTGAGAAGGGCGCCCCGCCGCCTGAAGGGAGCGCCGATCATCATCACCGAAGGGACCCTCCTCCTCATCCCGGGCCCCCACAGGAAGGAGATGGACTACGCCGTGTTCGTGAAGACGAGCGGCGACATCCGCCTCCTCCGCCGCATCAGGAGGGACGTCGCCGAGCGCGGGCGCTCCGTCTCCTCCATCCTGGACCAGTACCTTGCCACCGTCCGTCCCATGCACCGGAAATGGATATCCCCCTCGGAGAGGGAGGCGGACTTCCTGTTCCGGAACGACGGGATGGATGGCCTCGACGAAGGTGAGGTGGAGAAGCTCTTGGAAGAGATAAGGAGGAAGATCTCATGAGCAAGATCATCGACTGCCACATGCACATCGGCTCCTGGCCGACCCTCAGGAAATGCGGAAACATGATCCTGCGCCTGATGGACGCCAAGGGAATCAGCTACGGGCTCATCTCGAACGCGGACTGCACGGAGTACCCCAAGAAGATCCGCGAGGACTGGGAGCCCGTCCACGTGAGCCAGGAGGAAGGCCTCGAGGCGGCCCTTCGCTTCGCCAGGCGGAACGAGGACAGGATCGGCGTCCTCGCCTGGGTGAACCCGAACAAGGAGACGCTCAGCAAGAAACTCATCTCCCTCATCAGCGAGAACCGCGACATCGTCTACGGGATCAAGATCCACCCCTGGGAGAGCCGCATCAAGCTGACGCACGAGAAGGTCGAGCCCTATATCGAGCTCGCCCGCGACATGAAGCTCCCCGTCCTCGTCCACACGGCGAAGGACAAATATAGCGACGCGCGCTACCTCGCCTACATGGCGAAGGACTATCCCGACGTCCGCTTCATCGCCGCCCACATGCAGCTGAACGGGCGCTACGAGGACGTCCTCCAGATCATGAGGAACTACCCCAACGTCTACGCGGACACCGCCTGGGTGAAGATGGAAGTCGCCAAGAAGGTGATGGAGGCGGTCGGTCCCGAACGCGTCCTCTTTGGCACCGACATGCCGATCGACGGGGAGGATTCCCTCGAGCATCCCATCTACCGCGAGTACTTCGCAAACGCCGCGGGGCTCGACAAGGAAAGCTACGAGATGCTCATGGGAAAGAACGCGAAGTCGCTTTTCCACCTCCACTTGAAGTAGAATCAGGGTCTCCTCCCAAGGCCAGGGTCACCTCCTTCCCTGGCCTTTTTCCAACGGAAAAGGCGGGGCCTACTTGTCTCCGCCTTCGATCTTGTGGGAGGTCGCGTCGATGACCTCGACCCCGGGCCCCTCGATCCGCGCGGAGAGGTCCTCGCCCTCCTCCGGGTTCGTCGCGACGTCCTGGAAGGGCTGGACCTCGCCTCCCCCCTCCTGGATCTCGTACTCGTCCCCTTCTTCCCGGGGATCCTCGGGAAAGGGGGAGGATGCGGCCTTGAGGAAGTACATCCTCACGAGCCTCGTCAGAAGCATCCCTAGCTCGAGGAACACCGCCAGCCAGAGGATCCCATAAACGAAGGGGCCGCCCCAGAGATAGCCTTCCGAATAGGAAGCGAGGACTCCGCCGATCGAACTAAGGCCGAGAACCGTCCCGAGGAACAAGGAGCCATGGACCAGGAGCGAGGCGAGGTCGGAAACCTTCGTAAGGAAGGGGATCCTTTCCCCGCCGAAGAGGGAGACAGAAAGGAGGAACAGGGCGAGGAACGCCCCGAGGGACACGAAGACGAGGGAGGAAAGGGGAAGCCCCCAGTCCGCCCCGACGAGATAGGCCTGGCTGAAAAGGATGGAGGAGGCGATCCCGCAGACGAGGGACCAGACGAGAAGCGTCCCTCGCGTGTAGACGCGGTAGCGCGTTTCCGCTCCCCGGACAAAGTCTTCCATAGGCATGCGGCGATTATACCGAAGGGATGGCTATTTCAAGGAAAACTAGCCAAGAAGACCCAAGGGAAGGAAGACCGGGACGAGGAGGGAAAGCAGGGCGAGCGCGAGGAAGGGGATGAACAAGGCGAGCTTGATCCCCTTGGAGCGGCCCGGCGCGGCAAGGGAAAGGAACCCGTTGATCGCGAAGGAGGCCGAAAGCGAGACGGCAAGGAGGGGACGGGCCCAATCCTGGCCGCCGCCGACGGCCATCGGGTAGACAAAAAGCAAGGAGACGAGGAAGGGGCCGATGGTAAGAAGGACCGCCAAAAGGAAGTTCAGGAACTTCCTCCTTCCCCTCGTCCAGGAATTCAGCCCGAGGAAAAGGACGAGGAGGGAAAAGGCGAAGCCGACATGGAAGAAGATCCCGACCATCCTCAGGACATCGCTGTCCGGAGCCTTCTTGAGGAAGAGGTAGAAGAGGAGCGACGCGATGAGCGAAAGCGATCCCGCGGCGATAGCCGAGCCTGACTGGGCGAAGGTCGCGAGGCGGTCTCCCTTCGTGATCGGGGCTTCTAAAGCGGCGGCTTCGTCGAGCGCGCGGAGGTTCCGCTGCGCCTGCCTGCTCTTTCTTTTGGCCGCGCGGGCCTTCTTCCTCTCCGAGGACTTCTTCGTGCCGCCCGCTTCCTTCCCGCTTTCCTTGAGGTAAGAAAGCCTGGCCTTTAGCCCTTCCGGGACGAGGCCGAACACCTCGAGGGCCATCTTCTTCGGACGGAAGGAACCGGTCTTATAGGCATGTTTTGAATAAATCGTCGCGATTTTGCGAAGATATTTGAGCCTTTCCTTACTGGACTTCGCCCGCTCGACCGTCTCATAGAGCAGAAGGGCGTTCCCCTCTCCTCCGATGGAGCAGGCCTCGTCGGAACTAAGGTCCTTCTTCGTCTTCACCAGGGCCTCGTAGCAGTTGCACCTCATGTTGGCGAGAAGCAAGAGGCACGAAAGGCGGTTCTTGTCCCCGGTGGTAAGCGCGACCTTCCGAGGTATCATGCGAAGCACTTCCCGGGCCTCGTCGAAGGATCGCTTCGCGATGAGGTGGCCGGCGAACTCGAAGGCCCGCTCGAGGAAAGCGTAGCTCCCGGCCCCTTTCCAGTCGGCGCAATAGGGGACGATCTCCGCGAGCTTCAGAAAGCACCGGACAGCCTTCTTCCTTTGGAAAGGCGAGCGTACCACCGCCAAGGAATAGGCGTCGAAAGCCTGCTGGAGGCGGTTCCTCGCCCCTCCCTCGCAGAGGAGGTAGCCTCCTTCGACCATCTTGGACAAGAGGGGAACGATGTCCTTCTCTCTCAGAAAGTTCGGCCTGGAGAAGAAAGAATGCGAGAAATGGTAGATCCATAGGGCATCCGGGTCCTTCTTCCGGACGGGAACCTTGTCCCCGAGGAATCCCTCGCCCTTCAGGATGAGGGCGGATAGTTCCCCTGAGAGCCTCTTTCTGGAAGGATTCCCTTTGCTTTCCTCGAGGAGGCGGGCGGCGATCTCGTCGATCCGGCGGACGACTTCCGCCCGTTCGAGGTGGGTGAGGTGAGGATAGATGACCCTCAACAGCGCCTTCACCTTCTCCGTATCCTTCGGGAGGGGGTATGCCATGAGGCGCGCCCAGGTGGCCTCGGCGCACCGGAAGTAAGGGCACTGCCTGTACTTGGAGGTGTCTTCGGGAACCATGCAGGGCATCGAGCCGATGTAGGCCAGGAACAGGGTATCCCCTTCCCAGGAAAGGTCCTTCTCGACCGGGATCCCGAGATGGACCCCGGCCTCGCGGTTCACCTTCCTTGGCTCGAAATAGGCGACCGTCTCCTCCAGAAGAAGGCCGTAAGGCTTGCCCGGCGCGGGATTTCCCCCCGACTCCGCATAGGCGATCCTTGCCATCCTGTCGAAACAGGAAATCGTCTCCTTTGCCCAGCCATTGAGGAGATATTCGGCCCGGAAAAGGAGCTCGCTTCCCTCAAGGGACAGTTTCTCGGAAGGGATATGGAGGAGCGCCGATCGCGCGCTTTCGACGTAGCGCCTCCAGGCGGGGCGTCCCCGCTCCTGCTTCGCGGCGAGCTCGAGGTTCGTCTTGGCGCGGTCGACCGCGTTCCTTTCCCGCTCGTCCTCTTCCCCGCGGCTCTCGAGCTCGAACTTCTTCCCCGAGGAAATGGAAATGACGTCCATCGCCTTCTCCTCGCCGAAGGTGATCCTCGATACCTCCCCTCGGGGCATCCTCCCAGGGTCAAGGGACTCGACGGAACTGACGACGGACTCCAGCCAGCCGGCGTTCCCGTCGGTGCGGACGGCCTGAATCGCCTGGCGGAGCCGGACGTGGAGGTCCTCCACACCGAACCCCTTCCCAAGGACGGGAATGAGTAGAAGGGAGGGATCCTTCTCGACCTCACGCCGGTGCAGGAACCTTCTCCATTCGTTATAAATCCAGCGCCCATCGCTCCCGCTATACCAAGCGGGTTTCCCCGTGCAGACGAGGATGAACGCCCTGGCGCTGAAGAGGGCCTGGAAGATGAAGGCGTTGAAGCTTTCCCCTCCCCTCTGGAGCTTCGCCGAGGGATCGCTCCAGAAGACTGAATAGCCTTTCCCGCGGAGGCGCTCGAAGATCGCCCTGGCGATCGCCTGTCCTTCCGTGTTCTCCGGATCGGCCTTGTAGGAGATGAAGACGTCGAACCTCGTCCCGGGGCGGGAGCCGACCTCCTCCGCTTCGCGGACAAGCCCGTCGAGAATCGCGGCCTCGTGCCGGTAGAACTCCTTGAGCTGGCCGTCCCCTTCCTCCTCGGCGATCTTCATGGCTTCCTTGAATCGGAAGTTCTCGCTGAAAGGCTTCGTCGCCTTCGTCGCGAGGGTCGGGACCTCGAGGCGCTCGACTTCATTCTTCCCCTCGACGATGCTTCCCGCGTCAACGTGGGAGACGCAGTACTGGCAAAGGGCGAGCTGGTAGAGGAAGCGCGAAAGAAGGAGGCGGAGCTTCTTCCTCTTCTCCCCCTCGCTCCCCTGGATGGCGTCCCGGAGGTCGGGGAGCTCGTTCTCGATCGTTCCCTCGGCGAGCCAGAAGTCGTAGTTGTTCCTGTCGAAGATGGCCTCTTGGAGCTTCTGGCCCCAGCGTCCCCCGGGGTCCGCCCCGGCGATGGAGAAGGACTCCTTGCAGTAAAGGCAGCGGGCGTGCTTCCCGTCGGGATCAAGCTCGACGGCGCCCCCGCAGTGGGGGCACTTAGCCTCGTGGAAGGCCTCCTCGCCGAAAAGAGGGTAGAAGTCCCCGTCCTTCCTCATCCCTGGAGGCCCTCGTCGATGTCGCTGAGGGAGAAGCCTCCCCACTGGGCGTAGCGAGCGGGGCTCGTCTCCTCCTTGCTTCTTCCCCCGTGGGCGGCCCGAAGCGTCTGGAGGACCTCGTCCATGCGGATCCTCCCGTCGCCCTGCCCGTGGATCTTCCGGTGGGCGGCGTCCCTGGCCGCCTGGTCGAGCGCGGAGCGGATGTCCCCGCCTCCAAGGCCCTTGCTCTCGTCAATGAGCGCGTCGATGCTGAAGCCGTCGGAAAGCCCGTTCTTGTTCGCGTTGAGGAAGCGCTCGATCATCTCCTTCCTCGCGGAGTAGTTGGGAAGCCCGACGTATACCTTGACGTCGATCCTTCCTCCGCGGAGGACGGCCGGGTCCAGCGCCCAGGGAACATTCGTCGCGGCGAGGAAGAAGAGGTCCTCCTTCCTGCCGGAGAAGCCGTCCAGCTGCTGGAGGAACTCGCCCATCAGCTTCTCGTCATGGGGAGAGGAGCCGTCCCTCGCGCGAAGGAGCCCCTCGCAGTCGTCCATGTAGATGAGAGCGGGGCCGGGCTTGTTCGCCGCCTCGAAGAGGGAGGCGAGGTTCTTCTCGGAGTCCCCGACCCATTTCGAAAGGAGGTCGCTCGGGCGGACGTAGTAGAAGCGAGCGTCGATCTCGTGGGCGACCGCTTTGGCAAGCGTCGTCTTCCCCGTCCCAGGGGGACCGTAAAGAAGGAGGCCCTTCCCTCCCTTGAGCCCATAGGAACGGAACACTTCCGGGTGGCGGATGGGATCGATGAAGTTCTGGAAGATCTCGCGCTTGGCGTGCTCGAGGCCGATCACGTCGTCGAAGGTGACATCGGGCTTCTTCGCGGAAACCCATTCCTTTCCGCCTTCATTGGCTTCGGAAGAACCGGAATTCCCTGCAGAACCCGCGCTTCCTTGTTCGTTTCCGACATTGGTGGGCCGACGGGGCGCGGGCGGATGGTTCTTCAGGTACTCTCGCTGCTTCTTCGCCCATTCCTCGACAAGCTGGGCGTGCTCGAGGATCGTCGCAGCCCTTCCCTGCTGGGCTTTCGAAAGTTCGGTGCCCTTGTTGGCCTCCGCGAGCTTCGCCATCTGCTGGGCGGCGAGGAGGTAGGCCTTCCGGGCGCTGATGAAATCACCCTTTGCCTCCAGTTCTTGCGCCTGCTCGTAGAAGCTCCGGAAGGAGAGCTCCAGCATCTGGACGTCGTTCATTTCCCTTCCTGCCCGCCGGTGGAGGCGAGGGCGTCCTTCGCCATCTCGCCTTCGATGCGCTTCATGAGGCTATCCAAGGACTCCTCGCTCTCCCCGCCCTCCTCAATCGCGGAGCCGGCGTCGAGGAGACGGACGATGTCCTCGTCCTTCACCTCGCTGAGGCGGGCGCTTTCGGAACGGAAGGCTTCCTCGGAACGGGCGAGGAAGTCGTTGAGGCGATCCTCCTGCTTCTCATTGGCGGCGATCGCGGCGTCGAACTCCTTGACCGCGACGGCGTACTCCTTGTCATCGGCGAGCTTCACCATGTCGCGGCTGATCCCGCGCATCGTCTGGAGGAAGCCCTTCGTGGTGCGGAGGGTCTGCCAGTTCTGGTACATGATCTCGACGTTCAGCTTATAGGAGCGGATCCTCGTCTGCTGGGCGATCGCAGTCTTCATGCCGGCGAGGGCCAGGGAAAGCTGCTCCTTGATCTTGTGGCGAAGCGCCTCCTTGGCAAGGTCCATGTAGCGCTTCCTGGAGTCATCCAGCTCGGCGATCGCCTTGTCCATCTCGCGGACGGACCGGCGGACGGAATCGCGGAGCTCGCGCTCCTTGTCGGCCTGCGACTTGAAGAGTCCCATATCTACTCCCCCTCCTTGTTCCCGCTGGAAGGCCCGTTAGAGACAGGCATCGCCGGGTTCTCGATAATCTCGCCGCCTTCGAGGCTAGCGCGGATGGAATCCCTTCTCTGGCGCGGGTTCCTCCTCCGTTCCTCGCTCCTCCTCGCCACGCTTTCCTGGACCGTGCTGATCGCGGCCTCGGTGTTCTGGGCGTGGGCCGTGATCAGGGCATCGGTGGTGTTGAGGAAGGAACGTAGCGTCTTGACGTTCCGGATGACGTTCTGCAGGGCGTTCGGATCACCCGAAGGCTCGACGAGGCCGCGGGTAACGTACTGGTCGAAGGCGAGGGAAGTGATCTGGATGGTGTCCTGCATGATGTGGATCGCTTCCTTCACGCTCTCGATATGGTCGGCGAGGATCTCGAGCTCCCCGGCGGCAAGGTCCTTCTCGGTGGGATCAGGGTTCTTCCGCGCCTCGTTGAAGAGGGCGTTGTACCGCTCGTTGGAGCCCCGGAGCTCCGCTTTCAGCTCCTCGAGCCTCGCCTTGCCCCGTCCGATTTCCTTCTCAAAGTCCTCCTTGCTGAAATCCATGATCTCCTTCTTTCCGAAAAGCCTCCGGAAGAACGCCTTGATGCCGCCTTTCTTTGCCATGGCATCTCCTTTCTGCCCCTCCTTGAAGGAGGAACGCGCCTCGACGAGCCGGAGGGCTTCCTGGACTTCGAGGGCGAACACCTTCCCGAAGCCTTCTCTCCCGAGGAGAGGGCGAAGCTCCCTCACATGCCCCGCTATCTTACCATCCGTTTCGAATGCGCGCGCATCGCGCGAAGGAAATAAGCCTTCCAAGGCATCCAGGAGCTTCCGGATCGCTTCCTTCTCAGAGAGCCCTTCCTTCTCGAGGAGGAGTTTGAGCTCCTGGATCGCCCCTTCGAGGACTTCCTTGTCCTTCTGGAGCGTCATCTCGTCATTCGGGGATGGCATTTTTCTTCCTTTCGAATGGGTTTTGTGAGGTTTTTCCTTCTTGTTGGTGGTTCTTAGGCTCAGAAACCCCTTGTTCCTTCAGGAGGATCCCGCAGGAAGGGCAGTGGGCGCTTTCCGCGACGAGGACGTTGCCGCAATGGGAGCAACGGAGGATCTCTTTCCCGCAGGAAGGGCATTTCCCCTCAAGGGAGGGGAGGATGGTCCCGCACTCGGGGCAGCAGCCGTTCCTGCTCCTGAGGCCTTCCAAGGCGGCCCTTTCCTCGGGAGGCAGGGAGATCTTCTCCACGACGAAGGAAAGGATCGAGAGGCCGTAGTCGTCCTCGAAGCGCCGTCCCAGAGCCACCTTGCATTCTTCCGAAAGGTCGGGAAGGCTTCTTTCCGGGGCGAGGAGGTCCGTCTTCCCTTCCGCCACGGAGGAAAGGACGATCTTCCCGATTTCCGGGAGGAAGAGGGAAAGGACGAGGTCCTGGACGTCCTCCGTGCGGTAGCTAGGCAGGGAAGCGCAAACCTTCTGGTAGAAGCGCCGCGCGTTCTTGATGCCGATCTCGAGCACCCCGTGCGCCCCGCAGGGGACGACCTTGCGGAGGACGGGGGCGTGAAGCCCGTTCCTCGTCCCCCAGGGCACTTTCATCCGCCCCTTCTCGTTGAGGAAGATGGCCTCCACCACCTCGGGGTTCTTCCGGTGGGCGAGATATCCGCTGTTACGGAAGACGGGGGCGCTCCCCCCTCCCGAAAGAGGGTCCTGCTCGATCCCGTCCCTCACGAAGAAGGCGAGGACGCCGGGAGGGACGACCACGAGGGTCCTCCGGTCCAGCCCAGTGAAATCCGCTTTCTCAAGGAGGACCCCCTCCCGCGGCTGGAAGCGATAGATCCTCTTGCCCATGGGGGAATGATAGCACCCCTGGCCCTAGAGCCAGAGGAAGGAATAGCCAAGCGCGAGCGCGCCCAGCGCCTGGAAAAGGAAGACGAGGCCCTTCTCCTTCCACCTCGTCCTGTCCTTCAGGAGATAAAGGGGCCCGAGCCCCGCGTTCATCGCCAGCCCTGCGAGAAGCGCCCCGAAAGGAAAGCCGCCTCCGACATAGAGGGTCGAGAGGAGGACGGAGGATGCGCAGTTGGGAATGAGTCCCACGACAAGGGCGAGAAGGGGCGTGATTGCCCTTTGGCCCTCGAGAAAGGAAAGGATGCTCTCTTCCCCGACATAGAAGACGAGAACCCCGAAAAGGAAGGAAACGAGGAAACTGTAGAGGAAAATCTTGAGGCTGTGGAGGAAGGGGTGGAGGAGATGTTCCTTGAGGAAAGGCCCCTCGCCTTCGATCTCGTGCCCGCAGCAGCCGATGTGGGAGGAGGGCTCCCCCTCGCAGGAACGAAGGTGCATGTCGACCTCCTTGCCCTTGTCCCGGAGGACGAGGTCGAGGACATAGCCTAGGAGCGCCCCTCCCAAGATCTTGATGAGAAGGAGAAGGAAGGCCATCCACCAGTCCCCCTCGAAGTTCCCGAGGAGGATGGGGAAGGCCTCGTCGCTGCAGGAGAAGAAGATGGCGAGGAGCGTCCCAGCGGTGAGGTGCCCCTTGAGGAAGAGGTCGCTCCCCACGACGGGGATGCCGCACTGGGGGATCGCCCCCGCCAGGGCCCCCATCGCCGGGGCGTAGCGCCTCTTGCTTTCCAAAAGCCGCGCGAGCTTCCCCTCGAAGAAGGAGAGGAGGAAGTAGACGAGGAAAGCAAGGCCGAATACCTTGGCAGAATCAATAAGCGAATCCAGGAACACCTCAAGCACGGGGCAATGATAGCCTCGCGGTCAAGGTCTATAATCCGCGGCGATAGAAATCATAAGGAAGGAACGCGCCATGCCAGAGGAATGCAACCACCACTGCGAAGGCTGCAGCGTCGAGAACTGCGGCTCCCGCATCGAGAGGCTGAAGCCCCACGAAGGGACGAAAATCGGGAAGACCATCGCCGTCTGCTCCGGGAAGGGAGGGGTCGGGAAATCGCTCGTGACCTCGCTCCTGGCCGTCAGCCTCATGAACGAGGGGAAGAAGGTCGCCATCCTCGACGCGGACGTGACCGGGCCCTCGATCCCCCAGGCCTTCGGCTTCAAGGGCTACGTCGCCTCGGGGACGGAGGAAGGCATCTTCCCCGCGCTGAGCAAGAGGGGAGCCGCCATCATGAGCGCGAACCTCCTCGTCGACGACCCCGCGACCCCGATCATCTGGCGGGGCTCGCTCCTCTCCTCCTTCGTCGGGCAGCTATACACGGACGTCATGTACGGGAACGTCGACGTCCTCCTCATCGACATGCCCCCGGGAACCGGGGACATCCCCCTCACCATCTTCCAGCAGATCCCGATGGACGGGGTCGTCGTGGTGTCCACTCCCCAGGACCTCGTCTCCCTCATCGTGGAGAAGGCCGTCAACATGGCGAGGATGATGGACATCCCCCTCCTCGGCCTCGTGGAGAACATGTCCTACGTCAAGTGCCCCGGGTGCGGGGAGAAGGTATATCCCTTCGGGAAGGGGAAAAGCGAGCAAGCCGCGAAGAAGTACGGCCTCCCCCTTCTCGCCGAGCTCCCGATCGAGGAAAAAACCCGCCTCCTCGTCGACGAAGGCAGGATCGAGGAATACCAGGGAGACGACCTCAAAGGGGTCATCGAGGCGATCCAGAAACTCGGGCAGTAAGCCTGAAACCGCTTTCCCAAGGCAAGCCGAGAATATGGCTTGCCTTTTCATTAACGCCTGTTATTAGTTAACGAGGGTTAGGTAAATCTATGGGATGGAAAGAAGTCGACGAGGCCGTCTTCCGAATCGCAGGCCTGGAAGAGGTGCAGGGGCTCGCCCAGTCGCTCGGGCGGCTCAACCACGGGAACTACAGGGTCATGGACATCCTTTACGAGAATGCCCCCTTGACCGCCGGGGACCTCGCTGCGAGGGCGGGGGTCACCGGGGCGAGGATCGCCGTGATCATAAGAAGGCTCCTTTTCCTGGGGCTAGCCAGGACGAAGCGCGACAAGAACGACCAGCGAAAGGTGCTCGTCTCCCTCACCAAGAAGGGGCAGGAGGAGATCGAAGGGACGAGGAAGTGGCTCCACAAGTCGATCCGCTCCCTCTTCGAGCCATTGGACAAGGAAGAGCGCGAGTGGGCGCTCCGCATCGCGAACAAGGTCGGGAGGAAGGAAAATGCTTGAGCTAAAAGGATTGAAGAAGGACTACCTCGTCGGGGGCGACGTCGGGGAGGTCCACGCCCTCAAGGGCATCGACCTCGTCTTCCGGGACACCGAGTTCGTCTCGATCCTCGGTCCTTCCGGCTGCGGGAAGACGACGCTCCTCAACATCATCGGCGGCCTCGACCACGCCACGGAAGGAGACCTCGTCGTCGACGGGATCGACACCAAGGACTTCAAGGACTCCGACTGGGACAGCTACCGGAACCACCGCATCGGCTTCGTGTTCCAGAGCTATAACCTCATACCCCACCAGACCGTCTACCAGAACGTCGAGCTCGCCCTCACCATCCGCGGGGTCGAGCGGGAGCAAAGGAAGGACCGCGTCATGGAGGCCCTCAGGAGGGTTGGCCTCGAAGGCGAGGAAGGTAAGCGCCCGAACCAGCTCTCAGGAGGGCAGTGCCAGAGGGTGGCGATCGCTAGAGCGATCGTTGGGGACCCCGAGATTCTTCTCGCCGACGAGCCCACAGGCGCGCTGGACACCGAGACCTCAGTCCAGATCATGGAGATAATCAAGGAAATCTCCAAGGACCGCCTCGTCATTATGGTCACGCATAACCCCGACCTCGCGGAACGCTACAGCACGAGGATCGTGCGCCTTCTCGACGGCAAGGTCCAGGAAGATAGCGACCCATTCGATGGAAATCTGGTAAAAGAAGAGCCTTCTGCAGAGGAAACGCTGAGAAAAAGCAAGCTTTCCTTCGCCTCGGCCTTCCGCCTATCAGGCCAGAACCTCTATAGCAAGAGGAAGAGGACGTCGCTCGTAGCGATCGCCGCCTCGATCGGCATCATCGGTGTCAGCTCCGTCCTTGCCATATCTAGCGGCGTCACCGGCTACATCGACAGCATGGAGGCGGACATGCTTTCCGGGAACCCCATCGCCGTCGAAGCCCAGGGCATCGACCTCTCCTCCCTTATGAACCTCGCCGGGAGCCTCGGCCAGATCGGCGCGGTCGTCGAAGGGACCGAGGAAGGCTACGTGAACGTGAACGAGACCATCACCGCCCTCGTCAACTCCGCGGGCGAGGTGAACGAGTTCATGTTTTCCAACGAGATCACCCCCGAATATCTCGAATACGTGAAGGCGATGGACGAGGAATACTACGCCGGCATCGTCTTCGACTACGGGATCGACGTCTCCACGAACATCTACGTCGAGAGCAACCTCCAGGGCCTTCCCTACGAGATGCCGGGCTACGTCACTTCCCTCCAGGCCATCCGCACCGTCTACCGCTCGATCCTCGCCCAGACCGAGTTCACCGACTACGCCGACTACGTCAACATGCTTCCCAAGCCCTTCTCGCTCCTCCCCGATAGCGACGAGCTCATCCTCTCCCAGTACGACATCCTCGAGACAGGAGGCGAGGACCGCCTTCCAAAGGCGGAGGACGAGATCGCCATCGTCCTCGGGAACGACGCCCTCAGCGACCTCACCCTCGCCGAGACGGGCTACCTCAGCCAGGAAGAGTTCCTCAACAACGTCTACCAGGCGATCGGAAGCGACCTCTACGACCCCGAGCTTGAGAAGAACCGCTTCTCCTACGAGGAACTGATGGGCAAGGAGTTCCTCTACTACCCGAACGACTCTATCTTCACGCGCTACGAGGCCACGGGCTCTTCCTACGACACCGTCCCGAGCTTCGTCTACTCCCCCAACAAGGACAGCGGGAGGGAGGAGGAATCCCTTTCCCTAAAGGTCACCGCGATCCTCCGGAAGAAGGAAGGGGTGAATTACGGATGCCTCAATAGCGGGCTCTACTACACCTCGGCCTTCCAGGACCGGGTGAGGGATGACGCGAAGGATTCCGAGGTGGTCCGCTACGTCGAGGAAAAGGGCCAGGACGGCCTCACCTCCAAGGACCCCGCGATCTACCCCTACCAGTACACGTTCGAGGGACAGCTCCTTTCCTCGATCGGCTACCTCCAGAGCTTCACCGAGCAGACGATGCTCGAGGGAGCGACGGGCGCCTTCGAGAACATGGTGCTCGTCTCGCTGAACGCCCTGGGAGGAGGGGACACTCCCCTGGCCATCGAGATATACCCGAACCAGATCGAGGGGATGGACAAGGTCAAGGAGTACCTCGATGCCTGGAACGGGGATGGGACCATCGTCGTAGGAGGCAAGGAGCTGAGCGCGGAGGACCGTCCCGAGATCCGCTACACGGACTCACTCTCGATCGTCCTGGCGATGGTCAATAGCCTCATCGAGCTCATCACGACCGCCCTCATCATCTTCACCGCCCTCTCCCTCGTCGTCAGCACCGTCATGATCGCGGTCATCACCTATGTCTCCGTCATCGAGCGCGTGAAGGAGATCGGGGTCATCCGCTCCCTGGGCGGGCGGAAGAAGGACGTCAAGCGCCTCTTCAACGCCGAGACCTTCATCACGGGGCTTCTCGCCGGGCTCATCGGCATCCTCGTGACCTATCTCCTCCAGATCATCCTCAACCTCATCGTCGGCGGGCTCTCCGGCATCTATACGATCGCCGCGCTCCCCTGGTGGGAGGCCGTCGTGATGGTGCTCCTCTCCGTCGGACTTACCCTTCTCTCGGGGCTTGTCCCCGCGAGCCTCGCCGCGAAGAAGGATCCCGTCGTCGCCCTCAGGAGCGAGTGATCGCCCTAGAGCGTCAGCAAAAGGGGAGGCCGCGAAGCCTCCCCTTTCTCATGCCCTATCGGAACTACTGCTTCCAGACGATCGAGAAGGAGCCGTCCTCCCCGAACTCCGTGACGTCCTCGGACTTGTTCCAGATCTCGCCCTCGGGGACGCCCTCCTCGACGAAGGAGGTCGCGCCTTCCTCGGGAAGCATCGTCGCGCCCGGGTTCCAGCGCTGGACGAGAAGTCCGTCGACCGCCTCGTCGACGACGATCTCAATCGCGTTCTCCTCCTTGAGGGACTCCCCTTCATAGTAGACGGCGTCCATCCCCTCGCCCCAGGCCCACACCATGAAGACGGGGTCGTCGGTGAAGGCGTCCCAGTCGCTGGGGAAGGTGCCGCGGAGGGTCTTCCCGTCCTCTTCCTCGGCGGAAGCGGACGCGCTCGCGCTCGCTCCCCCGTTCACGGAGGAACTTCCCTCCTCGGCGGAGGAGGAAGCGGAAGAAGGGTCTCCTTGCCCGCACCCGGCAAGGAGCAGGGCGCCGGCGGCAAGGAGGAACAGGCTTGCTTTCTTGATTTCCATAGCGCGAATGATAGCGCTTCCCCTCCAAAGGGCAACCTTGTTCCGGGCGGTGGTATCCTCGTCTTGTGGAAAAGAAGATCGAAGTCCGGGGCGCGAAAGTCCATAACCTGAAGGGGATCGACGTCGACATACCCCTGGGTAAGATCGTCGGGATCGCCGGGGTGTCGGGCTCCGGGAAGAGCTCGCTCGCCCTCGGCGTGCTTTACCGCGAGGGGTCGCGCCGCTACCTCGAGTCCCTTTCGACGTACACGAGGCGGAGGATGACGGGCGAGACGAGGGCCGAGGTCGACGAGATCCGGCACGTCCCGGCCGCGCTCGCCCTCCACCAGCGGCCCCCTGTCCCGGGGATCCGCTCGACGTTCGGCACCATGAGCGAGCTCCTGAGCTCCCTCCGCCTCATGTTCTCGAGGCTGGCTTCCCATAAGTGCCCGAACGGGCATATGGTCCCGCCCACGCTGGACGTCGCCCTAGGGAAAGCGCTCCGCTGCCCGGAATGCGGGGAGAACTTCCACGCGCCCTCCGCGGAGGAGCTTTCCTTCAATTCCGAAGGAGCCTGCCCCGAGTGCCAGGGCACCGGGATCGTGCGGGAGGTGGACGAGAGTACGCTCGTCCCCGATGAAAGCCTTTCCATCGAAGAAGGCGCGGTCGCGCCCTGGAAATCCCTGATGTGGTCCTTGATGACGGACGTATGCCGGGCGATGGGGGTGAGGACGGATGTCCCCTACAAGAATTTGACGGAAGAGGAGAAAAGGATCGTCATCGACGGGCCGATGGAGAAGAAGCACATCCTCTATCGCCCCAAGGGAGGGACGGAGCAGCTGGCGGAGCTGGACTTCACCTACTACTCGGCGAAGAAGACCGTGCTGAACGCCCTTTCGAAGGTCAAGGACGAAAGCGGCATGAAGCGGGTCGAGCGCTTCCTCAAGGAAGGGGCATGCCCCCGCTGCCACGGGACGAGGCTTTCCGGAAGGGCGAGGGACCCCGTTCTCCACGGGCTCCATCTCGACGAGGCGTGCGCGCTTCCCTTGGAAGACCTGCTCGCTTGGGCGCAGGAGGTCCCGGGAAGCCTTCCCTCGGAAATGCGCCCGATGGCGGAAGCGATCCTCGAAAGCCTCCTCGTGCCCGCCAGGCGCCTCGTCGCCCTCGGGCTCGGCTACCTTTCGCTTGACCGGGCCGGGAGCACGCTTTCGACCGGGGAACGCCAGAGGGTCATCCTCGCCCGGGCGGTCAGGAACCGCACGACCGGGGTCCTCTATGTCCTCGACGAGCCTTCGATCGGCCTCCACCCATCGAATCAGGAAGGCCTCCTGAAGGTCATGGAGGACCTGAAGGAAGACGGGAACACCGTCCTCCTGGTGGACCATGACCCGCGGATCCTCCTTGCCGCGGACCATCTCGTCGAGATGGGCCCCGGCTCCGGCGCGGATGGCGGGGAAATCATCGCCCAAGGGCCTTTGGAAGAAGCGATCGAATGCCCGGGAAGCCAGATCGCCCCCTACCTCAAGGGGACGATGGGCGCCGTCCGGAAAAGGGCTGGGAGAGAGGACATGTTCCGGAACGGGGCGATTTCCATGAGGACCGGCGCAATCCACACGGTGCGTCCCCTTTCCATGAGGATCCCGAAAGGGAGGCTCGTCGCGGTGACCGGCGTCTCGGGCTCCGGCAAGACCACGATGGTCCTCGAAAGCCTGGTCGCGGGGATGGAGCGATCCCTGAAGGGGGAGCCTCTCCCCTCCCATGTCATTGAAATGCGTCACGAGGGCATAAGGAGGGTGCGGCTCGTGGACGCCACTCCCATCGGGGCGAACGTCCGCTCGACCGTCGCGACATACGCGAATATCCACGACGAACTCCGCATGAAATTCGCAAAATCGCATCTTGCGAAGGAAGACGGCCTTCATGCGGGAGACTTCTCCTACAACACCGGCTCCCTCCGCTGCCCGGAGTGCGACGGGACGGGAACCATCAGCCTCGACGTCCAGTTCCTCCCTGACGTCGAGATCCCCTGCCCTCGCTGCCACGGGGGAAGGTACTCGGAAAGAACGCTCCGTTACAAGATCCCCTCCCACGGGGAAACGGATATTTCCCTTCCTGAGCTCATGGGGGAGACGGTCTCCCGGGCCCGCCTTCTTCTCAAAGGCTATCCGAGCATCGCGCGGAAGCTATCCGTCCTGGAAGAGCTGGGGCTCGGCTACCTCACGCTCGGGGAAAGCACGCCGGCCCTCTCCGGAGGGGAAGCCCAGAGGCTCAAGCTTGCCGAGGAGCTCGGGAAGGAGCAGGAAGACACCCTCTTCGTCTTCGACGAGCCGACGATCGGCCTCCACCCAAAGGACGTGGAAACCCTCCTCCACGTGCTTGACGGGCTCGTGGGGAAAGGGGCGACCCTCCTAGTGATCGAGCACGACGTCGATTTCATCCGGAACGCCGACTGGGTCGTCGACATGGGCCCGGGCGGAGGAAAGGAAGGCGGGAGGATCGTCGCGGAAGGGACTCCCGACGATATCAAGGCTTCCCCGGAAAGCCTGACCGGCCGCTATCTCTAGGCGAAAGGCTACTTCTTGTCCTCGCCCCTGTAGCTCGTCTTGTAGCCGGGGTTCTCCCCGGGGCGGAGGGCGTTCGGGTAGAGGATGTCCGCCTTGATGTCGTTGGCGATCCCTTGGAGGCGCGAATAAAGGAACTGCGGGTCCTCGAGGTCCTCGAGCACGGCGGTTTCCTTCCCCGCGACGATGTAGATGTCCCCTACCTTGCACAACTTCTCGATGATGCCGACCCTGAGGTTCACGGAAGTGAGGTCGCTATAGAGGATGCTCTGGATCCTCGCCCCGACCAAGCCCTTCCTCACGATGATGCGGCGGTCGGTGAAGGCATATTCCTCCATCTTGTGGCGTCTTCCCG
This sequence comes from uncultured Bacillota bacterium, assembly GCA_949289845.1. Taxonomy (GTDB): domain Bacteria; phylum Bacillota_I; class Bacilli_A; order RFN20; family CAG-826; genus UBA4951. The sequence continues at coordinate 673,747 of CASEPN010000001.1, forward strand.
CGGTCACCATGGAGTAGATCCACATCCACACGGGGACGAGATGGAAAAGGAAGAAGACCCCGATGATGATGTAGAGAAACCAGGGCATCCCGGGAAATGAGGCCATCATGACGATCGCGAAGCCGTCGAAGAGAAGCCAGAGGATCGCGAACCCCATGAACTTCAGGGCGCTGTTCCAGACGTAGGACTTCTTGTTGGGCTTCCCGCGCCAAAGGATGCTCTCCCCTTCCGCGAGGACCGCGTCGATATCCTCCGTGGCAGGCTCGTCCGGCTTCCGGATGAAATAACGTTCATCGACCTTCTTCATGCTTTAAGCATAACGGATAGGAACGAGGAAAGGTTAGAGGACCTAGCAAAGATCGAACTTGCCATAAACTGCGGATACCATCAAAAATGCTCGATGGTATCTTGTAAAACATTCTCCCATCTACTCGAATAGGAAGCGGAGGCGAACGAACTCTCCCCACTCGTTCCTGATGGGGCCGAGATCCTCGAAGGAAAGCTTCCCGTAGAAGCGAAGCGCGCCCGCGTTCACCGGGTGGACGAGGATCCCCACCCCGGGGGCGCCCTGCTCCTTGAGCTCCTGCAGGAGGCTTCCGACGAGAGCGCGCCCTCCTCCCATCCCCCGGAACTCCTTCCGGACCATCAGGCGCGAGAACGTCATGAGTCCAGGGACATCGAAGACCCCCTCCCCGAACTCTTCCTCCGCCACCCCTAGGGACGCGAAGCCGAGAACCCGTTCTCCCGAAACAAGGAGCCGGGCGCGCCCGCCTTGGATATCCTCGGCGAAAAGGGGCCCGGAAGGATATTCATCGTCCCAGATGAAAAGCCCCTCCTCCTCTAGCCCCCGAATCACCTCCCGCCTCAGGGAAAGTATCTCAGGGAGGTCATCTGGAGTCGCCGTCCGGTATTGGAAGTCCATGCGGCGATTCTATCCGACTCCGCTTGCTGGATGTTGGGAAAGAGGAGGGGCTTATGGATGGAGTGGCCCCCTGCCTTGTAAAATGTTCCTATGCAAGAGACCCAGCCTTCTTCCAAGATCCCTGCCGATATCCTGGGGAGGCCCGTCGCCCTCAACGGGGCGACCGGCGGCATCGGGAGCGCCCTGGCCGAGCGCCTAGCCGAGGAAGGCGCGGAGCTTCTCCTCCTGGTGAGGGACGTGAAGAAGGGAGAGGCCTTCGCAGATAAGTTCAAGAAGCAGTACGGGACCAAGGCGAAGGTCCTTGCCTTCGACTTCGATCTTCCTGAGACGCTCGAGGAATCCCTTCAAGAGATCCGCTCCTCCGGATGCCGGCTTTTCTTCAACGTCGCCGGAATCTACCACCAGGCCCCGGACGTATCCTCGGGTCTCGAGAGGACCTACCTCATCAACTACGTGGAGCCCGTCCGCTTCATCCGTGCCTTGCTGGAAATATGTCCTGGCATCCGCATCGTCGCCGTCTCCTCCCTCACGGCGACCCTCTGGAAGACGAGGAAGGCGCGGGAGGCGATCGACTGGGCGAGGCCTGAGGAGACGATGAACGGCGCGGGCGGGAGGACGATGAGCTACGCGCTTTCGAAAAGCCTCCTCATGTCCGCGCTCATTGGGCTTCAGGATGAAGGCGCGGACGTTCGCTTCGCCCACCCTGGGGTGAGCTGCACCAACCTCTTCGACCCCAAGAACAAGGCCTACCCTTCCTGGTTCTACAAGGTCGCCCCTCCCATCATGAGGAAGATCTTCATGCCCCCGAGAAAAGCGTGCCTTTCCGTCTACGAGGCCGGGGCGAGGGACTTCGACGGAAAGGGAAGGTGGCTAGGCCCCCGCGGGCTCTTCCATGCGTGGGGGAAGCCAGGGGAAACGAAGCTTCCCGATTGGCTGAAGGAGGAATCCAAGGAGGCGCTTTCCTTCGCCCTTGGCTGGAAGGCAAGATGAAGGGAAAGGCGCTCGTCCTTTACTTCTCGGGCACCGGCCATACGAAGGCCATGCTTGAAGTATTGAAGAAAAGAATGGAGAAAGAAGGGGATTTTTCCGTTCTCCTCCACTCCATCGGAGACAAGGGACCTGCCCCGGACATCGGGGAGTTCGACCTCGTCGTCTTCAGCTATCCGATCCATGCCTTCAACATGCCCCTGGACTACGAGAGGTACATAAGGAAGCTCAATTTCTCACGTGGCAGAGCCTACGCGATCCTTAAGCAAAGCGGGGAGCCCCACTTCCTGAACGATGCCTCCTCACGGACTTTGCTCCGGAAGATCAGGCGCTCCAGGAAGCCCTTCTATGGGGAATGGCATCTCCTCATGCCCTACAACATCCATTTCCGCTACCCGGACTTCCTGGTGAAGAGGATCCTGGAGGGCGACCGCCTCCTGCTCGACGCCTTCCTGAGGAAGCTCGGGAAAGATGAGACGTCCTCCCCTAAGGAAAGGGTCCTCCTCTCCCCCGTCGGGTGGTTCTTCCGGATCGAGCGCTTCGCCGGCCCCGTGGCGGCACATGGCTACGCAGTAGACCCCACTAGGTGCGTCTCCTGCCTCCGCTGCGTCCGTTCCTGCCCGAGGAATAACATAAGGCTTGAGGAAGGGAAGATCCTTTTCGGAAGGGACTGCCTCCTATGCATGCGCTGCGCCTTCCATTGCCCGGAGGACGCCATCCATATGGGTCTCTTCGACCGGTGGAAGGTGAACGGGGCGTATCCCCTCAGAGCCATCGAATCCTCTTCCCCGAAGGAGGACGAGGAGTTCAAGAAGAAGCACCGCTGGTTCCTTTCCCTCTTCCCGAAATGGGAAAGAAACGCGCAAATCGCGAGGGAAAAGGCGTTCTCCGAGTCAGTTTCCGAGGAGTAGGGAGCATTTCCCCGCTCCTTCGCCCAAAATACTTGCGACTTAAGGAGGAGAGGGAATGTACAAGCTCATAGAGGTAAGAAGCAGGAAGGAAATCCGCGATTTCATCGAGTTCCCGCTCCGCCTTTACAAGGGGAACCCCTACTTCGTCCCGCCCCTATACGGGGACGAGATGAAGCTCTTCCGGAAGGACGACTACCACCTCAAGGACAACGAGGTCGCCTTCTACTCCGTCTATGACGGGAAGAGGATCGTCGGGCGCGTCCAGGCGATCCTCTCCAGGACATCCAACGAGAGAAGGGGCCAGAAGAGGGTCCGCTTCACGAGGTTCGACGCGATCGACGACCAGGAGGTGGCCCATCTCCTCCTTTCCAAGGTCGAGGAGTTCGCCAGGGAACGCGGAATGGACGAGGTATGCGGCCCCCTCGGCTACAGCGACCTCGACCGCGAGGGCCTCCTCATCGAGGGCTTCGACCAGCTCTCGACCTTCGAGGAGCAATATAACTTCGACTACTACCAGCGCCTCATCGAGAAGGAAGGGTACGAGAAGGAGGTCGACTGGGTGGAGAGGAAGATCTTCGCCCCCAAGGAGATCGACCCCAAGATCGGGCGGATCGTCCAAAGGACGATGGAACGGGCGAGGCTCCATGTCGTCCGCGGGATGTCGACGAGGAAGATCGTGGACCGCTACGGGGACGCCTTCTTCGACCTCATCGACGACGCCTACAAGGACCTATACCAGACCGTCCCCTTCTCCAAGGGCGAGAGGCAGGAGCTCATCAAGACGTTCAAGCTCGTCATCTCCGCGCGCTGGCTCCGCATCATCGTCGACGAGAATGACAAGGTCGTCTGCGTCGGGCTCTGCTTCCCCTCGATCGGGGAAGCCCTCCAGAAGTCCGGGGGCAGGCTCACTCCTATCGCGCTCCTCCGCCTCCTCCGCGCGGTGAGAAAGCCCAAGGTCCTCGACCTCGCCCTCATCGCGATCGACAGGAAGTATCAGAACAGCGGGGTGGCCTGGGCGATCTTCCACGAGCTCCAGCTCATGCTGAAGGAAGGGAACATCGAGCACTGCGAGACGAACCTCAACCTCGAGGACAACGAGAACATCCAGAACAACTGGTCGCGCTTCGAGACCGTCCTCCACAAGAGGAGGCGGGCGTTCCTCAAGAAGATCGCCTAGCCAGGGCGGCCCCTCAGGGAGGCCGCCTTTTTCGATGGGAGAGGTCCGCCTCCCCCTATGAAAACATGACCTAGGCAACATCATGAGACAACATCCCCGATATGAAACCGCATACAAGAAGCATCAAATAACATTCGATGAACACTAGATATTCATTAATGAGTTATTGAGGAAACGCTTACAGAAACGGCTTTCACAAGCAAGTCGCTTGAAGTGTCTTTCCCGGGCACTATATTGGTGTCGTCCCAAGGGGAGAAAGAACCCGGGACAACGGGAAAGGAGGACAAAAACTCTATGGACAAGAACGTCGTCAAGCCGATTCTTACCGACGTGGAGCAGGGCGCCCTCTACAGCCTCAGGCTCGAGGAAATCGCCGCCCAGGGACCGCTGTTCTCTGACGAAGAGGACTACATCCCGGACCCCGAGCTCCAGTAAGGGGACGATAGGCAATCACCGGCCGGCTCCATCCGGGGCCGGCTTTTTCTATCGCTCGATCCGGTACTGCTCCCGTTCCTCGTCATTCATTGCAAGGTCCCGCTTCCTGAGCATTCCGTTCCCGATCTCGTGGACGACGAGCATAAGTGCCCCGAAGAAGAGGGGGACGACCGGAAGGAGGAGGTAGCCATCTCTCCCAAGCGACTCCGCGAAGAGGCCGAAGAGAGGGGAAAGGATGAGGTTCCCCATGTAGGCGACCGCCATCTGGAGGGACATCGCCACCTGGCTGATCCTTCTCGAGAACCGGTAAGGGGTGAGGAGGATGATCGCCGGGTATATGGGCGCGCACCCCAGCCCCACCAGGCCGATCCCCGCGGAGCTAAGGATGTAGTTCCCTCCGAAGGCCCCCATCAGGGCGAGCAGCGACCCGAGGATGATGAGGCCCTCCCCTCCCCGGATGAGATTCTTCGGCGAGATGCGGAAGGAAAGAAGGCCCGAAAGGAAGCGTCCGATGGTGATGCCGAGGTAGAAGCAGGACCCGAGGGTCGCCGAGAGGGAGGAGTCGACCCCGAGCGCGTTATAAAGGAAGCTCGGGGTCCAGAAGCCGGTCGTCGTCTCCATCGCGCAGTAGGAGAAGAAGCCGACCGCGCATAGGTAGAAAAGAGGGGATTTGAGAAGCTTCCGGTGGTCGCCCTTCTGGACGGGCATCTCCTCCTCGGGGGCCTTGTCCCCTTCCTCCTTCTTCTTCCTCGCCACTTTGTCCCATAGGGGGATCCCGAGGAAGAGGAGGAGGGCGATGAGGCACTGGATGAAGGCGATGGTCCTGACCCCCCAGTCCCAGCCCTGGTTCGTCTGAGGATCGATGAGGGCCCCGACGAGAAGGGGCCCGAGGCTCGCCCCCACGCCCCAGCTGCAGTGGAGCCAGTTCATGTGGACGGCCTTGTAGTGGAGGGCGACGTAGTTGTTGAGCGCCGCGTCCACTCCCCCGGCCCCGAACCCCATGAGGACGGCGATCGGGAAGAATGCCCACCAGAACTCCGCGGTGACGAAGGAGAAGAGGAGGAGCCCCGCCGCGGTGAGGAGAACGGAGACGAAGACGTAGACGGAGGTCTTCACCTTCTGGAGGAAGAAGCTCGAGAGGAAGGAGGAAAGGATGGTGAAGAGGGACACCACCATCCCGATGTAGCCCGCGTAGTCCCCTGGGAGGTTCAGCGCCTCCGAGATCGCTGGGAAGCTGCTCCCGAGGACGGTGTCCGGGAGCCCGAGCCCCACGAAGGTCAGGTAGATCAAGAGAAGAAGCGCGATTGCCATGGCGGAGATTATGCCAAGCGCGCCCGGGGGTGGGAATTCATGCGATAATCGATTTGAAAAAGGAGACGTCTATGAATCTTGAGTACTTCGACAAGGTCGCCCGCCTCGTCCACGTGAACGGGATCCGCGTGAGCAAGGGAGGGGACCTCATCGCCTCCAAGGACTACGAGGACCCCTGCCGGAGGAACATCTACTCCGCGACGAAGTCCGTGACCTCGCTCGCGACGGGGATCGCTCTCAAGGAGGGGCTTCTCTCCCTCGAGGAACGCCTCCTCGACGCCTTCCCGGAGGAAGTCCCTTCCGAGAGGACCGGGACTCTCCCGGAAGCCCGGGTAAGGGACCTCCTCACGATGGGGCTTGGGCAGGAAAAGTCCTGGCTCATGGGGAAGGACCGGACCCAAATCCCAGAAGGGAAGGACTGGGTGAGAGAGGCTTTCCGTATACCCTTCACGCACCACCCCGGGGAGCGCTTCCTCTATAGCAACGTCGGCCCCTATCTCATGGGTGTCCTCATCGAAAAGCGCGCGGGGATGAGCCTCAGGGACTACTTGGCTCCCCGCCTCTTCCGTCCTCTCGGGATCCCGAGGCCCACATGGGAAAGCGATCCGAAAGGACGTACCTTCGGCGCGGGCGGGCTCTTCCTCTCGATCGACGAGCTCCATAGGCTCGGGCTCCTCGCGCTCCAGGACGGGAAGTGGGAAGGGAAGGCTCTCGTCCCCTCCTCCTGGATCCATGAGTGCAAAAAGAAGCAGATCGAGGGAGGGCCCTACTCCTACCTCTATTGGCTCGGCCCCCATGGCTCCTTCCGGATGGACGGGAAGTACAGCCAGCTTTCCATCGTCTTCCCTGGGAAGGAGGCTGTCATCACCGTAGCCGCGGAATGCAAGGACGAGGACACGGACGTCCTGAAGGAAGCGATCTACGGGAACCTCTACGACCAGCTATAGGGGAGGTCCCGCCAGATATGAAAAGAAGGCCCGCGGGCCTTCTTTCATTTCCCCTCCGGCATCAGGGCGTCCATGACTTTCATCCTCGTCACGATCCCGATGAACACCCCTTGGTCGTCGACGACGGGGGCGAAGTTCTGCCCGAGGATCGTCTTGAAGAGGGCGGGAACGGACTCCGAGACAGGGACCGCGCGGATGTCCCTGGAGGGAGGGATGCTCGCAAGAGGGCGCCTCTCCAGCTCGGGGAAGGAAAGGTGCCGCTCGGCGAGGTAGTAGAGGAAGTCCCCTTCCCGGAGGGAATAAAGGTACTTCCCCGTCTCGCGCGAGATCACGGGGATCATGCTGTAGCGCTTCTCCTTCATCTTCTCGATCGCCTGGCGGACGGTGAAGTCGTCGAAGAGATACTCGACCTGCGCCTTCGGGGTGAGGAGAAGGAGGATGTTCGTTCCCTTATCTTTCATCGGGGATAGTCTAGCCCAGTTTCCCTATTCCGTGCGCGATCTACGGGGGATTTTCTTATTTTCCCTTGCGGTAGTGGATGAGGTAGCGAACCGCGCGGACCGTCTCCTCGACAAGGGCGAAGAGGGCCCCTCCCGAGATAAGGACCACGACGAAGAGCCAGTCCACGAACTCGACGATGAGGCCGAGGAGCGTCACGATGAAGATCGCCAGGGCGACGAGAGCGAGAATCGGGCAAAGGATCACCCGGACGATCGCGGAGGTCGGGCTCATCCTCCTCTTCTTCGTCCGCGCTTCCTGGACGGCCCCGGTCTTGGGATCGACCCGTGTTACGCCGGCGTCGAGCCCGTCGGGCATGAGCTCTTCCGGAGTCGTCCCAAGCGCGGTCGCGATCCTGAGGTATTCCTCGGCACTCGGCTGCTCCTCGTTCGACTCGAGGGTCTCGATCCTGTCGAAGGGAATCCCCGACCTCTTCGCGAGGTCGTCCACGCTGAGGCGGAGGGCGTTCCTCCTCGTAGCGATCTTCTCTCCTGCGTCCATACGCCCATAGTATGCCCCGAAAGGAAGAAGAGGGGCATAGGGAAACGAAAAGCGGCCCTCTTCCGGGCCGCTAGGTATCCTACTGGGGCGGATGACGGGAGTTGAACCCGCGAATGACCGGTTCACAGCCGGTTGTGTTAACCCCTTCACCACATCCGCCAGCGGGCGTAAGTATAGGGAGAAGAGAAAAGGCGCGCAAGGGAGGAAGGCTAGTTCCCCGGCGCCTCGTCCAGGGGCCCCTGGAGGGCGAGGAAGCCCTCGTAGTCCCTTTTCCTAAGGGACTTCATGAGGAGCCTCTCCCTTTCCTTCCCTCCAGGACCTGCCAAGGAAAGGACTCGCTCCCGATATCCCTTGGCCTTCTTCCTTTTGATGAGAAGCCCGGCGAGAAGAAGCGATATCGCGAGGATAAGGAGGGCGAAGCCGATGAAGATGGGGACGACGGCGACCGCGTAGATCGCCATGAGGGCGAAGGCCATCGCGATCCCCGTCCCGAGGTCGCTTCCCTCAGGAGGCTCGATCTTCACCCCGTAGAGGACATCGAAGCCAAGGATCAGGGCGATGGCAGAAAGCCCCAGGAAGACATACGAGGCGATGCGGAACGCCCTCCGTTCCCGGAAAAGGCCGGACGCCTCTTGGAACTCTTTCTCAGTGAACCGGATCTCTTCCATCAAGATATCTCCAACGCGAAGGATAACGGGAAACCAACGGAAAAGGGAGGGCGAACCCGCCCTCCCCAGGAAGCTTGGATTACTTCGCGACCTTCTTCTTGCGATAGAAGAGGTAGCCTGCGGCGCCCAGGACCGCGATCCCGAGCGACGCCCCGGCGATCGCCCAGTTCATGGAGCCCTCGTTCCCGTTGAAGAAGCGGAACGCCTGGACCGCGCCTTCCTCGTAAGGAAGCTGGCCGAGGTGCCTCGCCCAGGCCTCGTAGCGATTCTTTGCGTCAAGGTAGGTGTCCCCGGTCTTGAAGAGCTCGCGGCCATCCTCCCCCATCCTGTTGAGGTAGGCGTCCTTGGCGATCTCGAACTTCGTGAGGCACTGGTCCTGGGTGTCGGACTCCATCATGTAGCGGGTGAGCTCATCGGCCTGATCTGCGGCAACGTGCGCACGCACATAGATCTCGACGTGAGGCTGTGCGCTAGAAGTCGAAGTCCTGTAGCAAGTGAAGCGGGGAGCGTCTTTAACGTAATTGAAACGGAAACTTGTCCGTGGTTCTTCAGCATTCCCTTCCACGGCGGTCAGGGTAAGCGAATCCCCGGAAGAAGCGAGGATCCAAGAAGAATTCCCGTCAGCAGAATCGTTAGTGTAAAGGTCGTTGCTCTTGGAATTGCCAGACGCAAGATATCCTTCATCGTCGCCTTCTCCGTCATAAAGGGAGAGGGAGCCTTCGGATACAGCAGACACGCGAACAGTGATGCGGGCGACGTCCGTCACGTTGTCAGCGATAGTAATCTTCCCGTCAACAGGCGCATCGATCTCAACACCACCGCGGTAGCTTCCGCTCTGGGCGCCCATCGCGTAAGTCTTACCGCCATTGGTGCCGACAATGATGATCTCATCCCCAAGGAGAATGTCGTTGACGGAGGTAGCCTTCACGTACTCCGTGGTCTGAAGAACCTCGACGTGATAGGTCCAGGTTGTTTCCGCGCTGACAGTGACATCCCCTCTGGTGTAGCTGACAACGGCCTGGTGATCCCCAACATCCTCTTCGGTGAAGACATAACCTTCAGCAGGGGTGATGGTGAGACCTTCGTCATCAAGAGAGACGACCTCGCTATTGCCTTCCGAGTCATAGGCAATAACCGAAAGTCCCTCGAGGCTGGCCGCATCCCCCGTCATGTAGGAGAGTCTAGTGGGAGTAGTGTTGACTTGGACGCTAGCAAGAATGCCGAACTCAACTGGCATGGCATAAACCCAGTGGACAATCAGATATTCGAAACGAACCTGTTCATCGCCGCTTTGCGTGATAGTAATCGACTTGCTGCCATCAATTGGAGTTAGCACGCCTTCAGTATTCGTCCCAGTTCTCGTGGCATTTTCAAGCGATGCGTTGTCAAAGCCATACCTGTCGCTTAGAGCCTTCATTTCAACTGAAGTAATGCGGACATTCGCGAAAGGTTCAAGAACCAGTGAGTGCTTTTTATATACACGAATATCCGCATTAGTAACGACAGGAGTGGTAGTCGAGGAGTTCGGATACTGAGTCAGGGTAAAGCGGTCCTTGACCTCCCAAACAGCCGTATCCCCTCTCACAACCCCTTCGACGTCAGTTTGGCCACCATTCCCGGCAAGCCTCGTCTGCCCGACAACTTCATTTGAAACGGTAATCGTGGCGCTACCCGTCTTGCCGTTCGGAGTTGTTGCGACAACAGTTGCCTCGCCGCCCTTCAGCCCAGTAACCAGACCTGCATCAGTGACGGAAACGATATCAGAATTCTCAGTGGACCAAGTCACTTCCTGGGAGGCGCCCGCAGGAAGAACTGTAGCGGTCAGCTGGATAGTCCCGTCGACGATGGTCTCGGCTTCGCTCGGATCAACGGTAACAGAAACCGCCTCCGGAACAGTGAGGGTGATATTAACATCTGCATAGGCATGCCCATCGTCCTCGGCGGAAATCGGATCGCTCGCGGTGAACCGGATGCAGTTGTCCCCAATGGCGTACAAAGTGACACCGGACTCGACGAAATCCCTGGCCGCAAAGCTATCGCCGGTCTTCGTCCCGATTTCGGCAGTGTAGTGCTCGTAGGCCTCGCCGCCTGCAGTTACTTGGAATTCAGAGAGATCAACGGCGTGGCCCGAGGTAGCATTGATAGAAGAGGGAGAAACTTCAATCGATTCAACGTAATCGCCAGAAGCAATCGCTTCCTCAATCCAATAGAGCTTTGCAGTGGGGTAGGTTTGACTGCTGGTATAGAAACGCAGTCTCCCGGAATTCAGCATCAGCAGCCTAGTGCTATTCCCGATTCCAGTTTTTCCGGAACTGGTTCTAACAAACTCAACGTTTGCAGTTGCGGGTCTTGAAGTTTGTAGGTTGATGGTATTGGAAGTCGGGACCACCAAATAACCACTGTCGCAACTGAGCCAGAAAGAACCGGATTCTGCTAGTTCAAGAGTAAAAACGAGAGGTTCATCGGTTGTGCTTACCTGACCCCATTTGTCAGAAATCTCGTAAAGCAATCCGTAGCTATCGACATCACCGATTACGTACTGCCCGTTCTTGAGCTGGTCCGCCGAGGTGATCTGAATGTAGTCCCCAGGCGCGGCTTCCGCAACGACCCCCCCTGCTAGAGGAGAGACGATGCCGGCGCCCGCGAAGGCGAGGATGCCCCCGAGGAGGGCGAGACGGAGCCTGTTCCAGATACCTTTCATCCTGGTCTCCTTCCGCTTCCCCGGGGCCCTCCCCTAGAGGGCTTCCTCCCGGAGAAGCTCCGCGTGCGAGGAAAGAAGGCCATCCCTATGATCGACCCTTCTTTCCAAGGCGCGCTTCTTCACGGGCTTACTTTATCCCGGCCCCGAAGGGGCTTTCAAGAGGGGGAAGCGTTTTCCTGAAGCAAGGAAGGAGGGAAAGGAAAGGCTCCTCCCTCCTCCTCACGAGAATTCCCACCTTCCCCTCCTGGTTCCTCTCCCTCATCAGGGCGAGGGCCTCCCGCGGGCGCAGGGCGAGCGTCCTCTCTATGAGGGAGTCCCCGCGGGACACCATATGGAGGGGCTCCTTCTCCCCCACGGCCTTCGCGAGGAAGAAATGCGTGATGTTCCTCCTCCCGATGACGCGGTACTCGTCCTCGACGGACCCGAGGTAAAGGAGGGGCACGACATCCCTTCCCAGCTCCTCGAGGCATTCCCTCCTAAGGGCTTCCTCGAGGGTCTCGCCCCGGTCAACGCCTCCTCCGGGGGTCTCGAGGTAGCCTTCCTTCCCGAAGGCGTCGTCCCTCCGGATCTCGTGGAGGAGCAGCTTCCCCTCCTCGTCGAGGACGAGCCCCCGGGCGATGATGCGGGGATGTTCCTCCCACCCTTCCTTCCGGAGAGGATAAAGGTCGTCCTCCATCCTGAAGCGGTACTTCCCCTTGAGGGACATGAGCCAGTCCTTCCTTCGAAGGGAAAGGAGGCTTCCCTCCCCGAGGGTCCCGTTCCCCCGGGGGAGGAGGACGTCCCTCCGCGGGAGGAAGCCGGCCTTGGGAAGGAGGGGCGACCCTTCCTTCCCGAGGAGGAACTCCTTCCCGTCCCGGAGGAAGAGGAGGTAGAGGAGGAAGGAGAAGGCTTCCTCCAGAAGGGGCGTTTCCCCTCTTAGGGAAAGCGAGAGGAGGCCCCCTCTTTCCCCGATGTCCCTGAGGGAGATTCCCCCAAGGGGAGCTTTCCCTTCCCTAAGGAAGAAGGAGAAGGTCCTCTCCCCCTTCCCGATCCTCTCCCGTTCCTCGAGAAGGACGTTCGTTCCCTGATATCCCATGGAGCGATTCTATCCCCTGCCCTATAGTGATGCCATGGAACGGTATGGACGTGAGAAGGGAATCGGACTCGCCCTCGGGACGACCCTTTGCTACGAGATGCTGAGGAAGGGGAGGGAGGTCGCGCGGAAGCTCTACTTGTCCCCCCTCCTGAGGGAGGAGAGGACGAGGAAGGAGCTCACCGCCCTGGCGAGGGAAATCCATGTCCCTGTCTTCGAGAACAACCTTAAGATCTTCCGGGAAAGCGAGAAGGAAAGCTGCTACGCGATCGGGGAGTTCCTCGTGAGGGAGGAGCCTCTTCCCAAGGACGAGGACCACGTCCTCCTCGAAAGCCCGGGCACCCTCGGGAACATCGGGACGATCATGCGCTCCATGGCATCCTTCGGCGTCCACTCCCTCGCCCTCCTCCTCCCCGCGGGAGACCCTCATTCCCCGAAGGCGGTCCGCTCCTCGATGGGCGCCTACTTCCAGACGAGGATCCGGACGTACCCTTCCTTCGAGGAATACGCGAAGGACTTCCCCGGAAGGAAGATCCTCCCCTTCATGCTGGACGGGGCGACCCCCCTCCGGGAGGCGGACCTCAAGGGCCCCCTCACCCTTGCCTTCGGGAACGAGGGAAGGGGTCTCGGGAAGGAATGGAAGGAAAGAGGGAGCCCCGTCCTCATCCCGATGGAAGAGGGGGTGGACTCCCTCAATCTCGATAACGCGGCCTCGATCGCCCTATACGCCCTCCACGAGAGGAGAAGGAAGGGCTAGCGCCCCCGGAAGGCCCCAAGGAACTCCCGGAAGTCCTTGAGCGTCCCTTCCGCGAGCATCCGGAAGGGAGGGAGGAACCTCCGCATCCCGAACTCGACGAGGGCCATCGCGTGGCGGACCCTCCTCGCCCCCACCAGCTCCCCCTCGAAGATGGGGTGGATGATCCTCACCAGGAGCAAGGGCTCCACGGGATTCCCGAAGAGGGTCCCTTTCCCGAGGGCGAAGCCGCCGTTGGCGTAGCCGAGCGCCTTGGCGCACTCCCCCCGCTGGGAAGGCAGGAGCGGGAAGCTCGGGGAATAGGCGTAGAGGAGCACCCCCCGGAGCGGGGGCTCCTCCAGGTAGCGGAGCGAGACCGGGCATTCCCTCCCCGCCTTTTGGAAGGAGACGAGCATCCCCTCCTCGTCCTCCTGATAGGGATAGCCCCCTTCCTCCATGAGTTCGCGGAGGACCTTCCTTTGCTCGCAGGGGAAGAGCCTCCCCGGCCCGTCGATCCTCTCGTGGACGAGGAGGGACTCCCGTTTCCTCCGTTCCCTGAGGAGGGGGAGCCACTCTCCCGCGAGGTCGGGAAAGCCCTCTTTCACGAGGGAGGGAAGGATCTCCTTCCCCACGAGGGCCACGTTCCCGAGGGCGGCCTTGACCGTCTTCTCCCCCACGTCCTCGGGGAAGGAAAGGAAGGGGATCTCATAGGAAAGGTAGGGGCATTCCTCCCCCTTCCGCATGAGGAAGCGGCCCCAGAGGGCGCCCTCGTTCATCCGCTCGAGCGCCTCGTATAGCCTGGCTCCCGCCTCCTGCTCCCAAGGGATCTCCGCCCGCGCCTTCGAAAGGAGGGAGAAACCCTTCTCCTCGAAGGAGAAGGAGAGCCGTATCCCTTCCCCCTCGTCTAGGAACCTTCCCGGCCCGACGGGCCGAAAGGAAGGACGTTCCTCCATGAGGGAACGGAGGAGGCGCGCCTGGAGCTCTTCCATGAGGGGAGGATACGTCCCTTATGGCCAAAGGAAAAGACCGGGGTCTCCCCCGGCCTTCCTAGGAGCGGGTCAGCACTCGATGTAGGCCTTCTTGAACTCCTCGAAGGAGGAATACTTCCCCTCCGCGAGTTCCTTGAGGCAGGTCAGCTCCTCGTCGCCCCAGGCGATCGTGCGCTGGATGGCGCCCCGGGCGAACTGCATCCCCATGTCGTCGCTTCCGAAGGCGGTCCCCTCCTGGTAGTCGATGCGCTTGTTGTCCGAGGAAAGGACGAAGCGGCCCATCTTCCCGTTGTTCGTGTTCGCGTAGGCGAGGCCCTCCAGGAAGAGGGGGCGGTTCGCGATCCCGTCGATGTCGATGGGGCACACCGTCTGGATCCACGGGTAGGAGGTATCCGTCTCCTCATGGAAGAGGATGATGAGGAGCAGCGAGTCGCGGGAGTCGCCCTTGAAGGTCGCGACGATGTTCCCGTCCTTCGTGTCGTACTTGTAGCCGAGGTCGTCCATCGCCTCGATGACGGCCTGGCGCATCCTCCTGTCGAGAGGGGTCGCCCCGCCCGTCGCGGGCTGCTGGGGCGCAGTCTTCTTGCCGAACATCTTCTATCTTCCTCCTTCGATCAAAGCTTGTTCCGGAACTCCTCCACGGAGCTGATCTCGCCGCGGGCGACGGCGAGGAGCTGCCCGAAGAAGCCCTTCTGCGTCCCTATGACGCGATTGCAGTAGGCATGGACGGTGGAGGGGGTGATCTCGCTCCCGACGAAGCGGAAGCCGGCGTCTGCGGCCAGGAAGTCCTGCCCGTCCCCCTCGAGGATGTGGATGTCCCCGACCACGAGCGCGTTCTCGGCGATGTTGAGGCACTCGAGGAAGAGGGGGTAGTCGACGGGGTCGGGAAGCGAGACGTAGAGCACGAAGCGCACGTTCACGGCGTTCCCGTTGTTCACCTCGTCCAGCTTGATCACGACCTTGCGGTCGCCATTGTCGAAGATGGCGACGAACTGATTTTCGTCCCGCTCGTCGCGGTACTCGATTCCCTTCGCGTCGAGGGCGGCCGCCATCCTCGCCTTCGCCCGCTCGAGGGCGCCCCCGCTCTCGGCGGGGCCGGTCTTCTTAGTTCCGAACATGTCTTCCTCCTGATTTGGGTGAATTATAAAGCGCTTCCAGGAAATTGCTGAGAAAGATTTTCACAAGATCGCCCCGTCCCCGGAAAGACCCCCTCGCCTGCCCCTTCCTGAGGATTCCCGGAAGCCTTCCGCGAGGCTACTCCCCGATCGCCATGACCGAGCGGATCGCCCCCTCGATCGTCTTCTCACGCGACTCGTGGCCGTACTTGTCCACGCTCGCCGCGTCCCTGACCTCGTGGGTGAGGCAGGAGGGGCCGCCGATGCAGCCGCCGACGCAGGCCATCCCCTCGATGAAGTTGAAGGGAGGGTTCCCGCGCTTCAGGGCCATGAGGGCCTTCTTGCATTCCTCGAGCCCCGAGCAGGCGATAGGCTTCGCCTCGAAGGAGCTTCCCTGCTCCGTGAGGGCTTCCTTGACGGCCTCGGTGAGCCCTCCGCTCCTTGCGAAGATGCGCCCGAAGAAGGAGGCGTTGTCGAGGGGCCTTTCCTCGAGGGACTTGAGGTCGATCCCCATCGCGTCGATGAGGGCCTGGAGCTCCTCGAAGGTGATGACGCAGTCGACGTAGGCGCGGGACTTCTCGTCGAACATTTCCATCTTCTTGGCGATGCAGGGCCCGCAGAAGACGATCTTCGCCCTCGGGTCGGTCTTCTTGACGTAGCGCGCGATCATCGCCATCGGGGAGAGATTGTGGCTGATCTTGTCCTTGAGCTCGGGGAAGGCGGTCTCGATGTAGCGGACGAAGGCCGGGCAGCAGGAGGAGGTGAGGACTCCCTTCTCCTCGAGCTCCTTGGCCTCCTCGTAGGCGACCATGTCGGCCCCGAGGGCGGCCTCGACGACATTCCGGAAGCCCATCTTCTCGATGCCCATGACGACCTGGCCGAGCTTCGCGTAGTGGAACTGGCTCGAGATCGAGGGGGCGACGATCATGTAGGGGACGGAGTCGCCCTTCTCCCCTTCCTTGAGGATGTCGAGGCACTTGAGGATGTAGCTCTTGTCCATGATCGCGCCGAAGGGGCACATGTAGCTGCAGGCCCCGCAGCGCGTGCACTTCTCCTCGATGATCTCGGTGATCTGGTCCTCCCTCATGCGGATGGCCCCGACCTTGCAGGCGGCCTCGCAAGGGCGCTTGTGGTTGAGGATCGCGCCATAGGGGCACGCCTTCATGCAAAGCCCGCAGTTCACGCAGCGCGTCTTGTCGATCCGCGCCCGGAGGTCCGTCCCGAAGGAGATGCAGTTGAGCCGGCAGGCCTGGGCGCAGCGGTGCGCCAGGCACCCGCGGCAGGCGTCGGTGACGGTCATGCCGCCGATCGGGCACTGGTCGCAGGCGGCCTCGATGACCTCGAGGATGTTGGGGTTCTCCTTGTCCCCGCCGATGGCGAGCTTGACGCGCTCGGCGGCGATCGCCCGTTCCTTGTAGACGCAGCAGCGCATCGAGGGCTTCGGGCCCGGGGCGATCTTCCTCGGGATGTCCTGGAGGTCTTCCTCGAGCGTGCCGCGGAGGTAGCTCGAGGCCACCTCGCGGAGGACGCGGTACTTGAGCTCCTGCACCTGGGTGTCGAACTTGTTCATGGGCGCTCCTTTCTAGAAATAGGCGACGCGGATGTGCTTCCCCATCCTGCGGAGGGACTGGGCGAGGGCCTCGACGAGCTGCATCTTCGTCGCGATCGAGATCCCGAGGGAGGGGTCCTGGTGGGCGGGGTTCACCGCGCAGCCGACGAAGAAGCTGATGTCGCTCGCCTCCTCGAAGAGGACGCGGGCGAGGAGGGAGGCCCCGTCCTCCTTGTAGGACCAGTCGAAGTAGCGCTCGTTCTTCCCGAGGTAGTCCTCGGCGAGCCTCACGAGCGCGTTCAGGGTGATGACTCCCTCGGTGGCGAGGTCCACCCCATCGATATGGGAGATGGGCGGGATCATGGGGTCGGGGTAGTCGAGGGTGGGCTCCACCTTCGTCCCGAGGTAGCGGGCGCACACCTTCCCCGTCGTCCCCCCGCAGACGAGGTGCTTCCCCTCCTTGCTGAAGAAGAGGGACATCATCTTCCCGTCGTCCTCGGGGTTCGTCGCCGGGCCGACGAGGAGGTTCGCGTTCACCCTCTTCCTTCGCCGGAGGGCGAGGGCGGTCGTGTCGTCGCCCGGGCGCGAATTATAGAGGACGCGGCAGTGGTCGACCAAGAGGGTGGCGAGGTTCTTCGCCGAGAGGCCGGGCGAGAAGAGGGCCTCCATGTAGGAGCCGATCTCCTTCCTCGTCCAGCCGAAGTTGAGGGTCTCCCCCACCCCGGCGTATACCGCCCCGTCGCTCATGAGAAGGAGGGCGTCCTCCGGGGCGAGCCTTCCCCTGGCCCTCCTGACGGCCTTCCCCCCGATCTCGAGGTCGTCCCAGAGGAGGGGGGTCTCCTTCCCCCCGTGGAGGAAGAGGGGCTCGGGATTATCGAAGTTATAGATGGTGAAGGACCACTCGGGGGTCACCTTGGCGATCGTGAAGGTCGAGTAGGCGACGTTCCCCCGGTCCTTCGAGACGGGGAGGGTGCGCGCGAGGGCGTCCACCGCCTCGCGGAGGGGGAGCCCCCCTTCCACCATCCGCGAAAGGAGGGTCGAGGCGAGGGTGCTCAGGATGTTCGCCTGGACGCCGCTCCCGAGCCCGTCGGCGAGCACGAGGACGCTGTCCCCCGTCTCGGGGACGATCGCCCTCACCTGGTCGCCGCAAAGCTCCTCTCCCTTCTTGCAAAGGGAAAGGGAGCCCCACTCCAGCTCCGTCCTATCGGCCGTCCACGCCATCCTCGTCCTCTCCCGGGAGGGCTTCCTTGAGCCTCGTCAGGGCGACCTTCGTCTCCGCGGCGCTCTCGCCGAGGAGGGAAGCGATCTCCTGGACCGCCCGCATGTTCCGCTCGACGACCTCGTTGACCGTCTCCGCGGTCTTCCTCGCCCTCTCCAGGGCCTCGCTCCGGCGCTCCTCCTCCTTCGTGATGTCGCGGAAGACGCCGATGAGGACGTGGAAGCGCTCCTCGTAGGTGATGGTCGCCATCAGGCACTTCCCGTACTCGGCGAGGTAGATCTTCCTGTCCTTCACCTTCTCGCCCCCGAGGGTGAGGGCGAAGAGCGCCGGGTCCATGAGGGCGTTGATTTCCTTCCCCTTCAGGTCCTGGGGGGAAGGGGCGCCGACGAGCCTTGCCATCTCGGGGTTCGCTAGCTCGACATGGAAGGACTCGTCGAGGACGAGGATCGCCTCCTCGCTCCCCTCGACGATCGTGTCCCCGAAGTTCTCGGCCTTCGCCATGAGGTAGGGGAGGCACATCTCCTCGCTCGCCTTCCCCTCGAGGACGGCGATCGCCTTCGCCCGGCAGGTGGGATAGCCGCAGGAGGAGCAGTTGAGCTCGTCCCGGGGGCTCCTCTTCCCGATCGAGGAGAGGACCCGGCGGATCTCTTCCTCGCTATGCTCTTTCCTGGGACGGGGCGCCCCGTGGAAGAAGGCGCTGAGGGCGCCCTTCTCCATGGGCTCGACGGGGAAGTCCCTGGGGCCGGCGCTATCGCGGACGAGGATCGTCCCGGCGAGGAGCGAGCCATTCCTCTTCCTGATGATGGGCCCGTTCACGCAGGAGCCGTGGCAGCTGCTCATCTCGACGAAGGCATGGTGGACCCTTCCTTCCTTGATGTCCTCGAGGGCGGAGAGGGTCTCGTCCATCCCCCCGACGGCGAGGTAGCGGTACCCCTCCTCCTTCCCCATCGTGTCGAGGATTCCTCCTTCGACCGGGAAGAGGCGGCACTTCCCTTCCTCCTTGCGATCCCCGCCTTGGGAGGTCTTCTTGAGGGAGATGCCCGCTTCCTCGAGGAGGAGGTCCAGCTCCTGGAAGGTGAGGACTGAGTCGACGAGCCCCTCGGACATGTCCCCTTCCTCCTTCTTGGCGATGCAGGGGCCGATGAAGATGACCTTCGCGTCCCTCTCCCTCGACTTGATCGCCTTCGCGTGGGCCTGGAGGGGGGTCATCACCGGGGCGAGAAAGGGCACGAGCTCGGGGTAGTACTTCTCCACGAGCGCGTTCACGCTCGGGCAGCAGGTGGAGATGAGGACGTCGGCCTTCCCTTCATGAAGGATCTCCTCGTAGCGCCTCTTCACGAGGGTCGCCCCGAGGGCCGTCTCCTCGACGCTCCGGAAGCCGAGGGAAAGGAGCGCCTCCTCCATGTCCTTGAAGGAGGAGCCGGGATAGGCGGCGTGGAAGCTCGGCGCAAGAGAGCAGACGGCCTTCCCCGAGCGGAGGAGCGCCTTCGCCTTGGCCCTGTCGTCCCTCACTTCCTTGCAGTTCTGGGGGCAGACGAGGTAGCAGCGCCCGCAGAGGACGCAGTCCCCCTGGACGATCCTGGCCTGCCCGTCGTGGAAGCTGATGCTCTTCACCGGGCAGCTCCGGATGCACTTGTAGCAGCTCCGGCAGTCGTTCTCCTTGCTCACGAGGACGTTCATAGGGACTCCCTTCTCGGAAAAGGAAAGAGGGGCGCCTCCCCCTAGAGGAGAGGCGCCACCTTGTCGTCGAAGAGCTGCCCGACGTTCTCGGGGCGGATGCCGGGGACGATTTCGTCCCCCACCCGCACCGCCACCCCGTCGTGGGAGCAGCAGGAGAGGCAGAAGGCGGCCTTGAGCTCGACCTTCTCCTCCCAGTGGCGCTTCCGGATCTCCTCCCGGCAGCGCTCGATGACCTCGGGGGAGCCCTTGAGGTGGCAGGAGCTCCCGACGCAGATGCTAAGGGTGACCATATCTAGTTCCCCTTATACGCCTTCCGCATGATCTCGACCATCTCCGAGACGAGCGGCATGCGCGGGTTGCAGGGGGTGCACTGGTCCTCGTAGGCGAGGTAGGCGAGGGGCTCGAGGTTCTTCTCCCAGGTCGCCTCGTCGGGGACGAGGGACTGGAAGTTCGGGTCGATGCCGATCTCCCTGAGGAGGTTCATGACGGCCTCGCTCAGCTTCTCGGTCGCCTCCTCGGGCGTCTTGCAGGGAATGTCGAGGATCTTGCAGATCGTCATGTACTTCCGGTCGCACTGGTACTCCTCGTACTTGGGCCAGACGCTGAGCTTGGTGGGCACGGTGCCGTTATAGCGGATGACGTGCGGGAGGAGGATGGCGCAGGTCCTGCCGTGGACGAGGTGGTACTCGGCGCCGATCTTGTGGGCGAGGGAGTGGGTGATGCCGAGGAAGGCGTTGGCGAAGGCCATGCCGGCGATCGTCGCGGCGTTATGCATCTTCTCCCTGGCCACGAGGTCGTGCTTCCCGTCCTTGACCGCCCGGGGGAGGTAGTCGAAGACGAGGCGGATGGCGTTGAGGGCAAGGCCGTCGGTGTAGTCGCTGGCCATGACGGAGGTGTAGGCCTCGATGGCGTGGGTGAGGACGTCCATCCCCGTCTCGGCGGTCGCCCTGGCGGGGAGGTTGGTGGTGAACTCGGGGTCGACGATCGCGATCGTCGGGGTGAGGGAGTAGTCGGTGAGCGGGTACTTCTTGAGGTTCGCCTTGTCGCTGACCACGGCGAAGGGGGTGACCTCGCTCCCGGTCCCGGAGGTCGTCGGGATGCAGATGAGCTTGCTCTTCCGCCCGAGCTCGGGGTACTTGAAGGCGCGCTTCCTAATGTCCATGAACTTCTGCTTGAGGTCGTCGAAGTTCACCTCGGGGTGCTCGTAGAAGATCCACATCCCCTTGGCGGCGTCCATCGGGGAGCCCCCGCCCAGGGCGATGATGGTGTCGGGCTCGAACTCCTTCATGAGGGCGACGCCCCGGCGGATGGTGCTGATGTCGGGGTCGGGCTCGACCTCGCTGAAGAGCTGGTAGGTGACCTTGTTCCGGCGGAGGTTGATCTGCTCGATGATCTTGTTGAGGAAGCCGAGCTCCACCATCGAGCGGTCGGTGACGATGAACACCTTGCTCATGTCCTTGCAGGACTTCAGGTACTGGATGCTGTTCCGCTCGAAATAGATCTTCTGGGGCACCTTGAACCACTGCATGGTGTTCCTCCTCTTGCCGACTTGCTTGATGTTCAGGAGATTGATGGCGCTGACGTTGCCCGCCACGGAGTTATGACCGTAGGAGCCGCAGCCGAGGGTGAGGGAGGGAATGAAGGAGTTATAGACGTTGCCGATGCCGCCGAAGGTGGAGGGCGAGTTCCAGATGACGCGGATGGCGAGCACCCTGTCCCCGTACTTGTCGGCCATCTCCTGGCTCTTGCAGTGGATGGCGGCGGAGTGGCCGAGGCCGCCGAACTCCAGCATCTGCTGGGACATCCTCGTCCCTTCCTCGAAGCCGTCGACCTTGTAGACGCCAAGGACGGGCGAGAGCTTCTCGCGGGAGAGAGGCTCCTCAGGACCGACGGAGTCGAGCTCGCAGCAGATGATCGAGGTCCCTTCGGGAATCTCGATCCCCGCGTTCTTGGCGAGGGTCGTCGTCCCCATGCCGGCGACGGCGGAGTTGAGGCGGGCGTTCTCCACGCCCGGCTGCCCCTTCTCCACGCCGAACATGTAGCGCTCGAGCTTCCTCGTCTCCTCCGGAGTGCAGAAGTAGGCGCGGTAGCGGCTCAGGAGCTTCTTCACGTCCTCGTAGACGGGCTCGTCGACGAAGATGGCGGACTCCGAGGCGCAGATCATGCCGTTATCGAAGGCCTTGGAGAGGACGACGTCGTTGACGGACTGCTCGAGGTCGGCGCTCCGGTCGATGTAGCAAGGGACGTTCCCCGCCCCGACGCCGAGGGCCGGCTTCCCGCAGGAGTAGGCGGCCTTCACCATCGAGTTCCCGCCCGTGGCGAGGATGGTGGCGACGTCGGGGTGCGCCATGAGGGCGCTGGTGGCTTCCATGGAAGGATGCTCGATCCACTGGATGCAGTTGGCCGGGGCTCCGGCGGCGACGGCGGCGTCCCGCATGACGATGGCCGCGGCCTTGGAGGACTGCTGGGCGCCCGGATGGAAGGCGAAGATGACCGGGTTCCTCGTCTTCATGCAGATGAGAGACTTGAAGATGACCGTGGAGGTCGGGTTGGTGACCGGGGTGATGCCGCAGACGATGCCGACGGGCTCGGCGATCTCGGTGATGCCGGTGACGGGGTTCTCGCTGATGACGCCGACCGTCTTCAGGTGGCGCATGTGGTTGACCACGTACTCGCAGGCGAAGAGGTTCTTCGTGGCCTTGTCCTCGAAGACGCCGCGATGGGTCTCCTCGATGGCGGCGCGGGCGAGGGTGCCGTGGTGGTCGAGGCCGGCGACGGACATCTTCGCGACGATGTAGTCGATCTTCTCCTGGTCGAAGACAGGGTTGGTCGAGAACTCCTCGAGCGCTTTCTTGGCGCGCTCGACGAGGGAGTCGACCTCCTCCTGGGCGGCCTTCTTCCGCTCCTCGGGGGTCAGCTCCTTGGACGCGGGCTTCGTTTCCTTCTTCTCTGGCATGGGTATCCTCCTTTAAGAACGCATGGCGTCGGAATCCAGACGGTGGGCGAGGACGGCGAGGGAGCTGGCGAGGTTGACTTCCTCGAGGACCACTCCCCTGGGAACGGAAAGATGGACGGGGGCGAAGCTCCAGATCCCGCGGCAGCCGGCCCGGACCGCCATGTCGGCGGAGCCTTGGGCGGCGGATGCAGGCGTGCAGACGATCGCGATCCTTGCGTCGAGCCCCCGCGCGAGCCTCTCCATGTCCTCGATGGGGTAGACGTGGACGTCCCCGATGCGGAGCCCGACCTTGCGGGGGTCCACGTCGAAGGCCGCCTTGATGTCCAGGCCCATGTCGCGAAAGGAGGGGTAGCGGAGGAGGGCCGAGCCCAGGGAACCCGCGCCGATGAGGATCGCGGAGTCCGCCTCGCGATAGCCGAGGAAGGCCTCGAGGGTCTCGATGAGGCTCTCGACCTTCCTGCCCTTGCGGGGCCTTCCCCCTTCCTCGGAGACGGCCTGGAGGTCCTTGCGGACCTGCTCCTCGCTATAGCCCAGGGCCTGGCCGATCCTGGTGGAGGAGACATAGACCGCCCCTTCCTCCCGGAGCCCGATGAGGTACTTCAGGTAGACGGGGTAGCGCTGCAGCTGGTTCTTGGAGAATTTCGCCTCTCTCATATTTCCTTTCCCGGTGCGAAGGATAGCGGGAGCAAAATAGGAACTCAACCATTCGAGCAAAGAATACCGATATACCGAATTTAGGTATCCGAAAACTCCGAAATCGATGTGTTTTCAAGGAACCAAGGTTTTCTAATTCAGGAAAACATTAGCAGTTTTATCCAAGCGCCACATCTAGGGCCATCATCAGGGCGAACCCGACGGCGAAGGAAAGGACAAGGATGTTGGAATGCCCTTCTTCCTTGCTGGGAATCATTTCCTCGACGACTACGTAGATCATCGCCCCGGCGGCGAAGCTGAGCGCATAGGGAAGCACGGGCTCCACGTAGGCGGCGAGAAGGCAGGCGAGAATCGCCGCCAGGGGCTCGACCACGCCGGAAAGAATGCCGTAGAGGCAGCTCTTCCCTTTCCCCTTCTTCTCGCGTAGGGGGAGGGCGACGGCAAGGCCTTCCGGGAAGTTCTGGAGGGCAATCCCGATCCCGATCACGAGCGCGGACATGAGGCTCATCGAGCCGTTGGTGAGGAAGGAGGCGATCGCCACGCCTACCGCAAGCCCCTCCGGGATGTTGTGAATCGTCATCGCGAGGAAGAGGAGCCCTTCCCTCGACATGGAGGAACTTCTCCCCTCCTGAGTGGAGTCCTTAGGGTGGATGTGGGGCACGAGGACGTCGAGGAGATAGAGAAAGAGGATGCCGACGAGAAAGCCCACGACAGGAGGGATCCAGGAAAGGGAGGTCCCGAGCTGGGCGTTGCTTTCCTCAAGGGAGGGCATGAGGAGCGAGAAGAAGGAGGCGGACACCATCACGCCCCCGGCGAAGCCATATAGGGCCTGCTGGAGCCAGCGGGGGCCGGCTCCCTTCCCGAATAGGGATAGGAGGGAACCAAGCACTGTCCCGAGGAACGGGATGGCGATGATGAGGGCCGCGTAGCCGATCTGCGCAGGGTCGACGTTCATGGAAGAAAGGATGGGTGCCATACGTGGAATTTATAGGTATTGCGCGCGCAAAGCGCAAGGAAAGCGAATGGAGGAAGAGGCCTCAATACGAAAAACCCGGCAGAACCGGGTTCAAGATGCGGATTCCCGTTATTCGGCCTTATAGCCGGCCTTCGTGACGGCTTCCACGAGCGCGTCGCGGGAGAGATTCTTCCCCCTGACGAGGGCCTTCTTCCCTTCGAGGGAAACCTCGGCGTCCTCGACCCCCGGAAGGGCGAGCAGCGCCTCCTTCACGTGCTTCACGCACATCTGGCACATCATGCCCTCGACCTTGATCTCGATCGTTTCCATGCTTTCACCTCCTTTCTTTCCCTCTTCCCCGACGGGGCAGGAAAGGGGGCACTCCCCTCCCTCCTTGCCCCTGACAGGCTTCCAAAGGTTGATGGTCAGCGCGTTCAATACGACGAATACCGAGCTAAGGCTCATCGCCAGAGAGCCGATCATCGGGCTCAGGGCGATGCCCAGAGGGTAGTAAAGCGCCCCCGTCGCCAGGAAGATGCCAACAACGTTATA
Organism: uncultured Bacillota bacterium; assembly: GCA_949289845.1. Lineage (GTDB taxonomy): Bacteria > Bacillota_I > Bacilli_A > RFN20 > CAG-826 > UBA4951. The sequence goes on from CASEPN010000001.1 coordinate 698,279, forward strand.
GATGAGCGCCCAGAAAAGCCCGAGCCGGATCGTGTGGAGCGTCCTTCTTGATAAGGAGAAGGCGTTCGCCACGTCCATCAGGTCCCCTCTGAGGAGGACGATGTCCGCGCTTTCCTTGGCAACGTCGGAGCCCGCGCCGATGGCGATCCCGATGTCGGCGGCGCTAAGGGCCACCGCATCGTTCACTCCGTCCCCCACCATCGCTACGAGAGACCCCCCTTCCTTCTTGAAGGAAGAGACGATCTCCGCTTTCTCAGCGGGGAGGACCTCGCTCCTCACCTCGTCGATGCCGACTTCCCTCGCAATCGACTCGGCGGTTAGGCGGTTGTCCCCCGTCAGCATGACCGTCCTTATGCCCTTCGAGGACAAGGCGCGGATCGCCTCCCCCGCACCAGGCTTGACCACGTCCTTGAGGGCGAGGAGGGCGCTCGCCTCCCCATCCACGAGTACATAGAGGACCGTCTTCCCTTCCGAGCCAAGCTTCGAGGAGATTTCCTTCAGGGAGGCGGGAATGCCATCTCGGAAGAGTCGGGCGTTCCCCGCAAGGACTTTCCTTCCTCCCACGATGCCCGAAAGGCCGATTCCGTCTAGCGAAGCGAATTCCTCGGCGGAAAGCGCTTCCGTTTCGGGACGGTAGTCGAGGATCGAGGAGGCGAGAGGGTGCTCGGAGCGTCTTTCCAAGGCGGCGAGGAGAGGATAGGGATCCTCTTCGCCGAGGAGGATGTAGTCGGTGACCTTCATCCGTCCCTCGGTGATGGTGCCCGTCTTGTCGAAGAGGACGGTCCCGACCGAGCTCGACCTTTCGAGGATTTCGGCGTTCCGGATGAGAAGCCCTGCCTGGGCGCCTTTCCCGGAAGAGACCATGATGGCGACGGGCGTGGCAAGCCCGAGGGCGCACGGGCAGGCGATGACGAGGACGGACACCGCGAAGTTGAAGGAGGTCTCGAAGCTTCCGGTCGCGATGATCCAGCCGAGGAAGACGAGGAGGCTGAGGAGGAGGACCGCGGGCACGAAATATAGGGAGATGCGGTCGGCGAGGCGGGAGATGGGGGCCTTGGAGTCGGAAGCCTCCTTCACCAGGCGGATGATCTGCTCGATGGAGGTGTCCTCCCCGACCTTCTCCGCCTCGATCTCGAGGTAGCCCGCCTCCAGGATGGCGCTGCTATAGACCGTCTCCCCCGGCCCCTTCAGGCGCGGCATCGACTCCCCGGTGATGTTCGCCTCCATGAGGGAGCCCTGCCCGGAAAGGATTTTTCCGTCCACGGGGACGAGGGCGCCCTTCCTCACGATGAGGATGTCCCCTTTCCTCACCTCCTCGACGGGGATTTCGCTTTCTTCCCCGTCCCTTCTGACGACGGCTTTCTTGGGGGCGAGGTCCATCAGGGATTCGATCGCCTTGGTCGTTTTTCTTTTGGAAAGGCCCTCCAGGTATTTCCCGAGCGAGACGAAGGTCAGGATCATCGCCGCGGAGTCGAAGTAGAGGGAGTGCATGTAGTCGTGGACAGGGCCCATGTCCCCGTGCCCGAGCCCGTATGCCATCCGGAAGATCGCATAGAGCCCGTAGACGAGGGAGGAGAGAGAGCCGATAGCGACAAGGGAATCCATGTTCGGCTCCAGATGGAGGAGCCGGAGGATCCCGTTCTTGAGGTAATGCCCGAAGAGGATGAGGGACGGGACGGTGAGAAGCGCCTGGAGGAGGACGTTCAGGAGGGCGTTCTCCTCCCCCTCGAGGAAGGAGGGGAGGGGGATTCCGACCATCGGCCCCATCGAGACGTACATCAGGAGAAGAAGGAAGACAATGCCGGCGATAAGCTTTACGAGTTCCTTGTCAAAACCGCGTTTCTTAGGTTTTGAAATAGGTTTTGCGGGCTTATCCCCTTCCCCTTCGGGAATCGCGCGGTAGCCGCCCCGGCTGACCGCCAGGAGGATGTCCTCTTCCTGGATCGCTCCGTCCTCCCATTCGACATCCATGCTGTTGGTGAGGAGGGAGACCCGGCATTCCTTCACGCCGGGAAGCTTCCGCACGGCACGCTCGACATGGGCCTGGCAGGAAGCGCAGGTCATCCCTTCGACCAGGAACTTCTTTTTCACCTAGTCCACCTCCTAACGAGCTCGTAGGCTTCCTCCATCGCCCCGGCGCCCTCTTCTTCCACTTCCTTGACCACGCAGGTGCGGAGATGCTTCTCGAGAATCTCGGTGGCAAGGGAACGGACGGCGCGCTCGATCGCCGATAGCTGGAGAAGGAGGTCGGCGCAGTAGCGGTCCTCGTCCACCATCCTCCTGACCCCGCCGACCTGGCCTTCGATGCGGGCCAGCCGGTGGTCGAGGGACTTCTTTTCTTCCTCGCTCCGATGAGTTTTCCTGCGCTTGTCCATGAACTAAAAATATACCCTCCCTGGGTATCTTTCCAAGCATGACGACTAGTTCTCGAGAGGGACCCCGTGAAGATGGGGGAGGTGGCGCGCCTCTTCCTCAATCTCGATGAGCCCGTCGTAGAGATCCTCGGCCTTATGGAGGTAAAGGGGAAGGCAGGCGAGGGCATATACAGGAAGCGAGATGAGGACGGAAAGAAGCGCCCCGAGCCAGTCCCCCGTCACGAAGAAGAGGGAGGAGCCAAGGAGGGTCGCGGCGGTCAGAGGGACCTTGTTGAGCGTCGCGAGGAAGTAGCAGGAGGCGAAGACGATCCAGAAAGGCGAATAGGAAGGATCCATCCCGAGGAACTCTTCCGCGAGGAGGGTGGCTAGCCTCCCGAGGAGCGCCCCCATGGCGAGCGAGGGAATGACGATCCCGCCCGTGGAGCCGGCGTTCCCCCCGACGATGGTGAGGAGGAAGCGCACGGCGAAGAACAGGAGCGCGCTCCACCAGATGGCGATTCCGGTCGTGTGCTCCACGAGGGCGTGCCCGCTTCCGATGACGGCCTCGTACGGGAAGAGGAAGCCCATAACCATGACGATGAGGAAGAAGACAGGCGTCCGGAGGCGGAAGAGGAGGCGGTCCCTCCGGAGCCTCACGTAGGCATTCAGCTTCCGGAAGAGCCAGGAGAAGAGATAGACGAGAGGAGGCACGAGGAGGAAGAGGATGCCGAGCATGTAGAAGCTCTCCCACCCGGGGAAGATGAGGCCCTCCAGGGCGAAGATGCGCTTCATCCCGGCGGCCGTCTCCACCGCGTAGCTCACAAGGTAGGCGGAAAGGCACATGAGGATTCCTTTCCAAAGAAGGCGCCATGAGAAGTGGTGCCAGCCCTCCTCGAAGCCGTAGATGAGGCCGCTCAAGGGGGCAAGGAAGGCCGCGCCGAACCCGGCGGATAGCCCCATCGCAATCTCGCCCCGGTTCCCAACGTTATGGCGGTCCAGCCTCTGCCCGAAGACCACGAGCTGGCCGGAAAGAAGGCCGCCCGCGCCCTCGGGGCCGAGGGGGATCGCCGTAACCGCGGTCAGGAAACTCCCGCCGACCACCGCGCCGATCCTGCCGAAGCCGGAGATGTCCTCTTCCCCGCGGATCGCCATGAGGACGTGGGGCACCTCGATGCCCTCGGCGATCGGCTCCCTCCTGACGATCTGGTAGGAGAGGAAGGAAGCAACGAGGGTGATGATGATCTGCGCGAGGATGACATAGGGCTCGCGGCTCGCGTGCATCTCGATCGAAAGCTCCCCGAGGAGTTCGAAAAGAAGGCCGAACGTGCTGATGGAAAGCCCGATGAGCGCGCCGAGGAAGAGGACGTGGAGCGCATCCTTGAAGACGCCGGCAATCCGTCGCATCGAGGGAAGGTTATCCTTCCCCCGCCTCCTTGGCAACGGATAGCGATCGGTTGCCCTCTTCCCGCACCCGATCTAGGATCGGGCGATGGCTTGGGAAGGGCTCAAACCGCCGGTGAAGTGGGCGGGCGGGAAAAGGACCCTCTACAAGAGGCTCCGCCCGCTCATGCCCGAGGCCATCCCCTTCTACTCGGAAGCATTCGTAGGGGGGGGTGGAATCCTTTTCCAGCTCGCTCCGGAGAAGGCGCTACTGAACGATGCCGAGCCTGAGCTGATCGACCTGTACGAGACCATCCGCGACGACTTGTCGGGTCTCATCCGCCTCCTTTCCAAATGGGACACGGACGAAAAGAGTTTCTACCGGATCCGCGACATCGACAGGATCCCCGGGGCGAAGGAAAGCCTGAGGAAGACGTTCCGCGCGGCCAGGACGCTTTATCTCAACAAGACATGCTTCAACGGCCTCCATCGCCTCAACGGGAAGGGCGAGTTCAACGTCCCTTACTGCCACACGAGGAAAAACGTGCTGGACATAGAGGGCCTGAGCGCCCTTAGCGAATACCTGAAATCCGCGGATATCTCATTTTTCTGCGGGGATTTCGAGCCATTCATCGATAAGGTTCCGGCGGATTGCTTTCTTTATCTCGACCCTCCCTACGACCCCATCAGCAAGACGAGCGCCTTCGTCTCCTACACGGACGGCGGGTTCGGGAAGGAGGACCAAAGGAGGCTCGCGGAGTGCCTGGGAAGGTTCCGGGAAAGGGGAGGAAGCTTCCTTTTGTCCAATAGCGACACCCCCTTCGTCCGCTCCCTCTACGAAGGCTGGTGCGAGCTGATCGAGGTGTCCGCCAGAAGGAGCCTGGCCGCTTCCTCCTCATCGAGAGGCAGCGTGGTGGAGCTCGCGATCCGGGGGAAGGGGAATGGCTGAGGGGAGGCTCGGTACCGAGAAGTCCTGGGAGCGCCTCTTCGAGGAGCTCGACATCCTCGATAACGTCGAGGAGCACGGTTCCTTCCGGATCGGCGCGGAGAAAATCCACGCCTACCGCGAGCCGCGCCTCATGACGAAGTTCGACGAAAGCAACGACCTTCCTGCAAACTTCAAGGAAAACGGCCTGGCGATCCTTCCTGTTTCCCGGACCGAGTGGACGATCGGGCCATACCGCGCCTACAAGGAGTTCGATAGGGGCAAGGAGCCGCCCGTATCCTACTTTGAGCCGCCCGCGGACTGCCTTCTTCTCCACGAGGAGAACATCAGGACAGAGGACCAGCGTCTCAGCCAGCTTTTCGCAAGCGGGGTGTTCTCGCGCTTCCTGGGAGAGGAAGTCCGCTACGTGAACCCCGGCCGCTTCGGGTCAGGAGGCTTTTCCTACCTCATCGGGGACACGAGGGAAAAGGACGTCCTCCACGAAGTCAGGGTCCAGGGAGCGCAGATGGAGATCGACGCCGCCTTGGAAGGCCCTTCCTCCATCACCCTCGTCGAGGCGAAGAATTTCTTCCCCAGGGACTTCCTGGTCCGCCAGCTCTACTACCCGTTCCTCAGCTATCGCTCGGGAGGGACGCTCGGGGAAAAGAGGATCCGGGCGCTATATATCACCTATCTTTCCGGGGTGTACCAGCTTTGGGAATATGAGTTTACTGATCCCTGGCGATACGATTCCCTCGTCCTTGTAAAGACTGAGCGATGGCATCAGAAGGAAGAACATCCCTTTTCGATGGCAGATATCCAAGAGGCACTTGCCCTGCCTCTGAGGCAACCAATTACCAACACGTTCCTTCAGGCGAACAATCTCGATTTGGCTATGAACTTGCTGCGCAAGATCGGGAGCGAAGGCATCACTGGGGACGAAGCAGCTAAAGCGATTGGCTATGTAAGGCGGCAAGGGAACTACTATCTAAGTTGTTTAGAATTCCTTTCTCTGATAAAAAGAGACAAGCATCGCTATTACCTGACACAAGATGGGAAATCCATCATAAGCATGCCGCCTTCTGATTTTTGGAAAGATCTAGCCAAAAGAATACTGACAGTTGAACCTATCCGGGCCCTAATGAACGGAATCCTCAAGGATGAATTGGAAGAAGCGGTGAAAATCGCATTTGGTTTGATTTCTTCAAATTTCAAACTTAACGACGGAACACCGAACAGAAGAATCAATTCCTCAATTTCCTGGTGCCGTCGGCTTCTGAGGGAAGCCGAAGGAAAGTAGGTCTCCCCTTTGCCCGGAGGTTTCTTTGCTACACTACAGGCATGGCGGAAATCATCCTTAGGACGGAAGACATCACCAAGCGCTTCCCTCTCCCCAGGAAGGAGAGGAAGACGGGCCACGAATGCCTCACGGCGGTCGACCGAGTCTCCCTTTCCCTCCGGAAAGGCGAGATATACGGCCTCCTCGGCCCCAACGGGGCGGGCAAGACGACGACTCTGCGCATGATTGGCTCCCTGATCGCCCCGGACGAGGGCTCGATCATCTACGAAAACCGAAATATCAACGAGGATCTGATGGGATATCGCTCTAAGATCGGCTTCCTTACCGCAGAGTTGAAGCAAGACGGATTCTTCAGCCCTGACTATCTCTTCGACTTCATGAGCGAGCTCCACAGGATGCCGAAGGAAGAGTCAAGGGAACGAAAGGAACGGCTTTTCCAGGAATTCGGGATCGCGCCTTTCCGGGACAAGAGGATCGAGACTCTTTCGACAGGCATGAAGCAGAAGGCCTCCCTCGCCCTCGCCCTCGTGAACGACCCGGACCTCGTGATCTTCGACGAACCGACGAACGGCCTAGACATCCTTGGGACGAAGGCGGTCGAGGACTTCCTCCGTTCCCTCAGGACGAAGGGAAGGACGATCCTCCTTTCCACCCACATCTTCTCCCTCGTCGAGAAGCTCTGCGACCGCGTCGGCGTCCTTCTCGAAGGACGGCTCGTCAAGGAAGGGACGCTTGATGAAGTACGGGCCGGCAAGTCCCTCGAGGACAGTTTCTTCGACCTCCTTGGGGAAAGGAGGGGGGCATGAAGGCCTTCCTCGCGATCTTCCGGAAGGAGCTCCGGCGCTATCTGACCGACCTACGGATGCTCCTGGCGCTCTTCCTGCCCGGAATCCTCATCCTCGTCGTCTACCCGCTCATGGGGACCGCCCTCCAGGGCCTCGAGCTTTCCGGGAGCCCGGAAGGCGAGACCTTCTCCATCGCCTACATGGAAGATTTCTCCGAGGAACGGGAGGAGCCCGTGCTCCTGTCCCTTTTCGAGAGCGCCCTCGAGGAGCAGCAGAAGGGGAACCTCGCCTCCTTCCACCCTGTCCCCCGGGCGGAACGCGAGGAGGCGATGGGCAAGGTCGGCGAAGGGGAGTACGACCTTTTCCTCGACTATTCCCCTTCCTTCGAGGACGTCCTATTCGACCGCTCGGACGTCCCCTCCCTCGCCCTTTATTACGACGGGGCCTCCGAGAAGGCCACCTACGCGCACGCTCTAATGCTTGAGCTCGTCCCTCTCGCCTACGACGGCTATCTCCTGAACCAGGGGCCGGAGGGCCCCATCGACGGGAACCTTGGGAAAGGCGACTACCAGGGCAACCAGCTCATCTCCTTCCTCTTCCCCCTCATCACCGTCTCCCTCCTCATGTCGAGCGTCTGCTCCCTCACCCCTGAGGCAATCGCAGGCGAGAAGGAAAGAGGGACCCTCGCCGCCCTCCTCATCGCCCCTGTCCCCCGGGGGACGATCGTCTGGGGCAAGATGGCCTCCGCCGGGACGGTGTCGCTCCTTTCCGGGGCGGTCAGCTTCCTAGGCACCGTGCTCTCCCTCCCCTTCCTCATGGGAGGGAGTGGACTATCCCCTGCGCTCGTCTTCCCCGTGCTCCTCATCATCTTCTCCGCGCTCTTCCTATTCCTTGCCATCGGCTTCCTCCTCTCCACCCTCGCCCGTTCCGTGAAGGAGGCGAACTCCTGGATCGGACCCTTCCTAAGCGTTGGGATCCTTGCTTCTGTATTCGGAGCCTTCCTCGACCTGAGCGCATTGCCCTTCGCCTTCGTCCCAGTGCTCAACGTCGCGACCTGCATGGCCCTCGTCATCCGGAGCGAGGCGCTTCCCTGGGCCTATCTCACGGTCACGATCCTCGTCAACCTCGTGGCGACCGTCCTCCTCGTTTTCCTCACCGACCGCCTCTTCCGTTCGGAGAGGGCGCTCTTCCGTCGCTAGAGATTTCTCTTGACCTTTCCGAAGAGAAAGGGAAGATAGCGGGGCTTTCGCGCGTAGGCGCATAAGCCTAGATGTTCCAAGGAGTCCATCGATGAACAAGATGAAGCTGCCACTTCTCATTCTCTCCGCGACGCTCCTCCTCGCTTCCTGCGGGAACGGGGACGATACTCTCTCCTCCTCCCTGAGCGAAGGGACTTCCTCCTCCCTCGGGGAAGGAACCTCTTCCTCCTCTTCCAGCGAGAGCGACCCTCCCGCCAAGGAAGGCTGGACCGAGGCCCAGCTCTCCTTTCAGGAAAGTTATCTCGGGGACGGCTACTCCATCCCCTGGATGGATTTCGGAAAGGATGGCGAGTTCCAGCCCTACGAGATGGTGGGCGCCCTCGGATACGTCGTCGAGGACCTTCCCTACGGGGTGCTCCTCGACTACGCGGACCTTCTTGCCGAGAAGGGGTTCGTCGAGGATGAGGACTACCCCGACCTCCAGCTCGGAGAGCTCTGCTACTTCGACTATCAGGAAGGCAAGGAGTGGCGCTACGACCTATACATGGTGACCTCCGCCGGTAGCTTCACCTCCATCCAGGGCGACCTCCACATCGACGTCTACCCGACCGTCTACGACCCCGAGTGGCCTTCCGCCGAGATCGCGATGGCGATGAACGCGAACGGCATGGGCGAGGTGACGGTGCCCGACTGCTCCTCCCTCCCGAGCCAGAACTACGTCTTCCGGAGCGTCGGCGGCATCGTCCAGGTAAGCTGGGAAGGCCCGGAGGACATCGCGGACGTGGACGCTCTCGAAAAGATCTTCACTGACGCGGGCTGGACCTACGATCCCCTCCAGAACGGCTATCTCGATCCCACCGGGACCGCCCTTTGCTACATCGGGATCGAGGAGAGCTTCGGAAACCTCTTCCTCCAGATCGGCTCGCCTCTCCCGACCGAGATCCCCCAGGACCAGCTGGACATCTACTTCACGGTGATGCTCCAGATCGATCCCGTCGACATCCCCGAATACCCCGGGAAGGCGACCTATGACTATCGCCTCATGGACAGCGACTATGGAATCTACGGCCTCGTCGTCCGCGCCGAGGGGCCGCTTACGAACTGGATCGAAGACCTTGAAACCAAGGGCTGGGACACGAGCCTTGCCAGCGAAGGCATCTATAGCGCCATCTCCGGCAACCTCGAGATGATCCTCGCCGAGCAAGACGGCGTCATCCTCGTCCTCTTCCAGTACCACTTCGTCTGGCCGACCGATGAGATCGCGGAGGCCATGGAGGACATTGGCTTCTCCGGGGTCTCCTTCCCCGACCTCACCTCCGCCGGGATCGCCGAGATGGTGGTCTTCAATGACCAGGCCTCGAACCCAGGCCTCGTCCAGCTCCAGATCCTTAGCTCCGACTACGGCTACATCGGCACCCAGATCGGCGCCATCCTCGAGGAGAACGGCTGGACCCTCGACGAGGCGCAAGGCGGCTACGTCGACCCGAGCGGGAAAGTGCTCGCCGTCGTCGGCGCCGCCCAGGACTCCTCCGGGATCATCGTCAACATCGTGAACATCCTGCGCGCGGGCGTGGTTTCCGCCACTTTCCCGAAGGATGAGCTCCTCTCCGCGATCGAGGAGCACTACGGCTCGCTCATCGCTCCGGACGCCGAGGCGCTCGACGTTCCCGCCCCGAGTTTCTCCGGGGTCGAGAGCTACTACCTCGGCTACGACGAGACCGGGCCCTACCTCCGGATGGAGGGGGTGACCGAGGAAGAAGTGTCCTCCTACGTCGCCACCCTCGAGGAAGCAGGCTGGGAGGACATTGGCCTTGCCTCGGTCCTCGGCTACACCGCCGCCTACGCGAACGAGGGGATGGACGTCGCCTTCTTCCTCGCCTACGACGCCAAGACGGGTACCCTTGTCTTCTCCTTCGACGCCCTTTCGGCGAACTACCTCTGGGACAGCGAGTACGTCGCGCTTTGCCTTGAGGCGCTCGGCATCAGCGAGGTGGCCTCGCTCCCCGAGATCGAGGGCTATGTCCTCACCCTTCCCATCCCTTCCTACGGGATGCTCAGCTTCATGGTCGCCGGGGACATCAAGGAAAGCTACGAGGAGGCGCTTGAGGCGGACGGCTGGACCTATGACGCGCCGAGCGGCTTCTACCTGAAGGGCGACGCCCGGGTCGGGGTCGTCTACGAGGAAAGCACCGGGCTCTCGACCATCATCGTCACCCCGGCGGTCTAGCCGAACGGGGACATCGACCAAGGGCCGGCATCCCGGCCCTTTTCGTTATCCCTGCAAAAACCGGGTCCATTTAGTATGGTTCAAAATTCCAAGCAGAATTCCTAACTTTTCTTTTGACAAGTTTCCTTCTTGCGGTTTCCTATCCCCATCGCGGAACAAGGGGCGTCCGCCAGCAAGGAAAGGAGAACGCATCATGAAGAAAGCCTTGCCTCTGGGCCTCTTGGCCCTGACGCTCGCTCTGGCCGCCTGCGGCCCGACGACGACCGAAGGCTCCGGTTCCGATTCGAAGGGAACGGAATCGAGCTCCGTCGCCGGGACCGAAGGATCCCAGAGCTCCTCGAAACCCGAGGAAACCACCGATTCGGGGAGCAGCACCACTCCTCCCCCGGAGCCTGTGAAAGACTGGACCGACGAGGAGAAGGCCATCCAGGAGAGGTTCCTCGGGGAAGGGGAAAGCATCCCCTTCATCGACCTCTCCCCCTATGCCTACGAGTTCGTCGACTACGGGAACTTCTTCAGCATCGAGGTGGCCGAGGCGCCCTACGCGGTCGTCCTCGACTACTACGACATCCTCATCGCCGAAGGCTATGTCGAGGACACCCCGGAAACCTCCGGGCAGGGCGAGAGGCTCGTCTACGACTACCAGGACGGCTTCCACATCGAGTACGACCTCTACTGCACCGACGAGAACTGGGCGTATAACGAAATCTCCGGCCTCGTCTCCATCGACGTGCACAAGGTCGTCTACAACCCGGCCTATCCCCAGGCGGAGCTCGACGCATGGCTCGCCCAGCAAGGAGTCGAAGGGGCGGCCATCCCCGACTTCAGCGTCCTTCCCAGCGAGAACTGGGCCAGTGGGACCGCGACGGACTACTTCGCGATCGTGTGGAGCGGACCCCATGACGAGGTCGCCGTCGAGGACATCGAGAAGCTCCTTACCGACGCCGGCTGGACGCTCGACACCCTCCAGGGCGGCTACGTGAACGCGGACAAGAAGGTCGTGATCGCTGTTGGGACCACCACGGACGGGGCTGTCGCGATCAACATCCTCCTGCCCCTCCCGACCGAGTTCCCCATCGACGAGATCAACGAAGCGCTCGCCTCCCTCTACGGGGTCGGTCCCATCGAGATCCCCGGCTATCCGGGCGATGCGGCCTACGAGGTCGACGACTCCCTCATCTGGATCGGCTACTTCACCGTGAACGTCTGGACGGAAGGGACCGCCAAGGTCTGGGCCGACGCCCTTGTGGAAGAGGGCTGGACCATTGAGACGGACGAGTACGGGAGCATTGCCTGCACCGATCCCACCGGGACGATCATCATGACCCTCACCGACAGCGAGAACGGCATCATGGTCGACTTCGCGCAGGCCCCCATCCTCTGGCCGGCGGAGGAGATCCAGGCCCACATGGCGAGCATCGGCGCCGAGTCGGTCGTCCTCCCCGACATCACCGAACTCGGCCTCAGCGGCGTGAGCGTCTACGACAACCAGGATGAGAACCCAGGCATGATCCAGATCGTCGTCTCCTCCCCGACCGCATGGGACAGCGACGTCATCGAGGCATATCTCGCCGCTGGATGGGAAGAGTATGCTCCGCTGGGCGGCTACGTTGACCCGACCGAGACGGTGTACGCCGTCATCGGACTCAGCCAGAACTACGACATCATCATCAACGTGTACGTCATGCCGGAGATCCTTACCGAATGGCCGGCCGAGGAGTTCGAAGCGCAGGTTTCCTACTACTTCTCCGAAGTGCTGGCAGCAGGGGCCGAGCCGCTCGCTCTCCCCGCGCCCACGGTCGCTAGCGCCGACGTCGGCTACATCCTCGCAAACGACGGCTACGGGCCGACCCTCAGCATCCTCGGGATCGCTCAGGAGGAAGCCGACGCCTACATCGCCGCCCTCATCGAAGGCGGGATGGCGGACACCGGCCTCGGCGGGCTCTTCACCGGCGTCTACGCGTTCCTTGCCGACGAGGCGAGCGACATCGCTCTGCTCCTCTACTACGACGCGGAGAGCCAGACGCTGACGATCAAGCCCGACGCCCTCAGCTACTACTACAAGTGGGACGCCAGCTACGTCGAGGTTCTCATCTACTACCTCGGGCTCGCCGAAGACGTCCCTGTCCCGGCGATCGACGGGTACTGCTACATTGATGAAAGCATGCTCGACTACTACGGCATGTTCAGCATCTACGCCCCCGGCGATATCGTCGCGGACTACGGCGAGGACCTCGAGGCTGCCGGCTGGACCTACGACACCGAGAACGAAGTCTGGGAGTACGGCGAGGCCTGGCTGTCCCTGGAATACGATGCCGATTATGGGCTGACCCTAATCACGATCATCGGCCCCGGGCTCTACTAATCCTTACCGGGAACTCAAAAGGGCTTCCTCCTCGCGAGGGAGCCCTTTCTTGTCGTGGGGATCCTCCCTAAGCCAAGGAGCGGGAGTAGGAAACGCCTTCGTAGACGATGGTGAGGAGGTCCCCTTCCCTCGTCACCGGGCATTCGCGGAGCTCGTGCTCCTTCCCGTCGAGGCTCGTCCAGGAGTAGAGGATCGTCCCTTCCCCCGTCCCTTCGTCATAGTCCTTGAGCCAGGCGATGCAGCTGGAATGGATCTCGCTTCCGTCCTCCCTATGTGTCACCTCGCTGATCTGGGCGTACTTGTCGATCTCGATCTCGCCACCGTCCTCCGACACGTACCTTCCGAGGATTAGGAGCCCCTCCCACGGGCGGCTCTCCTCTGGACGGGTCTCCCCTCCGTAAGAGATGCTGTTTCCGTCGAAACGGAGGACGGCCTCCTTCCCGGAAAGGAAACGGAGGTCTCCCAGGATCGTCCCGTCCTCGTACCGGTCGAACTTGATAGGCGCCCAGTCGACGAGCACGTAGTCCTCGAAGATGCAGAAGGCGTAGTCGTTCCACGTCTCCGTCTCAAGAGGCAGGTCGAGGGAGCGGGGCGAGACGATCTGCCAATAGTCGCTATGGGTCCCGTAGCGGCCCCAGTAGTCGCTCAAGTAGCGCCTTCCGACGGAGCCGGAATAGGAGACGTCCTCCCATACGGGCTCCCCCTTGTAGCCGTCGATCTCCAGGAAGGAGATGGAAGAGCCGTTATTCTCGATGATGGCGGAAGGGAGCGAGGACCCTTTCTCCAGGACATAGTCCTCCCTCCCGTTCATCCCGTAGGCCAGGGTGAAGATGGCTTCCTTCTCGCGGTCGATCCGCCGGTAGGAGCCGGTGAGGAGGTCCTCGTCCTGGTAGGTCAGGATCGTGTCGGTCGCGATATCGTAGAGGATGACCTCGAAGGAGCCGTAGCGAACCAGGAGGGAGTTCCCGTCGCGGACGACGCTCATGGGGTGCGTCGAGGAGCCGAGCCCCCACGAGATGCCGCCATCCTCGAACACCCAGCCGACCGTGGGGATGGATCCCCTTTCGTCGACCCAGATGCCATCGAGGACCGCATCGTACTCATCCTGGTCCTCCGCGTGGCAGTAGATCCTCGTCCTTTCCGTGAACAAGGTGTCCTCGTCGACCGGGATGGCGTGCGCCTCGTCTAGGTAGCAGTCCCCTTCCAGGTACTTGATGTAGTCGAGGGTCCCCGGGGTGAGGTAGCCGCCAAGGGCAAGGAAGGTCTCTTCTCTCCCTTCGTCGAGGACGAAGGCCATGTCCACCTCGACGGTCCCTTCGGGGCGGAGGAAGCAGGCGAAGGGGGGATCCCCGGCGATCCCGTCGATCCAGAAGGTCCTGGTGTATGGTTCGTAGGTCCCGCCCTGGTTATAGCCTGGAAGCTTCATCCGGACCTTTCCATCCTCGACGGAAAGGGACATCTCCCCCTTGCATACGAACTCCGTGTAAATGGGCCGGAAATGGCCTTCCCTGATCGAGAAGGCCTCGACGGCAGGCTGGCCGAACGCGCAGTAGTCGTCGATATAGGCGTACTCCCCCGCAAGGTCGATCTCCTCCAAGGGAAGGACTTCCGCTTCCAAGGAAACACTGATGGACGGGTTCGTCTTCAAATAGACGGTGATCAAGACCTTTCCAAGGGAGGAGTCTATCGCGCCGCATTCAAGGCCGATCTCGGAGTCCGTCGCGCGCGCCTTCGTCCCGTCGTCCCGCACTTTCTCGACGAGAAAGTCAGAGGAAAGGGGGACCTCCCCGTCGTAGTAGGCACCTTTCCGGAAGCTTGCCTCGATGGAAACCACCTCGCTTTCGATGACCTCGACGTCGAAGGTAAGGCTTCCCTCCTCTGAAGAGACGTGGATGGGGTAGTCCCCGGGTTCCCCTTCCCGGAAGGCGCTCGCGTCGACCTGGATCGCATCCCCTGAGAGGACCTTCGTCTTCCCGGTCGGGCTCTGGGCCGATAGGGAAAGGCCGCTCTCGACGAAGGATAGGTTCCGTTCGTACGTCCTCTGGACCGTCCTTGGGTTGGCAAGCCTCACCGTCTCGACGTCGTCCCATAGCTCGAGGAGGGTTCCCTCTTCCTTCTGGGAATCGCTGGCGGCAGGAGACTCTGAAAGATTCTCCGGAGAAAGGATGGCGAGGGGGATGGCGATCCCAAGGACAAGGGCGACGGAAGCCGCGGCACATGCGGCGTAAGCCCAGCGAAACCTCCTCTTCCGGGGCGAGGCAGGGAAATGAATCTGCTCCTTAAGAGTTTCGAAAGAATGAGAAATCTCTGCGGAATCCTCATATTTCTCCAGGAATTCCCTTTCTTCTTTCTTCATCTTCCTTCCCCTCCCCTCAGTTTTCTGAGCGCCCGGTAGTACCGGCTTTTGATTTCCGCTTCCTTCCTGCCCGTCCTTCTGGCCAGCTCGGGGAAGTCGAAGCCTTCCCCAAGATGGAGCGAGATGATGGAGTAGTCTTCCTCCCCGACGACACGCCTGGCCCATTCCTCGAAGGCGATTGCCTTCGCGAAGTCCGGCGCGGAGGGCTCATAGTCCTCAGGGAAGGAAGCCTCGCGGCTTCTCTTCCTCAGAAGGCTGATGGCCTTGTTCCTGGCGCTCGCGGCAAGGTAGGGGCCGGGCTTCCCGTCGATCGAGGGAAGGGAGCGGTAGAAGTCAAGGAAGGTTTCGTTGAGGAGGTCTTCCACGTCCTCCCTCGCCCTGAGGTAGCGGGTCAGTACGTAGATCACCAGCCCCCGGTTCTCCTCATAAAGGCGAGCGAAAAGCGTTTCGACCTTCTCTCCGTCCTTCCGTTGGAGGGCGGACTTCAGCGCGCGGACGAGATCCATGCTTCCTAGTTTCCGCCTTCGTTAGTTATTACGAAATGCCCAGAGGTTTCGTTTCCCCAATTTGGACTCTATGGAAAGAAAGGCCGAGGCGAGGTGCGCCAAACTAGACGCCGCCCGCGAAGATGAGGAAGAGGAAGACAGTTGTCAGGACGATCGCGACGAGGACCACGAGGAAGGCGAAGAAGTTCTTCCCCTTCTCATCCCCTTTGAAGGAACAGACGAGGGTGGTGAAGAAGAGCATGAGGGAGGCGATGACCACCGGGAGGGCGATGACGAGGAGGACGATGACACATAAAGCGGCCCCGATGATGAACAGGAGGAAGTTCTCTTCCAGCGTGTGGGCGAAGAGCTCCCTGAGCCCCCAGGCGGAGAGAAGGGAGATGACGAGCATGACCAGGGTCTGGAACGCATAGAAGATGCGTCTCTTCCCGTCTGCCGCGGCAATGTCGAGCACCATCCCGATCGGGCTGAACTTGCTTCTGAATATATTCTTCATGTTCTTAAAATACAGAAAGGGCGATTCTACTACAACCTGGAACGCCGGTCCCATCGCCCTACCCTGAAAAGAGGACGGACACGACGCGTTTCCACAAGGAATTCCGCAAGAAGCCCTCCAAGATGAAGAAAAGGACCGGCTTCCCGCCGGTCCTTCCTTCTTCATGGCAGGGGCTGAAGGAATCGAACCCTCGTCAAAGGTTTTGGAGACCTCTGTTCTACCATTGAACCAAGCCCCTAGCCCGGACTTTCGTCCGGATGCGTATTTTACACGAAGGGAAGAGGTTGGGTAGTGCCTACTTCGTCTCGAAGAACCCCATGCACTCCGTGAGGAGCGAGATGATCGGGAGGCCCTGCGGGCACTTTCTCTCGCACTGTCCGCAATGGATGCAGCTGGAGGCAAGGCCCCTCCCCTCCGTCGCCTTATGGTAGGAAAGAAGCGCCTCCTGGATCGCCCCTTCCCTGAGGGCGAGGTTCCGCGCGCGGAAAATCGCGGGGATGTCGATTCCCTTCGGGCAGCCCCCGGTGCAGTATCGGCACCCCGTGCAAGGGATTTCCTTGCTTTTGGAATATAGGGCCTGGACCTTCCGGAGCACGGCCCGTTCCTCCGAGGACAAGGGACGGAAGCCCTTCATGACGCGGCAGTTGTCTTCCATCTGCGCCATATCCGACATGCCGGAGAGAATCGCGAGGATGCCGTCGAGGGAGCCGCAGAAACGAAGCGCCCAGGAGGGGAAGGACGCCTCTTTGTCGGAGGAGAGGAAGAGCTCCTTGGCCTCGTCCGGAGGATTGGCGAGGGTGCCGCCCTTGACCGGCTCCATGATGACGACGGGCTTCCCGTGGCGCCGGGCGACCTCGTAGCAGCCCCTGCTCTCGACCCTCGGGTTCTCCCAGTCGGCGTAGTTGATCTGGAGCTGGACGAAGTCGACGTCGGGGTGAAGGGCGAGCATTTCGTCGAGATAGCCAGGGTCGTCGTGGTAGGAGAAACCGTAATGGCGGATGAGCCCCTTCTCCTTGGCTTCCTTCACGAAATCCCAGATCCCGGCATTGTCGAAAGGCTCGATGTTGTTCCGCCGGATGGCGTGGAGGAGGTAGTAGTCGATATATCCCGCTTCCGTCCTCTCAAGGGAGACCCTTAGCTCGTCCCGCATCTTCTCCGGGGTATCCAAGGAACAAAGTTTCGTTGCAAGCGTGTAGGAACTGCGGGGATAACGCCTTACGAGGGCATCCCTGGCGGCGATCTCGCTCGCCCCGTCCCCATAGGCGTAGGCGGTGTCGAAGTAAGTGAATCCGGAGGAAAGGAAGAGGTCCACCATCCTCGAGGTCTCGTCGATGTCGATCCTCCCTTCTTTTTCCGGCAGGCGCATCAGCCCGAATCCCAGGAGACCTTTCTTGTCCATGACTATTCCTCCTCGACCAAGGTCGGCATCTCCCCTCTCGTGAGGGGGGTCTCGTAAATATAAGTATCGTCCATCTTCGAGAGCTCCTGGTACTTCTTCCTCGTGTCTTCCTTCCTCAGGCCCTTGAGCCCAAGGTCGCGGTACCGGACGAGGCACCAGGATACGAACTCCTTCGTCTCAGGATGCATGAAGTAGTGGGGGGCGCGGACCTCGAAATAAAGGAGGGTCGTCTCCGGACGGAAGTTCTTGGGGTCGTAGGTCCTCGAGGCCGAGAGCATGTCCGCGACGTACTCCATCGCGTACTTCCAAGGCATTCTCCTGGCGAGCACCCTTCCCCGGAAGAAGTCTGTCCAGTACTCCCAGTGATGGGCGTTCCTCTTCGTGTGGTGCTGGCAGGCGTAGGAGAAATAGTCGTTCCGGAGCCGCTCCTCGTACACCGGGGAATGGTTCCCGGCGTAGTAGCGTGCGGACGGAAGGAACTCCTTCGGAGAGAACTTCGAGAGGTCATGCCTGAGGGCGTGGAAGAAGATGCCCATCGCCATCGCGTTCCTTATGACGCCGTGGCGATGCCTCAGGATGGTCCTCAGATGCTTGAAAGGATGGCTTTTCATAGGAGTCCGGGGATGTTCCTGACGATCCCCCAGGCGATGAGGATCGCGATCACGAAGGAGAGAAGGACAGTGCACAAGGCCCGGACCGCCTTCGACTTCTTCCCTTTCCATTCGAGGAGGACGATGAGAAGGAAGGACGGGGCGAGAAGGAAGAGAAGGACGGGATTCGCCTCGAAGGCGCCGAGCACGTCGAGCCGCAGGAGGTCGCAAAGCATCGTCGTCACCCCGCATCCCGGGCACTTGAGCCCGGTCAGGAGGCGGAAGGGGCAGGGGATCCCGACGCCCCCCAGCTCGATGTAGAGGAAATAGATCCCCCCGAGGAGGAGGAACGTCCTCAGCGCGCGCGAAAGGGAGTAGGCGGGGCTCCTGGGCTTCCTCTCCTCATGTAGCTCGGCGAGGATGGAGCGCCCGGGGCGAAGGACATGGGAAGAGGAGGCGCCCAACTATTTCCCCTTGATCCTGTTGTTCAGGTAGTACTGGATGTAGGCGAGGGCGGCGATCGGGGAGAGGAAGAGCCCGAGGACGACGGAAAGCCACGTCATGATGCCTTCCCCCTCTAGCTTCTCCGACATCTTGTAGTAGGCGTAGAGGCTATAGATGCCGCAGGTGACGAAGTGGAGGAGGACCACCGCGACCCCCGAGGTCTTCCAGCGGCTATCGGGAAATTCCTCGATGAGGTCGTTCACAAGGAAACCGAGCCAGACGAGGGCGCCGATCCCGCAGGTGAAGAGCGAGATCAGGATCCAGACGACGAAGTTCCTCTCGGAGACAAGGGAGCTCCTTCCTTTCTTCCCGGAGCTTCCGAGGGCGGAGTCCACTTCGTCCTCAAGCGCCCCGACGGCCTTGAGGACGGTCTCTTCCTCCTTGCTCCCCTGGGACGCACGAAGGTTTTCCCCGCAGGAGGGGCAGAAGGAAGGATCCCCATCGATCTTGGAACCGCAGTTCGGGCAGAAGCGCTCGCCCGCATTCTCAGGGACGGGCTTCCCGCAGTAGGGGCAGAACTTCGCCTCCTCGGAGATGTCGTTGTTGCAGCTAGGGCATTTCTTCATGGCTCAAACCTTTTCTTTCCGATTGATTATAAGTCCTATAGGGAGAGGGGAAATGAAAAAGAGGGAGCGCATGCTCCCTCGTGCGGACCGACCTCTAGAAGAAGGTTCCCCTGGCCTTCTCGCGGATCTCGGCGGTGGTGCTGAAGGGGATGCGGGTCGTATAGCCGGCCTTGGCGGCGACGATCATCTTCGTGGGCCACTGCTGGATGGCGCTGTTCCACTCGTAGACGGAGTCGTTGTAAAGCTCCCTGGCGGCGGTGATCTCCTTCTGGAGGTAGCTGTTCTGCTGCAGGCAGCTCTCGATCTCGGCGTGGGCCTTGAGGTCGGGGTAGCGTTCGAAGGCGACGTTGATCTCGCCGAAGAGGCGGTCGACCTGGCTGGAGACGGCGTTCCTCTCCGCGTCGCTGTTGGGGTTCACCCCGCCGCGGTAGGCGGCGACCTGGGTCATCACGTCCTTGTCGAGGTCGATGGCCTTGTCGAGGAGCTTCGCCGCGTTCTGGAGGATCACGACGCGCTGCTCGAGGTAGTTGTCGATGGTGGAGGCGTTCGCCTGGATCTTCTGCTCCAGGGAGCGGAGGTAGGTCCCGGCGTTGATCTTCATGAAGAGGAAGACGATGCCGGGGATGATCCCGAGGATCCAGAGGATGACCTCGAAGATGGTGGAGCCGACGCCCACCTTGACGGGGATCTGCTTTTCGATGACGCGGGCGTCCCTGCCTTCGGAGACGGGTCCGGCGACTTCGTCGAGAGGATTGGCCATGTTTTCGTTCCTTTCCGGGGAATTTCCCTTGGGGTGATTATAGCAAAGAGGAGAGAGGGGGCTAGTCGCCCTCCTTGTCCTTCTTCTCCAGGGCGGACTCGATGTCCTTGTCGATGTTCTCGATCTTCTCCTCGATCCTCTCGTCCAGGTTCTCGAAGTAGTCCTCGAGGTCCAGCTCCCCGCAGTCCCCTTGGTCGAGAGGGGCGCGGAGGGGGATGAAGGAGTCGATAGGGGTTACCCCCTTCCCGGAGAGATAGTGGAGGAGGGCGTCCTTCGAATACCTCTCGTTCCCCAGCCCCATCCTGCGGATGGACACCCCATGGACCGCGGTGACGGGCTCGTAGACGAAGTATTCGACCGGCACGTTGTGGAAATGCCCGTCCCCGCCCATGACCGGGACGAAGGTGACCTCCCTCTTCCGGCTGAAGGAGAGGGAATTCACCGCGAAGCGGTCGGACTTCCCGACGGTTCCCTGGTATTTCACCCTGAGGATCTGGTCGGTCGCGCCCCGCGGGTTCTTGAAGTAGCTGGGATCCATCCCGTTCACCACGCGCATCGCCTCGTAGTCGGAGATGGTGCGCCCGAGGTTCTTGGGGTCGTAGCGCCCGGCGTCGGTCATCTGGTAGAGGGGGATGGCGAGGAAGGGGGCGAGGTCGAAGTAGAGCGACTTATAGAGCCAGCGGATCTGCTCGACGAAGGCCTTGCGCATCTCCTCGACGGAAAGGAATCCTCCTGCGAAAAGGAAGTCGTAGGAGAAGTACTCGGAGCTATGCCTGCTCTGGACGAGGTTCACCGTCCCGGCCTTCCGCATGAGGAAGTCGTCCCCGAAGCCTTCCTTCCCTTTGATGAGCTCAAGCATGTTCTGCTGGGCGAGAGGCGTGAAGAGGAGGCGGAACTGGACCTCGTGGTCACGGTCGTAGGCGCCGAAGAGGGCTTCGAACTCGGTGTTGGAAAGCGGGGTGAACGTCTTCCCCTTCTTCGTCATCTCCTCGCTCTTGTCCCGGAGCCGCCCTTCCTCCTTCTTTACGAAGGAACGGAGCTCCCTCTCGTCGGAGGTGTCGATCCCGCAGGGGTTCCGGGAGAAGCTGAGGTCGGGGGCCGCCATGTTGCCGTAGACGGTGACGGGGGTCGTGGTGAAGCGGGGCCCGGGATGGTAGTACTCCGCGTGGAGCGTCTCCGTGCGGACCGTCGTATGGACGTGGCCTTCCGAATCCGTGTAGCGCTCCGTCCAGGAGATGGTCAAGGAGCCCGTATAGCGGATGTCGACGATCCGCTCGCCCTTGATGGCGATGCGGAAGAATGGGTTCCCTCCGATATCCCCGGACATGAGGGCGACGACGGAATCCTCCTCCTCGAGGAGATCCCCGTAGGAGTAGATCTCCCGCATGAGGTTCATCTTCTCCTGCGGGAAGCGCTCATCGATCTGGAAGATGTCGCTCACGGAGTTCGCGATGACCTTGAAATCGTCCCAGCGGAAGGAGTTGTAGAGGGGAGCGAGCTTCGCGCGGATCTCGGCCCTCATCCTTTCCAGCTCCCTTTCCCGGTCCTGGTTCTCCGCGTTGAGCTTCCGGATCTTGTCGTTAAGGACGAGAAGGATGACAAGGAACATCGCGATGCCGAGAACGATCCCCACGACAAGCATGATGATCCCGGCAAGGCGCGTCCCCTCGTCCCCGACGATAAGCCCGCCGAGAATGGCGACGATAATGGCGGCGACGAGAAGGAAGATGCAGAAGCCGCGCCATCCCTTGAGCGAGGAAAGCTTCTTCCCCTCTGTCTCATGGATCTGCTCCTTGCGGCGGAGCTTCCGGCAGTCGCTCCCGTTCTCGTCCTCATTCACGCCGGAACGGGCGAGCTTCTCCTCGAAGGCCTTCTTCGCGGCCTCGTGGACCGCTCCGTCCAGCTGCTGGCGGTAGTAGTCGACGGGATCGAAGGTGTCCCCGGTACTTCTTTTCGTAGCAGCCATCTACTTGCTCCTTTCCGTTAGCCAAAGGGGACCGTAGAAACGGGCTCCTTTTCTAATAACCATGCAGTTCCCAGATATTTCATCGAAATATTCGCCCTCAGGAATGGCATCGGGGATTTCTTCCGCCTTCCCTGAAAGCGAGAAGAATCCGTATTCCTTGCCCCCGTCCTCGAGGGCGTTGACCGCGACGATGCCCTTGCCCCCGTACTCCGGGAAAGAGGTCGAGAGGACCTTCCCTCCCAGGCGATGCTTCAGCTCGCAAAGGCGGAGGGACATGTCCGCGGCGGTCAGGGTATAAGCGTTATCCCACGAGACGTCGTCCTTGTCGAACAGGGACGGCTGGCGCTCGGCCCCGGTTTCTTCCCCGGCGTAAAGGAAGCCCGGCCCGCGGCAGAAGAAGGTGAACGCCATGAGGGAAAGCGGAAGCTCCGGCGCGGGCTTCCTCGAGAACAGGCGCGCCTGGTCGTGGTTCTCGAGGGCACGGACGGTGAGCGCCCCTTTGTTCGGAAGCGCCGCTTCTTCCGCCTCAAGAAGGAGTCGGTAGGCGTAGCGGTCCTGTTCCTTCCCCTCGTCGAGATAGCGCACGAGAGAGCGGAAGCTTGTGTAGGAATAGAAGAGGTCGATCCCGGCATCCGCCAGCTCCCCGTTCGAAGGAACTGGATGGCCGAGGGAGCGGGCGTAAAGTGTGAAGGAGGGCTCCACGTTCTCGGCAAGGAGGACGATGTCCTTCCCCGGGAACCGCTCCGCCGCCTTCTTGCGGAAGAGGCGGTAGAAGGAGGCGGGAATGAAGGAAGCGACGTCGAAACGGAACCCGTCCGCGCCGGCCTCGACGAATTCGAGGAGGACGTCGACAAGGTAATCGTCCAGCCCGGGGGCCGTGTGATCCAGGTCATAGACGTCCGCCCAGTCCCCGGCCTTGTTCCCGAAGTTCCCGGCCTTGTCCCGCCAGTACCACTCGGGGTGCTCCTCGATCAGGACGGAATCCCTCGCCGTATGGTTGAAGACCTGGTCCACCATGACGAGCATCCCCAGGGAGTGGGCCTTGCTCGCCAAGGAACGGAAGTCGTCCCAGTCCCCGAGCTCGGGGTTGATCGCCCGATAATCCCGGACGGCGTAGGGCGACCCCAGGCTCCCCTTCCTCGCCTTCCTGCCGATCGGCTGCAGGGGCAGGAGGTAGAGGATGTCGATCCCTAGCCCCGCGATTCTCTCCAAGTCCTTCTCGAGGGCCCGGAGGGTCCCTTCCTTCGTGTGGTTCCGCGGAAACACCTGGTAGATGACCTTGTCTCTGAGTTCCATGCCAATGGCTCCTTTGTCCTCTGGACAATCATAAGAGGAAATGGAAAGAATGAGGATTGGCGAAGATGAAAAAAGAGCCCCTCGGGCTCTTGGGATCTTGGTGACCCGTACGGGGTTCGAACCCGTGAATGTATCCTTGAAAGGGATATGAGTTAAGCCGCTTCTCCAACGGGCCGGGAAGGAAATGGCGCTTGCTATAGGATTCGAACCTACAACCGATCGGTTAACAGCCGATTGCTCTACCGTTGAGCTAAGCAAGCACCAGCGCGCTAAAGCGCTCGGCTATATTACGTTCGTCCCAAGGTCGATGCAAGGGGATGTTCCCCGAAGGGGCTACTTATTCCCGGCGAGCTTCGCCTCGATCTTCGCGAGCAGGTCGGCGACCGTCTTCAGTTCCCCGAGCTCGGCGGTCTCGAAGGTGATGCCGTACTCGTCCTCGAAGTCGAGGCACATCTCGACGACGTCGAGGGAGTCGAGGCCGAGGTCCTTGAGCGCGGTTTCGTCGGCAATGGAATCCTTCTTGCAGCGCTTGGCTAGGGTTTCGCGGATTTTTTCAACGGTGCTGGGCATCTTTCGCTCCTTTGTGATGTGGCAGGATTATAGCCTCTGCTCCCACCTTTAGATAGGCGAAAGGGGCCCAGGGGCCCCATCCAGCCTAGATGCTGGCTTCGACGTATTCCGACTCGACCTGGGAGACGTTCACGCCCATCTCGCTCTCGAGCTGGTCGGCCGTCTTCTGGAAGGCGGGGACCAGGGCGGCCGCGACCACGCCGAAGACGGCGAGGACGAGGACCATGCCCAAGAGCTGGCCTTTGAGTTCCGACATCCTTTACCTCCTTTCTTTCCTTATGCTCAATCGAGGTAGCCGATCACGGCCGAACGCTCGATCCGCACCAAAACGGGTTCCTGCGAGAGGACGAATGGCTGGTATTCCTTCTCGATCGCGAAGCGGTAGATGTCGCCGATCCGGACCGGGTCTTCCTCCAACGAGACGATGCTCCCTCCGCATTCCTCCTCCACGAGGGCACGCACCTCGCCATCGATCCCGCCGACGAGCGCGATCCGCCTTGCCGCCGTAATCCCGGCTGCGTCGAGGCTCGTCTGGATGGCCTGGATCGAGGCAAGATCCCCGGATAGGCCCATCAAGCCAATGACAAAGAAGAGGGACAGGAGGAAGCCCAGCTTAGATCCCATGGATGGCCACCCCCAGGACCGAGACGATGCCGATGGCGATGAGCGCCATCACGAGCGCGGAGGCGACCAGGGGCAGGAAGGAGGCCATCCCCATCCTCCCGTCAAGGTCGGCGGCGGCCTTCTTCCTGCTTTCGTCCCCATAGGACTGGAAGAGGGAACGGAACTGCCTAAGGTAGGCCTCGCCCCCGCCCTCGCTCGCCATGCGATGGATGGCAATCATCACCTGGCGGACGGCAAGGGAGCGGAAGCCATCGCTGAAGCGGACATAGGGAGCGACGGACTTGTCCTCGTCGATCTCATGAAGAAGCGTCTCGATCTTCTCGCGGAGGGCGGGGCTGGAGAAGGGAAGCGTTTCCCGGAGCGCCTGGTAGGGCGTCATCCCCGTCTCCACGAAGACGCTGAAGCAGCGGAAGCTTTCCGAGAAGTCCTTTTCGAGACGGACGATGGCCCTCTCCTTCTTCCTTCTCCCCTCGCTCAGGAGGAAGTAGTCGCCGATGAGAAGGAGGAGGGAGAGGGTCAAGGTCAGGAACAGGTTCCCGAGAAGCAGCTGGGAGGCAACGATCGCCCCGGCAAGGAGGACGTTGATGAGAAGCGGAAGAAGGAATTTATCAATTCGCCTTGGCTTTGCTGGGCTTTCTCTTTTTCGAAGCATTTCTTTCACCTCTTACGGGTTCATCGCCCACGATGCGGGCGAACAAGACGAAGGCGAAGGCGAGCACCAGGAAGTAGAGGAGGGTCACGAGGAGGAATGGAAGGGAGCCGCTCAAGGTCTCGTAGAATGAGGAGAGCCCCAGGCGCACGGCGAGGAGGACCAGGAGGCTCATGCCCCATAGAACCAGGAACTGGGTCCCCTGGCGGATCCTCGCTTGGTCGAGCGCTCTCCCGGCTTCCTCGGCGGAAGTAGCCTCCCGAAGGAGGGGGTCCATGAGGTCGAGGACGTCCCCTCCTCTCTCCTGCCAGATTGCCACCATCGAGCAGAACATGTCGTAGAAGGGCGCGCGGAAGGTCCCTCTCAGGTAGCGGAGCCTCTCAATGATCTCCATTCCCTTGCAGGAGAGAGCAGCCTCCTTCGCCCTGCCCTGGAGGAACATGGCCGCGGATTCATAGCCTTCCTCAAGGCTCTTGCTGACGGAAAGGGAGATGAGGAAGCCGCTCACGAAGCGGTAGGCCATCCCCCTGGCCTCGCTTCGGATGAAGCGGGCCTCGATCGGCGGGATCACCAGGAAGAAGAAGGCGGAGAAAATGAGCGGGCATACGAGCAGGGCGATGTAGAAGGAGTCGCTCACGAGATAGGCGAGCCCGCCCGCGGCAAGCCCCGTGGCAAGGGAAATCAGGCTTCTTCTCAGCATAGTGATCCCCTTTCCAGAAGCGGCTCCATCCGCCCTTCCTCATCCATGCGCCCAAGGGCTTTGAGGTAGCGGCGCACCGACCCGTCCGGGCCGATGTCGCGCCCAAGAAGCACGTAGTTCCGGAGGTTCTTGGCGATACTCGCCCGCACTTCCTCCTCCAGGAGGCGCTCGGCCCCTTGCATCGCCAGGCGCAGCATCCGCTCGGGAATCTCCGGAAGGGAGTCCCCGTGGACGCTGAGGATGATCGGATGCCCGCTCATGGCGGACACGAGGGCGTCCAGCATCTCCCCGCCCCTGGCCTCGGCGAGGATGATGTAGTCGGGGTCGTGGCGCAGGGCGTTCCGCACAAGCTCCCGGTAGCCGGCCCGCGGGCTCGTGAGCCAGGTGCTGATTTCCGCCTCCGAGCCTTCCAATAGGCCAAGCTCGTCCACGTTGTCGATGACGACGCACTTCCGATTCGCCCCCAAGCGTGAAAGGAGGTACTTCTGGAGCTCCGTCTTCCCTGACGAGCTTATGCCCGCGATGACGATGGATTCCCCTTTCTCCAGCCAAGAGGAGAGCATTTCCTCCGCGCCTTCCGGGAAGAAGCGCGGGTCTCCCTCGATCTTGCTTTTCCCTGAGGCGATGCGGATGGAGAAGGTCGGGACATGGTCGCCTCGCTTCCTTCCCAAGGATGGGTGGACGGCGTTGAGGCGGTAGCGGCCGAAGCTCACGTCAAGGATCGGATCGCTGTAGCTGAAGGGCTTCTCGGCGAGATTCGCGATCTGGATCAGGAAGTCCTTCGCCTCGCGGGGCGACATCGCGATCTCGCTCCGGACCCTGCCCTTGAAGGCGTGCAGGTGATGGAGCGCCTCCCCGTCGTAGGAAACGTCGCTTACGTTGGGGTCCTCCAGAAGCGGCAGGAGGGAGGACCTTTCTAAATATTGGACGGCTGCTTTCTCGCTCATGCCTTGTCTCCTTCCTGGATGCGGAACGTCCTTTCGTCGTATAGGAGGGGGATCCCGCTCATCCTTGCCTCCAAAGAGATGGTCAGCTCACTGGGGCGGGATTGTTCCATTCCCTCGCCTTTCACGAGGCTTTCCCAGCTCACCCCGTATCCGGCGAAGGAAGTCTCGAAGTATTCCTCCGCGATCGACTTCGCCTTGACTGTGTCCCAGTAAGGGGTGATCTCTGCGTTCGGCGGGGTGACGATCGCCCCGTAAAGCATTTCCTTGGAGAAGCCGTGCCAGGTCCTGGCGAGGACTCCGTGCGCCCGGGTCGCGGAGAAAAGCTGGAAGGAGAAGGCGATGAGGATCGCCGCGGACAGGAACTGCAGCATCAGATTTCCTCCACGCACCAGGCGGAAGTGCGGCAGGAGCCGAACCAGTTGCGGTCCACGGTCACGCTGAATGGGTAGGTGAAGCTCCAGCGGTCGAGCTCCCCGAAGCCATCGGCGAATATCTCGAAGGAGTACTCCTTCCCTTCCCCCGAGCCGACCCGCGGGATCCTGAACTCGTTCCCTATGAGGTCGCCCGGCTGCCGGGCGGAAAGGGGCTTCATCTCCTTCCCGTCCCTGGAATAGCAGTAGACCTCCTTCGTCCTGAGCGAGCGATAAGACCCGAAGTCGCCATCCTTCGTGACCAGGGGGATCTCGATGCATTCCCGCCCGTCCTCGAGCCACTTGGCGGGGAAATGCGGGAACTCATCGAAATGGTCGAAGAGGCGGAGGACGAGCGTCTCCGGCTCCCAGTCCACGCTTACGTACTTGTAGTCTTCTTCCTTGAAGAGCATCTCCCCGAGGGGAAGGATCCCTGCCACGGGGTTGTGGTAGCTTTCCTCGAGGTCGCGGTAGTAGAAGCGCCATGGCTGGGTGTAGATGATGCCCCCTTTCGCCGCGACGCCGTTGGCCATCTGGGCGCTGAAGCCGTTTCCGTTGGAAGAGAACTCGAAGTGGTAAGGGATGGCATATCCGACCTCGAAGACCGTCGCCCAACGGCAGATCGTCCCGTCTTCCGCCCGGGTCTCGGTGATGAAGGTCATGTTGTTGTAGCTGACGGACATCGAGGAAGAGGTCAGCACCCCCATCCCGATCACGGAATCGCCGGCCTCGCACTTGTCCGGGAAGCCGGAATAGTCGAGAACGAGCCTCCCTCTGCTTCCGTAGGTGGTCGCGGGGTTCCTAGGGTTTTCGATATAAAGCTGGAACCCGAAATCCAGGTCGACAGGAGATGTGAACTCGTAGTGGAAGACGTACTTGTCGCCCCCGTCGTAGGCCGGGAAGTCGAAGGTGAGCCAGGGGGCGCTCGGGCGGCAGACGCTTCCTTCCACCATTCCGGAAGAGGAGGCTGGCAATATCCCCAGGGGCACGAGGAAAAGAAGCAGGCCCCTAGACAATGTTCCCATCTCTACGCCGCCTCGGGCGCGAAGCGCCGCCTGACCTTGTCCTGGACGAGCCGGCTCATGCGGCTATACGTCTTGCGGTCGAACCATTCGTACCACCACCAGACGTAGTGGCGTCCGCGCTCGAGGCAGTCGCAGAGGAAAAGCTTCCGCTCGATGTTGGGGAGGGAATCGTAGAGAGCGATCACGTTCTCAAGGAATTGCCCCGCGGCGGTCCCCCGGCAGCGCCCGACGTACTCCCTGTCGAGATCGTATACGTGCCTATCAGGGCTATATCCGATCTCGACAAGGGCCTGGCGGTACACGCTTCCGACCAGGATCGAGCAGCCACGGGAATCCGCCTTCAGGGAGAAGGGGAAAGTTTGGTTCATGAGAGCACCTCCTTCGCCCATTATATAGGCAGGGAAAAGCCCGTCTTGCCCCACGGACTTTGAAAAAATCACAGGTTTCTCGATGGTCATTTCGGAAAGTTCCGGTATTATCCGAGAATGTTGATATTGGTAGGCGCCTCCGCGAGCGGAAAGACGGAGGTCGCGCGCATCCTCAGGAACGAATACGGCATCCAGAAGGCCGTCACCCACACGACGAGAGCGCCCAGGGCAGGCGAGAAAGACGGAGTGGACTATTTCTTCGTGACGAAGGAGCGCTTCCTGGAGCTTCTCTCCTCCTGTTTCTTCGTCGAGCACACCTTCTACGGCGGCAACTACTATGGCTGCGGGAAGGACCAGGTGAGCGAGGGGAAGGCGGTGGTCGTCGATCCCAACGGGCTCCGGAGCTTCCTCGCCCTCAATAACCCTAGGGTAGTGACCTTCCTCCTCGAGGCCTCCCGCGAGGAAAGACGGAGGAGGATGGAAGGAAGGGGCGATCTCCCCGAGCAGATCGAGAAGAGACTCCTCCTCGACGACACGGGTTTCGCCCCGGGGCGGCTCATGCGCACCGACTTCACGATCAAGACGGACGGGCGTCCACTTCCGGAAATCGCTACGGAAGTCCGTTCCCTTTATCAAAAGGCGTTGGAAAGAAGAGGGCTCGCCCTCTAGGGAAAAGCGCCCCCCAAGGCGCTTTTTTTCTTACGCGCGCATAAGGAAAAGGGCACCCTTGCGGATGCCCTTGGAAAGCTAGATGTTACTCTTCCTCGTCCTCGCCCTCGTCATCCGAAGGTCCGGAGTTCTGGGGACGGTAGTGGATGAGGTCGGCGGCGTAGTCCTTGGCCGGGATCTTGCCCTGCTCAAGGTCGTCGTGCTCGCAGGCGTCGGCGATCAGCTGCTTCGCCCTCTTCATCGAGAGCGCGCTCTTGACCTTGAAGACGACGGGAATCTCGCGGTAGATGTTCTTCCCGCCCGCATCCTTGACCGGAATCGTTGAGTGCTCGTAGTCCTTCGGGTCGAGCGCGAAGTAGAGCTTCAGCGACTTCCCGGCGACAGTGATCTTGACGTAGGTCTTGGTGTGGAGGCGGAAGGTGTCGCCGGAGTTGCTGAGGCGGCTCTTGAGCCCGTAGCTGAGGCATTCGGCCTTGAGCTCGTTGTAGTTCGCCTTCATCTCATCGTCGGCGTTCAGGAGCCTCGTGGGGAAGGGGATCCTCACGATCTTGGGTTTCGGGGCCTCAGGGACAGGCTCGGG
>CASEPN010000002.1 GCA_949289845.1 uncultured Bacillota bacterium
GGGACTGAGCTTGGTGCAATCCCCTCCTCTGGAACCGCCTGCTCTGGTTCCTGTGGGATTTTCTGCGGAAAAAGCAAAGGTCTTTGCATTGCTGATCATCCAATACGGATTCATAGGTCTTACCTCACTTGTTTTGACGTATCTGATATAGGTCTATAATACTATTACGGGAATGTCAATCACTATTCATTTTATGGATTTGACAGGCTTGCATTTGTTACTGTCAGCGTTCCGTCTGTCACAAACAGACTAAGGGAACAGCAGGGCTTATTTTATTTTGCAAAGGTTATTTTGATTTGTAGCTTGTTATCAATGAAGATTGCTTCGGTGCTTCCACCCATACGCTCAATCAGCAACTTAGCTGTCGCCGCACGGACCCATCCGTCCCCGAAACTACGATCTTCTCCCTTCCAAGGCGATCATGCCGCGTTCCCCTCGATCCGCGAACGACTTTTCCAAAGGATCCCTTGCCCATGCCCAGGCAGCCTCGCATAAGGAAAAAGCAGGCGCCGTCTTGATTATCGGGGCTTGCCACGAAACGATCCGGGCCCGTCTGGGAGCGTTTCTCGCAGGCCAAGCAATTCGCCAAGGCATAAGAAAAGGGCCTCGCCGAGGAGGCCCAGGGAGGACGGTTCTTGTTGTGATTTCCGGGACAAGCGAGCCCGGGAACCTACACCTAGCGCGCCATCTGTCCCGGATAGGGAAGAAGGGCCATGTAGCGGGCGTTCTTGATGGCCTTGGCGAGCTGCCTCTGGTACTTGGCGCTCGTGCCGGTCTGGGCGCGGGAGCTGATCTTCCCGTCCGGGTTGATGAAACGGGACAGGAGCTCGACGTCCTTGAAGTCGATGTGGGTGATCTTGTTCTTCTTGAAGTAGCAGACCTTCTTGCGAGGCCTCATCTTCTTGTATGCCATTTTCAATGTTCTCCTTAGTTAGAAGGGCAGGTCTTCCTCGGTGTTGATGTCGAAGGAAGCGGTCTCGGCCCTTTCTTCCGTGGGCTCGGGGTCGATCGGCCCCGCGCCAGGGACGCGCTCGTCGGACTTCCTCGATCCGTTCATGAACTCGAAGTTATCGCAGCGCACGCGGATGCTGTTCCTCTTGACGTTGTCCCTGCCGACGTAGGAATCCGCCTCCAGGCGTCCGGTGACGCCGATGGTGGAGCCCACCTTGCAGTACTTCATGAGGGTCTCGGCCCTGGGGCCGAAGAGGGTGCAGTCGATGAACAGCGTGTACTTGTTCTTGTCCTCGTTGGGTCCGGGACGGCGGAAGCTGTCGTTGACGGCCAGGCGGAAGGATACGACTGGCTGCCCGGTGCTGGTCTTCCTGAGCACAGGATCCCTGACGATGTTTCCTACGAGCACGACGTTGTTCAGCATACTTGACCCCTCCTCCGTTCGGTCTCTATTCGTCGACGACGATGAGATGGCGGATTACGTTCCTGTCGAGCTTCGCCAGACGGACGAACTCGTCGAGGGATCCCGGCTCGGCGTCGATCTTGAGATCGACGTAGTAGCCCTTCTTCTCCCCGGCGATGTCGTAGGCGAAGTCCTTGATCCCGAGTTCCTTGCTCTCCTTCACCTTCGCGCCGCAGTCGGCGAGGATCTTGGAAAGCTTCTCGATCTCGGCCTTGCGCGCCTCGTCATCGAGATTCGCGCGCAGGATGTACATGATCTCGTACTTCCTCATTTCGCACCTCCTAGTTTCGGTCTATGGGCCATGTCATGCATGGCCATAAGAGCTGTGGCCTCCCGTCCTTCCCGGGAAGCGTGGGCTACTATACGCCCTGAGGAAGAAGACAGGAAGGAAATCCTTCCCTAAGGGAAGGGGACGTCGCCTCTCCCCTGCCCTCAGCCTAGTTATAGGTTGGCAAACGGGCTATTTGCCCTCGTCCTTCATCGTCGGGAAGAGAAGGACCTCGCGGATATTGCTCTGCTCCGTGAGAAGCATGACCAGGCGGTCCACCCCAAGGCCGATCCCTCCGGCAGGAGGCATCCCGTACTGGAGGGCCTCCAGAAAGTTGAGATCCATGTCGTTGGCCTCGTCGTCCCCCCTCTCGCGGGCCTTGAGCTCCTCGATGAACCGCTCCTTCTGGTCGAAGGGGTCGTTGATCTCGCTATAGGCATTGGCGAACTCCGTCCCGCCCACGAAGAACTCGAAGCGGTCCACGAAGCGCGGGTCCGCGGTCTTCTTGGTAAGGGGCGAGACTTCGATCGGGTAGGTGCAGACGAAGCAGGGCGAGATGAGCGTCGGCTCGACGAACTCGTCGAAGAACTCCTGCATGATGTAGCCGGTGGAGTTCCAACTCTTCTTGAGCTCGAGATGATGTTCCTTGGCAAGGTCGAGGGCTTTCTCGAAGGGAATGTCCTCCCGGAAGTCGATACCCGTCTTCTCGAGGATGAGGTCCGCCATATGGTAGGAGGGGAACTCGCCCGAGAGATCGATCTCCTGCCCGTTCCAGAGGAACTTCTCCTGATGGAGCACTTCCTTGGCGAGGTAGTGAAGGAGGCCGGAAAGCCATGCCTTCATGTCCTGGAGGTCGGCGTAGCCTTGGTATAGCTCGATCGTGGTGAACTCGGGGTTATGCTTCGCGTCGATCCCCTCGTTCCGGAAGATGCGCCCGATCTCGTACACCTTCTCGATGCCCCCGACGAGGCACTTCTTGAGGTTCAGCTCCGTGGCGATCCTCAGATAGAAGTCCTTGTCGAGCGCGTTGTGGTGGGTGATGAAGGGGCGGGCGGCCGCGCCGCCGAGGATCGGGGAAAGGATGGAAGTCTCCACCTCGACGAAGCCGAGGGAGTCGCAGTAGTCGCGGATGCCCTTCACAATCCTCGAGCGCGCCAGGGCGATCTTCCTCGAGGAATCGTTGACAATCAGATCGAGGAAGCGCCTCCTGTAGCGTTCCTCCGTGTCCTGGAGGCCATGGAACTTCTCCGGAAGCGGCTTGAGGCACTTGACGATGGGGACGTACTTCTCGACCCGGATGGTGAGCTCGCCCGTCCTCGTCCTCATGAGGGTCCCCTCGACCCCGGCGATGTCCCCGAGGTCGCTGAGCTTGAACGCCTGGTAGTCGTTCTCTCCCACAACGTCCTTCGCGATCCAGCACTGGATGGAGGCGTCCTGGTCCTTGAGATGGAAGAAGGAGGCCTTCCCCATCTTCCGGAGGGACATGATCCGCCCGGCGGTCTGCCCGCGGATCGGCGAGGAGAGAAGCGCCTCCTCGTCCTTTCCTTCGCCTTGGGCGATGAGGTCCTTTACGTCATCCTTCTTCTCGTACTTGCCCCCGTAGGGCTCGTAGCCGAGCTCCCGGAGAGCGTTCAGCTTCTCCCGGCGGGCGGCCTCTTGGTCAGTCAGCTTCTCGTCCATAAGGAAAACCTCCAAAGACGCGCGAATTTTAGTGCATGCGCTGGAGGTTAGCCACCGAAGGGCAGGCTATTCGTCCCTTGGCCTCTTGATCTCCGGGCCGAACTCCTTCTCGAGGTCGTGGACGATGCCGGGGACGCTTTCCATCACGCGTGTTTCCCGCACTTCCCCGGTCTCCAAGTCCTTTTCCGTATAGGTGACTTCCGTCACGGGGACACGGCCCTCGAGATATTCCCCTTGCCAAAGGGAGTCATAAGGAGCGTCCCTCCCGTCCAGCAGGAACTCCTTGCCTTTGTAGCTTGCGCGCATCGCGAAGTAATGGCAGACGCAGAACTCGATTTCCGAGTTGCCAACGGAATACCGGATCTTCTCCTTGGAAAAGTTAAAGCCAGGGATGTAGGGGTATTCCACCGCAAAGCCATCGTAAGCAACCGGGATCACCATTGGTTCACCCGGCGCCATGTAGGGGTGAAACACCCCCGCGATCTTTCCCTCTGCGTGAGAGCTGAAATCAAACGAAAGAGCCAGGCAAATCTCCCCTTATTTTTTAGGTTTTGGGCAAAGCCGCCCTTTTAGAGCGGCCGGAAGGGGCTCGGCCCCTTGTTCAGGGCGTTGGCGCTGAGCCATTCGTAGTACGCCCTCAGGGCCGAGAGGCGGGACTTCAGGGAATTGAGGTTCCGGGGGCCGGAGGGCTCTTTGATTTCCCTTTCCGTTTCCTCGATCGCCTTCCTGGCGAGAAGAAGGACCTCGTCCAGGGAGCAGAAGCCCATGACGAAATTCCCATCGTCCAGGGCGGTAAGGGCGCCCCTCACGTAGGAGATGTAGCTGCTCGCCGTCCTCGGCGTCTTGCCGTTCTTGATGAGATCGGCGCGGAAGGCGTCGAGCCCATAGGCGATGAGAAGTTCCCGGGGCGCCTTCTGGGACGCTCCGCGCGCCTTCTTTGAACCGAAGTCTTCGCGGTGGAGGAGAAGCCTTTCCGCGGACCCCTTTCCTTCCTCCTCTTCCGCGCTTTCGAGGAACACCTCGCGGAAGAAGTCGTCCCCGGAAAGGCGGGCGTGGCCGAGGCGGGACTGGCCGACAGCGGGATCTTCCTCAAGGCAGAGGGCGCCCGAGTAGGGGTACACATAAGGGTTATGGACCCCGCAGTAGTCGATGAAATCCATATCCCTTCTTCCCGCCTCCTTGTCGCGGAGATACTGGAAGTAGGTGGCGAGGCTCTCACGGACGATCCGTCCGCCCGCGCCATTTGACTCGGAGTAGTGATGGTGGAGGAAGTGGAAATACTCGTGCGCGTAGACGGAGAGGACCTCCTCGATACCTTGCGGCGTGCCGATCCGCTGCGTCCAAGGCGCATGGTTGAGGGCGTTCGCGCGGAAGATCGCGTTGAGGTAGAGGACGATTTCCTTCTTCCCGCCGATCTCGCGGTACTCGCCGAGCTTCACCGCCTCCATAGGGCGGTTCTCATAGCTCTCGATGGCCTCGTCGTAATCCCTGCGTAGCCCAGGGTTCTTGATGGAGCGGCGTTCGGGGGCAACGCTCTTCTTTATCGCGCGGTGATATGCGGCGTCGCGAGTTCCGCCAGACCTCAGGATCTCCATGGCCCAGGAGATCGCTCGATGCGCCGCAATCGCGATCTCGTCGCCTTCCTCGGCAAGTTTCCTGGCCTTGGCAGCGATTTCTTCGTGCCTGTCGAGGTCGTAGAGGAGCGCGATCGAATAGGCGAGGACGCACTTCCCTTCCTTGAGGAGGCGGGTGACGAGCTGGTGGAGCCACTCCTCCGAGAGCCTGCGCGCCCTCCCCCTGTAATGGACGCGCTCCACTTTGTCGTCGAAGACGATGCCGGGTTCTTCCTCGGGCACGCAGGGAAGTCCCTGCATGAGCCTCTTAAGAAGCTCCAGGCACCCCTTTCCTTCCCTCACCAGGTCCCCTTCGAGGTTGCGGGGCAACAGGTTTTTATCGATGAGAGCCATGCTTTTCTCCTTTCCGCGGTCCTCCGCGCTGGCAGTGCCAATATAACGTCTTCAAAAAAGAATATATCCCAAAGACATTCCGTCGTCCGTTTTTTCGGCCACCTAAAAAGGGATGCAAAGGAAAAGGGGCAGCCGCCTTTTCCCTGCATGTTCCTGCGCCAAAGAAAACGCCTTGAAGAGGCGCCTGACTCCGAAAGATTGGGCAAAACTAGCTTCAATCTCGGGATATTAGTTTCCCGACGAGCTTCCTGAGGTAATGGAGCCCATAGGAT
Organism: uncultured Bacillota bacterium; assembly: GCA_949289845.1. GTDB lineage: Bacteria > Bacillota_I > Bacilli_A > RFN20 > CAG-826 > UBA4951. The sequence continues at coordinate 5,602 of CASEPN010000002.1, forward strand.
ATCCCCGCCGTCGCCGCGAGCATCGCCAGAAGGGCGATCGGCCAGTACCCGCCCCGGTTGAACCCGTAGAAGTCCTCCCATCCTCCGTTAAGAGGGCCGAGGGCAACCACCATCACGAGATAGACGATTCCGTAAAGAACCACGGTCGAAAGGCCAATGGGGGCGAACCTTGTCCTCATGTTCCCCGGGGAAAGCAGGAGAGCAAGGATCCCGGCGATCGGCGCGAGCGCGTGAAGGTAGAGGGAAGTCCCGAGGTACATCATCCCCCACCCCTGAGTAGGGCCTAGGAAGCAGATGACCGTAAGGAAGGTGACCGTCGTCGCGACAACCCCGACGAAATGGACGATCGTCCCCCATTCGGGAACCTCCCATTCAGGACGGAAGGTCTTCCACCCCATGATCCCGGCGTGAAGGAGGGACGCCAGGAGAAGGAGGAGGTTCGAGTCCACGGTGAAGTAGCGGAAGCACCCCGCCCCTTCCGAGGTCATGAACCCCGATCCCCCGAGGGGGACGAAGAAGCCGAGGATGCCGACGAAGGCGAGGGTCGCCGCGGCAAGATCGAGGAGGAGGACCAGGACAGGACGGATCCAGCGAAGAGTGGTTTTGCTCATGGGCGTAAAAGTAAACCATTGCCCCGGAAAGAGGAAGCGCGGAACGAATCAACCTTCTATCAGAGGAAGAGGGAACAGGGCGTGAAGGGGGCAAAAGGCAAGACCTCCTTGACCGCTTCCTCCTTCTCAGTCCTCACGAGCTCGAAAGACAGGGGGAGCGAATCAAAAGCGAGCCTCTGGACGTAAGATCCTTCACGTAGCCTTTTTCCTTGTCTGTCAGCAAACGCAAGGATAAGGGCTACATCGGTCGGCTCAAGGGCCGCGCGCCCCCCGGGGCGGTGGCGCCGGCCTTTTCTTCTTACACAAGATTTGGGAGTGGTCCCCCTAAAACACATTTTTTGAATATGTTTTAGCGCTATCAAACACATTTTTTGGAGTAGTCCGTCCTTAAAAGGCACGTATACCTTTGTTTTCAATAAATTATTAAGGACGGAGGCACCCTAAGGGGATCTGATACACCCCGTCCTCCCTTCGGAACCCTGCATCGCCATGCGTCACGACCATCAGGAAGGCAGGCTGATGGAGCTCGTCGATGTCTTCCTTCAGACGGACGAGGTTCCTTGCCGCTTCGTCCACGGCCTCTTGCTCCCTCATCTTGATCTCGATGAGCGCCCAGCGCCCGTCAGGGAACTGGAGGACGAGGTCGGCCTCCCTCCCTGCCTTGTCGCGATAGTGGTAGCTCTTCGCTCCGTGCGCTTCCCCGTAGGTGCGGAGGTCCCTCACGGCAAGTTCCTCGAAGAGCAGCCCAAAGGTGCGGATGTCCCCCATCAGCCATTCCGGCGTGGCGGAAAGGGCGGACGCGCTGATCGAAGGGTCAGTCATGTGGCGGACGGGCGAGGTGCGGATCGCCGTCTTGCTCCGAAGGTTCGGATTCCAGGCGGCAAGGTCCTCCGAGACATATAGGTTCTCAAGGGTTGCCATGAGCCGATACGCGGTGGGACGGCTCGTCCCGATATCCTCCGCGATCGCGGATAACGCGCGGGAGGAACCGACACTTCGCGCATAAGCCCGGAGGAAGGACTCCGCGAGGCTCTCGCTTCTCTCCGCCCTTCCTCGCCTACCGGCGGGGAACATATCCATCGCGACCAGGTTCTGGAAGAAGGAACGCGCGAGGGAAAATCCCGCCTCCTTGTGCGTGACCGCGGAAGGCCATCCGCCCCGGCAGATCAAGCGGGCATAGTCCATGAGACGAAGCGAACTGAAGCAGGCGACCTCCTCCCCGGCGAGGAGCGAGGAAAGGGATACGCTATGCTCCCCTTCGCCACTTTCGAACAGGGACATCGTCCGCATCCTTCTTCTCGCGATCCTGCCGGTCCCGGTATGGCGGTTCTCTTCCCCAGGGACCGTGACACTCCCGGACAGGATGAAATTCCCCAGGCGATCGGAGCGATCGACCTCGTGCTTCACGGCGTCCCATAGCCTTGGAACAACCTGCCACTCATCCAGGAGCATGGGCCGCTCCCCATTCTTGAGGAAATCCAGCGGGGAAAGCCTTGCAAGCCGGATCGCGCCATCCGAGTCAAGGGCGCCGAAGTCATGCGCGCTATTCGCGTGCCTAGCGCACGTGGTCGACTTCCCGCACCACTTGGGTCCCGTTACGTAGACGGCCCCGCTCGTCCGGAGGGCTTCCTCAAGAATATCGTCGAACACACGAGCTATGTACTCCATCGCGGGCATCCTCCTAATTCGTAGATTATCGATAAATATGGCTGATTTCAATTATACTTTACAAGTTGGCAGAATTTTACTTAACAACTTGGCACGTTTTTACTTTACAAGTTGGCAAGCAATTCGCTTACATCTTGGCAACCCCCATGAAGCAAAAGACACATCATTTCTAACGACGAAAGAAAAGCCGCCCACGGCATCGCCATGGACGGCTGAGGGACGGGAGGGGCTCGCTACTCTTTGATCGCGTTCCCGGTGTAGAGCTGGTAGTACTTCCCCTGGCGGGCGATGAGCTCGTCGTGGGAGCCCCTCTCGGTGATGCGGCCGTTCTCCAGGACCATGATGACGTCGGAGTTCTTGACCGTGGAGAGCCGGTGGGCGATGACGAACACGGTCCTTCCCTTCATGATCGCGTCCATGCCCTTCTGAACCATCTCCTCGGTGCGGGAGTCGATGGAGCTGGTGGCCTCGTCGAGGATCATGACAGGGGGGTCGGCGATGGCGCACCGGGCGATGGCGATGAGCTGGCGCTGGCCCTGGGAGAGGTTCAGCCCGGCCTTCACGAGCATCGTGTCGTAGCCCTGCGGGAGCTGCTGGATGAAGCGGTCGGCGTTGGCGAGCTTCGCTGCGGCGACGACCTCCTCGTCGGTCGCGTCGAGCTTCCCGAAGCGGATGTTCTCCTTGATGGTTCCCGTGAAGAGCTCCGTCTCCTGGAGCACCATCCCGAGCGAGCGTCGGAGGTCCGCCTTCTTGATCTTGTTGATGTTGATGTCGTCGTAGCGGATCTTCCCGTCGGCGATGTCGTAGAAGCGGTTGATGAGGTTGGTGATCGTGGTCTTCCCCGCGCCGGTCGGGCCGACGAAGGCGACCTTCTGCCCCGGCTCCGCATATAGGGTGATGTTGTGGAGGACGATCTTGTTCGGGACGTAGCCGAAGTCGACGTCGTAGAAGTTGATCTTGCCCCTGAGCCAGGTGTAGGTGGTCGGGGAGCCGTCCGTGTGGGGGTGCTTCCACGCCCAGAGCCCGGTCCTTTCCTCGACCTCGACGGGGTTCCCGTCCGGCCCTTCCTTCGCGTTCACGAGCTCGACGTAGCCGTCGTCCTGCTCCGCGGGAGTGTCCACGAGCTCGAAGATGCGGACGAGGCCGGCCAAGGCCATCGCGATGGAGTTGGTCTGCTGGGCGAGCTGGCCCATCGGGCGGCTGAAGCTCCGGGACAGGAGGAGGAACTCGACGATGACGCCCGTGGTGAGGGCGGTCCCGAGCCCCATGGAGGCGAAGAGGTCCGGGTTCTCCTGGTTGGCGAAGATGAGGCCCACCCCGATGAGGGCGATGGCGATGTACTGGACGTAGCTGAACTGGTTGACGACCGGCATGAGGATGTTCGCGTAGCGGTTCGCCTTGGTCGCCTCGACGCGGAGGGCGTCGTTCACCTTGTCGAAGGCGCGCTTGTTCCTCTCCTCGTAGTTGAACACCTTGACGACGCGCTGGCCGTTGATGAGCTCCTCGACGTAGCCGTCGGCCTCGGCGAGCGCCCTCTGCTGGCCGATGAAGTGGCGCGAGGAGCGGCTGGCGATGGCCTTGCTGAAGAAGATGGTCGGGATGGCGAGAAGGAAGGCGCAGATGGCAAGGAGCCAGTTGGTGAGGAACATCGTGACGAGGACGGCGATCATCGTCGCGCTGCTGTTCACGATCATCGGCCAGCTGCGGGAGAGGGCCTCGCGGAGGGTGTCCACGTCGTTGGAGTAGATGGACATGATGTCGCCCCTCGTGTGGCTGTCAAAGTAGCTGACGGGGAGGTCCTGCATGTGGTTGAAGAGCTGGTCGCGGATGACCTTCTGGGTCCCCTGGGCGACGTAGGCCATGAGGTACTGGTAGAAGTAGTCGCAGGTGAGGCCGATCGCCATGACCCCGACGAAGACGCCGACGAGGATCCCGAGGAGCGCGTACTCGGCGGAAAGGTCGAGGGTCCCGACCTGGCCGGCCTGGATCCACTGGGTGGTCTTCGTCACCATCGGGGTGATGCACTGGTCGATGACCGCGCCGGTGAAGATGGTCGCGAACACCGTGCTGACGGCGGCGACGATGATGCAGATGAAGGCAAGGGTGAAGCGGACGGGGTAGTTCCTGACCTCGACGCGGAAGACGCGCCCGATCATGGAGAGGTAGTTCCTCCCCTTCCCTTGGGTCCTAGTCGCCTTGGACATCGAAGTCACCTCCTCCCAGCTGGGACTCGTAGAGCTCCTTGTAGAGCGGGCAGCTTTCCATGAGCTCGTCGTTGGTGCCCTTGGCGATGACCTTCCCGTCGTCCATGACGAGGATCTGGTCGCAATCCTTCACCGAGAGGACACGCTCGGCGATGATGAACTTGGTCGTGCCGGGGAACTTCGTGGCTAGTCCCTGGCGGATGAGGGAGTCCGTGTGGGTGTCCACGGCGGAGGTGCTGTCGTCGAGGATGAGGATCTTCGGATGCTTCAGGAGCGCCCGGGCGATGCATAGCCTCTGCTTCTGGCCGCCCGAGACGTTGGTTCCGCCCTGGACGATCATGCGATCGTACTTCTCGGGGAAGCCCTCGATGAAGCCGGAGGCCTGGGCGATGTCGCAGGCTTCCTTCAGTTCCTCGTCGGTGGCGTGCTCGTTCCCCCAGCGGAGGTTTTCCGCGATCGTTCCTTTGAAGAGGGTGTTCTTCTGGAGGACGACGGCGACCGCCTCGCGGAGGGCGTGGAGGTCATAGTCGCGGACGTCCACTCCCCCGACCTTCACGGAGCCGGAAGTTACGTCGTAGAGGCGGGCGATCATGGAGAGAAGGGTCGTCTTGCTGGATCCGGTGGAACCGACGATCCCGACCGTCTCGCCAGAGGCGAAGTGGAGGTCGATGTCCTTGAGGACGTCGTTCTCGGGGTTGTCCTTGAAGTGGAAGCGGACGTGGTCGAAGTCGACCGAGCCGTCCTTGACCTCGAGCACGGGGTGCTCCGGGCTCACGATGTCGGGGACCTCGTCGATGATGTGGATGATTCGCTCGGCGCTGTTCCTGGACATGACGATCATCGTGTAGATCATCGTGATCAGCATGAGCGCGATGAGGATCTGCATGATGTAGGAGAGGAGGGAGCTCAGCTCGCCGGTCGTCATCTCGGTGATAAGCACCCCGGCGGCGGTGAACTGCGGGTTCCCGTCAACGCCCGGCACCCAGGTGGTGATGAGCTGGGCGCCGAAGTAGCAAAGGAGGAGGATCGCGAGGTAGCTCGCCGTCTGCATGAGGGGGGAGTTGAAGGCGAGGATCTTCTCCGTCTTCACGAACTTCTCGAAGATGACCTCGCTCGTATCGCCGAAGCGCTTCTTCTGCTCCTCCTGCCTCCCGAACGCCTTGACGGCGCGGATGCCGGCGATGTTCTCCTGGACGTCCTCGTTCAGGTCGTCGTAGGTGCGGAAGATGCGGACGAAGAGCGGATGCACGAAGTGGGCGATGAAGATGAGGAGGGCGCCCACGGCGGGGATGACCGCGAGGAAGATGAAGGCGAGCCGCCACTCCGTGACGAAGGCCATGATCATGGCGAACACCATGAGCATCGGAGCCCTTAGGAGCGAGCGCACGATCATCTGGAAGGCGAACTGGACGTTGCTGACGTCGAGCGTCGTCCTCGTGACGATGGAACTCGTGGAGAACTTGTCGATATTGGTGAAGGAGTAGTCCTGGATCTTATAGAACATCTCCTGGCGGAGGTTCGCCCCAAGTCCCGCGGCGGCGGAAGCCGCCCAGTAGCCGGCGAGGATGCCGGTGACGACACCGCAGCAGGCGAGGGCAAGCATCACCCCGCCCCAGACGAAGCACATCCCGACGTTGATGCTCGGCGCGCTGATCTCGTCGACGAGGTACTGCATCATGTAGGGGATGAGGATTTCCCCTGCAGTCTCAAGAGCGACAAAAATCCAAGCAAGAATCGTGTCTTTCTTGTATTTTCCGATAAATCTCCATAAAGATTTCATCGTTCCGAGAAGGGTGTCGTGGTAGATCGGCATCCCCTGCTCGTCGAATTCCTCGTCAGCGCTCCGGAAGCGAGGGGCGTTGTTCTCGTTTTCCCGGATTGCCTTTGCGGCGTTCTTACTCATTCCTTTCCTCCTTCCTCGTTTTCCACGTTCAGACGCTTTCTTTCCTTCTGTTCCCGCGAGAGGAGGCTGCAGTTCTCGCGAACCTTCTCAAGCACCCTAAGGGCGATTTCCCTTTCCTCCGCGGAGATTCCCTCCCCCATGCGAAGGACGAGGGAGTCGAAGCTGGAGTGGACCCGCATGATCCAGTCCTCGCCTTTCTTGGTGAGGTAGAGCCACTTGACCCTTCTGTCCTTCGTGGACGTCCTGTTCCCGACCATCCCCTTCGCATCAAGGAGGGCGAGGTTCTGGGAAAGGGAGGCCTTGCTCAGGCGAAGCCTCGCGGCAACTTCGCGGGCGCTCGTCTTCTCCTTCCTATGGGCGAAGAGGTCGTTCAGGACCATGATCTCGATCCAGCTGAGGCTGGGATCGGAGATGCTCGAGGCGCACTCGCGGAAAACCGAGCGGGCGCGGGCGTACGTCTCCCGGATGGAAGAGGAGAGAATTCTGTGCTGTTCAATTTTCGTTTCCATATTGACTATCTCATCTCCGCAAGTGTGTATTTACGCGTTCTTCCCTTAGTAGTCAACACACTGATTTTGTAAAAGTTTCCGTCTATACAATATTGCCTAATTTTACATAGGAAATGCTATATTCCCACGCGCGATAGAACGCTCCCCATGGAGACAGGAAACATTCCAGGCATCTCGTCCAGCAATCCCCCTGGAAAGTGCTCTGCAACCAAACGCCCCGAAGTTGAAGACTACCAAGAAAGGCCGGGGCTTCCTTCACAAGGAATCAGCCCCAGCGAATATCGGGACAACAGGGCCTAGCGTCCCCGGATCCTGCGGCAGGCGCGAACGATGCGGGACAACGCGAGACGAAGCTTCGGCTCGTCCGCCTTCCCTTCCTTAAGCCCGCGGATGAGTTCGTCGCGCGGGTAGTCCATCCCCGGCATGATGAGGTCGGTCCCGCCCTCGACATGCTCCCAGGCGACCGCCTGGTCCGGGGCGACGCATTCCCAGTCGCTCATCACGAACCCGTCGAAGCCGAACTCCGAGCGGAGGACGTCCTCGCATAGGTCCTTTCTCGAACCGGCGTAGGTTCCATTGATCTTGTTGTAGGAGGTCATGACGGCGATCGCCGCGCCCTCATGGATCGCGATGCCGAACGCCTTCAGGTAGATCTCGCGCAGCACGCGTTCGTCAAGGACGCTGTCGGACTTCATGCGCCCGTCTTCCCTGTTGTTGGCGGCATAGTGCTTCAGCGTGCAGGTCCTGCCAGGGATTCTCGCGACGCCTTTTGTGATCGCAGCCGCCAATTTCCCCGTCAACACCGGGTCTTCGCTGAAATATTCGAAATTGCGTCCGCAGAAGGGATTCCGCTGGATGTTCATGCCCGGGGCAAGCCAGATGTCGATCCCGGCCATCTCCATCTCCTTGGCGACGGCAGTCCCGACTTCCTCTAGAAGGGAAAGGTCGAAGCTTTGGGCGAGGATGACTCCGGCGGGGAAGGCGGTGCACCAGCAATGCCTCTTGGGCATGAGGGATAGGCTCTTGAAGAAGTTCACTGGGCGAAGATATGGCTTGGCGATCAGCACCTTCTCTGAGTAGGCGCTCCTTTCCTTCGGGTACTTGCCCTTCTTCCAGCGATAGGTGTTGGCAAGGCGCACCCCTGCGGGGCCGTCGGCCATGACGACGTCCTCCTCCCTCTCGCCGAATATGTCGCCGAGCCTCGTCCGGCCAGCGGCCCCGGGAGTCGTCTCCCTCGTCTCGGAAAGAAGGAACTGGTAAGTCCCGGTCAGCCCCGTGGCGAGCTCTTCATGCCCAAGGCCGGCGACGGCGGGATCCAGCGCTTCCTCGTTCCCGTAGCGGTGCTCGACTGTCTTGACCGAGGAGAGGTCCATCTCGACAGAAGGAATGCCCGCCATATCCCAGGAGGATTCCTTCCTGGGAGGAACGTATTCGGTGACCTTCCTTCCAGGATTGGAGACGTTATGGCATCTTTCCACGACTTTCTCCGCGGCGATCCGGATGGCGGCGACCGGACGGAAGTCGACGGAAGACTCGCCCACGAGGATTGCGTAATCGCCTGCGGGAATCACCCACGAGGCATCTTCCTCGCGATAAAGGGCGACCGCCTGAATCGAGAAGCCAATCGTGAGGACGGCCTCTTCCCCTGGGGCAAGCTCAGGCGAGCGTGCGAAGCCAATCAGGGCTTTTTCTTCACGAGGAAGATCGCCCGCGGGATAGCCGACATAGAGCTGAAGGATCTCAGCGCCCTTCCTCGCGCCCGTATTCCGGACCTTGCAGGTGAATGTGACCTCCCCTCCACGAAGTTCCGTCCTAGGCTCGCCCCACGAGAAGCTCGTGTAGGAAAGCCCATATCCGAACGGGAAGAGGGCCGGGACGCCAGAAGCATCATGGAAGCGGTAGCCGACGAAGATTCCCTCTGGATAAAGGATCTCGGGACGTTCGCCGGCCTCCTTCACGTACTCGGGGGTCGAGGGCAGGTCCTCGAGCCTCTCCGGCCAGCTGCAGGCGAGCTTGCCGGAGAACGCCGCCTTCCCAAGGAGGAGCTCAGCGAGCGCGTTCCCGCCTTCCTCGCCAGGCTGCCCCATGTAGATGATCGCCTTGAACGGGCATTCCTCGAGGAAGGAGCAATCGATCGGCGAACCGGAGTTAATGACAAGGATGGACCGCTTGTAGCAATAGCTAACGACCCGGGCGGCTTCCAGTTCCCTCTCCGTCAGGGTCCAGTCCCCGGGGACGTTCTTCCTGTCCCGTCCCTCGCCCGCCTGGCGGGTGATGACCAGGATCCCTACATCCGTCTTGTCGAGATGAAGGTCCCCCTCCTGGATGAGCGGTAGGTCAGGCGTCCGTTCGGCGACGGAATCGAAGGCAGGGAAGAAAGACCTCGAGTCCCAGGCGGGGATTTTCCGCGTCTTTGCCCTGATTTCGCGGACATATTCCTTCCGGGAGTCCTTAATCCCGGCGTCGAGCCGATCGAGCCAGCGCCTCGTGAGGATGGCGAAGCCGTTGGCCAGAAGGCCGTCCTCCGGCATCACGGTCCCGCGATTGTTCACTTCCCCGCTTCCCGTGCCTCCTTTGGTCATGTGCCTCGCGCCCGCGCCGAAAAGCGCGACGGGGCAAGGCCTGTCCAAGGGAAGAACGCCTTCGTTCCTCAGAAGTACCATTCCGGATTCCGCGGCTCGTCTTGAAAGGAGGCGGTTCGCCTTCTCCAGCTCGCTCCCGCCACGAAGGGAGGTCGCCATTCTTGTTTGTTTGCTCATGACCAAACTATAAAAGCAGACGGGGAGCCTTTGTAGTCAGTAACAATTGTTTTCTATCATCGCCTTAAGGGTAGCTCGCATGGAAGCCATATCCCTGGCCGTTTCCACGAACTCGCGGCGTATCTTCCTGTCCCCTGGGAAGGAACGGAAGAACTTGGGAAGAACGCCCCGGAGGATCCCGAGCGCGGTGCGTTCCCCGAAATAGGAGACCATCCTCTCGAGGTACTCCAAGGCGAAGCCGGCTTGCTCCCCGACAGTCCTCGGAAACGTTTCTTCATGCCCGTCCAGCGCGGCGGAAAGTTCCTTCGCAAGAAGAGGGTCCCCGACCCCATAGCGGGCCAGCATCAGGAAGCTCGCCCCGGTCAGCTCCATCGCCTTCATGCTCGAGCGCGGTTCCTTGACATCCCCGGAGATGGCAAGGGGAACGGAAAGCCTCCGCCCCAGCCCCTCGATCCTCCGGAAGTCGGCGAGGCCGCTATAGCCCTGGGCCCTCGTGCGGGCGTGCACGGTGATGAGGCTTACTCCAGAACTCTCAAGAACTCTGCAAATCTCTTCTACGTTGATGGATTTCTCATCCCAGCCAAGACGGATTTTCGCAGTGACTGGCTTTTTGGACTTCCTCACCACGCCCGCGACATATTCCCCGAGCTCGCCCTCCCTCTTCAGCCAGGAGGATCCCGCCCCGGTCTTCGTCACCTTCGGCACGGGGCAGCCGAAGTTCAGGTCGAGGAAGTCGTAGGAGGCTTCCTTCTCCAGGACCTCGATGGCCTTGAGACTGTTCTCGAGGGAAAAGCCGAAGAGCTGGACGGCGAGAGGGCGGTCTCCTTCCGAGGTCGCGAAGTATTCCTTCGTCTTCTTGTTCCCATAGAGGATCCCGCAGTCGCTGATCATCTCCGTGACCGCAAGGGAGATTCCGAAAGGGCGCATGAACTCCCGGTAAGGGAGGGAAGTGATTCCTGCCATGGGCCCGAGAATCAATCGCCCGTCCAGGGGGATGCCCCCGATTGCCGGCGGGAAGGGATATTCCATCTTGTCGGAAAAGGCCCGGTCTCCCGGGCCCTCCTCACTCGCCCTTGGGGGCGTCCGTCCCTCCTTCGGACGGGGCGGGATCCTCGCCCTCCCCTTCGGAAGAAGAGTCGGGAGAGGGCTCCTTCGGCGCCGAAGGCTGGGCGGCGGCCTTCTTGTCCGGGAGCTTGCCGGTCCGGACGAGCGCCTCGATTTCCTCGGCGGTGATCGTCTCCTTCTCAAGGAGCGTCGTGGCGATGAGCGTCACCTCGTCGCGGTGCTCGCTGATGATGCGGCAGGCATCGCTATGGCACTGCTCGATGATGAGACGCACGGCGGAGTCGATCTCATAGGCGACTTTCGCCGAGAAGTTCTTCTGGGTGTCCGTGTAGTCCCTCCCTAGGAAGACGGAGGTGGAGCTCGTCTCGTACTGGACGGGCCCGAGCTCGGACATGCCGTAGGTCGTGACCATCAACCGGGCGAGGCGCGTGGCCTGCTGGATGTCGTTCTCCGCGCCCGTGGAGATGTCGTCGAAGAAGATTTCCTCGGAAGCGCGGCCTCCGAGAAGGCCCGTGATCTGGGCAAGAAGCTCCTTCTTCGTCAGCAGGAAACGGTCGTCCTCCGGCGTCATGAGGACATGGCCCCCGGTCCTGCCGCGCGGGATGATCGTGATCTTCTGCACCTTCTCCGAATGCGGGAGCACGAGCCCGATGATCGCGTGCCCCGACTCGTGGTAGGCGACCTGGCGCCTTTCCAGCTCGTTCATCCCGCGGCCATTCTTGGCCGGGCCGGCGATGCGGCGGTCAATGGCCTCGTCGATCTCCTCCATGCCGACGGAGTCCTTGTGGAAGCGGACGGCGAGGATCGCGGCCTCGTTGAGGATGTTCTCGATGTCGGCGCCTGAGAACCCGACGGTCCTCTGCGCAAGCGCGGCGAAGTCGACGGAGGGGTCGATCGTCTTGTTGCGCGCGTGGACCTTGAAGATGGCCTCGCGCCCTTCCTTGTCGGGAAGCCCGACGGTGATGATCCTGTCGAAGCGGCCCGGGCGGAGGAGGGCAGGGTCAAGGACGTCGTCGCGGTTGGTGGCCGCCATGACGAGGATGCCCGCGTTATAGGAGAAGCCGTCCATCTCGACGAGGAGCTGGTTGAGGGTCTGCTCGCGCTCGTCGTTCCCGCCGCCGAGACCCGCGCCCCTCTGGCGCCCCACCGCGTCGATCTCGTCGATGAAGATGACGCACGGGGCGGACTGCTTCGCCTTGCGGAAGAGGTCGCGGACGCGCCCGGCGCCCACGCCGACGAACATCTCGACGAAGTCGGAGCCGGAAATCGAGAAGAAAGGCACTCCTGCTTCGCCGGCCACGGCCTTGGCCAGAAGCGTCTTCCCGGTTCCCGGAGGGCCGATGAGGAGGACGCCCTTGGGCAGGCGCGCTCCGAACTGGCTATACTTCTTGGGCTCGCGGAGGTAGTCGACCATCTCGATCATCTCGGCCTTCTCCTCGTCGCAGCCTGCCACGTCGGCGAACTTGACCTTGGAACGCTCCCTCCTGGCCGGGGACTTGTTGAAGTCCATCGCGGAACCCCCGCCCTGGCGGGACATGGCGCCCATGCGGTAGATGAGGAAGATGGTGAGCCCGCCGAAGATCACGACCCAGAGGATCGTCGGCCCCCAGGAATCCCAGAAGGAAACCTGGTAGGCGTCGCTGACGATCGGGCCGACCGCGTAGTTAACCCAGTTCTGTTCGCTGATGTAGCCCTGCTGGTAGAGGAACTCGGAGTTCTTCCACTCGTAAGTCTTGGCGCGGAAAACCTCGCTGTAGGCATCGTGGTTCCCGAAGTCGAAATGCCACTCGTGGGCTTCGAAGACGACGTTGACGGAATAGGTGGCGAGATAAGGGCTCCCGTTGGCGTTCCGGATGGCGAAGCCGGTGAAGGAGACGTTCACCACCTTCTCGCCCTCGGAGACCTCGTACTGCGGGACATAGAGGTAGGTCCCCTGGGAATCGTCCGTGTTGACTCCGGCGATGCTCCCCTTGTCAAGCCCGTCAGGCCGGACCTCGCCTTCCTCGTTCGAGCCGGCGACGTAGCCGAAAAGAGCGTCCGCCTGGTTCGGGACGATCGTGGTCGAGCCTCCGCTCATCGCGGAGACGATCCAGTAGATGATGAGCCCGATGAGGATCGCCCCTACGATGTAGGGGAGGAAGCTCGTCCAGCTCCTTGTGGGTTTTTCGGGTTGGTCGTTCATATCGTCATCGCTCCTGCGTAATCGGGGTCTGCCGGCAAGGCACGGGCTCTAACATACATAAGACCCGCGCTTTGTCACTATAAATCGGCGGATGCCCCCTTTGTCTCGGGGAAATGGATGTTCAGGACGGACTTGTGGTACTCCACGAAGTTCTTGTCGTAGCGAGGCACGTAGAGGATCTTCTTGTTCTTCCCGAGGAAGACGGGCCAGACACGCATCAGCTCCGGGGGGCAGCCTGCGGCGGCGAGCATCCTTCTGACCGGGACGAGGTAGCCTCCGTAGGTCGTGACGTCCGCGGGAAGGGCGCTCCGGACGGTGATGGGATAGTCGGCGTCCGTGATCCTCCTGTCCTCGGCCCCCATCGTGAAGTCCAGGTCGAAGGCGGGGCAGGAGAACTTGCAGGGCTTCTCCAGCACGTAGCTATAGGGCATCGCCAGCCCGTCGGCGTCGATCGAGAGGACATCGTACTCCTTCACAAGATAGCAAGCCCCCTTGAGGTGCATCGTCTTGTTCGTCTCAGGAGAAAGGCAGAAGGAACGGATTTCCTTGAGGAGCCTCGGAGTCACCGTCACGTGCATGGGGCAGCGGGCGTTCACCAGGGTGATCACCGCGTCCGCGTAGTCCCCGTCGGGAAGGGCGAGGAGCGAACGTATGGGCACTTCCCCAGTCTTCAGGATCTCCTCGTTGAGCGTCTTCCTCAGCCCTACGGTATCGGACTCCTTCCTCCGCATCTCCTCGAGGATCTGCTCGCGCTCGATCTCGTTCAGCTTGCTGACGACGTCGCGGCGGATGATGGAGCGCTGGGTCGCCTCCTCGTAGTTGGAGAAGGAATCGCTGAACGGAACGTTATGGGAGACGCAGTAGTTTCTGAGGTCGTCCCTCGAGTAGTCGAGGAGCGGGCGGACGATGATCATGTCCTCGTAGGTGGAGACCCTGCTCCAGCCGTAGTGCTGGCCCTTGATCCCGTGCTGCTTCAGAAGAAGGTAGTTCTCGATGACGTCGTCCAGGTGGTGGGCGACGAAGAGGGCGGCCGCCCCGTGCTTCCGGAAGCACTCGAGGAAGAATCCATAGCGAAGCTTCCTCGCCCAGTTGGCGATCTCGGCCTCGCTCTTGCCCTCGGGCGGGGTCGCCTCGTTCACTTCGAGAAGGAGACCGCGCTCCTGGCAGTACTTCTCCACCCCCTCGCGAGCTTCCCGAAGGTTCTCGCCCATGTGGTAGTCGACGAAGCAGACGACCGGCTTCACCCCGTCCTCCTGCATCATGTCGAGGAGGGCCATGGAATCTGGACCGTAGGTACAGGCGACAAGATAGACGCTTTCTTTCCCGAAGTCGTAGTTAAGCTGGCTCATCTTCAACCCTCCCGTTGACGACATCCGACAAGACCTCGTACATCGAGCTGGCCTCTTCTTTCCGGGCGTAGGGCCTGACCTCGAGGACGCGGACGACGACCTCCCTCCTTCCGAGAAGAAGGCGGATCTCGTCCCCTGCGGAAACTTCGCTCATGGGCTTGGCCGCCTTCCCGTTCAGGAAGACGTCGTGGTCGTCGCAAAGCTCCTTGGCGGTCTCCCGCCTCTTCGTGAGCCGCGACACCTTGAGGAACTTATCGATGCGCACGGTTGGATTTTATCACGCACGGGAAGCGCATAGGCGCGCCCGCGCCGCACAAACCGGGCAATAAGGCGTTCCGAAATATTCGTGCGTTCGAAAAACCGAAAAATGACCTCTCTTTTGCTCAGAAAACCAAAATGAAGGACTTTTGTTATGCCCGGGCTTCGTCCTTCTTTTTCAGATAAAGCCTGTGGATGCCGGTGACGACCTTCCCTAGAAGCGAGAACCATCCTTCATGGACCTTCACGGAGACGCGAAGCTTCTTGTCCGCGAAGGACACCTTGATGAACCCCATGTCCTCCTGGAGGAGGGAGAAGAGGTCGAAGCCGATCCCGGGGATCCTTGAGAACTTAGGAGAAAGGTACACGTCGAAGTATTCCTTCCCCGATTCGTAAGAGGAGAACTCTTCCTCCTTGAGAAGCAGGTCGATCCTCTTCTTCTCGAAGAGGTTCTTCAAAGGCGTCGGGAAGCGCCCGTATACGTCCCGGATCCTCTTCATGAGCGACATCAGCCCGTCGATGGAGGAGACGTCCTCGATCTCGCGGTACATCGAAAGCTTATCCGCCTTCACCGCGTATTCATCAGGGATGTAGGCGTCCACCTCCACCATCTGGATGGGCTCCCGGGGCGGGGCCTTCTTCCCGGTCTTCCGCTCCTCGACGGCTTCTGAAAGAAGCGAAAGGTATAGGTCGAGGCCGATCGCGTCGATGAAGCCGGCCTGCTCGGCTCCGAGGATGTCCCCCGCCCCGCGGATCATGAGGTCGCGCTGGGCGATCTTGTACCCGGAGCCAAGGTCGGTGAACTCCTGGATGGCCTTGAGCCTCTTCTCCCCTTCCTCTGTCATCCTCTTTCCTGCCCGATAGGTGAGATAGGCGTAGGCGATGCGGTCCCCGCGCCCGACCCTTCCCTTGATCTGATAGAGCTGGGAAAGGCCGAAGTGATCCGCGTCCTCCACAACGATAAGGTTCGCCCGCGGGACGTCGATCCCGTTCTCGATGATCGAGGTCGCGACGAGGATGTCGATCTCTCCGTCGTAGAAAAGGCCCATCACGTCCTCGACCTCCTCTTTTTCCATCTGCCCGTGGATGACTCCGATGCGGGCTTCGGGGAGGAGCCGCTGGATGGAGGCCGCCCGGAAATGGATGCTGGCGACCTTGTTGTGGAGATAGAACACCTGGCCCCCGCGGGCAAGTTCCCGGGAGAGAAGCTCCCCGATGACGTTTTCCTCGTATGGTATGACGTAGGTCTGAATGGGCATCCTGCCTTCCGGAGCGGTCGTGATCTCGGAAAGAGGCCGGACCCCGAGGAGGGACATCTGGAGAGTCCTCGGGATCGGGGTCGCGGAAAGCGTGAGGACGTCCACCCTCCGCTTCAGCTCCTTGATCCGCTCCTTCTGCTCGACGCCGAAGCGCTGCTCCTCGTCGATGATGAGAAGCCCAAGGTCCTTGAACGAGACCCGCTTGGAAAGAAGCGCGTGGGTACCAATAACGAGGTCGACTTCCCCAAGGGACATGGCCTCGATCGTCCGTTTGGCGACATATGGCTTCACCAGTCGCGAAAGCTGGGCGATCCGCACCCCTTTCCCGGCGAAACGGTCCTGCGCGAGCTCGAAGTGCTGCCTGGCCAGAAGGGTCGTCGGGCAAAGGATCGCGACCTGCTTCCCCGCGAGAAGCGCCTTGTAGGCGGCGCGAAGGGCGACCTCCGTCTTCCCGAACCCGACGTCCCCGCATAGGAGGCGGTCCATGATCACCGGCTGCTCCATGTCCGACTTGATCTCGGAAAGGGCGCGCGACTGGTCATGGGTAAGCTCGTAGGGGAACTCGTCCTCGAATTCCTTCTGGAGCTCGTCGTCCTCGGGGAAGGCGTAGCCAGGCTCCAGGGCGCGTTCCTTATAAAGCGCGTAGAGCCTGTCCGCGAGGTCGCCGACCTTCTTCTCAATCTGCTTCTTCTTTTTCGCCCAGTCGTTGGTGCCAAGCCTGCTGAGGCGCGGGGACACCCCCTCCCTTCCCGCGTACTTACGGAGAAGCCGGAATTGCTCCAAGGGGACGTAGAGGATCTTTCCCTCCGCATAGGCGACCTTGATGAAGTCCCGGTGGATGCCGTCCTCCTCCATCGTCTCCATGGAAAGGAACTGACCGATGCCCCGGTACTCATGGACGACGAAGTCTCCTGGCCGAAGCTCTTCCGCGGATCGGAGGATGGTCGCGTTCTTGAAGCGAGCGGTGAAACGGCTAGAGACAGTTCTTCTTCCAAAGAGCTCGTTCGGGGAAAGGAAGGCGACCTTCAGCTCGGGAAGTTCGAACCCGCGGGAGAGAAAAGCCTGCGAAAGGGCGACTTCCCCATCCGGGATAGAAAGCCCCTCGACCTTTTCGTAGGAGATGCCTTTCTCCTCAAGGAAGGAGGTGACCAGGCCCTGGTGTTCGATGTCGCCTCCGCAGATGACGACCTTCTCCCCGAGGGACAGGTAGCTTTCGATCGTCGGTCCGATCGCGCTCATGCCCGTCCCAGCAGACACCGCCTCGCGGAAGGAAAGTACGATATCGCTATCTTTCTCCGCGAATCGCCGGGTTTTCCCAACCCGCATCCCGGAAGGGAAGGCTTCCCGTGGAGCCATGTAGTGACGGAGCCCAAGAGGGATTCGGAAGGAGGATTCCAGCTCCGAATAGTATTCGCGGGACTCCATGTCGATGTGCTCAAGGGCCTCGGAGTAGGAGTCCTCGTCGAGGATAAGCATCTCCTGAGGCCGGAAGTAGTGGAGGATCCCCCAGGGCTTATCCGCGGCCAGACACATGTAGCGGTAGTTCGAGGGACGATCTTCCTTTTCAAGGATCCCGGCGAGGCTGTTCTCAACGTTCATGGTCAGCTGCCGCAGGTCCTCGGGACGAATCTTCTTCCCCTCTTCCTCAAGGAGCGCGTGCACCTTCTCCCCAAGGAGGACGTCTCCTCCTTCCGGAAGAAGGAACTCGGAGGCGGGGAGCACCACGGCTTCCTCCCTACGCGCGACGGAGGACTGGGTCTCGATGTCGAACTCGCGGATCGATTCCAGCTCGTCGTCAAAGAATTCGAACCGAAGGGGCTTCCTCTCGTTCACGGAGAAGATGTCGAGGACATCGCCGCGGAGCGCGAACTGAAGGCTTTGATCGATCTTGTTGACCTTGCGGTAGCCCATCCTTACCAGGGAATCCCTGAGGGAGGTCAGGCCGTATCGCTCCCCCTTCCTGAGCTCTAGCCTTGAGGAAAGGAACGTCTCCGGGCTCATGAGGAAGCGGAGGACCGCGGAAGGATGCGTAACTAGTACCCCGGACCTCGCCCGGAGGGAGGCGTTCATCGCGTAGAGCCTCTGGGCCATCAGCTCCTTGGAGGAGGAGACCGCCTCCGCTCTCAGAAGCTCGTCGGAAGGGAAGAAGAGGACCTTCTCCTCAGGAAGGAAGGACAGAAGGGACTCGTAGATCTTCTGGGCCTGGTATTGGTTCGGCGCGATGATCGCTCGCTTCGCAGGATTTCCGTGCTTTTCCAAAAACGCGAAAAGCACCGCGGTTCCGATGGGGGAATTGAGGACAAGTCGCCGCTTGGCGTTGAAAATGTCGCCGATCGGAAGGTCGCCGATCGCATCGAAAACATCGCGCGCCATTCCCTATCCCCTCTGGTTGATGCGGCTCATCGCCGTTTCAAGCCCCTTGGTCCCGATGAGGAGGAAGGCTTCCGCGGCCTTCTCCACCGCAAGGTCGATCTTCTTCCTTGCCTCAGGGCCGGGCTTCCCCAGGACATAGTCCACGGGGTTATGGAACGGGGGCTCCCCGATTCCGAGGCGGATCCTTGCGATCTTCTCCGTCCCCATCAGCTGAATGATGGAGCCGATCCCCTTATGGCCTCCCGAGGAGCCGGCGGGCCTGATCCGGATCGTCCCTTCCGGGATCGCCATCTCGTCGTAGGCGACGTATATCTCTTCAGGAGGAATCCGGTAGAAAGATGCGCAGGCCTGGACGGACTCGCCGCTCAGGTTCATGAACGTCGTCGGCTTAAGGACGAGGACGGAATCGCGGAACACGGAATCCCGCAGAATCCCGTACTCCCCCTTAAACCCCGTCCTATCGAAGGAAACGCCTGCTTTCCTCGCGAAAGCGTCGATCGCGTCGAAGCCGAGGTTGTGCCTCGTCCCCTCGTATTCCTTCCCGGGATTCCCGAGGCCGACGAAAAGGATCATGCCTCGGAGACGGCCTCCCGTTCTTTCTCAAGCGTGCGGATGACCGAGACCACCCGGTCCACCTTCTCCTGGTCGTAGAACTCGATCGGGTTTTCCAGAAGGGCCCGGAGGGAAGAGGGATCGCTTTCCGGAGAGATCGAGGGGTCCTTGATGCTCATTTCGACGGAGCGCTTCATGAGGATGTTCTGGGGGAAGCGCAGCTTCTTAAAGTCGAAGGAGCCGCGGAACTGGTAATAGCGGACGTGGTACATGTCCAGGAGGTTCCTGCTGATCATGTCCGCCCTGCCCTGCTTAGTCGGAACGGAGATGCCGACTGAATAGATCAAGATATCCTTGCCCTCGAGGGAGTCGTACTCGGCGAGGAAATCGTCCAGCCCCTGGATGATGCCCCCGCGGACCCAGCCGCCGAATACGACGCAGTCGTAGTCCTTGGCCTTCCTGAGGTTCCAGCGGCTCATCTTGAGGACGTCCCCTCCGACAGCGGAGGCGATGTCGCGGGCGTAGCGCTCCGTGTTCCCTTGGTTCGTGCAATAGAGAATGAGTGTCTTCATAGCCGCGAGGATTCTAACACCCTGGAGTGCTTGTCCGCGGATACTTCTATATAGTGTCCACCATGACTGCGAAAGAATGGTTCTCCGACTTCGCCAGGGGCACTTCGTTCGGCCTTGGCATGATCCCGGGCGTCTCCGCCGGCACGATGGCGATCGTCGTCGGCATATACGAGAAGCTCGTCGGCAACATCTCCCGACTCAGGAAAGACTTCTGGAACGCCGCGATGACCCTCATCCCCATCTGCCTCGGGGCGGTCATCGCCGCGATCGTCCTCCTCATCGCCGTGACCTACGGCTATGACTACGCCCCCTTCGCGATCTCATGTCTCTTCACAGGGCTCCTCCTTGGGACGCTCCCCATCATCACGAGGGAGGTTTCGTTCAAGGAAATGAAGACGAAGGACTGGCTCCTCCTCGTAGGGGGCTTCCTCCTCGCCGCGCTCATCGGGGTGTTCTCCCTTCTCTCGAAGATCTTCTGGCACTTCGATCTCGAGAGCTACTTCGTCGCCGGGGAATGGTGGATTTATCCCGTCGTCATCCTCGTCGGCTTCATCGCGATGGCCGCCTGCATCGTCCCGGGCATCTCCGGGGCGATGATCCTCCACATATTCGGCCTCTACCAGCCGACCATGGGCATCTTCATCGGCGACAACTCGATGTTCCACAACACAGACCGGATCCCCTCGGGAATCGGGATCACCCTGTGCCTGCTCCTCGGCATCTTCCTGGGGGCGATCGCCTCCAGCAAGGTGATGAACGACCTCATCACAAAGCACAGGAAAGTCACCTTCGAGGCGGTCCTTGGCTTCATCCTCGGGAGCATCCCCGCGATGTACCTCAACCAGGACGTCGTCGACCTGGCGGAGGGAGGCTACACGTGGTTATATGAAGTGACGCCGGGCTGGGAGTACGGCCTCGGGGCGGCTCTTCTCATCCTTGCCGCGGTAGGCTTCTTCTTCGTCTCAAGGCTCGTGGTCAAGCGCCAGCAAGAAGAGAAGCAAAAAGAAGAAATCCCAGCAGAATAACGTTGGTTATTAAGAAAACGCCGGTCGCCCGGCGTTTTTTCCTATTCGCCCTCCTCCTCGCGGAGGCGCTCCCTTTCCTCCTTGAGGTTAAAGTCCTTGATGTCCTTGTAGATTCCCTTCAGGCAAGGGTAGAGGCGGAGGTAGGCGTGCTCGTAAAGGTAGTCGTAGCGTTCCTTTGCCCTTGGGTTCGGGAAGAAGGAATCGCGGGTCTCCACCATCGAGTTCACCGCCTCCCGAAGGCCATGGAACTCCCCTGCGGCAAGGAAGCCCGCGATGGCGGCGCCAAGCGAGGATGACTCATACGTCTGGACCCTGGTCACCGGCTTCCCGAGGATGTCCGCTGTGATCTGGCAG
Organism: uncultured Bacillota bacterium; assembly: GCA_949289845.1. Lineage (GTDB taxonomy): Bacteria > Bacillota_I > Bacilli_A > RFN20 > CAG-826 > UBA4951. Next base: position 26,245 of record CASEPN010000002.1, read on the forward strand.
ATCTCGTCGCTCCGGGAGCCTCCCCCGGAAACCCTGAGGGCAGGAATCCTCTTGCGGAGCCTTCTTTCGAACTTCTCAAGACCTTCCCTGAGGGCATACGCGATGCCCTCGACGATCGCCCGGTAGAAGTGCTCCTGGGTGATGGAGTCGCTGAAGCCGATGATCGCGCCCTTGGCAAGGGGGCGGGAAAGGGGTGGCCCCCAATAGGGCTGGAGGACAAGCCCGTCGGAGCCAGGAGGGACCTGCGGAAGCTTCTTGTCGAAGTCGGCGGCGGATGGCGCCTCCAGCATGTCCCCCGCGCGGACCGTCCCCCCGAATTCCTTGAGGAACCAGTTGATCATCCAGTAGCCCCGGTACACCTGGATGTCCATGTTGTAGTAACCGGGGACTGCGCTCGGGTAGCCGGGAAGGAAGCGCTCGGAAACGACGTAGCGGTCCAGCGTCGTCTCCACCGTGGAGGCGGTCCCGTAGGAAATCGCCGCGACCGTCTCGTCGATGACGCCAAGGCCCAAGGTCTCGCAGGACTTGTCGCTTCCCGCTGCGTAAAGGGGCAGCCCTTCCGGAATCCCCGTCAAAACGCTTGCTTCGTGAGTGATATTTCCAAAGACCGAGCCTGAGGGGACGAGTTCCGGAAGCTGGTCCGCCCTGAGCCCGAAGATCTGGCCTTTCAGGTGACGCTCGGGGTCCTTGTACCAGCGCTGGCGCTTCATATCGATGGGGTAGTGCCCCGCGAAGGCGCTCGCGGAATCGCGGAGGTTCCCCGTAAGGAGATAGACCATGTAGGTGGAGATGTTCACGTACTTGTCCACCCTCGCCCAGACATCGGGCTCGTGCTCCTGGATCCAGTTGCTCGCCGAGCGCGCCCGGTTGTAGTTGGCGGTGTCGCTCATCCCGACGAGCCCGAAGGCGAGGCGCGAGAGAAAGGGAAGCTTCTTCCGGCAGTCGGCCATCCGCTGGTCGAGCCAGAGAATCGAGGGGCGGAGAGGCTTCCTGTCCTTGTCCAGGAGCACCGCGGTGTCGCGGAAGCAGCTGACCGTCGCCCCGACGACCCGGTCGAAAAGCGCCCCGTTCTTCTCGGCAAGGCGGCGGGAGGCCATCGCGAAGTACTCGAAGTAGCGGCCCGCCTCCTGCTCGGCGTAGTTCGGATGAAGGCTGAAGTAGGGAGGGTCGTAGGTCTCCTTCTCCATCGCGACCTGCCGCCCCTCCTTGTCGAAAAGGCCGACGCGGACGCTCTGGGTCCCCCAGTCGATCGTAAGGAAGAGTGAGTCAGAGGCCATCCAGTTCTCCTTCCTGTAGGCAATTTAGCCCGAGGCGCGGGGCGTGGCAATCGGAAATGCCCCAAGAGAGGGTCCATCCATCGAAACACACGGGCGCGCATGCTATATTTAGTCTGTTGGGCCGATGGCCCGCGAATTGTCTCAGGAGGAATCAATGGCAGACAAGAAGTATGTCTTCTCCTTCAAGGAGGCCCACGAGCTCAGGCTCGGAAAGGACATCCTCGGAGGAAAGGGCGCAGGCCTTGCCGAGATGACCGCCGCCGGGATGAACATCCCCGCCGGCTTCACCATCTCCACCGAAGCCTGCAACCTCTACTACGCCTCGGGCAAGAAGATCCCGGACGTCGTTTGGGAGGACGTCGTCAGGCACGTCCATGAAATCGAGAAGGCCTCGGGCAAGGAGTTCGGCGGCAAGGGGATGCCCCTGCTCGTCTCCGTCCGTTCCGGCGCCCGCGTCTCGATGCCTGGCATGATGGACACCATCCTCAACCTCGGCCTCAACGACGAGACCTGCGAGGCGATGGTGAAGGCCACCGGCAACGAGCGCTTCGCCTACGACTCCTATCGCCGCTTCATCCTTATGTTCACGAACATCGCCAAAGGCCATCCGCGCACCGAGATGGACAAGATGCTCGATGAAATCAAGGAAACCCGCGGCTACAAGCTCGACACCGAGGTGACCGCCGAGGAACTGAAGGGCCTGGTCGCCAAGTACAAGGAGTACTACAGGAACGTCTTCCACGAGGAGTTCCCGGCCGACCCCTACGAGCAGCTCAAGGAGGCGGTCGCCGCCGTCTTCCGCAGCTGGGACAACGAGCGCGCCAACGTCTACCGCCAGATGAACGGCATCCCCTACAGCTGGGGCACCGCCGTCAACGTCCAGACCATGGTGTTCGGCAACATGGGCGAGGACTGCGGCACCGGCGTCGCCTTCTCCCGCAACCCCTCCACCGGCGAGAACAAGATCTACGCGGAGTTCCTCCCCAACGCCCAGGGCGAGGACGTGGTCGCCGGGGTCCGCACCCCGCTCCACATCGATGAGCTCGAGAGAAGGATGCCCGACGTCTACAAGCAGTTCGTCGAGGCCATCAAGAACATGGAGCGGTACTTCAAGGACATGCAGGACATGGAGTACACCATCGAAAAGGGCAAGCTCTACTTCCTGCAGACCAGGAACGGCAAGCGCACCGCCCGCGCTGCCCTCAAGGTCGCCTGCGACCTCGTCGACGAGGGCCTCATCGACGAGGAGGAGGCCACCCTCCGCGTCGAGCCGAAGATGCTGAACGACCTTCTCCACCCGACCTTCGACGCGGCCGACCTCAAGAAGCACACTCCGATCCTGACCGGGCTTCCCGCCTCCCCGGGCGCCGGCACCGGCCACCTCGTCTTCACCGCCGAGGAAGCCAAGGCCGAGCATGACGCCGGGCACAAGGTCATCCTCGCCCGCGCCGAGACCTCTCCCGAGGACATCATCGGCATGGTCAACGCCGAGGCGATCATCACCTCCCGCGGCGGCATGACCTCCCACGCGGCCGTCGTCGCCCGCTCGATGGGCAAGTGCTGCACCGTCGGCTGCACCGCCGCCATCATCAACGAGGAGAAGAAGACTCTCACGATCGGCGACAAGGTGTACACCGAGAAGGACGTCCTTTCCGTCGATGGCAACACCGGCAACGTCTACGAGGGCGCGATCACCATGACCGAGGCCGACCTCGGCGGCTACTTCGGCCGCATGATGGCCTGGGCGGACAAGTACCGCAGGCTCAAGATTCGCGCCAACTGCAACACCCCGCTCGACGCCCAGAACGCCAGGAAGTTCGGCGCCGAGGGCATCGGCCTCTGCCGCACCGAGCGCATGTTCTTCGCCGACGACCGCATCCTCAACATGAGGAGCATGATCCTCAGCGACACCGCCGAGCAGCGCGAGGCCGCCCTCGAGAGGCTCCGCCCCTACCAGGTGAGCGACTTCTACGCCATGTACATGGCCAATCCCGACAGCCACGTCTGCATCCGCCTCCTCGACCCGCCTCTCCACGAGTTCCTCCCCGAGATCCACGAGGAAGAAAAGATCGCCGGCATCGCCAAGGCGCTCGGCGTCACCGTCGAGAAGGTCAAGGACAAGATCAACCAGCTCCACCAGGCCAACCCGATGATGGGCTTCCGCGGGTGCCGCCTCTGCGTCGCCTACCCGGAAATCTACCGCATGCAGGCGACCGCGATCATCCAGGCCGCCCTCAAGGCGAGCAAGGAGCTCGGGCACGACATCGAGCCGGAGATCATGATCCCGCTCGCCGGCGAGCTCAAGGAGTTCCAGTGGGCGAAGAACGTCGTCGTCAAGGCCGTCGAGGACGAGATGGCGAAGGCGGGCCACAAGCTCTCCTACAAGATCGGCACCATGATCGAGATTCCGCGGGCCTGCCTCAGGGCCGGGGACATCGCCAAGGAGGCCGAATTCTTCTCCTACGGCACCAACGACCTGACCCAGCTCACCATGGGCTTCTCCCGCGATGACGCCGGGCAGTTCCTGCCCTTCTACTACGAGCACAAGATCTACGAGTTCGATCCGTTCCAGACCGTCGACGTCGACGGCGTCGGCGAGCTCGTGAAGATCGCCTTCGAACGCGGTCGCGCGACCCGTCCGGAGCTCGTCGTGGGCGTCTGCGGCGAGACCGGCGGCGACCCCGCCTCCATCGCCTTCTACGACGGCGTCGGGCTCGACTACGTCTCCTGCTCTCCCTTCCGGGTGCCCCTCGCCCGCCTCGCGGCGGCCCAGGCCAACATCCTCAAGAAGAGGGCCGCGAAGAAGTAGCCCGTCCCCAAGGGACAAAGGAGGCCCCTCCATTTGGAGGGGCCTTTCTTCTTCCTAGACCAGTTCCTTCAGGAGAAGCTCCTTCTCCCTTTGGTAGGCAGCTTCCCCGATGTCTCCCGAGCGACGGTACCTCTCGAGAAGGGCGGCGGCCTTGCCTTTGTTCCCAAGAAGGCGTTCCTTCTCGACCTCCTCAAGGGGCGAAGGACGGGCCTTCCTCGCGTTCTTCCAGAAGAACATCGCTAGATGCCAAGCCTTTCCTCATAAAGCGCGCGGTCCTCGTCCTTCTCGGTGACGAAGCAGACGATCGGGGCGTCCTCCCAGGCGACAACCTCCTCCAGGACGACGTCCACGGCGATGCCGCAGGCCTCTTTCCTTGGGAAACCCCTCTCTCCGGCAGATAGGCACGGGAAGGCGATGGAACGAAGCCCGGCCTTCCTTGCCAGGGACATCGCCTTCCGATAGGTCTTCCGCAGGGCGTTGAGGTCGATGTCGCGTACCCTCCCTCTGACGGAAGGACCAACGGCATGGATCACGTAAGGGGCGGCAAGGTGATACCCCTTGGTCATCCCGGCATAGCCAGGCTCGATGGGCTTGTCCTTGTCATAAAGGGCCTTGCAGGCGTTCCGGAGCTCGAGTCCCGCGGCGGAGTGGATCCTGCTGTCGAGAGAGCGATGGCCCGGGACGAAGCAACCCTGGAGCTCGACGCTCGCCTCGTTCACATAGGCGTCGGCGACAAGGCGCAGCATGTCCCCGTGGAAATGAGTGATCTTCGGGAGGGCTGAGGCGGGAAGGGATAGCACGTCAATCAAATCGGAAGCCCCCCTTTCTTCGTCAAGGAGGGCGCCTTCTAGGCGATAGAACTCTTGGGAAAGGGAGCCTGGGGGGCATAGCGCCATCAAGCCCCGGAGAAGGTTTCTCCTTTCTCCGCATCCTTTCCCGCATTGGCGGGCAAGAAAGGAATGCTCCGGGTGATCGGCCAAAAGGATTTCAATCATTCTCTCGATACGGGCGCCATCTTCCATAAATCAAAGATATTCCAGGGCTTTTTTCAGAGTAAGGGAAGGTTTCTTTTCTTCACGGTCAGAAAGCTTCTCCGCCTTCTTTTTTCGCGGTACAGGCTTCTTCCCAACGGAAGTCCCGAGCTCGAGGGAGAATGGGAGCCGTCCCTCCCTGGCGGCGGCCTTAAGAAACTCAGTCACCGCAAACGTCATGGTTATCCCAAGCCTGGAGAACACCTTCTCGGCATCTCTTTTGACCCTGGGATCAACCCTAAGATTCAAGGTTGTCTTCGTCATATCCAAAGTGTAACGCTTTAGGCGTTACATAAACAATATTAAATTTAGAAAAACGTGGCACCGTGTATTTAATCGACGCCATCTTGTTTTGTGTGTAACGCTTTGTGCGTTACATCACTCTCTTTTGAGTAGTTTCTTAGCGGTTCCCGGCTTATTCGTCTGCTTGCTTCTCGCGAAAGCGGTGGCTCCTTCGGGCACGTCGTCAGTCACAACGCTTCCAGCCGCGACTAGGGCATCCTTCCCGATTGCGACAGGGGCAACAAGAACGCTGTCGCAACCGACGAAGGCGCCTTCGCCGATCTCCGTACGATGCTTCTTCGTTCCGTCGTAGTTCGCAGTGATTACCCCGCAGCCGATGTTGGCGTCCTTGCCGATCGAAGCGTCGCCGATGTAGGAGAGGTGATGCGCCTTGGCCCCGTCGGCAACGGTCGCGTTCTTGAACTCAACGAAGTTGCCTAGCGCAGTCCCGCTCGCTATCACAGTCCCGTTCCGGGCGTGGAAATATGGCCCGATGTGGTTGTGATCCCTGATTACGGTATCCGTCAGCCAGGAGGCGAGGACTTCGTTCTCAGAACCGATGACGCTATCTTCGATATAGGTGTTCGGACCGATGAGGTTCCCTTCGCCAATCACGGTCTTGCCCATGATGTAGCACCCGGGACGGATGATCGTGTCCGCCCCTATGGTGACATCCGGACCGATAAAGGTCGTAGCGCTGTCTTCGATGGTGACCCCGCGGAGCATGTGCTCCCGGTTGATCCTGGCTTTCAGGTTCGCCTCGGCGATCGATAGCTGATGGCGGTCGTTCACGCCCATCGTCTCATCGATGTCAGCGACCTCGAAGGTCCCGACCTTCAGCCCCTTCTTCGCGAACAACTCGATGACATCGGTCAGGTAGTATTCTCCGGCCGCGTTATTCGTTGTGATGCGATGCAGCGCTTCGAAAAGCTCCTTGTTGTCGAAGACATAGACGCCGGCGTTCACCTCGCGGATTTTCTCGGCCTCGTCATCGCAATCCTTCTGCTCGCGAATCTGGATGACGTTCCCGGCGGCGTCGCGGACGATCCTTCCATAGCCATGGGGCTCGTCCAGGACGGAAGTCATGATGGTCAGGAAGTTGCCGGCTTTCTCGTGGGCGTCGAAGAGGCCTTGGTAGAGCTCAGTCGTGATGAGGGGGGTGTCGCCGCAGCAGATGATGGTCTGCCCTTCCTTCCCTTCAAGAAGCGGGGCGACCTGCATGACGGCATGCCCCGCGCCCTTCTGCTCCTTTTGCCACACAACCTCGCAGTCTTCTTTCACGATCGGCTCCGAAGTAGCGCCACCGAACCCGATGATCGCGATGAGCCGCTTGGCCCCGAGAGGCTTGAGGGCCTCGATGATCCATTTGACCAGAGGTCTTCCCAGCACCGGGAAGGAAACCTTGCTGATGTCCTCGCGCCGGCTTTTCATCCGGCTTCCCTTGCCAGCGGCAAGGATGATCGCATATCTATCCATATGACTCCTTATCGAACCGGGCTCGGCATCGTGGTGGTGATTCTCGCCATATAGCCGTCCTCCCTAAGCTTTTTCCTGGCCGCCTCGAGGCGGTCGACGTCCTCGTCGATCGCGAACACGGAGGTCCCCGACCCGCTCATCTGGATGAAGGGGAAGCCGAATCCGCTCATGATTCTGGTCAGCTCGCACACCTTTGGAAGCAGGGAACAGGCAGCTTCTTGCAAGTCGTTTCCCGCAAATCTCGATGCTTCTACCAGATTTTTAGTCCTTAAGGCGTTTATCAATCCCTTGCAGTCGATCGGAAGACGCCTCATTTCGTCCGAAGCGCAATAGACGACCTTGGTGCTCAAGCCTTGCGCAGGCTTGGCAACAAGAACATGGAAGGCCGGGATGCCTTCGATTGGCTCGGCAACCTCGCCAATCCCGGTGACATATGCCGGGACAGGGTTCAGGAAGTACGGGACGTCCGCCCCCAACGAAAGGGCGAGCTCGCGGATTCCTTCCGGGTCATCGATGCCAGCAAGGCGATGAGCGGCGATGAGCGCGGAAGCGCAGTCAGATGAGCCTCCTCCCAAACCCGCCTCGACAGGGATTCTCTTCTGAAGGACGGCATGGAAATATAACTTACTGCCGGTTTTCTCCCGGAAGGTGCGGAAGGCCTTCGTAACAAGGTTTTTGGAAGGATCCGAGAGCCTGTCGTCGCTAACGGAAAGGATATCCTCCTTCCCTTTGGCAAGACCGACCTCGAGCGTATCTGACATGGCGAGAGGAAGATTGACCATCTCCACATCGTGATAGCCGTCCTCGCGGCGACCTACGACCCTAAGGGCGACGTTGATCTTGGCCTTTGGCTCGAAGCGCTCCATCCTTTCTCCTCCGACTATCCCGATTGTAGCGCACGAAGCGCCCATGCTCACCGCTTCATTTCCTCAAACAGGCGCAGGAATCGGGAAGGGGGGACATTCTCCGCGCGTTCGCCTTGGGCAATGCCGGCTTCCTCAAGCATCCGGAAGGCCTTTTCCTTGTCGACCAGCGCGCTCAGGTCAAAGAAGATCCTCTTTCGTCTATGGAGGAAGAGCCTTTTCGCAAACGCAAGGAACGAAGCTTTATCGAAATCGATTTTTCTAGAAAAAGACAAAGAAAACACAAGGCTTTCCACATGCGGAACCGGAACAAAGGCGCCAGGAGAAACAGACATGAGTCTCTCAATGTCCGCAGAGAGGGCGAGAAGGATGGACAAAGGCCCGAACCCTTCCTCGCCCGGCTTGGCAAGGACTCTCCGAAAAACCTCCTTCTGGATCATGAACACCGCACGGCATCCCGCTCGGGCCTCCACGACGGCCTTTTCCAAAAGCGAGGTGGTGATGTAGTAAGGAAGGTTTCCGATAAGGCGGTCGTAATCGCCGAAGTTCGCCTCCAAGGCGTTGCCTTTGACCGGATGGATGCGGCCGTTGCCCCCGAAGTCCTTCTCAAGTTTCGCGATCAATGCTTCATCAATGTCTAGAAGGGTGCAATCGCCTTCGCCTTGGGCAAGGAAATAGGAAAGCGAACCAGCGCCGGGACCGATCTCGAGGATTTTGTCGCCCGGCCTCACCTCTAGAGCGTCCACGATCGCCTTGGCGATGCGAGGATCGACAAGGAAGTTCTGTCCAACCTCCTTTTTCGCCAAGAGCATATATGAGCGAACGTTCTCGAAATACTTGTCAGCGTCCATCCAGCGCCCTCCTAAGGTCGTCTTCCGTCAGGCCAAGCGCCTTGCATCTTTTGAGAAAGGAGCGCCCGTTGGCCTCCCCGATATGAAGCCTTTCCCCAAGTTCCTTGCGGAGCCTCGCGCTATCAGGACCTCCGACCAGGCCGAGACGAAACAAGGAGGCCTCATCGAGATCGCTAGAAGGAACAACTTCCCCAGGTACGACGTTTCGCAAGGCGATGAGGACGCTTTCCTTGTCGCTTTCGGCAATTCCCACCTTCTTTCCTCGAACGCACTTTTCCTTGGGGACGAAGGCGTGCGCGAGTCCCGGAATGGCCTCGTCGAGGACCTTGCGAATTCTTCTTCCGGGCCCGTCAGGGTCCGTGAGAACAATTACCTTGCGCTTCTTCGCCAGGGCGGAAATATAGGAAATTGTTTCACGTGAAATGGCAGAACCGTTAACTTCCACAAAGTCCGCTTTGACAAAGGAAGAGAGAAACTGCACATCCGTCTTTCCTTCGACTACGATCACAGGCCTGAGGTCGCTCATAGGTGTTTCACGTGAAAGATCCTTTCCGCATTCTCCCTTGCGATCCCTTCGACCTCTTCCATAGGGAGAGACAAGAGCTCGGAAGCCTTCCGGTATACCCATTTCACGTATGCCGGCTCGTTTCTTTTCCCTCGGTTTGGCTCGGGCGAGAGGTAGGGCGCATCCGTTTCGAAAAGGATTCTTTCCTTGGGACAGGCAAGCAGGGCTTCCTTAGCGACCCTCGCGTTCTTAAAGGTCAGCACCCCGCCGAAGCCGAAGTACATCCCGAGCCTGGCGAAGGCAGGCACCATTTGGGCGCTATAGCCGTAGCAATGCATCACAGCCCCGTGCTTCGGGGTATGTTCCTGAAGTATCTTGAGCGTATCTTCCGCGGCGTCCCTTGAGTGGATGGTCAGGGGCAGGCCAAGCGCATCCGCCAGCTCAATATGCTCTATGAACAGTTTCCTTTGCCTTGCCCTCAGCCCCTCGTCCTTGACCCAGTGGTAATCAAGACCGGTTTCGCCGATCGCCAGGACCTCGTTTCTCGAAGCCAGCGCCTGGATGTCTTCCCAATCCCCGGGAGAAGATTCTTCGAGATTCTCCGGATGGAGGCCGATCGCCGGTCGACATTCAGGGTATTCCTCCGCAAGGAGCAACGCCCGTTTCGCGCTAAGGAGGTCGTAGGAGGCAACCAAAAGAAGGCCAACTCCCTCTTCCCTTGCCCTGCCCATGACGGCATCCCTCTCTTCATAGAGGTCCGGGTCATTCAGGTGCGTATGGGTGTCGATGAAGAACATGGCTTATTTTCCCACGCAAAAGCGAGAAAAGATTTCGTCCTCGATGTCGGAGGACGAGGAAGCCCCCAGGACTTCTTTCAGAAGGGCGTACGCCTCTTGGACGGGAAGGGCGACAAGGGAGAGCGGGGCGCTTTCTTCAGAAAGGCGAGCGGCCTCCCTCAATGAGCAAGATGCGCGAGAAACCAGGTCCAGCTGGCGCTCGCTCACCAAGGCGGGGGAGTTCAGCCTCACCCCATCCAGGGAAAGCACGGAAACGATCGCGTCTAGCACGCCGGCGACCTCCCCCTTGAGCGCGGAGGCGGTTACGCCGCCAGAATCCTTTTGGGCTAGGTCGGCCTTGTTCCGTACGTGGATGATCGGGGAACGAACACCTTCAGGAAGCACGGGTTCTTCGCCGTCGCGGATATCCGAGACAACAAGGACGACGTCCGCCTTCCGGATCGCCTCTTCCCCCATCTGGATCCCTTTTTGTTCGACCGGGTCATCGGAAGTCCGGACGCCCGCTGTATCTAGGAACCGGATAGGAACGCCTTTATGAACAATCTCTCCCGTCACAACATCCCTTGTTGTTCCGGGTATATCCGTGACGATCGCCCTCTCTTCGCCAAGCAAGGCGTTAAGAAGCGAGGACTTCCCTACATTCGGAAGACCTACGATCGCGACATCCACGCCTTTGATGACGGCCGTTGCAGCCTTCCCCTGGGAAACAAGGTCGTCGAGCTTTTTGAGGATGGGCGGTGTCTCGCTAACGATTTTTGTGTGCAAATCCTTATCCAAATCTTCGAATTCAGGAAAGTCTATGCTTGTCTCGATAGAGGCTAGCAAAGACGCGATCGCCTCTGTCGCTGTTTCCAGCACCTTTGAAGAAGATCCTTCCAAGGCCCCGAGGGACAAGGAAGCGCCTTCCTCGCTCGCGGAACCGATTAGAGCGTTCACGGCCTCCGCCTCGACAAGGTCCACCTTTCCGTTCAGGAACGCGCGCAGGGTGAATTCCCCGGGCTTCGCCATCCTGGCACCCTTGGCCAGGAAGGCTTTGATGATCCCTTCCCCGATCAAGGGATTCCCGTGGGCGATGATTTCCACAACTTCCTCGCCAGTGGATGATTTCCCCGAAGGGTAGGCGAGGGCGACGACTTGATCCAACGGCCTTCCCTCGCTATCGCAAAGAAGCCCGACGAAGCTTGTCCTCTCTTGGACGGAAAGGACAGAGGGGCGGCCCATCAAATCCGCGAGAACCGAAAGGACTCCCGCTCCGCTGGAACGGACGACAAGGAGGGCGCTGCGAAGGGGCGGGGTCGCCAGGGCGACGATGGCCTCCCGGTCCACTCACTTCTCCTTTCTCATTCTCCCCTTTAGGGAGTGTATGCGGATGCTCCCGCCGTTCCTGTGGCAAAGCTCCTTGGCGTAGGCGAGGGCCTCCTTCTGGGTGGGGAAGAGGCGGATCGCCCTCTTGCCGGTCGCAAGGCGCACCTGCCAGCGAACCCCGTCCTTCTGGCGGCTGATGTGATAGACGCGGGTCCTTCCGTTATAGAAGCCCGGGCCTCTCTTCTTCAGTTCCTCCGCCTCCTGGCGTTCCTGGCGCTCCTCTTCTTCCTCGCTATCCTCGTCGGCATAGCTCACGGCGACATCGCTTCCCGTTTCCTCGAGGGGCTTTTCATCTGATGTCGTCTCCACAGGAGAAGGTTCCGGCTCCTGGACAGGGGCTGGGGCGGGGCTTTCCTGCCCCGCAGCCTCAGCGCGCTTCACCGCGCTGGAAAGTTGGGCGGACTCCGCGGAGGCAATCGTCACGCCTCTCGACCATGCACGGTCGATCCGGTTCCGGATAGGGATGATGATGAGCGCGACGAGGAACACCCCAAGGATGATTACGAGCCCGTAGATGACAGGCATCAGGTTCGTTGGTTCTTCCGCCTCAAGGATGGGGTAGGGGTCCCCGATTGCGGAGGCGTAGATCAAGGGAAGGATAGAGGCGAAGTAGACGGCGGACGGGACGATCGCAAGAAGCGACTCGAAAAGGTTCAGCCTCGTCTCATGCTCCACGGTCATGAAGGAGACGAGCGAGGCGGCCGGCACCAGGATGCGGATCCAGAGGGTGTCGACGACGTTCACCAACTCATTCAGGTCCTGCTTGGTCTCGCCGGAAAGGGGGTAGATGTAGACAAGGGAGAAAAGGAGGGAGGCCACAAGCGTCGCCACGGCGACGAGCTTCAAGGACCGAACCCAGTGCGGAATCTCATACGCCCCGCGGCTAAGCGCGACGATGTCGAAGGCAAAGGTGATGAACGCGCTGACCATGAAGAGAAGCGCGGCATCCAGCGTGAAGTCGCTGAAGGCCATCGCCCCCGAGGGGAGGCTCTGGCGGAGGGGCGCCCACCACCCAAAGAATGCATTGAGGGCAATGACGGCCACCATTATCCCGAGCAGGAGGTTCAGGATGAGCGAAGCGATGTGACACAGGCGTTTCATAGAAATATCCCGCCGGCATTATATTCGCAAAGCCGGCTTCCTTTTGGAAAAAGCGGAGCCTAGGGCTCCGCACGTCTAGTCGACGTACTTGATGACGACCGCTCGCTCGTCCCCGACGCCCTCGCTTTCGGTCTGGATGTGCTCGAGGCCGTTCAGCTCGTTATGGACGATCCGCCTTTCATCAGGGGTCATGGGCTCCAGCTTGCAGTCGACGCGGGAGCGCTGGACGTTCCTCGCCTCGCGCCGGGCGATCCGGGCGACGCGATCGTAGCGGTCTTCCTTGTAGCCGCCGACATCAAGGAGGATGCGGTAGCGGTGGCGGAAGTGGGCGCTCACGGCGAGCCTCGTAAGCTCGTTGAGCGCCTGGAGGGTCTTCCCGCCCTTGCCGATGAGGATGGGGTTCCGGCCGCTGTCGAGGGTGATGTGGATGATGTCCTCGTCGATGTAGCCGTCCGCGGTCACCTCGACCCCAAGGCCCGCGATGGCCTGGCGGAGGTATTCCTGCGCGTATTCGAGAGCGTCCTCGATGGAGGCGACGCAGATCGTCACGGACTTGGAGAAAAGTCCTTTCTTCTCCTCGACGAGGGTGTACTCGAGCTTGTCTGCCTCGACGCCAAGCTCGAGGGAGGCCTGTTCGATGGCCTTCTCAAGCGTTTTCGCTGTGTACTGCTTCATAGGCTACCTTCCTTTCTTCTCCGCCTTCTTCATGAAGTGCTTGGAGAGATAGAGCTGGGTGAAGAGCGTCTGCACGATGCTCATGAGCGAGCCGATCGCCCAGTAGACCGTCATGGCGCTCGGCAGGCTGAAGGAGATGAGGATGGTGAACGCGAGCATGCCGATGCTCACCCACTTCATGGTCCTCTGCGTCTTCTCGGCGGCCGGGTTCGTCCCGGTCTTGGTCATGTTCTTCGTGCGCCTCTTGTTGATCCACTGGGGCAAGAGGAAGGAAAGAACCTGGAGGGCCACCATGATCACGAAGATGACCACCATGGTCCACCAGCCGTTGGAGTTGTAGTACCAGGCCCCGTTGAAGTCGAGGAGGGCGGTGCTCACCGTTTCCGAAAGCGAAAGGTTCAGGAACTCGCCCGTGCCAAGGGCCGCGGAGCCCTGGAGGGCGCCCCAGACCGCGATGAAGATGGGGAACTGGAAGACGAGGGCGAGGATCATCGACCAAGGCGAGACGTGATTCCTCTTATAAAGAGCCATCTGCTCCTGCCCCATGCGGAGCTTCTCCGCCTGGTTCGTGTTGCTGTTCGGGTATTTCGCCTGGATCTTCGCCATCTGGGGCTGGAGGGCCTGCATCTTCTGCTGGTCCATCGTGGTCTTGAACGTGAGCCCGAGGACGATGAGACGGACGATAATGGTCACCAGGATGAGCGCCCAGATCTGCCCGAAGCCAGTGAGGGCGGGCTCGAAGGACACGGAAAGGGTGTCGAGAAGCCAGGCGACCGGATAGACGATGAGGCCCTCGAGGAAGCCTTTGCTCCAGGCGTAGCCCCAGTCCTTGACCTCCATCGAGACTTCCCAGTTCTGCTGAGGGCCGTAGTGGCCGAAGGAGCCTTCGATGTTCGTGATGCAGGAAATGTTCGTGGAGATGGCGCTGTTGATCTGGTTCTTATAGGCCGTGATCCAGTCGAAGCTCGGGGCGTTCTCCGCCCCAAGCGAAATCGCGAGCTCATCGTTCCACTTGTCGTAGTTGATCCAAAGGTTCCCGTTTCCCTCCTCGTCGTAGCCGTAGAACTTCAGGAACCCGTAGCGGCGAAGGAGGCTGTCCTCGTTCACTTCGATTCCTTCCTCCGTCCCGAGCACGTCCGGCGCGGACCAAGGGTTCACGTCCTCGGCGGTCAGGGTCGCCTTGTCCACGGCTTCGCCGTTATCGATCGCGGCGTCCACCGCGGCATCCAGCACGAGCTGGTCGATGGCCTTGAAGTATTCGTAGCTCGGGGGAATGAACCGCTGCGCCTCCATCGAGGCGACGAGGTCGTTCACCAGGGTCGCGTTCTTGGCGGTGTAGTTCCCGTTCTGATCGACCGGGATGTATGCGTAGAGGGTGTCGTTCCCCTCCTCCCCATAGACCGCCCAGGCGAGCTCGGCGTAGTCGGCGGGGACATCGTCCTTGTCGACGTAGACGGTGACGCCCTGGTCGTAAGGGTAGGCCATGTTGGCGCGGTCGAGGTTCGAGCAGAAGCTCGCCGTGCAGCCGGAAAGCATCAGCCCTCCGACAAGAAGGGCCATCCCGCCGAGGATTTTCGCTTTAGTGCTTTTCTTCACTTGTCTTCTCCAGTTCCGCCAATAGGGCAAGGAGCGATTCCTTCTCTTTCTGGAAAGAGGAGGTGTCGAACTCCGGCCTGGCAGCGATGATGATGTCGAAGGGCTTCCGGAAGTCGTGGGAGGAGGCGAGGATCGAGCGGATTTGCCTTTTAATCCGGTTTCTCCGGACGGCGTTCCCGCAGCGCTTGGTGACCTGGATCCCGACGCGAGATTTCCCGGCCTGGTTTTCCCTCCAGAAGAGGACGATCGCGCCCGCCTTGGCACGCCGCCCCTTCCGCTGGATGTCGAGGAACTCCTCGTGCTTCAGGATCCGGAACTCACGCCTCACCGTTCTCTCCGAGTCTAGAGAAAAGCCCGCGACGCGGGCCTAGGCGCAGATCTTCGCGCGGCCCTTCGCGCGGCGGCGGGCAAGGACCTTCCGCCCGTTGTGGGTCGCCATCCTGGCGCGGAAGCCGGCGACGTGGGCGTGCTTGATCTTGGAAGGCTGGTACGTTTTCTTCATGTTATGTTCCTCCGAGTTGGCTTAGTAGCGGGAGCGATTATAGAGAGCCGGCGCTCCCTTCTCAAACAAAATCGCGTGCGTTCAAGCGTACGCGCGCAAGAAGAGCTGGCTCAAGGCCGCGTTGTCCACAAATCCACAATCCGGTGAATAAGCCCATGTGGAAACTGTGGAGAGCTTGAGGAACGTTCGGTTTCACGAAACAAAAACCGCCATGCCCGATTGTGGAAACATCCACGGAAACCAAGGTTATCCACATCTGCGTTATCCACAATTTTGTAACGAACGAGTTTTCCACATAGGAATATTGTGGAAAACGTTTTTCTTTCGATTAGCACTTGTTAAGTTTGATGAAAAGGGTGTGGAAAACTTTGAGTTATCCACATGGGGCATGGTGCATAAGTCTCCTCGGTGGTAAACTCCACCGCGATATGGGAACCACAGGCACGCAAATCGGAGAGCTCTGGTCGCGCGCCCTCGAGCTGATCAAGTCCCGCCTCCAGGACCCGATCTATTTCGACCCGTTCTTCGCCGACAGCCTCGTCGATCGCGTAGAAGGGAAGACGATCTACGTCGTAGCCAACTCCTCCGTCGCGGTGGCCACGCTTTCGGCCGCCCCCTTCAAGGACATAGCCGACCAGGCGGTTCAGGAGGTGACGCAGAGCGACTACACCGTCTGTTTCATACCAAGGCAGCTAAGCGCAAATGCTGGTGCTTCCCCGTCCAAATCGTTGTTTTTTGCGAACGCGAAGCTGAATTCCAACTTCACGTTCCGCAACTTCGTGGTTGGGGCGAGCAACCGGGAGGCCTACCAGGCATCGGTCCTCGCGGCGAAGAATCCGGGCGCGTTCTCCAACCCCATCCTCATCTACGGGGATTCAGGATTGGGGAAAACGCATCTCCTCCAAGCCGTCGGGAACAGTGTCCGCGAGAACTCCCCGAACACCAGGGCCGTATACATCTCTTCGCACGACTTCATCGAGGAATACACCCGCTTCGTAAGGAGCGATAAGACAGAGTCCTTCGTGGGTTGGTTCCGCGATAACGCGGACGTCCTCCTCGTCGACGACGTCCAGTTCCTCGCCAACAAGCCGAACACAGAGGAGACCTTCTTCACCATCTTCAACGACCTAATCGCCTCCTCGAAGCAGATCGTCCTCACCTGCGACCAGCACCCCTATCGCCTCGCAGGGCTTTCCGACAGGCTCAAGACCCGGTTCGTCTCGGGCCTTCCGTTGACGATTTCCGCTCCGGAACGCGAGGTTTGCGAGGAAATTCTCAAGTTGAAAATTGAATCGAACGGTTTGCGGCTCGAGGACTTCGACCCTTCGGTCATCACGTATTTCGCAGATAAGTTCGGGAAAAACATCCGCGAGCTCGAGGGCGCTTTTGCAAGGCTTCTTTTCTACGCGGTGAACCTTGCGCCAGGAAAGCGGATCGACCTTAAGACCGCCGTCGAGGCCGTGAACCCGCTTGCCGAGGTCGAGGGAGACCTCGCCGAGCTCACCGTGGAGAAGGTCATCGCAGCCGTCGCCACTACCTACGGCCTTACCGCCGCGCAGCTGACCGGCAAGATCCGCACCGCCCAGATCGCCCTGGCCAGGCACATCGCGATGTATATCTGCCGCGACCTCCTGGACGCCCCCTTCGCCAAGATCGGGGCCGCCTTCGGGGGACGAGACCATACGACTGTGATGAACGGTGTAGAAAAAGTGGAAAAGTCCCTGTCCTCCGACAAGGAGCTGCAGCGTGTCGTGAAACGCATTGAATCGAAGCTGAAGTGACGATGATAACTTACAAAACCGCTAGTGCCCGCAAAATATACAACGTCCAGTTCGTAAGGGTTTCCGGCCGGGTTATCCACATATCCACCGCCCCTTATTGTTGTTATAAGAAATAGACTTAGAAATAGATTGAATGATTGGAGGTCGAATATGCGCTTCACAATGCCGACAGCCAGATTCGCCAAGGCCCTCGCCACCGCCGGGAGGGCTATTCCGGGAGTGGCGACGAACGCCTTCCTGCTCTACTACAAGATCGCCGTCACGGACTCCGGTGTCGAGGTGACGGCCAGCAACGGGGGCATCTCCATCTGGACGTCGGTCCCTTTTGTCGAGGGCGACGAGACAGTGGTCAAGGACGCCGCCCCCGGCGCGGCCCTCTTCAACGCCCGCGTACTAAATGAGATCGTGCGGCGTCTGGACGGAAGCGAAATCACCATCGATGTGGTGGACCGCTCCTTCGCCAAGCTCCTTTGCGGGGACAACAGCGACTTCAGCCCGAGCTGCCGCGATGCGGATGAGTTCCCCGACATCGACTTCGAGCACTCCTCCCAGACATTCAAGATCTCCGGTCCCGACCTCGCTGAGCTTTGCGACCAGACGGTCTTCGCGACCGACCCTAACCCAAGGGTGGGCATGCCCGTTATCGGCGGCGTCAACATTCTGGGCGCGGACGGGACGCTCACCGCGACCGGGACGGATCGCGCGAGGCTTTCCCAAAAGAAGGTTCCCTGTGACCCGGACCTCGCCATCAACTGCACGATCCCCGCGGATTCCTTCCGCGAGATCGCCCGCCTTTTCGAGGACAAAGGCGAGGTGACCTTCTCCGCTAGCGAGGAAAGGGCGGTCTTCTCCTGCCGCGACATCGTCGCCACCACCAGGCTCATCAGCGGACGCTTCCCGCAGGTCCGGATTCCCGACCGCTTCCTCAGGACCCTCGTCGTCTCCTCGCGGCAGTTCATTGCCGCCGTGGAAAGGGTCCTGGCCATCGCCACCACGGAGAAGACGAAGAAGATCACCCTCTCCTGCGACGGCGAGGTCGTGAAGGTTACCTCCTACTCCGACGCAAACGGGGAGGCCACGGAGACGCTCAGGGACTGCTCCTACTCAGGCCCCGCGCTGGACATCGGCCTCAGCGGCGACTCCGTGATCGCCGCCATCCGGGCGCTTGGCTCGGAGGACGTGACCTTCGCCTTCGGAGGCGAGAAGGACCCGTTCCTGATCCACAACCCCGACGACCCCTCGATCGTCGAGCTCCTGAGTCCCAGGAGCACGGACGGAAGGGCCTAGGGAAGGCTGGGGGAAGGCGCCGAGGAGGCGCCTTTTCCATTACCAGGCTTTACTACTATGTAGTAAAATGCCTCACGTGGAGCCAAAGGAAGAGACAATCGCCATCCGCACCCCCTACATCACGCTGGGGCAGCTCTTGAAGTACGCGGACCTCATCGACGAGGGCGCTATGGCGAAGCCCTACCTAGCGGAGGGGAGGGCGCTTGTGAACGGCGAGACGGAAACCCGGCGCGGAAGGAAGCTGTACCCTGGGGACACCGTCCTTGCCGAGGGGCGCCTCATCCACCTGGTTCCCGAGGAAAGGGAATGATCCTTCGCTCCCTCACGCTCCTCCGCTTCCGCAACCACCGCAAGCTCACGCTCGCCCCCTCCCTCGGGGCGAACGAGCTCGTCGGCGCGAACGGGGCCGGGAAGACGAACGTCCTCGAGGCGATCGACTTCCTCTCCCTCGGCCGCAGCTGGCGGACTTCCGACGTAGAGGAAGTCATCCAGGAGGGGGGAGGCGAGGCCTACATAAGAGGCGAGGTCGAGGAGGGCGGGATCCTTCGCCGGATCGAGGTCTCCTTCCGGTGCGGCGGGCGCGCAGTGCTTCTGGACGGGAAGCCGCTCGCGCGGCTCTCCGACCTCCGGGGCGCCTTCTCCGCCGTCCGCTTTACGCCGGAGGATGTCTCCCTCTTCCGGGGGCCGCCTTCGGGGAGGAGGGCCTTCCTCGACGAGTCGCTCTCCCGCCTCTCCGGGGACTATCTCCTCGCCTACGGGCGCTTCCGCCACCTCCTGGAGGAACGGAACCGCGCTCTCAAAAAGGGCAAGTGGGGACCGCTCCTGGAGACGCTCACGGAGCGCCTGGCCCTCGAGGAGGAGGGGGTCGAGGATCTGAGAGGCCGCTTCCTCCAGCGCCTTGAGAAGGCGTTCGGGAAGCTCTCGGAGGCGCTCCTTGGCCAAGGGCGCGACCCAAAGGTCCGCCTGAGGCGCTTCCTCGAGCCCGGGGAAGGCTTCGCGAGAAGGGCTATTGCCTTCCACCTCTCGCAGAAGGAGAGGGACCTCGCGCTGGGGAGCACGCAGTCGGGGCCCCAGAGGGACGACCTCCTCGTCAGCCTGGACGGCCGCGAGGCGGCCTCCTACGCCTCCCAGGGGGAAAGCAGGGCCCTCGCCCTCGCCCTCCGCTTGGCCCCCGCCCTGATCCCGAAGGGGGCGGCGAGGCCCGTGGTCCTCCTGGACGACGTCTTCGGGGAGCTGGACCAGGAGAGAAGGAGGCGGCTCGTCGCCCTCCTCCCCGGGCTCGGGCAAAGCTTCATCACCGGCACGACCTCGCACGTCGCGGGAGCGCGCCACATCCATATCGGCAAAAAAGACTCGGAGGAATGAGCATGCAGGACGAAGAAAAGAAGGAAGCCCGGGACGAAGACGGCATCACCTACGGCGCCGTCGAGGTCCCCGCGAACGAAAGGGCGGTCGAGAAGGCCGACGCGGAGTACACCGCGGCGAACATCCAGGTTCTGAAGGGACTGGAGGCCGTCAGGACGCGCCCGGGCATGTACATCGCCACCACGGCGGCCCCGGGCCTTCACCACCTCGTTTGGGAGATCGTCGACAACGCGATCGACGAGGCGCTGGCCGGCTACTGCAGCCACATCTCGGTGACCCTCAACAAGGACGGGTCGGTGACCGTCACCGACGACGGGCGCGGCATCCCCGTCGACGTCGTCCAGGACTCCGGGCTATCCGGCGTCGAGACCGCCTTCACCATCCTTCACGCCGGCGGCAAGTTCGGCGAAGGGGGCGGCTACAAGGTCTCGGGCGGACTCCACGGCGTCGGCGCCTCGGTCGTGAACGCCCTCTCCGAGTGGTGCGAGGTCGAGGTCAAGAAGGCAGGCGGACTCTACCGCGTCCGCTTCGAGAACGGCGGGAACATCGTCGCTCCCCTGACCCGGGTCGGGGACGTCCCGGAAAGCGAGCACGGCACCAAGGTCACTTTCAAGCCCGACGCCCAGATTTTCACCGAGACGACCGTCTACAACTACGACACCATCCGGAACCACCTCCGGCAGATGGCCTTCCTGAACGGCGGCGTTGAGATCGCCCTCCATGACCTCCGCGGGGAGGAGCCCGTCGGGGAGACGTTCCGCTACGAGGGCGGCATCCGCGAGTACGTCGCCTTCATCAACTCCGGGAAGACGCCGATCGCCCCGGAGGTCATCTACTGCCAGGGGGCCGAGGAGGTCACCCTCGTCTCCGGCGAGAAGCTTCGCATCTACTGCGAGGTCGCCCTCCAGTGGACGGACTACTACAACTCCGACGGCATCTATTCCTTCTGCAACAACATCTCCACGAAGGAAGGCGGGACGCACGTCGAGGGGTTCAACCTCGCCCTCAACCGCGTGATCAACGAGTACGCCCGCAAGGCGAAGCTCCTGGGCGAGAAGGACCCGAACCTCGCCACCGACGACTGCCGCGAAGGCCTCACCTGCGTCATCTCCGCCAAGCACCCCAACCCCCAGTACGAGGGCCAGACGAAGACGAAGCTCGGGAATAGCGAGGTCCGCAAGATCGTCTCGGCGATCGTGGGCGAGCAGCTCATGCAGTTCCTCATGGAGCACCCCGTCTCCGCCCGGGCGATCGTCGAGAAGGCGAAGCTCGCCGCGAAGGGCAGGATCGCCGCCCAGAAAGCCCGCGAGACCGCCAGGAAGGGCGCCCTCGGCATCAGCTCCCTCCCCGGGAAGCTCGCCGACTGCTCGAGCAAGGACCCGGAGGTCTGCGAGCTCTACATCGTCGAGGGGAACTCCGCCGGCGGCTCCGCCAAGAACGGGCGCGACCGCGAGACCCAGGCCGTCCTTCCCCTTAGGGGGAAGATCCTCAACGTCGAGAAGGCCCGCGAGGAGCGGATCTTCAAGAACGCCGAGATCGGCAACATGATCCTTGCCATCGGGGGCGGCATCCGCGAGAACTTCGACGTCTCGAAGATCCGCTACCACAAGATCGTCATCATGACGGACGCGGACGTCGACGGCGACCACATCCGCATCCTGCTCCTGACCTTCTTCTACCGCTTCATGCGGCCTCTTATCGAGGGCGGATACGTCTATATCGCCCAGCCGCCCCTATACAAGATTGACTACAAGGGGAACGCCTACTACGCCTATAACGACGCCGAACTTGAGAAGCTGAAGCGCGCCCTCCAGCTCCGCGAGGGCTACCCCTTCCAGCGCTACAAGGGGCTTGGCGAGATGGACGCCCAGCAGCTTTGGGAGACCACGATGGACCCCAAGGTCCGCAAGATGATCCGCATTACCCTCGAGGACGCCGTCGAGGCGGAGAAGGTGTTCACCGACCTCATGGGCGACGAGGTTCTGCCCCGCAAGAAGTTCATCAGCGAGAACGCCCGTTTCGCGGAGAATCTCGACTACTAGGAGGAGCAATCCATGGATAACGAAGAAAAGAAGCCCGATCTGCAGGGTTCCCCCTCCGGGGACGAGAGGGAAGAGACCCCCAGGGCAGGCATTGAGAGCGGGCTCACCGACCGCGAGATCGTCAACGAGGTGCGTTCCGCCTTCCTCGCCTACTCGATGTCGGTCATCACCGCCCGCGCGATCCCGGACGTCCGTGATGGGCTGAAGCCCGTCCAGCGGCGCGTCATCTACGGGATGCAGCTGATGGGCATGACGCCCGGGAAGCCCTACAAGAAGTCTGCGAAGGTCGTCGGCGACGTCATGGGCCGCTTCCACCCCCACGGCGACTCCGCGATCTACATGACGCTCGTCCGCCTCGCGCAGGAGTTCTCGCTCCGCTATCCCCTCGTGGACGGGCACGGGAACTTCGGCTCCATCGACGGGGACGAGGCCGCCGCCATGCGTTACACCGAGGCCAGGATGGCGAGGCTCGCCGTCGAGATGGTCGACGGGCTTGACGAGGACACTGTCGACTGGGCGGACAACTACGACGGCACAGAGAAGGAGCCGACCGTCCTTCCCTCGCGCTTCCCCAACCTCATCGTGAACGGCTCGGAAGGAATCGCGGTCGGCATGGCCACCAACATGCCCTCCCACAACCTTTCGGAGACGATCGACGCGATCTGCGCCCTTGCCAAGGACCCTGGCCTCGACGTCCTCGACATCATGGCGCGCTATCTCCACGGCCCTGACTTCCCCACCGGGGGCGTCATTCTCGGGCGCGGAGGGATCCGCGACTACTTCCAGACTGGCGTGGGCACCGTCTCCATCCGCTCGCGCTACAGGATCGAGGAGCTTTCCGGCGGGCGCTCCCGCATCATCGTCACCGAGATCCCTTACCAGGTGAACAAGGCGACGATGGTGGAGGGCATCGCCCAGCTCGTCCGCGACAAGGTCGTCGACGGCATCAGCGACCTTCGCGACGAGAGCAACAAGGAAGGGATCCGCGTCGTCATCGACGTCAAGCACGGCTTCGTCCCCGAGGTCGTCTGCAACAACCTCCTCAAGCACTCCCAGCTCCAGGTCAACTTCGGCGTCATCAACCTCTGCCTTGTCAACGGCGAGCCGAAGACGCTCGGCATGAAGGAGATGCTCCAGAACTACATCGATTTCCAGACCGAGGTCCTGACGAGGAGGACGAGGTTCCGCCTCAACCGCGACCTCCGGAGGAGCCACATCCTCGAGGGCCTCATCCTCGCCCACGACAACATCGACGAGGTCATCGCCCTTATCCGGAGCTCCCAAAGCGACGAAGAAAGCACTGCGAAGCTGAAGGCGCGCTTCTCCCTATCCGACGAGCAGTGCCAGGCCATCCTCGCCATGACCCTCCGTCGCCTCCAGGGCCTCGAGCAAGGGAAGCTCCACCAGGAGCTGGACGAGCTTGCGAGGAGCATCGCCGAGTACCGCCGGCTCCTCAGCGACCAGGCGAACATCATCGACCTCATGATCGAGGAGCTCCTCGAGATCAAGCGGAAGTACGGCGACCGCCGCCTCACCGAGATCAGCGACGAGGCCGCCTCTATCGACTCGGAATCGCTCATCCCCGAAAAGGAAATCGTCATCATCCTGACGAAGAACGGCTACGTGAAGAGGATGGACGACGACACCTTCCGCACCCAGAACCGGGGCGGGAGGGGCGTGACCGGCATCCGCATGGTCGCCGGCGACGTCGCCAACATCGTCATCCACGCCCGCACCCACACTGACCTCCTCTTCTTCTCCAGCTTCGGGAAGGTGTACCGCATCCGCGGCTATATGCTCCCCGACGGGGCCCGCGATTCGAAGGGCATCCCCGCGGTCAACCTCCTCCGCCTGGACGAGGGCGAGCAGGTCGTCTCGATCGTGCCTTGCGACGACTATCCGGAGGGCGAATACCTCCTCTTCTGCACGAGGAACGGCCTTGCCAAGAGGACGCCCCTCTCGGAGTTCAGCAACATCAACGTGAACGGGAAGCGGGCGCTCGTCCTCCGCGAGGGAGACTCCCTCCTCGGGGTGAAGCGCACCGACGGGACCGCGATCATCTCCATCGCTTCCTCCTCCGGCAGGGTCTGCTCCTTCCGTGAGGAAGAGATCCGTCCGATGAGCAGGGGTGCGAGCGGCGTCCGCGGCATTCGCCTCGAGGGCGAGGAGGAGGCGATCGACCTCACCACCTCGCTCGAGGGCGACAAGATCCTCGTCCTCACCACCCGTGGCTTCGGGAAGATCAGCTACGCGAAGGACACCACCGTCACCGACGAGGACGGGACCGCGCACCACTACGACGGCTATCGCCTGACGAGCCGCGGCTCCAAGGGCGTGCTCTCCCTCAAGATGAGCGCGAAGAACGGCGAGCTCGCCGCGATGAGGGCCGTCCAGGGGGATGAGGATCTCATGGTCATCACCACCAGCGGCATCGTCATCCGCACGCCCCTCGACCAGGTCAAGGTGTGCGGGCGGAACACCCAGGGCGTCATCATCATCCGCCTCGAGGGCAGGCAGAAGGTCGCCTCGATCGCGATCCTCCCTCACCAGGAGAAGCCCCTTGACGAGGAAGGGGAGGAGGCCGAGGACGAGGTGAATCCCTCCCTTGCCCCTGAGGAAGAGGCCGCCCCGGAGGCCCCTGTCCATAACCCGACCCCGGACGAGGTGGAGTAGCGCGTGAAGGCGCTGGTTCGCTACCAGGCGGGGAAGGGGGATCCCCCCTACCTCGCCGTCAGGCTCCGGAAGAACATAAAGGGCGCCCTCGAGAGCACCGATGCGCAGCTCGTCGACAGCCTCGACGCCAGTCCTTCAATCGTCCATTTGATCTCGCCGGAGGACGGCCCCTTCCTCGAGAAGGCGCGGGAGTACGGCGCGAAGGTCGTCGTGAGCGCCCTTTACGCGGAGGGGGAGCCTTCCGCCTCCTATCTTGGCGACAAGGAGGAGGACGGCTTCCGTCCGGTCAAGCCCCGGGCGCTGCGGATGCTCCGCCATGCGGACGCTGTCTTCGTCCCCGGGCTCAAGGAGAAGGGCGTCCTCGTCGACTCCGGGATCCCCTCTTCGAAGATCGAGATTCTTTCCCCGGGCGTGAACGTGTCCCGCTTCGAGGGTCTCGACCCTGTGGAAAGGGACGTGTTCCGCCAATACTTCAACATCCGGGACGGAGAGAAGGTCGCCGTCGTCTTCGGCGACTACGAGAACGGCAAGATATTCAAGACTCTAGAAGAAATCGCCGGCAATCTCCTCTCCTTTCGTCTGATTTTCATCGGATACGAGAAGCATCGGGCTTTCATGAGCTCGAGGAGGAGGCGCATTTCCCGAAGGGGTCCGAAGAACATGCGCTTCGAGGCGATCCTCGAGGACGACGTCTTCCGGAGCCTCCTTCGCTCCGCCTCCTTCGCCCTTTTCATGGGCGAGGCCCCGCGGATCCTCACCCTGGAGGCGATGGCGTCCAAGACCCCTATCTTCCTTTATAAGGACCCCGGCTACGGGACCCAGTTCCGTCCCGGGGAGAACGTGATTCTCGCCGAGACGCCCCCCGCCCTCATCAAGGCGGTCGAATCGCGCGTTGCCGGGGACTATGATTCCCTTGTCGAGCGGGCCTACCGCCTCGCTCGCGCGGAGTCGCTCTTAGATCTCGGGAAGCGGCTCCTGATGCGCTACCGGCAGATTGCCGGGGAGGAATGATCATGATCGATTGGAAGCTAATCGAAGAGAAGCCGGACTACGTGAGGGAGGCCCTCCTTAAGAAAGGGTGGGACTTCGACCCCGAGCCGGTGCTTACCATGTTCCGGCGGAGGAGGGAACTCCTCCACTCCGTCGAGGCGAACAAGGCCGAGCAGAACCGCCTGACCGCCAAGGTCCCGGCGATGAAGAAAGCGGGCGAGGACCCCTCGCCCATCTTCCGCGAGGTCAAGCGCCTCGCCCAGGAGAACAAGGATCAGGAAGCTGAGTTGAAGGGAGTCGAGGAGGGCATCCAGAAGGCCATCGAGGTGCTCCCGAACCTCCCCGACCCCGATCTTCTTGCCGGCGGGAAGGAGAACAACCAGCCGGTCCGCGAGTGGGGCGAGAAGCGCACCTTCTCCTTCGAGCCCAAGGACCACGTGACCCTGGCGGAGAACCTCGGGATCATCGACTACCGCCGCGCGGCGAAGATCTCGGGCTCCGGGACATGGATCTACGTCGGTGACGGGGCGAGGCTCGAGTGGGCCCTCCTCAACTACTTCATCGCCGCCCATCTCCGGGACGGCTACACCTTCATCCTTCCCCCGCATCTCCTCAACGTCGAAAGCGGATATACCTCCGGCCAGTTCCCCAAGTTCAGGGACGAGGTGTTCTACATGGAGGGGATCGAGCCCAGGAAGTTCCTCCTTCCGACCGCGGAGACGGCGCTCGTGAACCTCCACCGGAACGAGATCCTCGCCCTTGAGGACCTTCCGAGGAAATACTTCGCCTACACCCCCTGCTACCGCAAGGAGGCCGGAAGCTACCGCACCGAGGAGCGCGGCATGATCCGCGGCTACCAGTTCAACAAGGTCGAGATGGTGCAGTATACGGAGGATGACAAGAGCGACGTCGCCTTCGAGGAGATGGTGAGGAAGGCCGAGGAGCTCCTCCAGGGGCTCGGTCTCTGCTACCGCCTGGACAAGCTCGCGGCGGGCGACTGCTCCCACTCGATGGCGAGAACCTACGACATCGAGGTGTGGATTCCCTCGATGGGCATCTACAAGGAGGTCAGCAGCGTCTCCAACGCGCGGGACTACCAGGCCAGGCGCGGGATGGTCCGCTACCGCGACGCCCAGGGGAAGATCCACTTCTGCCACACGCTGAACGGATCAGGTCTTGCCACCTCCCGGGTGTTCCCCGCCCTGCTCGAGCAGTGCCAGCAGGAGGACGGATCGATCCTCATCCCGGAGGCCCTCAGGCCCTACATGGGCGGGCAGGAAAGGATTCTCCCGAGGAAGTAATCCGCTATAATCCGAACGCCACCGCGAGGGCGGAAGGCCGAACCAGGTCAGGCGGGGAACCGAGCAGCCTTAAGGCCGGATGCCTTGCGCGGTGGTTTTCTTTTCGCCTTGGTAGGAAAATCCGCTTATGGACGACAAGGAGCTCATGGGACTTGCCCTCGAGGAGGCGAGGAAGGCCGCCTCGGAAGGAGAGGTGCCCGTTGGGGCTGCCCTTTCCCTGGACGGGAAGGTCGTCGCCCTCGGACATAACGAAAGGGAGAAGGGGCTAGATATATCCGCCCACGCGGAGATCGTCGCCCTCCGGAAGGCCGCGCGGGAGCTTGGCTCCTGGAGGCTCAGGAACGCGACGCTTTACGTGACCCTCGAGCCCTGCCTGATGTGCGCCGGCGCGATCCTCCAGTCCCATGTGGGAAGGCTGGTCTTCGGGACGAAGGACCCGAAGGACGGGGCGATCGTGTCGCGCTATCGGGTTTATGACACGCCCTCGCTTCACGAGCGCCCGCTTGTGGACTTCGGAGTCCTTGAGGAAGAATGCTCCGCCCTGCTCTCCCTTTGGTTCCAGAGGAAAAGGGGCGGGCAGGAATAGCTCGGGGACCTTCTATGATCGAACTTAAGGGCGTAGAGAAGGTATATCGCACCAAAAGCGGGGAGTTCCCCGCCCTCAGAGGCGTAGACCTTGTCCTTCCTGAGAAAGGCTTCGTCGCGATCCTTGGTCCATCTGGGTGCGGGAAGACGACCCTCCTTAACCTCATAGGAGGACTGGACAATCCAAGCGAGGGAGAGATCCTTGTCGATGGGGAAAGCACCAAGAGTTATAAGGACAGGGACTGGGACGCCTACCGGAACGAGAGGATCGGCTTCGTCTTCCAGAACTACAACCTCATCCCCCACCAAAGCGTCCTAGAGAACGTATCCGTCTCTTTATCCCTTGCCGGAATAAGAGGCAAGGAAAGGGGGCGCATGGCGCTTGAGGCCCTTGAAAAGGTCGGCGTGCTTTCCGAAGCCAGAAAGAGACCCTCCGAGCTTTCCGGAGGGCAGATGCAGAGGGTCGCGATCGCCAGGGCGATCGTGAATCGTCCGTCGGTGGTCCTCGCAGACGAGCCTACGGGGGCTCTCGACAGCAAGACCTCCGTCCAGGTAATGGACCTGCTGAAGGAGATTTCGGAAGAGCGTCTCGTCGTGATGGTCACGCACAACCGCGCCTTGGCGGAACACTACGCGGACCGGA
This sequence comes from uncultured Bacillota bacterium, assembly GCA_949289845.1. Classification (GTDB taxonomy): domain Bacteria; phylum Bacillota_I; class Bacilli_A; order RFN20; family CAG-826; genus UBA4951. The sequence continues at coordinate 54,042 of CASEPN010000002.1, forward strand.
TCGTCGAGATGGAGGATGGAGAAATCAAAACTGACTCAAACCCTTGCAAAACCGATGTCAAAAGCGAGGTTTTATTAGGAAGTGAACGTAAGGCGAAAACGTCGATGGGCATACTCTCCGCGATAAGGAGCAGCCTCGGGGCCCTTTGGTCAAAGAAAGGAAGAACTTTTTTGACGGTCATCGCGTCAGCCTTCGGTGTTCTTGGGGTTTCTCTTGTCCTCGCTATCTCCAATGGGTTTGGGGATTTCGTGACGAACGTGGAGGAAGAGGTTGCCTCGGCGGTCCCGATGACAATTTCCCGGAACTTCTACAGCGTGGTGGAAAAGGAAGGCGAGCCGACCCCTGATAAGTTTCCCGAGGAAGACGTGCTCTATGTCCACGACACATCCACCCAGACGTACGTGAGCCACACGAACGACCTCAACAACAGGGAGTATATCGACGGGGTCCTGATGCCCCTTGTGGAAGAAGGCCTTGCAAGATCCGTCCTCCTTAACCGCGAGGGGCTCGACTTCAACATCATCACCGAAGAAGGCGTTGGAGGCGGGTCCGGCACTTTCGTCGAGGTCAACCAATACCAGTCCGCGGCACTCGGGAGCAACATGTTCAGCGGGATCACGCCCCTGCCCTCAACAATTTTTCATGAGCTATATGCCGACGAGGAGGGGCTCTCCTCCATGTACGACCTCATCTACGGGGAGTTTCCGGAAGAACCGAACGAGCTTGTGCTTATCCTCGACCAGTACAATCGCGTGGACATCAACACTCTCCGGAGCCTTGGTTTCTTCAAAAGCCACGAAGCCTTGCCCAAGGAGATTTCCTTCAAGGACATCGTCGGGGATGGGTCTCATCCCGGGAAGACTTACAAGGCGTTCCCGAACTCCGAGTACTTAAGCGAAGTCGAGAAGGCGACGGGGACCGTCTATGAGATCGACGACTTCGACATCGCCCGCGGTTTGCTCGGAGGGGATTTCGCCAAAGGGAGCCTTGTGGAGAGGGAGTTCACGATGCACCCTGCCCCAACAGACCTTGAGGCGATGTATGAAAGCGAAAAGGGGATTGAACTAAAGATCGTCGGGGTGATCCGTCCTAGCGAGAACTCCTATTTCAGCCTGATGCCTTGCTCAATCGGCTATTTGCCAAGCCTTGCCGAGAGGATTGCCGATGATGCCTCGAGCCCAGAGGGGGAGGCGCTTGGCGAGGACGCCAGGTCCGCCTGGTTCGTGCCCCGTTCCTGGAGCGATGAGAACGGGACGGAGGACGGGCTGGAGAAGCTGAACAGAGCCCTTAAGGAAGCCTTCCAGCAAATCGCCTCCGCGCTCGGGTCTTCCGGGGGTAGCGCCAGCGAGGCACTTGCCCTTTCCCAAAGGCTCCAGAACGCGATGGGGAGCATCGCAGAGAACATCTACTGGCTCGACTTCACCTATCTAAACGATGAAGGAGGCATGGCCCGATATACCTGCTACACAGGATTTTTGGGCAAAGCGCGCTCGATCGGCACGGATTTCAAGGAAGACGAGGTCGCGAAGGTGCTGGCCAGGATTCAAGAGGAGGGGAGCCTTGCCTCCGCCGAGGCCCTCGCCTTGCTGGGGGAGGTCGTCGGCAAGGATTTCCTCGACCCTTATGCAGAAGGCCTTTCCCTCATCGACTTCCTCGCCTACATCTCCGCTTACTCGAACATAACCTCCATCTTGATCTTCCCGGAATCCCTCACGGCAAAGCCCGCGATCATCGAGCGGCTGGACGCCTATAACGACGCAAGGCCCATGAGCGAGAGGATCTACTACACGGACATCATGGGGAGCTTCACGGATGCGCTGAGCACCTTGATCGACCTCATTTCCCTCGTTCTCCTCGTGTTCGGCTCCCTCTCCCTTGTCGTCAGCTCGATCATGACCGCGATCATCACCTACGTCTCGGTGATTGAGAGAACGAAGGAAATCGGGATTCTTAGAGCGTGCGGGGCAAGGAAGCGAGACGTGGGTGGGCTGTTCCTCGCCGAATGTCTTGTCATCGGCTTCGTCGCGGGCGTCCTTGGCGTCCTCGCCACCCTTCTTCTCTCGCTCCCGATCAACCAAGTTCTTGCCTCCATGTTCCCCGGCCAGCTCCTCGGGTCGATCGCAAGCCTGAGCGCTATCGCCGCGGTCGCGATGATCCTCATCTCGACGTTGCTTTCCCTCATCTCCGGGTTCGTGCCTAGCAGAATTGCTTCCAAAAAGGACCCCGCCGTCGCCCTTCGGGCGGAATAATCTGCTACACTCAAGCGATGGCCAGACGGAGCCTCCGCAAGGAAGAGATCGAGAAGAAGATTCTCGAGGCCGAGGAATTCGACCCGGATTTCACCATAGGACTAAGCGAAGCCCAGGTGATCTCCCGTGAGAAGAAGGGGCTGGCGAACAAGACGGCCAAGAAGGTCACGAAGACCTACTGGCAGATCGTCCGCGAGAACGTCTTCTCCTTCTTCAACCTCGTCTTCTTCGGCATCGCGATCATGCTTCTCGTCGCCCAGGCGAAGATAACTTACTTCTTCTTCCTCGCGCCGATCCTCTGCAACATCTTCCTCGGCCTTCTGGCGGACATCCACGCCCGCAGGCTCGTCGACAAGATGAGGCTCCTCACCGATCCGAGGGCCACCGCGATGAGGGGCGGGAAGGAAGTCTCCCTCCTCCCTTCCGAACTCGTCCTATCGGACATCATCATCCTTTCCCCCGGAGACCAGGTCCCCTCCGACTGCGTGGTGGTGAACGGTCGCTGCGACATGGACGAGTCCCTCCTCACCGGAGAAAGCGACGCCGTCCCCAAGAGGGCGGGCGACCAGCTTCTTTCGGGCTCCTATGTCCGGGCGGGGAAGGTCTACTGTCGGGTGAACCGCGTGGGGGCGGCCAACTACATCGAAGGACTTCGCGAGGCGGCCGGCCAGTTCAAGAGGCCCGACAGCGAGCTCAAGGGCACCTACATGAAGCTCTTCCTCATCTGCGGACTCATCGCCATCTTCATCGGCGCCGTCACCGCGGTCACCTGGGTGGTCCTTTCCTACACGGACGGGACGGGCATCGACTACCCCTCCTATCAGGATTTCGCGGTCCGCTTCTCAGGCTCCCTCACGGCGATGATCCCTGCCGGGCTCTATCTCCTCACCTCCCTAACCCTCACCGTTGGCGTCATCAACCTTTCCCAGAAGAAGATGAACGTCCAGGAGCTCTACTGCATCGAGATGCTGGCCCGCGTGGACGTGCTTTGCTTCGACAAGACGGGGACCCTCACCGACGGAGCCCTCGAGGTCAAGGACATCTATCTTGGGACGAAGGTCACGCGGGAGGAGATAAAACGACTGCTCCGCTCCCTCTTCGAGGCCACAGGGGACGACAACGGGACCGCCAGGGCTCTAAGGAAATACGCCGGGGACGGGAACTCCTATTCCTTCAGGGCGGCAATTCCCTTCGATTCGAGCCGCAAGTGGAGCGCGGCCAGCTTCCCTGGCATCGGGACGTTCGTCATGGGCGCCCCCGACATCGTCGAGGCGAAGGTCGGGGAAGAGCTGAGGGCAAGGTCCCTTTCCCTTGCTAAGGAAGGGCTGAGGACGATCGGACTTTACCGTTCGAAGGAAGAGTTCGCCCCCGGCTCCCTTCCCACGAAGCTTGAGATGGTCGCCCTCGCCGTCCTGAGCGACCACGTGAAGGAAGACGCGAAGGCGAACATCGACTGGTTTGTCTCCAACGGAGTCCAGGTGAAGGTCATCTCTGGCGACAACGCGATGACCGTCTCGCGGATCGCGGAGGAATGCGGGGTTCCCAATGCCGGGAACTACATTTCCATGGAAGATGTGAAAGACGAGGAAATCCCGCAGATCGCAGACAAATATTCTGTTTTCGGAAGGGTTAAGCCGGAGCAGAAGGCTATGCTCGTGGAGGCCCTCCAGGCGATGGGCCATAAGGTCGCGATGACCGGCGACGGGGTGAACGACATCATCGCCCTCAAAAAGGCGGACTGCTCGATCGCCATGGCGAGCGGCAGCAGCGCTGCAAGGAACGCCTCCCACATCGTCTCCTTGGAAAACGACTTCTCTAAGCTTCCCGACGTGGTCGCGGAGGGCCGGCGCGTCATCAACAACCTTCAGCGGACCGCCTCCTTGTTCCTGAGCAAGACGACCTTCGCGATGGTCCTCTCCCTCTTCTTCCTCATCGTCTCCTGGTTCGGCGGGCCGGACTATCCGTTCACCACGACGAACATGTACGTATGGGAGCTCGGCGCGATCGGCGCGGGTGGCTTCTTCCTCGCGCTCCAGCCTACGAACGACAGGCTGGAAGGCTCCTTCGTGAGGAACATCATATCGCGTGCCGTGCCAGCGGGATGCGCCTCGATCCTCGCTGTCTTGATCGTCTACATCATCCACTTCGCGAACCCGGGCTTCCTTGACCTTGAGACGGCACGCTACGTCGCCGCCATCACCTTCTCCATCATCGCTTACTTCGTCTTCTTCAAGGTGTGCCTGCCCCTTGATCTCTACCGGGCCATCGTCTTCTTCGGAATCTTCGCCCTTGCCCTCCTCGCCTTCGGGCTCGACGTGGGCCTTGGCTGGGGGATCTTCGACCTCAGGGTGGACGGGATAACCCCCGCCCACTGGGGAATCATCGCCGGGCTTTCCGTCGGGCTAGGGGCACTCTACCTCGTGATCGCGCCCTTCATCGACCGGTGGAACAAGAGAAAGGGGCAGAAGGCATGAGAATATCCAAGGAAGTCGCGGAGGCTATCGTCCGCCATAAACCTGTCGTCGCCTTGGAAAGCACCATCATCGCCCATGGGATGCCCTATCCCAGGAATCTTGAGACCGCGAAGGCCCTCGAAAGCGCCGTCCGCGAGGAAGGAGCCGTCCCCGCGACGATCGCCGTCATTGAAGGAGAGCCTGTCGTCGGCCTTTCGGAAGAGGAGCTTCTCGCCATCGCGACCAGGAAGGACGTCATGAAGCTTTCGCGTCGGGACCTTCCGATCGCGCTCGGGCTTGGAAGGTGGGGCGCAACGACGGTGAGCGCGACCATCATCCTTGCGGCTATGGCGGGCATCGAGGTGTTCGCTACCGGCGGTATCGGCGGCGTCCACAGGGGCGCGGAGGACACCTTCGACATCTCCCGTGACCTCCCCGAGCTAGGAGGGAACGACATCACGGTCGTCTCCAGCGGGGTCAAGGCGATCCTCGACCTCCCGAAGACACTCGAGGTGCTGGAGACGGAAGGCGTTACGGTGCTTTCCTACCAGGCGCCGCATCTAGCCGACTTCTATAGCCAGGACTCCGGCCTTGCGGTCGACTACGTCGCCAAGACCCCTGAGGAGATCGCCCGCATCGTCCGTGCGCGTAGGAGCCTGCACCTCAAGGGCGGGATCCTTGTCTCCAATCCCTGCCCCGCGGAACTTGCCCTTCCCCGGGAAAAGATCGACCCCGTCATCGAGAAGGCTCTCGGGGAGGCGGAGAAGGAAGGCGTCCACGGGAAGGCGTCCACCCCATATCTCCTCGCCAAGATCGTCGAGCTCTCGGGCGGGGAGAGCCTTGAGGCGAACGTCGGCCTCGCGGTGAACAACGCGCGCCTTGGGGCGAAGATCGCCGTAGCCCTTTCCAAGCTCGAGGAGGAGGGCGAATGAAGGCCTCTTCCAAGTTCCGGGGGACTCTCCAGAAGATGATGGAGACCACCCCGCTGGACGAGATCAACGTCACCTCGATCTGCGAGGCGTGCGGGGTGCATCGCCAGACTTTCTACTACCATTATCGGAACATATATGACCTTTTGGACGAGATTTTCCTTGGAGAAAAGGTCAAGGACATGGACAAGGCCAAGAGCGTCAAGGAGCTGATCCTTGCCCTTGTCGGCTACGCGAAGTCGAACTTCGCTTTCCTCAAGGCGGCCTATTCCTCGAGCGCCCACGACATCGTCGACAGCTTCATCCTCTCTAAATCCATGACGAGGCTTCTGGAAGTCGCCTCCACCCCGGAAGGGGGCTCCCTTGGGAAGGGGGCCGCGAGGCTTCTCGCCAGGAGGATGGGCTCCTTCATCGAGAACGAGTTCAGCCATGTCTTCCGGGACACCGACATCACTGTCGCCCGCTTCGAGAGGAAGATGAAGAGGTTCGCCCAGCTCACGCAGGAGACCATCTATCCAGCGATGGTCCGGATGGCCGTGGAGGAAGGCGGCCGCTGATTGGTTCGTTTGCTCTATAATCAACCCCGCTTCCAATAGGAAGGACGCGCCCAGGCGCACGCACGGTGGCCAACACCGGCACGGCCTTCCGGCCTAGGAGGAAAGATGAAGAAAAACGAAATGTTCGGGTGGATCGCCTACGCGGCGATGCTCGCCCTCGTGCTGGGGATCGGCTTCGGCGTCATCCAGCCCATGATCCAAGGGGCGAATGACGCCGACCAGATCATGAACCCTATCCTGCTCCTCGTTCTCGCAGTCATCGCCTCCCTCATCCTGAATGCCTTCCTCATCGAGGCCGGGCATCTTCTGGGAGCGGCGATTGGGAAGTACGGGGTCCATTCGGTGAACGTCCTCTTCTTCAACTTCCAGAAGAAGGAAGGGAAGGGCGTCTCCTTCTCGTTCCGTTCCTACGACGGACTCACCGGGGAGACTGTCCTCTACCCGAAGGACGTCGAGAAGAGCAAGCCTCAGGCGGTCGTCTACATGCCGCTCGTCCTCTTCTTCGTGGAAGTCCTCGCCCTCGTCGTCTGGATCGTCCTTTGCGAGGTCGGACGCAACTCCGGCAACACCGGGCTCGTCTGGTGGGAGATCTTCGCGATCGCCGCCCTGACCGTCGGCGGGATGCTTTATCTCTACGACATCTTCCCGGCGCCTCTCGATAGCAAGAACGACGGCTATCTTCTGACGGTGCTCACCAATGAGACGAACCGCGTCGCCTACAACAGGCTCCTTCTAGGGAACTACCAGATGCTTGTCGGGGAGAAGGCCGAGGAGATGGATGTCTACGACAACGTCACGGACTTCACCTACGGGGTGAACGACATCATCCTCTACCGCCGTCTTGCCGAGGGGAAGCTCGTCGATGCCGCTGAGATCGCCGAGAAGGCCGTCCGGAGCCAGGAAACCCTTTCCGGGCGCCTCGTCCATGAGGCGAGCTGCCAGAGGGTCTCCCTTCTCCTTCTCGCGGGAGAACAGGAGAAGGCGAGCCTCGCCTACAAGGAGATGTCCATCGAGGACAAGAAGCACGCCTCCCTCCTCGGAAGCGCCCCGGCGGTGCGCGCCCACCTTCTCATCTCCGGGCTCATCGACGGTTCCTACCAAGAGACAGTCCGTGCGCTCGACGAAAGCGACCGCGCGATCCGCAAGAGCCCCGAGGGCAAGCGCGCCCTGGAGGAAAACCTCATCGTCGACGGCCTCAAGATGATTCATGAGGCCCATCCCGACTGGGATCTGAGCGCCTATAACCTCGGAGACGAAGAAACCCCCGCCGCAGGCCAGGCGGAAGTCCCCGCCAAGGAGGGAGAGAAACCCTCTGGGGAAGGCGAAGGACCCAAGGAATAGAAGGTTGTCATAAAGGACGCCAGGCCGCCTACGGGCGGCCTTTCCTTTGCCCTACCCTCTCCAAAGAACTTTATGTAGTCCAAGCTCAACGAGCCTCTTGGAGGCCTTCGCTGGGAAGTGAGGGGATAGGGTGGAGATTTCCTCCGTGCCGATCTGGTTCCTGCGGATGTAGTTCCTGAGAAGGGAGGACTCTTTCTGAAGTTCTCCCACGTCACCAAGGACGAGGTAGGAAAGGAACGCGTTGGCCGCGAGAGTCTTCTTCTCAATGGGTGCCCAAGGCTTCCTTAGGGTGAGTTTACGGCCCATGAGGAGAGTCCTCTTTCTCCCGGAGGTGGACTTCTCCGTGATGACCTCTGGCTCCATCAGCGCGGTGGGATCCCTTCCGTGCAGGAGTTCCCGAAAGGAAGTCCCAGCCCAGAAGCCAGTAGGGCTTTTGCTACCGCCTATGTAACGGAACTCCACTACCTCTCGGAATGTGGGGTCTCTGGCATCCTTTCCTCGATATAGACCATAGGCTACTCGGACGACTTCTCCTTCCTGAACCAGGCGCTTGATATATGCCTGCCGATCAATAGCGCCTGAAGGGAATTCATTTGTGGAAATGAGTGGCTTGATAGCGAATTCACTACCTTTAGGCTTTCTAGAAATACTCGCTTTCATCGATGTATATTTATAACTAATTATTAGTCCAAAAACAAGAATTGGTCATAAAGAAAACCCGTCCAGGAAGGACGGGCTTTGGTCGCTATTCCCCGGCGATCGACATGCCCTTGATAAGGATGTCGGGGCACTCCACCTTCCTTGTGGTAAGGACCATGTTCGCGTCGAGGGCGGCGCAGTCCTTCAGCATCTTGAAGAGGTTGCCGCTTAAGGTGATGAGGGTCAGGGGACGGCCGATCTTTCCGTCCACGATCTCGAAGCCCTGGGCCTGGCAGGAGAAGTCCCCGTTATAAGGGTTCAGTCCCGTGCCCAGTCCCGCGATGCTGGTGATGTAGACCCCATGGGAGACCTTCGATGCGAGGTCCTCCAGGGTCCCCTTCCCTTTCCGGAGCCTGATGAGGCCGGCGCCGATTCCGATGGACCCTCCGCCATAGCCGGCGTTCCCCGTGGTCGTCACCCCGTCCTTCTTTGCCGTTTCGCGGTTATGGAGGTATGTGAGGAGGGTGCCCTTTTCGATGAGCTTCCGGTTCTCTTTGGCGACGCCTTCGTCATCGAACCCGGAGAAGAACACCGTCTTGTCCAAGGGCCTTTCCTCGATTGTGACTTTGGAGGAGAGGATTCTCTCGCCAAGCTTCCCGGCCAGAGGGCTCGTCTTCTTCTGGACGGACTCCGCGCTGAGGGCGCCGATGAAGGCGCGGATGAAGGAGGGAAGCACCTTGTTCTGGATGATGGTCGGATAGACGCCGCTCTTCATGCTGGAGGCGCCCATGCGCTTTCGAAGGTCGTCCCCGACCTTCCTTGCAAGGTCCGCGGGGTCGAATGCCCTGAGGTCGTTCCCGAAGAAGGAGTCGCCCGTGTCGATGGTCTTCTCCCCGTCCTTGCCGGTCACGTAGCCCCCGATGATGAAGCTGTTCCCTGCGCTCCTAAGCCTGAGCCCGTGGGAGTTCATGAAGAGCACCGTGTCGTCGCTTTCGGAATAGAACACCTCGGCGACGTCGGCCACTCCCTCTTCCTGGAAGAGAAGCTCCTCCAGCTTCTTCGCGAGGGCGATCTTCTCCTCGGGCGCGGTCTTCGCCAGGGCAGGATTCCTGACCTTCTTGGACACGTAGTGATCGCTCCCCTCGAAGAGGCCGACTTCGTCGGGCTTCTCGAGAAGGGCGGTGGAACGGACGATCGCGTCCACCATCTCGCGATAGCCTTCCTCGTCGTCCTTCTCGGACGTGGAAAAGGCGATGTGGCCGTCCTTCACTCCGGAAGCCCAGAGGGAGATGGAGGTCGAGACGCTATAGGAGTCGAGCTCCTTGTGGAACAAGGCGAACTCGAAGGTCTCCGAGCGGCTGACGTAGAGCTGGGCTTCCTCGAGCCCCGCCTCCTTCGCGTATTCAAAGAAGCGATCGTACTTCATTCCAGTTTTCCTCCCCGTCCGCCGACGGTGATCTCCTTCACGCGGATCGTCGGCTGCCCCACGGTGACGGGCACGGAGCCCGACACGGATCCGCAGTAGCCACATCCGAGGTCAAGGTCGTTCCCGACCCGGTCGATGTTCATGAGCACTTCCTTCCCCGAGCCGATGAGGATGCAGCCCTTCACCATCTCGGCGATCTTCCCGTGCCGGACGATGTAGGCCTCCGAGGCGGCGAAGTTGAACTCGCCGGTCGTCGTGTCGACGGAGCCTCCGCCGAAGTTGGCGACATATAGCCCTAGCTCCGTGTCCCTGATGATGTCCTCGGGCTTGTCCTTTCCCGGGGCGATGTAGGTGTTGCTCATCCTCGAGGTCGGCTCGTAGCAGTAGCTTTCCCTCCTGGAGCAGCCGTTGGGCTCCATGTGGAGGCGCCTCCCGTTGAACTTGTCCACAAGGAAGCCGGTGCAGACCCCGTCCTTGATGAGAAGGTTCTTCTTGGTCGGGGTTCCTTCCGAATCGGCGTTGTTGCTGCCCCAGGCGTTCTTGATGGTCCCGTCGTCATAGGCGGTGACAAGCGGGGAGGCGATGACCTTACCGATGGAGTCGGAGAAGACGGAGAGCCCCTTGGCGGTCGCGGTGGCCTCAAGGCTATGCCCGCATGCCTCGTGGAAGATGACCCCGCCCCAGCCGTTGGCGATGATGACCGGGAAGCGCCCGGAGGGGCATTCCTTCGCCGAAAGGAGGGCGATGGCGACCTCCCGCGCCTTCCTCGCGACGGCGGTCCTGTTGACCTTTTCGAGGAAGAAGGACCAGCCTCCATGGGTGCCGGGGGAGTGGGAGGCGGTCTCGATCTTCCCGTCCTCGGAGGCGGTGGCCACCGCGGTGATCCGGGCATGGCTCTCCCCGTTCTTCATGAGGAAGCCTTCCTCTCCTTCGGCGGCGAAGATCTCGATGGATTTCTTCTCGGCGAAGATTTCCGAGCGGGCGCGCACGATGCGCGGGTCCTTCCTCATCTCCTCGTCCATGTCCCTGAGGTAGCGGATCCTCTCTTCGGAGGGAACATCGATGACGGGGTCCTTGACCGGGCAGATGGAAGGGGTCCTCCTCCTGGCGAAGGACTTAACCTCGAAGAGGCGCTCCCCCTCGTAGGCGAGGGACAGTTTCCTCGCAAGGGAGAGAAGCCCCCTCTTGGAAAGGTCCGCGGTGTACCCGTAGATCGAGCGAAGGCCCTTGAGGATGCGGAGTCCCGCCCCTCGCGTCCTTGCATTGGAGATCGACTCCACGCGCCCGTTCTCGACCTTGATCGTCTCCCGGGCCGTGTCTTCTACATAAAGCTCAGCGTAGTCCCCGCCTGTGGCGAGCGCCTCGTTGAGCGTCAGCATTGCCAGTTTCTTGGCTAGCATAGGCTCCTCCTTTCATATCGCGATTCGAGCGCACGGTATCACCTTTAAGGGAAACCTTCACCAAAAACCGACGGATAGGGATAATCTCCCTATGGATTGGAAAGCCCTTTGCGAGGAGGCGGAACGGAACTACGTGAAGGAGGCCCCTCTTGCCTCGGGTCGTCTCCTTTCCTTCCTCTTGAATAGGGACAGCCTCCGGACAAGGCTCCTGGGGTTCATGACAAGGGCCTATTGGTCGAGGAAGAAGCTACTTAAGCAAGGGAAGGTTATCTACGCCTACGCCTTCCGGGAATGGGGGTTCGGGGAAAGGAGCCTGGAGCATCCCGTCTGGATCCTCCATTCCCCGTCCATGAAGGCCATGGAGCATCCGGAAATCCTCAAAAATGCAGCGGAATTGCTTATGAAAAAAGAGGAATGGCCTCCTATGGGCAAGAAGGAAGCCGATGCACTCGCCCATGCCTTCGAGCCTCTTGCTAGGCCCATGTTCCTTCCTCTTCCGGAAGGCTTTGGGGAGGTCCCCCTCTTCCTCAGCGTGCTCGACTGGATTCCCCAGCACCTCCAAGAGTTCCGGCTCGGGCTGAACCTAATCATCCAGAACCCCTCGGTCTCGAAAGAGAGCATTCTTCTCATGGAACGGTATTTCCCTCAGGAGTGGAGGGATGCATACTTCGGGCAGGGCATCGCCTTATAGGCGAAGAAAGGAGTCCAAGGATGGCTACGCTTTTCTACCAAGGCCATGCTTCCTTCCGCATCACCAGCGACGAGGGGAGGGTCCTCTTCATCGACCCGTACGCGGGCGTCGGCTACCAGACTCCCGCGGACATCTGTCTCGTCACCCACGAGCACTATGACCACAACGCGGTCGAGAAGATCGTGCGGAAGTCCCAGACGGTGTTCATCCGCGTCGCCCAGGCTCTTGACGGAGGCATCTACCGTTCCTTCGACTACTTCGGCTACCACATCGAGGCAGTCCCTGCCTATAACTCCCACCACAAGAAGGAGGAGACCGTGGGCTACCTTATCACCGTGGATGGGGTCACTCTCTATCACGCGGGGGATACGGACCTCATTCCCGAGATGGCCGCCCTCAAGGAGAAGAAGATCGACTACGCGCTCCTGCCGATCGACGGCTTCTATACGATGGGTCCGGAGGACGCCGCGAAAGCCGCCGAGATCATCGGGTGCCGCACCCTCATCCCGATGCACATGCATGTTGGCACCGACTTCGACATCGCCCAGGCGATGAAGGTCCATAGCGACAAGGCCATCCTCGTGAGGGTAAACCAGAAGCTCGAGCTGAAATAACTGCAAATCAACCGTCAAATTATCATTAAATCGATTTCTTGCTGCGCTGGACAACTGAAACAAGATGAGCAGACGGCACCAACTGAGATGCGAATTGCTTGCCTATGAGGCACCGTAAGGTGCCTTTCGTCTATAATGGCGCGGCATGATCGAAGCCATCCGCAAATATAGGGTCGCGACCCTGGTGCTCCTCGTGTTCGAGATCTGCGTGTCCGCGGTCGCGCTCATTTTCTACTACTTCGACATCTATGGCTTCCAGGGCGTCGAGCACTCCTTCATCTACATCCTCGCGGTGCTCGCCGTGTTCCTGGTCGTCGACTGCCTCCTCCTCTTCTTCGCCCTCGCTAGGCTCAACAAGCTCCGGAGCAAGGACGATTTCAACGCGGCGACCCTCATCGGCCCCGAATTCCAGGAGGCCTATGAGTTCGGCCAGGTCGGCATCATCATCGTCGACGAGGACAACGTCGTCCTCTGGACCAACGGCTTCCTCCAGGGAAGGCAGATCGACCTCGTCGGGACGGAGCTCATCCATTCGGCCCCTGAGCTCGTGCCCCTCACCGCCTCTCCTTCCACTTCCAAGAGGCACATCGAGTTCGGCGAGAAGATTTACGACACCTGCTATCTCTCCGGGTCCCGGATGTTCATCCTCAGGGACATCAGCGAGTACGAGGAGGTGCTCGCCTATAACCGCGACCAGGCCCTCGCCCTCGGGATCGTCTCCATCGATAACCTGAACGAGGTGTCGGGAGAGACGGACGAGACCGCGGACGTGGTCAACGACGTCCGGAGCGAGCTCATCTCCTACTTCCGTTCCTACGGGGTCGTCCTCCGGAGGATCCGGAACGACAGCTACTTCTGCGTGGCGAATGCCGCCGCGATCCGCAAGATGGAGGCCGAAGGCTTCTCCGTTCTGGAGAAGGTGCGCGCCCTCGTCGTCGACCAGCCGACGAAACTGACCCTTTCCTGCGGCTTCGCCTACGACATCCCGGACACCGCGAAGCTGAACGACATGGCGGGCAATGCCCTCGACGTCGCCCTTTCCCGCGGAGGCGACCAGGTCGTCGTCTCGCAGTTTGGCGCTGGCCTTCGCTTCTTCGGGGGGAAGTCCGTCGCCCAGGAAGCGACGAGCAAGGTCAAGATCCGTTCCACCGCCGACTCCATCGTCTCCCTCGTGCGCGACTCCACGGACGTCTTCATCATGGGGCACGCGGACGCCGACATGGACGCCATCGGAAGCTGCCTCGGCATCAAGGCGATGGCCGATTGGGCGGGCGAGGGGAAGAAGCGCGTCCGCATCGTCTACTCGCCCAAGCTCTTCGAGCAGAAGGCGCGCCTTGCCTTCTGCGGCTCTTTCTCCAAGGAGGAGTTCGACAAGATGACGATTTCCCCCGAGGCGGCGGTCCGGGAGATGAAGTCGACTTCCCTCCTCATCGTCGTGGACGTGAGCAACCCCGACATGACGATCTCCCCCCGCCTCCTTGAGAAGAGCAACAAGACCATCGTCATCGACCACCACCGGAGGGGGGAGAAGTACATCGACCACTACGTCCTCTCCCATGTCGACCCCTCGGCATCCTCCGCGTCCGAGCTCATCGCGATCCTCCTTCGCTACGCCACCGCGAACCCGCCGATCCCCCTCCCCGCTTCCTACGCGACGGTGATGCTCGCGGGGATCTTCCTGGATTCCAACTATTTCAAGAGCAAGGCGACCGGGGCCAGGACCTTCGAGGCGGCCGAGATCCTCAAGGACCACGGGGCGGACAACGCCCGGGCGGACGACTTCCTGAAGGACGGCTTCGAAGAGTTCGAGCTGACGACGAAGATCGTCTCCTCGATCCAGACCTTGGAGACGGGAGCGGTCTACTGCGCGGCCGAGGAGAGGCAGCTCCTTCCCAGGAGCACCCTCGCCAAGGTCGCCAACCAGGCGATGCAGATCAAGAGCATCAACGCGGTGTTCGTCATCGGCAGGACCGCGCCGGACAAGGTCAACATTTCCTGCCGGAGCGATGGGACGGTGAACGTCCAGCTCATCGCGGAGAAGCTCGGGGGAGGCGGTCACTTCCAGATGGCCGCCGCGAGCTTCCCCAACGACATATGCAAGGCCCAGACGGTCCAAGGCGTCGTGGACGCCCTCAAGGGAATCGTCGAGCAGTACTGGGATTCCGCCCAGGCGGGCGTCAGCGCCCCCACGGAGCCCTAGGGAAAGGAGAAAAGATGCGCATCATCATGCTGAAGGACGTCAAGGGCGTCGGGAAGAAGGGGGAGATCGTCACTGTCAGCGACGGCTACGGGGCGAACTACCTCATCCCCCGCGGGCTCGCCGCGCTTTCCTCCCCCGAGGCCCTCGGGCGCCTCAAGGCGGAAGAAAGGCAGGAGGCCATCCGCCAGAAGGAGCTTAAGAAGGAGGCGGAGGCCATCCGGGACCGCCTCGAGCACATCAACGTCGAGTTCACCGCCAAGGCCGGGAAGGACGGGCGTATGTTCGGCTCCATCTCCCCCAAGGAGATCGAGGAAGGGCTCCTCCGCCAGTGGGGCATCCAGATCGACAAGAGGAAGTTCCTCGACAAGTACCCGGCCAACGCCTTCGGCTACACGAGGCTCCGCATCGAGCTCTACAAGGGGCCAGAAGGGCAGGTCGTCGGCACCGTCAACGTCCACATCACGGAGGCGAAGTAGTGGCCGCCAGGGACTTCGAGACGCCCGCGAACATCTTCGCCGAGCAAGCCGTCCTCGGGATGATGCTCATCGACCAGGACGCCGCGGCCCTTGGGCTCGCCGCCCTTTCGGAGCAGTCTTTTTCCGGAAGGGACGAGAGGAACGTCCTTATCTTCCGGGCGATGAAGTCCGTCGAGGAGAAGCATTCGCCCGTCGACCTCCAGACGGTGACCAATGAGCTCATCAACGCGAATTGCTTCGAGTCCGCCGGAGGGAACGAGTACCTCCGGCAGCTTCTCGACGTTCCCATGTCGCCGGAGAACATCGAGCATTACATCCGCATCGTCAACGACCAGGCCGTTCTCCGGGACTTTCTCCTGAAGATGCGAGAGGGCATCCTCGAGTACCGGAAGGCCGGGGAGTTCAAGGACGTCGGGGAGTTCCTGGCCCGCTACACCGCGGACCTCACGAGGATCTCCGGGAAACGTTCCGTCGGAGAGTTCCGGACCGCCGAGGTCGTCGCAAGGGCCGTTCAGAAGATGCTCGAGGCCGAGGGCCAGCGTAGCGCAAACGGGATCACCGGGGTCGACACGGGCTACACGGACATGAACCGCCTCACCCACGGCTGGCAGAAGGGCGACCTCATCGTCATCGCCGCCCGTCCCTCGGTGGGGAAGACCGCCTTCGCGATTAACCTCGCGGTGAACGCGGCGAGGAAGACGGGGAAGCCCGTCGCCTTCTTCTCCGCGGAAATGTCCGCCGACCAGATCATGAAGAGGATCATCTCCTCCGAGAGTCATGTCACCGGGGATGACCTCCTCGCCCCCATGTACCTCGACGCGAGGAGGAGGGCCCAGGTCGCCAGCGCGATCGACCATATCGCCACCTACCCCATCTTCTTCGACGACACCCCGAACATCCGCCTCGGAGACCTCCTCGCGAAGGCCAGGAAGCTCAAGGGCGCCCACGAGGACCTTTCCCTCATCGTCATCGACTACCTCAACCTCATCACCACCGAGCACCAGGAAAGCCGCGCCCTCGAGGTCCAGCAGATCTCGATGTCCCTCAAGGAGCTCGCCCGCTCCCTCAAGGTCCCGGTCATCGCCCTCGCCCAGCTGAACCGCGCGAGCGACATGAACCCCAAGGGAGTGCCGACCCTGGCTAACCTCCGCGAGTCCGGCTCGATCGAGAACGACGCCGACCTCGTCCTCCTCATGTACCGGAGCGACTACTACCAGAACCAGGCCCAGGGGAAGGGCGCCCAGAACGGGGAGAAGAACTACCGCGAGAGGCTCGAGGAGTCCGTCGAGCAAGGAAAGAAGGAGGCCGGGGACAAGGCCTCGATGTCCATCACCGAGGTAAGGGTCGCGAAGAACAGGAACGGCGCGCTCGGGACCTGCTACTACCTCTTCAGCAAGGCGTATTCGCGCTTCGACATGCCGGACGACGAGACGAGGCGCGCGATCGCCCGCGAGAAGAACGAGCCCTTGGCAGACCCGGAGGAGTGATGCTCTCCTTCTCCTCCCTCGGGTCCGGAAGCAAAGGGAACGCCTTCCTTGTCTATGACGGGAAGACCCTCCTTCTCATCGACATGGGACGCCCCAAAGGGGTCCTTGTCGATTTTCTGAAGAAAAAGGGGCTTTCTGTGGGCGATATCTCCGCGATCCTTGTTACCCACACGCACATCGACCATGTGGGGACGCTTCCGCTTGTCGCCGGTAGAGGGAAGGGAGGGAAGCCTCCCGTCTATATGGGGAACCGGACCTATAAGGGAGTGCATTTCCCCTTGGTGCCCTTCGAGACCCTGACGTTCGGGGATATGAGGGTCACCCCTCTTCCCACCTCGCACGATTCCCCGGATTCCTGCGGGTTCCGGATCGAGGGAGGGGGGAAAGTCCTCGTCTACATGACGGACACGGGCTACGTGCCCATCGAGGACTACGAGAGGATGGAAGATGCCGACTACCTCGTCCTCGAGAGCAACCACGATCCCGTGATGCTGAGCGGCTCCTCCCGTCCCCTCGCCCTTAAGAAAAGGATCCGCGGGGACAAGGGCCACCTTTCCAACGATGAATGCGCCTCCCTCGTGGGGAACGTCCTTTGCGAACGGACTAAGGAAGTGCTCCTCGCCCATCTATCCGAGGAGTGCAACACTCCCGAGATCGCCTTGGAATGCACTAGGCGCGTCCTTGAGGAAAAGGGAAGGGAGGACGTCCTCCTCCGCGTCCTGCCTCAGTGGGCAATCCTTGAGGGAGGGGATCCTTGGCTATGAGGATTCGCATCCTCGCGGTGGGGCGCCTTCACGAGTCTTTCTGGAAGGAAGCGGAGAAGGAGTACCGGAAGCGCCTTTCCTCCTACGCGGACGTCGAAATCGTCGAGCTGGAGGACGAGAAGGTCCCTGCAGGGGCTTCCTTATCCCTCCAGCGCTCCATCAAGGAGAAGGAAGGGGAGAGGATCCTCCAGAGGGTGAGGCCCCGCGACTTCCTCATCCTCCTCGACCTCGGGAGGAAGGAGCCGACTTCCGAGGAGTTCTCCTCCTTCCTGATGGACGCCCTCAGGATGGGGGAAGGGACCGTGGACTTCGCGATCGGAGGGACGCTCGGGCTCGGGGACAACGTAAGGAAAAGAGGGAACGCGTCCCTCTCCTTCGGGAGGATGACGCTCCCCCACCAGCTATGCCGGGTGCTCCTTCTCGAGCAGGTCTACCGGGCCTTCCGGATCGCCCGGGGCGAGCCTTATCACCGCTAGGGCTTCGGGAAGGCCTCTTCCTCGGAAATGATCCCGAAATGGACGAGGGCCTTGGCCCAGCCATCCTTGTCGATGTCATCGGTCACGTAGCCGGCGATCTTCTTCACCTCGTCGGAGGCGTTCCCCATCGCGACGGATAGCTCCGTGTACTCCAGCATCTCCCGGTCGTTCATCCCGTCCCCGATGGAAAGGGTCTCTTCCCTCTTCCCTCCAGTGTACTCGAGCGCGGCGGCGATCCCTTTCGCCTTGTCGCTGTCCATGGGCATGATGTCGACGGCGAACTCATCCCATCTCGCCGCCTTGCAGTTATGGAGGTGGGGAAGGAAGAGGGCCTCGTCGAAGGAGTCGCAGAAGGCGATCATCTGGTAGACGGTCCTGTCGTAGGGGATCGGGAACTTCCGGGGCTGGGGGAAGCGCGTCCCGTACTTCGCGTGCGCGTCGATGACGCGGTCGTCGATGAAGTTGATGTGCCCTTCCTTCTCCTCGATGAGGGTGAGGCCGAACTTCAGCCGGTAGGAGAACATGATCATCGCGTCGACGACGTCCTGGGGGATCGGGTACTTGTAGATGAGAAGGTCCCCGATGGCCACCGCGGCCCCGTTCATCATCACGAGGCCGTCCGGGTGGACGAGGTCGAGGATCCCCGTCTTGCGGATGAGGTAGAAGTTCCGTCCGCTGGAAAGGAAGAGGCGGATCCCCCTCCTTTTCAAAGCCTTGATTGCGTTGATCGCGCTTTGGGGGACCTCCCTCCTGGTATGCGAGTAGAGGGTCCCGTCGATGTCGGTGAAGACGTACTTGATCATGGTTTCGGCCTAAATGGTAGCATGCGTATTAAACTAACGCGCATGGACTTCAAGGATTTCCCGCATCTTACCCCGCTCGAGGACAAGGAGAACCCCCTCGTCCTCCTTTTCCGGAACGAGGAAGGGGACCTTCTCTACCTCGAGCCCGGCTTCCTTTACGCCCTCGAGGGGATGAAGGAGAAAAGAGGGGAGGACTACCCGCGGATCCTTCTCCGCATCGAGGAGGAGCTTAGAAGCGAGCACCGCCTCATCCTCACGGGGAACTACGAGACCCCTTTCTTCTCGAAGGAGGGCTTCGTCTATCGCGAGATCACCGACATCACCGACCCCCTCGGGATCTTCGTCGAGGACAAGAGCCGCGGGAGCGACTACGGGGACTAGGATGGAACGCACGCTGCTCCTGGGGGGAGGGACGCTTCTCCTCCGCTCCATCGCCTTCGCGCGGAAGGCCTTCGGGGGAGAAATCCTCCTGGGCGTCGCCGACCCCGAGAGGGAGTCCCTCTACCGGAAGGGCGTCTTCCCAGGAACAAGGGACCCCCTGCTTCTTAAGGAATCCAGGAAAAGGAATGTCTCCTTCTCCTCAGACTGGAGGAAGGACGTCCTTTCCGCGGACCGCATTGTCCTTGCCGAAAGGATCTTCCTGAAGGACCCCTTGCTCGAGGAGCTCCCTTCCCTTGTCGCAGGGAGGGAAGTCGAGATCATCGTCCGCGGCCTTTCCCGTCCCGGGACGGTCCGTTTCTTCAAGGACCTTCTGGGGAACGGGCCGAAAGTGCTCTACGTGCCTTCCTTCTCCCGACTCGGCTTCGAGGTGGTGGAGGAGAAGGACCCCTCCCTCCTCCTGATCGGGACTTCGGAAGGGAAGGACGAGCGCGCGGAGTCCCTTGCCCATCCTTACGCAAGGAGGGGGACGAACGTCCTCATCTATTCCTACGAGGACGCGGAAGGATACCGGCTTGCATACGAGGACTCCTTCCTGAAGAAAAGCGAGCATGCCCTCTTCCTCCATGAGAAAGGGAAGGAGCTGGGCTTCGACGGGGACCTCGCCATCTCCACCCTGCCCTTCGCTCCTTCGATGAACCGGACGGGGCTTTCCCTCGCTCCCTTCCCGAGGGGCGAGGAAGGCCATTTCGCCTCGCTTGTCCTTCATGGAGAGGAAAAAACGGAAGAAATCCTTGAGAAGCGCATGGATATCGCTTTCCATGACGCGCTTGAGGAAGCGAGAAGGCGTAACCTTTCCTCCCTCGCCCTCCTTCATCTGGGCGGGAAGGATATGCCTTGCCTCAGGAAGTCCGCCCTTTCCCTGGCGAAGCGCATCGACGAAGCGGGGCTCGAGGTGCGCGCATGGGACGAGGAGGAATCCCTCTGCCGCTCGTTCAAGAAGGAATGCCCTTCCTCCCGCGTCTTCCTCAAGAAGGCAGAAGCCTTGGAAGGCGCCGTCCCGCTCGCCCTTACGGAATAGGAGAAGCCCAATGAACCTGAAACTTGCCATCCCCTTCGCCCTGTCTCTCCTCCTCGCCTCCTGCGGAGGTCCCTCTTCCATCGCCTCATCTTCGAACGGCGACGGCTCCTCGTCTGAAGAGCCTTCGTCCCTTTCCTCCTCTTCCTCCAGCGCGGAATCTTCCTCTTCCCCGAGCCAGTCCTCCTCTTCCTCCGCCTCCGTCCCTGTGGAGGGGATCCCTGGGGCAATGGAAGGAACCTGGGTTGGCGCGAGCGGGACCCGCCGCTTCGAGCTCCTCGTAACCGATGAATCCCTCTTTCTCAATGGGGCGGAAGGAGAGGTCGTCTCTCCCTTCAAGGCGATAACGGGCGGCTATCGGGGAACCGTGGATTTCGGGGAAGGCGCCCTCATCGTCGACTATTACTCCTCTCCCACCAGCGGAGAAATCTGCGTCGAACTTTCCGACGGAAAGGAAAACATCCGCCTCTACAAGGACGGGAACGCCATGCCTCCCCTCCCTTCCCGCATGGAAGGGACATGGGAGGGGGTGGACCTCTTTGCCCCGGAAGACCCTGAGATGCACGAACTTGTCCTCGGGGACGGGGCCCCTCGCCTCGACGGGATCTCCGGGATCCTCTGGGAAGTCGATCCCATCTCCTATGAGGCCCTCCTTTCCTTCGGGGACCTCCAGTACGAGGTTTCCTACGTCGAAAGCGGAAGCGAGGCCCTCCTCGACGTCTACTGCGAGGCGACAGGCTTCCAGGCCCTGATGGAGAAGACCGCGGAAGGCGAGGAGGAAGGGAACCTATTGACCGCCCCCGAGGAAATGTGGGGAACCTGGGAAGGGGACGGCCACGTCGCGATCATCGGGGAGAAGGGGCTCTGGACCTTCGATGGGGCGACTCCCAGGGAAGTGGCCCTCAAGGAAGACGGGTCCTACTACCTCCTCCTCGACCGCGCCTCCTGCTATTTGAAGCTCCGGGAGGACGAGGAAGGCCCCTGCCTCGAACTCACCTCCCTCCAGGAGGCTCTCAACGGGATTCTCCGCAAGGCGTAGGCCGAATATCCGGGAATGTTGGTAAAGGACGCTTCTTTAGCGTATCTTTTCCAAAGCAGGCTTCGCGCGTGCTCGCGTGTGCCTCCAAGGAAAGAAGACTGACATATGGCGAACAAGAAGAACGGCAAGAAGGCCCCGAAGAAAGCGCACCCCTTCTGGGCCAGGCTCTGGAGCGGGTTCCGCTACTGGCTCCAGACCCTCTGGAGCAACGGCGCCTGCCTTTTGGCAAGGGGGAAGCCCTGGTGGGCCTCTCTCCCCGTGGTGATCCTTTCGATCATCATCGCGATCATCCCGACCGCGGTGGCGATGGGCAACGTCAGCGCCTCGAGCTTCATCACCGGCCAGGACCTCGGGCTCGTCGCCCCGACGGCCGCCTTCGTCCGCGACATGGAGGAGAAGGGGATCCTCCTTTCGATCGACAAGGACGGGATCCTTTCCGACGAGAACGACTCCTGGGAGAAGGCCTACGGGGCGAACGACCTCGGGGCCTACTACCATACGGTCGTGCGCGAAGTGCCCAAGCTCCCGGTGGAGACCGACTCCTCCTCGAGCCAGGTCATCGGATCCAAGCCCGAGCTCGTCGAGGAGACGATCGTCGACTTCGCCGTCTACTATGACTACGACGGACTCTACCCCTCCGTCACCGACTTCTATGAGTTCGTCGTCACCGACGAGAACAGCAAGGATCCCAACGGGGAGGACGCCTACTCGGTGAACTCCCTCTTCCTTGATTCCGATGGTTTCATCCTCACCATCATGCCGAACCTCGTCGATTCCGACGGGCAGAAGGCGGAGACCAGCATCCGCTACTACTGGGACAGCGAGGAGTTCAAGGGCAAGACCCTCGTGAGCCTCCTCACGCCGACCTTCGAAGGGGAAGCCCCTCTCCCGGACTCCTACGAGTACCGCGAGGCCTCGCGCCAGGCGTGGGGTCGTTTCCTCGACCTCGCCTATGCCTCGACGAAGTGGAACGCAGGCTGGACGAACGTCGGCATCATCGCCGCGATCGTCACGGGCACCATCTTCATCATGGGCCTCATCGTCTTCCTTGCCACGAGAGGGAAGAACAACCCCTACCGCCCCCTCAACTTCTGGGACGCCCAGCAGGCCGTCTACTTCGAGTCTTTCACCTGCGCGGTGATCGCGATGATCCTCGGCTTCGTCTTCGGCGGCTCCAACTACGTGATGGGGATGACCATCTTCATGATGGTGCTCGCCGTCCGCGTCATCTACACCATCTTCAAGACGATGCGGGGGCCGATCGCCCAGGGCTAGTCTCCCCAAGGGGACAAGGGAAGGCGCTTCCGGGAGGGAGCGCTTTTCCTTTGGGAATCCATCCTAGGCGACCATGCTTGAGTCCGTTACATCCTAGGGCTGGATGGCAAATCACTTGTTTACAAAGCCTTTGTGGAATTGGTGTGGAACATAGGTGGCCTGTGATACTTTCATTTTAAGAAATCCCGATGGCATCGCATGTTTGTTTTCAGAAGTCCGTGAAACACATTAGAAATCTTGGAGAAACACCCATGACTTTGAAAAGGAGCCGGCAAGAGAAGATTCGTTATTTCTCTTCTTGCCGAGCACAGAGGATCCCGTAGCTTCTGAGATTGGATGGGCTTGATTGCAAGAAGGCGTCCGGAGATAGACGGGGCACAGCGGGCCATGCCTGATGTCCTTTTTTATTGGACTCCATGAAACAGGGACCACCTATTGGGGATTAGTTAAATATCTGATTCACAGAAGTTCCGACTACATGGGCATTTCCATGAGCCAAGCCCGTGAAACACATGAGAAATGGGGTTCCATATGGATAGAGTTCGCTAAGAAACAGGGGCCTATCAAAAAGGCCCTGGCCATCGTTGTGGTGTTTCCGGTGAATGAGGGGCAAGCTACGGGATTCCGTGTAGTGCCGAATAGGCAAACCACACTGACCACAGAATATTGTGGAGCATCGAAAAAACCCCTTCGCGGGGCTTGGGGGTCAGGAGGCCTTATTCCTTGGGCTCCTCGATGGGGGCCTTCTCTTCGCTCAGGAGCCGTTTCACGAGCTGGCGGTGCCCTTCCATGACGTGGTGCTTCGTCTCTCCGTCGATGATGGGGTAGAGGACCTTCTTCCTCGCCTCGATCCTTTTCCCAAGCGAGATCTCGAAGATGTCGTAGCATCCCACCAGCACGAGCCCGAAGCAGACGGCGATGATGCCGATGTCGCTCTGGAGGTAGCCGATCGTCATGCCGAGGCCGACGTTCTGGAAGCCGTTATATACCCCGACGATCTTCTCGAAGGGGACGTCCACCTCTTCGACGAGGCTCGCGGAGTTCGCGTCCCCGCGGAAGGTGTAGAGGTCGCCCTTCTCGGTCTCCTGGATGGAGATGAGCCGGTGGACGAGGATCCTGTCCTCGCCCTGGAAGGCGTAGATTCCGTATAGCTCCATGTCCTCGGGGGAGCTCACCTTGTCGAGCCCGACGAGCGCCATCGCGGGGATGTCCTCGGTCAGGTTGTTCTCGACGAGGTAGGAGTTGCTCTTGTTGTCCTCCTCCATCGACCCGGTGCGGATGATGAGGCAGGTCGTGTCCCCGAAGAGGAAGGTCTCGCCCGAGGCGCGGGAATAGGCGGCGAAGGCAAGGACGGAGAGGCAGAGGAGGTAGACGATCACGAGGACCGTGTTGGCGAGGACCTTGAGGCCGTTCTTGCGCTTCATGACGCCTTTGACGTGCTCCTCGAGGGAGGGGATGGCCTGGTACTTCTCCTCAAGCGTCATGTTCTGGTCCTGGACGACCTCGTCCACGTGCTTGAAGTAGCGGGGGTTCTCCTTGATGACTTCCTTCTTGATGTAGGAGTCCTCGAGGGAGCCGTCCACGCACTTCCTGTAGTAGCGGTAATACAGGTAGAAGAGGATCCCGAAGGCAACGGTCAGGAAGAAGATGACGACGATGGAGACGACCATCGAGGTCGCTTCGATGCGGTTCATCGCGAGTGTGAGCATCCTTGTCTTCCTCCTGTTCCCTTTAGTTTCCTGGCTTCCATAGGTAAAGGGCCATGCTGCCCTGGGGCTCGTAGGTCGCTCCCGAGCCCTCGTAGAACTCCATCGGGGTGAAGATCCTCCCCGTGGTGATGTCTTGGAGGTAGGAGCCCGTCGACCGGTATACCTCATCGAGGATATCCGCGAACGTCTTCGCCGAGGTCCCGTCCTTGGAGGCGAACGAGGTCTCCGGGGTCAGGGCCTCGCTTTGCCGGAAGGCCTCGAAGCGGTAGTTGTAGATGCTGGTGTCCACGAACCCCTTGAGGCTTCCGGAGGCGTGGGTGGGGGCGTTCTCGATGGCGATGGACGTGCTGACGTTCACGTAGTAGACCGCCCTCCGCCTGCCGTAGATCTTGACGGCGGACGGGACGTTCACGCCGTCGGTTGTCTCCGCCATCTCCACTGTGATGAGGAGGTCGTAAGAACCTTCCGAACCCTCATTCGGCCGCACAAGCATTACCGAACCGTCCTGCCACGTATACGTGAACGTTTCGAAATAGGTGCCACTGAAGTCCCCATAGTCATACCCTCCAGAGGAATTAGAAGGCCCCGCTTCTCCCGGTTTCATTTGGTAGGTTGTGAAGGATTCCTGGTTGGCGAGCTGGATGGCGAAGATGTCGTTCGAAAACTGCGCGTTACCGACGTTGTAGGTTGTTTCCCCGTCGAGGTTCACGTTCATCAGGGTGTAGGTGTGCTGGGTGGGGCCGGCGACCTGAGTGAACGCCTTCCCGTTGCTGAAGCTAGCAGAACCTGTATCCCCAAGGACCAGGCGAGGCTCGTACACCCTCTCCAGGACGATTGCCAGGGCGCGCGTCTGGGCGTAGTAGGTGTAGTTTCCCCAACTGGACGTGTACCTAGCAGTCGTAACGAGTTTCGTGTGATTGATGATGCGGATCTGATAAGGGGTGATCCCGCGTCCTTCTAAGGCGTTCTTGATGTTGCCTTCTTTTGAGGCAAGGCCGTTGTTTGCCGTGAACTGGTCAGGCCAATCGCGCCAGTCAGAAGTCTCATTTAATGCCTGGTCATCATTGATGAGGTCGACAAAATAAATGTTGTAGCGACCGCTTAGGCCAGTGATGCTACCTGTTGCAGCGCCGTCTTTTGAGTCCGCCTCTGCGATATAGAACCTCAGGCTTTCGTCATGGTCAATCGTGCCATCTCCGGAGCTTCCGCTAGCGTGCGATTTTTGAATCCGGCTATCTCCGTCCCAACGCCCTGAATCTTCAGTTCCGGGCCAACCCGCGCCTACTCCATACTTATTTCCACTAGACCGGTTCGGATCCAAGGTGAAGCCAAGGGACGATCCGCTGCCTTCTTCAAAGAGGACGTTCTCGTATCGGAACACCTCAATCCTCGTCCCGCCTGAGACTTGTCTTCTAACCGCTTGGCTCAGCTGGGGGTCATACGTCGCGTTCGATCCCTGCCCGCCCATGTCGGAACCTTCCCCGGGGAAGAGGTCCACCCCGATCGCGTCCGTTAGGGTCTCGCCCTGGTCCGCCGCATGGTTGTTTTTTCCGGTGCTGAGGATGGGATAGAGGACGAGGTCGTCCCGCCCGTTGCCGTCGATATCGCGCACGTAGTTGCTATAGCTTTCTGCAAGAAGCGTGTTCGCGGAAAAAAGGACGAGGGTGGAATCGTTTGGGTAGTACCCATCCACGCGGATGTAGTCATTGTTAACGCTGCCGGTCCACCTATTGTCCTTGAGGTTATCTAGGGTTGGCCAATGGAGATGCACTTCCCCGGTCGTCTCGTTCCCTAGGGCGAAGTTGCACACCAGCATCGGGGTCCACCCGATAAGGGAGAGGGGGAAGGTCTCCCCGTTCTGGCCGGTGGTCCTGTCGATAACCTCCGAACGGAAGGCGCTGTTGATTTCCTCCAGCTCCGCGTGGGTGATGGACGTCTTCTGGGAGAAGACCCGGTAATACTGGGTTCCCGCGCTTACGTGGGTCTCGGCCATCTCGAAACGCCCGAGCTTGGGCTCCGCTCCGCTCTCGCCTTCTCCTCTGTAGTAGGCGTGGTCTGTCGAGAAAGAGGATTGGTTCCAGTCGAGAATCTGAGGACCCTGGCTGTCGTCCTTAACCAGGCTTGTTTGAGGCGTCACCTGCGCAGCGAAGTAGACGTCGTAGAACGTCTGTCCCGCGTAGTCGGGGTCGTTGTCGTCCCCGAGGACGTGGTTGTCGCGGATGGGGTCGCCCTGGACGAGGACGTTAGCGCTGTCGGAGGCCTCCTCAAAAGCGAACATCCACGCGGCGGATCCCGCGGGGACGAGGGTCGCCAGGAGGGCGATCCCCCCGAAGAGGGCGAAGAGGTGCCTACGCATCGGGGTAGTCCTCCCCCGCGTAGCGGATCGTCGCGGTCAGCGAGAACTGGCTCGCGTTCAGGAGGTCGCTCAGCGCCCAGTACTCGTAGGTGCTGGTCGGCTCCTGCCCGTCCTTCCATTCGAAGACGGGAGAAAAGGTGATGACGCTCTCCTTGTCCTCGTCCAGGATGGCCGAGGGGATGATCGCCTTCGTCGCGGAAAAGGAGAGGGAGGAGACGGTTTCCTCGCTTTCCTGGAGCTGGATCCTCTGGAGGAACTCCGACTCCGCGGCTTCCCCGCCTTCGCCGGCCTGGAAGCCTTCTATCGACCAGCTGAGCTCGTAGGAGAGCGTCTCGTCGATCGCATATCCCTTGAAGGTAAGGCCGATGCTCCTTGGGGCGAACTCCAGCCTCATCTCGTCCTCCCCGTTCATGAGGAGGCGGTAGTGCTCGTAGAGCTGGATCGAGGCCGAGGACCCGTTCGAGCCGTAGACGACATGAGGGATGTCGTTGACGACGAGCTCGCCGATTTCCGCGCGGGCGCGTACCTTGATGGAACCGCCTAGCCCGAGAGAAGGATTGCCGCTATCGAAGGTCCACGTCGAAAACCCGGTGCCCACGACCGCCCCGAAGGACAAAAGGGGCACCACGACGGACGCGACGATTCTCGAGAGCTTGGGCAAAACGCACCCCTCCTGGAATGAGCAAGCGACGGGACGGGAGAGCCCACCCCGTCGCTCAGGCTGACGGTTGTCGAAGAGAAGAGAGGCTATGCGGTCTTCGCGGTGATCGTGGCGTCGACGTAGACGTTCAGGCTGAAGGACTTGCCGTCGAGGTCGGCCTTCATCGAGTTGTACGATTCCGCGGTCGAGGGCTTGGCGGCGTAGATGATGCTCTTGAGCGAGCCGATCTCGATCGTCCAGGTGCCGTAGGTGTCGGTGCCGCTGGTGCTGGTGGCGTAGCTGCCGCCGATGTTGGAGATGGTCCCGGCGCTGCTCTCCCCATTGTAGTTGCCGTTCCAGGTGATCCAGTTGGTGAGATTCGTGGCGTCCTTGGTCTCGAGCACGACCCAGTACTCAATGGCGACGTTGTTGGTCTCGAGGAGAGTGGGGTAGTCCTTCCAAGTGATGGTGGCGGTGAGGGTGTCGCCCGTGTTGTAGCTGATGTTGTAGGAGATGCCCTCGGAAACGTTGGTGTTGCCGATGCCGTCCTGGTCGAGGGTGAGGGTGAAGGTCTCGGCGTTCAGGGCGACGCTCATTCCCTCGACGAGCGGGGTGACGCTGATGGTGCCAGTGATGCCGTCCGCGACGCGGGCGGAGCTGGTGAACGTCCAGGCGGAGAAGCCGGATCCGACGATGGCCGCGGCCCCGAGGACGGGAAGCGCGAAGGTGAGGAATTTCTTGTGCATGCGTTACCTCCTGAAATCCCAAGCGCGGAGCCTGCTTGCGAGTGCCCCGCTTACGGGCGCGATTATTGCTTTCTTGTCGTTTCAATCAATCCGTGCGAAGCCTACGTTTCGTAGACTAATTTCACCCCCCCCTTTTGCTTGGAAAAGATAGGAAACCAATAGATTTTGTCGAACGTTTTTGTCCCCTTTCCTGGACATTTCCCATTCGGGCGAAAAGCGAGAATTTGCAGTTTCCGCGATATGGATGGCGTATCATGCCCACGTATTTCCGGCGCGATGGAAATACGCCCCATGGGGTCGTTCTGGCTTTGACGGGGGATCATCCGGACTTCGATCGCAGTGGCGTGACGAGCCCTAACGTCGACACAAAGATAACTGCCAACAGCTATCCTGTTTGGAGGCAGGGCTCTGCCCGCGTCTCCTACGCCGCGGCCTAACTAGGTAATCCACGGATTCCCTCCTCATGATGAAGGAGGGCCGGCTCGTCCTCCTCCCCTCGCGTCCCGGGGGAGGGCAGGGCGTCATCAGGGGCGATAAGAGCCTGCCTCCGGCCCGGGGCGGGCTACGAAAACCCTCAGGGCCTGGGCTCCCCGGGAAATGGTTCTGCCTTACCGGGGGCGACACCTGCAGGACCTAAACTGTAGAAGTCGTCGCCTGGAATCCTTCGGACAGGGGTTCGAATCCCCTCGACTCCACCACTCGCGCGGAGAGCCTTCCCGAGAGGGGAGGCTTTTTCAGATATTTCTTTTACATGCGCTCCTTATTGCCTTGGCAGGCAACCCATGTAAAGTAAAGCGGTTGCAAGGAGGCGACTATGGCCACCAAGAAAAGATTCAAGGCGACGCTTCTCGCCTTGGGCGCGGCGCTAGCGCTCGCCGGATGCACCACCCCTGTCGATAGCGGCTCGGCATCCGTCTCCGAGGGCTCGTCCGTCCAAAGCGGTTCTTCGACCGGCTCTTCCCAAGCTGAAGAGCTCTATGCCCCGACTGTCGAAGAGGGGATTCTTCACGGGAAGGTCCACCTTTCCCGCACCGGGGCGCTCCCGGTGGGGACGGAGGTGAGGATTCTCGCTGAGCCGGACGAAGGCTACGAGGTCGAGGGCTATACCTTGAACGGGGAGCCCCTTTCCTCCGATACCTTCCTCATCCAGGCAGGGCTTAACGTCGCCGGGGCGACCTTCAAGGAGAAGGCCCCGATCACCGAGTACGGCTCCGTCGTCGTGACTTCCGAGGATCCCAACGGGACGATCGCCGCCTACGCGGGGGACACCCTGATCGAAAGGGATAACCGCAGGCAGATAGTGGGGACCAAGATCAAGGTCGTCTCCACCCCGATCGACGAGACTTACCAGCTTTCCTCTCTCACTCTGAACGGGGAGGAGGTTCCCTTCGATTCCGCGACAGGCACCTACGAGTTCGAGGTCGTCAAGGGCAAGAACTATATCGGCGGCGCCTTTTCCATCGCCCGTCCGGGAGAGGGGCTCATCCGCCTCTCCGGCGGGGAGCACGCGGAAGTGACCCTCTCCCATGAGGGGGAGTACGTTCCCGTAGGGACGGAAATCCAGCTTTCCATCGTCCCGGACTCCGGCTTCACGGTGAAGGGAGTCACCCTCAACGGGACCGCCCTCGAGGGGGCAGACGGAGAGTATCTCTTCCCCGCGATCGAGGGCATGAACCTCGTCCATGTCGAGGTCGTCCCCTCCGCGGAAGCGATCAGCATCCTTCCCGCGGAAGAACTTGTCCTCGACGAGGATTACACCTACTACGACCGCTACCTCGCGGTGGTCGGCGAGAGCTACCAGCTTTCCGTCTCCTACGATCCGGAAGGGTCCTTCGCCCCTGTCCGCTGGGAAGTCCCCTCCTATGACCAAGAGTACGTCACCATCGACGAGAACGGCCTCCTCACCGTCCTGGCCCCCTATGGGTCGGGGGTGACGGTCACCGCCTCCGTCGAAGGGAACGACTCGGTCTACGATACGATCTCCATCGTCCCCATCAGCGAGAGCGAGTCGCTTCTCCGCGAGGTGTACTCCGCGATGAGGACGGCGATCGAGGTCGAGCCGGAGGTCAGCCCCCGCTCGGAGATCCGCATCGAAAGCAAGGGCACAGACGAGGAGAAGGCGAGCGGCACCACCTATTCCTTTGAATCCTATGAGGACGGCCACTCCATCACCACGGCGAAAAGCGACGGCGGCGCGGTCGAGTACTTCTACCGCGGCATCCTCGATGGCACCTACTACACCCTCCATAAGGACGGGACGGGCGCCCTCTCGGTGATCGACGACCCCGAGGCGGTCCCCTCCTCCTCGCGCGAGGAATACGAGAGGAAGGTCAACGCCTGGGGCGCGATCGAGATCGAAGGCGACTACGGCATGCGCGAGACCTACGAAGGCGTCTCCGGCTACATCATGGAGAAGGCCCTGGCGATCTTCGACTACACGGACTACCAGAAGGACGAGTACGTCGAGTCCGCCGAGGTCGAGAAGACCTGGGACGGCTATTTCATCCACCTCGAGTTCGGGGACGACTCCATCTGGGAGAGCTACACGGTGATCGACGTGGAGCTTCACTTCTACACCGACGGGCGCCTCTACGAGGCCAGCTACTCGCGCTATGACTACGAGGACGTCTCCACGGCGGAGGCGATCACTGAGGAGACCCCCTATTCCTACGAAGGGGCGACGGTGTCTACCGAAAGCGGCGAGCGGGGCGTGGACGAAAGCGGACTCTTCTCCATCGACGATTGCTTCTACGACTCCTTCTCCGTCGGTCTCTTCCGGGACGACGAGGATCTTGAGGGCTCGCGGATCGCCCTTGGGGAGGATGGCTACTACGAGGTGTATAACTCGGAGACCATCTACCTCTTCCTCGAGGACGGGAAGCCCGAGACCGCGCTTCCCGGGATCGACGTCCCGGAGTTCTCCCTCGAGTCCGAGGATTTGAGCTTCACCGTGTCGGAGGCCTATGGGACGGATGGCTACTACTTCCGTTCCTACCAGTCCGGGGAAGGGACTATCACGGTCAAGACGAAGGATGCGGAGCCCGTCTCGATCAAGATCCGCGTCGTCGACCGCCCGGTCGAGTCCGTCTACTGGTACGACGAGCTTCCCGCCTCCCTCTACGTCGGGGAGGAGGTCGAGATCGACGCGAGGATCACCCCGACGGAAGGGATCGCCGACACGGGCGTGACCTACTCCATCGACAAGGGGGTTACGGAGGCCTCTCTCTACGAGAAGACAGACTCCTGGGGCTATAGCGACGGCTGGTTCCTGAAGGCCGGGAACGCCCCGGGCACCGTCACGATCACCGCGACCGCGAACGCCGACCCCTCCAAGAGCATCACCCATACGATCGAGATCAAGGCCGTCCCAGACATGTCCTCCGAGCTTTCCGGAGCGACTCTTAAGGGCACCTTCAGCGAGAGCGACTGGGGCTCCGGGATTACCTTTGATATCGCCTATGAGATCACCTTCGGCGAGTTCGCCGAGGGGGTCGCCGACTTTACCCTCACCCTCAAGGGGACGGAGACCTACGAGGACCCCTATGGCTGGGGCGCTGAGCCTGAGGTCACTGAGATTGACCTCACCTACTCGGGGAAGGCCACTCTTTCAGGCCTTGTCCTTTCCCTCGGCGAGGTCACTGAGGCTGGCGATGGAGACCTCTCCCTTTGCCCGGAGACGATGTCCGTCCTGCTCGGGGAAGGGGAATCCTTCGGAGGCCTTTCCTTCGTCCGCGTCGTGGACGGCGGCTACTTCTCCGAGGAATACGAGATCGTCTTGACCAAGGAGGCTCTCTGATATGAGCAAGAAATGCGCGCCCGCCATCATGGGCTCATTGCTTCTTCTTTCCGCCCTGCCCCTTACGGGCGTGAAGGCGGTGCTCGCCCTCGCCCCCTCCTTTCCCGACCTCGGGGACGTCGTCGGCCCGGAAGGACCTCTATTCCAAGGACAGGTAGTGACCCTTTCCCTGGACGGGACGGCGGAGGACTACTCCTGGTCGGTGACGGGGGACGCCTCGATCACGGAGGAGGGCGTCCTCACCGTTGGGGACACGGACGGCTGGATCCTCGTGACCGCGACCTCGGACGAGGACCCTTCCTATAAGTCCCAGGCCCTTTATGAAGTCCATACGCCTAGCGCGGTCGAACTCCAGGACCTCGTCTACCTCTGGGCTACGGGTGCGAACTACACGGTCGAGCTCAAGGGGGCCTTCCTGGACGACGTGGGCAAGGTTCTCACCCTCGCCGACCTCCTCGCCTTCACGGACTACCCGACCGACGTCCAGATCGCCTACGAGGACCTGGTCACGAAGGGGAACCTCGCCAAGTACACCGAGGAGGCCTACTACATCCAGTACGGGGCGACCGCCGACGGGCTCGTCTACGAAGGCGGGAGCTACAACTCTCCGGACGGGATCGTCTATGACTACGACATGGTGAACGGGGCTCCTGTGAAGGGGGCGCCGGACTACTACTCCTACTACACCGGGATCGGCGACTACAAGGAGCTATACACGAACGACCTCCGCTACATGACGGAGGACGAGTTCAAGATCGAGGACAGCAACCTCGAGCTGAGCGAGGAGGGGACGCTCCTCTACGACGCGAAGAAGGATGGGAACGACATCGCCTCCGACTCCTCCTATGGGAACGACTACTCCTTCCCGATGTGCGTCCTGGACACGGTCGAGGGCTTCTATGCGGGCCAGTTCCTCGAAAGCGGGGTATACCTTTCCTCCTACGGGGAGATTTCCTACGACGAGGAGGGGATGGTCCTGGAGATCGTCTTCCCTGACGTGTGGGTCACCTACGACCTCTCCGTCGACTATCGCGCGACGATGACCGTCAAGGACATCGGGACGACTGAGATTCCCGGGATCGATGACCTCATCGCCGCGGACGAGGCGCTTCTTTCCTAAAGAGAGGCCAAAGGCTTACCAAGGCTCCCTTAGCGGGGGCCTTTTTCCGATTTCCGAGAAAGGGAAGGGGATTGGAAAGGTTTTCAGAGGCTCTTTGTTCTTTAGGGAGGCCGAACGGCATCTTGAGATCGGTCAAAAGGCATTCGTTGGCCTTGGGGCAGGAGGTAAGTCCCTAGAGACTCGTAAAATACCTTTACTTTTCATTTTGAAACGCCAGTGAATTCCGTCGAGCTTCCTTGAGTTGTAAAGACAAAAACTTGGACATATCCATGAAAACCCATGGATAGTTCTATTTCCTTTACGAACAACCAAAGGAACCCTTTGGAAAACCCTGGTGTTTCACAGGTATGCCTCAGGTGTTCCTAGCGGTTTTCCTCTTCTAGAAGGGGGACGATGTCCCCGGCGTTCTCTCCCTCGTAGTCCTTGAGAGGGCACTTCCTCGCGTCCTTGATGGCGAAGGCGAGGCATCCGGCGGAGCGGGCGCTTTCGATGCCTGCGACGGCGTCCTCGACGACCAGGCATTCCCCATGGGGGAGCCCCAGGCGGTCCGCGGCAAGCGCGAACACCTCGGGATCGGGCTTGCTCCTCTTGATGTCGTTCCCATCGACAATGACGTCGAACTCATCGGCGATCCCCAGCCTTCCGAGAATCCTTTTCGTGTTCTTGCTGGAGCTGCCGATGGCCTTGAGTATTCCTCGCTCTTTTAGGTAGTCGAGCGCCTTCCTCGCCCCGGGATCGATGTCGGAGGGCCCGATTGAGGAAAGTCCCTCGACATAGATCTGGTTCTTCTTCTCCGCGAGAGTCTCCTTCTCCTCTGGGGAGTAGGGCCTTTTCGCCTTCTCGAGGATGATTTCGAGGGATGCCATCCGGGAGACGCCCCGGAGGCGCTCGTTGTCCTTTCTGGAGAAGGGGATCCCTTCCTCATCGGCGATTGCCCTCCACGCCTTGTAGTGGATCTCGTCCGTCGAGCAGATGACCCCGTCGAGATCGAAGATGACTGCCCTGATGCCCATCGCTAGAACTTCCTTTCCTTGGGGATGCCCCCTTCCTTGTAGCGGTATCTCAGCCCCTTCATCTCCTTCGGGAGATTGGGGGAGAAGCGGACCTTGTTCTCCTCGATCCTCGCTCCAAGGAATCCCCTGGCGAGGTCAAGGTACGCCCCGCCCATCGCGGCCGGGTGGCTTCCGCCGATGTAGATGCCCCCGGCGAACATCTTCTTGCTCCCCCTGATGTCGGTGAGGGCGCTTTCCCTCATGTAGCGGACCGCCTTCCCGAGATCCCCGCACCAGGCGGAAAGAAGGCCGTACATGGAGTTCGAGAGGGAGCTCCCGCCTTCCGTGTAGGGTTCGTAGAAGCGGAGGTTCTTCTTCAGGACCTCAAGGGAATATCGTTCCGGATGGAGTGCCAGAAGGGCGACGACGTCCGCCTGCTTGATGACCCTCGTCGAAGTGGCCTTCCCCTCCTTTCCCCCAAGGTACTCCTTCGGATCCTCGATCCTCTTCCTGAACTCCTCGTACCTGACGTCCTCGAGGCCGAGGTAGCCCGCGAACTGCTCGATGACCCCGTCCTTCCCTGGCTTCTGGAGATAGATGGCCCTTGCGAAACGAAGCCATTCCCCGAGCTCCTCCCCGGGAATGCCCCCGTAGCCCTTCTTCCTCAGATAGGAGACGGCGTCCTCGATCTCGAAGCGCACCATCGCGTTCGTGTAGGCGTTGTCGTCTACGAGCTCGTGGTACTCGTCCGGGCCGATGACTCCCTTGAAGTGGAAGAGCCCGTCCTCCCCGAGGGAGGCCCTGCTCCTGTAGAAGCGAACGACCTCGCGGAGGACCTCCTTCCCGCCTTCCTCGAGGATTCGGAGGTCGCCGCTCGCCTTCACGTACTCCATGAGGCCGTGGAAGACGTCGATCGAGATATGGATCTGGCAGTCGGCGAAATAGGTCCTTATGGGTTCCCCTGTCCTCGGGTCGGTGACGTTATATAGGGAGCACCTCTCCCTTCCGTCCTCCTGGGACTCCCACGCGTAGAAGGCCCCCTCGAAGCCGAACTCCCGCGCCTTGAGGAGCGCGCCCGGGAGGGTATTGATCCGATATTGGACGAGGAGGCGCGCCGCCTCCATGTCCGTGAGGAGGTAGAAGGGGAGGAGGAACATCTCCGTGTCCCAGAAGACCGCGCCCTTGTAGACCTGCCCCGAGAGGCCCCGCGCGGGGATCGACGTCGCCTTCCTATGGTTCCCGAGGATGAGGAGGGAGTAGACCGCGTGGTCGAGGCCCTTCTGGAGGAGCCCGTCCCTCGGGAGGATGGCCCTCGCCTCCTCGAAGGCTTTCTCAAAGAGGAGGGAGTGCCTTCTTTTCGCCTCCTCGTAGTCCCGAGGGGCCTCTTCCTCGATCTCGCCGTCGATCCGCGCCTCGGCGATCTTCCGGAGAAGGATCCTTTCGCCTTTACGGAGGGAACTCTCATGGAGATATCCGGCCTTCTCGCCTTCGAGGAAAGGGGTCCCTCCGGCGTTCCCCTCCTCCCGGAGGAACACCTCGGCCTTTCTTCCCTCGTTCGTGACGCCCGAGGCAAGGACGCGCCCGTCCTCGAGGAAGGACAGGGACTTCTCGGGGAAATGGGGCCCGTTGATCTCGTGGATGTCGGTTGTGAGGAAGGAGGAAAGAAGGACGCAAACGCCCTTTCTCGCCCTGACCTCGATCTTCTGGAGGAGATGGAGCCCGCCCCCATAGGGGCAGAAGCGTTCCGTCCTTACCTCAATATCTTCGTATACGTCTCTTCGATATACGATCCCGTGCCTCATGTCGAGGCGGAATTCCCTGTGGATCGCCTCTCTTTCTTCGATTTTTCCCCTAGGAGTCCGGATGGAGAAGCCAAGAGGGTCGAAGAGGTTGATGGGCTCCCTCCATTTGTCCCCCCGCTGGTCGTATGTGCCGATGAGGGAGAAGGTCGCCCTCTCCTCCTTCCCGAATTCCTCCCGCGTCCCCTTGTAGCCGACCCTGCCGTTCCCGACGAGGAAGGCGTTGGCGATCCGCTCGAGGTCCTCGGGGGAGTAGTTAAGCGCGAGGAGGGATCGGGGCCTCATAGGAGCCTTCCACGTGCCTCTTCTCACCGTATAGGACGATGTCCACGGGCCCGTCGAGGGCGAGGAGGTTGACCTTGCCTTCCTCCACCCTCGTCTCGAGCCTCTTCCCGTCGAGAAGGAGGCGGAAGCCATAGGACTTCCATTTCCTCGGGAGATAGGGGGCGAGGGAAAGCTCGGGCCCGTCGCTTCGGAAGCCCCCGAAGCCATAGACGATCGTGTTCCACGCGGCGGCGATGGAGGTCAGGTGCAGGCCTTCCCCCGTGTTGCCGTTCCAGTCGTCGAGGTCGAGCCTGGAGGCGAAGCCATAGAGGCGGAGCGCCTCCTCCTCCCTTCCCAGGGCGGAGGCGAGGATCGAATGGACGCTCGGGGAAAGGGAGCTCTCGTGGATGCAGCGGGGCTCGTAGTAGTCGTAGTTCTTCTCAAGCACTTCCTTCCTCGTCGTGCTGAGGAAGAGGAAGAGATGCATGAGGACCGCCGGCTGCTTGATCATGTCCCCGCGGTAGATGCGGTCGTAGGACCAGTGGGAGTAGAGGGGGAAGTCCGTCTCGGGGATGCTCTTGACGTCGATGTGGGGGAGATTGAAGAAGCCTTCGTTCTGCTCGTAGAGAAGGCTCTCCGGGTCGAAGGGGACAAGCATATGGTCCGCGGCCTCGCGGAGCTCGTCGAGGAACTTTTGGCCGAAGCCTTCCCTTTTGATAAGCCTTTGGAGCGAGCGATGCTTTTTCCTCATCATCTCGAACATGTCGAGGGTGAGCTCGAAGGTGAACTTCGCCATGAGGTTCGTGTAGGAATCGTGGTTCACCATCATCTTGAACTCGTCCGGGCCCATGACCGCGTAGTAGCCGAACTTCTTCCTTTCCTGGTCCCACTGCCCCCGGTCTAGGAGGAAGCGCGAGATCTCGAGAAGCACCTCCATCCCTCCCTTGAGGAGGAGGGAGTCGTCATGAGTGACGTTATAGTGGTGGAAGAGCGCGTAGGCCGTCCCGGTGGACGCCTGGAACTGGAGGGAGGCATGCTGCCAGAGGGCGCACCCCTCCTCGCCGTTCAGGGTGGCGACGGGATAGCAGGCCCCGCGGCAGTCGAGCATCCGGGCCCGCTTCCTCGCCTCCTCGAGGGTGTGGATGCGGAAGAGGATGAGGGATTCCGCCGCCTTGGGGTTGGTGAAGAGGAAGTAGGGAAGGCAGAAGGTCTCCGAGTCCCAGAAGGTATGGCCGCTATAGGCCTCGCCGGTGAGCCCCTTTGCCGGGACGTTGTCACGCTCGCTATAGCCGCTATAGGTCGTGTTCAGCATGAACATGCAGTAGCGGATTCCCTGCAAATCCTCCTCGTCCCCTTCGATATCGATCCTGCCCCGTTCCTCGAGGCGAGCGAGGAAGAGGCGGTTTCCTTCCCGGACTTCCTCGAAAGTCCTACCCTTCCTCGAGAGAAGCTCGGCGAAGGCCTTGGCGAGGAGGTCCCTTTTCCCGGACTCCCTGCTATGGAGGCAGCATGTCCTTCTTTCGAAGGAGGCCTTTCCTTCCAGGCGGAAGCGGAAGCGGGCGCCGACCTCCTTCTTCCCCTCCTCCCGTGCCCCTTCGAGGGGGAGGGAGGGGACGACGTCCATCGCCCCGGCGACGGATAGGTCGGTGAAGAGGGTCTTCGCCCGGATGCCGGGATGCCCGGGGTCCTTCTTCCAGCCGTGGAACTGGCTTTCCTTCCCCCACTGGGGGAGGTCGAAGTCGAGAAGGAAGGAAAGGTCGATCTCGACGGGGGAGTCGCTTTCCAGCCTCACCCTCTGCCTCGCCTCGTGGGGGTTCTCGTAGTCGAGGATCCTCTCGATATGGACATGGACCTTCTTCCCGTTCCCGAGCAGCCAGAGGAAGGAGCGGGAATAGAGGCCGTCCTCGAAGGAAAGGGAGCGCTCGAACCCTTCGAAGCGGACCTTCCCGAGGTCGAGCCTTTCCCCGTCGGCAAGGAGACGGATCTTCCAGTAGTCGAGGGCGTTCACCATGTAATGGGTCCTCTCGACGATGCCCTTGTAGGCGTTCGCGGTCTTTTCCCGCGCGTAGTCGTAGATCCCGTTGAAGTAGGAGCCGCGGAGGCTCTTCCCGGAGTAGCCCTCCTCGAAGTAGCCGCGGGAGCCCATGAACTCGTCGCTCAGGCTGAAGAGGCTTTCGGCGGCGAGCGCCCTTTCCTCATGGAACCCTTTCTCGCGGATGGCGTTCCTCTCCACCTCGAGGAACCGATGCGCTTCCTTGCCCATTTCTAACTATCCTTTCACGCCTCCGTCGAGGCTTCCCCCGGTGATCTTCCTCTGGAAGATGAGGAGGATTGCGATCTGCGGGATGACGCTGATGAGGAGCGCCATCAGGAGCATGTCCGGGGTGATGCCCTGGACGGTGCCCATCGTCGCGTTGATGGAGAAGATCTTCACCATCAGGGTGAACATCGAGTCGTCCTTGAGGACGAGGTTGGGGAGGAGGAAGTCGCTCCAGGCGGCGGTTACGGAGAAGATGGCGACCACCCCGACGATCGCCGAGCTGAGGGGCAGGGCGAGGCGGAAGAAGATCGTGAGGTCGCCGGCCCCGTCCACGCGCATCGCCTCGACGAGCTCCGCGGGGATCTTGTCGAAGAAGTTCTTGAAGAGGATGAAGTAGTAGGCGTTCGCCCCGAAGGAGAACCAGAGGGGGATATAGGTGTTCACCAGCCCGATGTCGCTGATCATCTTGAAGAGGGGCACGATCGAGAGGATGGTCGGGATCATGTAGCTGCCCATGATGAGGCCGTGGATGATCTTCGCCCCCCGGGGGCGGAGGATCGACACCCCGTAGGCGAGGAGCCCGTTGAAGACGATCGCGCAGACGGCGCACCCGATGATCACGAGGACCGTGTTCGTCAGGTAGGTCCCCATCCCGATCTTGGTCCAGACGTCGACGATCTTCCCGAGGTCGAAGGCTTCCGGCCAGAAGGAGAAGTGGCTCGAGGTCAGCTCGGAGTTCGACTTGAACGCCTGGACGAAGAGGAAGAAGAGGGGGAAGAGGGCGCATAGGAGCATGAGGACGAGGATGGCCACCATGACCCCGTAGAGGACCTTGAAGCGGGTCTTCCGGTAGTCGCTCTGGACGATGACCCCGTCCTGCTTGTAGCGAAGGCGCGGCATATGGAAGGAGCGGAACGGATTCCTCATACGCGGTATCCCCTTTTCTTCAAGAGGCGGACCGCCAGGTAGTAGACGGCGGATAGCGCCAGGATGATGAGGAAGAGGACGACCGTGCAGGCGCTGGAAAGGTCGACCCTCCCGTCCCGGAAGCCGAAGTTATAGGCAAGGAGCAGGAGCGAGAGCGAGGAGCGGTCCCCGCCTCCCCCGTTGGTCATGACGAAGGGCTCGTAGAACACCTGCATGACGGAGATTACCTGAAGGACGAAGAGGGTGGTCATGCTCGGGACGATCTGGGGGAGGGTGATGTGGACGATCCTGCTCCAGACGCCCGCCCCGTCGATCTGGGCCGCCTCGTAGTAGCTCCTGTCGATCCCTGCGAAGGCGGAAAGGTAGATGAGGGCGGTCGATCCCGCGCCCCTCCACGTCATGGTGACGACGATGAGGGGAATCACGAGGTTCGGGTCGTCGAGCCAGAGGATCGGCTCCATCCCGAGACCCTCGAGGATGGTGTTGAGGAAGCCGGCGCTCGAGGGGTCGAAGAGATAGGTGAAGAGGATCGAGGCGGTGAGCCCGGCGATCGCCGCGGGGAGGTAGATGCCGATGCGGAAGAGCGCTCGGCAGTGGATGACCTCCGAAAGGAGAAGCCCGATGATGATTGGGAGGATGAATCCGATCAGAAGCGACCACCCGAGATAGGTGAAGGTGTTCCCGAAGGCGGTCAGGAAGTCGGGATGCTCGAAGAGCTCCTGGTAGGTGCCCAGGCCCACGAACTCCTCCGCTCTGAACCCTTTCGTGCTGAAGAAGCTCAGGTAGATGTTCATCAGGAGAGGCACCCACACGAAGAAGGAGAAGAGGAGCACGCCCGGGGCCATGACCCCCCAGCCGGCGAATTGGCGGAGGATCGCTCCGCGCCTTCTTCTCTTTTCCTCGCTGGTGAGGAAGGCTTCCCCTCTCCTAGGCATATTTCGCGAGGTCCCGCTCGAACTGCTGGTTGAGAGTGGTCAGCTGGTTCTTGATCTCCTCCCTGCTCATGTTCGGGTTGGTGAGGACGGCGGAGACGGCCTGGTCGAGGTAGTCGTACATCTTCTGCGCCTCGTAGGGGGCCTCTTCCTTCCTCATCGTGTCGATCGATTCGAAGAAGTCGTTGAAGTAGTCCTGGTTGACGTTGACGTATTGCTCGTCGAGCTCGTCCGCGTACTTGTTGTATTCCTCGTTCGTCCATGGGCGGATGGAGGGGAGGATCGGCTCGTTCTTGGATAGCGAGGTTTGCTTCCCTTCCACCATCGCGGTCTTCTGGGCCTCGCTCATGACCGGGCTCCTGCCCATGTACTCGAGGAAGAGGAGGGCGCCCCTGACTTCCTCGTCGGTGGCGTTCGCGGCGAAGACGAAGGGGGTTCCGCCGTAGAGGCTGTAGCGATCCCCGCTCGGCCCGGCGGGCATCGGGACGAAGGCGATGTCGTTCCGGTCCACGGACCCCTGGGTCACCGCGTTCTGGATGACGTCGGAGCCGCAGAAGGCGATCGCCATCCTCTCGTTGATGTTGGAGTACCAGTCGTTGTAGACGAAGCTCGTCCCCTCGACGAGATAGCCGTTGCTCCGGAGCCCGGCGATGTACTGGAGGGCGTCCACCACGGCATCCTCGTTGAGCGAGGCGTGGGGCGCGCCCCCGGTGTCGATCGTCATGAGCTCAGCCCCGAAGTTCCAGGCGATGTTGGAGAAGAGCCAGCCTCCCTGGCGGTTCGCGCTATAGAACATGGTCCCGCGGCAGTCGCCCCCGGAGTTCGTGGTGATGAGCTCGGCCCAGTCGGCGAGCTCGGCGAAGGTCGTCGGGTAGAGGGGGTCGCCCGCTTCGTCGTAGAGGACGTACTCATGCTCGTCGATGTCGCCTTCGATGAGGCCGTAGTAGGTCAGGGAGCGGAGGTTGAGGAGCATCCCGAAGCCATACCCGTCCCGCGGGACTCCGTAGAGGTTTCCCTCTTCGTCCTCGAGGGTCTCCCGCATGAAGGGGTCCATGTCGTCGTAGTAGCCGACCTCCTTCACGAGGTCGGTGACGTCGCGGATGTAGCCTTGCTCGATCAGCATGCTCGGCTCGGTGAACCAAGTCTGGAAGACGGTGGGGAGGGTCCCCGACATCGCGCCGACGGCGACGGTGTCCTGGGCGTACTCGTAGTTGGCGGGCTCGATGACGTATTCGGGATGGTCCGCCTCGAAGCGCTGCTTCCAGATGTTGAACATGGCGACGTCCGATGTCTGCTGGGCCGCCGGCCACATGCCAAGCTCGACGTGGATCTTCCCGTCCTCCTTCTGGCATCCGTTCAGGGAAACAAGGGCGATGGCCGCCCCGGCTAGAATCGTGGCTTTCTTAAGGAATCCAGGCATGAATTGGCCTCCTCTCTGACGGAATGCTAAAGCGAGCCTCTTTGCGCATGTAGCAGGGGGATTTGCAAGATAGGCCCCCTTTCCTGCTCGTATAATCCGCTTATGTTCGAGAAGACGAGGCGGCGCTTCTTCCTGGCGGCGTTCCTGCCGACGCTCCTTGGCGTGCTCCTTTCGCTTTCCTCGATCCTCGGGGCGGTCTTCTATTTGAACGAGCGCGACTTCCTGATGAGCGCCCAGGAGTCCTTGGAAAGGCTTGCCAGCGATTTCCGCTTCTCGGTGTCCCTGGTAAGGAGCTCCGTGTCTTCCTTGGAAAGAAACTCCGACATTCTCGGCTATCTTTCCGGAAATTTGAATTTCCTGTCCGGCGCCCAGAACGCGCTCAGCCAGAAGCAGGGGAGCGCCCGCCACCTGATGGGGGTGGCGCTATACCCCGCCAAGGAGGGACTCTCGCCCATCAGCAGCTATTCCTTGAGCGGCATCGCCTCCCAGGAGGAGATGCTTTCCCTTCCCGAGGTCTCTTCCCTCGCCCCCGGGGAAAGCATCCTCTTCATCCGGACGGAGGCGGGGCATGCCTCCTACTACTTCAGCTCCTACAGGGAGGAGGACGGGATCCTCACCCTCGCCGAGAGGATGGACCGGGGCGACGCCTATCTCGTCTCCGACTTCAAGACGGAAAGCGTCTACGAGGACTTCCTTTCCCTTTCCGGACTCTCGGACATGGGGGAGTGCGAGCTTTACCTCCACGACGGGGACCGTCTCCTCCAGTTCCTCGGGGGGAAGGAAAGGATCGAGGAGGAAGGGCTTGGGGCGGAACTTTCCTCGCGGGATGGGACGCTCGCCCTCTCGATGCCCCTCATGGACGGGGTGGATATGGTTTCTCGTATCGGGAAGGGGCCTCTTGTCGGGGAGAACCTCTGGATGCTCGCCGCCTATGTCCCGATCTCCCTTCTGTTCCTTCTCTTCGGGTTCTTGCTCGCGCGCGGTCTTTCCCGGAGGATCAGTGTCCCTCTGGGGGAGCTGAGCCGCCGGATGGCGGGGTTCGGGGAATAAGGATCCTGACCTTGGTGCCCTTCCCGGGCTCGCTTTCCACGGCGAGCTCGACCTCCTCCTTGTATTCGAGGTGGAGCCGTTCCTCGACGTTCTTGATCCCGAAGCCCCGGCGGGAGCCTTCGTTCCTCTTCCTTGCCTCCGCGGGGGAGAAGCCCGCCCCGTTGTCCTCGACCTCGAAGAGGATCCTCCCTTCGCCATAGGGAAGCGCCCGCACCTCGATCCGCCCCGCCGCCTCCTCGTTGGGGAAGGCGTACTTGACCGCGTTCTCGACGAAGGGCTGGAGGATGAGCTTGAGGGTGCGGCAACCCTCGACCGAAGGGTCCAGGCGCATCCCGTAGGTGAAGAGCCCTGGGTAGCGGCGGAGCTGGATCTCGAGGAAGTAGTGGACGATTTCCATCTCCTCCTTCACGGAGACGTACTTCGCCCCCTTGTGGAGGGAGAGGCGGTAGAAGTTGGCAAGGGCGATCGCGAACTCCTCGATGTTCTTGTTGCCCCCGAGCTTGGCCATCCACGTGATGGTGTCCAGGACGTTATATAG
The DNA here is from genome assembly GCA_949289845.1 of uncultured Bacillota bacterium. Lineage (GTDB taxonomy): Bacteria > Bacillota_I > Bacilli_A > RFN20 > CAG-826 > UBA4951. Next base: position 96,866 of record CASEPN010000002.1, read on the forward strand.
GAAGTGGGGGTTGATCTGCATCTGGAGGGCGTCCAGCTCCAGCTGCCTCTGGCGGCTATAGTCCTGCTCCTGCTTCTCCATGAGCATCTGGATGCGCCCGATCATGTCGTAGTAGGAGTCGCTGAGGATGTCGATCTCATCCTTCGGGCCTTTCCTTCTTTTCTTCGAAAGGTCGACCTTGCGGAGGTCGTCCTCCTTCAGTTCCTCGGCGATTTCCGCGGAAAGGTCGCGGATTGGCTTGGATATCTTGCGGAAGAGGTAGATAAGGACCCCGCCCATCGCGAGGGTGGCGAGAAGAAGCGCGGAGAGGACGCTGGCCTCGATCGGAAGGAAGACGCCGTAGAGATACCCCCACGGGACGTAGCGCACGAGCTCCAGGACCTTGCCGTAACGGCTGACGAGGTCGAGCTCCGTCCGGACGAGGAAGAAGGTGCCTTCCTCCTCGCTCATCCTTTCGCCGCTTTCCGCCTCGGGGATGACCATGGGTGCGCTATCCCCCGCCCCGGCTTCCGCAAGGACAAACCCGTTCCGGTCGACGAGGTAGTTCCTCGCGCCCTCCACCTCGTCCATCAGGAAGGAGGAGACGACCTCGTCCTTCACGAAGTAGAAGCCGGAGGTGCCTCCGCTATGGATCCCGAGGACGAGGGACGCGCCGCCCGGGGTGCCGTAGTTTCCAAGGACGATGAGCTTCCTCGCGTTCTCTTCAAGGAGGGAGATTTCCTCGCTCCCGAAGGAGAAGGCGCTCCCGTCGGGGGAGAGGAACTCGTCGTCGAGGGCGAGGGACATCCCCTGGTAGAGCTCCTCGTTTGGCCCGGCGGCGTTCCATAGGGAAAGAAGGCCCGCGTCCTTGTCCTCGCATCTCCTGAGGTATTCGGCGTTTTCCTCCGACTGGATGTTCTGCGAGAGGGAGGCGACGTCGAAGAAGACGTTCGAGAGGGAGCGGTCGATCGCCGAGGCCCTTTCCTCGCTTCTCGCGATTGTCTCCCGGGGAATGGTCAGGTTCCGGTATATCTCGAAGAAGCCGAGGGAAATGAGGAAGGATGCGCCGAAGAGGGCCAGGAGCGCCCACGAGGCGCTTCTGGCCAGGGTGGTGGTTTCCTTGCCCCTCTTAGTTCCCGTCCTTCCTTTCATTTTCCCCCTTCATGTACTGGCTCGGAGTCTTCCCTGTCTGCTTCTTGAACACTTCCGTGAAGTACTTCTCGTCCCCATATCCTACCTTGTAGGCGACCTCGTTCACCCGGTATTTGCCTGAGCGGAGGAGGGTCTCCGCCTCGCGGATCCTTGTCTTCGTGAGCAGGGAGTTGAACGTCGTCCTGAGCTCCCTCTGGATCAGGTGCATGAGATAGCTCGGGGAGACGTTCAGCCTTTCCGCGACGAGGGAGACGGAAAGGGGCTTCATGTATTCCTTGTCGATGATCTCGACCGCGCGGATGAGGTTGGGGGTGTAGCGCGAGCTGGCCTCGTTATGGATCTGCACGCTGTTGACGAACTTCATGAGGCCGTTGGTGGCGACGCTTTTCGCCTCCTCGTACGCCTCATGGACGTGGAGGGCGCCTTCGAAGGGGGCGCTGATGCCGATGGAGCAGGTGAGCTTCGTCCTTTTCTCGTACCTTTCGAGCGTCCGCTGGATCGCCTTCTCGAGGCGCTCGATGTCCTTGGTTCCCGCGATGAGCGCAAGTTTCTGATGATAGATGCCGGATGTGCAGGGGATTTCCGAAACACGGAAGGAATCCTCGATCTCTTCCTCGAGGTAGCTGAGCTCCTCCTGGTCCTCCTTGGTAGGCTCGTCGAGGATGCCGATGAGGAAGCGTCCTTCCTGGACGGCGGGAAGGCCAAGGGCGTGGGCCTGGCGCTCGATCTCAGGGAGGGCGTCCAGGGACTCGAGCCGGATGAGCGAGCGGACGAGCTTCCTCTTCATCTCCTCCCTCGAGGTCTGGAGGACGCCCCTGGCGAGGAGGGACCTTTCCTTCTCCTCGAGGCGGGAGCAGGACTTCAGCACCGCGTCGATGAGCTGTTCGTTGGAGACGGGCTTGAGGAGGTAGGAGGCGACGTTCGCCTCGATCGCCGTGCGGGCGTATTCGAACTCCCCGTAGCCGGAAAGGATGATGATCTCGCTCTCGTTGCCCCTTTCGCGAAGCGCCTTGATCATCTCCGCCCCGTCCATCCGGGGCATCTTGAGGTCGCTCAGGATGATGTCGGGCTTAAGCTCGAGGGCCTTCTGGAAGCCTTCCTCGCCGTTCCTGGCCTCGCCGACGATGGAGATGCCGTGCTTGTCCCAGGGTATCGTCGTCTTCAGGCCAAGCCGCGCGAGCGGCTCGTCTTCCACGATGAGCATGGTCCTTTTCATCTCTTCCATGATAGCCTCCCTCAACGGAGAAAGCCGGCCCCACGAGGGGGCCGGCAGGTAGTCGCAGTTCGTCTACTTCTTCTTGCGGAGCAGGAAGAACCAGACAAGGAAGCCGATGACGGCGACGCCGGCGATGGCGCCGATGACGATGCCGGCGATGGCGCCAGGCTCAAGGCCGGCAGGCTCGTCGACCGGGTCGCTGGGCCCGGGCTCGCTCGCGCTGGCGCCGGGCTCGCTGGTGCTCGGTGTGGACGCGGACCCGCTATCGTCAGGGTCCACGGGCGAGGAAGCCTCGCTGACGGTGATGGTGATGGACTCGATGGTCTCGTTCCCGAACTCGTCCGTCGCAGTGACGGTGACCGTGTAGTCGCCCGCCTTCTCCGCGACGAAGGAATTATTCTCAGCCTCAATCACCTCGAAGGTGTCGCCGGAGCCGTAGGTTACCTCGATGTCGAGGAGGATATCCTCGGAGGCGGTCGTCTCGTCCTCGGCGAGGACGGTGAAGGAGACGGTGTCCCCGACCTCGTAGTTGCTGGCCTCAGGAGCGATCGTGACGGTCGGGCCGGTGAAGTCGGTCACCATGCCGGAGAGCTCGCCGACATAGCGCCCGCTGAGCCCGTCGGTGCGGACGAGGCTCATCTCCTCGATGGTGAAGGCGCAGGGGGAGGAGGCATAGGCCGCATCCCCGCCGTGGAGGTGGATGTTGGTGAGCTTGCCGTAGGCGATGCCGCTCTTGGCGAGGTCGATCTCGAGGACGTTCTCGCCTTCCTCAAGGCCCATGCCGATCGCGGAGCCGTCCGTGCCTTTGAGCTGGCCGGCGTTGAAGTAGAGGGTCTGGGCGGCCTCGCCCTTGGCCTGGAACTCGATCCGGAAGCCGACGAGCGCGTTCTCGCGGGCGGTGTCGCTATGGATCTTCAGGCGGAGAATGTCGCCCTGGTTCTTCACGTCGTAGCCGGAGATATAGGCGTAATCGCCGCCCATGCTGACCGAGAGGGGCTCGCTGAGGAGCGACTGGGTTTCCGTAGAGGCCAGGCGCGTCTCATAGGCGGCAAGGGAGATGTTCCCGGTGGTCGGCAGACCCTCGATATCGTTGAAATGACCATGGTAATGCGCGGCTTTCGTGATATCGAATCCGGACTTCTCAAGGTCGATCTCCAGGGTGATGGTCTCGCCCTCGGCGATGGCCTGGGGCTCGAGCGCGGTCCCGTCCTTCCCGATGAGGGCGCCGTCCTTGAGGTACTTGCTCGTAAGGCCTTCCTGCTCGATGGCGACGTTGGAGGTGTCGCCGCCCCCGGCCCCGCCGGTGATCTCGAGGGTGAGGATCCTGGCCTTCTCGGAGACGTAGCCGATGTAGAGGTAGCCTCCGGCAGGAGAGCCGGGCGCTCCGATCGAGGACTTCTCGCCAAGCTCAGGGGCGGCCGCGTCGGCGAAGAAGATGGAGTCGATGAGGATCTGGCCTTTGGTGTGGCTCCAGTAGAGGTTAATCTCTCCGTTGACGTTCTCTTTCTTGAGGCTGTCGTTCTCGTTGGTGGAGAACACCATCCAGGTGTAGTCGTTCTCATCGACCGTGCTGAAGTCCGCGGTCGGATAGCCGTAGTCGGCGATGCCGCTCTTGTAGTAGGTCTCTCCGGTGTTGCCGCCGACCCTGAAGCGGAAATTATTGAAGTCCGCCCCGTCCTCGGCCTTCGCGACCACGACCATGTAGTCCTTGGGCTCGGGGTTCTTGGCGCCGATGAAGAAGTTGGAATAGGAGCCGTTCGTCGCGGGGAGCACCATGTTATGGCCGTCGAAGCTCACCCCTTCCGCGTCGTTCCAGTTGACGACATAGTCGATGCCGTGGGCTACGAGCTCATCGGGGGCGTTGTTATAGGCGGTCGGCCATCCGCCCTTCGAGTAGCTGAACTCGAAGTCGTTCAGATAGCTCGCGGTGGAGAGGTCGATCGAAGGGGCGTAGGGGTAGGCGACCCTGCTCTGCAGGTTGGAGGCGTACCAGGTCCGGATGTCCATCTCGGTCGTGCTGGTGAGAAGGATGCCAGCGTACTCGCCCGTGATGCCGGAGAGCTCGTGGTCAATCGCTACGTCCACGTAGTCGGTGGAGGAGGTGGGGACGGGCTCGCCGTTTTGGTCCTTGAGGCTCGCCCAGGGGACTGCGGTCCCGGCGGTTCCGTCCGCGGCGACGAGAGCGAGGGAAGCCCCGCTGAAGTCCCCGCGGATCCTAAGGACCGTGGAGTCGAAGCCGAGAGCCTCGCCATAGGCGTACTTGTAGCTGGCCCCGTCCTTGAGGGTGACGTAGCGCTGGACGGCCTCCGTCCCGTCGCCAGGACCGCCCCAGTAGGCGCCCGCGGGAGTGCCGGCCTCGTGCTTGAAGTCGTCGAGGAGGGTGCTCGATCCGCCGGCGTCGACGTACTCGACCTTGCGGATGCGGAGGGATCCCGTCGTGGACTCGGTCGTCCAGAGGGCGAAGCCGCCGGCCCCGTTCCTGACAAGCATCTCGGGGTGGCCGGCGTAGGCCATCTCGCCGAAGGAGTTCGCGTAGTTGATGGTCACGCTCGTCCAGGTTTCGCGCTCGATGGTGTCGTTAGCGGTTCCGAAGTCGTCCTGGGTCTCGTTCAAGGGGACCCCGGACTCGCTCCAGGCGTCGACGCTCGTGGCGGCCGCGAACCCGCGGGCGCTGAAGGCCACCTTCGAGAGGTCGACCTCCTCGCTCAGCCAGATCTCGAAGCGGATCGCCCCGTTTTGCTTCTCGGGCTGAGAGCTGTAGCGGTAGATGGCTCCGTCCGGGCTATGCGAGGTGAGCGCGAGGCTGGCCTCGATGTAGCTGAACTCGCTGTCGATGGCGCCTCCTTCGAGCGTGCGCCTCTCGTCGTCATCGTAGAGCTCGTCGACCATCTGGTCCTGGTCCTCGTCGTAGGTCCAGGACGGGGCGGGGTCGCCGGTTGCGGCCTTGGCCGCGAGAGGGGTTTCGGCGGCGCTTCCGACAAGGCCTATGAAGGCCATGGCGGTCACGAGGCCGAAGATGAACTTCTTCTCCATGGGGTCCTCCTTTCCAGAATCAATTGGAGCCGAACACGTAGATCTCGCTCAGCTGGGCGCCATACCCGCCGGCGATGTCGTTCGCGGAGATGTCCAGGCGCAAGTAGCGCATCCGGACGGGCTCCGCGAGCTCGATGGTGACTTTGTTCCCCTGCTGGGGGTCGAAGAGGTAGTCCTGTTCCTCGAGGAAGGTGTCGAACTTGACGTCGTTCCCGTAGGGGATGTCCTGGGCGGAGCCGCTGAAGGCGATCTTCTGGGTCCTTGCGTTCCACATGAGGGAGTTGGGGAGGTTGAGGGCGATGACGCGGACCTCGTACACCGTCCCGAGGTCAAGGACGATGTGCGCGGGGAAGCCGTCCGATTCATAGTAGGAGGTGCCGTTGGGATCCCCGTCGGTGAGACGGTTGGGGGTGTAGACGTCGGAGTAGGGGGTGCTGTCGACGATCGGCTTGTTGTAGGAGAGGGAGGGTCCGTAGAGCTCGAGGGACCCGAAGGAGAGGCGATCGATCTGGAAGTACTCGTCCTCGACCATGTAGATGCGGAACTGGAGGGCCTCCACGGTCATCGCGGAGATGGCGATCTCGATGGCGTTCCCTTGCTTGGGGGAGAGGGCGTAGGTGGTGAGGTTCTGGGCGTTCCTGAAGCCGGGGTCGCCTTCCCTCCTCGCCCTCGTGTTGATCTGGTACTGGTAGCTGTAGTCGTTGTCGGCGGAACCCATGAGGCGGATGTTCCCGACGTAGACGGGCTCGGTGAACTCGATGGTGAGGGCGAGGAACTCGTCCTCCTCGTCCTGGTCGTAGGCAAGGGAGGTGAAGACGGTCGCCTGGTCGCCGTCGAAGAGGTTGCTTATCGGGGCGTTTGGATCTTCGTAGGAGCCGGAGCCATCGTCGGCAGGGTCGTTGAAGAGCTTCCCGGTGCCGTGGGTGAGGGCGGCGGAGCTCACTTCGTAGTCGATCGGCGTCCCGAGATACTGGAGGTCGCCCTTGAGCACGGCGAAGTCCGGGACGAGAACCGCTTCCTGGTCGATGCCCTCGACATGGGTCTTCTCGACCTCGTCCCCGAGCTCGCCCAGGTCGTAGGGATAGGGGAGGTTCGCCCCGGTGGCCGTTCCTCCCTTGATGGAGACGTTCTCGACGTTCGAGCCTTCCTGGAGGCGGAGGGAGGAGGCGTCCTTCGCCTCGACGTCCCCGATCTGGATGTTCTCGAACGTGACGTTCCTCATGACGGCCCCGGTGGCGAGGTCGCCCCTCACGCGCGTGATCGCGGTGTCCGGGACGTCTTGGAAGAGGACGTTCCTGACGGTGACCCCGTCCACGTCCCCGAGGTCCTCGTTCACGGACCAGTCGGCGTTGTACTCGATCGAAAGGTCGATGAGGTAGTCGTTTATCCCGTCGTTCCGGTTGTCCCCGAGCATCTCGCCGTGCTCGACGGTGATGTTCTCGTAGAGGACGTTGGAAACCTGCGCCCTGTCGGCGTTATGGAGGGAGACGACGGCCTTGTGGTAGTTGTGGACCACGGTGATGTCGCGGAACGTGATGTTCCTCATGACGTCGCCGTTGGCCTCGTAGCCGACTTCCATCGACTGGGCGAGGTCGGTCCAGACGTTCACCTGGGAGAAAGAGACCCTTTCGGAGCTATGGCCGTCGTTGTCCTTGACGACGAGGGAGTCGTCCCAGGTGCGGACGTAGCCGCCCGTCACCTCGACGTCGCGGGAGCCTTGGACGGAAATGCCGTCCCCGTTGGGCCGCGCGGTGATGATCTTGACGTTCTCCATCGTCACGTGGTCGCAGTTATAGAGGGTGACCGCCCAGCCGGCCGGGTCGGCGAGGATGATGCCCTCGATCCGGAGGTTCTTCCCAGCGCGGAACTCGATGGGGCAGGTGTTGTCGCCCTCCCCGTCCCTGCTGTAGGTCTCGCCGGAAAGGACGCCCCGCCCGCGGATGGTGATGTCGTCGAGAAGCTCGGTCCGGATGTTTCCGAAGACGTAGGCGCCGCCGGAAAGATAGAGGGTGTCCCCTTCCTCGAGGGGGATGGCGCCCGCGTCATAGACGCCGGGGCCGATGTAGACGACTCCTTCGTCCCCTTCCTCAGGGACATCTTCCTCAAGGGGGTTGGCGAAGAGCTGGACGGCGGTCTTGGGATCGCCGTTGATCTCGATGACGTAGTTGTTGGGCTGCTCGAGGTCGAAGGAGACGACGTTCCCTTCGATCGTGGGCTCGATCCCATACGCTAGGGGGGAGACGCTCGCCGACTCGACCGCCTCGGGGAAGGTCATCGACACGTGCGCCCGCCCCTCGAAGTCGAAGTAGCTATAGGGGGACATCCGGTAGTCGTTGGACCAGCTGAACGTCCGCCCGTCGTTGACCCTCGTCTCGTAGACGAAGAGCTCCTGGCCCTCCACCTCGATCGCCACCTGCTCGGAGGTGTGCATGATGGAGGGGCCTTCGTAGGTGACGATCCTCGTCTTCTGGATCTTCTCGGACACAGGCGGTTCCGAGGAACTGGAAGAAGTGGTGACGGCCTCCTCCGGCCCGCAGGAGGCGAGGAGGAGTGCGCCGGCAAGAAGCCCGGCGGCTAATATGCGCTTCATCATGCTTCCGATTATGGAAAGGCCCCCTTCCCGGCCTAGAAGGGGGCACTGCAAGATGAGGGGGTGAACCTGCTTATTCGATGAGAAGGGGCCCTTCGAGGGCGTCCAGCTCCTCCGAGGACATGCTCCGGCGGAGGGTCGCCCCGGTCACTTTCTCCCCCGTTTCCGCGAAGGAGATGTTCTCCGTGTACTCGTTCTTGCGGATGCGGGAATCTCCTTCCAGCACCATCTCGCCCTCGAGCTCGATGTCCTCCATGAGGACGTCGGACACCATGGCGATCTGTCCTTTGAACTCTGGATCGAGCCGCTGGTCCTTGCTGCCGGCGAAGTTGAAGGTGGGGCTGAGGCCGGAGCGGACGGAACGCACGAGGAGGTTCCTTACCTCGATGTCATGGACGTCGCCGATCTCGGTGCCCCCGGACGCGGGGTTCTCGCTCCATGTGGCGGAGTATTCGGCGGTCATCTCCACAAGGTGGCTCTTGCCCGCGTCCCCGAGCCCGACGGAGCAGTCGTCGACGGTGATGTTCTCCCAGGAGATGTCGTGGATGTCGGCGTAGTTGCCGTTATGGATGCTCACCACCGGCTTGTGGTAGGCGTGGACCACGGTGAGGTCCTTGAAGGTGATGTTCTCCATTTCCTCCCCGACGGTCTCGAAGCCGATCTCGGTGGACTGCGCGAGGTCGGTCCAGATGACGATGTCGTGGAAATGGATGTTCCTCGAGGAGCCGTGGCTGTCGCGGTCGGGGTTCCCGTAGGGAAGAGCGTAGTTCTTGCAGACGAGGGAGTCGTCGTAGGAGCGGACGAAGCAGTCCTTCACCTCGACGTTCTCGCAGGACTGGAGGGTGATGCCGTCCCCGTTGCTGCGGCTGCTCACGATCGCGACCCCGTCCACGATCGCGTCCTTCGTGAAATAGAGGTTCACCACCCATGCGGAGGGATCGAGGAAGGTGACGTCCTTGATGATCACTCCCTCGCAGGATGAGAAGTCAAGGGGGACGAGCGCGTCCTTCTGGCGGTCGAAGGTCGACCCGTCGATGATGCCCGGGCCTACGACGGCGATGTTCTTCGCCTCGTTCGCGGTGAGGGCGCCTTGGAGGACCGCCCCTTCCTCCAGCTTCAGGAGCGTGTTGCTTTCAAGGACGATCTTATTGTTGTCCCCGATGAGGTCGTTGTTTTCCTTCGTGTGGACGCCCGGCCCGAGGGTGATGACGTTCTCGTACTTGCTTTCGTCGATGGGCTCCTCGCCGTATTCGTCCGCGACGATCATGATGGCCTTGAGCGGGTCGCGGCCCGGCTCGAGGGAATAGGCTCCCGCGGAATAGAGGGTGAAGTCGATGACTTTCCCGCCATCCCGCACCGAGGGCATGATGTTCCATCCGGACGGGAGGACGCGGGCGCTATCCCCCGAGGCCTCGTCGAAGCGGAGGCGGAAGGTGATCCGCCCGCGGATCTTGACCCTGGCGAAGGCGGAGGGGACGCGCGAGGACTGGGGCATCGCCCAGGAATGGCTGTCGTTCACCATGACCTTGAGGAGAGGGACTTCCGTCTCCTTCTCCCCGTCGAGGACGTAGAGCCTCGCCCCTTCGTAGCGCTCCATTTCCGCGGGTACGTCCAGGATGTCCACCGCGGGAGGAACGGCTTGCTCCTCCTGGGAGGAGGAAGAGCTCCCTGACTCTTCCACCGAAGAACTGCCGGACTCTTCCGCTGGAGAGGTTGAAGAGGGCATGGACGAAACGTCTCCTGCGCAGGAAATCATAAGAAAAGGGGCGATTAGAAGCAGTTTTCCAAAGAATCGCTTTTTCATATGGATCTAGGCAAGCCCGTTGCCGTCCTCCTTATCAAAGAAATGCAAGGCGTCCGTGTCGAAGAGGACAGGGATCTTGTCGCCCTCCTTGACCTCGCCCTTGGTGTCGTATTCGAAGACGAACGGGGTGTCGCCTACGGTCCCGTGGATGTAGTAACGGTTCCCAAGAAGCTCGGGGATGTGGCTTTCCACAGTCATCATCGGCGTTTTCTCGCACGCGACATGGATGTCCTCGGGACGAATGCCGATCTTCACGCGGCGGTCCTTTCCATCGAGGTAGTCCTTTGCGCGTCCTAGTGCGACAAGGGCCTCTTCCTTCCTTTCGGAGAGTTCCTTGAGACGGGACTCCAGCTTCCTCTTGCGCGACCTTCTCGTCTTTTCGTCCGCCAGTTCTTCCTGATAACCTTTGAATTCCCTGTCCAATTCTTGGATTTCTCGTTCAAGACGCTCGACCTTGGCCTGGTAGGAGAGGAGGATTTCATCCGTCTTCCCCTCGGGGAGGGGGAGCGAAAGAGAGCCATCGACGAGGACGGTCCCGTCTTCCTTGATTTCCGCCGGGAATATGTTCATCGCGGGAGAACCGACGAAGGTGGCCACGAAAAGGTTCGCGGGGTGGTTGTAGATTTCCTTCGGGGTGCCGATCTGCTGGATGAGGCCGTCTTTCATGACAACGATCCGGTCGGCCATCGTCATCGCCTCGGTCTGGTCATGCGTGACATAGATGGTGGTGGTTCCGATCTTCCTGTGGAGGTCGACGATCTCGCTTCTCATCTGGACGCGGAGCTTCGCGTCGAGGTTCGAGAGCGGCTCGTCCATGAGGAAGATTCCTACGCTTCTTACGAGCGCGCGGCCGAGCGCGACCCTCTGTCTCTGACCGCCTGACATTTCGCGCGGCTTTGCGTTCAGGTAGGGCTCGATTTCGAGGATTTTCGCCGCGGCAGTCACCCTTTCCTTGATTTCCTCCTTCGTGTAGCGGACGTGCTTCATGAGGGGGACTGGATGCTCGAGGAGTTGCTCTCGCTTCCTTTCCTTGGCGAGCCGTTCCTCCCTGAGGCGGCTTTCCGTGGCGAGGAGGTCGTCCACGAACTCCCTTTCCTCGGGGTCGCGGATTCCTTCCTCGGGGTGTTTCGCCAGGAGGGATTCGATTTTCCTTAGGTCCTTGGCGATGTCCCTGAGGTCGCGGTCGAGGAGGCGGATTGCCTTATGGTCGATCGCTTCGACCTGCTTCCCTTCCTTGTCCAGGAGAGGGACGTGCTTGCCCCGCATCCTGAGCCCGAAGGCGAGATTGTTGTAGACGGACATATGGGGATAAAGGGCGTAGCTTTGGAACACCATCGCGATGTCCCTGTCCTTGGGGGTGAGGTTGTTGGCGAACCTGCCGTTCATGTAAAGCTCGCCCGCGGTGATTTCCTCAAGCCCCGCGATCATGCGGAGGGTGGTTGACTTCCCGCATCCGGAAGGACCGACGAGGACGATGAACTCATGTTCCTTCACGTCGAGGCTGAAGTCGTGGACGGCGAGAAGGCCGTTCGGATACCTCTTCCTTACCTTGCGAAGGGTGATGACGCTTTTCTCTTCCATGGCAAGGCTATCTTGCCCTTCCGGGGGTTTCTTTTTAACTTTCGCGCACGTTCCCCCGTTAGGAATGCAGTCTTGCCCACCTTATGGCCTTGGAGGGACAAGAAAAGGCCCGCCTCGGAGGCGGGCCCTCCCTGCTCCTTCCGGAACTACTTGTAGAGGTTGTAGAAGGCGCGGATGCCCGGGTACTGGGCCTGGTCGCCGAGCTCTTCCTCGATGCGGAGGAGCTGGTTGTACTTGGCGATACGGTCGGTCCTGGACATGGAACCGGTCTTGATCTGGCCGGCGTTGAGGGCGACGACGAGGTCGCTGATGGTGGTGTCCTCGGTCTCGCCGGAGCGGTGGCTGACCACGCAGGTCCAGCCGGCCCTCATGGCGCGCTCGCAGGTGTCGAGGGTCTCGGTGAGGGTGCCGATCTGGTTGACCTTGATGAGGACGCTGTTGGAGCAGCCCTGCTCGATGCCCTTCTCGACGTAGAGGGCGTTGGTGACGAAGAGGTCGTCGCCGACGAGCTGGACCCTCTTCCCGAGCCTCTCGGTCAGGAGCTTCCAGCCTTCCCAGTCGTTCTCGCTGAGCCCGTCCTCGATTGTGATGAGGGGGTACTTGTCGCAGAACTTCTCGAGGAGGTCGACCATTTGCTCGCTGGTGAGCTCGCCGCCGTGGCTCCTCTTGAGCTCGTACTTCTTGGTCTCGGCGTTATAGAACTCGCTGGAGGCGAGGTCCATGCCGAGGTAGATGTCCTTGCCCGGGACGTAGCCGGCGGCCTTGATGGCCTCGACGAGGACCTCGAGCGGCTCCTCGTTGCTCTTGAGCCCGTTGGGAGCGAAGCCGCCCTCGTCGCCGACGGCGGTGACGTCGCCCCTGTCCTTGAGGATCTTGCGGAGGGCGGCGAAGGTCTCGGCGCCCATGCGGATCGCCTCGCTGAAGCTCTTGGCTCCGACAGGCATGATCATGTACTCCTGGAAGTCGACGGAGCTATCGGCGTGCTTGCCGCCGTTGATGACGTTCATCATCGGGACGGGGAGCTTCTTGGCGTTCGGGCCGCCGATGTAGCGGTAGAGGGGGACGCCGAGGTAGTCGGCCGCGGCCTTCGCGCAGGCAAGGGAGACGCCAAGGATCGCGTTGGCGCCGAGCTTGCTCTTGGTTGGGGTCCCGTCGAGGGCGATCATCGTCTCGTCGATGAGGACCTGCTCCATGACATTCACGCCGAGAAGCTTGGGGGCGATGATCTCGTTGACGTTCTTGACCGCGGTCAGGACGCCCTTCCCGCCGTACACCTTCTTGTCGCCGTCACGGAGCTCGAGGGCCTCGCGCTCGCCGGTGGAGGCGCCGCTAGGAACCGCGGCACGCCCGAAGGCGCCGCTTTCGGTGGTGACCTCGACCTCGATGGTCGGGTTGCCGCGCGAGTCGATGATCTGGCGCGCGTGGATCTCTTCGATGAATGGCATGTTGGTCTTTTCTACTCCTTTGCCTTATCTGTCGCCTACGTCCAGTAAGCGGTTGCATTATAAGGCGTGGGAAGCGCTTGGGGGCCTCCTCTTCCCGCGCGGGATAAGATTACCGATATGGCGGATTTGCTCTCCTACCTCCTCGCCGAGGCGAAATCGATCCCTGAGGTCTTCCGGGAGAGGGTTTTCCATCGGTGGAGGCCGCCTCTCCGGCTGGGAGGGACGCCAGCCCTTCCCTTGGAAGGGACGGGGGAGTGGCTGAGGAGAAGAATCCTTTCCCTCAAGGAAGGCGGGTTCCCTTTCCTCATGGCGAGGTTCGCCGGGAGCGAGCTCGGAGTCCTCAACGGGGCGGAGCAGATGCGTCTCGGGCTTAGGAAGGACTTCAAGGAGTCTGCGAGATGGGCCATATCCGTCCGGGCGGGGATTCGTCCCACGGACAGGGAGACTCTCCTTGGCTGGGCCTCCCTTTACGAGAGGACGCTGCGGCAGGCCGACGGGGTAGCTTCCTATGGCGTCCATATGGAGGACTACTTCTACCGGAAGCTTTGCCAAGGGAAGGCTGTCCTAACAGGGGAAGGGACGGAGCCTCTCCAGACCTTCTGGAGCAACGCCCTCAAGGGAATGAGGGTCATGGTCGTTTCTCCTTTCGCAGAGGAGATGAAGTCCCAGTACGGGAGGAAGGAGCTGCTCTTCCCTGAGGGAACGGAAGTCCTTCCCGAGATGGAGCTTCTCTTCGTGAAGCCTCCCGTTACTCTCGGGGACGTCGACCCGGGCAGGTCCTATATCGAGATGGCGAGGGACTCCCTCCAGGAGTTCGGCAGGGCGGACTTCGACATCGCCCTGGTAAGCGCAGGAGGGTACGCGCCCTTGTATCTCCTCAAGGCCAGGGAGATGGGGAAGTCTGCCGTCCATGTAGGAGGCGCCCTCCAGACCATGTTCGGGATCCTCGGGAAACGATGGGATGGCAGGCCCCACGTGGCAAGGTTCGTTAACGAGCATTGGATTCGCCCTGCCGAAAAGCCCTTGGGATGCGAATATATAGATGGAGGTGCCTACTGGTGATCGAGAAGGCCAAGGCGTTCGTTCTTTCCTATTGGAAGGAGATCCTGTCCTTCCTTAGCTTCTTTCTCCTTGGGCTTGCTTTTTCCTCGCCGACCTTCGGGCCGGTACTAGTCGCATTGGAGGGGGCTTTCGCATTGCTGCTCTATAAGAAAGGCGCCCTCTCTAAGAGGGATGTTCTAAGGCACCTGTACTGGTTTCTTCCCTTATGTCTCCTCGCGTTCCTTCCGGTGATCTTCCAAGTGAAAATCAGCGGTGTTCTCGCGGTATTTCTTTGGATTTTCAATATCATAGGGATTCTTGGCGCCGTTCTGGTCGGGCTTATGGCGGCCAGGGAGGAGAGCAGGGTAAGGGAGGGGATGATCGCCTCCGGGGCCTTGGGCCTCGCCCTCCTGGTCCTTATATCGCTCATCGCGACGCTTAGCCTTTATGGACCCCTTCATGTGGCCCTCCATGCGAACGAGGTCTACTACTGGGAAGGGATGGCCTTCCAGGTTTCGGAAGAGGCCTCCTTGTTCACCACATCGGGGATCGTCTCGGTATCCGTCCTCGAGTATTCCTTCCTTCCGTTCCTTCTTGCCGCCTCGGGGATCGGCCTCCTGTTCCTTGACCCAAGGGGGAGGAAGGTTCTCTTCGGCATACTCCTCTCTTGCTCCTTCCTCGGGCTTCTTGCCCTTGCCCTCCTTCCGAACGTCCTTGCCCTCATCCTCCTCCTAGCCTTCTATCTTGCGGGGATCGCCCTGCGGCTCATCCCCTGGGCGGAAAAGACCCAGGGATGGCTGGGTATCCTGATGCTCGTCTTCCTTTCCCTCGCGGTAGCCTTCTCCCTCCTCATCCTTTTCCTCGCCTTTACCGGGACGGATGTCTATGGGAGCGGCTTCCTCAGGAAGCTCTTGGACAACCAGCGCTTCATGGAGCCGGTCAACCGTTCAATCCAGGCGGTCTCTTCCACGGGGATCCTCGGGTTCCTCTTCGGGCTTGATCCATTCACCTCGTCCGGGGGACTCGCTTTCTCCACTTGGAACGGGGGATACACCTACTGGAACGAGATTCCCCTCACGAACCTTCAGACTTCCTCCTTCGAGGAAGGGGGAATCCTGGGCTTCCTATCCTCCGTTTGGCTCTTCCTCGTCGCAATCGGCGTTTGCTACTGGGCGGCGCGGGACTGCAGGGCCGGAAAGGGGGCATGGGACAGGGTTCTTATCTCCCTCTTCGCGATGGCGTGGATCCTATATGCCTCCCTCCAGATGGACCGCTTCCCTTTCGTGAGGCAGCCTACGGCGTATCTGTCCCCGACGTTCGGGAACGGAGGGTTCGCCCTCTTCGCCCTGTCTCTTGGCTACGCGGCCCCTCGATTCGAGAAGGGGCTCCTAGGATTCTCCAAGAAAGGAGAGGCGGCATGAGAAAAAGAAGCGCGTTCCTCGTCCTGAGCCTCCTTATGCCCGCCGCCCTTTCCCTTAGCTCCTGCATGGACCGGGTGAAGGAACTATACGGCGAGGACGAGTATCTCCGGGGAAGCCTGGTCGACTACTACTTCACGGGAAGGAATGACTTCGAGGACAAGGTCGTCATGGCAAATGACGTCCTGCCTCCTGTCGTCGATAAGGATGGCTATGCCCTCGGGGATCTCGACAAGGAAGTCGCAGGAAGGCCCTCCCCGAGGAAAATGTTCCCTGAATGGTTCTCCTGGATGCCGGAGGGAGGAACAATCAGCGCCTACCATGCGGAAGCGCACCCCATGGAGCAGAGCTATCTCGGGAGGGATTTCGGAAGAACTGCCTCCATGAGCGCGAGGGACCCCTCCTTCGCGGACGGGATTGCCTCCAGGATCTATGACGGCCAGCTCTCCTGCCACACTTACCATTCGAAGGCTTTCCTGAACCTTGACGAAAGCGGGATGGCCCTCATGTTCCCTCACGAGATCGAAGATCCGGGGGATGGGATCCTTCTTTCCCTTAGGGGAGGCTCCGACGTCGGAGGGGCGAGGGACGTATCTCTCCGGATTGCCTTGACCCTCTATTTCGGGTTCGGGGATATGGATAACTATTTCGCGGAGACGGTCGTCCTGGACGATGTATCCCTCCATACGAACGACGGAGGGGAGAACGTAGCCTTCCTAGGGGTGCCCCTCGACCAATTCTCCAAGACTGGGTCGATCGCGGGTTTCGGGATTTCCTATGAGTATCTGGAGGATCCCGCATCCTCGGAATACGAAATCAGCGCGAACGCGGAGGAGGACACCGAAGGGCACTTCGGGCTTCTTCTCTACGAGTTCACTCTTCCGGGGTGGACGTTGGAGATTTTTTAAGCGAATCCTCTATCTTTTTCCGGTAATCGGAGATATCGAGCCATCCGGACTGGATGTAGTCCGCGACATCCTTGTCGAACCGGAGGGTCCCCTTGGCGGGCGTGAAGGTCATCTCGTTGAGATAGATCTTCCCCTTCGCGAGGAAGAAGTCGACGCGGACGAAGGGGAAGGGCTTCGCGAGAAGTTCCGCGAGCTGGACCATTTCGTCCATCTCCTTTGGGCGGGGTGGGACCTTGTCGCTTCCTTTCCAGCCGTTGAACTGGCTTTCCGGGAACGGGGTCCAGTCGACGAGGAGCTGGTTGTAGCGGATGTCCTTTCCTCTACCTGTCACGAGGTATAGGTTCCTTGCCTTCCCGTTGAAGACATGGATCTTGTACTCAGGAGGGAGCTCGTCCCCGTCCCCTAGATATTCCTCGGCGATGATCTCGGGGAGGATGGGGGAGTAATGGGGCTCGAGGGTGAGCTTCCCATAGTCGGTCTTTAGATACTTGGCGAAGAGCCTTCTTCCTTCCTCGATGGCCTCTGCCTTGTCCTTCCCAGGGAAGACGACTTGGTTGAAGCCGGAGGCGTGCGTCGCCTTGAGGACATAGGCTTCCGGAAGATTGTCGAAAGGAATCGCCTCGTAGTCGGAGAATATTCCCATCGAGGGGACGAGGTAGTCGGCTAGCCCCAGCTCTTCCGCGTATTCCCGGAGGCCTCTTCTCCCGGAAAGCTTCACGGCAAGGGGATCGTTCGGGTAGCCGTAGAGGCGGAGCCACTGGAGCTTCTCCGTGTAGCGGACAGGCTTCTTCAGGTGAAGGAAGTGTCCGGTGAGATAAAGGTACTGGGCCTTCAGGAACAAAGAGGGGGAGACGCGTTTCAGCGCTCGCGCGAGAGGCTTGTCTGCTCGTGTCCCTAAGGCATCCATGCGGTTGCCGATTATAGAGGGATTCCCTAAAGTTAGGCGATGCGCATCCTTTTTCTCTCCCAGTACTACCATCCCGAGAAGGTCCCGGGTTTCCGGATCGCGGAAGAGCTGGCGAGAAGAGGGCACGAGGTCACTGTCCTATGCGAGGTACCTCACTACGGCCTTGGGGAAGTTCCTCCTGAGTACAGGGAAGGAGGAATCTTCCTTGAGAACGGGGTGCGGGTCGCCCGGCTCAAGGTGTCCTTGAGGAAGAAGGGGTATTTGTCCCTTGGGCTCAACTACCTTTCCTTCTACTTGGCCTCCCTTCGCTGGGCGAGGAAGTATCGCGGCGAGTTCGACGTCACCTACGCCTGGTCCTTGTCGCCGGTGATATACCTCGCCGCGGGAAGGCTTCTTCGGAAGAAGGCGGGGACGAAGATGCTCGTCCACGTGCTGGACTGCTGGCCGGCCTCTGTGTTCTCCGTCCTCCATCATGAGGAGAAGGGGTTCGCTTTCTCCCTTCTGAGGAAGTGGTCGGAACGCCTCTACTGCTCCGCGGACGAGATTCTCGTATCCTCCCCTTCCTTCATCCCCTATCTCCAGGATGTCTGCAGGATAGGGAACATCCCCATCTCCTACCTTCCCCAGCCGATGGACGAGGGAAAGACTGGGGAATGCCCCTCCTTCCCGAGGAAGAGGCATTCCTTCCTTTACGCGGGGAACGTGGGAAGGCTCCAGCTCGTCCCTCTCCTCATCAAGGCGATGGGCGAGATTGGAGAGGAGGATATCGACCTCCACGTGTTCGGGAACGGATCCTTGCTTTCGGAGTGTAAGTCCCTTGCCAAGGAGATGGGCCTTGGGGACAAGGTTGTCTTCCATGAGCCTATAGGGAGGGAGGCGCTCGTTGCGATCGCAAGGACGATGGACGCTTCCTTCGTTTCCTTGAGAGGAGACGGGACGGTCGTCTCCTCGACCATCCCCAACAAGCTCATCAACTCCCTTTCCTATGGAATACCCGTGATCGGGGTAATAGGAGGGGACGGGGCTAGGGTGCTGAGAGAAGCTGGCGGAGCCTATCTCGTAGAGCCTGAGGAGAAGGCGATCGCCAAGGCGATCCGGGAGATCGCCTCCCTTAGCGAGGAAGAAAAGAAGCGGCTAGGCTCCTTGAACGAAGGCTACGCGAAGGTCCACTTCTCCTTGCAAGGATTTGTGGACGAGGTCGAACGGAAGCTTCTTTATTTGGCGGGCTGCTCCTAGGCGTTCAGTGCCTCCGAGATTAGACGTGCCGTCCTTTCGATCGAATATAGGTCACGAATCCTGAGGGAAGCGTCATTCCTATGGACATCGCGGAGGGAACCGTCGGGTTGGACGTGCTCCTCAAGCCAGGAAAGGATTCCCTCGGGGCTTCCGTCTACTAGGAAGTTGATGTCCTGAGAGACGTGCTCAAGGAAGAAGGGATGCCTTCCCGAAAGGACGGCCTTCCCGTAGGCAAGGTATTCGAACATCTTGCTGGGAATGCTCTCCGCATCGAGCTTTTCATTAGGTGTCCGCGGATTGATGAGAAGGGTCGCTTCTTTCATGAACTCGATGTTTTCCTCCTCGGTCAGCTCGCCGAGGAATCGCACGTGCTCCTCATCTGGGCCGCGGAAAAGGATGTCCTGCCTGTGGCCGGCGAAGACAAGGTCCAGGGGAGGGTTCCCTCCATGCCTTTCGGACCAAAGGGCGTAGGCCTTCCTGAGGTTGGGGAATCCATAGGCAGGAAGAAGGACGCCTGAGTAGTAGAGATAGGGACGCTTAGGTGCAGCCTTGAAGGACGTGCCTCTCCTCTCCCGGAAGACGAATGGGATATTCAAGTGGTTTCGAAGCTCGAAGATCTCTGCCAGACGATCGTTCAAGGTGATCGCGAGCTCGCCTGTCTCCGCGTACTGTGCGATGTTCCTGCGGAACGCCCATAGGTAGGGCCCTGCCACCCCGGAAATGTTCTCCGGGTTGTCCGTGAGGATGAGAACAGGCTTCGCCTTGTGTTTGCGGCAGAGCGAAATCGCATCCTTGAACAAGGTCTGCGAAAGCCCATCGAAGAAGATGATGTCCCCCTCTTCTGCGGGAAGGCGCGGCGTCCTTCCCGGGAGGTGACCGGAAGCGTCCAGGAATGTCCATCCAGGGACTTTCCCCATTCCTTTCGCGTACCTTGTCCTCGAGACGGCATGGAGCTCCATGAACGTGGAGATGCACTCCATCAGGCGCGAGTGGTAGTTCTGGTTGCTGGGGTTGTTGGGGGCTTCTCCCTCGTCCAGTAGACGCTTCCGTTCCTCCTCCGGGAGGGCGGTCGTCAGATAGAAGGCCTTCATTTCCTATGCTCCCTTTCCCATTCCTCAAGGATCAAGAGGAAGGAATCAAGCATCGCCTCATACGTGTTCTTGCGGGCGACCTTGAGGGCGTTTTCTCGAATTTCGTCTGCAAAACCGGCATTAAGTTGCCGAATTATTGGTTCTTCATTCTCGAAGGAGACGACAAGCCCGTCGTTCTTCCCTTGGATGAGATGGAGCCCTGCGTTCGTGTTCGGAGAGCAGATGACCGGTGTCCCTTGCGACAGGGATTCGTTCACCGCGTGCCCGTAGATGTCCTCCTTCGTAGGGAAGAAGGAGCATTCCGAGGCGCGGAGGAGGGAAAGCGTCTCCTCGTGGGGACGGAAGCCCCCGAGGATTACGTTCGTCAGGTTGTTTTCCCTGATGAAGGTCTCGTACTCACTTTCCTGTTTTCCGTTCCCAAGGAGGAGGAGGGTGTCCTCTTTCCCCATCCGTCTCCAGAGGCGGAGGAGCGACATCAGGTTCTTCCTCGGGATGTAGTTCCCGATCGAGATGTAGAGCCTTTCCCCAGGGATGGAGAGGGAGCGCATCAAGGCGAGCCTTTCCTCCCTCGTCGCGGGGCGATTGGGAATTTCCCTCGCGTGGATCGTGCTATAGACATACTCCCGGATGGGGATGTCCCTGCCCGCGTAGTGCCTCAGGTACTCCGAAGAGATGGGATCAGGCGAGAGGAAGGTTGCGTGGGGGCTCCGGATGAACTTCCTCTTCAAGGCCTTTCTCAGGCAGCTCTCCCTTTCCTTGATCCTGCCCCCGTTGATCAGGAAAAAATAGGGCGTCTTCGTCTTGTTCAGTTCGAGGATGCCCCGCATTTCCGCGGGCTGGGCCCAGCCGTTCATGACGACGAGGTCGTAGGAGCCTTCCCTCATCTCCTTCAGGAGGGCCTTCCCCTTCCCGCGCTTGGGAAGGAACTTCTCCACGTAGTGCTCCCCCGTCGACTTGTAAAAGCACGGGTGCCTCCCGTCTTCCCTCTCGTTCTCGAAAACCGCAGTGAGTTCCACCTTCTGGCCTAGGAGGGAGAAGAACTGGCGCTTATAGGGCGCGGGGTGAGAGAAAACCCATAGAAGCCGCATGCAAGGAAGGATTATAGGGTTTTCGCCCCTTTCGGGGGAGTATAGTCAACGGGTGCTGAAGGATTGGGATGCGCTTTTCTCTAAGGTCCGGGAGAAAGAGTACGCGAGGACGCTCAAGGAGTTCCTGGACATGGAGTACGACCAGGAGACCGTTTATCCGCCCCGGGACATGGTGTTCCAGGCGTTTCGCTTCACCAGCCCCAAGGACCTAAAGGCGGTCATAATCGGCCAGGACCCCTACCACAACTCCGGGGAGGCGATGGGCCTTGCCTTCTCCGTTCCTCCGGGCATCGACACCCCGCCTTCCCTCGTGAACATCTACAAGGAGATCGAAAGGGACTGCTCCGTGAAGATGGACTTCGGCAAGGGGGACCTATATTCCTGGGCGAGGCAGGGGGTGCTCCTCCTCAACGTTTACCTGACCGTGAGGGAAGGGCAGCCCCTCTCCCACAAGAGGGAGGAATACCTCCTCTTCGCAAAGGACGTTATCTCCTATATCGAGACCCTCGAGCAGCCGATCGTCTATTTCCTCTGGGGGAACTTCGCGAGGAAGTTCGCTCCCATGGTCCACCAAAAGGATAGGCTGGTCCTGGAGTCCGCCCACCCCTCGCCCCTTTCTGCCAACCGGGGCGGCTGGTTCGGACAGCATCAGTTCAGCCGGGCAAACGACTTTTTCATCGCCCATGGCGTTCCCCCGATTGATTGGCGGAACTCCTGAAACTATAGTCATCCCGTCCGGAGCTCACCCCAGTGGGCTGAGAGGAGCCGATAGAGGCGGCTCGACGGTACCTGATCCGGGTAATGCCGGCGGAGGTAAGCGGCCCCAAGGGCTATTCGCGCGCCTCCGGAAAGGAGGCGCTTTCCATGGAAGCGAAATTCGAGAAGCTCGGGGCGTGGCTCCGGGAGCACCGCTGGGAGATGACCCTCGTCATCCTCGGCCTTGCACTCCTGGGCTGGGCGATGCCCCTCTACCAAAGCGTGCCGGTCACGCTGTCCGTCCTTACGAGCGGCGAGGAGTACGCGGCCGAAGCATTGAGCGAGACACCCCTCCCCGTCTGGCTTTCCACCCTCTTCGACGGGGGGACGAACTGGACGATGGTGCTCCTGCTCATCATCATGCCGGTCCTCTCCATCCTCCTCGCCGTCGGCGGCAAGTTCCGGAAGGGCCTCATGGTAGCCTCCTCCCTCCTTTCCCTGGTGCTGGGGGTGCTTCTTCTTATCTCGCCCTCCCTTTATGACATCGGGGAATCGCTCACCCAGCTCGGGGGAGCGGAAGGCGGGCTGGCCTATTGGACGGCGACGGAGGCGATGGAGACGGAGCTCGACGCCGGGGCGATCGTCATGATGGCCTTTAGCTTCTTCGGGGCGGCGATGTCCCTGGCCTCCGCGAGCGAAAGAGAGACCCTCTCGGTAAGGAACCTTGCCGAGATCGCCGTCATGAGCGCGCTCGCGATTGCTCTCCAGTTCATCCGCATTCCCATCGGGGAGACGGGCGGCTCGATCAACCTCGGGCTCGTGCCCCTCGCCTACCTCGCCCTCCGGCATGGCCCGGCAAAGGGCTTCGTCGCCGGCGCCTTCGTCTATGGGCTCGTCACCTGCCTGACGGACGGGTACGGGCTCTACACCTATCCTTACGACTACCTCGTCGGCTTCGGGTCGATCGCCGTCTTCGGATTCTTCCGCCCCCTCGTCTTCCCCAAGGACAAGGCTTGGACCCCGTGGGGCTTCCTCTGGATCTTGCTGGCGGCCTCCCTCCAAAGCTTCGTCCGTTTCGTCGGAGGCACCGTCTCTTCGATGGTGAACTACGGCTACGACCTATACGCCGCCTGCGCCTATAACGTCGTCTATGTCTTCGTCACCGGCGCGGTCACCGCGGGAGTCATCCTCATCCTTTATCCCGCTCTCGGGAGGCTTGAGAAGATCCTTCCCGTGGAGAGAGGGAAAGGCGCGGAAGGAGGGCAGGCTTCCAACTAAATAGGGAAGTGCGCCTCCTTTTGTGCTATCTTCCGCATAGTCGAGGAGTGTTTTCAGATGATCGACGAAGAGAAGAAGGAAATTGTCTCCGCGGAGGAAGGTCCCGAACCCAAGGAAGAGGAATCCCCCATCGTGGAGGAAGTGAAGGAAGCCGCCCCGGTTTCGGAAGAAACAGAAGGGAACGACGAAGATAAAGAGGAAAGCGAGTACACGGACGAGCACCCCTACCAGCCGACTCCCGCCCCTGCTCCGAAAGAGGAGGAAGGGGAGAAGGTCACTCTCCTGAAGGAAGGGGAGAAGAGTCCCGAGGAGCTCCGCAAGGAAATGGAGGAGAGGGAGAAGGCGGCGAGGTCCGCCCCGGCCCCGACCTTCGCCTACGAGGACGAGAGGCTCGCCCACATGGAGGAGGCGCGCGCCCTCTTCCAAAAGGAATACAAGAAAGCCAACCGTTGGAAGACCCCGATCACCATCATCGGGATCGGCATCATCCTCGTGAGCTGGCTCGTGCCCTCCTTCATCGATTCCCTCAAGGACTATGCCTGGGTGTTCGGCCTTTGCTTCTGCGTCGTCGCGATCGCCGGGATCGCCGTCTACACCATCTTCGCGAACAAGGCCTCGAAGAAGGCGATGGACGCCTACTTCGATTCCTTCTTCAACGATTACAACGACTACACCTTCGGAAGCAGGGTGTCCGACCTCCGCCAGGACATCGACGCGAAGCTCGACCCCGAGGTGTTCAAGGGCGCGAACCTCTACAAGGACGTGAACCGGGTCACCTCGAGGAACTTCCTGACGTTCAACTACAAGGGAAGGTCCGTCTCCTATAGCGAGTGCGCCGCCCAGAGCGTCGACAACAAGATCGCCAAGACGGTCTTCATCGGGGACATCCTCGTCATCAACAACGGCTATACGGGGAAGGACGTCGCCATCTATCGGAAGGGGAACGCCCGCGCCCTTCCTCCTACCAACTTCAAGGCCTTCGGCGACCTTTTCGAGGACACGAGCGACATGGTCGTCTATGGCCCCAAGACGGCGAAGTCCATCCTCACCAAGCGCGTCAGGGACGCTCTCGCGAGCTTCGTCACGAACGCGACCTTCGTCGACTTCTCGATCGCCATCCTCCCCGGGAAAACCTACTTCCTCCTCGGCTACGAGGACGACCTCATGGTGCTCCCGATGAGGGATCCGATGGACCCGAAGCCCTACATGCAGCATCGGGCTGACATCCAGAAGGTGTTCGACTTCATCGACGTCCTCGACGAGACGCTGAAGTAGAAGGAATCAGGGAACGCTCTCCTCCGGGGGAGCGTTTTCATATTCGTCTCCTATGGAGAAGTCCGCCCTCCCGTCCCTATAATCAGGCCATGGGTTTCCATTACGCGAGCAAGAGGAAGACCGAGTGGTACCTCCGGGGCTTCCGCGACCTCTTTTCCTTCGCCACGAAGGCGGCGAACGAAGTCGAGCTCTTCTTCAAGAGCTACCGCAAGGTGGAGCTAGGGGAGTTCCGCGCCCGGGTGCACCGCATCGAGCATGAGGCGGACGCAAGGAGGAAGGCCCTCGTCGAGAAGGCCATGGAGGACCGCTTCCTCCCCTTCCGCAGGACGGACATCTATGAGATCGTGAACCTCATCGACGACGTTACCGACGCGATCGAGGAGATCTCGCTCCGGTGCTACCTATATGAGTTCGAGGCGCTCCCCCATGACTCCGTGGAATACATGGAGCTCAACATCGAGTGCCTGGAGAAATGCCGGGCGGTGCTCCGCCTCTTCGACAGGAAGCCCCGGAAGGAAGGGCTCCTGCCTCTCATCGAGGACGTCGCGAGGCTCGAGGAGCAGGGGGACGCGGAGTATTTGAACGACATGACGCTCCTCCACAGGAACTCGAAGGACCCTCTCTACATCATGGAGACAAGCGAGTTCTACTCGTGCCTTGAGAAGGTCTCGGACACGGCCAGGGAACTCGTCAGCTACCTTGGCGCCATCATCTATCGGCGCGGCCGCTAGGTTGGTCTATAATCCAGGCGAGGTTCCGGAGGGAACTCGCTCTTTATATGGATGACAGGACCTATCTTTCGTTGCATCGCCCGCCCTGGCGCTGGACCAGGGTCCAGGCCTATAAGCACGACGGCAGCTTCCACCGCCAGTGGTCGCCGGCGTTCCTGACCTATGAGTGCCCTGAGTTCTGGGCCCTTTGCTCGAGGAATTCCCTCGTCACGGAAGGGGACGGGAGGAAGTGGATCACGAGGGAGAATGCGGTGTTCTACTTGTTCCGCCGTCGCTGGTTTAACGTCCTTTCCATGCGGAAGGAGGAAGGGATCGTCCACTACGTGAACATCGCCTCCCCCACCATCAAGGACGGAGGGTTCCTTCGCTACATCGACTACGACCTCGACGTGAAGCTTTACCCGGACGGGGGCATCCGCCTTCTGGACGGGAAGGAGTTTGACGTCCATATGCGCCAGTTCAACTACCCTTCCTGGGTCGTCGAGAAGTGCCAGTCTGCGGTCAAGGAGATCGAAGAGATGATGAAGGCGGGCGATCCTCCCTTCTCCAAGGAATTCTGTGACCGGATTTTCGAAGAGTTCGATCGGATGACGAAGGACTCATGAGAGCCTTCTTTTGATCTCGCCTGCGACGATGGCTGCCTCTCGGAATCCCGGGAGCAGCCGTTTTTCCTCCCTGTCCTTAAGGGAGCAGTCCCCAATCACGAAGAGGTTACGAGAGGTCTCCTGGACATCGTCATGGAGGTAGCCCTGGAAGTCGATCGAGCGGGGCGAGGGCAAGGGGAAGGCGGGGTTCTCGCTGACGATCCCATAGAAGACGAGGAGATAGTCGATCCCGTAGATCGCTTGTTCGTTTGTTCCTTCCGTTTCCCTGAGATAAAGGGCGCGAACCTCTTTCCCTTCGAGCTCGATCCTCGTAGGGGCGTAAGGGGTCAGGATGGATATGGATTTCTCGTCCAGCCTATGGATATCCCCGCGGAACTCCGTTCTTCTATGGGATAAAACGATATGGGAAGCGATGCTGGACAAGTCGCGGGCCCAGTCGATCGCCGCGTTTCCTCCTCCCAGGATCACCACCTTCTTCGCGCGGAACATCTCCGGGTCCTTGACCTTGTAGAGGATGTTCCTGGCCCATCCTTCTCCCTCTAGCCCAAGCTTCCTCGGACGGTAGATTCCTTTTCCGATTGCCATTATGAGGAAGTCCGCGTGTATTTCCTTCCCGTTGGAAAGGCTTACGGAATAACCACCCCCATCCGGCTCGAAGGAGACGACCCTCGTCCCAAATAGGATCTCCTGTCCCTTCGCTTCCTTGACAAGCTGATCGACGGCCTCCTTCGCGCTCAGTCCAGAGAACTCTGGAGGATCTTCCATCGCCTTCGCCGGGTATAGGGCGCTCATCTGGCCGCCTGGAAAGGAAGAGGCCTCGACGAGGGTCGCGGGAATTCCTTCCTTCCCAAGGAGCCCGGCGAGCCTTAGTCCAACGGGACCCGCCCCGACGATGACGACCTTTCTTTCCATGCGCTGCATGGTAGCACGCTCCTGGGAAGCAGTATGTCTATAATTGCATCGCTTTCCTATGGAACTGTTGCTTGATGGCTATCTCTTGTTCTCGAGTGAGGAGACAAGGCGCGCGGGCTCGCTTCTCGCCCCTCTTCTCCTTCCCGGGGACGTCATTGCCCTCCGCGGGGATCTCGGGGCGGGCAAGACGACCTTCGTCGGAGGGGTCGCCAAGGCCTTGGGGACGAGGGACGAGGTCATTTCCCCGACCTTCAACATCATGAAGTGCTATTTCGACGCGAAGCCCGCCCTCTACCACATCGACGCCTATCGCCTGGAAGGACAGATGATCGACATCGGGCTCGACGAGGCGATCGAAGGGGACGGGGTCTCTTTCATCGAGTGGCCTGACTTCATCCGCCCCCTCATCCCGGAGGACCATCTTGAGATCGAGCTCCTGCACGAAGGGGATGTCCGCAGGATGAACGTCCGTTTCGGAGGGAAGAGGTCCCATGAGGTCGCCCTTCGCTTCAAGGAGGCCCTCCATGCCTAGCCTGCTTCTTGATACGAGCGACCGCCTTCTCGTCGTTGCCCTCGCGGGTGGTGGAACCATCCTCGACCAGACCGTCGAGGAGGCCTGGCAAAGGCAAAGCGAGCTTCTCGTCCCGAGGATTCACGAGCTTCTCGAGAGGAACGGAATCTATCCGAAGGAAATCGAATCGGTCGTCTGCTCCAAGGGGCCAGGAAGTTATACCGGGGTGCGGGTCGCGCTCACGGTGGCCAAGGTGCTCGCCTTCGACCTCTCCATCCCCCTCCATCTCGTCTCCAGCCTCGAGGTGCTGAGGAAGCCCGGGAAGACTTCCCTCTGCCTGATGAACGCGAGAGCGGGGAGGAGCTACCTCGGGGCCTATTCCCCCTCGGGCGAGAACCTGATTCCCGACCGGATCGTCCAGAACGAGGAAATCGAAGGAATCCGCGAAAGCCTTGGGAACCCGTCCTTATGCGGCGACCTTTCCTACCTGGGGATCGAAGGCCATCGGGCCGATATCCCCACGAACCTTCTCCTCGCCCTCCGCGAGGACACCTTGGAGAAGGAGGTTCTTTCCGCGAAGCCCGTCTACCTCAAGGAGACCTACCTCCGATGATTACCATCAGGAAGGGGGAGAGGAAGGACGCCCCGGCGATCGCCCTCCTCGAGAAAGAGGTGATGAAGACCCCGTGGCCGCTCGAGGTGTTCGAGTCGGACCTTGGGGAAGATTCCCCGTGGGTCTTCCTTGTCGCGGAGGAGGAAGGCGAGCTCCTAGGCTACCTCGACTACATGGTGACCTTCGATAGCTCGACGATCGCCTCCCTCGCCGTCCGGAAGGACGCCCAGAGGAAGGGGGTCGCCACCCTTCTCCTCGACCGGATGGAGGAGGAACTCCGGAAGGAAGAGGAGGCGGTCCTCACCTCCACCCTCGAGGTCCGGGCCTCCAACGAGCCTGCCAAGGCGCTTTATCGGAAGAGGGGCTACCTCTTCGTCTGCCGGAAGAAGGGCTACTACGAGGACGGGGAGGACGCCGAGTACTACGTGAAGGGGTTGATCTCATGAGCAAGATCCTTGCGATAGAAAGCAGCTGCGACGAGACAGCGGTCGCCATCCTCGCCGAGGGGAAGCTTCTGGCCAACGTCATCTCCTCCCAGGTGGACGTCCATCGGAAGTACGGAGGAGTGATGCCGGAAGTGGCCTCCAGGCTCCATGCGGAGAACATCGCCGTCTGCCTCAAGGAGGCCTACGAGAAAAGCGGCCTTTCCGCGAGGGACATGGACGCGGTCGCGGTGACGCGGGGACCGGGCCTCATCGGATGCCTCCATGTAGGTCTCCAGGCAGCGAAGACGCTCGCCCTCGCTCACGATCTTCCCCTTATTCCAGTTCATCATCTTGCGGGGCACATATACGCGAACGAGTACGTCGGGAAGTTGGAATTCCCTCTCCTCGCCGTCGTTGTCTCCGGCGGGAACACGGAGCTCGTCCTCATGGACGCGCCCATGTCCTTCCAAGTCATCGGGGAGACGAAGGACGACGCGGTCGGGGAGTGCTACGACAAGGTCGCGAGGATCCTCGGGCTTCCCTATCCGGGAGGTCTTCCCATCGACCAGCACGCTCAGAAAGGGAAGCATACCTACGACATCAGTGAGCCTCTCAAAGGGCAGAAAGGCTATGACTTCTCCTATTCCGGTCTCAAGACCGCGGTGAGCAACCTCGTGAACAATCTCAGGATGAAGGGCGAGGAGATCCGGCTCGACGACATGTGCCGCTCCTTCCAGGACGTCGCGACGGGAATGATCGTCGACCGGGCGAAAAGGGCGGCCCGCGAGTTCGGGGTGCGCCAGGTCGTCCTTGCCGGAGGGGTGAGCGCGAACAGCGACCTTCGGAGAAGGATGGAAGAGGAAATCCGCGGGGAGGGGATCGACCTCATTATCCCGCCTCTCTGGTGCACGACGGATAACGCGGCGATGATCGCGAAGGTGGCGGAGCATCTTTACGAGGAAAGGCTGTTCGCTCCACTCTCCGTCGCCGTCGATCCGAACTGGCGAATCGACAAGTTTAGGGAATTCTAGGAAAAACGCCGCAGGATTGCGGCGCTTTTCACATATCAATTACTCCAGGCTGATGTGGAGGGCGTGGAGGTAGATGGCTCTTCCGGCCTCCGGGTCCGGCGTCAGCTCGAAGCGGTATCCTGTCTCTTCGAGGGTCCATGTGCAGACGCAGACTTTCTTCTCGAAGATTCCGTATTCCTCGTTCGTGTAGGAGGGGATGGATTCCTTGCTTTCGCTCGCCTCGATGGAACCCTCTCCGCCCTTGCCTGACGCGGAGAGGAGGAGATGTCCCATCCCTACCCATTCGTTGGAATCGTCCTCCTGGACAAGGACGACCTTGTTGAACGCGTGGTCGCTTTCCAGACGGATGTAGGAGTCTTCCTTCTTGATCTGGATTGTGCCGGCGTCATCGCCTCCGCCCTGCATGATGTTCCGGTAGGCAAGAGTCGCTCCGTCGACCTCCAGGGTGCTTGCCTCAGGGTAGGAGCCGGCGTTCGGGGCGGGGCAATCCTCCGGAAGAAAGAGGACGTCCGCGCTTTCGACCGGAGTGTCGTCAACGGACGAGGAGGACGAGGGATCTTCGAGGAGCGAGGAACTCTCGCTCTTAATGGGCTCAGAGGAGGAGCCCGAGGCGTCCTGGCTGGCGCTTACAGTGCTCGAGGATGTCTCTGGGGTGCAGCCCGCGAGGGCGAGGAGGAGGGCGGGGATGATGAACAGCCTTCTCATGCGGGCAGTCTATGCCTTCCCCTCCAGGACTTCATCCCTTCCAAGGCTTTCGATAAGCATTTGCCTCCCTCTTCCGGCGCCTTCCCTTGTCTTTCCGTCGCGCGCGCCTTATAACCACGGGGCAAAGTGAGGTAATCGCATGGAACGAACGGTCACCGTAGGCTCGCTCATCGCCCTTTACCGGGCGGAAGGGATCGAACCCGTCCTGAATCTTGGGGACGTGGTCATTTCCGGGTGGGTGCGCACCAACCGTCCGAGCGGCCAACTGGCCTTCCTCGAACTCCATGACGGCACCCATTTCCTTTCCCTCCAGCTCGTCTACACGAAGGAGAACCAGGGCTTCGACATGATGAGCCGCCTCAAGACCGGCGCGGCGATCGTCGCGCACGGGACATTGAGGGCTTCCCCGAGCGACAAGCAGCCCTTCGAGCTCGCGGTGAAGTCGATCGAGCTCGTCGGGGATGTCGCCGAGGACTACCCCCTCCAGAAGAAGAGGGCGTCCTTCGAGTTCCTTAGGGAGCAGGCCTACCTACGTCCAAGGGCGAACACCTTCCAGGCCGTCTACCGCGTGAGGAGCGTCCTCGCCCACGCCATCCATTCCTTCTTCCAGGAAAGGGGCTTCGTCTACGTCCACACCCCCATCATCACCGGGAACGACGCCGAAGGCGCGGGCCAGCTCTTCCGCGTCGCTACGGAAGGGAAGGATCCGTTCACCGACTTCTTCGGAAAGGAGGCCCATCTCACCGTCTCGGGCCAGCTCCACGGGGAGGCCTTCGCTCTCGCCTTCAAGGACATCTATACCTTCGGGCCCACCTTCCGCGCGGAGCATAGCAACACGCCCCGCCACGCCTCGGAATTCTGGATGATCGAGCCGGAGATGGCCTTCTGCGACCTCAAGGGGGACATGGAGATCATCGAAGCGTCCTTGAAGCACGCGATCAAGACCGTCCTCGAGAAGTGCCCGGACGAGATCGCCTTCTTCGACAAGTTCATCGCCCAGGGGCTCAAGGAAAAGCTCGAGCACGTCCTGAACTCCCCGTTCCGCCACATGACCTACACGGAAGCGATCGCGGCGCTTGAGAAAGCCGTGAAGGAAGGCGTTTCCTTCGAGAACAAGGACATCTTCTGGGGAATGGACCTCCAGAGCGAGCATGAGCGCTACCTTTGCGAGAAGATCGCCCTCGGCCCTCTCTTCCTCACCGACTACCCGAAGGAGATCAAGGCCTTCTACATGAAGGAGAACCCGGACGGGAAGACCGTCGCCGCGGTGGACCTCCTCGTCCCCGGGGAAGGGGAGCTCGTCGGGGGATCCCAGAGGGAGGACAACCCGGAGAAGCTCAAGGCGAAGATGGGGAGCCTCAAGGACATGGACTGGTACTGGAACCTCCGCCGGTACGGGGGCTGCCCGCACGCCGGCTTCGGAATCGGCTTCGACCGGCTCCTCATGTACGTCACCGGGATGCAGAACATCCGCGACGTCCAGCTCTTCCCCCGCACGAGCAACGCCTTAAAATATTGACGCGATGGAAGAGATGAAGAAGCGCATGCTCACCGACGAGGAAATCGGGGAGCTCAAGAGGAAGACCATCTCCAACAAGAGGATCTACTGGGCCATCTGGGCGCTGAACGTCGTCGTCGCCTGCCTTATCGTCTTCGAAATCGTCGATATGTTCCTATGAGGGGTTCTTCCCTTCGTCAGCAGGATCGGCGGCCTTCCCGAGGGAGGCCGCTTTTTCTTCGTTATAGAAGTTGAAGCCCTCGAGGGACTTCCCGTAGACGCTATGGACCCGGCGGTGGAGGAGCAGGAGCCTTGCGATCCACGCCTGGACGCTCAGGGCGAAGAGGACGATGGAGGCGGTCCAAAGGGGCACGAGGATATAGGAGGCCCAGTACTCGTTGACCCAGTGCGGGCTGGATTCGAGAGGAGGCCATCCGGAAAGGAGGGTCAGCCCCCAGAAGTTGCTCCAGCAGGAGGGGTCGTCCCAGTCCCAGGTCCAGAAGAGGGTGCTGAAGTGGCCGAGGAAGTCCTCGTGCCAGTTCCCGGTCGCGCCGGCATAGGAGACATAGAGGATGATGCTGACGAGCAGCACCGCGAGAGCGGGGAGCGCCGACTTGAAGAACACGCGGCCGTTCTTGATCCTTCCGTAGCGGAGCAGCTGCTTCGGGTTGTCGATGACCCGGTGGATGACCGCGTCGTGGAGCTCGTCGTCCATCTTCTTGCCCATCGCGCTCGTCGTCGCGCGGATCGCCATTCCCAGGAGCCCGAGGAGAAGGAAGATGACCACGAGGAAGACGATCGCGATGATCAGGAGGTGACGGTCGCTATCGCCGCCAAGGATCGCGAGGAAAGGAACCCTATTCATCTTCGTCCACTCCTATCTCATCCGATCCGGCGACACCTTCCTTGCTTTCCTCAATGGGAGCAACAGGTTCCGAGGGGCTGGCCTCCCGCTGGCCCTCAGCGGGGAGAGGAGCGGCCTGGTCTTGTGTAGGTGCCTGCGGGATTTCTGGAATTGGAAGGGGGTTCTGCGGATTTATCTGCGGCTGCCCTATCGGGGTAAAGCCCGGGGGAGGCATGTATCCCGGTGGCATCTGGTAGAAGTTCTGCTGGACGTAGACGTTCTGCGGCTGGGGGGCCGGGGCAGGCTTTTCCTGACTTTCCTCTTCGGGCTTCTTGGGGCGGTTCGCCTCCCTCCTCGCCTCGAGGATCTCCCTCACCCTCTTGTCTTCCTCCAGTTCCTCGAACCCAGGGTAGCCCTTGAAGAAGCGGACGAGGAATACGCCGGCCTGGTAGAACCAATACCCAAGGAGATAGACGCCGGCCAAGGCAAGGACGAGGAGAAGGATGGGCAGGAGGAAGACGTAGACGAGCCCCATCCCGAAGTTTTTCAAGAACTTGCCCATGGGGATATTCTAGCCTTCCTTGCCCTTCCTTCGGAGATAGAAGGCGGGAACGAGCGTCCCCAGGGATATCGCGAGGGGCAATAGCCCGGCGGCTAGCCCTCCCGCGACGGGGTCCTTGAAGAGGGGGGATAGGAGGGCGACCCCATAGATCGAAAGAAGGAGGAGCGCTCCTTCCAAGGCGAACGCCCACGCCTTATGGATGTCCCGGTACGCCGTGTGGGAGAAGGCCGCCATGAGGAGAGCGGCCCCGAGAAAGACGTAGCCTGCCTCTTTCGACGCCCACGCCAACCCGGTCGCAAGCGCCCCGAAGGCCATTCCGAGGAAGGGATATCCCAGGGAGAAGGCGAGAGGATCCCCTTCCGGACGTTCGATCCGCGGGGCGATGAGCTCGAAGAAGAGAAGCGAAAGCCCCATCGAGGAGGCTCCGAACAGGAAAAGGACAAGGGGGGCGAAGGCGCGGGCCGCCTCGCTTCCCCCAAGTCCAAGGAGGAGAAGGATGTCTTCAACGGGAGAGCGGCCCGCCAATGCCCATAGGACAAGGACGGAAAGGTAGATGGAGCCCAGGTAGACGAAGGCGCCAAGGAGCAAAGGGAAGCCGACGGGGACGCCTTTCTTCCTGAGGAAGCCCGAGAGAAGCCCGCCGAGGATGCCGGGGACGCTATAGAAGAAGAAGCCCGCGAGGTCGAAGAAGCTGAAGAGAAGGGCGGTCATGCATAGCGAGAGGCCGGCCAGGGGAAGCGCCTTTCCCGGCACCTTCATTCCGAGGATCGCGCATAGGAAGGGGATGGCGAGGAGGGCGAGGATCTGGCAGGGAAGGAAAAGGGCCCCCAGGAGGGAGAGGGTCCCCACGAGGGATGCCCCTACCCCAAGGAGGGCGATCGTCCTGGCCTTCCCTTTCTCCTTCATGATGAGGAAGTCTAAGGCAAGAGGCTTCCCGAGAGGGGTTCGCTTCGCAATTTCCTTCTCAAAGAGAAGGGTCCTCGTGGCAGGACTTCCCTTTGGGCACTATCCTTGTCGGGCATGGATATCGCCAAGGACTTGAACGACCGCCAGAAGGAGGCGGTGACCTCCTCCGCCCGCTTCCTCCGGATCATCGCCGGCGCGGGCTCGGGGAAGACGAGGGTGCTCACCTATCGCCTCGCCCATCTCGTCGCCGACGAGGGAGTGGATCCTTCCCGCATCCTCGCGATCGCCTTCACCAACAAGGTCGCGCGGGAGATGAAGGAAAGGGCGGGGAACCTCGTCCAGGACACGATCGGCTTCCTTCCGAACCTCCAGATCTTCACCTTCCATTCCTTCTGCGCGAGGTTCCTCCGCTTCGAGCACGAGGCGCTCGGCTATCCCTCTTCCTTCACCATCTTCGACGAGGACGACCGTTCCAGGCTCATCAAGAACTGCGCGGTGGAGCTCGGCTACAAGAAGGGCGACGACATCGTGAAGCAGTCGGCCCGCTACATCGACCGCATGAAGGGAAGGGGGAAGTATCCCTGGGACATCCGCATCGCCCACGAGTCCTTTAGCGGCGAAAGAACGTGCCACAAGATCTTCGAGCTATACGAGGAAAGGAAGACCGCCAGCTTCGCCTTCGACTTCGACGACCTTATCCTCCGCGCCGTGAGGCTTCTCGAGGAAGAGCCTGAGATCGAGAAGAAGTGGTCCAGGAGATACCGCCACATCCTCGTCGACGAGTACCAGGACACCGACGACATGCAGGAGCGGCTCCTCTCCCTCCTCACGGGAGACGACACTTCCCTCTACGTCGTCGGTGACCCCGACCAGACCATTTACACGTGGAGGGGGGCGAACCAGTCGATCATCCTCGACTTCGACAAGCGCCACCCGGGCGCGGAGACGATTATCCTCAACCAGAACTACCGCTCGACGGACACGATCCTCGGGGCGGCCAACCGCCTCATCGCAAAGAACAGGAAGCGCGTCCCGAAGGACCTATTCACAAAGGCAGGCGCGGGCGCGGCGATCGAGACGACCTACCAGCCCACCGCGGAGGACGAGGCGGACTGGGTGTGCAAGAGGATCCAGGACATCGCGAATTCCAAGAAGGATGCGGAAGGAAAGCCCGACTATCGCTCGATCGCGGTGCTCTACCGGAGCTCCTACCTCACCAGGCCTTTCGAACTTTGCTTCAAGGACCGGGGGATCCCCTACCGGCTCTTCGGAGGGGTCCGCTTCTACGAAAGGATGGAGGTGAAGGACGTCCTCGCCTACTGCAACCTCATGGCGAACCCCAAGGACGACATCGCCTTCGAGCGGATCGCCAACCGTCCGCGGAGGGCGGTGGGGGACGTCTCCCTGGACCGCCTCCGCCAGGAAGCCCACGAGGCCAAGAAAAGCGAGTACGAGTACCTTCAGGAAGGGAAGTTCGAAGCAAGCGACGTCCCCACGCGCGCCCTCGCGGTGCTCTCCAAGCTCATCGGCCAGATGGAACGGGCGAAGGAACGTCTCTTCGGGGACACCGGGGAAGCCTATTCCTCGATTCTCCGCGAATTCCTCCAGGAGATCGGCTACATGGAGTTCCTCCGGACTGAGGAAGATGTCGAGGAGGACCGTATCGAGAACGTCGAGGCCCTCTTCTCCGACATCGATTCCTTTCTGACGAGGAATCCGGGCGCGAGCTTCCTCGAGTACCTCCAGAACGTCTCCCTTCTCGTCTCCGGCCAGGACGACATGGAGGAGGGGAACTACGTCTCCCTCATGACAGTCCATGTCGCCAAGGGGCTGGAGTTCGACGAGGTGTTCGTCGTCGGGCTGAACGCGGGCGTCTTCCCGAGCGAGCGGGCGCTGGAGGACAGCCGCGACCCCGAGGAGGAAAGGCGCCTCGCCTACGTCGCCCTCACCAGGGCGAGGAAGCGCCTCTTCCTTTCCTGCAACGCCGGCTATTCCTTCCAGAGGGGCGACAACAACACGCCCTCCATGTTCTTCAAGGAGGCGGGGATCAGCCTCCCTCCGAGCCCTTATACGGAAGGCTACCGGATGAGGAGGAGGAAGGAGGACCCGACGTGGAAAGGGACCTTCTCCGACGGGGACCACATCGACCCCTTCCAAAGGAAGCCCCGTTCCCAGAAACGGGAGGAAGGCCCATCCCTCAAGGAGCAGATGAGGGGCAAGGAAGTCTGGGCGGTCGGCGACCGCCTCAAGCACGACCGCTTCGGGCCCGGGGTCGTCGAGAAGTTCGTCACACCCTCCATCATGATCGTGGACTTCGAGAACGAGGGCAAAAAGATGATCGTCACCACCGCGACCGTCATCCACAAGATCCCGAGGGAAGGAGGGGACGCATGAGCCGCGAGGAAGCCAAGAGGCGGATGGAGGAGCTGATCGCTCTTCTGGACCGCTACAACCACGAGTACTACGTCCTGAACCAGAGTTCGGTGTCCGACGCGGAGTACGACTCCCTCATGCAGGAGCTGAAGGCCCTCGAGGAGGAGTGGCCCGCCCTCAAGGATACCCATTCCCCGACCTCTCGGGTCGGAGGGGAGGTCCAGTCCGAATTCCGCAAAATCCCCCACAGAAGACTCATGCTTTCCCTTGGGAATTGCTTCAACGAGGAAGACATCCGTGCTTTCGACAGGCGCGTCAGGGAACTTCTCCGCGTAGACGTCGTTGACTATGTGGGCGAGGTCAAGATCGATGGGCTCGGGATGTCTCTCGTCTACGAGGGAGGCCGGCTCCAGTACGCGGTTACCCGCGGGGACGGGGTCACCGGGGAGGACGTCACGGAAAACGTCCTCACCATCAGGAGCGTCCCTGTCCGCGTGAAGGAGATGCGTTCCTTCGAGGTGAGGGGAGAGGTATATATGCCGAAGCGCTCCCTCCTCGAGGTGAACAAGGAGCAGGAAGCCCAAGGAAAGCCTCTTTTC
Source organism: uncultured Bacillota bacterium (assembly GCA_949289845.1). GTDB lineage: Bacteria > Bacillota_I > Bacilli_A > RFN20 > CAG-826 > UBA4951. The sequence continues at coordinate 132,919 of CASEPN010000002.1, forward strand.
GCGAATGCCAGGAACTGCGCAGCCGGGTCCATAAGGAACCTGGATCCCAAGGTCGCCGCCTCAAGGAAGCTCGACGCCTTCTGGTACTACCTTGTGAACGCCCGGGAGCTCGGGATCCACGTCCATTCGGAAGCGCTCGACTTCCTCGACGGCCAGGGTTTCCGGACGAACCATGAGAGGAGGAAGCTCCGTGGGGTGGACGCTCTCCTCGACTATGTGAGGGAATACACCGAGAAAAGGGCTTCCCTTCCTTATGACATCGACGGGCTCGTCTTCAAGGTGGACGACATGGACGCCTATGACGCGCTTGGCTACACGGCGAAGGAGCCCCGCTGGGCCACCGCCTACAAGTTCCCGCCCGAGGAGGTGGTGACGAGGCTCCGCGACATCTTCGTAACCATCGGAAGGACGGGCAGGGTGACGCCGAACGCGGTGCTTGAGCCCGTTAGAGTGGCAGGTTCCATCGTCCAGCGCGCCACTCTCAACAACGAGGACTTCGTCCGCGAGAAAGGACTCCTCATCGGGGACTACGTGACCCTCCACAAGGCCGCGGACGTGATCCCGGAGGTCGTCGCTCCCCTCAAGGAGAGAAGGGACGGCACCGAGAAGGAATGGAGGATGCCGGAGGAATGCCCGGTCTGCCATAAGCCCCTGACGAGGGTGAAGGGCCTCCATTACTGCCTTAACCAGGAATGCGGCTCGAGGAAGATTGAGTCCATCATCCACTTCGCCTCGAGAAACGCGATGGACATCGACGGGCTCGGCTCCTCGATCGTCGAGGAGTTCTTCGGCGAGGGCTTCTTCAGCGACATCCCGAGCATCTACCGTTTGAGCGAGCACGCGCAGGAGATCAAAGAGCTCGACGGCTGGAGCGACAAGTCCATCAATTCCCTCATCGACGCGATCGAGAAGAGTAAAGGGCAGTCCTTGGAAAGGCTCCTATTCGGGCTTGGCATCAAGGAGGTCGGGGAAAAGACCGCGAGGATGCTTGCCAGAAGGTTCAAGAGCCTGGACGCCCTCATGGAGGCGAAGGAAGAGGATCTGATGGGGATCCAGGACCTTGGCCCTGTGGGGACACAGTCGATCCTCGGTTGGTTCAAAAACCCAGATAACCAGAGAACCATCGCCCTTCTGCGGGAATATCACGTGAACTTCGCTTATCTAGGAAGCGATCAGGTCGATGTGAATTCCTATTTCTATGGGAAGACCATTGTCCTCACGGGGAGCCTCGAGAAGTATTCCCGGGACCAGATGAGCGAGATCCTCGAAGGGATCGGCGCGAAGGTCTCCGGAAGCGTATCGAAGAAGACGGACATCGTCATCTACGGCCCCGGCGCGGGAAGTAAGCTCGAGAAGGCGCGCGCCCTTGGGATCGAGCTTATGGACGAAAAGACCGCGCTCGATCACCTGGGGACGATGAGAGGCTAGGATGAAGGAGAAGGCGATTCGGCTTTTCAGCACGGACTCGGGAAGGACCCTGGCCGCCATCTTCCTGAGCCTCATCGTCGCTTTCCTTCTCAACCTCTTCGCAAGCTTTTCCCTTTCCCCTCTCTACCCTATGGTGGGGATTTCCTCCCAGACATACGACAACGAGTTCTTTCTTCTCGAGGCGACCCTTCTCCTCGGAGGAAGGGTTCCTTACGTGGACTTCTACGATCACAAGGGGACGTTCCATGTGTATTTGGCCGCGCTTGGGCTTCTTATCGGGGGAAGGGCCGGCTTGTTCCTTATCGAGGTGATCGCCTGTGCGATCGCTATCTTCTTCCTCTACCGGAGCGTATCCCTTCTCTTCCCCGACCGTCCTCGAATCTGGAACTTCCTTCTCGTCGCTTCCTTTTCCTTCGCCGGAAGGTTCCTCGTCCTGAATGGCGGCGGTCACGAGGGGGAGTGGATCGAGCCGTGGGTTTCTGTCTCGCTTTATTTCTTGCTCCGGGCGGAGATGAACGAGGAAAGGTGGAGCGGCCTTCTTTCGATGCTTCTTGCCGGGGTAGCCGCGGGGCTTTCCCTCATGTCCCGTCCCTTGGACGCTTTGGCGCCTTTCTCCCTATGCTTCCTCCGTCTCCTGTTCTTCCTGAAGGACAAGCACAAGGCCGGTAGGCTTCTTTTGGATGCGGGGTTCGCCCTTCTTGGCTTGGCCCCTCCTCTCGTCTTGTTCCTTTCCCTTGCCGCAGGAGGGGGATATCTCGATGAGATGATGGGGGCCGTTCTTAACGGGAATGTCGGGTATATCGGAAGCATCGGGACGGATAACAACCCTTTGCCGCTGTTTCTCTTCAATTTCCTCGGGATGCTTGCCGCCTCAGCAATCTACCTGTTGATTGGCTTCATGTATCGTAGGCGTGCCCAAGGCAATGACCCCGCGGTCTCCCTTCTTTCCTTTGCCGGCGCCTTGTTCCTTCTCCTCCTCTCGCCTCTTATGCGGTACACCCACTATCTTTGGGCCGCCTTCCCTCTCTTCATTCCTCCGCTGACGGACCTTCCCATCCGTTGGGGTGCAAAGGGAGAAAAGAGTTGGAGGATCGCCATCGTATCTCTCGCCGGGCTGGGCTTCTCGCTTTCCTCCGTCCTGAACCCCTCGCTTTATTGGACAGGAGTCGGAGCCTACGGTCTCTCCATCCAGAAGTCGGAGGAGTATCTCCATGATATGTCGCTCATCCCGGAAGAGGCCTACCGGGGCGGCAAGGTCTACGTGCTGGACGTCCACTCTTCCTTATATCTCATCAGGGACGACTTCCTTGCTCCGGATTGCCCTTACCTTCATTTCCAAAGCTGGTGGTCATCCTTCTCGGGGGAGATCCATGAGGATGTCGAAAGCTACCTCCTTGGTCCCGATCGACCGGAATACATTCTCCTAAGCGAGAAAGAGGAAACCTTCCGTTATTTCGGGGAGGCCCTCAAGGACTACCATCCTTATAAGGTGCAAGAAACGAGGAACGACGACTTCCTCATCTATTCTCTGGTCGGGGAATAAGCCCGTAAATCAGCGATTATTGTTACGATAAATGCGAAGTAAAGGCGGAAGGGCGAGTAGCACCACCATCAGGATTGCCGCCAGCAAAGAGGCCGGGTAGCCCCAGCTGAAGGAGTGGAGATATCCATGGGGAAGAAGCTGGTGGCTGAACATGGCTCCGTTCCAGTAGGGAAAGAGGATCAGGGAGAGGATGGTTCCCAATAGATATGGGGGAAGGACGGAAACGCCTACCTCCCCGACGGAGAAGACAAGCCTTTCCTTCCTTGTGGAGCCGATGAGCGAGAGCTTCCTGTCCGCATTGTCCGTCTTTCTTGCGGAAAGCATCCCGTAGGCGGAATAGACGAGAAGGACGAAGGCCAGGACGATGCCTCCGACCGTGCCGAAGAAGGTAGGAGCATTCGAGGAAAGCTGTTCGATTCTCTCAATCTCGCCCTTGGTGACGCCGAGCCCTTCTAGGGTGATCTGGCCTTCCTGGAGCATGCCGATGTGCTCCAGGAGAAAGGAGGTCGAGCCATAAAGCCCTCCGCCTCCTATGGCGGACCCCATCGCAAGGCGGTTTTCCATCGCCGTACTGAAAGACGTCTCGTTTAGATAGAGCATATCGGAATTCGACGAGGTGCCGGCCTTTTCGAGGATGGACACCCCTCCGACGATTTCCGCGGGCTCGCTTAGTCCGCCGACGTCGAGATAGTAGGGGCCAGCCCCTCTGGCTTCGAGCAGCTCATAGACTTCTGCGCTTCCGATAAGGATCTCGCCTTCTTCCGGAAGCCTTCCCTCGACGTAGTAGGCAGTTGAGGGTAGCTTGGTGGCCGCCAGATATTCCGCGGCCTCGTCCTTCGAGGGGTAAATGGTGAACTCGTAGTTCCCGATGTCATAAACCATCGCCTCCGTCTTATCGGTGAGCGAGGTGTCGACACCGGTCTGCCGATATAGCTCGTAATGCCTGGCGCCTAGTTGCTGGGAATAGAAGAGGTTAGAGGCGAGAACGACTTCCCTGAAGTCCTTGTCGGCCAGAATGAGAAAATCCGGCGAAGTTACCTCGAAGTCCTGGCCGAACTGGCCGAGGCACATGAAGGAGTGCTCGTCGTCGACTTGCATCATGCCGTCCGTGGGAATCGTTATCCTCGCGCCTGCGTAGCAATCGCCTGCCTTAGGCTCCGGGACATCGATCCATTTGGCGCATGAGGAATATGGTGCGATCCGGTAGTACTTCGCTTCGCACGCATACAGCCTTTCCCCGTCCCCGAAAGTGGAATCCAGGAACTGGTTGGTCGCGTCCGGTATCCCCGCCCCCCAGCTGAAAGGGATGTTGGTTCCGGAGGTCTGCCCTATGATCGCAGCTAGGGTCCCGGGGATATCCACTTCCAGGAAATTGAGACCGCAGGTCGAGAGAAGAAAGCCCCCGAGGGCGAGGATGCTCATCGGGATCATGATTCCGAGGCGGGATCCTAAGGAAGACATTCCCGCCTTGAAGAAGGAGAAGAGGTTTGGGCGATTTTGTTTTTGCTCCTCTGAGGCCGGTGTCGTACCAGGGTTATCGGCCAAGACTTCCTGAGAAACGACCCCGTCCTTAACTGTCGTGATCGATGAGGGCGAAAGGGACTTGGGCAGGGAGTGCGTGGCGACGATGACGAGCCTCGAGTCCGCGATCTTTCCAAGAATCTTCCAGACCGTCTCGGCGGTCAGGGGGTCGAGGTTCGCAGTCGGCTCGTCAAGGAGGAGGATCCCCTTCGAGGAAGCGCAGGCCATCGCAAGGGAAAGCCTTGCTTGCTCGCCTTTGGAAAGAAGCCTCGCTTTTTTGTTCGTCGGGGGAAGCCCCAGCGCCCTGGCAATCGGATGATCTTTCCGGTTGTCCACGAGAGCGAGGTTCTGCCTTATGGAAAGGAAGGGCATGACGCATCCTTCGGCAGGGCAGAAGAAGACCTTATCGGTCGGGGGGAGCTCCGCCTCTCCTACGTAGCCTTCCTGGAGCCTGGCTATGATCCTTAGGAGAGTCGTCTTCCCGGATCCTGATTCCCCTTTGAGGACATGGAGCCCTTTGTTGGGAAATGAGAGGGAGGGGACGGTTAGGTCGAAGCCGCCAGTCTCGTTATCGAGATGAAGACCAAGCGATATGATATGAATCCTGTTCATTTCAGCTATGGCGTTTTCGATGTAAATCACCTCTTTGCCGCTGCCGATTATAATCAGCAGTCGATGGAAATATTAATAGCCGACATCTCTAAGACTCACTTCGACAGAAACGAGGCGGCTTTCACGGTTTCTGTTCCTAGTTTGTTGTTCCGGGATGGCGCTATCCATGTCCTCCGAGGGAAGTCCGGGTGCGGGAAGACGACCCTTCTGGGACTGATTGCCCTTCTGGATGACCCCGATGAGGGAGTGCGCAAGATCGACGGGGAGACAATTGGCCCGAAAGAGCGGAAGGACCTTGGCAAGTCGGACGGGCTTCGTTCTCGTTTCTTTTATCTGCCTGCGGAACCAATCATCGCGCCTGGGCTGACTGTGAAGGAACTTTATCGCGCCTATGGTTTCGCAGACATTCGGGAGGACCTCCTCTCCCGTCTAGGCCTGGACGGCTATGGCGACCGCGTGGGACAGAGCCTTTCTCGTGGGGAACAGGCAAGGGTATTGATCGCCCTCGCCTGCCAAAGCGACGCGGATGCGCTCATCCTGGACGAGCCTGCGGGGAACTTGAACGAAGAGAACAAGGCAAGGGTTTATTCCCTACTGAGGGAAGAGGCCGCGAAGCGCTTGGTCGTGATCGCCTCCCATGACTACGATGTGGAGCGGGATGGATCCTGCCACATGATCCTCATGGAGAACGGAAGGATCATCGAGGACAGGGGTGACCCCGGGCTGGCTTCAAAGGATTCGTCTGGCGAGCTTGCCAAGCATGCGAGGAAGCCTGCTTTGGCGCCTCTCGTCAAAGCGACCAAATTCGCCTTGAGGAAGACAAGGTTCCGCGTTTATTTGCTCGCCGCCCTTTCCCTGCTGGCAGGCGCCATTTCATCCTTCACGCTGAATCTCTCGTTCTATGACCCAGGAGCGGCGCTGCTTGATTCCATCAAGGCCGAGAGACATCAGTTCGTAGGCGCTTCCTTAGGGATGGGATCCGCCCTTTCGGATAACGCGCTTGCGCAGGTTTCGATTTCTGTCCCGGACCACGGAAGTATTACGTTTTTCTACGGGCGCAAGGATACCATCCATATTTACGGACGTGATTTCGAGCCAGAGGACGGCGTTGCCTATGTGCCATCCTGCTATGCCAAAAATCTGCCCTCTCCCTTGGAACTCAACGGTATAACTTTGGAGATTTCCCCGATCGAAGGAGACTGGGATTATTCAAATAACTACTATCTGCCCGCCATTGTGTCGGCTGGCACGGGGGCTGAGCTTGCTCTTTCTCGACAAGTACGGCTCTACGGAGAGAGGGCCGAGGAGGTCGCCGAGACGCTCATCTCCTGCAGCAACTTGGTCGTGTTGCGAGATTCCGTGTTTCTTGCCTCGTCCGCTCCCGAGCTTCGTGCGCTTGCCGTCGGCGAGGGGAGGGGCTTTTACATCGTTTATAACGAGGCGGTCAATCAGGCTCCGGAGGATGGCTCTGCGATCGCCGAAGTCCTTAAGAAAACATCCCCTTCTAGCGGACCCTCCGACATTCCATCCGGACCGATTGAATTCCTTGGCTTTCTTTCCGTAGGGAACCTTTGTCAGACGGGCTATGGTCTTCTCCCAACGGATTCGCTCTATGAAGAACTAAAGGAAAACGCCTTCTTTTCTGGCTCCTTTTTCCGAAATCCTGTCGAATACTATGCCATCGACCGGGTGGCCGCCTCTTGGCTTATGGCCCATTGTGGCAACCTGGAATACCCCACCCCCTCTGACTTTCCCCAGATACCGATCCTCCAGGGGATCGCCACCTACGCGCTTCCTGCCCTCTGGGCGGCTTGCTTCCTGCTGTTCCTCGTCATGGTCTTCGTCGCTTCCTTGGTCATGAGGATCGTCCATGCCGCAGTGGGGCCGCTTTCGCTCCGTCTTCGTATCTCGGGCCTTCCTCTCCGGCGCTCCTCCTTGGCGCTTCTCATGCCCTTCCTTCTCGCCTTCCTCCTCCCTGCTCTCCTGGGCGTCCTTGTCTCCCCTGTCCTGCTCCCCATCAAGGACCTCATGGTCATGTCGTTCTTTCCTACGTTCTATGCCGCATTCCCCTTTTCCTGGGGAGGATATTTCTTCAGTCTCCTTCCTCCCGTCCTTTGCGTCTTCCTCATTTTCCTTTCCCTCGTCCATAGGGACAGGAAGCCCCTCGTCCAGGAACTCCGCAGGAGCGAGGACTAGAACCTCGTTTCCAAAACCAACTCATAAGGAAAGACATCGCGTCTTGAAGTAAAATCAGGACGCTATGAAGGAAGTTACGATCGACGTGCTGAAGGACGCCTCTAGGCGTCTTCTCTTCGAAATGAGCGAGCAAGAGCTAATGACCCTCCTGGACGAGTTCCGTATCCTCGCCCGCCAGATGGAAGCCCTTGGGAAGGAAGAGGGGCTCGACCAGTACGAGCCCATGACGTTCCCCTTCCCCTGCGAGACCTCCTATCTTCGGAAGGACGAGCCCGGTCCCACGATGGAACGGGACGATGCGCTCAGGAACGCAGGAAGCGTCCTCGACGGGCAGGTGAAGCTGCCGAGGGTGGTGCAGTGATGGGCTATCTTGATCTTGGGATCCGCGCCCTCCACGAGGCTTTCATCAAGGGCGAGACGACTCCCTACGAGGTCGCGGAGGAGGCGATCCGCCGCGCGAAGGGGAACAAGGACAACGCCCTTGAGGCGACCTGCTACGAGGAGGCGCTCTCCTTCGCCTCTTCCCTCAAGGAATGCGAGAAGGACAACCTTCTCTGGGGGGTGCCCTACTTCGCGAAGGACAACTTCTCCACGGAAGGCGTCGAGACCACGGCCTCCTCGAACATCCTGAAGGGCTACGTTCCCGTCTTTGACGCGGAAGTCGTCCGGAGGCTCAAGGAGAAGAAGGCCGTGCTCCTGGGAAAGACCACCCTCGACGAGCTCGCGATGGGCGGGACCGGAACGAGCGGCCATCTCGGGAAGACCTATAACCCTTGGGACGAGAGCCACCGCCGGATGGTGGGAGGCTCCTCCTGCGGCTCGGCCGCGCTTGTGGCCGCGGGGGCCGTACCCTTCGCCCTTGGCTCGGACACCGGGGACTCCGTGAGGAAGCCCGCCGGCTACGCGGGCCTCGTGGGGATCAAGCCCACGTGGGGCAGGATCAGCCGCTTCGGACTCTTTCCCTTCGCCCCTTCTCTTGATGCGGTCGGCTACTTCACGAGGTCCGTGGACGATGCCGCGATTCTTCTCGAGACCCTTGCCGGAAGAGATGAGAAAGACGCCACGTCTTCCGAGAAATCCGTGGATTCCTATGCGAATTTCAAGGATATTTCCCTTGAGGGGATGAAGGTCGCCGTCCTTGACGACCTCATGGATACGATCCGGGAGAGGAAGATCGCCCGCGATATCGAGAGGCTCCTTTCCTGCCTTGAGAAGAGAGGGGTGGAAGTCCGCCGCGTTCGTTTCGGGGAGGAGATGCTTCGCTCCATCTACATCACCTACTTCGTCATCTCCTGCGCTGAGGCGACGAGCAACGATGCGAACCTCGACGGCATCAAGTTCGGCCCCTATCCCGGCGGGAACACCTACGAGGAGGTCATGGCGAGGGCGAGGACCCAGGGCTTCGGAGAGCTCATCAAGAGGCGCTTCGTCATCGGGTCCTACTCCCTCATGAGGGAGAACCAGGAGGAGCTTTTCCTCCGCGCCCAGAGGAACCGGGCGAAGATCGTTGGGAGGACGAACGAGATCCTCGAGGAATGCGACTTCATCCTGACGCCAGCGGCCCCGGGTCCCGCTCCCTTCTTCGATAAGCAAAGCGACCGCCTCTCGGACGCCTACCTCATCGCGGACAACCATCTCGCCCTTGGGAACTTCGTCGGGCTCCCGTCGATCACCTTGCCCCTTTCCTTCGAGAGCGGGCTTCCCCTCGGGGTCAACCTCACGGGGCGCCCCTTCGACGAGAAGAGGCTCTTCGCGCTGTCCTCGATCCTTGAGGAGGAGACGGGGCTCAGGAACCTTTCCGTCCGGGAGAGGAAGGAGGGAACCCTATGAACTTCGAGGCAGTCATCGGGCTTGAGATCCACGTCGAGATGAAGACGCGGAGCAAGATGTTCAGCTCCGCGCCGGTGACCTACGGGAGGGAGCCGAACACCGCGCTTTCCCCTTTCGACCTCGCCTTCCCCGGGACGATGCCCACGGTGAACGAGGAGGCCGTGAGGAACGGGATCCGCCTCGCCCACGCCCTCGGGATGGAGATTGATCCCCTGGTCCGCTTCGACAGGAAGAACTACTTCTATAGCGACCTTCCGAAAGGCTTCCAGATCACCCAGCAGTTCCATCCGATCGGAAGGAACGGCTCCCTTCTCATCCGCACCTCGAGAGGGGAGAGGAGGATCGGGATCGAGAGGATCCACCTCGAGGAGGACACCGCCAAGCAGCTCCACTTCCCGGACTGCTCTCTCCTCGACTACAACCGTGCGGGAGTGCCCCTCGTTGAGATCGTCTCCCTCCCTGAGATCCGTACGGGGGAGGAGGCGAGGCTCTACGTCGAAGGGATCCGCAACATCGTCCTCTACGCGGGGATCTCGGATGGGAAGATGGAGGAGGGCTCCCTCCGCGTCGACGTGAACGTCTCGATCCGGCCCTATGGGACGAAGGAGTTCGGCACGAAGGTCGAGATTAAGAACCTCAACTCCTTCAAGAACATCGAGCTCGCCCTCGACTACGAGATCGAGCGCCAGGCCGCCCTCCTCTTCATGGGGAAGGAAGTTCGGCAGGAGACGAGGCGCTACGACGAGGGGAGGGGTGAGACGGTCCTCATGCGCTTGAAGACGGACGCCGTGGATTACAAGTACTTCCCGGAGCCGAACATCGCCCCGATCGCCCTTTCCGAGGAGTTCGTGAAGAAGGCCATCGAGACCTGCCCCGAGCTATACGAGTCCAAGCGTTCCCGCTACATCGCCCTCGGGCTCACGGAGAAGGACGCGGAGGTCATCCTTCAGGACAAGGGGATGGCGCTTTACTTCGACAAGGCGCTCGCCTTCACCAAGCACCCCAAGAGCCTGGCGAACTTCCTGCTCGTCGAGGGGAACCAATATCTCAACAAAAAGGGCCTCTCCTGGGCGGAATTCCCTCTTTCGCCGGAATGGATGGGGGAGGCGGTGCTCCTCCAGGAGGAGGGGGGCTTCCAGCACAAGCAGGCCGCGGAAGCCCTCGCCCTTTCCCTTGAGGAGGGGATTTCCCCGAAGGAAGCCGCCGGGAAGCTCGGGCTCAAGCCCCAGGTTTCCGACGAGGGCTTCCTCGCCGCGATCGTCGACGAGGTCCTTTCCAAGAACCCCCAGTCCATCCAGGATTTCCGGAACGGGAAGGACAGGGCCCTCGGCTTCCTCGTCGGGCAGGGGATGAAGCTTTCCCGTGGGAAGGCCAACCCCGCGCGCTTGAGCGAGATGATCCGCGAGAGGATCCTCAAGGAGGAGTAGGGATGGCAGAGGAGAAGAAGGAGCTGTCTCTTTCCGGGATCGAAGAACTCCTTTCCTACCTGGAGTCCCTTTCGGGCTTCGAGCTTCCGCCTTATCGGGAACTCCCGCCCGTCCGCCTATATATGGAGCAGGTCCTCGAGTACGTGAACAACGTCCTCCGTCCCCTAGGCGAGGGCGAGCGCCAGACGATCACTTCCTTCATGGTCAACAACTACGTGAAGGCCCGCATCATCAAGGAGCCGGAAGGGAAGCGCTACGGGAAGGAGCAGCTCGGCTACCTCATGGCGATCGCCATATTGAAGCGCTCCCTCTCGATGACGGAGATCGGGCGCCTCCTCGAGATGGAAGGGTCGCTTGGCAAGGAGAAGGAGGAAGTCTACGGCTTCTACCGCTCCCTTCTTTCCGACCTTGTCTCGGAAAGGACCACGAGCCTTGAGGGGAAGGCGAAGGAAGTGCTCGAGAAAGCATCGCTCGCCCCCGAAGGGGAGGAGAGGGAGAAGGCTGTCCGCGACGCCTACGGGAGGATCGCCCTCCTCGCGGTCAGGCTCGCCGTCCGCTCCGCGATCGACCAGACCATCGCTCGGGCGATGATCGCCTCCCTCGGGGAAGGCTCGACCTTCGACGCCGGCTTCGTGAGGAAGAAGGAAGGCGAGGAGGAGAAGGAGGAGGAACGCCTCTCGGAAAGGGAGGCGAAGCGCCTCTCGGAAAGGAAGTAGATGGGAAAGGAAGTCCTCGTCACCGGGGGGCTCGGCTTCATCGGGGCCGAGACCACCCTTGCCCTCGTCAGGGAAGGCTACGACCCCGTCATCGTCGATAGCCTCGTCAATTCCAAGATCCGGAACCTCGGGGCCCTCGAATCCCTTTCCGGGAAGAAAATACCCTTCTACCAGGGTGACGTGAGGGACGAGGCCCTCATGGACAAGGTCTTCTCCGAGCATTCCTTCGAGGCCGTCCTTCACTTCGCCGCGCTCAAGGCGGTCGGGGAAAGCGTGACGAAGCCCGTCCTCTACTACCAGAACAATCTCGGGTGCACCCTGTCCGTCCTGAGGGCGATGGAACGGCATGGGGTCCATCGGATCCTTTTCTCAAGCTCGGCGACCGTCTACGGGGACTCCGAGGACCTTCCTTTCCGGGAGGATAGCCCGGTGAGGGAGGCCACCAATCCCTACGGGGAGACGAAGGTCATGAACGAGAGGATGCTCCGGGACTACCTTGTCCCTCATCCTGAGACGGAAGTCGTCTGCCTCCGTTACTTCAACCCGGTCGGGGCGGATCCCTCGGGGCTGCTCGGGGAAGATCCGAACGGCATCCCGAACAACCTCTTCCCGATCATCAACCAGGTCGCCCTGGGGATCCGCGAGGGCATCACCGTCTACGGGGACGACTACGGGACGGAGGACGGGACCTGCGTGCGGGACTACCTCCACGTGGTCGACCTCGCGGAAGGTCACGTCGCAGCGCTTTCCCATTCCAAGGGGGCGGGGTTCCACGTGTATAACCTGGGGACCGGCCATGGGACGAGCGTCCTCGAGGTCATCCATGCCTACGAGAAGGCGACGGGACGGAAGATCCCTTATGAGATCGGGCCCCGGAGGCCCGGGGACATCGCGGTGTCCTACGCGGATCCTTCCAGGGCGGAGCAGGAGCTTCATTGGAAGGCCCGCCTTACGATCGAGGATGCGGCGAGGGACGCCTATGCGTTCGCGACCAAGGTGCTCAAGGAGGGGGACTAGGATGGAAGTCTTCGAGATCAGGCTGAGTGAAGGAATCCTCATCAAGGGGAGGCGCTTCCCCGCGGAGCATCCGCGCTTCAACTTGCTCATCCAGACCGGGATGTGCGAGCACGGGGGACGTTACGAGGAGTTCGCGAGGTTCCTGAACAAGAAAGGGTTCGACGTGTGCGTGATGGATGCCTTCGGGCAGGGGCTCAACGTTGAGGACCCCTCGCTCCTCCAGCGCTGGCACGAGACCGCCTTCGAGGACAACGTGGACGCGCTGGCGCTCCGCCTCGCGGAGATGAGGAAAGCGAACGGCCTCCCGACCTTCCTCATGGGACATTCGATGGGGTCCTTCATGAGCCAGCGCTTCCTGACGAAGTATCCCGGGTGGGCGGACAAGGTCGTCCTCATGGGCTCCAACGGGCCGGATAAGGTCCTAATGAAGATGGGCTACTTCGTCGCCTGCCTCTTCGTCGACAAGTGGAACTGGGACAAGCCCTCCCGTCTCCTGCAGCGCCTTTCGATCGGCGCCTACGAGAGGTCGATCCCGGACCGGGAGGACCGGAACGACTGGCTGAGCAGGGACAAGGAGAACGTCGCCCGCTATAACGCGGACCCTTATTGCGGGGCCACCAACACGAACGGCTTCTGGAAGGTGTTCCTGAAAGGGATGGCGCACCTCTGGGATGAGAAGGCGCTGAAGAACCTTGATCCGAATACCCCCCTTCTCCTCGTAGCGGGGGACGGGGACCCTGTCGGCAGGTTCGGCAAGGGCGTCCTTCTCCTCGAGAAGATGTACAAGGAGCACGGGGTGAAGGATGTGACGACGATCCTTTATGAAGGGATGCGGCACGAGATCCTCAACGAAGGAGAAGGCCGCCACAAGGTCATGGAGGACATCCGCGCTTTCCTGGAGAAGTGATGGAGAAGAAACTCTCTAGGCTTCGTTTTCTTATCAAAACCCGCTCTCTTTTTCGAATTCTTCGTCTAAGAAAGGAGAGGAAGGATGGTTCGTTGGACCGTCTTGACCCTATCGCGAGGGCGAACCGGATCGGGACCCTTGTCTGCGGCTATCCCTTCGATCTCGAGCATCCCCGTTCTTTCAACGAGAAGATCTCGTGGCTGAAGTTCCATTACAGGAACCCCCTATGGGAAAGGGTCGCCGACAAGCTGGAGTGCAAGAAGTACCTGGAAGAGATCGGCCTAGGGAAGTTCGTGGTGCCGGTCTATGGAGCATGGGATTCCGTCGATGAGATCGACCTGGACTCCCTTCCCGATGAGTTCGTCCTAAAGGCCACCCACGACTGTGGGTCCGTCTATCTCTGCAAGAAAGGTGAGACGGATTTCGGAAAGGTGTTCGCTAGCCTCAGGAAGAGCATGGAACGCCGCTACTCCGAGGAGCAGAGGAACGGGGAGTGGGTCTACGACAATATCGTCCCAAGGGTGTATGCGGAGAGGCTTCTTCATCCTCACCCCATGTATTGCGGCGATATCCCTGATGTGAAGGTGCAGACCGCGGGAGGCGATATTGTCTTTGGGTATGTTGGGAGCGGACGTGCTGTTGACCTAAGAGTCAATATGCTAGGCAAAGAACTAAACCCAAATTCAATGCTTTATGCACACCTTGCGGAAAAGGGAGCGTGGCCAATCCTTTTAGAGAAAGACATACTTCGAGTTACAAACGACATTGCCTCCAGGTTCTTTGAGGTCCGGGTGGATTTCCTTCTCGCGCAAGAAGGGTTATTCATTAGTGAACTCACCTTCTTTTCGTTCTCTGGATGTGCACCTTTTGTTCCGGTGGAAGCGGATTTTCGGTTTGGTGAAGAGATTGATTTGTCTCTGTTCGGGAGGGTCGAGCAATGACTATGCTTGGGAAGCTTAGGCGATCTTGGCATGCGTGGGAAAAGCGCATGCGTGTCCAAGCTCGTGTACGTGGAGAGTTCCGGGAAATCAAGGATGACTGGCGGAGAAAGATGATTGATTCATTTCCGCTTACCCCAGAGCAAGAGCACGCCATTGACGATTACTTTATGCAAAACGTTGGGATCAAAATCCCATACGACTGGCATAGGGAATATTCCTCCCTGACGGGAAAGTTTCATAAAGAATATGTTCCGGAATTCTTTTACACAGCGATGCTGCAGTTCGGCCTCTGTGACCTTGATTACGCAAAGGTTATCGACGACAAGAACTATTCCACCTTGCTTTCTTGCACAGGAGTTAGTGCGCCAAGAACAATTGTTCGTTGTTCAAACGGGTGCATTATAGGGCCTGCATCGGGTTGGATGACTGCCGAGGAGGCAATTGATGCCCTTTTGCTCAAGGATTCTTTTATCTTGAAGAAAACTTCTGAAAGTTCTTGGGGGAAGGATGTCTTCCTTATCAAAAGGAAAGGGGTTGAGCGAAATGATTTGAAGAAGATGATTCTGAGTCTAGGACCAAATTGGAGAGCCGAAGAACAAATCAAAGCTTGTCCAGAAATTTCCGCCCTCCACCCTTCATCATTGAACACTTTCCGTGTTGCTTCGTATGTTCTTGACGGGAAAGCCTATGCCGACCATGCAGTCCTAAGGATTGGGATTGGCCATTCCCATTTGGACAATGCTCATAGTGGTGGCATTTTCGTCGGAATTAACCAAGGTAGGCTCCGGGACCATGCGTTTACGGAACAAGGACTTCGTTGGGAAAGACACCCAGACAGCGGGATTGGCTTCAGTGAGTATTTTATTCCTTGTTTTGACCGCGTCCTTGAAGCTGCGTGCAAGATTCAATCGTTTCTAGCAAAGTGCCCATTCCTAGATCTCGATATAGCGCTCGATGAGAACTACAACCCTGTTCTTATGGAAATTAACCCCTTGGATGGATCTGCGGCATGGATGCTACAGATGGGCAATGGGGAACCGATGTTCGACAAAGAGAGAATCCCGGCGATTCTCGACCTTTGTAGGAGGTTCGTTTAGATGAACGTACTCAGTGGAATTCGTAAAACACTCGATTCGGTTGAGTCCGACCTCCTTCTTTTTTCTTCCTTCCAACACGAGCGGAAAAAGATTCGCGATCCTAGAAGACAGGCCATTGTTCGATCTTTTGTTCCTACGGAGCAGCAAATTTCAGATACCAGGAAATTCTTCAAGGAAAACCTTGGGCGTAGCATCCCTTTGGATTGGCATAGGGAATACGCTGCCTTCACAGGAAACTACTGTATTGATTATTTCCCAGAGCTGTTTTACATCCCGGTTTGCCAGGGCCTTTTGAACCATCGCTCTTTCGCTAGGGCGTTTGACGATAAGCATTTCTCAATTTGTCTGACGTCAGCCGGCATCAAAATGCCCCATCGCCTTTTTGAATGCGCCGATGGGTGTCTTGTTGATTACGAAGGCGTCAGTTTGTCGTTGGACGAGCTCGCTGCCCGGCTTTCTGGGACTACATATTTTATCAAGAAAACTGTAAACACAAATTCGGGGAAGGGATGTCGTAAGGTTCAGGCGACTGAGCTGGATTTAGAAGAGACAGCCGAATTGCTTCGTTCCTTTTTTCCCGACTTCTGCATAGAAGAAGTTTTGAAGCCCTTTGATGCTTTGCGAAGGTTGCACCCTTCATCCATTAATACTTTTCGTGTTGCAACTCATTTTGTTGATGGTGAGGCGTTTTGTTCGCCATTACTTCTCAGGATTGGAAGAGGAAAGTCAGCAGTTGACAACGCTCATTCCGGTGGAATCTTTGTTGGAGTTGATGAGCGCACGGAATCTCTTCTTCCGTGGGCGTATACAGAATTCTTAGATAAATTCGACAGCCATCCGGACACTGGCATCATCTTCTCTTCATATGTGATTAAGGGCATTAAGAAAATCATAGACTCTGCCCTTTGTGTTCAACGCATCTTGGCCATCCTTCCGTTCCTTGATTTGGATTTTACTTTGGATCAGGACGGCAACCCTGTGCTGATTGAACTCAATTCTATGGATGGCTCTCCATGGATGAGCCAGATGGCTAATGGGAGGCCTCTTTTTGGCAAGAATACGGCCCGTATTCTGCAGATCGTTGGTTCAAGACTTGGCTGGCGGTAATTTCGCCTGCCTTCTTTCTGTTGTAGACTTCGGGTCATGAAGCCAGCGCGCATTCTAGGTTTTTTGGACACAAATCGCCGGCAGATTATTCCGTATCTCCTTTCCTTCCTTTTGATTGTCTTCCTTCTTGCGAGCCTTGTCCTTTACGGGGAGGAGAACCTCTTCATGGATTTCGGCGATCCGGAGAGGATCTATTCCGACTGGGCGTTGTATCTGACGATTGCCAGCTACGTTCCGGTCCTTGTCGCCGTCCAATGGGTGGGGTCTCGGAAGTTCGGCATCAGGACTTCCTGGAGATGGCTCTCGCTTGCCGTCCTTTTCCTCATCCTTTCCTTGGTGGGCATATGGCTTGTCCCGGGCCCCTTGAAGAACGGGCAGACGATGTTCGTCCCTGAGCTTTCCGGGCAGATCCGCTACAGCGTGCTCAGCCTCTACGTTTCCGCCGGGCTCTACTACCTTCTCGCTTTCGCCCCGAAGATGGTGAGGGGGATGGATTTCTACCACTTCGCCTGCTCGCTGGTCTTCGTGTTCACGATGATCACCGTCTGCTATTCCCTCATCGTCGAGATCGACTGCTACAAGAGCTTCTTCGACGGCTCCTATCCGAAGGTGCTGATTCCTTCCTCCTACTTCCGGAACAGGAACGCATACGGGTTCACCATCTTCATCGGCGTCGCCGCGATGATGTTCCTCGAGGCGAAAAGACCCAGGTGGTGGAGGTGGCCCTTGATGCTCGGGCTGACCTTCCTCCAGCTCTTCATCATGAGCAAGAGCAGCATCATGGCCACCGCGATCGTCTTCATCGGGGGCTTCTTCTGGAACGCCTTCCGATCCATCCGGGAGCATCCATTCCGGAACACGGCGTTCCTTCTCCTTGGGCTTTCCATCATGAGTACGGTCATCCTCTTCCCCTTCCTCGACGAGCTTGGCATCGGGTGGTTCCGGCCCTATCCGGCGATCCTCTTCAACCGCCTGAAGCAGCTCATCAACTCGATCGACGGGTCGGGGAACGCCCGCCTGGATTGCTTCCAGATCACCTGGGACGCCTTGAAGACGAGCCCTCTTTCCCAGTGGTTCGGCTATGGGTTCGCGAACTGGAAGAACGCCATCTATGCCTATCACGGGGGATTCCTCCCGATCGACAACGCCTATGTCGAGGAACTCGCCAAGGGCGGGATCCTCGGCCTCGCCCTTTGCATCGCCATGTGGGCGTTCTTCTTCGTCCTCATCGTCCGGGCGATGAAGAGGAGGAGCCCCTACGGGCTGCCCCTTCTCCTCATTTATCTCGGCTTCCTTTCCCGTTCCTTCATCGAGGCTTCCTCCTTCCTCAACCCGAACATCACCTTCGCGATGCTCTACGTCCTTCTCGGGCTTCCTCTCCTGAGCCTCGAGCACTTCGAGACGGAGGAGTTCCGGAAGCTTTCGGAAGAGGAGGCGCTCGCGCTCCCGGGCTACCCTTGGAAGCCCAGGGGATTCCTCGGGGCCTACGCGGTCCTGATGCCCGTCACGGTCATCCTTCTTTATTCCCTCTCCGCTTCCTTTGATCTCGCGTCCCTTTTCTTCGGCGACATTCCTTCCGCCCTTGCCTCGGGAATGGGGATATTGATCGCCCCATTCCTTCTTGCGCTCGGGTGCTCGCTCGTCAGGAAGCATCCATGGAGGGGGATCGGGCTCATCGCACTTTCGTTCCTTGAGGTGTTTCTTGGCCTCGGGCTGCCTTTCCTCCTGGAGGGGTATGCGCCTTTCGTGCTGACGTTCGCCCCCTTGGTGATCGCGATCGTCCTTGCCTACGGGTGGTCGCCATCCCCGGGCGAGGTGATGAAGGGCCTTCTCCTTTATTTCCTCCCGGGGGCAATCCTCGCCTTCCTCCCGTGGCTTTATTCCCTCACGGGGGAAGCCTTCCCCGGCTACCCCCTCGCGGTGGGGATCGTCCTCGTTCTTTCCTACTACTTCATGCTCGACGTCCTTTCCGGCGCCTCTTCCCCCTTCTATCCCCTTTGGAACCGGCTGGAATGGCGTCTTCTCCTCTTCCTTAGGAGAAGGGAGGCGAGGACGGAGAGGAAGTACTTCCGCTACAGGGAGAGGAAGAGGAGACTGCCCTCATGAAGGCGGTCGTCCGCTTCGAGAATGTCCGTTTCCCGGAAGGGAGCGGCTCTTTCTCGTTTTCCCTTTCTCCTGGAGTGAACCGCCTCCTTCCTTCTGAGAAGGCGGAGAGGGAAACCGCCTCCTTCCTTTTCCCCGCGGGGACGGAAGGGAAGCTCGTCGTTGAAGGGAAGGAGTTCGACCTTTCCCGGCCGGGAGACGCCGGCCTTTTCCTCCTGGAGTGCCGCTTCAAGGAAGGAGGCGCGATTTCCGCCCTTCTTCCCGTGGACGAGAAGGAAGGGGCTAGGGTCCTGAAGGACTGCCTGGCCCTGGAAGGGAAGCCCCTCCGTGACAGGGTCTTTGGCGTCTTCTCCCTGCTCGAAGGAAAAGGCGCCCTTTACTTCCTTGTCGAGGAAAGGGACGCGGCCCTTCTTTCCCTTGTCCGGAACATTTATCCCCCGTTCGGAAGCATCCCTCTCCTGATCCTTGGGGAAGAGGAAGGGAGGAAACCCATGCCCGAGAGCAGGGTGCGCTTCCGCTCGGGGAACTTCGAGAGGGAGCCCTTCCTGAAGGACATGAAGCTTAACCTGGGGGAGTACCTCTTCCAGGCCCTTTTCATGTTCCTCGCCTCCTCCCTTTCGATCTTCGGGGTCCTTTCCCTTTTGAAAGGCGAGGACGGGCTTGTCGCAGGGGTGTGCCTCGCGGTGGCCTTCCTCGTCCTTCTCGTCTTTCTCAACAGCGTCCGTTCCTCCCTTTTCCTCCTTCTGAAGAGAGGGAAAGGCCCCTTGCGCCTCAGGAGGATGTCCCTCGTATCGGGCCTTGCGGGATCCCTTGGGGCGGCCTTGTCCCTGCTTCTTGCCTATGCCCTGGAGGCGACTTCCTTCCTTGGGGGGTTCCTCGATGGGTTCGGGGACTGGTCGCTCTTCCTTTGCTTCCTCGCGGCGCTCCTTTCCTTCGTCTTGCCCCTCGGGGTTCTTGGAAGTCTCATGGGGAGGAAGAAAGGTGCCATCTAGGATGAAAGTGATGACGATCGTCGGGACGAGGCCCGAGATCATCCGCCTGTCCGAGACCATCAAGAAGCTCGACGAGGAGTTCGACCACGTCCTCGTCCATACGGGGCAGAACTACGACTACGAGCTGAACGGGATCTTCTTCGAGGAGCTGGGCCTCAGGAAGCCCGACATCTTCCTGTCCGCGGTCGGGAAGGACCTGGGCGAGACGATGGGGAACATCATCGCGAGGTCCTACGAGGTCATCCGGGAGGAAAGGCCCGACGCGGTCCTGATCCTCGGGGATACGAACAGCGCCCTTTCCGCGATTTCCGCTAAGAGGCTCAAGTGCCCCATCTTCCACATGGAGGCGGGGAACCGCTGCTGGGACTGGAACGTCGCGGAGATGACCAACCGCGTGATCGTGGACCATATCGCCGACATCAACATGCCCTACAGCGTATTCGCGGAGCAGAACCTCCTGAGGGAGGGCCTCCCCAAGAGGAGAATCGTTAGGACGGGATCTCCGATGAAGGAAGTCATCCTCGCCCACGACAAGGAGATCGAAGCGTCCGATGTCCTGGAAAGGATGGGCCTTAAGAAGGACCGCTACATCGTCTTCTCCGCCCACAGGGAGGAGAACGTCGACAACAGGGAGAAGATGTTCACCCTCTTCACCTCCCTCAACGAGATCGCGGAGGAGCTGGAGATGTCCGTCGTCTTCTCCTGCCACCCGAGGACCAGGAAGAGGCTCGAGGCGGAAGGCTTCCGTCTTTCCCCGAGGATCATCGAGAGCAAGCCCTTCGGCTTCCTGGACTATGGGAAGCTTCAGAGGAACGCCTATGTCGTATTGAGCGATTCCGGCTCCTTGACCGAGGAAAGCGCGATCTCTCATTTCCCCGCGGTGTTGATTAGGACCTCGACGGAACGTCAGGAGGGGACGATCCATCATGCGATTTCCATTCCTGGGATCCACAAGGAAAATATCCTAAGGACGATTCCTATCGTGAGAAAACGCGCGTTTGAAGGCCGGTCTACAGGGAGAATCGCAGTTCCGGATTATGGCGTGGATGATGTCTCGGATAAGGTCGTTCAAACAATCATTGGTCTAACTAGTTGGGTTAGAAAGGAAATCTGGGGCAATTCTTAGTCGGCTAGACCAAGGAGTTCCGCGACAATCCTGTCTTCGTTTCCTTCAAGCTGGTATTGCTTGGCTAGGGTTTTGACGTTTTCCACCATCTTGGGGTAGTCCGTGTGGTAGAGGGACTTTTCGATCGCATCCGCCAGTTGATGGCTGTCACCGACGTTAGTCAGGTAGCCTTCCTGCCCGTCTACGATTAGTTCCTCCGCAACCGGGTATCTCGTCATGATCGAAGGCACGCCTGCGATGACCGATTCCACCCAAGAACCTGGTACACCCTCCCAATAGGTTGGAAGGACAAAGAACTTGTGTTTTGCGAATATGCGGTACTTGTCAGATTGAGATGCTATGCCCCGATAGACGAAATCATCATTAAGGGAAGCATCGAATATTTTCCTTTCTTCTTGGGTCATATCGATGCGACCGTAGATATTCAGTTTGGGGCGAATGCCGCTCTTGTTTAGCAAATGAATGGCATCGATAAGGACGAAGATTCCCTTTGGAGTAGATACCCTCCCGAAGAACAACAGATCGCCGCTCGGAATATATCCGTTCTCCAGGGGTTTCTCATTCACCAAGGGCGCTTCTCTGGCATTGACGATTTTTCTACAGTTGGTGAGCCCATAGAGTCGTTCATAGGACGAAATAAGGTATTGGTTCTCTAGAAGTATGCTGTCGTAGCGTGAAAGCCATTTGCCAACTCTGCTGTCGTTAATCTCTTGGTAGCCACTGGAGGGAAACGCCCGCAATTTTTCCTCGGGCAGATGTTCGATTGCCTTTTGAATAGTGCCTGCCCCAATTGGCACAAAAATGATCTTGTTCTTGCGTTGTTTAGCAAGCCAGGAAACCAAGGGGACGATGGTCCGGGAGCCATTTGGACCAGTCATCACAATGATCGTCCGGCCTTCATTAAGGTTTTTCCTCACAGAATGAAGAATTCTCAGGACGTGAGCCTTCCAATTCGTTAGATCAACGACATTCACGTCCACCCCTGCTTCTTTCAGGAGGCGATAATGCAAACTTGTCCTGACCTGGCCTCCTTCGTTGTACTTGTCTGCCAGGCTTGGGTCAAAACTGGAAACGATCGTTGCCTTGATGCCAAAGAATCTCTCGTTTCCCATGTTCTCCTATTCCTTCCTCGAAGTAATCTCGCCCTTGCGATTGAAATACGCCACGCCCGCACTTAGATTACGAGAAGTATGATAACTAAATTCGATGGTAAGGTCTTCCTGATTACCGGCGGGACCGGCTCCTTCGGCCATGCGATGGTCGACCGCCTTCTTAAGGTCGGCCCGAAGGAGATTCGCATCCTCTCCCGCGACGAGAAGAAGCAGGACGACATGCGGAAGGCCTACGGGGACGATCGCCTGAAGTTCTACATCGGGGACGTCCGGGACCTCTCCGCGATCGACGGGGCGTTCCGCGGGGTGGACTATGTGTTCTCCGCGGCGGCCCTGAAGCAGGTCCCCTCCTGCGAGTTCTACCCGATGGAAGCTCTTAAGACAAATGTCATTGGTAGCGACAACGTGATCACCGCCTGCGTCCATAACCACGTGAAGAAAGCGGTGTTCCTCTCCACGGACAAGGCCGCCTACCCCATCAACGCGATGGGGATGACGAAGGCCCTCATGGAGAAGAACGTCGTCGCCAGGAGCAGGCAGATGCTTGAGGGGGACACCGTGCTTTGCCTGACTCGCTACGGGAATGTCATGGCCTCCCGTGGTTCCGTGATTCCTCTCTTCGTCGAGCAGATCCAGTCGGGGAAGCCTATCACGGTGACCAATCCTGAGATGACCCGTTTCATGATGACCCTCGAGGATGCGGTGGAACTTGTCCTTTACGCCTTCGAGTACGGGGAGCAGGGCGATCTCTTCGTCCAGAAGGCCCCCGCGGCGACGATCAGGACGCTCGCGGAAGCTGTCCTGTCCTTCTATCCGGAGAACAAAGGGATCAACTACATCGGGACGAGGCACGGGGAGAAGCTCTTCGAGACCCTGGTCACCCAGGAAGAAATGCTCCGCGCGGTGGATGAAGGGGGCTTCTTCCGGATCAAGTCCGACAATAGGGACCTCAACTACGGGAAGTATGTCGAGCACGGGATCGGGCACGTCGAGATCCCGGAAAGCTACACCTCTCACAACACGACCCGCCTGGATGTAGAAGGCATGAAGAAACTCCTGCTCAAGTTGGAGATGTTCCGGTGAAGAAAATCCTCATCCTTGGAGGCAGGGGGTTCGTGGGGAGGTTCCTTGCCCTATGTGTGAAAGAACAGGGAGGCGAGCCTTTTGTCTATGACCTTGGCCAAAGCGAGGACGAGCTTCTTTCTTTCTATGGTCAGGCCGACTACGTGATCGACGCGCATGGGCTCAATCGCTCGGAGGACGCCTCGGAGTTTTTCCGAGTGAACGTGGACGAGACGGTCCGTTATGCCTCGCTGGCGAAGGAACGGGGGATCCCATATCTCTTTCTCTCCAGCATCCAGGCGGGGAACGGGACTCCTTACGGGGACTCCAAGCTCCGTGCAGAGGAAGAGCTGGAGAGGATGGGAGACAAGGGAATTCGCTTCGTCCGCCTCTCCAATGTGTTCGGGCCTACCTGTCGGCCTGGATATAACTCGGTGATCGCGACGTGGGCGGACGCCGCGGCTCGCCGGAAGGCGGATGAGATTGTCCTGCACCCTGCCTCTAGGGATGTGATGATTCCGCTTCAATATGTTGGGGATCTTGCGGAAGCGGTCGTTTCCTCTTTGATGCTTTCCGATTGTGCTGAACTCCAGGAGAGAATCGAAAGACTTTCTCGGAAAGTGTCTCTTGAGTCCGCGTGGAAATTGTTTGTTCATTTTGCCACCGTTGAAGCAAACAGGGACCCTTTGTTGGATCTCGTTTCCTTTGGGATTCCGCCTTCGATTTTGGAACGCCTCTACGGGGCATACCTCTTTGCATTAGGGAAGCCTCTTTTCCTTATTCCGGTTGACCACATGGATGCTAGAGGTTCCTTTTCGGAACTCATGAAAGGGGGCTTCGGGGGAGAGGCCCAGGTCTCGTGGAACACGGTGAATCCCTTTTATGAGAAAGGCGGGCATTACCATCACCACAAGATTGAGCGCTTCATTTTCCTGGAAGGAGGCATGAGACTTTGCCTGAAGCCAGTCTTTAAGGAGCGTGCCTGGGAGGGCGCATCGATCGGGACCGAGGGCCTATGTTCCATCGACATCCCCCCTTTCCTTGCCCACTCCTTCCGGAACGAGACGGATACAGCTCAAGGGGTGGTAATCTGGTGCTCGGAGCCCTTTGATTCGGGATCTCCTGATACTTATGCAAGTTAAAGGTGGGTTCCTTCGTTTGATACGAAAGGCAAAGGCGTTTCTTTTTGATTGGCGGACAGTTCTCCTTTTTCTGTCCTTCGCCTTGGCGTTCCTTACGCCTTTCCTCGCCTCTTCCGGAAGTAGTGCCGCTTCTTCCGAATATCTTGCCACTCTGATTGCTCAGGAAGCCGCGACCAACACTGAGTCACTGGTTTTGAACGTGAACTATGCCCCGATCCCTTCGGATACACCCTTGACGCGGGCGGAAGTATCCAGCATGTGTTCGGACGCTCATCTGGACAGCACTTACAAGTACGTGGAAATGAACTACAACGCGCGGGTCGTCGTGAACGAGAACATAGGTGACTATGTTCGAGTAGAGTCCTTTGAAAGCCAAGAGACATCCCTTGTCCTTTCGAACGTGTTCTCGAATCATCAAAACCCATTGGGCGAAACGATATTCGACATATTCGAACTAAAGCTGATGTTCCCTAAAACCAACACCGGCTTTTCCGGATATGACAACTTTTGCTATATCCGCCAGGAAGACGCCGACTATTTGATTGAGAATAGCGGCGGTCAATATCAGGACTATGAAGACCTGATTGACGCGGTCTTGCCCGTTACCTTCTTGAAGGAAGACGAAACCTACGAATGGAAGATTGCCAATATTTTGTATTCCGATAATGACGTATATCGGCATTTCGACAAAGTCATCGGACCATGGATGCTTTGCTACATTTATCTCCCTTCTTTCGAAGGTTGCGCCTTCAATTTCGACTATGGCGGCTCCGTGAGGACGAACGAGAGCTACTTGGACATGTATCGGGATAAATTCGGTGGCAAGGATTTCACGGTCGCCATAACGAGGCGCGACATTCTCGATCAAAAGGCTAGCAATGTTTCGAGGATTCAGGAACTGATGCTAGGGAACGCCGAGCAAGGGTATCCCTCTGTGGTCGCGGTTTCCCTCAGCATCGCTTCGCTAATTCCTTCCGTCGCCCTTCTCTTCGGATTTCGGAAGTTTGTTTCTCGAAACACGGTATCGGCATTGGCGCTGGTGCTCATTGTGGCGTTTTGCCTCTATGAAGGATTTTCGCTAGCTTATTTGGTCAGTCCTTTGAACGTCGTCTACTTCACAAGCCTTGGGATGATCCTCTTCTTGATAACACTTATTTTGGAGACCGCTTTTGTGATGCTTGCCCGCGTTTCAGGAGGTTGGGAAAGGTGAAGTCCTGGCTTGGCGCGTACTGGATACGGTGTCGTTGCGACAAGCAGGAGTTTGTCTTCCGGCTTCTCCTGCTTGTTGTCCTAGGCCTGCTGTTCGTTTCCTTTCCTTGCATGAGCGGAATCCAGCCATACAACTTGATTCCGATCGCCATCAGCGTCCTGTTCGCTTTGCTTGTCTTTGTGTTTCTATATTGGAAGCGGTGGCTTGCGCTGACGTCGAGGATGGCCTCCCTCCTGCTTTTTTCCATCTACTCTGTTTTCATGACGCTGGTTGGCTCGCATGATCATTCGATGGTTTTCACGATCCTTTCGAATGTGCTCATCTGCTGTGTGGTGGCTGAATATGTCTCTATTACCGGGGATCAAAAGGTTGTGCTTCTTCTATATGGGCTGTCCATGCTCTTCTTCGGCCTTGTGTTCTGTGGCTTTTATTGGCGGGAAATCCTTGCCTTCAATGCAGACAGGATCGGCAGTCTCTTCGGGAACTTGAACACTGTCGGCCTTCATTTCGTGTTTGGCTCGGCCTCTTTCTTTGGGCTTTCCCTTGTGAGCAAGAGAAAGAATTTGGTCTTGGCGATCCCCGCGTTGGCCCTTGGAGTCCTTTCCTTCCTTACCGGATCGAGGGCAAGCCTCTTGATGTTCTTCATTCTTGTGGTTGTTTGGATTTTCCTTCTTTTCGGGAAAAGGGTCTGGATATCGCTTGTCACGCTTTCCTGCTTGGTCCTTATCGGGCTAGTCGTCCTTTCCCTCCCCGTGTTTGCCGGAATCCGTTCCCGCCTTAACGAGCTTTTCACCACGTTCTTTGGAGGCGAAGGGGGGAATTACGACTATTCGGGCGTACAGAGGCTCAACATGATTTGGGATGGGCTCTTCCTTTGGACTAAGAACGCGATCTTCGGGTATGGAATGGGGTCGTTTGCCCTGCTAACCGGCTATGGGACATATTCCCATTCAACCCTTGTTGAGGTGTTGTGTAATACAGGAGTCATCGGCCTTGCCCTCTTCTTCTTTCCTGTAATGTCCTCCTGGCGCTTCAAGAAAGGGGAGAACTTTCGTTTCTTCGGCCTTCTGTTCCTTATTGGATGCATCGTCCCGTGCTTGTTCTTCGGAATGATGATTTATTCAAAGGCGTTCTATTTCCTCTTTGGCATCTTGCTCGGCGCGCATGAGTTTTCTTCTTCAGGTTTTGCGGGCTCCTTGATCGTGGAGCGAAAGGGAAAGGGGGTTTTGCCCTCCTTCCGCATGGTTCCCTGGAGCAATCGACATCTAAAGATGGCTTCAGATTTTGTGAGAGGCATCGTCCGCCTATGACGAGGATGCTGTTCATCGTCGGTTCCCTGAGGAGAGGGGGAGCGGAGACGTTCGCGATGAAGCTTTTCCGCGCTTCGTTGGGGAGAGACGACATATCGATCGATTTCATTTCAAGCATCCCGGGCGTCTATGACAAAGAGGTCCGTGATAGCGGGAGATCTGTCTTTTATGTTGGGTTACGCACCCGCTCCTTGAGTTCTGTTCTGTCGTCGATTGAAAGCATTGTCCGATACGGCAGGTATGACTTCGTGTTGAAGTTCTCCGACTCTTCTTTGTCTGCCTTGGATTTGATGGCGGCTCGGAAAGGCGGTGCCAAAGCGACGGCGGCAAGGTCCATGAACTCAAAGCCTACCGGCTCCTCATCCGCCTCCATCGCTCATTTGTTGCTTCGTCCTCTTCTTCGCCGTTCCGCGGACATATGGATAGCCCCCTCTCGGGAGGCCGGCTCCTTTATGTTTGGCGATAAGGGAACGACTTCGAAGTCATATCTCCATCTTCCAAATGCACTCCCTTTGAAGGACTACTGCTTCTCGGATGAGGACCGAAAGGCCGTGCGGGACGAGCTTGGCCTTGCGGAAGGGAACTTGCTTGTCGGGTTCGTCGGGCGCCTTATGGAACAGAAAAACCCCATATTTCTTGTCCAAGCCTTTGCTGGCCTTTCGGCCTTTCGGCCAGAGGCAAGGCTCGCCGTTGTCGGTGATGGCCCCCTTAAGGCATCTATGGAGGAGTCGGCACAATCGCTTGGGGTAGACCAGAAAGTCTTCTTTATCGATCCAAGTGATAACGTTCGTGCCCTTTATTCGGCGATGGATGTCTTATGGCTCCCCTCTCTATTCGAGGGGATGCCTAATGTAGTGATTGAGGCCCAGGCTTCAGGGCTTCCCTGCTTTGTCTCGGACAAGGTGACTAGAGAGTCTGCCTTGACGAGGCTTGTCCAGCATCTGCCTCTCGAAAAGGAACTATGGGCCGAGGAGACTTTCGCCCTGGAGAAGGGCGATCGCTTTGCTTTGAGTTCTGAAGCTTGCTTGGAGCTTAAGGCGCAGGGGTATGAGATCAGCAACTCTCTTGAAATGCTGGAAGGCCGAGTGGCTAATGCATTGGCGGGAGGATGATGGATGCGCAGGTTTGCCTCAAGGGCGATTCATAGGATCCAAGGAGCAATGCTTCGTCACTTGTTTGGGTCGTTTGGCAAAGGATCGAGAGTAAATCCTGGAGTTTCTGGTAATTTGGAGAATGTGTTTGTTGGGAAGAAAACCTCTATAGGAGACCATTGCCGTTTCCTTTCCTCGCGGGCGAAAGTCTTCATTGGCGACAGCGTCCTTGTCGCCCCGGAGGTAGTCTTTGTTTCAGGAGACCGCAGGGCGGATGTTCCCGGGGTTTACATGGTTGACCTCCATAAAGGGCCCGAGGATACGCAATATGATTCAGACATCGTCGTAGGGAACGATGTATGGATCGGAACAAGGTGCATTCTGCTTAAGGGCGTCCATGTAGGCGACGGGGCGATAATTGGCGCTGGCAGTGTGGTAACAAAGGACGTGCCTCCCCTTTCCGTAGTAGCCGGCAATCCGGCAAGGGTTATTCGGGTACGTTTCCCCGATAAAGACGAAATGTCTAGGCATTCTGTCTATTTAGACAGCATTCGCAGGCATGGCTAGCTCTTTGGGGGCGGTTTGGCTATCTTGTGATCCCCAGGAAGGACACTTCCTAAGGGGTTGACCGATCTGGATTGGTGGCTTGCTCTATCTGGGATATGCGCCCTATGTGTTTCCAGCGCTCTTCTTCCGGGCTACGTTTCTGGATGCAAGGCCGATAAGCCATTTCCTTGTTCTGGACGAGCACATGCAGAACGATCCGGAAACTAGCGCAGCTACGCCTACGCCGATGAACCCGTTGGCAATGAACTGGACAATTGGGGTTAGGAAATATAGCGAGCTCAAGTACATGGATAGGGATGCCTCTCCCAGGAACAGGAAAGGCATGAGGATCATGAGTACGCAGATTACATCGAATTGCGCTTGGAACACTTTCTTGTATAGGTAGTATGCGTTGCCTGGGATGGTGACGACGCAGTAGACGATTACGTTCGCCCATGTGACTCCGAGAATCCCAAAGGCGAAGACTAGGGATAGCTTGAGAATCAAATGGGCGATCGCCGTGGAAATGGGGACGGCCATGTCCTCCTTGAAGAGCCCGCAAGCATCCCGAAAGGTAGCCCCAACCCAAGCGTAGAGATTGGCGAAGCTTGCTGCCGACAGGGATAGAACCAAAGGCCACTCTTCCATGTACTCTGCGCCATAGAAGAAAGATACGAACGGGGTGGATGCCGCGGCGAACCCAACATAGACCACCGAGGCAAGCAGGAACCCACCCATCGACATGATGTCGAAGTATCGCTTGAAGGCCTCTTTTCCCTGGCTCTTGTAGGCATGGCCGATGACAGAGACCATCGCGGATATCCCTGCCCCAAGGACGTTCACCAAGGCAGTCGAGATCGTCGCATAGTTGGAATAGTGCCCCAAGGCGGTCACGGAGATGACAGAGGAGATGAGGATTGTGTCCAGGCTGTTCGCGAAGATGCCGCTGATGCGGTGGAGGAGATTCCCGCGGATGAGTTTATATATTTCTTTCTTCTCTTCCGGAGTGATGGTTCCTGAAAGGCGGAATATCTCCTTGTGGTTCCTCGTGCCGGCCCATAGGAGGACGTACTGGAGCGCCAGGTTCACGAGGGAGAAGGAGCTGAAGAGAAGGAAGTTCGGATAGACGTAGGCGAAGATAATTTGGAGGACGTGCTGGACGATCGTCGCCAGGGAACTTGCGAGGTCCTTCTTGTAGTTCTCTTTGTAAGCGGCAAGGAGGGTGCCCTTTGCGCTGAAGAAATACACGCAGCCTGTCCCTAGGAGATAGGCCGCATAGGAAAGATAAATGTCCCAGGTAACCTCCGCGCCCTTGGAAAGGAAGGGGAGGAGCGCCCCTGCCACCGCTCCAGAAGCAAGGATGATTATCCCGATAACGACGTAGATTCTGCGGAGATAGTGATAGTAGGCGGCCACCTTTTCCTTGTCGTCCTTGAGAATTGGGTCATAAAGGCAGAAGGCAATCGCGCCCGCGAATCCGACCTCCACGATCGTCAGGACGCCGAAGATGCTGTTGAAGAGCTGGGTGAACCCTTGGTAGTCGACCCCGAGCATGTGGACAAGGGCCCTTAGGGCGAAGAAGTTGAGGACGACCGAGACGACCCTGAGGCCTATCGAAGTCAATGAGTTGAGGAGAGCGCGTTTCTTGTCCATGGCTTCGGAAGAGAATGATAGGCGTTTAGGAGCGAAGGTTGTTACTTCTAATGGGTCGTTCCACTAATCTGCCGGGGCGCCGCTGAAGCCTCCGCCTTTGTAGATTTTGGCAAGGTTATGCACCTCCCGTATTTCTTTCCCTGTAAGTTCCGAAAGGGCCTCGACCTTTTCGCTGTCCATCAGGAAGATGCAATCCGGCCTGGCGATCAAATTGCTCATAAGGTCCGTGTTGTGGGTCGTTAGCAGGGATTGAAACTTTTTCGACTCATTTATTAGCCCGATGATTTCTCTGGCGAGGGCATAGTGGTAGGGGGCATCGAATCCATCGACCAGGAGGAAGGAGGGATCAGGGGAGCGCTTTTTCCAGTAGAAGAGGGCCATCAAGGCTTTCGTTCCCGTGGAAGCGATTGCTGTTAGGTCGATCGAGCGGCCTTTGAATCTTGCCACGACCGTGCGGAGCTTCCTGCTACTGAGATCGCGGACAGGGCCCTCTTCCAGAGGAAGGATTATGCCGGCCTTGTCTCTTAGGAATTGCTCGAGCTCCTTGATTCTTCCGTCGCGGGCAATCTCATCTGCCATGTCTTCCAGGCGGGGGTGAGATCCTTCTTCATTCGGGAGCGGATGCAACAAGAGCATCCGATCCACGAAATCGACGAGCTGCCCGTAAAGGGAGTCGTGAGGGAACGAGAGGAAGTTGGCGAGGGAGAAGAAGGCGGAGACCTGCGGCGATATGGCTTGGAAGTTGATGTTCTCCGTCCCGGGGACGCTGCACTCAACGCTGGCGCCGCGTTTGTCCAGGACAACCTCCCCGTTCACCTCCATCTTCTCCCAGGAGACTTCGAAAGGCGAAGGCTTCCCGTATTCATAGACGAGCCGCTTCCCCTCTCCGAAAGAGAACTCATAGCGGAACACGGCTTCCTTCGCCCCATCCCCGTTCAGGAAGGACAGGGGATTGCCCGGGGGAAGCGAAATCTTTCCCCTGACTAGGTTCCGGTTGACCTGAATGTCGATGATCGCCTCCGTGAGGGAAGACTTGCCGCATCCGTTGGGTCCGTAAAGGAGGGCATGGTTGACCCTCCCGTCCTTGATAAGCCCTTCGTTGAAGTCGTAGTGCCTCGGCCTGTCGAAACGAATCTCCGTCCTCTTTGCGAAGCCCCGGAAGCCGTTGACGCTGAAGGAATCTAGCATGGCCATTGTCCTCCGTATATTTTCTACGGACATATTATCAGACTCCCTCCTCTCTTTTCATCCCTGCCTATACGCGGCCTTTATGCCTTTCTGCCCTTTACCGAGCACAAGTACGTCGTATCGCGCGGATGCGACCCTCACCGAGATCTATTGCCCCCTATCCGGGGAAACCTTCCCATGACCTTCCTCCTGCTTAAATTGCCTAGAAACAAGTGATCAAACAGAATCCGGACGCGGTTCCTTGACTTCGTTGCCCGACAAACCTTATTGTCTAGGCGCAAGGAGCGAATCCTTCAGCTCTTGCCGAAAGGCATGGGCGGTCCGGCTAAGTTCTCCCCAAAGCTGTTTAGAGAACTGCCCTTAGAGGCATCAGCAGCAGAGCCTCGCCTCTGCGGCCGACCAGCAGATTTGTCCCCTTGTGAAAGGAGGTTTTGCTCATAGCCCTCTCCCTGGAAAGGAGCTAAAGGACTATGAAAAAGCGAAAAATGCTGGCCAACAAAGAGACAGCAATGCGCCTTTGGGCATCCCGCTACGGGAAAGCCCAGAGGGTCCGCGACTACGCCGGGAGGATGATGGACAGGGCGGCCTATGGGGACCGCGGCAGCCAATACGGCTGGAACCTGGACCACATCTTCCCGCAATCCAAGGGTGGCAAGACGGCCGACCATAACCTGGTCTGCTGCCACATCCTCACCAACGACGAAAAGGCAGACAAGATCTGCTTCACCGCGAACGGGCGGCGCTTCCAGGTGATCAAGGTGGAGAACCACTACGAGATCGCCTCCCTGGACGACTATGGAGAGATTGAGTTCGAACCGAACTTCTATGACTCAGCCTACGGTAGCGAGAGGCTCCAAGAGTTTATCTCGAGCCCTAAGGAACGGTACTCCGCCGAGGTCTTGATTGACCTTATCGACCTGAAAAACGCCGCCCTCTACGACTTCATCGGAGACTTGCTGGGAGTACAGGATATCCACCTTGTCCTCCGGAGAGACTATCCTCTTAAAAGGCGGATTCTCTTCGTGAGGTTCATCGGCCCTAGGTCGAAGGAGTTCGCACAGGCCATCCTAGACAAATGCCTGCTCCTCAACACGTACTTCAAGTACTTGATTCTCCCGGGTAAATACGTCTCCTTCTACGACATCTACTTCAGCCTTGCCAAGCTGGGCGGAGAGGAAGGGTACGACAGCGGCGTTCCTGCGCCGGGCACGTTCCCCGATTCTCACCGTTCGGACCACCTCTACGTTACCGACGCCGTCATCGAGGGAATCGGGATTGTCAGAAACCCCATCGACCAGCAGATTAGTGGCGGAATTAAGATCGCCTTCTTTGGCAAGTCGTACACGGAATACGACCACTGTTTCCCCGACCTCGCCAAGAACCTTGCCAAGGAGGTAAACAAGGGAGAGTAAGGCGATTGGGCGCCTCCTGAATCGGAAGGGGTGGTGCGAGGACCACCTCTTTTTTGGCGCTCCGCAATGTTCTGTGGTCTATGTGGTCCGGTGTCTTGCCGTGTCGGGCGCATGAAGAACCGCCCGTTTCTTTAGAGGTCTTCCTCTTTCTTGCCCCTTCCCAGCCGGAAGTCCATGTGGGCGACGATCTTCGTGGGGAGGAGGGATCCGTCCGGCATCGCCTCCCAGTCCCGGTTCCGGTAGTCCCCGTATACAAGACGTAGATACCCTTCAATGTCCTGGGGGACGGGGAACTCCCTCCCGTGGAAGGAAAGGGTCCTGTCTCCCTCCATCATCTCCCTTGGATAGACGGAATCCCGGAAGACGGAGTCCGAGTAAAGGTCGAGCCAGGCCTCGGGGAGGGAGCCGCCCTTGGGCGCCATCTTCCTTTCGAGGGCCTTTCTCCTTTTCATGAGCGACCTCTCGCTCGTGAGCCTCGAGATAAGGCGAGAGAATGGTCCCGCCATCCTCTTCTTAAGTTCCGTGGGCGCGAGCTTGAGGGCGATCCTCCTCTCGTTCCTCTCCACCTGGAGGCGGAGCCGCGCGAGCTTCGTCATCTTCCCGGTCCTCGAGGGACCCAGGGGACGGATCTCCACCGCGACCCCCTTGTCCTCGAGCCCCTGCTCGACTTCGGAAGGGATCTCCACAAGGGTGAAGCGCTCCCTCATGCGGAGGAAGCCCTCCGGATAGCGGCCATCCGTCGTGTGGTCCTGGAGGGCATATAGCCTCGAGACCATGTTCCCGGTCGAAAGAAGGATGCGGAACACCTCGTAGTCCTCCCTCGGCATCAGAAGGACCGCCTTGTAGGACCACGGGAGGAAATCCTCCTTTAGATAGGCCCCGAGGAGGGTCTCCCCTCCCAGGAAGAAGCGGATCTTTTCCTCCTGGCATACCCGGAGGATCTCGACGAGCCCTCCGAAGAGGGCTTCCTGGAGCTCCTCGTACGTCTTGTTCCCAGCCATATGGGGAAGTATAGACGAGGAAGCCCCCTTTCGCGCGGGGGCTCTTCCCGTGGTGCTAGAATTTCTTCATGCGCATCACTGTGGTTGGCCTAGGCTACGTGGGGCTCTCCCTCGCCCTCCTCCTTTCGAAGAAGGACGAGGTGAGGGGCCTCGACGTCGACGAAAGGAAGATCGCCTTCCTCAAGGAAGGGAAGTCCCCGATCAAGGATCCCCTCATCGAGGACTGGCTCGGGCATCGGGAGGGGCTTCGCTTCCATCCCACCCTTGATCCGAAGGAAGCCTACGAAGGGACGGAGATGGTCGTCCTCGCCGCGCCCACCGACTACGACCCGAGGAAGAACTATTTCGACACCTCGCGCCTGGAGGAGGCGATCGAGACCGGGCTCCGGATGACGGAAGGAAGGAAGGTCCCCTTCATCATCAAGTCCACGATCCCCTTCGGCTACACTGCCTCGCTCAAGGAGAAGTACGGGAAGGACGTCTTCCTCTTCTCCCCGGAGTTCCTCCGCGAGAGCCACGCCCTGGAGGACAACCTCCATCCCTCGCGGATCATCGTGGGCGGGGACTTCTCCGATCCCTTCCTCAAGGAAAGCGCGGCCCTCTTCGCGAGCCTTCTCAAGAGCCAGGCCGGCCAAGGGACGCCCGTCCTTTTCATGGGAAGCGGGGAGGCGGAGTCGGTGAAGCTCTTCGCGAACACCTACCTCGCCCTCCGGGTCGCCTTCTTCAACGAGCTCGACACCTTCTGCGAGGTGAGGGGCCTTTCTTCCTTGGAGGTCATCAAGGGAGTCTCCCTCGATCCCCGGATCGGGGACTTCTATAACAACCCCAGCTTTGGCTACGGGGGCTATTGCCTTCCCAAGGATACCAAGCAGCTCCGGGCGAACTTCGAGAACGTCCCCGAGACCCTCATAAGCGCCCTCGTGGAAAGCAACCGCACGAGGAAGGACTTCATCGCCGAACGGACGCTGGAGAAGGCCGGCTTCTTCGGCGAGGAGCATGAGCGAGGGGAAAACGGCGTCCCCGGGAAGGAAGTCGTCGTCGGGGTGTACCGCCTCACGATGAAGTCGGGCTCGGACAACTTCCGGAGCTCCTCCATTCAAGGTGTCATGAAGCGGATCAAGGCGAAAGGCGCGAAGGTCATCGTCTACGAGCCGATCCTCAAGGAGTCCTCCTTCTTCGGGAGCGAGGTCCTCCGGGACTTCGAGCGCTTCGTCCGGGAGAGCGACGTCATCCTCGCCAACCGGGTGGACGAGAAGATCCGCCCCTACATGGGGAAGGTCTACACCAGGGACCTCTACGGGAGGGACTAGGGATGAGGATCCTTATCACCGGCGCCTCCGGCTTCATCGGCTTCCACCTCGCAAGGCGCCTTCTTAGGGACGGCCACGAGGTGCTCGGGGTCGACGAGATGAACGCCTACTACGACCCCGCTCTCAAGGAGGGGAGGGAGTCTCTCCTCCGGAAGGAGTTCCCGTCCTATAGGTGCCTCCATTTCGGGGTGGAGGACGAGCGCCGGCTCGAGGAAGCCTTCGGGGAGTTCCGTCCGGAGGTCTGCTACCACCTGGCCGCCCAGGCGGGGGTCCGACATTCGATCGAGGACCCGGGCTCCTACGTGAGGAGCAACCTCCTCGGGATGTACTCGGTCCTGGAACGGTGCCGCCGCCATCCGGTGAAGGCGCTCGTCTACGCCTCCTCCAGCAGCGTCTACGGACTCAACTCCAAGGTGCCCTACTCCGTCGAGGACAAGACGGACCGCCCCGTCTCCCTTTACGCGGCGACGAAGAAGGCGGGGGAGGAGATGGCCTATAGCTACAGCCGGCTCTACGGGATCCCCATGAGGGGAGTCCGCTTCTTCACCGTCTATGGCTCGTGGGGAAGGCCCGACATGGCCTACTTCTCCTTCACCGAGAAAATCCTCCGGGGGGAGAGGATCGTCCTCTTCAACGACGGGAAGATGGAAAGGGACTTCACCCACGTCGGGGACATCGTCGAGGGGCTCGTCCGGATGGGGGAGAGGGAAGTCCCGAAGGACGAGGACGGCACCCCCCACTGGATCTATAACCTCGGGAACAGCCATCCCGTCCCCCTCCTGGAGTTCGTCAGGACCTTGGAGGATGTCCTCGGGAAGAAGGCCGAGATCACCCTCGCCCCCATGCAGAAGGGGGACGTCGCGCGGACATGCGCGGACGTGAAGGAAACCGAAAGGGACTTCGGGTTCTCGCCGAGGACGCCTCTCAAGGAAGGCCTCCTCGAGTTCTATTCGTGGTACCGGGAGTGGAAGGGCCTATGAAGGAATACGACTATCTCATCGTCGGGGCAGGGCTATACGGGGCGACTGTCGGCCACTTCCTCCGCAAGGCGGGGAAGAGGGTCCTCGTCCTGGAAAAGGAGGATCACCCCGCGGGGATCTGCCACCAGGAGAGGGAGGAGGGGATCTTCGTCCACACCCACGGGGCCCACATCTTCCACACCTCGGACGAGGAGGTATGGTCCCTTGTCACCTCCTTGACCCCGTTCCGCCCCTACGTGAATCAGCCCAAGGCGAACTACCATGGGCGCCTTTACTCGATGCCCTTCAACATGAATACCTTCCACCAGCTTTGGCCGGAGGTCGTCACGGAGGAGGACGCCCATAGGAAGCTGGAGGAGGAATGCGCTCCATACAAGGGGATCGACGATGGGACGGTGGAAGGCTGGTGCCTCTCCCACATCGGGCCCACCCTCTACGAGACCTTGGTGAAGCACTACACGGAGAAGCAGTGGGGCCGCCCCTGCAAGGAGCTGGACAGCTCGATCATCCGGCGGCTGCCTTTGAGATTTCGCTACGACGATAATTACTTCAATGACATATGCCAGGGGCTGCCGGAGAAGGGCTATGACGCGCTCGCGGACTCCCTTCTTGAGGGCGTGAAGGTTCTCTATGGGGTGGATTTCCTCGAAAACAAGAAGAAATGGATGGGTCTTGCGGAGAAAACCATCTATTCCGGCCCGATCGACGCGCTTTTCGGGTATTCGGAGGGCACTCTTTCCTGGCGAACCCTGAAATTCGAGAAAGAGACCCTGGATCAAGAGGATTTCCAAGGCATGGCGGTCATGAACTACACGGACGAGACCGTCCCTTGGACGAGGATCGTCGAGCACAAGCACTTCCTCGGGGACGTCTCCCCGAGGACGATCGTCACCCGCGAATATAGCGACGAGTGGACCCCGGGAAGGGAAGCCCTCTATCCCTTGAAGGACGAGAGGAACCTGTCCTTGGCGGCGCGCTACAAGGGGCTGGCCCTCCAGG
Organism: uncultured Bacillota bacterium; assembly: GCA_949289845.1. Lineage (GTDB taxonomy): Bacteria > Bacillota_I > Bacilli_A > RFN20 > CAG-826 > UBA4951. The sequence continues at coordinate 169,498 of CASEPN010000002.1, forward strand.
AAGGGATCCTCCCCGGAGGGAGGCTCGGCACCTACCAGTATCTCGACATGGACGACGTGATCCGGCTCGCCATCGACGATACCAGGAAGATCCTTTCCTAAGGCTTTCTGCGGATACCATCCGGGCCTTTCCCTCGCCTATAATGCGCATAAGCGCAAAGGAGCATCTAATGGTCAAACTAGTACTGATCCGCCACGGCCAGTCCATGTGGAACCTCGAGAACAAGTTCACGGGCTGGACCGACGTCGACCTCTCGCCGAAGGGAGTGGAGGAGGCCACCGAGGCCGGGCGCACCCTCAAGAAGGACGGCTATACGTTCGATGTCGCCTACACCTCCGTCCTCATGAGGGCGAACAAGACGATGGACCTCGTCCTCAAGGAACTGGGCCTCGAGAACATCGAGAAGCACTACAGCTGGCGCCTCAACGAGCGCCACTACGGCGCCCTCCAAGGCCTCAACAAGGCCGAGAGTGCGGTCAAGTGGGGGGACGAGCAGGTGCACATCTGGCGGAGGAGCGCCAACGTCCAGCCGCCCGCCCTCACCAAGGACGACCCCCGCTGGCCCGGGAACCAGGAGCTCTACCGCCACCTCGTCGAGACCGGCGAGATGGAGGAGGAGGACCTCCCCCTCACCGAGTGCCTCGTGGACACCGCCAGGAGGGTGAAGCCCTACTTCGACAAGGAGATCGCCCCCGCGGTCAAGTCCGGGAAGAAGGTCCTCATCGCCGCGCACGGCAACAGCCTCCGCGCCCTCGTCATGGAGCTCGAACACCTGAGCGCCGAGGAGATCGTCGGGGTGGAGATCCCCACGGGGAAGCCCCTCGTCTACGAGCTCGACGAGAACACCCTCGAGGTGCTGAACAAGTACTACCTCTAGGAAGGGGACTGGCGAGAAGGCCCGGGCGACCGGGCCTTTTCTAGATGATCCCCCTCTCCTTCAGGATCAGGAAGAAGGCGATGAGAGGGGCGACCTCAGGCGAGAGCCTCGCCAGTTCTTCGTAGGAAAGAAGGTGCGACCCTTCCTTGGCCTCCTGGTAGAGGCAGGCGAGGAGATCCATCCTGTGCTTTTCCTGGATTCTCTTGCAGTTCCTGTGGATTTTGAAGAAATTCGTGGTCTTCAGCGTCTTCTTGTGCTCGAGGATCTTCTTCTCGCACAGGCGGAGGAACGGGCGGAACTCGTATTCGCGGAGATAAGGGATCCCGCACCAGGCGCCGACCATCTCGGCGGCCCGGATGATCAGGTCCTCCTCGGTGCGGGGGAGGAAGCCTCGGTAGGAAAGGACTTCCTGGATCCTGTGGTAGTCGTAGATGTGCCCGCGACGGATGAGCATCTCGGTGAGTTCCTCGGAGTAGGAACGGATGGCCCTTCCCTTATGGAAGGCGTACTCATGTCCCAGGGAGTCCCCGAGCGCCTTCTTCGCGTCGAGGTAGCCGAGCTCGATGTTCGCGTCCACCGCGTTCCTTTCGAAGTCGAAGAAGGAGCCGGTCTTGTGGGAGGGGGTGATGAGGGTGACGAAGGGAAGGTCCCTGAGCTCGGGGTGCTGGGGGACCTTGGGCCAGCCGTGGAGCTCGATCGCGACGATCTCCTCCGCGCCCAGGCGGAGGGCGTAGTCGATGGGCAGGTTGTTCCGATAGCCCCCGTCGAGATAAGCCTTCCCGCGGATCCACTTGATCGGGAGGACGGGGTAGCAGGCCGCTGAGGCCACGAGGAACTCCTTCATGAGGTCGTCGGACACCTCGTTGAGGAGGATGTCCACTTCCTCGAAGGTGGGGAAGCGGACGGTGACGATCCCGATCTTCACCCCGGAGGAGCGGATCCTTTCCGGATCAACGTTATCCTCGATCAGCTGGACGAGGGGCGCGACGTCCCCTCCTCCGTACCATAGGTAGTCCGCGGCGTAGTTCACGATCTCCTTCCTCGTCTCGCGGGAGAAGCCCTTGAGGAGGGAGGGACCGAGGTTCACCCCGTTCCGGATCACCGTCTTGATGGTGATGTTCCTCCAGATCTCGAGGTTCTCCTCGAGCCTTCCCTGGGCGAACATCGTCGCGTTCAAGGCCCCGATCGAGGTCCCGGTCATCACGGAGAAAGACATTCCCTTCTCCACGAGATAGCGGTAGGCCCCGGCCTCGTAGGCGCCAAGGGAACCGCCCCCGCATAGGACCAGGCCTCTTTCCATGGCTAAGGATTACCATAGGGGAAGGACTTTTTGCAAAGGAAATGGAAAAAGAGAACGTCCTTTGGCTACCGGGGGTTCAATCCAGCCTCACGTACGAGGTGGCCTTGCCTATCCCTTCCCGTCGGAGTTCGCCCATGTCCACAAGCTTCCGGAGCGAGTTCTCGACGGAGCTGAGGCTCAGCCAGGGGCAAAGCTCGAGGACGTCGGCTTTCGAAAAGCGCCCGATCCTCGTCCTTACGGCCATCCTCACTGTCTCGAGGGCCGAGAGACGTCCATCCATGAAGGAAACCCTTTCGTCCAGGTCCTTGTAGGCCGCAAGAATCGTCCCGAGAAGGTACTTGATGAAGGGGAGCGGCCTGTCCCGGCCTTCGTGCCACCCCTTCCCGGAGCGGGTAAGGGCGTTGTAGTAGAAGCCCCTTGTTTTCTCGATCTTGGACTCCAAGGAGACGTATTTCGCGACGGGGAAGCCGGCTTTGCATAGGAGAAGGGCCGTGAGGATCCTGCTCATCCTGCCGTTCCCGTCGACGAAAGGGTGGATGCATAGGAAGTCGTGGATGAAGACCGGGATCAGGACAAGGGGATCGGCGAACCTCTTTTGGAGTGCGACCGCGCATTCGAAGCAGATTTTGTCCAACGCCTCCGGGGTCTCGAGCGGGGAGAGGGGCTTGAACAGGACTTCGCGCGTCCCGTCGGGATAAGCGGCGACTATGTAGTTCTGGACGTCCTTCGTCCTTCCGCCCATCGCCTCGCCCGTGCGGGCATAGAGCACTTTGTGGAGCTGGAGGATCGTTCTCCGGGTGATCGGAATCGCCTCGTGTCCTTCCAGTGCCAATGCCAGCGCGTCCTTGTAGCCGAGTATTTCTCCCTCGTCCTTGTTCCTAGGCTCAGCCCCGCCCTCGAGGAGAGGGACGAGCCGGGACTTCTTCGCGTAGATTCCCTCGATGGCGTTGGACGCCCTGGCGCTTACAAGGAGCGCGCCATCCTTGAGGCTGGAAAGCCTCGTGAGAAGAGAAGGAATCTGCGCTCCCAGCCTTCCTGCATGGCGATAGATGCCTGCGACGAGATCCAGGACCTCGCCGTCCCAGGTCCAGTCGCTTAGCTTCGAGTAGCGGAAGTCCCTCATACATTTACCCGTTGCCCCTAAATCTTGATAAATAATAAGGGATTCTGTAAGGAATTAAGGGCAAAATGCCTTGCTTGAGATTGGTGTTGAAGGGCTTATCGATTTTGCCTTCCTTTTTCTTCATCAGGGAGGAGAAGGAACCGGGCTCCTTCCTCCTCCCTCGCCTTCTGGCGGAGCCTCCTCCTCGCCCGCCAGTCGAAGCAAGAGGGGCTATGGGCAACCCAGTCGCGGGCGGTCATCTCTCGCTCCTCCTGAGGCGGTGGAAGAGAGGCTTCCTTCTTTCCTCGAGCATCTCCTGGGGGATGGCCCCGCTCCTGACGAGGGCGAGCTTCGCCAGGGCCGGGCCGGAAAGCTCATAGAGGATCGAGGAGCAAAGGATGATGGAAAGGAAGAGGGTGCCCTGCTCCGCGGGGAGGAGCCTTTCCCCAAGGAAGGCGAGCCCGATCGCCACCCCTGCCTGCGGGGCAAGGGCGAGCCCGAGGTAGTTCCTCACTGGCTTTTCCTCGCGGGAAAGCGCCGCCCCGGCCCAGGCCCCGGCGTACTTCCCGACGAGGCGGACGATGAAGTAGGTCACTCCGACCGCCCCGACGGTGAGGAAGGCGCTGAAGTCCATGCTCATGCCGGAAAGGACGAAGAAAAGGAGCATCACCGGCGGGTCGAAGTGGTCGATGTACTTGAAGAGCTTCTCGTCGTGCGAGACGTTCCGGTAGGAAGCCCCGAAGGCCATCGCGGCGAGAAGAGGCGAGACGTCGAGAAGGATCGCCGTCCCCGCGAGGAAGGCGATGAGGGCGACCGCGATCACGAGGCGCGAGTTCGGGGAGCGTCCCTTCACGAGCATATGGAGGAGGAACCCCGAGAGGAAGCCGGCGACAAGGATGAGGAGGTTATAGAGGAGAGGATAGAGGATCTGCTCGGCGGAAAGGGCTCCCTGGCCCTGGGCTTCTACGAGCGCGGAGGCGAAGGTGAATGCGAGAAGGCAGACCACGTCGTCGAGGGCGACCACCTGGAGGAGGAGGTTCACGAAGCGCCCCTTGGCCTTGTACTGGGCGATGGTCATGAGGGTGGAGGCCGGGGCCGTGGCGGTCGCCACCGCGCCCAGGAGGAGGGCGAACTGCCACCCGAGATCAGGGAAGATGAGGAAGACGGCGAGGAAGACGAGCGCGCCGGCGAGAAGGGATTCCAGGAGGGTGACGAGCATGACTCCCTTCCCTCCTTTCTTCAGGGAATCCTTCCGAAAGAACTTCCCGACCCCGAAGGCGATGAAGGCGAGGGCGAGGTCGCTCAGGAAGGACATCCCATCGATCATCTCCGGGGAGATGAGGCCGAGGAGCGATGGCCCGATGAGGACCCCGGCGAGGATGTAGCCGGTGACGTTCGGGAGCGAGAGCGCCTTCGTGATCCGGCTCATGAGGAAGCCGGCGAGGAACATGATGGAGAGGGCAAGGAGAGGGCTCGCCGCGCCCAGCCCGTCGTAGTAGCGATATAGATCGAGACCCATTAAGGAAAATACCTCCCCTTCCTTCTTCTTTTTGCGGCTTTCCTTTTCGGGAAGCGTGGCTATGATAGGCGCGATGGAAATAAGCCGCGCAAATGGAAATGCATGGCTATATAAGATGAACTTATAGGAGGCGGTATGGTTGACCCCAAGCTTCTCACCCTGGTGAAGATCGCCGAGCTCGGCAGCTACACGAAGGCCGCCGCGGAACTGAGCCTCACCCAGCCCGCGGTGAGCCAGCACGTGAAGTCCCTCGAGAAGGAGTGCGGGGCGAGGCTCATCCGCAAGGAGGGATCGCTTCTTTCCTTCACGAGCGAGGGCGAGCTCGTCCTCAAGTACGCCCGGAGGATCATCTCCCTATATAAGGACATGGATTCCCGCCTCAAGGACCAGGACACGGGAAAGAGGACCTATACGGTGGGCGTGACCCACACCGCGGAGAGCAACCTGATCGCCGAATCCCTTGGGGTGTATGCGTCTCGCCATCACGGGGTGCGCATAAAGATAAAGGCGGACTCCATAAAAAAGCTTTATCAAAGGCTGTCCGCCTACGAGCTCGACTTCGCGATCATCGACGGGAAGGCCCCGGGGAGGAAGTACTCCTCGGTGCTTCTCGACACGGACCGCTTCCTCGCGGTGCTTGCCAAGGATTCCCCCCTTGCGGCGAAGAAGGTGCTCCAGGTGGGGGACCTTTCCTCCTCTCCTTTGATCCTAAGGTCCCGTTCCAGCGAGACGCGGACGCTCCTGGAGGCCGCACTTGAGTCCTCGGGCTATTCCCTCGAGGAGTTCGACGTCCTCCTCGAGCTCGACAACATCGCGACCATCAAGGAACTTGTGGCAAGGGGACGGGGCATCTCCGTCCTCCCGCGGAGCGCCTGCTACGGGGAGCTCGACTCCCGGAGCCTCGCCCTCCGCCCGATCGAGAACCTCGACATCTCGCGCGAGATCAACCTCGTCTTCCCTCCTGATTTCTCCGAGAGGGGAGTGCTCGAGGAAATCGTCGACATCTACCACGGGCTCATCGGGCATTAGAAAGGGGAGCGATCGCTCGCCCCCCGGGAGTACCTGCTTTCTTAGAACTCCGCCTTCCAGAGCCCGTGCAGGTTGCAGTAGGCGTAGACGGTCCCGTGGCTCACGTGGCGGAACTCCGCCTCGGGGGAATCGCCTGCCTTGAGATGATGGACCTGGACATCGCCGTCGCTTTCGACGGCGATCCATTCGATGAGGTGCTCCTCGGTCATGGGGTGGAGGACGGACCCGACCTTCACGTGGATCCGGTGCTCGCAGACCCTCTCGACGACGGGGACGTGCTTCTCGAGCGCGGCGTCCGTGGAGCCGGGGACGAGCTCCCTCATCTTCTCCCCGCAGCAGAGGGGAGTGACTCCTCCTTCGTGGAGGACGAGGAGGACGTTCCCGCAGTGGGCGCACTTATAGACTTTCATGGGCATTGCTCCTTCTTGTTGCTCTTAGTCTAGGTACTGTAGAGGTAAGGCTCAAGGAGGGCGCTTCGGTTCCATGGGCGCGGGGTAGAATTCCTTATGCGATTCCTGCCGCTTCATGTCCTTGAGGGCGCCGGATATTCTGAGAACGCCTTTTTCGGGAGGTATTCCCTGAGGGCTTCGGAAGAGCTTCTCGCGCTCGGGAGGGAGGTGGACGCCCTCCTCGGTGGAACGAAAGCGTTTTCCGGGACTCTCGGGAAGGCGGCGATGGTCCACCTCAGGTCCTCGAGAGAGGACTTCCTCGTCCAAAGGGGGCTCTATCTAGGCGCGGGGGACAAGGACCTCGTCTCGAGGCTCGAGATCGCCTGGTGGAGGAACTACGACTCCGTCCTCGTCGTAAGTGACATGAGGAGGCTCCTCGGAAAGGAGGACTGGCCGAGGTCCGTCCGTTACTGCATGAGCACGTACGCGTCAGTCCGTCTGGCAGGGACATGGGTGTCCTCTTGGTTCCTGAATAGCCTTTTCGTGGGCGAGCATTTCTTCGGGGCGAACGCCTCCGCGCATCTTTTGTCCGAGATCGACCTCTCTAGGATACCGGTGCCTCTCGTCTACTATCCGGAGGGGGAGATCGAGCCGTTGGATTCGGAGGTTTATGCCTTCTTGGAGATGATTAGAGAATCCATCTTCCGGGGTTAATGACAAAAAATACGGCGTATAAATTGTCAGTTGCTCCAGAAAATACACCAAAAGATTTGTCGGTCATCTCGATGCAAGTATCCTTGGCATATGTTCAGAAGGAAGGTTGAAGGCCTCCTGAGCGCTTGGAAGGAGGCCCCGGGGAAGACCCCTTTGCTCATCAGGGGACTAAGGCGGAGCGGGAAGAAGACCATTGCGAAGGCCTTTGCCCAATCCTCTTATCGGAACTTCTGTGTTTTGGACATGGAGGCGGAGCCTTCTCTCCATCGCGCCTTTGCCGGATCGTTGGGTCCTGAGGAAATCATTTCGCGGTTATCCCTTGTTCGCCCAGATGTGAGGGTTACGCCAGGAAACAGCGTCTTGGTCCTTGGGGAGATCCAGGACTGCGCCAGGGCAAGGGCGTCTCTTCGCTACTTCAAGGAGTCTGGCAAGTACGGCGTGATCGCCACGAGCTCGTTCGCGGACATCAGGAACTATAACCGCGACCCAGGCCTTTCCATTCCTGTCGGGAGCGAACGCTACATTCACATGCTTCCGCTCGATTTCGAGGAGTTTCTCTGGGCCATGGGGCACGAAGCCTTGAACAACGAAATCCGCAGCTCTCTGCTTTCGCTTTCTCCTTTGCCCGAGCTCGTTCATGAAAAGGCAGAGGGACTCTATCGTTCCTTCCTTGTGGCGGGCGGCATGCCGGAGGCTGTCGAAGGCTTCCTCCACGGCGGGTATTCGGCCTGCCGGAAAGCGTGTCGCGCATTAATGGATGCATACAAGGATGACTTCGGCCGTTATATCGGCAAGGATGGCAAGCCGGACATGGACGGCGTCCTTTTCGCCAAGATTAGGAAAGCCCTGGCTTCGATCACGGAGCAGATCGCAGATGAGAAAGGGGCGTTCGCATACTCCAGGATAGGGAATGGCGCCCGCAGGCGATCGTTTGAAAATGCGCTTGATTGGCTCGAGGGGTACGGCCTCGTTTATCGCTGTCGCCTGCTCGAGAGAATTTCCACGCCCTTGCTGGTCCATGAGGACGACGAGACTTTCAAGCTCTATATCGCCGATACGGGTCTCCTGCTCTCTTTGCTCGATGAGGGCATACGGAGGGAGGACATGGGCGAAATCTATCGAGGGGCGCTATATGAGAACGCTGTCGCAGCAGCGCTCCACTCAAATGGTTCCCCGCTCCGTTACTACAAGCGCCGGAGCGGCTTGGAAATCGATTTTGTCATTTCCCTGGGCGGTCGCCCCGTCCTCCTTGAGGCCAAGGCCCGGGGAGGGAGGAGCAAGTCGCTTTCCACCGTCCTCGCGGATAAGAAGACATACGGGGACGAGAACATCCGCGCGATCAAGCTTACGAGCGCGCCTCTCTCGGTGTCTCCCGACGGCGAGACCATCCACATGCCCCATTACTGCCTTCCCTATCTGACGCCGGACATGGATCTCTTTGGGTAAGGATCGCCTGCTTAAAGATCTTGGGACTTCGTAATCTGGCTTCTCGTATATAACCCGTCTATGGAGCTAGGGACGACGAAAAACAAAAGCGCCCTGATCAGGGGCGCTTCCGTTTGTCCGCATTCGGACTGAGGAGTCGGACGTCCCGCTAGGGGAGCTTCCTTATTTGGACTCGCAGTGCTGATTCGGGTCAGCACAGGGAATATAGCACAAAATCGGAGGAGCAAGAGGTATGGCGAAGAAATATCTGATGGGTCTCGACATCGGCACGGACTCCGTCGGCTGGTGCGTGACGGACGAGACCGGGGCGATCGTCAAGAAGAGCGGCAAGTACCTCTGGGGCGTGCGTCTATTTGATCAAGCCAAAGCGAAGGCCGATAGAAGGATGCAGCGCGTGGCAAGGAGGCGCCTTGCCCGTCGCGCCAGGAGGATTGACCTTCTCCAGATGCTCTTCGCCAAGGAGATGAACAAGGTCGACCCACTCTTCTTCACCAGGCTCAACAACTCCTTCCTCTGGGAAGAGGACAAGGACGAGGCTCTTGCTGGCGAGAAGGAAAGGGCGAGGCACGACGCTTTGTTCGCCGGAGTTAAGGTTCCTGGCCTTCCGGACATGACGGACACGAAGTTCCACAGGCTATATCCGACCATCCATCATCTGAGGAAACACCTGATGGAGGAAGAGGAACCCGATATCCGTCTCGTGTACCTGGGCATCCATCACATGATCAAGTACCGCGGGAACTTCCTTCATGAGGGATTGGATCCGAGAGGGGCGGCCGAGGTCCTGGAATCGTTCTCGATGCTGGCGGACGCGGTCGACGCCGCCTTGAACGATGGCGTCCAGGATGCTGAAAGCGTCTTCCGCATGGAGGAAGGCGACGAACGTTTCGTCGAATTCAAGAAGGCGGCTCGGAACACGAGGGGGAAAAGAAACCTATCGAGCGAACTCGAAAAGATCTTTGGGGGGAAGTCCAACTATGTCGTCAAGGTGGTCTGCTCGCTCCTGGCGGCAAGGAAGACGAGCTTCAAGGACATCTTCTCCTATGACGAGGAGATTGAGCTAGAAGACCCCAAGGCCGCGATCGAGGTCGACAAGGACAATTTCGAAGGAGAGCAGCTCGTCGCGCTTGCCGCTGTGGCAGGAGACGATTCCGCCGGGTATCGGGTAGTGGTCGCGGCCAAACGCATCGCCGACTACATTTCCATGCAGCGTCTTCTCGGGAATGCGAATACCTTGAGCGAGGCCATGGTACGTCGCTATGAGGAGCACAGGGACGATCTTAAGTGGCTCAAGGGCTGGGTAAAAGAACATTGTCCGGAGAAGTACGACGAGGTGTTCAATCAACTGGAGGAAAAGAAGAACAACTACGCCCGCTACATCGGTGCTTCCCACGGAAAGTCGGGGAAGCACTGCAAGTACGATGACTTCATCATCTTCCTCAAGAAGAACGTCTTCACCTATAAAGACGAGAATGGGAAGGACGTCACCTACGAGGGAGACCCTGAAGTCGTCGAGCACTTCTACACGAAGTTGGAAGAGGAAGGGTTCCTTCCGAAGCAGAACTCCTCTTTGAACGGGGTTTTCCCCTATCAGCTTCATCTTGCCGAACTGAAGAAGGTGATTGAACGCCAGAAAGGGCGGTTCCCCTTCCTTGCCGAGGAAACCTATAAGCGGAAGGATGGAGTGGAGGTCAACAAGCTTGAGTCCATTTTGACTTGGAGGATTCCTTACTTCGTAGGGCCTCTCAATCCGTTCCACCCGCAGCATGGCGAGAACGTCTGGGCCGTGATGGACGATTCCCAGAGATGGAAGGCCATCTATCCGTGGTCGATGGAAGACCAGGTCGACTATGGGGAGAGCGCGGAGCGGTTCATCAAGAAGATGACCAATCGCTGCACCTATGTGGAAGGCGCGGACTGTCTTCCCCGTTGGTCATTGCTCTACACGTACTACGATACCCTCAACTGGCTTGCCGGCCTTCAGATCAACGGGAAGCCGATTCCTTGGACTGCCGAGCCGGAGACTACCGGCGAAATCGGGAGAAAGGAAATCATCGAAGGTTACTTCAAGAAGCAAGTCCGCCCGACCATGAAGGGGCTCAAGGAATTCATCAAGAGCGAGCTTGGACCCAACGCGAAGATCGCCTACTCCAGCGGCAAGGAACTGGAGGACAAGCTCATACCCTCGATGAGGCCGTGGGTCGACTTTGCTGACCTTATCGCCCAGGGCAGGGAGAAGGACGTTGAGGATGCTATCCTCGCCATCACCCTTTTCGAGGACAAGAAGACTCGCAAGAGTCGCATCAAGAAAATCTTTTCTGACGTCGCCGATGAGAGACTGAACAAGATTTCTTCCCTTTCGTACACGAAGTTCGGTCGCCTTTCCAGAGAGTTCCTCCAATTGAAGTCCATGATCGCGGACGAGGAGACCGGGGAGGTCACCGAGGGCTACACTCTTCTAGAAATTATGGAGAGGACCGGGCAGACCATGATGGCCGTCCTCCATAACGAGAAGTACGGCTTTGGGGAACAGCTGGACCGGATTCGCAGGGAGAAGCTGGGCTCTGCATCCGATGACCCGGAACAAAGAGTGATGGACTACATCGAAGAGCTGTATGTGTCTCCTTTGATGAAGCGCCCCCTCATCCAGGCGTGGAGAATCATCCAGGAAGTCCAGGGCAAGATCCTCCATGCCTCGATCGACGAGTTCTACGTCGAGTGCACCAGGGTCACCGACTCCGGGAAGAAGGGGCAGAGGACGAAGTCCCGCTTCGAGGTGGTGGAGAGTTTCCTGAAGGAAGCTGAAAAACTTTCCGCGGGGGATGACTCGGTCTATAGCGGAGACCTTAAAAAGCGCCTTAACGATCTTCGGAACGAAAAGGATCAGGCCCGCTATCGGAGCGACAAGCTGTATCTCTATTTCATGCAGCTCGGCCGCTGCGCTTATTCCTTGAAGGAAATCGACATTCACCGCCTCATGACAGAGGATGACTACTGCGAGATCGACCACATCATTCCGCAGTCCCTTGTGAAGGACGACAGCATCGAAAATCGTGTTCTCGTGATTCATGAATATAACCAGAAGAAAGCGGCGAGATTCCCGATTCCCCAGGAGGTTCTTGCGCCGGGGGCCCGTGCGTTCCATGACTATCTCCATCGCCTCAAGCTCATCGGGGACAAGAAGCACAAAAACCTAACTCGCCGGAAGGAGTTGACCGAGGACGAGCTCATGGAGTTCACGAACCGCCAGCTCACCACGACGAACCAGGCGGTCATCGCCACCATCGACCTCATCAAGACGTTTCTGAGGCGGACGGATGGCAGCGTCCCTGTCGTCCGTTACTCGAAGGCCGATCTTGTGAGCACGTTCCGCCAGGAGTTCGATATCCTGAAATGCCGCGACGCGAACGACCTTCACCACGCGCACGACGCGTACCTCAACATCATCGTCGGGCGCACGATGTGGGCCTACTACCCGGAGGCCACGGTGATCCGAAGGAAGAAGGCGCAGGAGGCGCTCAAGGAAATTCAGGCGGATTCCGTCACTACGGAAAATACTGACCCCCAGAGGCAGAAAACCACCGTCTTCCAGAAAATCTTCATGGACTACCCCGCGAAGGTCGGGAGGCACAAGGACCCGATTTTGGATCAGGATAAGAACGTCGTATGGGCATATGGCAAAACCCTTTCCGAGGTCGAGAAGAACATCTACGGGAGACAGGGCACCGTCCTTTGCAGCATCAGGACGTACGTCGACCGATCCTTGTTCAAGGAGGTCGGTCTTCATGAAGCCGCCAGGAAGACGGGGGAAAATCTATTCCCGATCAAGGAAGGCATGGATCCTGACAAGTACGGAGGGTACAACTCCCTGAAGGTCGGCTTCTTCTCTATCATCCTTGAGAATGCGGGTGGTAAGAAAGGGCTCCGGCCCAGGCTGATTCCGGTCCAGACCATGGCCGCGCCTACGCTTGCCGTCGCGGATATTGAAAGTTATGCGCGGAAATATCTCGCAAAGAACTCGCCCAAGTCGAGCCTAGCCAAGGTCTTGGTCCCGGTCGTTCGTATCAATTCGCAGTTCCGACGGGGGAATTCTGCTGTTCGAATTTCGGGGGCTAATGGATTCACTGCCACTTGGGCCCAACCCATTACCCAGCCAATATTCCCGAAGGAATACTACCTCACAATTCGTGCGCTCCACAGGGTTATTGGTGAGGCGGAACGCTCTCATGGCAGTTCCATAACAAAGGTGTCTGATTTGCGTGGCGCCCTTAGTGATGGCGCCTACTTCACCTTCTGGGACCAGACTCACATTCACGTGAGTGGTTCTCTCAAGAGGAATACCAAACCTGTGACGCTTACTTCCGATCAGCTCGTGGAACTGTATCAAGAGATTGGGCGGAAGCTAGTCTCTGACCTCTATTCCAAAATTCCGTCTGCTTCCTTCCATTTGGGGGAGAAGATGATTATTGCGGCTGGAGACTTCATGCGATTGGACATTCCGGAGCAATGCTTGGTGATGAATGGGATACTTACCGTTCTTGCTCCAAGGAGAGGCGATGTTGCAGATCTTTCCCTATTGGGGATTGGCAAGAGTGGAAGCAAGATTCTGAGCAACCTTCTGACGTCAGGAATTCAACTTGTCCACCAATCCGTAACAGGCTTCTTTGAAAAGGTCGTCTGGGAGGCTCCTGCCGAGCAGTGACCTATGTCCTGGCGCACCGTGGTCATCCGTAACCGCTGCAAGCTGGAATACTCGATGAACTACATGGTGTGCCGGGGGGAAGACGAAACCCGGATCAACGTCGACGAGATTTCGACGATCATCATCCAGAACGTCGGAGTCTCGATGACCGCCGCCCTCCTTTCCCGACTCATGGAGGCGAAGGTTTCCGTCATCTTCTGCGACCCTAAGTCAAATCCTCAGGGACAGCTTCTTCCATACCAAGGGGCCTATGACTCCTACTCCAAGCTCAAGCAGCAGATGGGCTGGCTTCCAGGAACGAAAGGCCTCCTTTGGCAACGGATCATCCAAGAGAAGATTAACCGTCAGGCGGACAATCTGGAGAAGTACGGCAAGGAAGGGTCTCCGTCTCTTCGTCATCTCGCGGACATCACCCTCCCTGGCGATAAGGAGAATCAAGAAGGACATGCGGCAAGGGTGTATTTCTCCTCGTGCTTCGGGTCGAACTTCCAGCGATCCGCGAAGGAAGCCGAGACGAATATCTTGTTGAACTATGGCTACAGCATCCTTCTCTCTTCCATTTCAAGGGAGATTAAGTCTTTCGGCTACCTTACTGAGCTAGGCATTCATCACATCGGGGTTTCTAACCCCTTCAACCTTTCCTGCGACTTTGTTGAACCTTTAAGGCCCTACGTGGATTCCTACGTCCTCGCGGGCAAGGCCACGAAGGAAAACTTCAAGGACTCACTCATCCGCATGCTCGCGGACAAGGTGTACTTCGATGGCGCGGAGATGTTCTTTGAGAACGCGATCCACAGCTACGTTCAAGGCTGCCTTCTCTCGTTGAAGGAAAACAATCCGGAGGGCGCGAAGTTCATCCGCTATGAACTCCCTTAGGTGCATGAGGCTTATCCTATTCTTCGACCTCCCCGTCACCTCCGACTCTGAAAGGAAGGCGTACACGCGCTTCGTCAAAGCGCTCAAGAAGCAAGGTTTCTACCGCCTTCAATACTCCGTTTACATCAAGCTCAACATGGACGACAGGGCCGCTCAGAGTTCCATAAAGCAGGTCCGTGAAATCCTTCCAAAAGACGGGATGGTGGCCATACTCAAGGTGACCGAGAAGCAGTTCGCAGGCATCGACTATCTTCTCGGGGCTCCGGAAAGCGACGTCCTTACGACGGACGAAAGGGTGGTGACCATATGATCAGGCTTCGGACAAGCATGTTCTCCTTTCCGATCGACATGGAACCAGGGGACATCGTCTCGCTCGTGGTGGAGAACAAGAAGCTTTATAGGGACTTATCAACCGCCCTGGACACGCTGGATGAGAGCAGCGTCTTCCTGTTCCAAGACGGCGGGGAGCGCCAGGCCAAGAAGCATGTCGTTGTGACTAGGGACCTTCTTAACCTCGATCCGAACTCCAAGAAGATCCTCACCGCGATTTACAAGAAGATCGACAGGACCGCCTTGACCCCGGAACGGAGGGAGAAGTTCGACCGCATCAACCAGGCGATCGCGGAACTCCTCGAGGATTTCGCTTCCGATTTCGAAGGGCAGGTCTCCTTCAACGACCAGATTAGCCTGACCCAACTTTTGGGTCACTTCGACTTTAAGTTCGATTATGACGAGTCTTCGTTCCTGACCAGCTTCGTCTCCTATTTTCGAGCCTGGAGAGAGGCGATGGATTTGAAGCTCCTCATCACCTACGACCTGTTCGCTTATCTCGAGGAAGAAGAGATCAGCACTCTTTCCCAGGAGCTTGGCTACACGGGAATTGCCCTGGTCGATATCGATCACAGCGATGGGAAGCGCTCCGGAGTCAAACGTTTTCTCATCGACAGAGACCTCTGCGAGATCTATTGACCGTAAACAGGATGCCCCGCCTTACTTCGTAAGCCGATCCATCCCGTTTCCTGTATAGTTTTGGTGGCCCTAGGTCCTCGCAAGGCCGAAAAATGGCACTTTGCACCCAAAGTTAGGTTTGGGAGCAGTGTTGATTCGGGTCAGTGCTCCACCCGGCGATGGCATAGAGGTATGAAACATGGGTTTGGGAGCAGTGTTGATTCGGGTCAGTGCTCCACCAGAGTTATTATTTATGGATACTACAAGGAGTTTGGGAGCAGTGTTGATTCGGGTCAGTGCTCCACGTTCCCGATGGCTTCCTCGGCTATGTCCTTGTTTGGGAGCAGTGTTGATTCGGGTCAGTGCTCCACACTTGGAAGCGGTAATAGTCGGATGTCGCCGTTTGGGAGCAGTGTTGATTCGGGTCAGTGCTCCACACCCATCGCGGAAGATCTGGGCCAGGGTGCGTTTGGGAGCAGTGTTGATTCGGGTCAGTGCTCCACGGAATTCATACGGAAGATGGGAACGGAGGAGTTTGGGAGCAGTGTTGATTCGGGTCAGTGCTCCACCGCTCGCCCATCTGTCGCCGAGGATGTCGCGTTTGGGAGCAGTGTTGATTCGGGTCAGTGCTCCACCCGACATGGACGACATGGAGGAGTGGCTGAGTTTGGGAGCAGTGTTGATTCGGGTCAGTGCTCCACGGGCGAGGTCGAAGACCAAGTAGAGAGCGCGTTTGGGAGCAGTGTTGATTCGGGTCAGTGCTCCACCCACACGTTGACGGAAGTCCCGCATGGTTCGTTTGGGAGCAGTGTTGATTCGGGTCAGTGCTCCACTCTACCTCGACGACATCCAAGATCTAGAGGGTTTGGGAGCAGTGTTGATTCGGGTCAGTGCTCCACGAGAAAGGAGCAACAAATGACCATTTGGGAGTTTGGGAGCAGTGTTGATTCGGGTCAGTGCTCCACTGAAGGCCTTCGAGCTCAAGCAGAAGGCAAGTTTGGGAGCAGTGTTGATTCGGGTCAGTGCTCCACGTATTCCTTCCGCAGGTCCTGTATGAGCCAGTTTGGGAGCAGTGTTGATTCGGGTCAGTGCTCCACGCATCGGGATTGTCGCAGTCTCCTGGCCAAGTTTGGGAGCAGTGTTGATTCGGGTCAGTGCTCCACCACTCCGTTCCGGAGTCGATTCGCGGGGCTGTTTGGGAGCAGTGTTGATTCGGGTCAGTGCTCCACTCCTCCTCGTAATCGTCTTCCTCGACATCCGTTTGGGAGCAGTGTTGATTCGGGTCAGTGCTCCACAGAAGCCCATCGCCTAAACCAGTGTAGCCCGTTTGGGAGCAGTGTTGATTCGGGTCAGTGCTCCACAAGAGCGCCAAGGCCATTACGGGCTATATTGTTTGGGAGCAGTGTTGATTCGGGTCAGTGCTCCACCGAGTTTGAGAGTTGCGAGCGCCCTCGCATGTTTGGGAGCAGTGTTGATTCGGGTCAGTGCTCCACTTGCGCACGCGCAGTATTACCAAGCGTGCAGTTTGGGAGCAGTGTTGATTCGGGTCAGTGCTCCACTAGTAGTAGATTTCCGCGCCCGTCCTCTTCGTTTGGGAGCAGTGTTGATTCGGGTCAGTGCTCCACCCCGCGCGCCATGCCTGGCCTCCCTGGGCCGTTTGGGAGCAGTGTTGATTCGGGTCAGTGCTCCACAGACGTTCGTCCGGATCGCCATCTCCACCTGTTTGGGAGCAGTGTTGATTCGGGTCATTTTTCGTTTTCACCCCCTATAAGTAATTGCGAAGGGCGCGGATTGAAATTGTTTGAGCGTGCGTCGGGGCGGCTCAGGCAATCACCCTCGGGCAGCTTCATTATTCAGTGAACGGCCGATCGAAAGTCACCTTCAGGTTGTAGGCCTTTTCCCGATTCGCAAAATGACTCTTCAACGCGTCCAGGATTTCCTGTTCGCTTAGCTTTCCATCGAACGGGAGGACGACATCGAAGAGGACGTTCGCGTGCCCCTTCCCGTCGACCAGGCGGAAGTCGTGGATCTTAAGGGCAGGATCCAGCTCCTCGAGGCATGCGAGGACCTCGTTTTTCATCCTTTCTGTTTCTTCGTCACCGACGAGGATGGGGTCCATGTGGATGGAGACGTTGAGGCCATACTTGTCCCTGAGGGATTCCTCGAGGTCGTCGATCATCTCGTGGGCTTCGAGGAAATTCATCCTTGAGTCGACCTCCGCATGGAAGGACACGAACCTCTTCGTGGGGCCGTAGTCATGAAGCAGGAGGTCGTGGACACCAAGGATCCGCGGGTCCTTCCTCGCTTCCTCGAGGATTTCGTCCACGACTTCCTTCTTCATGGGGTTCCCAATAAGAGGGGAGGCGGTGTCCTTGAGCATCTTCGCCCCGCTGAGGATGACGAAGAGGGAAGCGACGATGCCCATATAGCCGTCGAGGTTGTCCCAGTGGAGGGCGTAGGAGAGGATTCCCGCAATCAGGATGATGAACGTGGAGACGGAGTCGCTCCAGGAATCAAGGGAGGAAGCCTTCAGGGATTCGGAGGATATGGCCTTCCCAAGGCCTCGGTAGACGAATCCCTGGAACACCTTCAGGAAGACCGACACGGCGAGGATGATCACCGCGACGAGGTCGTAGGAGGCCTCCGCCATCTCGATCACCTTGGTGATGGACTCCTGGAGGAGGGTCGCCCCGATCATGAGGACGATCACGGAGATGACGAGCCCGGAGATGTACTCCACCCTCTCGTGCCCGAAGGGATGGTCCTTGTCCGCGGGCTTTCCCGCGAGACGGAAGCTGAAGAGGGAGACGAGGGACGTCGCCATGTCGCTGACGTTGTTCACTGCGTCCGCCATGAGGGCCGCGGAAAGGATGCCGGACTCATAGTAGACAAGGACCGCCGCCCCGACCTTCAGGGCGATCAGGACGAGGTTCGTGACGATGCCGAAGATGGAGGCGAGCCTTCCGTGCCTCTCCCGCACCTTCGGATCCCCTATGTTCTTGTAGTCCTTGATGAATAGTCTTCGGAGCAACTCTGTCATGCGGGAAGTGTAGTCCTTTTCCATCAAAGATGGTTAAGACAACATTAACTAGTAAGTGATACTAGATAGCATTGCGAACCCAACCATGAATGCTAGAATGATGCCATGTCAGTAGATCAGATCGTCCTTCCTTCCTACTCCAGGGGACAAGAAGCCACCAACAGCATCACCCACGCGCTCGGGATCCTCTTCGCCCTCGTGGGCGGCCCTTTCCTAATCCTCCGCTGCGTGGAGCAGGGCCATTGGTGGAACATCGCCACGGCGATCGTCTTCCTTCTTTCCATCCTTTGCCTCTATGGGGTTTCCGCCCTCTACCACGGCCTCCCCGAGGGACGGGCGAAGAAGGTGTTCCGGGTCCTCGACCACAACATGGTGTTCCTTCTCATATGGGGGACCTACACGCCTTACTGCCTTTCCGGGATGGCCCCGGAGTTCCCGGGCTGGGGTTGGTCCATCTGGGGAGTGGTCACGTTCCTAGGGGTCGCAGGGGCGATCCTCAACACGCTTGACATCCACAAGTTCGCCAAGCTATGCATGGTGGACTACCTCCTGATGGGGTGGACGGCGATCATCTCCTTCTATCCCCTGATCATTTCCATCGGCTGGTTCCCAGGCACCTTCCTCCTTCTCATGGGCGGGGTCGCCTACACTATCGGGGCCGCCCTATATGGCCTTGGCGGGAAGAGGAGCAAGTGGTGGCATAGCGTATGGCACCTCGCGGTGCTCCTGGGCACCCTCCTCATGTTCCTTAGCCTCTATTTCTCCGTGCTCTAGCCTCTCCTCTATAATCGGACCATGAGGTCGAAGGGCTTCGCTTTCGCTCTCCTGGGGACCCTTCTTTGCTCGTGTTCCCTCGTCCCGACTGCAGATTGGGCGAGCGGATACCTTGCGGGAGACATTTCCCTTCCCGAGGCGCCTTCCCCTTCCTTCACCATCGCCGAGCTGAACGCCCAGGACGAGGGGGAGGATGCCCCCGGGCTTTCATCCGCAGGGAAGGCGCGTCCTCTCGTCATTCCGGTTGAATTCGAGGAGTTCCCCTTTCCGGAAGAAGCTTCCTCCAAGATCAGGAACGCCTTCGTGGGGGAGGGCTCCCTCGCCTCTTTCTATGAAGAGTCCTCCGGAGGGCTCCTTCAGCTTGATTTCCTCTTTGGCGAAAAGATTGTCCTGGGAGGGGACGCGATTTCCCATCTCCAAGGGAACGGGGCGATGGGGAGGAAGACCGTCTCCATCCTGAGGAAGGCGGTGTCGGAGCAGGACCCTAGCCTCCTGCCGGAAGGGGATTCCGACGGGGACGGGTTCCTCGACGCGGTGTACTTGGTATATAGCGCCCCCACTTTCGAAGAGCACGACTACGGGGACGATTCCCGGGCGGAGGAGTTCTGGGCCTACACCTATTACGACTACGAGAGGGACGGGAATCCCGAGAACCCATGCGGGATGGGGTACGTATGGTGTTCCTATTCCTTCATCGATCGGTCCAAGGAAGGGGATCCTAGGACCCTGATCCATGAGACCGGCCATCTCCTCGGGCTTCCCGACCTATATAGCGACGCGGGCGAGGATGCTTCCTACACCCTCGAGGAAGAGAAATACCGGATGCCCATGGGAGGGCTCGACATGATGGACCTCGGGATCGGGGACCATAACGGCTGGAGCAAGTACGCGCTCGGATGGAAGAAGCCCCTGTACGTCCCTGAGGATGCCCCCGATGAGTTCGTGGTCGAGCTCAAAGGGGAGGGGGACTCCCTCTTCCTCCTTCCTCCCGGGGAGGAAATCTCTCCTTATTCGGAAGGTCTCTGGATCGAGCTCTATGACCCAGGCGGGCTGAATGAGAAAGATGCCAAGGAGCGATATCTCGGCATCTACCCCTTCAATTATTCGATTCCTGGGATCCGGATGATTCATGTGGACGCTAGGCTATGCGCCGGCAGGAGGAACGGCTCCCTGATCCTGAAGGAGGACTACTTGGGGGAAAAGGAGCCGGAGCTTGGGAAGGGCGGCTTCTATCTTCTTGCCTCCGACAACGACCCAAGGCTCAGCAAGGCGGACAAGAACTCCCTTCTCACCCTCATTGAGGCGGACGGGGAAGACCGCCTTTCCAACCAAGGTTATCCCGAGACAGGACTTCTCCATTACGCGGATAACCGCGACCTATTCGTCCCGGAGGGAGGGAAGGATTCCTTCTCGATGGGAAAGCATTCCTCCTTCTTCCAGGAAAGGAACGGCGTGCCCTCCCTGAACTCCGGGGAAGCCTTTCCCTATGCGGTGAAGGTGAACGGGATAAGGGAAGGCAAGGACGGAGTGTCCGCCAGCCTTACGATTTCGCGGGTATAATCGCCCGGCATGGCGAAGAAGAAGGAAACCGGACTCCTACTGGAAAACCGCAGGGCTCGCTTCGAGTACTTCCTGTCCGATTTCCTCACGGCAGGAATCGTCCTGACCGGAACGGAGATCAAAAGCCTCCGGAGAAGGGACGCCTCCCTGACCGGGAGCTATGTCTACGTGAAGGACGGGGAGGCCTTCCTCGCGAACATGCATATCGCCCCATATAAGGAAGGGAACATCTTCAACGTCGATCATCTGCGAGACCGGAAGCTCCTCCTCCAGAAGCGGGAGATCCGGAAGCTTGCGAAGTCCTTGGAGGAAGGGGGCTATACCTGCGTCCCTACGAAAGTCTTTCTTTCGCATGGCTTCGCGAAGGTGGAGATCGCCCTTGCGAAGGGTAAGAAGGCATACGACAAGCGGGACACCATCAAGAAGCGCGACATCGAGCGCGAGAACGAGCGCGCCGGCCATAAGGCGGGGGACTACGAATGACCCACGGCGAGATTCTCAAAGAGCTCGCCTCCCGCGACCGGACCATGTTTCGGTACGAACGGAAAAACTACGACAGGTATCTGGCGCGAAGCGGTCTCGCCCCCGCCTTTCCTTACGTCCACGTGGCAGGGTCCAACGGCAAGGGGTCGGTTTCCTCCTACATTGCAGCAGGGCTTTCCGAGCTAGGAAAGAGGACGGGCCTTTATCTATCCCCGTGGCTGGAGGACCCATGCGAAGGAATCCTCCTGGACGGGGAACCTATCTCCCGTTCTGACTTTGACAGGATCTTCGAGGAGGAGCTGGACCTTTACCAGGAGTTCGATCTTTCCTCCTTCGAGATCGCGACATCCGTCATGTTCCGTTACTTCAACGAGAAGAAGGTCGACTTCGCGGTCATCGAATGCGGGATGGGCGGGACGATCGATGCGACGAACATCCCGTCGGGAAGGCCTTCGCTTTGCGTCCTGACCTCCGTCGCCCTGGAGCACACGAGGTTCCTCGGGAAGACCATCGAGGAGATTGCCGACGCTAAGCTGGGTATCCTCCGGGAGGGCGTTCCTCTTGTCGCCGGGCCTCTCCCTCAAGGGGCGATGAAGCGCGCCCTGAGGAAAGCCGAACTCCTTGGTTCGAAGGTTATCCCTGCAATTTCTGCTTCAAACATCGCCATTTCGTCTTCTGGATGCAAGTTCGACATCGGCGAGGAGGCTGGGTTCTCCGTGGTTCGCCCATCCTTTGGCCAAGTGAGGGATTTCACGATCGCGTGGGCTGCGATCAAAGAGCTTGGTGGGTCGGTTCTTGTCGATCGCGAGGCGATGAAGAAGCGGCTCAGATCCGTTGCCCTCCCCGGCAGGTTCGAGGAAAAGGGTCGCCTCATCATTGACGGCGCCCATAACCCGGAAGCCGTCTCCCTTCTCGTCCGCTCTATCGAAGCCGCCTTCCCTCGCGAGAAGTTCTCTGTCCTCTTCCTTTCCTTCCGCGACAAGGAAATAGAGAAGGAGAAGGAAATCCTAAAGGACCTTGCGAAGAGGTTCGCCTGCGCTTCCTTCGATCACCCTAGGTCCTGCCGTCCATCGGATTACGAAAGGCTTTCCCCGGAACGCGTCTTCCCTACCCCAGAGGAGGGCATTTCCTATCTCCTGGCTTTCCCGGAGAGAATCCTCGTCGTGGGGTCACTCTATACGGCGATGCGCCTGAGCAAGGAGGACGTGCCGCATGAATGAGCTTTCTCCGGTCAGGAAGATGACTTTCGGCGCCGCGCTCATCGCGATCGCCGTGGTCTTCACGTTGCTGGCGAAGCTTGTGGCGATCAACGCGCTGCCCTTCTTTCGCATTTCCCTGACCCCGGCGGTGACGGTCTTCGCCTCCCTTGCCCTGGGGCCTATCTACGGAGCCCTCGTCGGGGTGCTAGGGGACTTGGTTCCGGCTTTCCTTCTCCCTACGGGGACGATGGACTACAACTTCTTCCTTTCGATCGTGTACGCTCTCCTCGGGATATTCCCGTGGGCCTTTTTCCAACTGCAGAAGAAGGAGAGGCCCTTCTTTTCCAGCCCATGGTTCTCTCTGGGGGGAATGGCGGTCCTCTTCCTCGCCCTCTGCCTCGTCGTCAGCCTCAGCGACATCCTGGATTCCTTCGGGGAATATGCTCGCTGGGCAGGGCTGGGGTTCGTCCTCGGGACCTTCCTTTTGAGCGTCCTTTCCTTCTTCCTGATATGGAAGTTCTCTCCGAAGTCATCCGCCCTGAGGGACGGAAGGCTCCCGTCCCCATGGGAGACGACAGCGATGTCCTTTCTTGCGGAAGCGATCATCATGGACGCCTTGAAAGCGCTTGCCTTCTACCTCTTCTATTCCATGATGGGAGGGACGTTCGGGGACGAAAGCTACGTTTTCTTCTACGCCTCCCTCCTTATAGGTTCCCCGATCAATTTCCTTGTGCTGTCCTTGGCCACTTCGGCGATGGTCAAAGCGTGGTCCCTCATTTTGAGTAGTCACTCATAGAAGAAGAACAAAAACCCTTTTGGTTTATAAGGTCGAGTTTAATAAAGCCTTCTTAAATGAATTAACAAAAATATGTTTTCATAATCAGTCAACCACGTTTGGAATGAAAATTAAGGAAAAAGTCGTAAATTAGGGGTGATAAGAATACATACGGACATGATATAAGCCTGAATATCACTTAATGAACAAGTTGGATTTTCATGAAGTTTCATCATGTTTCCCAGAAATTCAGCGTTTATTTCTATATTTGCACTTATATTCGCTTATCCGGTATGGAAAATAGGGGACGCTGTTGGAAAGGAAGATTTTATGGTGTTCGAACCTCTAGACCAAGGACCCATCTGCAAGGTGCAGAGAGGAGATGGATCATTCGTGGAAGTGAACGTGGATACCCGCGTGGTGACCGATCCGATCCATAAGACCAGCGTCCGCTTCACCCCCATCGAATGGAAGATCATCGGGGTGCTTTATGATGCCAAGGGGAGGATCGTCCCTCGCGAGGCTTTCATCTCTGAGATCTGGGATAGCGACAATACCGACTGGACGACCAGGACGGTGGACGTCCACATCTCCGCCATCCGCAAGAAGCTGATGGTGGTCCGGGGGCTTCGGATCGACTCCGTCTACGGGAAAGGCTACAAGCTCGTCATCCTCTCCCGCTTCTAAGTCCCGGCCAACCGGGTCTTTTTTTATGCCTTTTGAAAGCCTCGTCCTTGGCAAGAAGAAAATTGCTCCGAATTCGATACAGTGTCCAAACGCCTGAGGTAGCCCTCCGGGACGGGACTCCCTATCCTCCACTTCCAGGAGGGATGGCCATGGACCCAAGAGAAGCGACGTTCCGCAAAAGGAGCGACGAGGAATACGCCCTCGACATGGAATACGCCCTCGCCCTCGGGGACCCCATCGAGAGGAAGGCCTTCGAGGAAGCCTGCGATCCCTCTCCCCGGAAGAACGGCTAAGAGAAACGAACTAACGCCCTAAGGGCGTTTTTTGATGCCTTTGCCTCCCTCCCTCATTATCATGTGCGCCGATGGAAGAGAAGATGCGGTCCGACAACATCAGCTGGGACGAGTATTTCATGGGAATCGCCTCCCTGAGCGCCCTCAGGAGCAAGGATCCCTCCACCCAGGTGGGCGCCTGCGTGGTCGACCAGGACCACAAGGTTGTCTCGATCGGCTATAACGGCATGCCCAGGCGGATCGAGGACGACGTTCTTCCCTGGGGGCACGGCGAAGGTCTCGACAGCAAGTACCTTTATGTATGCCACGCCGAGTTCAACGCCATCCTGAACACCAGGAACGGCTCGGCGCTCAACGGCTGTTCGATCTACGTCACCCTCTTCCCCTGCAACGAATGCGCGAAGGCAATCATCCAGGTGGGGATCCGCGAGGTCGTCTATTTATCCGATAAGCACGCGGACGACACCATCTACCTCGCTTCCAGGAAGCTTCTGGAGCTTGCCGGGGTGAAGCTGCGCGCCTATGAAGGCAGGGAGCCGGAGATTTCCTATCGATGAAGTACGCTGTCGAGGCGGAGCACCTTTCCTTCTCCTATTCCAAGGACGGGCCCAGGACCCTGGACGACGTCTCTTTCAAGATCGCGGAAGGGGAGTATGTCGCCCTCATCGGCCATAACGGCTCCGGGAAGAGCACGCTCGCAAGAATCATCGCGGGGCTTATCTCCGAGTTTGATCCCAACGCCTCCTTAAAGGTCTTCGGGATGGAGTACGACAAGGAGCATTCCCAGGAAATCCATGGCAAAATCGGCCTCGTTTTCCAAAATCCTGATAACCAGTTCGTCGGGGCGACCGTCAGGGACGACATCGCCTTCGGGCTTGAGAATCGGGCGATTGACCCTTCCTTGATGGACGCGATCATCCTCGAGTCCGCCTCTTCCGTGGGAATGGAGGAGTACCTCGACCAGGCCCCGGAGAATCTCTCGGGCGGGCAGAAGCAAAGGGTCGCCCTCGCTGGGGTCCTTGCCCTCCATCCTTCCCTTCTCATCCTCGACGAGGCGACCTCCATGCTCGACCCCAAGGGCAAGCGGGAAATCCTCTCCCTCGTCCATAAGATGCGGGAGGACAACCCTTCCCTCACCGTCCTTTCGATCACCCATGACGTGGAAGAAGCCGTCGAGAGCGACCGCGTCCTCGTCCTCGCGGGAGGGAAGCTCATTCTCGAAGGGAAGGGGGAAGAGGTTTTCTCTCACCGGGAGCTCCTTGAGAAGAACCATCTCGAGTCCCCCTTCGTGCACGAGCTTTCCCTTGCCCTTAGGAAGGAAGGCGTCGAAGTCGAGCCTACCCTTTCTGAAGAAAGGCTCCTGGAGGAACTATGCCGATAGAGTTCGAGAAGGTCTCGTTCGTCTACGAGCCGAAGTCGCCGTTCCGCCACGACGCCCTCAAGGACGTAGACCTTCTAATCGAGGAAGGTGTCACGACAGCGATCGTCGGGAAGACGGGCTCTGGTAAGAGCACCCTCATCCAGCATATGAACGCTCTCCTCAACCCGACTTCCGGCAAGGTGAAGGTCGGAGACTTCGTCAATTCGTCCGCGAAGAAGGAGAGGAGCAAGGACCTCTTTTCCCTAAGGAAGAGAGTCGGGATGGTGTTCCAGTTCCCGGAATACCAGCTTTTCGAAGACACGGTGGAGAAGGACGTCGCCTTCGGCCCCCGGAACTTCGGGGCGAGCAAGGAAGAGGCGCTCAAGATGGCGCACGAAGCCCTAATTCGGGTGGGGCTGGACGAATCCTTCTTCGGGAGAAGCCCGTTCCAGCTTTCGGGCGGGGAGAAGAGGAAGGCCGCGATCGCCGGCGTCCTCGCCACCAAGCCTTCGATCCTCGTCCTGGACGAGCCGACCTCCGGTCTCGACCCCGCCTCCGCAGAGGAGACGATGCAGCTCTTCGAGGAAATCAAGAAGGAGGGCACCACCCTCATTCTGGTGACGCACGACATGGACCTGGTGCTCCGCCACGCGGACAAGGTCGTCGTCATGGACGAGGGCAAGGTCGTGAAGGTCCTTCCTCCGGAGGAACTCTTCCTTGCCGAGCTGGGCGAGTACTCGCTCGACATGCCCAAGGTTTACTCCTTCGCCAGGAAGCTCCAGGAACGCGGATGGGTCCTCGACATGAAAGGCGTCCGCGATGTCGCGGGGCTTGCCAAGGCGATCAAGAACGGCAGGAGGTCTTCCTGATGCCATCCTTGTCCTTGGGCCGCTACGTCCCCTATCGCTCGCCCATCCATTCCCTGGACCCGCGGACGAAGCTTTTCTGCCTGGTCCTCCTCATCGTGACGGTGTTCCTTGGCTATGCGAACTATTCGACGACCTTCCTCATGGCTGGCGTCTCGCTCATCCTCGTCCTTGCCCTCTTCTTCATGACCAGGATGAGGTTCACCTCGCTCCTGAAGAGCCTGAAGTCCCTCTGGTTCATGCTCATCTTCCTCCTCCTCATCTACGCGATCATGCCCAGGAGCGACAACCTCGACTGGGTCGCCTTCTTCATCGGGGACTATCCCATCTACTGGGCCTCCATCCTGGATGCCTTGAAGATCCTGGTGAGGCTCATGCTCATGGTCGCCCTCTCTTTGATCCTGACCGCGTCCACGAAGCCCCTCGACCTCACGGCGGGATTCGAATGGTATCTCACCCCGATCCGCTGGCTCGGGGTCAACACCGCGGCCTGGTCGATGGTCCTCTCCCTCGCCCTCCGCTTCATCCCGACCATCCTCGTGGACGTGGAGCGGATTATGAAGGCGCAGTCCTCCCGAGGGGTGGATTTTCAGCGCGGGAAGCTGAGCGTCCGGGCGCGCGCCCTCGTCTCCCTCATCGTCCCCCTGGTCGTATCCTCCCTCATGCGGAGCGACGAGCTCGCGGACGCGATGGAGGGGAGAGGCTACGACCCGAGGGCCAAGAGAACCCGCTACCGGAAGCTTTCCTTCCATTGGGGCGATCTGATCGCCATCTTGCTCGTCGGGGCCTTCTTCGGGGTGTGCGTGACGATGTCGGTCCTCTCCTTCGACCCTTTCCTTTCATGGTTTAAGGTCGCGGTCCGATGAAGAACTACAAGGCGGTCGTCTCCTATCGCGGGGATCGCTTCCTGGGCTTTGAAAGACAAGAGGAAGGAAGGACCGTCCAAGGAACCATCGAGAACGCCCTTTCCACCTTGTTCCCGGAAGGCTTCCTCCTCCACGGGGCGGGCAGGACGGACGCCGGGGTCCACGCGGAAGGGCAAGTCGTGTCCTTCCGGGCGGAAAGGGCCTTCGATTCCGAGGAGAGGCTCATGAAATGCCTCAACCACCTCCTTCCCTCCGATATCGCCGTTCTTTCCCTTGTGGAAGTCCCGCTTTCATTCGATGCCAGGAAGTCGGCGACGGGGAAAAGGTATTGCTATCGTCTCCTAAAGGGAACAAGGGATCCTCTTGTCATTAACGCGGTTTCCCTCGATGACATCGGCATCCATGACCTTTCCCGGCTCCCTGAGGCATGCTCCTTGCTCAAAGGGGACCATGATTTTCGGAATTTCACGTCGAAGAAGGAAGATTTGTTGGAATTTCGCCGTGATATTTCCATTGATGCCCTTGAGGACAATGAGGTTCTTTCTCTCGTATGCACCGCAAGCGGCTTCATGACCTATATGGTCCGCTTCCTCGTCCAGGCGATCCTCGACCTATGCGCCGGCAAGGTCGCGAGAGAGACGGTCGAGGATCTCCTGGAACGCCCTCTCCCAAGAAGAATCTATCCACGCCTTGCCCCCGCGGAGGGGCTTACCCTACAGGAGGTGCTTTATGAGCGATAAGGGGAACGGGATCCTTCCCGACTACTGCTTCCACACCCACACGTTCCGCTGCGGCCACGCCGCGATGTCTCCGGACGAGGAATACGTGGAGGATGCCCTCAGGAACGGCTACCGGACCTTGGGCTTCGCCGACCACGCGATCCTCCCCGGAATCCATGAGAGAGGCATGAGGGGGGACTACTCCCTTCTCGACGGCTACATCTCCTCCATCCTTTCCCTTCGGAAGAAGTACGAGGGAAAGATCCGCATCCTCCTTGGCTTCGAAGGGGAGTACTCCCCGGAGATGGAGGGCTATTACAGGAGCCTTCTCAAAGAGAAGGGCTTCGACTATCTCATCCTTGGGCAGCATGAGACGTTCAAGGGCGGGGTTCCCTGGCACTACTGGGGGCGTCGCCCCGAGGAAAGCGCGGAAGCCTACTGCCAGGACCTCCTGGCCGGCATGCGTTCTGGCCTTTATTCCTACGTCGCCCATCCGGACCTATACATGCTCTGGGAAAGCTGGGGCCCTCACGCCGAAAGCGTATGCCGGCGCATCTGCTCGCTCAGCCTTGAGCTGGGACTTCCCCTCGAGGTGAACATGGGCCGTTCCCGCGTAGGGGGATGGGAGGAGGGCAAGGACCTTTCCCACGTGGAATATCCTTATCCTGAGTTCTGGAAGATCGCGGGGGAGATGGGGGTCAGCGCCTTCCTCGGGGTGGATGCCCATAGCCCGTGGGACCTCCACAAAGGGCCTTTCGCCCACATGAGGAAGCTCATCGAGGATACCGGCGTCCGCCTCCTCGGGGCGGCTGACTTTCAACCTAGCCGCGCCCGGTGGTAAAATCCGCCCGAAAAGAGGAAGCCATCATGGGAAGACATTTCGAGGTGCGCGCCGCCGCGATGGCGGCGACCGCCAAGGCGAAGAGCGCCATCTACATGCGCGCCAGCAAGGAGATCTACGCCGCGGCCAAGAGCGGCATCCCTGATCCCGAGAGCAACCTTGCCCTCCGCAGCGCGATCGAGAAGTACCGCAAGACCTGCCCGCGGGACGTCATCGAGCGCGCGATCGAGAAGGCCAAGGGCGGGTCGGCCGAGGCCTACATCGAGGGCCGCTACGAGTTCCTTACGCCGGGAGGCTCCTACCTCATCGTCGACACCCTGAGCGACAACGTGAACCGCGCCCTCACCAGCGTCCGCACGATCGTCACGAGGAAGGGCGGCAAGATGGGGACCGTCTCCTACAACTTCGAGCTCCTCGCCGTCCTCGACTTCAAGGGGAAGGAGGAGGACGTGGAGAAGATCGAGGAAGCCCTCATCCTCGCTGACGTCGACATCCGCTCCTGCGAATGCGAGGAGGGGATCGTCGAGGTTAAGTGCGCCCCCAGCGACCTCGAGAAGGCCAAGGACGCCCTCCGCCCGCTCGGCATCGAGGACTACGAGGCCGCCGAGGTTACCTTCGTCCCCAACGAGTATGTCACTCTTGAAGAAGAGGACCTCAAGAAGTTCAAGGCGATGCTCGCCGAGCTCGACGAGAACGAGGACGTGCAGAACGTCTACCACAACGTCGAGAACGCCTAGTTTCAGAAGATGAAGACAAGGTCGCGTCCGTCGCGGCCTTTTCCATCCTTTCTCGGAGGATGGGCAACTCGCCCTTGATTTTGCCTGCGCGCGTGCGGATAATGCGCGCCGGCACTACTTTGAAGAAGTAAACCCCGGTAAAGTTTAGTTCGAGAAAGAAGTCCGAAAGAGAGACTCAGGAAGGAAACAGCAATGGATCAGACCACCATGGCCAAGCCTGCGGAAATCGCCCGCGCCTGGTACCTCGTGGATGCCACCGGCATCCCTCTGGGACGCCTTGCCAGCAGGATCGCCCAGATCCTCATGGGCAAGACGAAGCCCATCTACACCCCCAACGAGGACGTCGGGGACTACGTCATCGTCGTGAACGCCGGGAAGGTCAAGCTCACCGGCGACAGCGAGCACAAGAAGAACTACTACAACGTCAGCGGCTATAACGGCGGCCTCCGCACGAGGAGCGCGGGCACGATGCTCCGCGAGTACCCCGTGGAGATGGTCGAGCGCGCCGTCTGGGGGATGCTTCCGAAGGGCCCCCTCGGGCGGAAGATGCTCAAGAAGCTCCACGTCTACGCCGGCGAGACGCACGAGAACGAGGCGCAGAAGCCTGTGGCCCTCGATCTCTCGAAGTAAGGAGAAGGAAAGATGCCTAACGTGAAGAAGTACTACGGGACCGGACGGCGCAAGAAGGCGGTCGCCCGCGTCTACCTGAGCATCGGCTCCGGCAAGATCGAGGTGAACGGCAAGGACGTCGCCAAGTACATGCCCTACGAGACCCTCGTCCAGAACCTCCGCCAGCCCCTCCTCATCGTCGGCGCCGAGGCGAAGTACGACGTCGAGGCCTTCGTCAAGGGCGGCGGCTTCACCGGCCAGGCCGAGGCCATCCGCCTCGGGATCGCCCGCGCCCTCCTCGAGGCCGGGGAGGACAGGAAGTCCCTCAAGGTCGCCGGGATGCTCACCCGCGACGCCCGCGTCAAGGAGCGCAAGAAGTACGGTCTCAAGGCCGCCCGTCGCGCGCCCCAGTTCAGCAAGCGCTAGCCCAAGGCTGGACCTGAGCCCCCGAATGGGGGCTTTTCCTTATCTTAGGAGGAATCAGGCCGGTCCATGGTGCTAGACTTCCCCGGGCGGAGGCGCTTGGGATGAGAGACATCGCGATCGGGAGAATCATCGAGGAAGAGACGAGGAGGCAGGACGAGGGCATCGAGCTTATCGCCAGCGAGAACTATCCCTCCCGTTCCGTCCGCGAGGCCCAGGGATCGATCCTCACCGCGAAATATGCGGAGGGCTATCCGGGGCGCCGCTACTACGGGGGATGCGCCTACGTTGACGAGGCGGAAGGCCTTGCCATGGAACGGGCGAAGGAACTTTTCCATGTCCCTTACGCGAACGTCCAGCCCTATTCCGGGTCGCAGGCGAACTTCGCCTGCTACCGCGCCCTCCTGAAGGGCAGGGGAAGGGCGAAGATCCTTGCCCTCGAACTAAACGACGGGGGACACTTGACCCACGGCTCTCCCGTGAGCTTCTCCAGCGACCTGTACGACGTCGTCTTCTACCCGCTTGGGGAGGATGGAAGGCTTGACTATGGGGTTATAGAAAAACGCATGGAGGAAGAGATGCCTGACCTCCTGCTGGCCGGCTATAGCGCCTATCCCTATGAAATCTCTTTCTCCACCCTGAGGGACATCGTGGACCGTCATAATGCCCTCCATGGCACGGACGCGCGCTTCATGGTGGACATGGCCCATATTGCGGGAATCGTCGCGGCCGGGCTTTGCGAGAACCCTTGCCTATACGCGGACGCGGTGACTTCCACCACCCACAAGACCCTGAGGGGGCCTAGGGGAGGAATCATCCTTTCCCGGGACATGGAGCTAGGCAAAGCGATTTCCTCGGCGGTCTTCCCCTACTCACAAGGCGGGCCCCTGGAGCACGTCATCGCGGGCAAGGCGGTCGCCTTCGGGGAAGCGCTCCATCCCGACTTCCAGGTATACATGAAGGCGGTCCTGAGGAACACCAAGGCCGCCGCGGAGGAGTTCCGGAGGCTTGGGGTTCGTTCCTCCGGGACCGAGACCCATTTGTTCCTCCTGGACGTCCTCGATTCCTATGGGATGACGGGAAGGGAGGCCCAGATGAGGCTGGAGTCGGTAGGGATCACGACCAACAAGAACATGATCCACGGGGACAGGATGAAGCCCAAGGACGCTTCTGGGATCCGCATCGGCTTCGCGGCGGCCACCTCCAGGGGGGCCAAGGAGGAAGATGCCGTCAGAATCGCCCGCTTGATCCATGGCATCCTCGAGGGCAAAGCCACGGAGGAAGAAGCCAGGGGAGAGGTCAAATCCATCCTTCGGTCTTGGGCGAACATCGAGGATCTCGAATACCCTACGATCGCTTCCTGAAAGCCAAGGGCCTCTGTTGTCCAGCGTTTATCTTAAATGGCAGGTTTCCCCATCTTTCATGACCTGGGATATCGAAACCGCTTGTCTTGGAGTTGCTCTAGTTGTAGGATGCACGAGCACACCGGAAGCGGGGTGCGTATTGGGCCTTTAGCTCAGCTGGTTAGAGCGTGCGCTTGATAAGCGCAAGGTCGATGGTTCAAGCCCATTAAGGCCCACCAATCGGATCAAAGGGCCCCGGAGACGGGGCCTTATTGATACGGGTGTTTAGCTCAGCGGGAGAGCGCTTCCTTCACACGGAAGAGGTCACAGGTTCGAAACCCGTAACACCCACCAGGAACCCAAGCGGCCGAAGGGCCGCTTTTTGCAAGCACGTGTTAGAAATTGCGTTTAGGAAAAACCCTTCCATTCCTCCACCAAATTTCGAATTTCTCATAAATACTGAATTCAGCGCGTGTTCTTGCGCGTGCTGATCTTTAATTGGACCGTTTCGAATCCCTCTAGTTTCCCGTATCCCTTGCGTCCTTCGTCCTCAGGCGGGAAAATCCATCCGCGCCGGCTTAGCTCAGAGGCAGAGCAGTCGCCTTGTAAGCGAAAGGTCAGGGGTCCGACTCCCTTAGCCGGCACCATCGGGTCCCAAGCCACATAGGTGGCTTTTCTTTTTAGGCCGTTCTGAGTGATAGAATGCGCCGGGTATGAACGCAGCGGACATAATCTTCGCCATCCTCTTCTACATCAATTCCGTCATGGTGGCGATCGTCACCATTTCCTTCATTCCCCAGTTCCTCTTCTACCTTTTCTTCTTCCTGAAAAGGAGGCACTGGAAGGAACATTCTCCTGAGAAGAAGTTCGCGATCCTCGTTCCTGCCCATAACGAAGAGGAAGTGATCGAGGAAACGGTCCGGCATCTTCTGGAGGACATGAACTACCCGAAAGAACTTTATAAGGTGTACGTCTGCGCCCATAACTGCACGGACAGGACTGCCGAGATCGCGCGAAAGGCCGGCGCGACCGTCTTTGAGCTCAATGACCCGGACCCCTCCCACGCGGTCGTGGCATACCCTCTCCAGCATGGGTTCCGGGAGATCTTGCGCATGGATAAGGAAGCGGAGGTCTTCGTCCGGATCGACGCCGACAACATCCTTCATCCGGACTATCTCCGCCATATGAATAACTCGGTTCTCGAAGGGGCCAAGATCGTCCGCGGCTATGAAGCGGCCTACAACCTGAAGCAGAACCTTTGGTCGCGGCAATGCGCCATCTTCTATTTCAAGGACTCGCGCATCCAGAACACCTTCCGGCAGGCCGTCAACGGGACGGCGATGACGCCAGGGCCCGGCCTTACCTTCGTCCGCGAGGTCGCCGAGCTCATGGACGGCTGGGACTGCATGACCGCCGCCGAGGACGCGGAGTTCTGCTGGCGGAGGCTCGAGGACGGCTACAAGTGCTACTTCAACACCGACGCCATCGTCTACGAGGACCAGCCTTCCTCCTTCAAGGACACGTTCAACAGGCTTGTTCGTCTAGGCCATTCTCTGAACAAGCTCTTCTTCACGGACGGCTGGCGGATGCTGAAGATGTTTTTCAAGACAGGAAAGCCGATGTATCTGGACATGCTCCTCCAGATCGCCTTCAACCCGGTTTCGGTCATCTGCTTCGTCTGGTTCCCGATCTACTACATCGCCTATGCGATCGTGATGCTCATGCAGGGAGCGGGCGTCCACGTCCTCTCCTTAGCCTACTTCGAGCTCACGGCGCCCGACGTCATCAATTCCTCGATCACGGACTCCTTCTCGAGGCTAAGCGCCTGTGGGAACCAGTCTATGGTGAACCTCCTCATCATGGCGGCCCAGGTGATCGTCACCCTTTACCTCTTTTGCGTCTTCCAGAGCTTCATCGCCGTCTTCCTCGACAGGAAGAAGCAGGGTCTGGACGACTCTTTGAAGGGAATGTGGACGGGCATCCTTCTTTCCCCGATCTATAGCTTCGTCTACGGTATCTGCAACTGCTGGGGCGCGGTGACCGCGCTTCGCTGGAAGGTCGCCGCCAGGAATCCTTCCCACCGGGAGATCCGCCCCGTCCTTCCGGAGAGTCCCAAGAAGACTTGGTACTTCACGATTTCCGAGAAAGAGAAGGCGCGTTATGAGAAAATGGCCGCCAGGAGGCGGGCGAGGCTCATGAAGAAGGCCGCCCGTAAGGCATGAACATGAAACTGGAGCCCAAGAAGACCGCGATCATCGTCGTCGACATGCTGAACGACTTCGTCACCGGAGCGCTACAGTGCGAGCGAGGCAAGGCCATCGTCCCCCACCTGAAGGCGCTCATCGAAGGGGCGAGGAAGAAAGGGGCGTATGTCATCTACTCGAACGACGCCCACCTCAAGGGGATCGACCATGAGCTGAAGCTCTGGGGCGATCACGCGATCGCCGGCACCAAGGGCGCGGAAGTGATCCCGGAGCTTGCTCCTCAGGAAGGGGACTACGTCGTTCCCAAGAGGCGCTACTCCGGCTTCTTCCACACCGACCTCGACCTCCTTCTTAAGGAGCTTGGGGTGGAAACCCTCGTCATGACCGGACTCCACGCCCACATGTGCGTCCGCCACACGACCGCCGACGCCTATCAGCTGGGGTATTCGATCGTCGTCGCGACCGACTGCACGGATTCCTTCACGAAGGAAGACTACGAATACGGGATCCGCTACCTGAAGGACGTCTACGGCGCCGCGCTCCTCACGGGCGAAGAAGTCGTCGAAAGCCTTTAAAAAAGGCCAAGGGAAAGAGGGACGGAAAGGAAGGCCGTCCCTCTTTTCTATTCCACGGACTTCAGGGAAGTCGTCATGTCGATCTTCAGGATCTTCCTCGACAGGAGGAGGTCGACGACAAGGATGAAGGCGATTTCGAGGAGGAGGGTGCCGACGTAGTTCCACCACATCACGTCCCCGACGGAGCCGAACTCGAGGTAGTAGGTGAGGAACCAAAGGAGGAGGACCCCCAGCCCAAGGCCGAGGAACATGCCCATGAGGGCCATCATGAACACCTCCCTGTAGATGTAGGTCGTGACTTCCCAGTCGCGGTAGCCAAGCACCTTCAGGGTGGCGAGCTCCCTTTGCCGCTCGCCGATGTTCATGTTCGTCAGGTTATATACGACGAAGATGGAGAGAAGGAGCGCGAAGCACACCACCACGGTCGCGATCGGCCCCATCGTGTCCTTTAGGGAGCTGTAGTTGCTTCCTTCCAGCGCATTGGCGACATCCACGAGCCCGAGCCCGGCGAAGACGAGAGCGGTGCTCCCGGCGACGCTGATGACGGTCATGACGAGGTGGGTCTTGTAGCGGAAGATGTTCCTGAGGGAGCTCTTGTAGCGGAAGCTGAGCCTTTTCCAGAGGAAGCCGACTCTCTCGATCCACGTCTTGTGGCCGGCCTTGGGCGCCTTGGGGAGGAGGAGGGAGGCGGGGCGCTCATGAAGCTGCTTGAGCGTGACATAGACCGTCACCGCGACCGCGACGAGGACGATCCCAAGCGCAGCGATGATGCCCGCCGTGGGGGAGAGGATCCACTGCATCTCCGGGGAATAGAGGAGGGTGCTGAACGCGGGGTAGATGACCGAGGGGAGGACGGGGAGGCCGATTCCTAGCCCAACTCCGGCGGCGATGAGCGTGCACACGATGGCCATGAAGACGTACTTCATCACGATGCGCCCGTTCCCGACCCCAAGGGATTTCATGCAGGCGATCTGCGGCCGTTCCTCGTCGACGGTCCTGGCCATCGTCGTCAGGACGACCAACGCCACGACCAGGATGAAGAACATGGGGAAGATGAGGGCGATCACGTCGATCTTGTCCCCGTATCCGCCAAGAGTCATGTAGGAGGCGTTCTGCTCCAGAGTGAGGCACTGGACGTTCTCCAGGCCGAGGGCTTCGATGGATTCCTTGACTTCGTTCACCCTGTCCAGGTACTCGGAAGAATAATAGGAAAGATCGAGGTCGCTGAATGTCGTGCTCGCGCCAGGCGAAGTGGATACCTGGAGATAGAGATCTGTGATGGGAATGACTCCGTAGAGGCTCTGGATGAAGCTTGGGAAAGAACTCCTGGTCACGTAGATGATGTCGTTCAAGGTCTTCTCGGGGTCGGTGAGCATCGGCTCCCCGGTCTTGAGGAGGATCATTGGGTTGGCGACGATCCCCGAGATGGTCAGGGAGAAGGTGATGTCGAGCGTCTCCCCGAATATGTCGAGAGGGATGTCGATGTTGATCTCGTCCCCGACCTGGTGGGCGGTGAGGGTCTCGTTATGGCGTTCCACCATGATTTCCATGGGCTCGTCCGGCCAGCTTCCTTCCTCAAGGGTGAGGACGTTTACCTCCGGGATGTCGTCTGGGACGACGTAGATCCGCGTGTTGATCTCTTGCTCCGTCCCCGGGAGGGTGATGGGCATGTCCACGCTAGTGAGAGCGGAGGAAACCACTACATCGGGAAGCGAGGCGATTTCGTCGATGTCTTCATCCGATAATCCGGAAATATCCGTGGCTTTTACGATGATATCGGGGACATGCCCTTGCCGGAACGCTTCGCTATAGGAGGCCTCGATCGTAGGCGAAAGGGTTCCTAGGCCGGCTACGAAGGCGACGCCGACGGTGGCGATTAGGGTCAGGGAGATAAGTTTCCCCAGGTTCCCCTTCATCGAGCGGAGGACGTTCTTGAAGTAGGCGTTCATCTACCACTCGATCTCCTCGATGGGGATAGGGTGCTCGTTGATCTCGATGCTCTCGGCCTGCCCGTTCTTGATGTGGATGACCTTGTCCGCCATGTCCTTGAGAGCAGCGTTATGGGTGACGATGATGACCGACTTTTTGTTCTCCCGGCACATGTCGTGCAGGAGCTTGAGGACGGCCTTGCCCGTCTGGTAGTCGAGGGCGCCAGTGGGCTCGTCGCAGAGAAGGATGGAAGGGTTCTTCGCGAGGGCGCGCGCGATAGAGACGCGCTGCTGCTCGCCGCCAGAAAGCTGGGCGGGGAAGTTGTCCATCCTGTCCCCGAGCCCGACCTTGCGGAGCATTTCCTCAGGCGAGTAGGCGTCCTTGCACATCTCGACGGCTAACTCGACGTTTTCCCTCGCGGTGAGATTCGCCATCAGGTTATAGAACTGGAAGACGAAGCCCACGTGGTTGCGCCTATAGTCCGTCAGCTCCCTTTTCCCAAGGGTCGCGACATCCGTCCCGTTCACCAGGAGATGGCCGGAGGTGGGGGAGTCCATCCCTCCGATGATGTTGAGAAGAGTCGTCTTCCCGGCGCCCGAGGGGCCCAGGACGACCGTGAACTCCCCGTTCTCGACGTCGAAGGAAATGTCGTCCAGGGCGCGGATCTCGCTTTGCCCGTTCTGGAAAGACCGAATGATGTGCTGAGCGCTGATTGCTGGCATGAACTCCCTCCTGCCCTACTTAATGTAGGGCACCTTCCATGCAAGTCAAAGGGAAGCGCATCGACAAAAGAGCGACAACTGTTGCATTATTAAGACAATGAGAAGCAGGTATAAGACCGAGAGGGCGAGGGACGTCACGGATGAGGTCAAGAAGGCGGTGTTCGCGACCTTCGTGACAGGCGAGAAGGCCACCGCGAGCCTTATAGCGAGGAGGGCGGGAATCAACCGCTCCACCTTCTACCGCCACTTCTACGATGTCGAGGACGTCATCTCATCGATCGAGGACGACATATTCCAGGACGTCGAGGAAGTCCTTGCCGGCCTTGATTACGAAGGCGGGAACGTGCCTTTTTTCCATGAGGTGGTCGCCTTGGTCGAAAAGTACATCCCTTTCCTCAACTACCTCATCCGGGCCGGCGGGATGAGCGAGAACCGCTTTTTCCAGAGGATCATCGACTACGCCGAAAGGAACTATCTCCAAGGTTTTCTCATGAGGCATCCGAAGATACCTGCGGAAGAGTGCAGGCTTCTGTTCCTTTACACCCTGAACGGGTCGATCGCGCTCATCGCGGATTGGCTCCGCTCGGACAGGACGTTGGGAAAAGAGTGCTTCGCGGAGACCTTGGACGAATATAACCGCGCCGCGATGGGGGCGCTCCTCCGGCGGAGCCGCCGGCTAGCCGATGTCGGTGACCTCGTCGGGGACTAGGACGTTGATGTCCTCTTCCGTAATCCCGTCCACCGGAGCGATCTGGTCGAGGGTCAGGAACATATAGAGGGCATTGGCTTTCGCTAGCATTTTCCCATCCATTGTTTGGATTTCCGCTTCCCCCTTGAAGCAGATCTTGTCGATATGGGTGATATGGGCGACGCACTTAAGGGGGGTGTCGTAGGGGACGCCCTTGTGGTACTCGACGTTCAGCTTAAGGGTGCAGGCGTAGGCGCCGGGCCTTTCGATCCAGATGGCGCGCCCGATGGTCTCGTCGAGCATGGCGGCGATCATCCCGCCGTGGACCCTTTCGGGATAGGACTGGTGGTCGAACTTGTAGCGGAACAAGGCGATGAGGCTGTCATCCTCCATCTCGTAGAAGCTCGCGTGGATGCCGTAGGGATTGTTGATGCCGCAGACGATGCAGTCTTTCGCGTTGGTCTGCTTCTTTCTGACTTTCATACGGGGGCGATTATACGCGCGGGGTCTATAATTTCCCCATGAACGTCCGCGAGCCGCTCGCCTTCCGCGTCCGCCCCAAAGGCCTTTCCGGGGTCCTCGGGCAGGAGAAGCTCCTTGAGTCCCTTTCCCGTTCGGTGGAGATGAAGTCTCCTTTCTCCTTCGTGCTTTTCGGAGGGCCTGGGACGGGGAAGACGACGATCGCGGAGGCTTACTCCCGCGACATGGGGATTCATTTCAAGAAGCTCAACGCGGTTACTGCCTCCAAGAAGGAGATGCAGGAGGCGATCGAGGAGTCCCGCGGCTATTCCCACGCGATCATCATCGTGGATGAAGTGCATCGCCTGGACAAGGCGAAGCAGGACCTTCTCCTTCCTTATGTCGAGGACGGCACCTTCTTCCTCATCGGGGCGACTACGGCGAATCCCTACGTTTCCCTCAACCGGGCGATCAGGAGCCGCTGCAGGGTCTTCGAGGTCTTCCCTCTCACGGAGAAGGAAGTCTCCCAAGGGCTCAGGAGGGCGGCGGAATCCCCGGACGGCCTCCAGGGGAAGTGGAAGTTCGCCGACTCTGCCTTCTCCTTCATCGCGAGGCTTTCCGGCGGAGACCTTCGCTTCGCCCTCAACCTGCTGGAAGCCTGTTCTATCCAGTTCCCGAAGGAAACTGAAATCGACGAGGCGATGGTCGCGACCATCGAGCGTGTGCCGAACTACGCGATGGACAAGGACGAGGAGGAGCACTACGACTCCGTGAGCGCGCTCCAGAAGTCGATCCGCGGAAGCGACGTGGACGCTGCGCTCTACTATCTTGCGCGGCTTTGCATCGCCGAGGACCTGGATAGCATCAAGAGGCGCCTTCCCATCATCGCCTACGAGGACATCGGGCTTGCCAATCCTGCGGCGGTCGATCGTTGCCACAAGGCCATCGAGGTCGCGGAGAAGGCCGGCTTCCCGGAAGCCGTCATCCCCCTTGCATTCACGGTATGCGAGCTCGCGCTTTCCCCGAAGTCCCGCGCCGCGGTGGACTCGATCCACGCGACCATGGACTTCGCAAAGGAGAAGCCTTTCCTCGTCCAGGACTACTTGAAGCTGACGCCCGTTTCTTTGTCCGATGAAGAGAGGTATGACTACGGGATGCCGGATATCTGGGAAAAGATCCAGTATTTGCCAGAGTTATTGAAGAACCGTCGTTTCTTCCAGGAAAACGCCCTTACCAGAAGTAACTACGAGAAGGCGCTCAATAGCGAGCGCGAAAGGCTTCTTAGGCAAGGAAGGACGAGCGATCTCGCTGCCTTGAAGAAGGGGCGGCGCGGCAAGTAACCGCTTTCTTGAACTTCTTGGTGTCGCTTCATCTTTTAAAGCGTATATTCCGGCATTCCAGACCTCCATGGGTCCGGAAAGAAAGGAGGTACGAGCCACATGTCCTTTATCAAGGAAAACGATCGTCCCGGCATCCTCCAGGAGGCCGAGGAGCTTGTCTACGACTACAGCCCCAAGGCCGAGGATAGGCTGGGCGAGGGCCTGCTCGCCGCGTACGTCGACGCGATGCTCTCTGGTCGGCGCGGGGGCTTCTAAGCCCTAGGTGCGAACCCGAAGGGTCCCGGCTACGGGGCCCTTTTTCCGTAGCTTATATCTCATGAGCGGATGAAACCTCTTTGGGAATCCTTTGGTCAAGTTGCTTGCGAATTACACGGCCGACTTGCAAAACACATAGGCATAGGGTTGCAAATCACATAGCGCCGGCCTTGCAAAAACCATAACGACAACCTTGCAAATCCCATAATCCCCCCTTGCTGGCGGCAGGTGGTAATAAGTAAAATGCAGGCTGATGCAAAAGAATATTGTCGATGAACCCTATCTTCCCCGCATAGCCGAACAGACGCTTGCCCGAAAATTGGCTTCCGCCGGGTGCGTGCTGATCAGCGGTCCGAAATTTTGCGGAAAGTCCCGGCTTGCTTCTTGCTATGCCGCTTCTTCAGTGGAACTGACCGATGAAGGGAGCATCGCCCTTGCCAAGGCGGATCCGCGTGCTCTCCTCCCGGGAGATTCCCCGCGGCTCATCGACGAATGGCAGAAAGTCCCGGTCTTATGGGATCTCATTCGGTCGGATTTGGATCACGGGTATCGGTTCGGGAAATACATACTCACTGGAAGCGCGACGCCTTCCGACCCATCGATAATTCAGCACTCCGGCGCCGGTCGGATTTCGACGATGATCCTTCGTCCTCTTTCCTTGTATGAATCTCGCGAATCGCTTGGTGCAGCTTCCCTGAGCTCGCTGTTTTCCGCAAACCCAGAATTCACGATTGTTCCTCCTGGGGAGAATCCGATGACGCTTTCGCGAATGGCCTATCTCATTTGCCGCGGGGGATGGCCCCTTTCTGTTTTGGCCGACGAGTCGGCGGCTCTTGATGTGACCGAAGGCTACTACGAAGGGCTTTTCCAACAAACGGCGGGGGGCGATGAAACCAGCGCGAGGCTTGCCAACGGGGGAAGGAGCCGCCTTCTCCTTGTGTTGAAGGAACTGGCCCGCAACATATCGACGCCGGCCTCCATCGCGGGCATGGCCAGGGACATCGCCGCCTCCGGGGAATTTCCGGGCTTTTCACCTGACACATTCATTGGCTGGAAAGAGTTTCTCGAATCCTATTTCATCGTGTTCGACATGCCTTCGTGGAACAGGAACCTCAGGAGCAGCGTTGTCACGCGAACTTCTCCCGTTCGTCATTTCTTCGATCCGTCCATCGCCGCCTGCGCGCTCGGGCTCACTCCGGAATCGCTGCTCTTCGATCTTCGTACGTTCGGCTTCTTTTTCGAGGATCTTGTCGCGCGCGACCTGATGGCCTTTGCTGAATCCATGAAGGCGAGCGTCCGCCATTACAGGGATTCCTCCGACCTTGAGGTGGATTTTATTCTGGAAATGCGGGACGGGAGGTATGCCGCGATTGAGGCGAAGCTTGGGAGTCCTGAAGGGGTCGCCATGGGGGTTTCCTCCTTATCTCGCTTCGCCGCGCGCCTTCAGCGGGCCGGGCAGCCCCTCCCCGCCTTCCGGATGGTTCTCACCAGCCATGGCGCCTGCTATAGAGAAAAGGACGGCACGTATGTCGTCCCTCTCAACTGCCTGAGGCCCTAGGCGCCCTTTTTCGAGTTCGATCTCGTCTCCATCGCTTCCAGGCGCGTCGCGCGGAAGACCTTCCGGATGTCTTCGAGAAGCTGCGCCTTGTCGTAGCCGGGGGCGTTCCAGTAGCGGATGACCAAGGCGGGCTTCATCTTTCCGGTTGTCTCGACCCCGTAGAGGTAGTAGTTCGCGATCTTGCTCTTTTGTTGCTTGGTCAGCCATGCAGAGTTGCCGCTGGCCATGATCACCGCGAGGATGTCATCGCTGAGGCGTCTCAGCTCGGGGCATTCGCCGGAGAAGATGAGGGAAGGGGCGACCTTCTTGAGAGACGGGTCGTGGTCGATGGAGATGTCCGCGAGCCTCTTTGCCCTCATGGGCCTCCAAGTTTTCCCGTTGTTGTAGATCAGGTGCATTTTCCCGTTGGCGTATGCATGCACGCGTCCGTCCGCGTTGATTCGGATGTACCGGATGTCCTTCAGGCGCAGGATTCCCGAGGAGGTCCGGAACTCCATCTCGTCCAGCGCTTCCTCGATCATTTGCCGGTAGGCCGGCTCATCCCCGAAGATGGCGCTGGCGATGCGGAAGGGCAGGCACCAGTCCGAGGCGACCCTGTCCCAAGTGTTCACTCTGGCGAGGAACCTCCTCATCAGCATGTCGTGGCTGAAGAAGCCCATCTCCTTGAGCTTCGCCAAGAGCCTGCCTTTGAGCTTCAGCCGATTCTTTCCCTCCTTCAGGTCGCTCACGTACTCGCGGTAGAGGCGAAGGGATGAGACGACGTCGAGGTACGCGCGGTTCCGGCTCTTTTCGAACTCCTTGAGGGCGAGGGCCTCCATCGTTTCCAAGAGCAGGGAACGGGACTTGTTGTCGAGGACGACCATCGCATGAACTAGTTCCTCGATTTTCTTGTTTCCTGTCAGGCTGGCGACGTCGGGGTCCTTGAGCGCGATGCGATAGGCCCTCTTGATCCTGCTGACGTAGGACGCCGCGCTTTTGGATGTTCCTGTCTTAGGATGCGCGTGCACCATGTAGTAGGCCGCGTAGTCGTCGAGATGCGTTTTGAGATCCATGATGTTCCTTCCTCCCTGGATGACCACATCATGGGCTGTCGTTTTGAGATTTTTTAAAAAACTCGACCGTCGTCCGTTTTTCCGGACACAAATTTTCTCTAGGTCGGGAAGGGGCCGGGTGAGTTTCGAAGTCTTCTTCCGGATGGTCACGGGGCTTAAAGGTCTGTATATTTCTGCTATGAAAAGAGAGGAGAGGCCTGAGGCAAGGACGAATCCGCGGGATCCTTTTCGGATGATTGGGATTCCTCTCTCTCTCTCTCTCTCTCTTAGGTAGTCTCGCTAAGGAAGGGACGGGCTCGCGCTTTCCGCGCGGGCTTTTTCGCATTCCTTCCCCGAAGGCTGCCAGTAGGAAAGGAGAAGGAATCCTATGAAGAAGATGCCGCTCATGCTCCTCGCGCTCGCGCTCGTCGCGCTGCCGCTATCATCATGCGGGAACGATGTCGTCTCGGACACCGGGGCTTCGGAAGCCTCCGAGTCCTTGAAGCCAGTCAGTTCCTCAACCCCCGCGAAGGAGAAGTTCACCCTCACCTTCGAGGCGGACGGGAAGGTCGTCGAAAGCCTGACCGTGGAGGAAGGGGACTCGGCCGAGTCTCCCGTCGCGCCGGAAAAGGAAGGATATCGATTCCTGGGGTGGGCCTTCGACGAGGCGGGGAACCGCCTTGCCGATTTCCCCTATTCGCCGAGCGAATCCACGACCCTTTACGCGGTCTATCTATCGAACCTCGACTACTTCCTTGCCGCCCGGGAGAAGACTCTCGGAGGGGAGGGCTGGCGCTACAAGGACGAGCTTGCCATCCGGACGAAGCTTGGCGCGGGCTCCCTTTCCGTCGACGGCCCCACTGGGATCCGGGATGGGGAGGTCGCACATGACGAGGCGGGCGAAGGGACCCACTATTCCCACTACGTCACTTCCGGCGCCCTCTTCTTCGATGGGGAAAGCACGTCCTATAGGGATGGCACCTCGCTTCTCAAGGTCGAGCAGGACGAGGACGGGAACATCACGGGCGCCACTTCCGCGGTCGCCGTGCCCGGCGTCGAGGACGATGGCTCCACCTTCGCCAAGGCGATCTTCGAATACGAGGAGGAAGACATCCACGCCATCCTCGAGACCGAGGAGGAAGGCGTCTACGAGATCGACACGAAGATGAATGCCTCCAGCATCATCAAGTCGATCCTGGGGAACCTGAACAACGCGGTCGTGGAGGCCATCGTCGGCGCTCTCCCCGAGACCGTACCCGACTTCGCGATGTACGTCACCTTCACGGAGGATGGCTACGTCGACACGTACCTTTATGACTTCGAGGTGGAGGTCTCCGTCGCCGGCCAGCCCCAGACCGTCAGCCTTTCCTACGCGCTCGACTTCACTTCCTACGGGAAGCAGGCGATCGCCGAGCCCTCCTTCCCTGGGCTCTACATCGAGAGGGATGAGATCGCCGGCTTTGTCGCCGAGGAGAAGGAAGCGATGGGGAAGTACTTGTCCTCGTCCGGGACTTCCTACGACTATGAGCTCAAGACGGACGTCGACTTCAGCGCCCTTTCCCTGGCCGACTCCATCACCGTCAAGGGCTCCACGAAGCGCGAGATCAAGGGAGGGGAGGTCTACTTCTCGAACATCGTCGAGGTTGATCAGATGGGCTACCTCAACGAGGCGGCCGAGGAGTTCCCCGACTACAAGAGGACCCGCGGGAAGACCGCGGACGGGAAGGTCTGGGACGTGAACGACCGCATCTGGCCGCTCTCCGACGAGATTGTCGAGGT
Source organism: uncultured Bacillota bacterium (assembly GCA_949289845.1). GTDB lineage: Bacteria > Bacillota_I > Bacilli_A > RFN20 > CAG-826 > UBA4951. Next base: position 213,515 of record CASEPN010000002.1, read on the forward strand.
TACGGGCGACACCTCGCTCGACGAGCACTACCTCCTCCCGTCCCTTCTTCTTGAGGGGGCCTACGTCTCGCTGGCGATCGACGGGGCGGATGGCACGGCCTTCCATCTCACCAGCGCCGGGGTGATCGCCCTCATGGATTGGATCGACGATTCCGTCCGGCTCGACGAGACGGGCGCGGAGAAGCCTTCGATCTGGGGCGAGGGGAACGGATATGCCGCGCTTTCCGCGGACGAGGCGCTTCTCACGATCACTAGGGAAACCGGCGTGATGACGGCGATCACCGTCTCCGTCCAAGGTTCCTACGACGCCAAGATCGGGGAGGACGAGGGGGAAGCGGACCTTTCGATCGACCTCAGCATCGCCCTCACCGCGGACGGGGAGGACTACGTCGCTCCCGAAGATGCCGCCGACCTCGTCTAGCTTCCATAGGAAACGCGGTCGTTTGCCCTTCCTTCGCGGGGAGGGCTTTTTCTTCCTCTATATTCCTTGAGGGCTTATAGTTGCAGCCGCTGGGCCCATGGCGGAATGGCAGACGCGCCAGACTTAGGATCTGGTGGGGCGACCCGTGCAAGTTCGAGTCTTGTTGGGCCCACCAAGCGGAACCCCCCGGCGGAAGCCGGGGTTTTCTTGTCTTAGGAAAGACCCGCTTGACGGGGGTCCTACCATGAAGGCAGGAGGAATCGATATGAGGAAGAGTTTTGGACCAAAGCCTTGGCTATATCCCCAGCCTGTCCTGATTCTCGGGACGTTCGATGAGGACGGGACGCCGGACGCGATGAACGCGGCGTGGGGAGGAATCTCCGACGCGGATGAGATCTTCGTAAGCCTCAGCCTCGACCACAAGACGGTGGAGAACATCAGGAAGAAGGGTGCCCTCACCATCTCGGTAGGCACGAAGGACATGGTCGCCGAATGCGACTACCTCGGGATCGTGAGCGGAAACAAGGTCAAGGACAAGGTCGCCCGGGCGGGGCTCACGTGGGTGCGTTCGGAAAAGGTGGACGCGCCCCTCTTCGACCAGCTGCCGCTTGCCTTCGAGTGCAAGGTCGCCTCGCTTGACGAGGAGACGGGGATCCTCCGCGCGAAGATCCTCGACACCCTCGCGGACGAATCGATTCTCACGGATGGGAAGATCGATCCGCGGAAGCTCGGGGCGATCGCCTTCGACGGGGCGACATCTTCCTATCTTCTCGTCGAGGAGGAGGTCGCCAAGGCCTTCTCCGTCGGCAAGAAGCACCTTTAAAGGGTCGTCACGTATATTTCGTAAGGCCGGAACTCCTCGGAGATATCCTCGTAGTTATGGAGAAGGATCGTCCCCGGGATGTCCGGCTTTTCGCATGTCCTGGACGAGAAGTTCGCGAAGACGCGGAGCCTTCTCTCCCCAATGCGCCTCGTGTAGCAGATCCAGTCGCCCTTCTCGAGGTAGTCCGGCTCGAAGGCGCCGTCCCGGACGAGCTCGCGGTAGAGAGGATCCTTCCAGACGCGGATCGCCTCGCGGTAGAAGGCGAGGATGGAAGAGGGGTCTTTCTCCTCGCGGGCGACGTTATATTCAGGGTCGTCCTTCCCTCCGTCGATCCACGGGGTCCCGGAGGTGAAGCCATAGCCCTTCCTGCCGTTCCAGCGCATAGGAATCCGCGCGTTGTCCCTCGCTGTGCTCGCCAGCGCCTCCATTGCCTCGCGCTCGCTCATGCCCATGTCCTGAAGGATCTGGTAATGGTTGATCGCCTCGATATCCCTGTAATCCTCAATTGAATGGAACGATCCGTTGATCATTCCGATCTCATCCCCCTGATAGATGAAGGGCGTTCCGCGGAGGAAAAGGGTGGAGGCGAACATCATCTTCGCGCACTCTTTCCGGTAACGAAGGTCGCCATAGCGGTTGAGCGCCCGCGGCAAATCGTGGTTGTTCCAGAAGATGGTGTCCCATGACTTGGCCGGGTCGGTCTCTTGCCTTTCGTAGATGATGTCGCGGTAGGTTCGGCAGTCGAAGGGGCGACAGCGCCACTTGCCGTACTTGGGGTCGTGGAAGGCTCCCCAGTCGTTGAAGAGGAAGACCATGGATAGCTCTTCCCTTTCCGGATTGGTGTAGAGCATCCGGGACTCGGTGTCCGCGCACCAGCACTCGCCGATTGCGATGGATTCTTCCTTCCTTCCGAAGGTGCGGTGGTTCAGCTCATGGAGCCTTTCATGGAGATGGGGGCCGTTCTGGAGGATGTGGCGATCAACGTCCTTCCCAATATTCTCGATGACGTCGAGGCGGAATCCGTAGACCCCTTTGTCCAGCCAGTAGTTGCATGCATCGTAGAGAGCTTCCCTCATCCTTTCCGAGTCCCAGTTCAGGTCGGGCTGCCCCGGGGCGTAGAGATGGAAGTAGTAGTCCTTCGTCTCCTCGTTCCATTCCCAGGCGGAGCCTCCGAAGGTGGCCTGGATGTCGTTGGGCTTGTCGCGGAATATGTAGAACTCGCGGTAAGGAGAGTCGAGCGAGCTCCTGGCCGAGCGGAACCAAGGATGCTCTTTCGAGGTGTGGTTGAGCACCATGTCGAGAATGATGCGGATTCCCCTTTTTCCGGCCTCCTCGATGAGCAGGTCCATGTCCTCGTCCGTCCCGAAGATGGGATCGACGGACTTGTAGTCGCTTATGTCGTAGCCCATGTCTTCCATCGGCGAGCGGAAGCAGGGGGAGATCCATATCGCGGTCGCGCCTAGCTTCTCGATGTAGGGAAGCCTCTTGATGATGCCTTTGAGATCGCCGATCCCGTCACCGTCCGTATCCTGGTAGGAACGGGGGTACACCTGGTAGATGACGTCGTCTTGGAAGCGGGGATGGCTCATGGTTCTCTCCTTTTTGGTTGGTTCTTATAGTATAGGAGAGGAGGATTTCCTATGGGCTTCTTGACGATGGACTCTCCCTTCCGGGAATACCTGGATTCCGATTTCAGGAAAGGCTTCGGGGACTTCTTCCTGCCTCTGCGCGCGAAGGAGGAAGAGCTCAGGGAATTGACGATAGGGGAGGCCCTCGCCCGGAACGGGATCGAGGAACGGCTCCGGGAAGACACCCTTGAAGGAATAGAGGACGCCCTTGGAAGGGATCTGTCCACCTTCGGGCACGTTCTGCCGCACAACAGGGCGAGCCGTTACCTTTCCTATGAGATACAAGGCGAGAAGGGGAAGGTAATTATTCTTCCCGGGGGCGGCTACGAGTACGTGGCCGGGTTCGTCGAGGGCTACCCGATCGCCAGGGAGTTCAACAAGCTCGGCTATAGCGCATATGTGCTGAACTATTCCGTCGGGGAGGAGGCGCGCTTCCCTCGTCCTCTCTTCGACGTCGCGGGTTCGGTCACGGACATCATTCCCCCTGGGTCCAGGAGATATGCGCTCCTCGGCTTTTCCGCAGGCGGGCACCTTGCCTCCTATTTCTGCACAAAGGAGGCCCAGGCGATGACGGCGATGGTCGCCAGGCCGGGCGCCCTTCTTCTCGGCTATCCCGTGATCACCATGCGGAGCGCCACCCATGGAGGGTCTAGGCTCCGCGTCCTTGGCGAGGATATGAGCGATGCCCGCATGGACATGCTTAGCGTGGAAAGGCACATCGACCACGGCTACCCGCCCACATACTGCTGGTGCGGGGAAAAGGATGACTGCGTGCCGTCAAAGAATTCCCACGATTTAGAAGAGGCTTTGCGAAAAAACAACGTGGAACATGAGTTTTACTACGGGGATTTCGCCAAGCATGGCCTAGGGGACGGCCACGATAGCCCGATGGAGGGCTGGATCGAGCATGCAGCGGTCCTTCTGGACCGTTGGCTTGATGATTATTTCTTCTAAACCCTCCTCTTTTTCCTTCTTTTTGTCTTCGAGTGGATTCGCTCGGTTTCTTCATGCCTAATCGAGGTGATACAATCACCTCGCCTTATGAGCGAGACCCGGAACGTGGACACTCCCGCCGAGCGGGAAGGGGAGAAGAAAAACCATCGGAAGAGGAACTACATCATCACCCTTCTTTTGCTTTTCCTCCTGACTGCGGGCTCCCTTCTCTTCGCCTTCTACGGCGCTGGAGATGGCGATATCGTTGCCGGGTGGAACCAGATCGTGGACGCCATCGCTTCCGCGAACATCTGGTGGCTCGTCGGTATCCTCGGCATCATGGTGGCCTCCTATCTGGTGGACGGCCTGGTCATCTACGTGTTCGCCCGGCTTTATACGAGGCGCTACCACTTCTACCAAGGCTGCGTGGTGGGCCTCATCGGCGCTTTCTACAACAACGTCACCCCCAGCGCCTCGGGCGGGCAGCCGATGCAGGCCTACATCATGAAGACGCAGGGGCTCGAGATCAGCAATGCCGCCTCCATCATGGTGATGTGGTTCATCTGCTATCAGATTTCCCTCATTTCCTTGGATATCGTCGCCATCGGCGTGGAATGGGAGCAGATCATGGCGATCACCTCTTTCGCCATCCCTGGGGTTTCCATCGGCGGCTGGCACGGCGAGATCCCGATGGTGCCCCTCATCGCGATCGGCTTCCTCCTGAACCTTTCCGTCATCGGGATCGTCCTCATGATGTCCTTGTCCCGGAGGTTCCAGAACTTCGTCCTCCACTACGTGGTGAGCTTCCTTGCGAAGATCCGCCTCCTGAAGAAGCCGGACAAGACGAGGGAGAACCTGCGGGTGCAGGTGGAGAACTTCCGGATCGAGCTGAAGCGCCTTTTCGGGAACATCCCCGCGTTCATCCTCGTCTTCGTCCTGCTCACGATCGTCCTGCTCCTCCGTTTCTCCGTCCCTTATTTCGCCGGGCTTTCCCTTGATGCCTATGGCTGGGGGGTCGGCTACGACTTCTCGGAAATGTGGGACGGGATATTCCGCAGCTCGTTCCATCAGATGGTGACTGGCCTCATCCCGACTCCTGGAAGCGCCGGAGTCTCCGAGCTCTTCTTCACTGCGATGTTCAACGACTTCTACAAGGACACTCTCCTTGTGGAACCCGATGGGACAAGCGTTATCGTCCGTTCCGCCTCGGCGAACATGATGGCCATCCAGATTCTCTGGAGGACCGCGACCTACTACCTCGTCCTTCTCATCGGAGGGCTCGTCGCCTCCTTCTACCGCAGCCGCCCGAAGGAGATGTACCGTTACGCCAACCGCCAGACCTTCGTCGACCTCCAGCTTTCCACCTTCGAGGAACGGAGGCGCTCCGTGGACACCCTCTACGAGACGCGCCAGCTTTCCCGAAGGGCGATCCTCCGGGAGGTGGAGCCCCTCCCGAAGGGACAGGAGACGGGGGACGCGGAGTTCGACTACCCTGTCGCCCATAGGAAGGACGGGGAGCCAAGATGAAGGTCGCTCTCTTCAGCGACACCTTCCCGCCCGAAAGGAACGGGGTCGCGACTTCCTGCCGCTCGCTTTACCGCACCCTCCGCTCTCATGGGGACGAGTGCTACGTGATCACCACGAACCCTGAGGACACGGGGATCGTTAGGGAAGGGGAGGATGGCTCCATCATCCGTCTGCCGGGACTCCGCCTGAAGTGGCTGTACGACTATAGGGCCGCCTTCTTCTATAGCCCCACCGTCATGAAGATCCTCCAGGACTGGAAGCCGGACGTCGCCCACATCCAGACGGACGCAGGGATCGGCCGCTTCGGGTTCCTCGCCGCGAGCAAGCTCGGCATCCCGACCGTCTACACCTTCCACACGATGGTGGAGGACTACACCTACTACGTGACGAAAGGGGTGCTCGACAGGGCGGCCAAGGGCATCGTCAGGAGCTATATCCGCCATATGTCCCTTGCCGCCGACGAGTTCATCACCCCGAGCGAGAAGATCCGCGAGTACATGCGCACCATTGGGGTGGACGCCCAGGTGAACATCGTTCCTACGGGGACGGATTTCTCCCTCTACGACCCTTCCTCGATCCCGGGGAAGGAGGTGGAGGAGCTCAGGGAAAGGCTCGGCATCCCCAAGGAAGCGTTCGTCTTCCTTTTCCTCGGGAGGGTCGCCAAGGAGAAGTCCGTGGACCTGCTCCTGAAGGGCTATGCCGCCTTCCTCGCGCTGAAGGGGAAGAAGGACACGCGCTTCGTGATCGTGGGAGGCGGCCCCGCCCTTGAGTCCCTCGAGGAGATGGCGAAGTCCCTCGGGATATCTGGGAAGGTGATCTTCACGGGCGCGGTCAGCCCCGACGTGACGCCCCTTTACTACCAGCTGGGGGATGTCTTCCTGAGCGCCTCCGTCACGGAGACCCAGGGACTCACCTTTCAGGAGGCCGTCGCGGCGAGGCTCATTCTCCTGGCTCGCTACGACGATGCGCTCGTGGAGACCGTCAAGGACGGGGAGACGGGCTTCTTCTATGTCGACGAAAAGGACCTCGCGCGAAAGATGGTGGGCATATTGGCGCTTCCCGAGGCTAAAAGAAAGGTGATGGAGGAGAAGGCGCTCAAGGTGATCGAGCCTTATTCGCTGGATGCCTTCCATCGGAACATCAGGAAAGTGTACGAGCGTGCCATCAGGAAGAATTGGTGAGGAAATCGTCTCCGTCTCCCGCCTCAAGGGCGGGAAGTTCCGCGTGAGGATCGGCGCGGATTCCTTTCTTCTCGTGGAAAGGGCCTACGTTGAGCTCATGCCCTTCAAGGGGAAGAAGGTTTCCCCGGAGGAAAAAGCCCGTTATAGGGAACTTGAGAAGGAGGGAAGGGTGCTCGCCTTCGGGGAAGGGCTTGCCCTCCGGAGAAGGCTCTCCCCCATGAAGATGTACCGCGCCCTCCTGAAGAAGGCGGAGGGGAACAAGGCGCTCGCCTTGAAGATCCAGGGGATCCTAAAGGAAGAAGGACTCCTCGACGAAAAGGCGTTCGCGGAGGAATACGCGGAGGAGCATTCCTTTCGGGGAATCGGCCCTAGGAGGATCCTCGAGGGCCTCGCGGAGGAGGGAGTCTCTAGGGAAACGAGAGCCTCCCTTTCCCTGAAGGAAGATGAGGGGAAGGCGAGGGACCACCTTCCAGTGATGGAAAGGAAGTTTGGTGGGCTTCCGAAGAGGGAACGCGTTGAGAAAGGGACTGCCTTCCTTGTACGGAAGGGGTTCTCCGAAGGGCTTTCCCGGGAAGTTGCCTCCGATATCAGAGAAAATAAGCGAGAACGAAAGGAATATCTGAAGTCTTCTTTTCTTAAGATAAGGACAGGGCTGGAAGGAAGGTATAATGACCAGGAACTGAGGTACAGAGTCCGTGCTGCCCTTCTTGGGAAAGGATTCTCCCTCGTGGAGATTGAAGAGGAGGAGCGACTATATGAGCAGGATCGCTGATTTGAAGGATGGGGACCGCGTCTTCGAGCAATACATGGTCAAGGCATCCGACTGCCTGACCTCGAACGCAGGGAAGAGCTATCTGAGCCTGACCCTCCAGGATTCAAGCGGGACGATTTCCGCGAAGAAGTGGGAGGTCGATCCCGGCGATACGGAGATCCTCGCCGCGGGGAAGGTCGTCTCGGTGGAAGGGGCCGTCCTTTCCTACAAAGGCCAGCTCCAGATGAAGATCCTCTCCGTCGACACGGTGGACCCCGCGCTGGTGGACTATTCGAAGCTTCTTCCCGTCGCTCCCGAAGATCCGAAGGATATGGAGAAGGAGGTCGACGCCCTTCTCTCCTCCATCAAGAACGAGGATCTTAGGAAGCTTGCGACCGCTCTCGTCGACCGCCACAGGAACGCCTATTTCTCGCACCCTGCCGCGGTGACGAACCACCATGCCTACCTCGGAGGGCTTGCCTATCACTCTCTTTCTATGGCGAGGCTCGCGGAGAAGGTGGCTGCCCTTTACCCGACCCTCGACCGCGACTTCCTCATCGCTGGGGCGCTCGTCCACGACATCGGCAAGACGATCGAGCTTTCTGGCGCGGTGGCGACCCGCTACACCCTCGAGGGGAAGCTCCTCGGCCATATCGTCCTTCTCGTCGGGGAAATCCGCGAGGAGGCCGACCGGCTCGGTCTTACGGGGGAGACTCCCGTTCTTCTCGAGCACATGGCGCTCTCCCACCACACGAAGCCGGAGTTCGGCTCGCCCGTCCCTCCCCTGACCAAGGAGGCGGTTGTCCTCGGGATGATCGACGACATGGACGCGAAGATCAACATGATGGACCGCATCCTCCAGTCCGTGGAGCCGGGGGAGTGGTCGACCAAGCAGCACGCCCTCGATGAACGCTGCCTCTATCGTCCCCTCGGAACGGAAAAGGACGGGGACTAGCCCCGCCCTTCCTTGAGCCTCCCTAGCCGGAGGCTTTTCTTATTCCCCGACCTCGTCCTTGATCTTCTCCGCGAGGGTTTGCATCTCGATCATAGGGACATCCTGGCCCTTCATGGTGATCTGGAAGCCAGGGTCCCCCTGGATGTAGCGGGGCACGACGTGCACATGGAAGTGCATGACCGACTGCCCGGCGACCTGGCCGACGTTGGTGAGGATGTTGATGCCTTGGGCGCCTAGGACCACCATCTCCGCTTGGCCGATCCTCTGGGCGACGTCCATGACCTTGTGGAGGGTCTCCTGCGGGCAGCTTAGGAAGTCGTCATAGTGGCGCTTGGGCATCACGAGCGCGTGCCCTTTCGTGGTCTGGGAGATGTCGAGGATGGCGAGGACGTCGTCGTCCTCGTAGATCTTGGAGGAGGGGATCTCGCCCTCGATGATGCGGCAGAAGATGTCCTTCATGCTTGCTCCTTTCTATAAGGAAAGGGGGATGGGCGAGCCATCCCCCGTGTCCGATCAGTCGAAGAGATCGGGGAAGGTGCTGACGAAGTAGTCGTACACCTCGGTGTCGTGGTAGACGAGCGCCATCTGGTCGACGTAGTACTCGTTGGCCGCGCTGGTCCAGGTGTCGCCGGAGGCAAGGCTATAGGCGACCTTTCTCGCGACCTTCTCGGCGTAGTAGGGGTCGTTCGCGTGCTTCGCCATGTCGTCGTAGTAGAGGGAGGAGGGGTCGCTCGAGACGGTGTTGTCCCCGTCGGTGAGCTTGGCGCTCTTGACGGCCTCGTCGACCTTGATGAGGTAGGTGGTGTCCGCGGTCTCGTCGTAGGTGACGTAGGGGTGGGCGCGCCCGGTCTCGGGATCCCTCTTGGTGAGGTAGTAGTTGCCGCCCCTGTAGTGGCCGTACTGGAAGTTGTCCGCGCGGGTGTCGTCCGCGTAGCCGGATGCGGTCCACTCGGTGGAGTCGACTTCGTTCGCCACCTGGACGCGGAAGAGGCGGTTCTTCAGTTCCTCGTTATCGAGGGTGAGGGAGCTGCTGGTGAACCAGCCGGAGGTGGTGTCGTCCTGCACGCGGAGCGTCCTCTCCTTGATGATGAGGCCGGTCTCGATCGTGTACTCGCCGTTCCCGGTGAAGTCGTCGCGGACGGTCTCGCTCTCCGTGTGGAAGCGGTCGTCGGCGATCGTCTGGTACTGCTCCATGATGGTGCCGTAGCTCGACTCCAGCCAGTAGCCGTAGTCGATCTCATTGACCGTGATGGTGCGGTAGTTCCAGCCCGCGGCGGCGTAGATCTTTTTGGCAAGCTCCGTCGCCTCTTCGTTGAGGGCCGAGACAGTGCCCTTGTAGAGGGTGTCGAGGAAGGTCATCCCGTAGACGTCCATGTCGAGGCCCGCCTCGATGACGTTCGCCGCGTAGGCGTCGACGAGGTTCTGGACCGCGGTGGGGTACTGCGGGTTGTCCTTGAGGGCGATCATGTCGATCTTCCTCGCGGCGGTCAGGCGGATCTGGCCGATGTTCTGGTCGATGAGGTACTGGGCGGTGAGCTCCGTGCGATAGATGTCGGGGAGGACGGCGTCCTGGATGTAGTTCTGATAAGTGCCGAAGATGTCCTTGAAGTAGCTGTCCTCGATGTCGCCATCGTGGAGGCGGTCGCCCCCGTCGAGCTTCATGGCGCCTTGCTCCGTCGCCCCTTCGCTCAGGCGGAAGGAGCCCTCGACCTGGCGGTAGCCCTCGTTATAGGGGAAGACGTCCCCCTCAGGCTGGGCGAGGTCGTAGTAGCTCGCGGTCTGCGCGTCGTAGAACTTCTTCTCGCTGAACTCGCTCCGGACCTGGTAGGCGCTGTCCTGGACATAGCCCCAGAAGACATCGCGGATGCGGTAGAGCACCTCCTCGTAGAAGTTGATGACCTTGCTGATCGCCGGCTTTCCCTCCGCGTCGTGGTAGAGGGGATAGGCGGTGGCGAAGGCGGTGATGTCCTCGGTCTTCGAGTTGTCGGCAAGGTACTCCTCCGCGACGGTCCTGAGCCCCTTCTCGAGAAGCTTCCCCTCGTCGTCATAGACGTCGAAGAAGTTCCCGTAGATGGTGGTGCTGTAGAGGTAGAGGACGTTCTGGAGGACGTTCTGGCTGTTGGTGTCGCCCGGGGTGACGAGGGCGTCGTAGATCTCGCCCATCGTGTTGTTCGCGACGGGGTTCTCGAGATTGAGGATCGGACGGTCCTCGAACTCCTTGGTAGGCCTGGCCTCGACGTCGTCGCAGCCGGCCAGGACGAGCCCGCTGGCGGCGAGGACGAGGAGCGCGGAGGCGAATCTCTTGCTGTTCATTGTCGCTTCTCCTAGTTCCTTAGGCGTTGGCGGGGTAGTAGCAGGCCCCGCCCACGTCCCAGATGCTATCGATGGCCTGGGTCTGGTAGTCCACGGCGCAGATCTCGGAGATGAGGTAGCCGGTGCCGGTCTCGTCGCCCACGGCGCGGAACTGCTCCTGGGCCGCGATCTTCTCGGCGTAGGCCTTCCAGTTGTCGCTCCAGGTGGTGAAGGCGCTGTCGATGTTGGACTGCCTCGAGGTCTGGACGTAGGTCTTCATGTCGTTCTCGATGCTCTGGTCGGCGAACTCGATCGCCCCTTCCTCGACGAGCCTCTGGAAGTTATAGGAGCTGAGGTTCGGGTTGTAGGAGGTGATCTCGTCGCTCACCTCGTTGGCCCTCTCGGTCCAGCTGGTGCTCGAGCTGATGTTGAAGTTGACGTAGGTGGTCTTGGGCTCGGTCTCCCCATCCGCCTCGTAGGTCGGGTAGCGGGACATGTTCGGGGTGGCGGTGGTGTAGTACTCGCTGAGCGTCGCGGTGTCGCCGTTCGTCACAGGGGACTCGTTCTCGACGATCTGGCCGGTGCTCCCGTCGACGGACTGGCCGTACTCGCTGAGTGCGGAGCGCTCGATCACGATGAAGTGGATGCCCTGGTAGCTGTCGCTCCCGGCGCGGACGGCGAGGACGATCTGGCCCTTCTCGTCGGTGAGGACGTTGTTCGCGAACTGCGGGAGGACGTTGGTGGTGTCCACCTGGAAGCCGGGGAGGGAGGCGAACTGCTGGTTCACCTTGCCGACCTTGTCCTCGGAGGTGATGTGGCCGGTGGCCTCGTCGACGGTGATGAAGGCGGAGAGGTCGTTCTCAGCCTCGATGAGGTCGCTGATGGTGTTGGTTGCGATCTCGTTCGGGGTGATGACGCAGATGTTGTGTCGGTTGAAGTACTTGTTGTAGATGACGTTCCTCGGGTAGAAGGTGTCGACGTTGTTGTTGACCGGGTTCCCGTTGGCGTCCTCCTGGACCTTGGCCTCCTCGAGGAGGGCGATCGCGGCGCCGAAGGGAATCTGGCCGATCCCGAGGTTCTCGAAGAAGGAATAGACGGTCTCATCGGTCCCGTCGAGCACCTGGTTCTCATCGATCATCTCGTCAGTGATGGTGCCGTCGGCGGAAGCCTCGGCGTCCTCGCGGAGGCCCGGGGCGACGCGGTAGCGGTTCTCCTTGCCGTACTCGGTGGCCTTGTTCCTCTCGTTATAAAGGGACTCGAAGGCATAGGCGCCGAGCTTGAACTCGGGGACGTAGTCCGTCTCCATCACCTTGGTGACGATGCCGGAGTCGCCGTAGGAGGCGGCGCTCCCGGTGTCGTCGGAGAAGACGTTCGCGATCTGGCTGAAGGACCAACGGGAGCTCTCGTCGAGCGCGACGATGGACTGGCTCCCGTCCTCGGCGGTGCTGATGCCGGCGCCCGCCAGGGCCATCACTACGTTGGCAAGGTCCGTGGCCTCGCCGCCCTCATCGAGGGAGGTGGACTCGGAGATCTTGTCCTGGGTGTACTCGTTGGCGATGCCGCTGTTCAGCTTCACGAGGATGTGGCGGAAGTGGTAGGGCATCTGCTCCTTGAGCCAGCCGTCGTTGCCCGCGCCCCATTCCTCGCTCTCGGGGAAGGAGACGTGTTCGACGCCGTCGGAAGTGGTGTAGGTTCCGTCCCGCATGGCGTCGACGCCGTTGACGGTGCTGTCGCCCGTGCCGAATGTCTGCTCGAGGTCCTGCTGGAAGCGGGCCTGCTCTTCCTCATAGAGGTGGTGCTCGTAGAGCTCGTCGACGTTATCCACGCCGGCGCTATCGAGGATGGCCTCGAACTCAGCCTCGTAGCTGGTGCCGTTGCTCTCGGCGTTCGTCTCGGCGGTCTGCTTGTCCTCGAGGACGGCGGAAGTCGCCCTCTCCTGGAGCTCGGTGAGGACCGACGCCTGGGACTCGTCCGCGTAGTAGTTGCGGATGAGCACCTCGTAGACGTGGTCGAACTCCGTGCTCAGGCTCGTCCCGTCCTGGCGATAGTCGTTGAGAAGATCCTCGGCGGTGTAGGCCACGCGGTTCCCGCGGGCATCCGTGTAGGTGAAGATCGCTCCATCGGCGCTCCAGGTAGGGGAATCGCAGGCGGCGAGGCCGACGGCGCCGGCGAAGAGCCCGGCCATCAGGATCGCGCATTTTTTGGTGTTCATATCGAAGTCAGAGATCCTCCTGCCAAATTCATGCGCGTGCATTCTATTCTTTGGGGGCTATGGAAGCAACGCGGAAAAACTGTGGGTCGGCGGGGCTTATCGCATCGTTTGAAGAGAGTGTTTGGGAATACTAGGATTAAGCGCCCGGAAGGAGGAAGAAATGGGAAGGTTGGAAATCAAGGGACTTTCGGCCGGCGTCAGGGGGAAAAGGATCCTCCGTGGCGTCGACCTGAACCTCGAGGAAGGTGATTCCCTCGCCCTCCTGGGCCCGAACGGACACGGGAAGAGCACCCTCCTTGGGTGCATCATGGGGAACCCTGCCTTCGATGTCTACGAAGGCTCCGTGACGTACGACGGGAAGGACGTACTTTCCTTGTCCGTCGACGAGAGGAGCCGCCTCGGCATCTTCCTCGGGATGCAGAATCCCGTGGAAGTCCCCGGGGTGCCTTCCTCCGACTTCCTGAAGGCCGCGATGAACGCGAGGAGGGAGAAGAAGCTTTCCCTCTTCCAGTTCATCCACAGGGCGGAGGCCGCCTACAAGGAGGTCGGCATCCCCTTCGAGATGGCGCAGCGGAACCTGAACGAGGGTTTCTCGGGCGGGGAGCGCAAGAAGAACGAGATCCTCCAGATGCGGCTTCTCGAGCCAGGGCTCGCGATGCTCGACGAGATCGACTCCGGGCTGGACGTGGACGCGATCGAGAGGGTCGCGGAGACCATCCTCAGGGAGAAGGAGCGCGGGACCTCGTTCCTGGTTATCAGCCATTACGCGAGGCTCTTCCACCTCATCAAGCCGAACCGCTCGGCGATCATGGTGAACGGCAGGATCGTCCTAGAGGGCGGGCCCGAGTTCGTCGACCGGATCGACAAGGAAGGATATGAGTGGCTCCGGAAGGAGCTAGGCATTAGCCTCGACAAGGTCGTGGACGCCCCGATGAACGAAGTGTCCATCGGTGTCTGCGCGACAAAGGAAGCGTTGGATGGAAAGTAGCCTTGGACATATTTCTGGCACTCCTATCCTTTACCTCGACAAACCCGGGGATATTTTGATTTCTGTTCTAGAAAACGAGCAGAAACTCCTTCTAATTGCCGATTTTGATTCCTTTAGTTCACGAAAGATCCTGGCGAGCGTTGCTCCCGGAGCGTCCTTGGAAGTCTGTGTCGCCGATTTTGCCCGGGGAAGTGGTTCTTTCCTCCTGGAAGCCACATGCGAGGGCGACTCCTCCGAGTTCCTTTTCCGCCTCTCGAGCCTTGCGCTTGGTGAGGACCAGAAGATTTTCGATATGAAGCTCGATCACCGCCGTCCTCACCAGAAGGGCAAGGTCGATATGAACGGTATCGCCGGAGGCTCTTCGAAGCTCCATTTCCTTGGCGAGACCGTCGTTGAGCGCGGAGCTGGCGGGACCAAGACCAGGCAGGACGGGAGGATCATCGTGATCGACTCTAAGGCATCCTGCCGTTGCTCGCCCGCGCTTCGCATTTTCGATAATGACGTCGAAGCCGGGCACGGGGCTGTCGAGGGACGGCTTTCCGACCAGGAGCTCTTCTACCTACAAAGCCGCGGAATCCCCGAGCAGGATGCTCGGCGCTTAATAGCGGTGGGTTATCTTTCCCCGATTGCATCGTATTTTCCTGAGGGTATTCGCGAGAAGATCCTTACCGCGGTGGAGGAAGGGATATGATCGATCACGCACGCTTTCTAAAGGACTTCCCGATGCTTTCCGGTAAGAGCATGCAGGGCCACCCCCTTGTCTGGCTCGATAACGCCTCCACAACGTTCAAGCCTCGCTCGGTGATGGAGGCGGTGGACCGCTACTACACGGAATGCACCAGCAACAGCCACCGGGGCGACTACGACCTTTGCTATCACATGGATAACCTCGTCCAGGAAAGCCGCGAGGCGATCGCCCGCTTCATCAATGCCGACCCGTCGGAAGTCGTCTTCACAAGCGGAGCCACGGCATCCTTGAACCTTGTCGCCTTCGGCTATGGGCTCACCCATGTCAAGGCAGGGGACGAGATTCTTCTTACCCAGGCCGAGCACGCCTCGAACGTCCTGCCTTGGTTCAAGGTGAGCGAGATGACGGGGGCGAAGGTGAACTACATCCCCTTGGACGAGGAAGGCCGGCTTACTGCGGAGAACCTGAGGAACGCAATCACTCCTAGGACGAAGATCATCGCGGTCGCCCATGTGACGAACGTCCTCGGATACGTCGCCCCGGTGAAGGAACTCGCGGCGATCGCCCATAGTCATGGGGCGATCCTTGTCATCGACGGCGCCCAGTCCGTCCCTCATATGCGGACCGACGTGAAGGATCTCGACTGCGACTTCCTCGCCTTCTCTGGACACAAGATGTGCGGGCCTACCGGCATCGGTGTGCTCTACGGAAAGTACGACCTCCTTCGCGAGACGGAGCCGTTCATGACCGGCGGCGGAATGAACGCGAAGTTCGACATGTGCGGAGACGTGAACTATCTGCAGCCTCCCCTCCGTTTCGAAGCGGGTACCCAGAACCTCGAGGGCATCCTCGGGATGAAGGCGGCGGTGGACTACATCGAATCCGTCGGAATCGACGAAATCCGTGATTATGAGTCGGGTTTGAAGAAATATGCAGTCTGCGAACTGGAAAAGACGGGGATGGCAGACATCTATAATCCTCATAGCGAAGCCGGAATCGTGGCCTTTAACGTGAAGGGCGTCTTCGCGCAGGATGCGGCGACCTTCCTGAACTCGAGGGGAATCGCATGCCGCTCGGGGAACCACTGCGCCAAGATTCTCATCGACTACCTTGGGCAGGTCGCCACCGTCAGGGCTAGCTTCTATTTCTACACGACCCGCGAGGACATCGACCGCCTCGTGGATGCCGTCCGGCATGGAAAGGAGTTCCTGGATGCCTATTTCTGATATCACCCCGGAGATGATGCGGGAGATCATCCTCGATCATTACTCAAATCCCCTTCATAAGGGGCGACCCGCGGATGAATCGCTCTACGAGAAGACGCATGCGGACTCGACGAACTGCATCGATGACTTCGATCTTTTCCTTTGTTTCGACGGGGACAAGGTGGTCGATGCCCTGTGGGATGGGGTCGCCTGCGCGATTTCGACCGCTTCGACGGACATTCTCTGCGACCGTCTGATCGGGATGGGGAAGAAAGAGGCGCTTCACCTCATCGAGCAGTTCATCCTCATGATCGAGGAGAAGCCTTTCGACGAGGAACTCATGGAGGAGGCCCTGGCGTTCCGGAACACTGGGAAGCAGGCGGCGAGGATCCACTGCGCGACCATGGGCTGGACTGCGGCCGAAGCGCTCATCGAGCGGAAGGACAAGGAGTAGCGATGGCGGGCGAGAAGAAGCCTCCTCTCCCGGGAGGCGAGTACAAGTACGGCTTCCGGGACGACGCCCGCGTCCTTTTCACGACGGGCAAGGGCTTGAACGAGGAAGTCGTCCGCAAGATCTCCGAGGTGAAGGGCGAACCGGAATGGATGCTCCAGTACCGCCTTAATTCCCTGAAGGCGTTTGAGGAGCTCCCGATGCCAGCCTACGGGCCTGATCTCTCCTTCCTCGATTTCCAGAGCTACACCTACTTCACGAGGGTCGCCCCCGGGGAAGGGGACCGTTGGGAAGATGTGCCGGACACCGTGAAGGAAACGTTCGAGAAGCTTGGGATCCCCGAGGCCGAGAGGAAGTTCTTCGCTGGCGTCACCACCCAGTATGAAAGCGAGGTTGTCTATCACAACATGCTGGAGGAGGTGCGCGAGAAAGGCGTGATCTTCCTTTCCACGGACATGGGCCTCCAGGCCTGCCCCGAGCCCTTCAAGAAGTACTTCGGGAAGGTCGTGGGCCACAGGGACAACAAGTTCGCCGCCCTCAACGGGGCCGTCTGGTCCGGCGGCTCCTTCATCTATGTCCCGAAGGGAGTGCACCTGGAGAAGCCTCTTCAGAGCTACTTCCGCATCAACAACGAGAAGACCGGCCAGTTCGAAAGAACCCTTATCATCGTAGACGAGGGGGCCGACGTGAACTACGTGGAAGGATGCACCGCGCCGATCTATAGCAAGGAGTCGCTCCATGCCGCCGTGGTGGAGATCGTTGTTCTCCCAGGGGCGAGGTGCCGCTATACGACCGTGCAGAACTGGTCCACGAACATCGTGAACCTTGTCACCCAGAGGGCCCTCGTCCAGGAGGGCGGCCTCATGGAATGGGTGGACGGGAACATCGGATCCTTCCGGAACATGAAGTACCCCGGCTGCATCCTGGCAGGGGAAGGGGCCCGCGGATCCGTCATCTCGATCGCTGTGGGAGGGAAGAGCCAGTTCCAGGACAACGGGGCGAGGATGATCCACCTCGCGCCGAACACCTCGAGCACCATCATCTCGAAGAGCATCTGCCACGACGGGGGTACCGCCAACTACAGAGGAACCGTCCGCATTCACCCGGGAGCTTTCAATGCCCATGCCCACGTGGAATGCGACACCCTCATGGTGGACGGCCTTTCCTCTTCCGACACCTTCCCGAAGAACGAGGTGAACAACGGCTCGAGCTACATCGAGCACGAGGCCAGCGTCAGCAAGATCAACGAAGAGCAGCTTTTCTATCTGATGAGCCGTGGACTTAGCAAGGAAGAGGCGACCCAGATGATTGTCATGGGATTCATCGAGCCCTTCAGCAGGGAACTGCCCATGGAGTACGCGGTTGAGTTGAACCAGCTGATCAAGCTGGACATGTCCGGGTCCATCGGATGAACGATCGCTGCGACGTCCTTGTGGTCGGAGGTGGCCATGCCGGCGTGGAGGCCGCACGCGCGGCGTCTTTCCTTGGCCTTGACGTCATTCTCCTGAAGCTTCCCGGAAGTCTCCTTGCGAACATGCCTTGCAACCCCCATGTAGGAGGGAGCGCCAAGGGAATCCTGGTTAGGGAGATTGACGCCCTTGGGGGCATCATGGGAAGGGCGGCAGACGTCGCCCCCCTACAGATCAAGATGCTGAACACCGGGAAGGGCCCGGGGGTCCAGTGTCTCAGGGCTCAGGAAGATAAGTTTGGTTATCCCCGTCAAGTCGAGTTCATTCTTCGGAAAACGACGAACGTCCGCATTGAGGATGGAGAAGCCGTTTCCTTTATTTTCGCAGATGGGCGACTTCAAGGCTGCCGCCTTCTGGGAGGGGGCGAGATCCGTTCCAAGGCGACCGTCCTCACGACAGGGACCTATCTAGGATCTGCCATCTTCCGGGGGACCGAGAGGAAGGAGGAAGGCCCGGACGGAACCTCTGGCTCCTATGGGCTTGGGGATTCCCTACGGTCCCTTGGGCTTAGGCTTCGTCGCTTCAAAACAGGAACGCCTCCCCGGGTGAAAGCCTCCACCATCGATTTCTCCCAAGGGGAAGTACAGCCAGGCATGGAAGGCGAGCTCTCCTTTTCCTATGGCTCTTCCTCCTACCGCCGCCTTGAGGACCAGCTTCCCTGCCATTTGATCTATACGAGGCCAGAGACTCTTGCAATCGTGCGTGAGCACCTTTCCGAGAGCAGCCTCCATAACGGACTCATGCATGGGATAGGGCCTCGCTACTGCCCCTCCATCGAGGCCAAGGTCGTGCGCTTTCCCGACAAGGAGCGTCACCAGTTGTTCCTTGAGCCGGAGTTCCGTGAGGGAGAAAGCATCTACATCCAGGGCTTCTCCACCGGGCTTGGGCGAGACGTCCAGGAGCTTCTCGTCCATTCCCTTCCTGGGCTCGAGAACGCGGAGATCCTGAAGTACGCCTACCAGATCGAATACGACTGTCTGGACTCCCTCGAGTTCCTGCGCACCCTCGAGTCCAAGCGGATTCCTGGGCTATATGCGGCAGGGCAGCTGATCGGGACTTCTGGATACGAGGAAGCCGCGGGCCTTGGGCTCATCGCCGGGGCGAACGCCGCCCTCAAGATCCTTGGCCGGGATCCTCTCCTGGTCTCCCGTGAGGACAGCTACCTAGGGGTGATGCTCGACGACATCCTGACGAAGGGCACCGAGGAGCCATATCGCCTCCTTTCCTCGCGGGCAGAGCACCGCCTGCTCCTTCGTCACGACAACGCCGACCTCCGTCTGATGGAGAAGGGGCATCAGGCGGGCCTTCTCTTCGAACGGGACTACGAGCTGTTCCTGGAAAGAAAAGGGAAGATGGAGAAGGCGATGAACATCCTCAGGGAGACAAGCCTTTCCCCGAGGGAAGACTTGAACGGCTACCTCCTTTCCAAGGGGTATGCGGACGTAAGGGAAGGCCATCGGGCCTCCTCCCTTCTCGCCAGGCCAAGGATCGAACTCCAGGCTCTGATGAGCTTCCTTCCCGAGGTTCAGATCCTTGGCATGGACAGGAATTCCCTTTCCACGGTGGAAACCGAAATCAAGTACCAAGGCTACATGGAGAGGGAGAGGCGCGAGATCGAAAGGCAGAAGGTGCTTGAGGGCACTCTCCTTCCGCCCACCCTTCCCTACGGGGAGATGAAGGCGCTTTCCCTCGAGGCGCGCGAGCGCCTATCATCGGTGAAGCCGGAGACGCTGGGACAGGCTTCCCGCATATACGGGGTGAATCCAGCGGACATCACCGTGCTTCTTCTGGAACTGAAGAGAAGGGGGCTCCTATGACCTTGGACGAGCTACGCGCCTATTTCGAAGGAGAACTTGTCATTGGGGAAAGGGAGATTGGTCTTTTCGATCGCTACCTCGACCTTCTCGAGGAATGGAACGAGCGCATGAACCTGACCGCGGTGAGGGACAGGGGAGAAATGGTGGAGAAGCATCTTCTCGACTCCCTTCTCGCGATGAAGGCACTTAAGGGCAAGAGGTTCAGTTCCGCGATCGACATCGGCACTGGCCCTGGCTTCCCCGGGATGGTTCTCGCGATCCTCATGGAGGATGTCCGGTGGACGCTCCTGGATGCGACAAGGAAGAAGTGCGAGTTCCTTTCCGCGGTGAAGGGGGCTCTTCGGCTTGGAAATGTCGAGGTCATGAACGCCCGGGCGGAGACGCTACCTAAAGAAAGGTGGGACCTCGCGACCGCGCGCGCCTTCTCCTCCTTGCCCATGCTCCTTGAGCTTGGGGCGCCCCTTCTTTCTGTCGGGGGACATCTTCTTGCCATGAAGGGACCTAGGGGGGAGGAAGAGCTCCATTCCTCTCTGAGGGCGATGAAGGAACTCAGGATCGTCCATGTATCGACGTGCCGTGAAAGCCTTCCTGGAGGGGATGGGGAACGCCTGAACCTTCTTTTCCGGAAAGTGAGCAAGACGCCTCGAAAATATCCACGTGAATTCTCCCTAATCAAAGCAAAACCCATTTGATTTTCTCGGTTTTGATTTGCTGACCTATTCGGTTAATCCGCTTGAGGATACAATTCAGCCATGGGAAGGGTGATCGCCATCGCGAATCAGAAGGGCGGCGTGGGGAAGACCACGACCGCCATTAACCTTTCCAGCGCCCTTGCCCACTACGGGAGGCGCGTCCTGCTTGTCGACTTCGATCCCCAGGGCAATGCGGGGAGAGGGCTTGGCTTCGACGTGACGAGCCTTGCGACGACGATCTACGACGCGGTGATCGGCGAGAAGGACGTCGTGAGCGTCCTCCGAGAGACCGACGAGCCGAACCTCCACCTCATACCGAGCAACCTGAGGCTCGCGACCCTCGACGCTCGCTTTATTCAGACGGGCCGGACGAACCCCTTCGGCGCCCTCCGTTCCACGCTCGCTCCTCTGAAGGCCGCCTATGACTACATCATCATCGACTGCCCGCCTTCCCTAGGTCTCCTGAATATCAACGCTCTCGTGGCTAGCGACACGGTCATCATTCCGGTCCAATGCGAGTACTTCGCGATGGAGGCTGTCGCCGCGATCCTTTCCTCCATCTCGCGCATCCAGGCGGACTATAACCCCGGGCTTCGTATCGAAGGCTTCCTCCTGACCATGTATGACCAGAGGACCGCCTCGGGGACGGAGGTAGCCCGCCAGGTGAGAGGCCTTTTCCGGGAAAGCACGTTCCAGACCGCCATCCCGCGGAACGTCGCCATTCCCGATAGCGCCCTTCACGGGGAGCCGGTGACGAGCTTCAAGCCGACTGCCCATGGGGCGGTCGCCTACTTCTCGCTCGCCCGCGAGGTCATGGGCAATGGCTAGGCGGAAGAAGGCCGCAGTCTCCAGCGATCTTTCCGAGCTTGTCCGGAAGTTCGCCAGGAACGACGTCATCGCCGAACTCGAGAAAGAATACCAGACCCTTTCCTCCAGGGAGATCCCCCTTTCCTCCATCAACGACTCCCCATTCGTCCGGAAGGCGCCCCTTTCCCAGGAGATGGTCCAGGATCTCGGGAAGTCCATCCGGGAGAAGGGCATCTTCTCTCCTCTCCTCGTGAGGCCCTGCGGCTCTCATTTCGAGCTGGTGCTGGGCAGGAAACGTTACTTCGGGGCGAAGGAGGCGGGCCTTCTCTCCCTCCCCTGCCTTGTCTTCGATCTCAGCGACGAGGAGACGCTTCTCATGATCCTCGCGGACAGTCGCGACCAGAGGGACTCCAACGTCGTCGAGATGGCGCTCCTTTATGAGGAGCTCGAGACCCGCTTCCATTACGACAAGCAGACCCTCGCCGACCTCTCCCACTCCTCGAGGAGCCAGGTGACGAACGCCCTCCGTCTCCTCACCCTTCCCGACTACGTGATCCGGGAGGTGAGCACGGGGAAGCTTAGCTACGGCCATGCCCGGGCGCTCGTCCCTCTTTCGGAAGAGGAGATTAGGGACGCTGTCCGCGTCATCCACCGGGAGAAGCTTTCCGTCCGCGAGACCGAGCGCCTCGCCAAGACCTACGGGATCGCCCCCTCGGATGTCGATCTCGAGGTCAGGGTCGCCACTCTTGCAGGCGCGGAGAAGACGACCATCGGGAAGAAAGGTATTTACCTCCGTTTCCTTGGGAAGAGCGAGCTTGAAAAGTTTATCGCCTCCTTGGAACAATTCGCACGTTTCAAAAAGGATCTCTAGGTCTATACTCTCCTCGTGCTTCAGGGCGACGTGCGAATCGTCGACTGGCGGTGATAGCCCGCGAGCCTTCCTCGGAAGGCAGGAGACCGGTGGAATTCCGGCGCCAACGGTAGAGTCCGGATGGGAGGAGCGAGCCTCATGGCGCCCCGGAGCCTTATTGCTTGCGGGGGTTTTTCATGGATTGGAAGTCGCTTGCGCTCATCGCCTTGGCCATCATCCTGGTGGTCTTCTTGCTGAAGCTCTACTTCATGGTGTTCCCGCGCCCGAACTTTTCCTACGCGCGGCTCACCTCCAGGGTGGCGATATTCTCCGCCCTGGCGGCCATCCTCTATGTGGTGCCCGTCTTCTCCTTCCCCCTGCCCTTCGCCCCGGCCTTCATGTCGATCCATTTCGACGAGATACCCGTCTTCATCGCTTCCTTCGCCTATGGCCCCTGGACGGGGCTTGCCGTCTTGGTCGTGAAGACCATCATCAAGCTCCCTTTCACTTCCACCCTCTGCGTGGGCGAGTTCGCTGACTTCGTCTTCTCCTGCGCCTTCATCCTCCCGGCCGCCTTTATCTACCAGAAGAAGCGGAACCTCAAAGGCGTCGCGATCGGTTTCGGGGTGGGGACGATTGCCCAGGTGGCCGTCGCGATGGTCATGAACGTCTACGTGATGCTTCCCTTCTACATGTTCGTCATGGGGCTTTCCTATGACACGATCCTCGGGATGTGCCAGGCCGCGAACCCTGCGATCACGAGCCTCGACTGGCCCTACGCCTTCATCGCCGTCCTTCCCTTCAACCTCGTGAAGGACGTCGCGGTGATCGTCGTCACCTTCCTCATCTACCGCTCGATCGGGAAGCTCCTCCATTACGAGGGGGACAAGAAGAGAAGGGCGTCCTGAGGACGAAAAAAGGAGCGGCGGGACCGCTCCTTTTGCTATCGAGGAATCCTACTCGATCTCGATCGCGGCGACGGGGCAGCTGGCGGCGACGTCTTCGATCGCGGCCTCGTCGGTGACCTCGCCGACGACCTCGCTCTTCCCGTCGTCGGTGAAGGCGAACACATCGGGAGCGCTGCTCACGCAGACCCCGCACCCGATGCAGGCGTCGAGGTTGACTTTGACTTTCTTGGCCATTCTTGGTTCCTCCGGTCTTCCCGGATTATAGACCGCCCCTTCCCAATGGCAAGATAGCGCCCCCGATTGCACCTTCCGGGGGTGAAGCGGGCCTTCGTTCGGGATAAAATCAGGCCCATGAGGACGAGGACGGAGAAGTGGAGGCGCTACCGCGACAAGATCGAGGCCCTCGATGAGTCCCGTTTCCCAAGGACGGAGCCCTCCCCGCTCCCCCTGAGCGAGGAGGATAGGAAGGCAGCGATCGAAGCTTCCCAGGCCGCCTCCCTCGCTCTTCCCGGCGGAAAGAAGGGAAGAAGGTCCGCCACTCCGTATGGACGCTATCTCCGGAGGGAACGCACGGTCCTCGTCCTCGAGGCGCTGGCCCTGGTCCTCGCCATCGTCGGCCTCATTCTCATGTATTTCCTCTGGGTTCAGGCCTGAAAGGAGCTAGGTTATGGACGAAAAGCACATCTCCGTCGCGATCGACGGTCCTGCCGCCGCGGGCAAGAGCACTGTCGCCCGTCGCGTCGCCGAGCGCCTTTCCTTCACTTACATCGACACGGGGGCGATGTACCGCGCGGTGACGCTCGCCTGTATCCGCGCCGGCCTCGACCCCAAGGACGAGGGCCAGGCCGTCTCCCTTCTCCCTTCGATTCAGATCGAGTTCGACGAGGCAGGGAGGACCCTTTTGAATGGGGAGGACGTCAGCGAGCAGATCCGCCAGCCCCTCGTCAGCGGGAACGTCTCCTACATCGCGGCGATGAAGCCCATCCGCCTTGCTCTCGTCGAGATGCAGAGGAAGATGGCGGATTCCCGCTCCGTGGTCATGGACGGAAGGGACATCGGGACCTACGTGCTTCCCGATGCGGAGGTCAAGGTCTTTCAGATAGCCAGCGTGGAGACGAGGGCCGTCCGGCGCTACGAGGAAAACCTGCAGAAAGGCATCAAGACGAGCCTTGAGGAAGTCGCCGCCGACGTCAGGAAGAGGGACTACATCGACTCCCACCGCGAGTTCGCTCCCCTCAAGCCCGCTCCGGACTCTGTCCTTCTTGATACCTCCTTCCTTTCGATTGAGGACTCCGTAGATGCGGTCCTCCGCATCGTCTACGAGAAGACGGGGGTGACTCCTTCATGCTAGGGACGCTCGCCATCGTGGGAGCCCCGAGCTCGGGGAAGAGCACCATCTTCAACCGCTTCCTCGGGGAAAGGCGCTCCATCGTCGAGGAGACCCCTGGGGTCACGAGGGATCGCCTATACGCCCACGCGGAATGGCTGACGAAGCATTTTACCATCATCGACACGGGGGGCATTCAGATTGCAAACGCCCCGTTCCAGGTCGAGATCCGGGCGCAGGTCGAG
The DNA here is from genome assembly GCA_949289845.1 of uncultured Bacillota bacterium. Lineage (GTDB taxonomy): Bacteria > Bacillota_I > Bacilli_A > RFN20 > CAG-826 > UBA4951. Next base: position 237,685 of record CASEPN010000002.1, read on the forward strand.
ATCGCGATCGAGGAGGCGGATGTCCTCCTTTTCGTCGTCGACGGGAAGCGTGGGGTCACGGACGACGATCGTTTCGTCGCGAGGATGCTCCAGAAGGCAGGGAAGCCGGTCATCCTTGCGGTCAACAAGGTCGATAACGTCGAGGAGCTCGCCTACGCGGCCGACTTCTATTCCTTAGGCCTTGGGGATCCCATCGCCGTATCGGGCGCCCATGGGATCGGGATCGGCGACCTTCTGGACAAGATCGTCCTGCTTCTTCCAGAACGCGCCGAGCCTGACTACGGGGAAGGTATCGCCTTCGCCCTCATCGGGAGGCCGAACGTAGGGAAGAGTTCCCTGTCGAACAGGCTTCTCGGAAACGAAAGGACCATCGTCTCCAATCTCGCCGGGACCACGAGGGATTCCGTGGATACGCCCTTCGTCCATGAAGGGAACCGATACGTATCAATCGACACCGCGGGACTGGTGAAGCGAGGGAAGATCTACGAGTCCATCGACAAGTACGCCGCGCTCCGGGCGCTTTCCGCTATCCAGCGCGCGGAGGTCGTGCTCTTTCTTATCGACGGGGCCGACGGGCTCAGGGAACAGGATAAGCACGTCGTGGGCTATGCGGTTGAGGAGAAGAAGCCCGTCATCGTGCTCGTGAACAAGTGGGACGAGGCGAAGGCCACCAAGACGAAGGACGAGTTCACCAAGGAACTTAGGAGGAACTTCAAGTTCCTGGAGTATGCGCCCATCCTTTATATCTCCGCCATGACCGGGGAAGGGGTGTCGCAGATTCTCCCCATGGTGAACCGTTGCCATGAGGCATATCAGCGCAGAATCCCCACGAATGTTCTGAATTCGATTGTTCTAGACGCTCAGGAGATGAATCCTACGCCTGATTTCAACCACGGTCGTCTTCGGATTGCCTATGCCTCTCAGGCAAGGACGGCGCCGCCGACTTTCGTCCTTTTCGTGAACGATCCTAAGCACGCCCACTTCTCCTACACTCGATATCTGGAGAACAGGATTAGGGAGAGCTTCGACTTCTCCGGAACCCCGATTGAGATCGTTTACCGAAAGAAGAAGTAATTCTTTGTCTTGCAGGACTTAACCAAAATTGATGGGAGGCGTCCATTTGATTTAGTGGCCATCGATATTATTTGTGTTGAAAGCGCTTGCACCTTTTATTTGCAAATGATAACGTCAACTCGTCAGGTTGCAGTGCCTGTCAGACAAGGAGGGGTAAACCCAATGAACAAAGCTGAGCTCATCACCAAGGTCGTCGACATCACCGGCCTCACCAAGAGGGACGCGGAGGCTGCCGTCGATGCCGTCATCACCTCCATCGAGGGCGCCCTCATCGACGGGGACATCGTCAAAATCGCCGGCTTCGGCCAGTTCGAGAAGAAGACCCGCGCTCCCAGGACCGGAACCAATCCTGCCACCCAGGAGAAGATCGAGATCCCGGCAGCGAACGTCATCGCCTTCAAGCCGAGCAAGACCCTCAAGGCCAAGATCAACTAAGTCAGACCGTCTTGGTAGCAAGGCCCCCGCTTTGCGGGGGCTTTCCTTATAATCGGGGACATGGACAGGACGCACCAAATTCTTGCTGCCCTCGAGGAGAGGCTTAGTCCCCATGGCTTTCATACCTGGGCGGTAGGTGGGACTGTCCGTGATGCCCTTCTTGGCCTACCTGTCGATGATTTCGACTTCGTTACGGACGCGGGGCAAGGTGGCCTCGCTACTATTTTTCCTGAAGCGAACACGGCTTTCCTCCGATACGGATCCATTAGGCTCAAGGTGGATGTAGGGGAGATAGCAAGAGTCGACCTCACTCTCCTGAGGAAGGAATCCGGATATGTTGATCACCGACATCCTGCCCAAGTCAGCTTCACCAGGTCATTGGCGGTCGATTCAAGGCGGAGAGACTTCACGATTAACGCCTTATACTTGTCAAAAGACTCGGTTGTATCGGATTTTCATGAAGGTATCCGCGATTTGTCGGAACATGTCCTCCGCTTCATAGGGGACCCTTGGGTCCGGGTGCAGGAAGACCCTCTTAGGATCTGCCGGGGCGAGCGGCTTGCCTCTAGGCTAGGCCTTTCGATTGAAGGGAGGACTGCGGAGGCGTTCCAAAGAGGAAGAGGGTTGTTGGACCTCATCACTCCTGCCAAACTCGATGAGGAAAGAAAGAAAGGCTGGGTGGGTTAGGCATGGTAGCAAGATATTCATTATCGAAGGCGGTGTCCTTCGATTACGCGCTTGTTGAAACGTACCGGGACATGGGGCTCGATGAGAAGGAGCTTGCCGTCCTTCTTATTGCGGACCACCTTCTTTCCCAGGAAGGGGCTCTTGTTACCCAGGACGTCCTTGCTTCCCGGATGGCGATGGGCGCGGAGGAGATCGACTCCTCGCTGGCGTCCCTCATCAAGAAGGGCTATTTCCTCTATACGCCGGGAAAGAAGAAGCCTTGCACGGTTGACCCTGCCCATAAGGCTGCATATCGCCTTCTTGAGCTGAAACTCCAGGAGGGGGCGAAGAAGGAGCCAAGCGAAGCCGGTAAGAAAGAGGTGTCCAAGGCATTGATTGCCCTTGAGGATGCGCTAGCCAGGACTCTTTCCCCATTGGAGAAGGAGACCGTAGTCCGGTGGGTGGATCATGGATGGGATTCGAAGATGATCAAAATTGCCGCGGAGGCGTGTCTTGCCCAGGGTAGGCGTAGCGTCCGAGCGATCGAATCGGAGCTAGTTGCCCGGGAAAACGCGGGCAAGGGCGAGCAGGGAAAGGGGACAAGGAAGAGCGCATCCTCTATTCTCTCTGCCTCCAGGAAGCTTTGGGGCGATGAAGGCTAGGGAACGCGCGGACAAGATCGAAGAGATCCTTTTCCAGGAGTTCGGCGAACTAGGGCCCACCCTTATCTTTCATTCGGATTTCGAATGCCTTGTATCCATTCTTCTTTCCGCCCAAACGACGGACCTTTCGGTGAACAAGGTGACCCCTGCGCTCTTCAAGAGATTTCGCAATCCCAGCGATTTTGCTGGTGCGAGCGTCGAAGAAATCCGTCGCTACATCAAAACCCTCGGCCTTTCGAACGCGAAGGCTCGCTCACTTAAAGGGCTAGGGCAATGGTTCCTGGAACGCGGGACGGAGGAAGTCCCGCACGAGATGGAGGCCCTTGTCTCAATGCCGGGAGTTGGCGTGAAGACGGCGGGCGTCTTCCTCATAGAACGGGATCGACCCCATAGTTTCCCTGTGGACACCCATATTTTCCGTGTCACAGGAAGGCTAGGTCTCCAGAGGGCAAAAGATCCCATCAAGGCGGGCGAGGCTCTTTATCGTCTTTATCCAGGGGGAAAGGCCGGTTACATGCACCGGGCGTTCATCACGCTCGGGAGAAGGATCTGCGATGCCAGGAACCCTCGTTGCAATGTGTGCCCATTAAGGGATCTTTGCCCAAGGCTTCACTTGGGGAAGAAGGCTTCTTCCACTGCCTTGAGATAGTCGTAGCGTGGCTCCAGTCCTTCCTTCAGAAGGAATCCGTGTTCCTTTATCTCCGCAATCGGGATGGATTTTCTTGGTTTTTCACGGTAGAAGCGACAGATCCAGTCTGCCGGGAGAAGGTAGGTCTCACCGATTAGGGAGCAATTGATGAGGAAGAACGCGATGCCTCCATGGCGCATCACCCCCTCGAGATGCTCTATCTGCTGGGGAGCGATGTTCGCCAATGGGAACGATGTCCTTGACCGTGTGCTTTTCGCCTCGAAGTCGAGGTAGCGCCCCTTGTACACGCCGTTGTAGTCGGTCGTGGACTGCTTCTCGAAATAGGCGTGGGTGATCATCGCCCCTTTCGTGTAGTCGACCTTGACCACGTTGATGGGGGTGGGCCTCTTCGTCACGATTGCGATGTCGTGGGACCGATACCATTCGTTGGAGGCATTGATGTCCGCCTCGAAATCCATCCCGCGGTTCGCCTCGGTCCCCTTTGGGGAGATTCTTATCGCCTTCTTCCGTCCTTCCGGCTCGGGGGGACGGACGCCTTTCGGGTAGTTCATTCGAAATACTTCCGGATCTCTTCCTTCAAGTCGTCCGGGCCTACAGTCTCGCCCTTCATGAGCCTTTGGACGATCGCGCGGATGGGTTCCGGGGTCTTCTTCAGGCGCGAGAGGGTCTTCAGGTACTCCCTCTCAAGGATGTCCTTCCTATCGAGGACCGCCTGGTAGAGGAGCATGAGGTTCCATGCGTCGTCCTGCGCATCGTGAGCCTGGCCCTGGAAGTCCACTTCGAAGAGCTTGAGATAGTTCTCCAGGGAAAGGGAGTTCCCGTGCTCGTCCTCGACGTACTGGGAGAGCCATCCGGCGAAGTCGAGGCAGCACCGGCAGATCGCCGCGCTCCACTCGTGGTCGCACTCCTTGCTCCTTACGGTGGTCTGCTGGATGATCCGGAGGTCATGCGTGCCGAAGGTGCAGAAGATCGCCTTTCCCCAGTAGCGCCCCATGTACTTCCTAAAGAGGCGCTGGGCCTCGTTGAAAGGGACCCCTTTCTCGGCGAGCGTCCTGTCCGTGATCCCCGTCAGCTTCTTCACGATCTTCCCGACCTGCCCCTGGGCCTTCACGTAGGTCCGGAAGGGCGGAAGCGTCCTTTTCACGTTCCCGTTCGGGTCGAGGATGGCGAGGACCGCCCCGAGCTCGATCATCTCGTGCGTGAACTGCGTTCCCTCAAGGTCGAGGAAAGCGACCGCCCTATGGCCCCGGAGCGCGTTCATCAGTGACTTCACGGTGGGATTTTAGCATTGGTCCCGGGAAGGAAGGGGAAAGTATCCTTATTCGCGCGCCTTACTTAGTCCTATAATCAAGGAGCCATGGAGTACCGCATCCAGCTCAGCCCCAAGGAGATCCTCCGGAAGAAGTTCACGAAGGACGTGAAGGGCTATCGCGCGGGCGAAGTGGACGCCTTCCTGGACGTCGTGATGGCCGACTACGAGGCCTTCGCCGGGTATAGGAAGGCGATGGAGGAGCACCTGGCCGAACTTGAGGCGCGGCTTACGGAGCTTTCCAAGGGAGACGAGGCGTCCGACGCGGAACGGAGGGAACTCCGCAAGAGCCTCAAGGAGCTGGAAATCGAGAACGCGGGCCTGAAGGCACGGCTAGAGAACATCAAGCCGAGCGACTCGCCCAGCGAGGAAAACCTCCAGTACATCCAGCGGATCAACGCCCTCGAGAACGCCCTGTACTCGATTGGCATCGACCCGAACAAGGTCATAAACGGCCAATAGAGCCATCCGGTCCAGGTGGCTGCTTCCGGCTTGCCGGAAGAGGAAAGTCCATGCTCGCGCGGGCTGCGACGCCCGCAGTGACTGCGCCAGGGGAAGCGATAACCCTGGGTGCGCGGGAGCGCGCAACGGCGGAGGAACTTCTCCCTGAGAAGGGAATCCCCAAGGTGCCACAGAGACGAGCCCGGCCGCGAGACCGGGGTGAAACGAGGTAAACCCCGCAGGCGAGAAACCCAAATTTGGTAGGGGAAGGGGCCAAGGCGAACTGAAGCCGAGGCCTCCCGTCCTCCGGGACGGAGATTAATTGCCATCCTTCGACAGAACATGGCTTATCGGACCGGACACTCATGAAGGAAAGGAGGAGCAGGATGAACTTGCCTACGAAGATCACTGTCTCGAGGCTCGTCCTCGTGCTCCTCTTGATCCTCGGGCTATTCCTCGCCTCCCTTTTCCCGGAGGCGATGTCCTATACGCTTGGCGATAGCGGGATCCTCCTGACGAATCTCGTCGCGGGAATCGTCTTCCTCGTCGCCTCCCTCACTGACTTCCTCGACGGTTATCTTGCAAGGAAGAGGAACGAGGTGACCGACCTCGGGAAGTTCCTCGACCCCATCGCCGACAAGGTGCTCGTGGACTCCGCGCTCATCTATCTTGCGATCCCAAACCCGATGCAGCCGGGCGCACTCCGCATCCACTTCCTCTGCCTCATCCTCATGATCGGACGCGACCTCGTCGTGGACGCCCTTCGGCAGGTAGCCGCCTCGAAGGGGGTCGTCCTCGCAGCGAACTGGATGGGGAAGGCCAAGACCGTCCTCCAGATGGCCGCGATCACGCTCCTGTTCCTGAATGGCTGGCCTTTCTCCTATTTCGACGGAGCATGGCCGGCGTGGCTCCATGTCACGGATTTCCTCGTCTATCTCGCCACGGCGGTCTCCGTCTTGTCCGGGGCCGTCTATCTATGGCAGAACCGCAGGGCGCTAGGCGTCAGGAAGGAGGGCTAGGATATGGTCAGCAGGGAAAAGTGCAGGAGGGTTCTCTCCCTTCTTCGGGAGAAGGGGATGACCCTTGGGTCCGTCGAGTCGATCACGGGAGGCCTCTTCAGCGCCTCGCTCGTATCGATTCCCGGGGCGAGCGACGTCTTCAAGGGCGCCCTCGTCACCTACGACGCCTCCCTTAAGGAGTCTCTCGCGCATGTGCCCCACCGTTTGATCGTGAAGCACGGGGTCGTCTCCCAGGAAGTGGCCAACGCGATGGCCATCGGGGCGAGGAAGGCGCTCGGGGTCGACGTCTGCTGCTCCTTCACCGGGAACGCCGGTCCGACCAAGGAGCATGGGCGCGCTCCTGTGGGGCGGGTCAACATGACCATTTCCACGAGGAAGGGCCTCGTCGAGCTCGCCGCCGACTTCAGCGGGCTCCGGAACGACATCCAGGAGAAATCCGTCGAGATGATGCTTGACTACCTCACGGCAATTTTCGCCTGAGGGGCAGAAACGAGATCGACCATCCTATAAGAGGGATGGAGGAACGAATAAGATGGCAGCAAAGGACAACACGACGAAAGGGAAGGATGAGGCGCTCCAGGACGCCCTGAAGGCAATCGAGAGGGCCTATGGGAAAGGCTCCGTCATGAGGATGGGGGAGCAGCCGAAGGTCGACGTCGACGTCATCCCGACGGGATCCCTCCTGCTTGACGCCACTCTCGGCGTGGGCGGCTACCCTAGGGGAAGGATCGTCGAGATCTATGGACCCGAGAGCTCGGGAAAGAGCACCCTTGCCCTCCACGCGGTAGCCGAATGCCAGAAGAAGGGCGGGCGCTGCGCCTATATCGACGCGGAGCACGCGATCGACCCGGACTACGCCGACCGGCTCGGGGTCGATATCGACGAGCTCATCCTTTCTCAGCCAGACTCGGGAGAGCAGGCGCTGGAGATCGTGCAGATGCTCGCTGAGAGCGGCGCCATCGACCTGATCGTCGTCGATAGCGTGGCCGCCCTCGTGCCCCAGGCGGAGCTCGACGGCCTCATGAGCGAGAACCAAGTCGGCCTGCAGGCTCGCCTTATGAGCAAGGCGATGCGGAAACTCGCCGGGATCCTCGCCCGCACCAACTGCCTCGTCATCTTCATCAACCAGATCCGGATGAAGGTCGGGGTGATGTACGGGAACCCGGAGACCACGACGGGAGGGAACGCGCTCAAGTTCTACGCCTCGATCCGCATGGACCTCAGACGCTCGGAAGCCATCAAGAACGGATCGGAGATGATCGGGAACTCCGTGAAGGTGAAGGTCGTCAAGAACAAGGTGGCCCCTCCTTTCCGGAGCTGCGTCATCGACATTATGTACGGCAAGGGCGTCAGCAAGGAAGGCGAGATCATCGACCTCGGCGTCCAGTACGAGATCATTCAGAAGACGGGGAACTGGTATGAGTACCAGGGCGAGAAGATGGGGAATGGCAGGGAGGCTGCCAAGGCCTTCCTCAAGGACCATCCTGACGTCGGCTACCAGCTCGAGGAAAAGATACGGGCGATTCTCCAGGGGAAAGGCGCCCAAGGAGAGGTTTCTCCCGAAGAATAAGAAACGAGGGTCTGCGGGCCCTCTTTTCTAAAATCTACGCAAAACCTAAATATGTTTTTGTCTTTTGTTATTTTGACGGCAGGAGTGGGCTAAAAGCGCTTTCATCAAGGAGTGGTCAAAGCCCCTTCACGTGGTTATAGTCTTCCCGTGCCTCAAGGCACTCTCGCGGAACAAGGCCCCTCGAGGGGCGACCGGATAGAACATATGCGATCCCTCCCTTTCAGGCAGGGTGCTGATGTCCGCGCATTTTTGGAGGACACATCATGGAACCATGGATTGCCGTCGTCATCGCGGTGGCGACTTTCGTCTTGGGTGCCGGCGCCACCGTCGGGATCTTCTTTGCCATCCCCTCCTTCCGCAAGAAGGCCGCGGGGAAGGAAGCCGACAAGATTATCAAGGACGCCGAGAGGCAGGGCCAGGGCATCGTGGCTAAGTCCCGTCTCGACGCGAAGGAAATCACTCTCGAGGCGAAGCGCTCCGCCGACAAGCTCATCGCCGACGCCCGCGTGAAGGCGAGCGAGGTCAAGGGCGAGGCCGTCGCCCGGGAGCAGGAGATCAAGCGCAGGGAGCAGTCGCTCGAGGCAAGGGAGAAGTCCCTGGATTCTCGAAAGGAGGCTCTTGAGGCAAGGATCGAGGCCTACGACAGAAAGACCCAGGAGCTCGAGGAGAAGATATCCGGAATCATCGAGGAGCTTGAGAAGGTCGCCGGACTTTCCGTGAAGGAGGCCCGCGAGGAGATCATGAAGCGGGTTGAGGAGAAGATGGCCGCGGAGATCGCCGCCTACATCAAGAACCGCGAGGACGAGGCCGAGGAGGAGGCCGAGGGCAAGGCGAAGCAGCTTCTTGCGGAGGCCACGGAACGCTATGCCCAGGAGTTCACGGTGGAAAGAACCACTGCGGCGATCCCCCTTCCTTCCGACGACCTCAAGGGCCGGATCATCGGCCGCGAGGGCAGGAACATCAAGGTCATTGAGAGCACCCTTGGGGTCGATCTCGAGGTGGACGACACCCCCGAGACCATCTCCATTTCCTGCTTCAACCCCATCCGGAGGGAAATCGCCAGGCGCACCCTCCTTGCCCTTGTGAAGGACGGGCGCATCCAGCCCTCCCGCATCGAGGAGCTTGCCGCCAAGTACGAGAAGGAAGTGAACGAGGAGACCTTCAAGGCCGGGGAGGAGGCGGTCCGCCGCCTCGGGCTCCCTCGTCTTCCAAGGGACATCCTCTCCTATCTGGGGAAGCTCAAGTACCGCACCTCCTACGGCCAGAACGTCCTTGAGCATTCCGTCGAGGTCGCTCGCCTCACCGGGGCGATGGCCGCGGAACTCGGGCTCGACCAGACCCTCGCTAAGAGGGCGGGACTCCTCCATGACATCGGGAAGGCCATCGACACCGAGGTCGAGGGGAGCCACGTCCAGCTCGGCGCGGACCTTGCTAGGCGCTGCAACGAGCCGGAGATCGTCGTCAACGCGATCGAGGCTCACCACGGGGATGTGGAAAAGCGCTCCATCATCGCCCATCTCGTCGTGGCGGCCGACACCCTGAGCGCCGCCCGCCCCGGCGTCCGGAACGAATCGATCGACACCTACGTCCAGCGGGTCGCCCAGCTTGAGGAAGCCGCTCGTTCCTTCGATGGGGTCCAGCAGGCCTACGCCGTGAGCGCCGGGCGCGAGGTTCGCGTCATGGTCGTCCCGGAGAAGGTGAGCGACAGCCAGGCGACCGTCCTCGCCCAGCAGATCAAGGACAAGATCCAGGCCGAGGTCAAGTACCCCGGTACGGTCAAGGTCAGCGTCATCCGCGAGTACCGCGCGGTCGAGACCGCCAAGTGAGATGAAGCTCCTGCTCCTTGGCGATGTGGTCGGCGAAGCGGGCCTCCTCGCCTTGGAGCGCCAGCTGCCTTCCCTCCGAGAGCGGCTTAAGCCGGATCTGGTGGTCGTTAACGGTGAGAACGCCTCTTTCGGCGCGGGCCTCTTCGAAAGGGACTACCGGAGGATCCTGCGCGCGGGCGCCGACTGCGTCACCTTGGGAAATCACTGGAAATCGAAGCCGGACATCCTTGACTGGATGGAGGATGCCGAAAGGCTCGTAAGGCCCCGGAACTTGCTTGGCGATGTCCCCGGGGTTGGCTCTCTGGAGTTCGTTTCCTCCGTCGAAGGAGGCCGCTCCATTGTCGTGACGAACCTATTGGGAACGGCGTTCATGAAGGAAGAGGTGCTGGACCCCTGGCAGTCTTTCCTCGAGGCCATCGAGGAGTTTCCGGATGCCATCCACGTGGTGGACTACCACGCGGAAAGCACGAGCGAAAAGAAGCTCTTCGCCTACCAGGCGCTTGGGAGGGCGAGCGTCGTCGTGGGAACCCATACCCACGTGAAGACAGATGACGCACAGGTTATCCAAGGGAGCATGGCCTTCCTTACGGACCTTGGCCTATGCGGCGACGAGTCCGGGATCATAGGCTTCGACCCTGAGAGAACCCTTAAGAAAGTTCGTGAAGGCGAGGACTTGCCCTTCCTTCCCCTTGTGGGGGAGGAGGCTGCCGTCGAGGGGCTCTTCGTTGAGTTGGATGATCTGACGGGATGTCCTCTTTATCTTGAGGACGTGAAAGCGAGGTGCCGTATCGATGGCTGAAAGAGACAAGGACATTCATGCGAGCTTCGCGGAAGGCGCGAAGAGGAAGGCCCCGGAGAGGGTCCTTCTCCCTCAGGAAGTGGACAAGGGCCTGAAGGCTCGGCTGGAAGGTCGGCATTTCTTCATCCGAACCTTCGGCTGCCAGGCGAACATCAGGGACGAGGAGGTCATGGCAGGCCTCCTTACCCGTGCGGGAATGACGAGGACTGAGAATCCCGAGGAGGCGGATGTCGCCATCATCAACACTTGCGCGGTGCGTGAGAACGCGGTCGACAAGGTTTATGGGGAAATCGGAGAATTCAAGGCGGTTTCGCAAAGTAATCACGACTTTGTCCTCATCCTTTCTGGGTGTGCGATGGAGGCAGAGGGACTCGCTGAGAGGCTTATGGGAACCTACCCTTGGGTACGTCTTGCAATTGGGACTCATGAGGTTCCTTATCTCCTGGAGCACTTGAAGGACGCCCTTTTCCTGGGGCGCCAGCTCGTCCGGGTCCGTTCCTCTTCCGGAGACGTCGTTGAGGGTCTTCCCTGCCTCCGGAAGAACGACTATTCGGCCTTTGTTAACATCTCCTATGGATGCGACAAGTTCTGCACCTACTGCATCGTTCCCTACACCAGGGGAAGGGAACGCTCCCGCCGGAAGGGGGACATCCTGGCCGAGTGCAGGCGTCTCGTCGAGGACGGCTTCCAGGAAATCGTTCTTCTCGGACAGAACGTCAATTCCTATGGGTTGGACCTCGGGGAGGAGGATGCCTTCCCGGAACTTCTCTCTGCGGTCGCGGACCTTGGCATCCCTCGCCTTCGGTTCATCACCTCGTACCCCAGCCAGTTCACGGATCGAATGATCGATGCGATGGCATCGCGCCCCAACATCCTTCCGTGGCTTCATTTCCCCGTTCAGTCTGGCTCGGACAAGGTGCTGAGGAAGATGGGGAGGCGTTATGGGAGGGAGGAATACCTCAACCTTGTACGCCGGCTGTACGAGAAGATTCCGGACCTGGCGATTACCACGGACATCATCGTCAGCTTCCCGGGCGAGACGGAGGAGGACTTCCAGGAAACCCTCTCCCTTTGCCGAGAGGCTCGTTTCTCCAGCGCCTTCACTTTCATCTATTCCCCGAGGCCCGGGACTCCTGCCGCGAAGATGGAACAGGTTCCTGCCGAGGTCTCCCACGACCGCTTCGGCAGGCTCAAGTCGTTGATCGACGAGCTGACGGCCGCCCACTCGCAGCGGATGGTGGGCAAGACCTTCCCCATCCTCGTGGACGGGCCTTCCAAGAGGAGGGAGGACATCCTCTCGGGGTACGCTCCGAACGGGAAACTAGTTAACTTCCCAGGGCCTTCCTATCTCAAAGGAACCATCGTCCAGGTGAAGATCCTGGAGAGCCACGCCTATAGCCTCGTTGGCGAGCTTGCGGAGGACCCTGTGCTTGCCCTTGCCAAGGAACTAGCCCGGCTCCTTCGTCTTGATCCTGCATTGGGGGAGTACCGACTTCTCCTAGAAGCAATCCGTAATGAGGGAAGGCTTCAGGAGGCGATGTCTTCCCTTCCGAGGCTGAAGAAAGAGCTGGCCCTTTCCATGGGGGATGAGGCTAGGCACGAGGAGGCGCTGAGGCGCTATAGGGCGGCCAGCGATATCGTCGAGGGATCGCTTCTCCTCAAGAACGCGGATTCCCTTTCCGACCGCGTTGAATCGGAGCTTGCGCTTATCGCCAATGTTCTGGGAGGCAAGGAATGATTGTCGCCTTCCTGGGACCGACCGCTTCGGGGAAGAGCGAGGCCGCTCTTTCCTTCGCCTTGGGAAACAACGGGGAAGTAATCAACTGCGACGCCCTTCAGGTGTATTGCGGGACGGAACTCCTTACGTGCGCTCCTTTTGAAAGGCAAATGAAAGGCATTCCTCACCACCTATACTCATTCCTGGACGTAGACAAGCCATTCGACGTTAGGACGTACCAGTCCTTTGCTCGGGAAAAGACGAAAGAGGTTTTGGCCCGCGGGAAGACGCCTGTCTTTGTCGGAGGGACGGGGCTCTATCTAAAGGCCGCCTTATATGACTACCGGTTCGAAGAGGAGACGGAAGTAGATCTCTCGGAGTTTGAAGGACTCACTAATGAGGAGCTCCACAAGAGACTCAAGGAAGTGGATCCTGCGGAAGCGGAGGCGATTCATCCCAATAACCGCAGGAGGGCGCTGAGGGCGCTGGCCATTTATCTTTCCCGAGGAAAGCCCAAGAGTAGGCAGTACCAAGGAAAGGACGTTCCGATGTTCGAAGACATACGGCTTTACGGACTAGGATTGGACCGAGAACAGGTTTATTCGAACATTGAGGTTAGAACTAGAAGGATTTTTGAAGATAGTCGGCTTGAGAAGGAGATATTCCCGCTGCTGCTTTCCCATGGGGACGAGGAACCAGGGATGAAGGCGATCGGCATTTCCGAATCACGTCTTTTGATGGAGGGCAAGATCGATAGGGATGAGACGATCGCCCGGGTCATCCGCAAGACCAAGCAGTATGCGAAGAGGCAACTGACCTTTTTCCGCCACCAGTTCAAGGAGGTCGAATGGATACGCTAGAAAGCATCGACGAACGGACGGAGGCTCTCCTGGGGAAGGAGGCGTTGGAACTCCTTCGTTCGAAGAAAGTCGCTATCTTTGGGATAGGAGGGGTAGGCGGGTTTCTTTTCGAAGCGCTTGTCCGAACCGGCGTCGGCGAGATCCATGTTTATGACTGCGATACGGTTGAGGAGTCGAACCTGAACCGCCAGATACTTTTCCTTCGGAGCGATATTGGGCGGAGGAAGGTCGATGTCGCCGTGGAGAGGGTTTCCCTGATCCGGAACGATGTCCATGTTGTCCCTCATTTCCTGAGGGTCGGTACCGAGACGGAAGATAGCGTGGCAGAGGAGAAATTCGACCTTCTTCTCGACGCGATAGACGATGTCGAAGGGAAGCTTTCCCTCATGGAAGTCGCGGAGAAGACGTCTGCGCCGGTCATCTCATGCCTTGGAACTGCCAGAAGACTTGATCCGCGGCTCCTTCGCCTAGCCCCTCTTTCCAAGACCGCAGGGGATCCCCTCGCCAAGAAGGTTAGGCATCTCGCGCGAGAGCGTTCCCTCGACCTTTCCCGTGTCCTTTGCGTCTATAGCGAGGAGCCTGCCCTGGACACAGGCCCCTCGCTTGGTTCTTCCATGCCGGTCCCTGGTTCCGCTGGACTTCTTATGGCCTCCGCGGCCTTAAGGACGCTTCTAGGTCTATACTGAGGCATGCACATTTTGCCGATCGACGAAGTCGCGGGGAAGCTGGGCCTAGGGCCTTCTGATTTCATGCCCTATACGAGAGAGATGGCGAAGCTAACGCCTGATTTCGTCAGGTCGCATTCCAATGGGGATGGGAAGGTAGTGCTCGTCACCGCGATGACTCCCACCAAGTACGGGGAGGGCAAGACCCTGACCTCGATCGCCCTTCAGGAAGCGCTGTGGTCGTTGGGAATCCATTCCCTGCTCGCCCTACGCGAACCGGCGATCGGGCCGGTGTTTGGGATCAAAGGAGGTGCTACCGGGTCGGGGAAGGCAACCATCGAGCCGAGCCAAAGGATCAACCTTCACTTCACCGGGGACATCCATGCGCTCACCGCGGCGAACAACCTGATCTCGGCAGTGATCGACAACTCCATCTTCCAAGGGAACCCTCTCGAGATCGACCCTGAGCATGTCCTTTGGAAACGTGCCCTGGACATGAACGACAGAGCCCTCCGGAACGTTGAGATCGCAAGAGGGGGGAAGATCGGCATACCGAGGCGTGAGGAGTTCGTGATAACTGTGGCCTCGGAACTGATGGCGATCCTTTGCCTTGCCCTCGACCGCGAAGATTTCTACAGGAGGCTCGGGGACATCGCTGTGGCAAAGGGACTGGATGGAAGGGCCATCCACCTCAAGGAACTGGGAATCCGTCATGCCCTCATGGAACTTATGGAGGATGCGCTCCTCCCGAATCTAGTCCAGACGCAGGACGGGGCTCCCGTCCTCGTCCATGGGGGTCCCTTCGCGAACATTGCCCACGGGGCGAATTCCATCATCGCCACTCGCCTAGCGCGTTCTCTGGCTTCCCTCGTCATCACTGAAGCTGGCTTCGGCGCGGACCTAGGCGCAGAGAAGTTCCTGGACATCGTCTGTCCCACGGGAGGAATTTCTCCTTCCTGCGTGGTTCTCGTCGCCACCTTGAAGGCTCTCAAGCTTCATGGGGGAGTGCCTGACGCCAGCCTTGGAGAAGAGAACCCCCAGGCTGTCAGGAGGGGGATCGCCAACGTTGAGAGACATTACGATAACCTGCGTTCGTTCGGCGTGCCGGTCGTGATCTCTCTCAATCGTTTCGATCAGGATCACATGAGCGAGATCAAGGAGTTCTCCGTCTGGGCGGAGGAAAGGCGGATTCCTATTGTTCTCACAGAGGGCTATCAGAAGGGCGCAGTGGGCGCCCAGGAGCTTGCCAGGGCCGTTCTAGGCTTGGTGGACACCCCATCGAACTACCATCCCCTATATAAGAAGAGTGAGCCTTTATTTAAAAAAGTAGAGCGAATCTGCACGGAAATCTATCGTTGTAATGTCTCCTATTCAGAATCCGCTCTCGCTGATATCAAGGAATACGAGAAGATGCACGGCGACTATTTCGTCTGCATGGCGAAGACGCCAAACAGCTTCACCGACGATCCGAAGAAGAAGGGCGCGCCTGACGGCGAGACGGTTCACGTTAGGGACGTTCGCCTGTATGAGGGCGCCCGCTTCCTCGTGCCGCTGCTAGGAAACATCATGACGATGCCCGGGCTTCCGAAAGTGCCTGCCGCCGTGATGATGGGGGACGAATGATGTTCACTGCCTACTCCCTGTACGACATCGTCGAAATGAAGAAGCCCCACCCCTGCAAAGGCAGGACGAAGCGTTTTCAAATCGTAATGGTCGGGGCAGACATCAAGATCCGCTGCCTTGGATGCGGGAACTTGATCCTCATGTCACGCGCGGATTTCAACGAGAGGGTCCGCCGGGTCATCGAGTCGCCCGGAGCGCTCGTTCCCTTTTCCGGGACAAATTGATTGAAACCCTCCCTATAACCCTGTTGGAGGGCTAGGTGAGGGCGGAAGGAATTAACTTAAGGTTCGGGGATAGGGTCCTGTTCGAGGATCTCTCGATCGATTTCGGAGACCGTGGGATTTTTGCCATCCTTGGCAGAAGCGGATGCGGCAAGAGTACCCTCCTGTCCATTCTTTCAGGAAACCTGAGGCCCGAGTCAGGACGAGTGTATCTTAAAGAGACCGACATCCTTGGCCTCCCTAGGGAGAAGGCCGAGGAAGTACTGAGACATTCCTTCTCCTTTCTCTATCAGAGCCATAACCTCCTTGAGGACTTGACCGTCTACGAAAACTGCGCGGTCTCGCTTCGCATCCAGGGCGTGCCCGAACATTCGCTTAGGGACCGGATCGAACCTTTGTTAACAAGACTGGGTTTAGATGGCCTTAAGGACAAAAGGGCATGTCTCTTGTCCGGAGGGGAGAAGGCAAGGGTCGCCTTGGCCAGGGCGCTCGCCCGCCAGCCTGAGGTCCTTTTCTCTGACGAACCGACTGGGTCCTTGGACAAGGCGACGGGCCGACTCGTGATGGAGGTCCTGAAGGAGGAATCCAAGAGACGCCTCGTCATCCTCGTTACGCATGACAAGTCGTTCGCCAAGGAGTTCGCGGACGTCATCTATCCCTTGGATGGAGGAGCGATAGAGGGGAAGAGGCTCTCACGCATAGGTGGGCAGGAACCACGAGACGTGAAGACTCCTCGGGGACGTTGGTTCCTTCCTCTCCTCAAAGGAGAACGGCTTGTCGGGAAGGAAACCGCGGTTATGTTCTTTGCCTCTTTGGTCAGCTATCTATCGCTCGCCATGGCGGTGTCCTTCCATGATTCGTCCCAGAGAATCTTCGAGGTTGAGAGCAGGAACACGATTACTTACTCCCTCGGCTCCTTGACCGAGGAACGGATGGTCTCCTTACCTGATAGCCCGTTGTCTCTTGTCCAAAGCCAGCGTCCCCCAAGGAAGGAGGCGGAGCGTTTCGTCGGGGAAGGCATCGAGGTGCTTCCGGACCTTTCCTATTTCCTTCCGGAGGGGAGCGGCTTCAAGGTAAACGGCTTCCCGAAGGAAGGGGCCTCCTTCTTGCCTGTAGGAGACCTTAGTCTCCGCGATGGTTTCCTCCCTCTTCTTAAGGAAGGGGAGGCGCCTGAGAAGGAGACGTTCGACTACTTGCTGGTGAACGAGGACATGGCAGACATCCTTCCCGGCGAGCCTCTGGAGGCAAGGATCGAAGTCACCGTCTCTTTCGAGATGGAATGGGAAGGGGCGGTCGATAAGGTGGAGAGGAAGCATATCTTTCGTGTCGCAGGGATCGTCCAGGAGTTCCCTTTCCTTGGGACCCCTAGGTGCTACTACAGCCATGAGGCGTTCGTTTCTTTTCTGGAAGGCATCCGGCTCCCGAACATAAGCGAGGCCCGGGGCGAGGACGTCTCACCCATAAGTCTCCTGGAGGTGTTGCCAAAGGATTCTCCCTACCATTCCTACTCGTGGCTGCTTTATGCAAGCGGGGAGGAGAACCGACGTAAGTTGGAGGCTCTTTGCGAGACCGAGGGCGAGTTCTCCGTCTCCTCGGAGTCCCATGAGATGAGGGAGGGATTCCTCAGCCTTTCCGAATCTTTCGTCACCTTGTCCTGGCCCTTTCTTCTGGCTGAGGCGGTTGCCACAGCGTTCATCGTGGCCTCCCTCCTCCTCGCTGCATTCCTTAGGAGGAGGAAGGAAGCCGCCATCCTCCGCGGGGAAGGGGCTTCCATGAGATCTCTCCTCTTGCTCTATGGCGCTCCAGGAGTCCTGGCTTCCTTTCTTGCCGGGCTCTCAACTATTATCCTTTCTATTCCTTTGGGTTACCTTATTTCTGCAATACTCCGACCAAGTTTGGGGATTTCCAATCTTGTGAGAGTCCCCCTCCTTTCCTTCGAAGGGATTCCCCTCCTCCTGCCTCTTCTTCTGATCGTTGTGTCGATCCTTATTCCTTGCCTGGGGGCGTTCCTTCCCTTGAGGGCCAGCCTTTCCTCTGATTTGAGCGAGGAGCTTCGCGAAGAATGAACGGAGTGGAGATCGTAGGCCTCAGGAAGGAGTTTCCCGGGAGAGTGATCTTCCAGGACGCAAGCCTCCTCCTGCCTGAGAAAGGCCTTGTCGTCCTTCTCGGGAAGTCTGGGACAGGCAAGAGCACCCTCCTTTCCATGGTGGGGATGCTCGATTCCTCCTATAGCGGCACCATCCGCGTGCTTGGTGCTGATCCCCAGTCCTTGAGCGAGAAGGAGCGGGGGGACTTCCGTCTTCGAAACATAGGGATGATCCGCCAGGAGAACGATACGCTTGACCTGGAGGACTCCTTGACGAACGTTCTCTTCCCTTCCTTTGGTTCCCGTGCAGAGAAAAAGAAGGCCCTGCGGAGGGCGAGCGACCTCTTGAAAGCAGTAGGCCTTGAGGGGAAGGAACGCCAAAGGGCGAACACATTGTCCGGCGGGGAACGGGCGAGGCTTTCCTTGGCACGGGCGCTTGTGAACGACCCCCGCATCGTCCTTGCCGACGAGCCGACGGGCGCCTTGGATGAGAAGGCGGGGGAGGAAGTGTTCTCCCTCCTTTCCTCCGTCGCGAAGGACAGGCTCGTGCTTGTCGTAACCCATGACGAAAGGCTGGCGAGACGCCACGGCCAGATGATCCTCCGTCTGGAGGAATGCAAGTTCCATATCGAGGAAACGGGGATACCCCCGGGGGAGACTCTCCTTGTCGCCGACGGACAAAGGGGGTGGCGTCGCCCCCTCCCATCCGCGAGCCTCCTCCTCCATGGGTTCCACGTCGCCAGGGAGAAGAAGTGGCGGGCCCTTCTTTTCACCACACTGATGTCCTTGTCTATCCTCCTTCTCGGGACATCCCTATTTCTTTCCCGGGAACTGGAAAGGACGGTGGGTTCCTCGCTTTCCGGCCTAGCGGGGGAAAGGGAGGTCGTCCTCATGGACAAGGGGGCGGAGCCAAGCCTCGAGCCTGCATCCGAGGGACAAGTGGAATCTCTCCTATATAAGCTGAGGGGAGCCGCAGATAGCAGCGGACTCGGCTACCCGATCGACTTCGCCTCCTTCTTTCCGGACGAGCTCACTGCAAGCCTTCCTCTGGGCGAGCTCAAGGAGCACGTGTTCCCGAACCTGGACGTCTCCTCCGTGGATGAGTACCGCTGGCTTGAGGATTACGAATCCAGTTCCTTCCATCCAGGCATCCCCGAGGTGATGGAGATGGAGCACGTGGTTATCGCCCTTCCTTTCCCGATGATGAGCTCCCTATGCAGCGCGCTTTCAATCGAAAGGAGCTATCGCTCTCTTGGGCACTACCTCGAGACGCAAGGGATGGAGATCTATCTCCGGATGAGGAACGACTCCTGGGCCTACCATGATGAGCAGGTACTTGTGGTTCGGGCGGTGATGGAGACGGAAGGGGATCCCTTCTTCCTCCATAGCGACCACTTTTGGAACGAGTGGATGTACGAGTTCAAGATGAGGCTTCCCCTAAGGGAGTCTCCGGAGCAAGAGGAGCCTTGGCTCTTGGAGAAGATTCCCTACCTGCATCTCCGGGCAACAGAAGAGGAGGCGATTTCCATGCTCCGGGGGCTAGGGCTTGAAGAGGATTTCATTTTGGTTCCTCCTAACGCGGAAACCGGGGACGAGGACGTCGAGTTCGGAGCTGGGCGTCTTTATGCCTTCTCTAGGGAAGGAGGCGCCTCCTATGAGGGGGTGCTCGAGTCCGCATCAAGGATCGAGGGGGTGACAGGCCATCGTTTCCTAAGCGGCGGATACTCCTCTTTTCCTTCCTCATACGCAGAGGGATTTCTTAAGCCCTTCTTCCTTGCCGGGACGGAAGAGGCGGCGGACCTCATCGAAGACTCCGCTTCTAAGGTGGAGGGTCTTGAAGATCCTCTTTTGCTTTCCCTTCCGGATTGTTCCGCATCTGGCTCCTATCTGCTCCCCGCCGGGAAAGGAATCAGAATCTCCGCAAATCTTGATGGGTTGATAGGAAAAACACCTTCATCCGTCGAAGAGGTTGCGTTAGGGGAAGCCCTCTGGCATCAGCTTGGAAGACCTGGGAGGATTATCGCCCTGACGCCTTCCACCGTGCGGGAGGAGGGGGACGGGTACCGCTATGAGTACCGGAGGATACCTCTATACGTGACCGGCTATATCACAGCAGGAGGAATGACAATCCATCAGGGTCCCTGCTGGGCGGAAGATTTCTTTCTAATCCTTGCCCGAAGCTTGGTGGAGGATTCGTTTACAGAAGGGATCGCCCTTTCCATAGATGAGGATTGGCCCCTCCAGCCCTTCGTGGACTACTTCGCAGGGAACTTTCCGGAGTTCTCCGTTGCCTCGCCTGCCCTCGCCATAAGCGAAAGCCTTGCTGAGATGGAGGGGTATCTCTCCCTGATGCTCCTGGCCCTGACGATCGGCTCGGTCGCGCTTTCCTGCTTCCTTCTTTTCACCGTGTCCCGGCTCTTCGCCGAGGAGGGGAAGCGCGAGGGGAGGATGCTCCATTACCTCGGGTTCTCCAGGGAGGAAGTGGCAAGGAACGAAAGCGCGCCGCTCCTCATCCTTCTTTCCTTCTCCGCCTTGAGCTCGATGCTCGGGATTTTCGGGATGGAATGGCTGATCCATGGCTTCATGGCGGAGTCCATCGGCGGGGGAGCCTCCTTTTCGATTGATCCCCTCCCTTTGTTCATCCCGTTCATCGCCTCCTTCCTCGCCTACTTGATTTCTTACTTCATCGGGCTTCGTCAGAGCAATCGCCGGAACTTTTTGAAAGAAGGGCGTTGAATGTTGCACACATCGTCTTTGTCAAGCGTATATTTTCCGTCGGGCCGACTCGATTGCAGCGGCTTGGAAAGGATGGTTCGATGAAAGGCACCGTCAAGATGTTCAACCAGGAGAAGGGCTTCGGCTTCATCACTGGCGAGGACGGGAAGGATTACTTCTTCCACTACAGCGCGATCGCCATGGATTCCTACAAGACCGCTGAAAAGGGCGAGTCCGTGGAGTTCGAGGCGACCGAGGGCGCCCGCGGTCTCCGCGCGGAACACGTCCAGAAGCTCTAATCAGGGGTTTCTACGCGAAAGGCTCTCCGCAAGGGAGCCTTTTTCCTTCCCTCCCTTGTAGAATTGGGCCATGTCGTTCGCGAGGAGCAAGGGAGGAGTGGTCGTTGCGTCCATCACCGTATGGATCCTGCAGGTCGTCCTGCCTGTTCTCTCGATTCTGATCGTCTTCGTGGCGACCCTTCCGAAGGACCCGCCGGTGGAGAGCACGCCTTCCTTCGTCCTCGGGACGTACCGTCTCGATGCGGAAGATGGGAGCGGCTACTATGGCTACCTGAAGCTGAAGGACTACGACCCGGCGGAGGCCGGGGAATCCTTCCGCGACTATGGTAGGGCCGAGGATAGCCAGGACGGCGGATTCATCAACGTGGAGATGGCCGTCTACGACGAGGAGTATGTTCTCGAGGACATCCTCCTCCGCAGGGCGGGGTACCATTACGAGGCCGTGGGAACGGAGTTCCTTCGGATTACATACGACTTCTACGTCCGGATCGGCTCGACATGGGGGAAGTCTGTGTTCTTAATCCTCGAGGGATCCGTGGAGAACCCGGACTTCCGTGTGAAGTTAAGCGGCACCCCGTTCCTCCAGGAAATCGTTGCGGACCCCGTCTATGTGGGAGGGCAGGGCCTCGATTTCGATGAAATCAATTAATAAGGAGAGATAGCTATGTCGGCAGAGCAGTACAAGAAGGAACAGAACAAGGTCATCTGGGCGGTCGTCGGGGTGGCCATCGCCGAGGTCGTCCTCGGGATTCTCTTTTTCTTCCTCCAGATGTTCTTCTTCGGGATGATCAGCGCGGTCATCTGGGGAGGCGCGCATCCTGGCGGGACCCTCTACCCTCTCTTCCTATCTATCGCGGGCCTCGCTGGTCTATAATCCGCTAGCCTTCTGGGGGAACCATCGGGAATGTCACTGAAAGCCGGTATCGTCGGGCTCCCGAACGTCGGGAAGTCGACTCTTTTCAACGCGATCACCAACTCGCATGCCCTTGCGGAGAACTATCCCTTCGCCACGATCAATCCGAACACAGGGGTCGTCCAGGTCCCCGACAAGAGGCTGGATGTCCTCAGCGCGATGTTCGAGCCCAAGAAGACCATCCCCGCGACCTTCGAGTTCTACGATATCGCCGGGCTCGTCAAAGGGGCCTCTAAGGGAGAGGGACTCGGGAACCAGTTCCTTGCCGCCATCCGGGAGTGCGACGCGATCGTCGAGGTGGTGCGCTGCTTCGAGTCGAGCGACGTCGTCCACGTGGAGAACTCCGTCGATCCTAGGCGGGACATCGAGATCATCGACCTCGAGCTCGCGATGGCGGACCTCGACTCCGTGAACAACCGCATCGGGAAGCAGGAGGTCAAGGCGAGGGTCGCTCACGACAAGGTCGCCTCCTACGAGATGCCGATCCTCCTCGCCCTCAAGTCCGTCCTGGAGCAGGGGCTCCCCGGCAGGCTTGCCGAAGGTCTCAGCGAGGAGCAGATGGCCTACGCGAGGAAGAACTTTTTCCTCCTGACCCTGAAGCCGATCCTCTACGTCGCCAACGTCGCGGACACCGACTACATGGACCTTGGCTCCTGCGTCCATTACCAGACTGTCCTCTCGATCGCCAGGGAGAGGAAGTCCGACGTGATCCCGGTCTCCTGCGCGATCGAAAGCGAGATCGCCTCCCTTCCCCCTCAGGAAAGGAAGGAGTTCCTCGAGACGCTCGGGACGGAGGAATCGGGGCTTGACAAGCTCGTCAGGGCCTCCTACCACCTCCTTGACCTCGCGACCTTCTTCACGGTCGGGAAGGACGAGTGCAGGGCGTGGACCTTCCACGTAGGGATGAAGGCCCCCGAGTGCGCGGGCATCATCCATAGCGACTTCGAGAAAGGCTTCATCAAAGCAGAGGTGTACTCCTACGAGGACATCGTCAGGCTTGGGAGCGAGCTCGCCGTTCGCGAGGCGGGGAAGTTGCGCCAGGAAGGAAAGGAATACCGGATGGAGGACGGTGATATCGTCTTCTTCCGGTTCAACGTCGCCAGATGATGAGGATCGGCTACGGAGAGGACATCCACTCCCTTGTCCCTGGGGAAGGGCTGAAGGTACTTGGGATCTCGATCCCGTTCCCGATGCGCCCCCTCGCCCATAGCGACGGGGACTTCGCCTTCCATGCGGTCGCGGACGCCATCCTGGGGGCCCTCGCCCTCGGGGACATCGGGAAGCTCTTCCCGGACAGCGATCCCAAGACGG
Organism: uncultured Bacillota bacterium; assembly: GCA_949289845.1. GTDB lineage: Bacteria > Bacillota_I > Bacilli_A > RFN20 > CAG-826 > UBA4951. The sequence goes on from CASEPN010000002.1 coordinate 260,545, forward strand.
AAGGGCTCGACTCGACGATCATCGTCAAGGCTGTCGCCCGGAAGATGATGGAGAAGGGGTTCCATATCGGAAACATCGACGTCCTTCTCGTCGCGGAAAAGCCGAAATTCTCGACTTACATAGAGGAAATGCGGGGAAATCTGGCGAAACTCCTTCACTGCGACGTCGACTGCGTCTCCGTGAAGGCGATGAGCGAGGAAGGGCTTGGGCCCGTTGGGGAAGGAAAGGCCATGCGCGCCAGCTGCGTGGTTCTCTTGGAGGACTAGGATGAGTAACGAAGAACTGATTCAAAACGCCCTCAGCAAGGCCGCGAGGGAACTTGGAAAGGAAATCGACCCGGCGTCGATCCACGTGGAGAGAAGCCGCGGGGAGGGCCACGGGGACTACGCGAGCAACTTCGCCCTGAAGTCCGCCCGCGAGTTCTCCATGAACCCGAGGGAGCTCGCCATGAAGGTCGCCGCCCTCGCCACCGGGGAAGGCATCGCCAAGATCGAGGTCGCAGGGCCCGGCTTCCTGAACTTCTTCCTGAGAAGCGAGTCCCTGGGCTCGATCCTCGACGAGATCCTTCTCAAGGGTAGCCATTTCGGGGACGGGGAGAAGAACGGCGTCAAGGTTGACGTGGAGTACGTGTCGGCAAACCCGACAGGGGACCTCCATCTCGGGCACACCAGGGGCGCCGCCCTCGGGGATGCGGTGAGCAACCTGTACCGGAAGGCCGGCTACGAGGTCACCCGCGAGTACTACGTGAACGACTGCGGCAACCAGGTCCGTCATCTCGGGCTTTCCCTCAGGGCCCGCTACCACGAGCTCTTCGGGGAGCCTCTCGTCCTAGGGGAGGACGACTACCACGGGAACGACCTCGTCGCCATCGCCGAGGACATCCGGAAGGAATATGGCGACCGCTGGCTCAAGGACGACGAGGAAAGCGAGCGCTTTTTCGTCCGCTACGGGATTGACCATGAGCTTGCAAAGATCAGGAAGGACCTTTCCGACTTCGGAGTGGAGTTCGACGTCTTCACCTACGAAAGCGACATCCGCCGGGCGGGGAAGGTCGAGGAAGCCCTCTCCTACCTTGAGGAGAAGGGCTACGTCTACGAGTCGGAGGGGGCGAAGTTCCTGAAGACCTCCTCCTTCCTCGACGACAAGGACCGTCCCGTGGTGAAGAAGGACGGGAACTACACTTACTTCCTTCCGGACATCGCCTACCACTACGACAAGCTGGACCGCGGGTTCGACCTGCTCGTCGACATGCTGGGCGCCGACCATCACGGCTATGTGCCCCGCATGAAGAGCGCCCTCATGATGCGCGGGGTGCCCGCGGAGAGGCTCGACTGCGAGATCTACCAGATCGTCCGCGTCTACAAGGACGGGGAGGAGGTCCGCATGAGCAAGAGGACCGGGAAGGCCATCACCCATCGCGACCTCGTGGAGATGGTGGGCAAGGACGCCGTCCGCTACTTCTTCGCCGAGCGCGCCTCGGGGACCCACCTCGACTTCAACCTGAACCTCGCCTTGGAGAAGAGCAAGGAGAACCCCGTCTACTACGCCCAGTACGCCCACGCCCGCTGCTGCTCCCTCCGGAAGCTGGGGGAGGAGTTCGCCCTCAACGGGGACAGCTCGCTTCTTTCCCTTCCTGTGGAAGGGACCATCCTCAAGCAGCTCGCCCGTTTTCCGAGTATGATTCAGACAGCGGCCAAGGCCCGGGCGCCCTACAAGGTCGCCGGCTACTGCCAGGAGCTCGCGGCGGACATCCACGAGTACTACCAGGCCGTGCGCATCATCGACAGGGAGAATCCCGCCCTCACCGGGGCGAGGCTCCGGCTCATCGAGGGATGCCGCATCGTGATGAAGGAGGGCCTCGCCCTGCTCGGCGTCGGCGCTCCTGAAAGAATGTGAAGAGAAGGAAGGAGAACCATCCATGAAATTCGACAAGAGCATGATCGACGTCGCCGAGGAGGCGCTCAAGGAGGAAGGCTCCGCCCTCCTCTTCCACGAGCTCTTCCAGAAGGTCGCCGAGAGACTCGAGATGAGCGATCAGGACAAGGCGGAGAGGATCGGCCGCTTCTATAGCGACCTCACCATCGACGCCCGCTTCGTCGGTCTTCCCGACAACGTCTGGGACCTCCGCGTCCGCCACACCTTCGAGAAGTCGCGCCTCGACCTCAAGAACGCCTACAGCGACGAGCCTCTCTCCGAGTCCGAGATCGATCCGGACGACAAGAGGGACGAGGAGGAGTACGACGCGGCGATGCAGGGGAAGACCATCTCCCACGAAAGCGAGGACGGGACCGAGGAAAGCGAACGCCGTCCGGACGAGGACATCGCCTCGCTCGTCGGCTGATTCTTGGAAGCGCTTCCTGTGGTATAACTACAGCGCCAAATTGAAGGAGATAGAAACAATGGCTCTCGAGAACATGGTCGGGATGCTCGGCAAGGCCCAGGAAGGGCGCTACGCTGTCGGGCAGTTCAACATCAACAACGTCGAGTGGGTCGGGGCGATCCTCGACAAGGCGGAGGAACTCAAGACCCCCGTCATCCTCGGCGTCAGCGAAGGCGCGATGCGCTACATGGGCGGCTGGCACACGGTCGTCGGCATGGTGAAGGGCTACATCCAGGACAAGAACATCACCGTCCCGGTGGCCATCCACCTCGACCACGGCTCGTCCTTCGAAAGCTGCAAGGCCGCGATCGACGCCGGCTTCACCAGCGTCATGATCGACGGGAGCCACTATCCCCTCGAGGAGAACATCGCGCTCGTCAAGAAGGTCGTCGAGTACGCCCATCCTCGCGGAGTCTCCGTCGAGGCGGAGCTCGGCAAGGTCGGGGGACAGGAGGACGACGTGGTCGCCGAGACCATGTACGCCGACCCCGACGAGTGCGTCCGCATGGTGAAGGAGACGGGCATCGACTGCCTCGCCCCCGCCCTTGGCTCCGTCCACGGCCCCTACCACGGGGAGCCGAAACTCGGCTTCAAGGAGATGGAGGTCATCCACAACCTCGTGAAGCTGCCCCTGGTCCTCCATGGAGGCTCGGGCATCCCCAAGGAGCAAATCCAGCGCGCGATTTCCCTTGGCACCTGCAAAATCAACGTCAACACCGAGTGCCAGCAGTACTGGGCCAGGATCGTCCGCGAGGTGATCGCCAAGGACCAGAAGGTCTACGATCCCCGCAAGATCATCGGCCCCGGCAAGAAGGGCATCCAGGAGACGATGACCGAGCACTGCGAGTGGTTCGGCTGCATCGGCAAGGCCGACTAAGGAACGGACGCTTTGGGGAGGGACCTTCGGGTCCCTTTCCTTTCCATGGAGGGAAGAGATGGATCGGAAGAAGCTTCTTGAGGAGATGATGCTCGCCATCCGCGGCGCGGAGAAAGGGATCCTCGAGGTGTACGGGACGGACTTCGCCGTCGAGACAAAGGAGGACGATAGCCCCGTCACCGCGGCTGACAAGGGCGCGGATTGCTACCTCAGGGAAAGGCTGGGGGCCTTGTACCCTGAGGCCGCCTTCCTCACCGAGGAGCATAAGGATGATCTTTCGCGTCTCTCGGCAAGTTCTCTTTTCATCATCGACCCCGTGGACGGGACGAGCGACTTCGTCTCGAGGACCGGGGAGTTCACGACCAATCTCGCCTACGCAGAAGGGAAGGAAGTGACGATCGGCCTCATCAACTGGGTCGCCGGCCCCTATGTCTACTGGGCCATCAGGGGGGAAGGGGCCTGGCGGCGGGACAAGCTCACGGGAGAGGACGAAAGGATCCATGTCTCTTCGAGGAGAAAGGATCTGCGCGTCCTCGTGAGCAGGAGCCATCTCCAGGAAGAGGAGAAGGAAGCCCTCGAGAGGAACAAGGGCCTGATCGCCTCTGTTGAAGAGAAAGGCGCCGCCCTCAAGCTATGCATGATCGCTGAGGGGAGCGCCGACCTCACGTGGCGTTACTCCGCCGGGACCAAGGAATGGGACACCGCCCCCGGGGAGCTTCTCGTCGAGGAGGCCGGAGGCGTCTTCCTGAAGCCGGACGGGACGCACTACCTCCATAATCGCAAGGACGTCCATAACCGCGAGGGGTATATCGCTGCGAATTCCCTTGAAGTCTTCCGAAATGTCCGCTGAATAGGGCGATATCCCTCTGGAAGGTCTATACTCGCCTCATAGAAAGGAGCTTATTGATATGCTCAAGTGGTGGAACAAGACCAGCCGCCTGGTCAAGCTCATCCTCCTCATCATCCCGGTCGTCAACTGGTGGGTGGTCCTCTTCGTCAGGTTCGCCGCCTTCCTCAACCATCCCAGCCCCCTGAGGCTCATCGTCCTCATCGCCTACCTCCTCCTCGGCTGGGCCTGGGGCTTCATCGACTTCGTGTGGGTGCTTCTCTTCAATCACCTCACCTTCGCCAAGACGATGTAAGAGAGCTTCGTGAAAGAGTTCATTTCTTCCGTTGACGCGCTCCCCGCCTGGGCGAAGCTCGTCCTCATGATCCCTTTCCTGGACATCTTTTGGTGGATCTACCGGATTATCCGTTCCATCGATAGCGGGAACGCGCTCTGCCTCGTGCTCGGCATCGTTCTCCTCATCGTAGGTATCCCCTTCTGGTGGCTGGTGGACATCGTCTACTTTCTTCTCAAGGGGAAGGTTCTCGTCTTCGAGGATCTCCTCTAGCGCCTCGCCGAAAAAGGAGGCCGGGAGACCGGCCTCTTTTCTCTTTATCCTTGCAGAATGCGGTTTCTTTTAAGGAAATCCTATTTGGATTCCTCTTGTCTTTTCTTTGCTTCTTCCTTGCGGGCGAGATATTGGTCCATGACGTCGGTCGGGACGTTCATCGACCCGTCGCAACGGATCACCCCCGGGACTTCCTCCATGAGGATGATCTCCACGCCCGCGGAAATGTCCTCGTCCACGTAGGCGCAGCCTTCGCACGCCCCTACCATCCGGACGTAGACGACCCCGTCCTTGAAACCGACGTACTCTATGTCGCCGCCTTCCCTCCGGAGGAAGGGGCGGATCTTGTCCAGGACCGCCTCTATCTTCTCCTCGATCGCTTCCATCCCATCACCCTCGAGCACTATTTCCCTGCGCGTGGCGTAATATAGCGCGGAACGGATGGCCGCGCATTCCTGACGGCATCCGGAAGCGAGGTAACGATATGAAGAAAGAACTAGCGAAGTTCGAGGACTGGCCCTTCCGCGTCCCGAACTGGAGGAAGGTCGGGGAGAAGATCGACAGCCTGACCGACCAATTCGTCGGGGCCAAGGATGAGAAGGGCGCGCTCAAGGCGTTCAAGGCGATGAGCCGCTATATGGAGAAGGTGGAGGACCAGCTGACCCACATCTCCGTCCTCTTCACCCTCGACACGAGGAACCTGAAGTACGTGAAGGCGAACGCGGAGATGGACGAGAACTCGCCCGTGCTCGCCGCGAAGAACCTCCGGTTCGCGAAGGCCCTCCTAGAGAGCCCCTACCGCCCCTTCCTTGAGAAGAAGCTCGGCTCCTTCCTCTTCCAGATGTACGAGTACTCCCTCAAGGGCTTCGACGAGAGGATCGTCGAGGACTCCGTCGAGGAAAATCGCCTCACGAGCGAGTACGGCTCCACCATCGCACACGCCGAGGTGCCCTTCCGCGGCGAGGTCTACAACCTCCCCCAGATGGGCAAGTTCATGGTCGACCAGGACCGGGAGACGAGGAAGGAAGCCTCCGAGGCCTACTACGCCTACCTCTCGACCATCCGTCCGAAGCTCGAGGACATCTACGACCGCCTCGTCCATGTCCGCGACCGCATGGCGAAGAAGCTCGGCTACAAGAGCTACGTCGAGCTCGCCTACGTCAAGATGAACCGCTTCGACTACACGCCGGAGGAGGTCGCGGCCTATCGCGAGAGCATCCATGACTACGTCACTCCTCTCGCGGAAAAGCTCTTCCGCGCCCAGGCGAAGAGGATCGGCATCCGGAACATGCGCGTGTACGACCTGAACGTCCAGTTCCCGGACGGGAACCCCCTGCCCCGCGGGACGACCGAGGAGAAGGTGGAGGCCGCCAAGGTCATGTACAAGGCCCTCTCGCCGGAGACGGACCACTACTTCAACTTCATGGTTGACCACCACTTGCTCTTCCTCGACGCGAAGCCGGGGAAGCAGTCGGGCGGCTACATGACCTACTTCCCGGTGGAGAAGACCCCGATCATCTTCAGCAACTTCAATGGGACCTCCGGGGACGTCGACGTCCTCACCCACGAGTTCGGCCATAGCTTCCAGGCCTATCTCGCCGGGGACATCAAGATCCCCGAGTACCGGATGCCGACGATGGAGTCCTGCGAGATCGACTCCATGTCCATGGAGTTCTTCGCCGAACCCTACATGGACCTCTTCTTCGACGAGCCCGTCAAGTACCGCTACCTCCACCTCGCGGACAGCATCTCCTTCCTGCCCTACGGGGTCACCGTCGACGAGTTCCAGCACTGGGTGTACGAGAACCCGGATGCGACGAAGGAGGAGAGGAACGCCAAGTGGCATGAGCTCGAGCTCAAGTACACGCCGTGGAAGGTGAAGGCCTACGAGGGCTGCCCCTACATGATGGAGGGCGGGCGCTGGCTCACCCAGTCCCACATCTTCAACTCGCCCTTCTACTACATCGACTACACCCTCGCCCAGGTCATCGCCTTCCAGTTCTTCAACCTCGACCGGAAGGATCACGAGAAGGCGTGGAAGAAGTACCTCCGCCTTTGCAAGATGGGCGGGAAATACCCGTTCCGCACCCTCCTCAGGAAGGCGGGCCTCAAGGATCCCTTCGTCGACGGGACTCTGAAGAGGACCATCCAGCCCCTCAAGAAGGTGCTCAAGGACTACGGCATCTAGCGAAGGGACCTTCTCAGGAACCACGGCCACCCGCGAGGGTGGCTTTTTCTATCGGATGGTTTCTTTTCTAGAAAACATACGAAAACAGAAGAATTCCTAGGACAAAAACCATATGGAAACATACTTTTTCCAGTCTCTTTCCCTTGGAAAATTGGGCCATGAAAAAGACATGCTGCGATCGCGAGACTTTGTCCCGCCTGCTCCGGGGTTCCAGGAACCCCGAGCCCACCATGGGGATCCCGTCCCTCAAGGGCTGGTTCTCCTGCCTCCCCTCGGGAAAGCTCGTTCGTTACGAGGAAAGGAGAAAGGCCACAAAGAAGGACCTTATCCATTTCTATACTGCCGATCGGAAGTTTCTCTCGTTCCTCGAGCATCCAGGGCGGCGGGCGGACGAGCTAAGGGGTGCCGCGGGGATCATCGGCCCTGACCCGACGATCCTGGCCTACGAGCCTCTCGCCCTTCAGATAGAGGGAATCTTCTGGTCGCGCGCGGTTTCCGCCTACTGCGAGTCCCTCGGGATTCCCGTCGTCCCGAACATCCGCTGGGGCGACAGGGAGAGTTTCCCGTATGTTTTCGCCGGGATACCTGTTGGTTCCCTGGTGGCCATCGGGACGCTTGGGCTCATGAGGAAGAAGAAGGGGATGGATGGCATGGCGCGCCTTCTTTTCAAGGAAGGCCTGAAGCAGATGGTCGAAAGGATCAGGCCGAAGGCAATCCTTGTCTACGGGCCTGCCCCGGAAGACATATTCGGGCCCTATCGGGATGTCGTTCCCATTCACCGCTATCCAAGCCAGATCGAGATCGTCCATTCCCGAAAGGAGGAAAACTGATATGGGCGGGGGAGTCTTCAAGAATGAATTCACGAACCACCCGGACCTTGCCGAGGACGCGGGGGACTATGCTGACCGTCATAAGGGGGCGAAGGAAGCGCTTGAGGAGGCGAAGGACTCCAACAACAAGACGGGAACCCTTGAGGCTGAGGATCCCAATTCCGCGACCAAGGAGCTGCTGGACCTTGCCCGTCATGCGAAGACCATTACCCAAGAGAATGGTATGGTAAAGGCGGTATATGAGTCCGGGGCGACCCTTGTCGCAAGGGACAAGACCTCGACTCCCGGAAGCGCGGCGATCGATATCCGTTATATAGGGCCATCCGGAGAGAGAACGCGAATGAAATGGCATTTGAGGGAACACGCGAATGAATACCGGACCAAGTCCGGAAGGAGGAAGAAGAAATGAAATTCTTCGGGATTGGCAAGAGGGAGCTCGGAATCCTTAATTCGTTGATCGGCGAAAGGGTCGAGCGCGTTGAGATGGAAAATTGGATCGATGAGCTGAGACCATATTCCTGCAGCGCTTCGCTCATCACCACGAAAGGGAAGGTATGGATGTGGCCGGAGCTGAAAGACCTCTATATCCGCGACCATGACGAATATAGCAAAGGGATCTATCGCCTGAGTAAGAAAGGAAACGGGGCCCTTTTCAAGTACCATGACTATTCCCTGATCCCTTTTCCAGCTGGAAAAATCGTTGGCATTGGAAGAATTCAGACGGAGATGGACGTGGACAATCGCAGGCTGGGAAACTGGATTCGCTGGGACTGCGGGCTTTTCCTGGTTACCGATAAAGCCTCCCTTCTTCTTGCCGTCTCCCTCGATGTGATCAATTGGCGCATTGACCTTCGCGAGATGAAGAATTTCGAGATGCACAACCATTGGAGCGCCAAGGAGGATCAGGAATTCACGATGTTCTGCAAGGACATTTCCACGGGGGAGGAGGACATGATCGGGCGCTACGTCATCAGGTATTCGGAGCAACCTGCATCGAAGCTCGGCTCCACGGCAAGCTTCCGCGAGCTATGGGACGAGCACATGCAGCAGCTTGGCGCCACGCCCGAGGAACTCCTCGAGCGGGGGACTTTGTTATCGGAAATCGCGGAAAGGATGCGTCGCAGGGGCTAGCCGCTTCGCTTGGATGAAGGAGTTCAGGGTATCCGATCCGGAAATACGCCTTCTCGATGGACTGGAAGGGAAGCGGATTCCTTTGGTACTCGGGAAGGGGAAGCGCGCCTTCGGTTACCAAAGGATTTTGCTAAGAACGGCGCAAGGAAGGGGAGTCGTCTTTCGGTGCGAACCCTTGGTCGGCTCGGCCCCAGGGAAGGCTTTTCGCCTAGTGGCGGAAGAATGGAACCGAAAGCGCGATCCGGTTTCCGGGTATTTTGCTCTCGATGCGGAGTACTTGGATGTAGTCTTCGGCATCGTCCAATACACGTGGGACGATGATCTGCACATTGACGAAGGCTTTTTCCTAGCGGAAAGAAAAGCAAAGAGACGCAGGATCTACCTCATGCCCTGCGGCCCGCTGGTCGTTGCGTTTTCCCATGACATTCAGACGAATGAAGATTCCCCGTGGATATCGCACGGCAATGAGCTAGGGGATCATAGGGCGACGGTGCGCTTGGCCACCCTGGACAATGCCTTGAGCGTGCCGATTGCCAGCTATTCCGTTTCGATGGCGCCGGACCAGCCTTTCCAAGGCGCGTTTCCTCCCGGAAGGACCGTGACGATGCTGGACGACCCTTCCGTGGGGTGGCGATTTGGACAGTTTCTGTCGGATCTGGCAAGGCGCTAGTCGTCTGAGCCTTCTTCTATTCGCTTCGCTACATGGTAGAACGCACCCCAAAGGGCCTTTTCTTCTTGGCTCGCGGACACTGCCTTTTCCATGCTGCCGCCGGGCTTCTTCTTCAGCAGGTTGAGTGAACCTAGCTCGTCCCTATAGATTTTTATCAGTTCCTTTGGGTCCTTCGGGTGGAATGTGGCCAGATTCATCCATAAATGGATGTAATTGCGGAGGAACTGGGACAGGGGATAGGCGATGCCTAGTTTCATCTCTTTGTTAAACAAGAACCCTCCGGTCCGCAGAAGGAGCCTTGTGGCATGGAGCATCGCGATCGTCTCGTCCTGCTCACCCGACATTTCCTTTTCCAGCTCATTGCCGAACATCAGAAAATCGCAGGACACTTCGAGCTCCCTTGCGATCTTCGCCAGGACGTCCGCTCTCGGGCTCGCTTCCCCCGACTCGTATTTCGCAAGGGTCTGGGACTGGACGCCTATTCTTTTCGCAAGCGTGACCCTTTTGATTCCTTGGGCCTTCCGCTCATTCAGAATTCTTTGCCCAAGGAGCGCTCCGAACCTGTCCTCATCAAAAAACTCCGGAAGGATGGGCGTTTTCTTCATGAGAGGGGCTCTCCTTCATACAAGATTTCATAGGTTGTCATTAGGACTCCGTCCTGGGTCGTTATCGCGTCAAGATAGCGGTATGGCCGGTTGAGGAGCGTGGCCGCGCACTTCTTGCCCTTCCCCGCAGGAAGGGCGAGGAGGCCCGTCTTTATCTTGATCCCGTAGTTCAGATAGCCCTCGAAGGCGAGCTGTTCCTGCAAGGGGATCACCCCGTGGAGATATACCTTCTCCACCCCTAAAAGGAGCTTCGCGAATTCGAACGTCAGAAGGCAGTCGCCATCCCTCCAGGGAAGCGTTTCTTCGCTCATTCGTTTCTCCCAAGGGAGGACAGGCACCAGAGCATCGCCGAACCGTTCCTTCAGGCCTTCCCACTCCTCCGCGGCCAGTTTCTTCTTCCAGTCGAGCACCAGGAGCCTGGCGCCCATGAGCTCTTGTTTCTTTGGAGCTCCTCCCAGGAGCCGGTCGTTCATGAGCCATTCCCGGGCCTCGTCCCATCCGACGAGCAAGGCGGACCCTTCCGTCAGGAGGGGAGCGATCGCCCTGTCGACGCCTTCTTTGCCTTTGAGGGCTCTTTCCGGAAGGATGGAAAGTTCGTTTCCCAGTCCGTCTTCCAAGGAAATCGACCGCAATTCTGGTATCTTTCTTTCCTTTTCGAAAGCGATGTTGAACTCCTGGCCCTGAAGGGAACCTAGTTGATCCGCTTCCTCGACCCTTCCGATCGCCGTGTACCGGCGATGGTCCTCCATGTCCTCCATGACGATGAGGAGGGTGTCGTCCCCGAAGAGCAATATGTCGCCCTTTTTGAGTTGCCTCACCACTTCCTCGTCCTTCGGAATGATCCCCGGAGGAAGGTCCGCCCATAGCTGCGCCCCGATCCTCGTGGCCTTCCCCTTGAGGGGGAGGAGCGAGGAGAAGGCTTCCGCGGAAGGGATCTCATAGAGGTTCGCGCAATACGTTTTCCTGCCGATCTTGATCTTCATCCTTAGCCGAGCCTTTCCTTTTTCCTGACTTCCGCGCGCGAACGTTCGATCGCCTCGATCAATGTTTCCTTTGAGGAGTCCCTGACGGAGTAGCTGAGCCACTGGGCCTTGTTCATGTGATAGGCGGGGAGGGCCTCGCCTTTCCTCACGATCTCCTCGTGGAGGGGTTCCGGGCATTTCACGTTCAAAAGCGGGACCTCGCCTTCCATGCCTTCCTTGAGGTATCGGGCTGGTCCCATCAGAAAAAGCGCGTACCAGCTCCCCTTGGGGCCCGTCCTCAGGACGAGGGACTCCCCGTCCTGGAAAGGCCGCTCGGCCTTCTCCCCGTACTTCTCCTCGAAGTGGCGGATCGCCTCTTCCCCGTTCCTGAGGAAGGGGGAGAGGGGATAGCCGATCTCCCAGAGGACCTTCTCCATCAGGGCGTCGTGCCTTCTCCTCACGTCCTCGACGAACTCGCCCCTTGCCGCGGGAACTCCCAGAAGGAGATAGGGAAGCCCTGTGTCCACCTCGATGGTCTCTTCCTCGATCTCCCCGTCCGCCTTCACCTTGAGGCGGAGGAAGAAGCCTCCTCCCGGATAGGGAATGTCCTTGGAAAAGACGCCGTCTATCTCCAAAAAGCCGTGCTCCAGGAGAACTTTCCTGTCGAGAATCTCTTCCATGGGGAAATCCTAACCCATCCCGTTGACGGGAGTGATACCTTGAGAGAAGGAGGATGGAAGCATGAAGGTTCTCTTGGTGAATGGAAGCCCGCGCCAGCACGGCTGCACGCACCGTGCCCTCGAGGAAGTGAAGGCGACCTTGGAAAAGGAAGGCATAGAGACGGAGCTCCTCTGGATCGGGACGAAGCCGATCGGAGGATGCCTCGCCTGCAGGGCCTGCCACAAAACGGGGAAGGGGTGCGTCCAGAAGGACATCGTATCGGAGACCGGGGAACGTCTCGAGGAGTTCGACGGCTTCGTCTTCGGAAGCCCGGTCTACTACGCGGGCCCGACCGGTCAGCTGCAGTGCTTCCTGGACAGGCTCTTCTTCGCCTATGGGAAGAAGATGGAGGGGAAGCCCGGCGCCTCGGTCGTCTCCTGCCGGAGAGGCGGCGCGAGCGTCTCCTATGACAGGATCAACCGCTACTTCGGGATCAACCGGATGCCAATCGTCTCCTCCACCTACTGGAACCAGGTGCATGGCAGTTCCCCCGAGGAGGTCGAGCAGGACCTGGAAGGCCTCCAGACGATGCGCATCCTCGCACGAGAGATGGCAAGGCTCCTCAGGGCCATCGACCTTGCGAAGAAGGAAGGACGCTACTCCTTCGAGGAAGAGGAAATCGTCCGGACGAACTTCATACGTTGAAAAAAAGCCAAGCAAACCAAAGCGAAATCTAATAAATTGAAGGAGAACTGCATGAAAATCGCTATCGCCTATTTCTCTCCCCAGGGCAGGACCGCCAAGGTCGCGCGCCTCATCCACGAGGCCGTGGGAGGAAAGATTGTGGAGATCGAACCCAAGGAACCTTACTCCATGAAGGACCTCGACTGGAACGACAAGGAGAGCAGGAGCTCGAAGGAGATGAGGAACGAGTTCGCGCGTCCCGAGCTTAACGAGTTGCCGGATCTCGAGAGTCCGGATGTCCTTTTCCTCGGCTTCCCCATCTGGTGGTACGTCGCTCCCCGTCCCGTGGATACCTTCCTCGACGGCGAGCCCCTGGAAGGGGTGAGGATCATTCCTTTCGCCACCTCTGGGAGCAGCCCCATCGAAGGAGCCGTCCGCCGGCTCAGGGCAACCTATCCCGGTCTTCACTTCGAGGAAGGCGCCCTCCTCAACGACATCGACCCCGCCTCCTGGGCGAGGAAGGTGCTCGGGAAATAATCTCTGGATACCTTCCTTGCACGCCTGCGTTCTCCCTTATTAAAGGGGTCTATTTCCTAGTCCCCATCGGCTTTGGTTAACCAACGAATTGTTTTCGGTATTAAATACTGAAAGCCCTTTCATTTCCCCATTGCCAAAGGCTTTCCTCTCCTTCATCATAGGGGCACAAGTGGAGGCTCACATGGGTCACGACATCATCGTAATAGGCGCCGGTATCGTCGGTTGCTCTTTGGCAAGGGAACTATCGCGCTACGAGGTCTCCGTGCTGGTGGTCGACAAGGAGGACGACGTCTCCTGCGGGACCAGCAAGGCGAACTCCGGGATCGCGCACGCGGGCTTCGACGCCGAGCCCGGGACGCTCAAGGCGAAGTTCAACGTCGAAGGAAACCGTCTCATCAAGAAGCTGGCGAAGGAGCTGGATTTCCCCATGAAGGAGAACGGCGCCCTCGTTCTTGGCTTCGACGAGGAATCGCTCCCGAAGATCGAGGAGCTCTACGAAAGGGGCGTCAAGAACGGCGTCCCCGATCTCCGCATCATCCATACGGAGGAGATCCTGAAGCTGGAACCCGGGATCAACCCGGAGGTGAAGCACGCCCTCTACGCGCCCTCCTCCGCGCTCGTCTCTCCCTACGAGATGACGATCGCCTACGCGGAGAATGCCGCCCATAACGGCGTCGAGTTCGCCCTCGGGAAGGAAGTCCGCTCCATCTGGAAGGAGGGGGATAAGTTCGTCCTCGAGTTCACGGACGGCACCCACGAGGAATGCCGGACCCTCGTCAACTGCGCCGGCGTCCACGCCGACCAGATCCACATGATGGTCGCGGGCGGGGATTCCCCCTACCACATCGTCCCGCGGAAAGGCGAGTACGTCCTCCTCGACAAGATGTACGGGGGCATGGCCTCCCGCACGCTCTTCCAGACCCCCACGAAGATGGGGAAGGGCATCCTCGTCGCCCCCACCACTCACGGAAACCTCCTGGTGGGTCCCAACGCGCACGACCAGGGGGACAAGGAGGACACCGACACTTCCGTCGAAGGGCTCGACGAGATCTGGAAGAAGGCGCTCCTCACGATGCCTTCGCTCCCGAAGAGGGGGATCATCACCCAGTTCGCCGGGCTCAGGGCGCACGCGAGGGAAACGGACGACTTCATTGTCGGCTACGACGGGAAGGTCGAGGGGCTCTACGAAATCGCCGCGATCGAGTCCCCGGGACTGACCTCCGCCCCGGCCATCGCCGTCCATGCTTCCTCCGAGATCGCGGGGAAGATGGGCCTCAAGGAAAAGAAGGGCTTCGACCCGATCCGGAAGGCGATCCCGCGGATCGCGGAGCTTACCAACGAGGAACGGGAATCCCTTATCAAGGAGAATCCCCTCTACGGGCACATCATCTGCCGCTGCGAGGTGGTGAGCGAGGGCGAGATCGTCGAGGCCATCCGTCGGGTGCCCGGGGCCAGGGACCTCGACGGCATCAAGCGGAGGACCCGCGCCGGGATGGGCAGGTGCCAGATGGGCTTCTGCACCCCCAAGGCGATGGAGATCCTCGCCCGCGAGCTGAAGGAAGACATCACCGACGTCACCAAGAAAGGACGCTCGTCCTTCCTGGCGCGGAAGAGGTAACCATATGATCCATCATGAGCTAGTGATCGTCGGCGGGGGCCCCGCGGGGCTTGCCGCCGCCCTGGGGGCCTACGAGGAAGGCCTCCGGGACATCCTCATCCTCGAGCGCGAGGACCAGCTGGGCGGGATCCTGAACCAGTGCATCCATAACGGCTTCGGGCTCCACACGTTCAAGGAAGAGCTGACCGGCCCCGAGTACGCCTCGCGCTTCATCCACGAGGTCCTCGAGCGGAAGATTCCCTACAAGCTCGGCGCGACCGTCATCGACGTGAGCAAGGACAAGGTCGTCACTGCCGTCAGCCAGGAGGACGGGCTCCTCCTCATTAAGGCCGACGCGATCGTCCTCGCCTGCGGCTGCCGCGAGCGCCCCCGGGGCGCGATCAACATCGCCGGGAGCCGCTGCGCCGGCATCTACTCGGCCGGGACCGCCCAGAAGCTCGTCAACATCGACGGGCTCAAGGTCGGGAAGGAAGTCGTCATCCTCGGCTCGGGAGACATCGGCCTCATCATGGCAAGGCGCATGACCTTTGAAGGGGCCAAGGTCAAGGCCGCCCTCGAGCTCATGCCCTATAGCTCGGGGCTGAACCGCAACATCGTCCAGTGCCTCAATGACTTCGACATCCCCCTCTATTTCTCCCACACGGTCGTGAGGATCAAGGGCAAGGACCGGGTCGAGAGCGTCACCGTCGCCAAGGTCGACGAGCATCTCTCGCCCATGATGGACACCGCCTTCGAGATTCCCTGCGACACCCTCCTCCTTTCCGTCGGCCTTCTTCCGGAGAACGAGCTGGCCAGGGGCTGCGGGGTCGAACTTTCCAGGGTCACGAGCGGCGCCATCGTCGACGAGAACATGATGACGAACCTCGAGGGTGTCTTCGAATGCGGGAACGTCCTCCACGTCCACGACCTCGTCGACTTCGTCTCGGAGGAAGCGCGGAACGCCGGGCGCTCCGCCGCGAGGTACCTCCATAAGGAAATCTCCTCCGGAGAAGAGGCGATTGAGATCAAGACGAGCGGGGGCGTCCGCTACAGCGTCCCCCAGAAGATCCTCCGGAACGGCGACTTCTCGCCCATCCAGTTCAAGATGAGGGTCAATAACGTCTACAAGAACGTCGAGATCGCCCTCCTCGTCGACGGGGAGACGGTCGCGAGGAAGATCAAGCAGATCGTCACCCCGGGCGAGATGGAGACCCTCCTCGCCAAGGAGGACGTCGTCCGGAAGATCAAGGAAGGCAAGGAAGTCGAGATTGCCTTGCGGAGGAGGGGATAGCCATGCGCGAGCTCATCTGCATCTGCTGCCCGCTGGGCTGCCACATCACGGTGGATGACAGCGACATGAACGACCTCAAGGTCACGGGGAACACCTGCCCCAGGGGCGCCAAGTACGCCAGGGACGAGGTCACCTGCCCCAAGCGCGTCGTCACCTCCATCTGCCCCGTCGAGGGCGGGGAGATCGCGATGGTCTCCTGCAAGACGAAGGACTCCGTCGAGAAGAGGCTCATTTTCGAGGTCCTCAAGGAAATCCGGGCGAAGAAGGTCGTGGCCCCCGTCCACGAGGGCGACGTCCTCGTCCATAACGTCATGGGGACCGGGGTCGACGTCGTCGCGACCAAGACCGTCCTAAGGAGGCATGATGGATAGCGGGAAGTACATCCTCGCCCTCGACCAGGGCACCACTTCGTCGCGGGCGATCGTCTTCGACCGCCACGGGGAGATCAAAGGGCTCGCCCAGCAGGAGTTCGCCCAGATCTACCCCCACACCGGCTGGGTGGAGCACGACCCCGTCGAGATCCTCGGCTCCCAGCTCGGGGTCATCCCCGAGGCGCTCATCCGCGCGAAGGTCCAGTCGAAGGACATCATGGCCATCGGCATCACCAACCAGCGCGAGACGACGATCGTCTGGGACAAGGAGACCGGGGATCCCATCTATAACGCGATCGTCTGGCAGTGCCGGCGGACCGCCCCCTTCTGCGACATGCTGATCCAGAAGGGCTACAAGGACATGATCTACGAGAAGACGGGCCTCGTCATCGACGCCTACTTCTCCGCGACCAAGATCAAGTGGATCCTCGATAACGTCGAGGGCGCCAGAAAGAAGGCCGAGGAGGGGAAGCTCCTCTTCGGGACGATCGACACCTTCCTTATGTGGAAGCTCTCGGGAGGCAGGATCTTCGCGACCGACTACACGAACGCCTCCAGGACGATGCTCTTCAACATTCACACCCTCGAGTGGGACGAGGAGCTCCTGACCCTCTTCGGCATCCCCCGGAGCATGCTCCCGGAGGTCCATCCCTCCTCCTACATGTACGGCTACGCGGAGGAAGGGCTCCTCGGGCACAAGATTCCCATCTCCGGGGTCGTCGGGGACCAGCAGGCCGCCCTCTTCGGGCAGCTCTGCGTCAAGAAGGGAGAGATCAAGAACACCTTCGGGACCGGCTGCTTCCTCCTCGCCAACACCGGGGACAAGTGTGTCCGCTCCAAGCACGGTCTCATCACCACCCTTTCCGCCTCCCTGGACGGGGAGAGGCCGAGCTACGTCCTCGAGGGCTCTGTCTTCGTCGGGGGCGCGATCGTCCAGTGGCTCCGCGACGAGATGAGGCTCATCCGGAACGCGGCGGAGACGGAGAAGTACGCCAACGCCGTCGACTCCTGCCACGGGGTCTACATCGTCCCCTCCTTCGTCGGGCTCGGGGCGCCCCACTGGGAGCCGGACGTCCGCGGCATCGTCTGCGGGCTCACCCGCGGCACGAAGAAGGAGCACTTCATCCGTGCCGCCCTGGAGGGGATCGCCTACCAGGTCTACGACATATACAAGGCCATGGAGGAGGACCTCCAGGTCGAGCTCACCTCCCTCAACGTCGACGGGGGCGCGTGCAGGAACGACTTCCTCATGCAGTTCCAGTCCGACATCCTCGGCGCGAAGGTCGTCCGTCCCAAGGTGGTGGAAGTCACCGCCCTGGGGGCCGCCTACCTCGCCGGGCTCAAGGTCGGCTACTGGGCGGACATCGAGGACATCAAATGCAACAAGGAGATCGAGCGGGAGTTCCTCCCCTCGATGGACCTGGAAAGGAGGGAAAGGCGCCTCACGGGCTGGCATCGGGCCGTCCGCATGGCATGCATGAAGTGAGAAGGCATCCTATCTTCGACCACATCGAGCAAAAGAAAGGAAGAAAGCAAGAATCATGCTGATGAACTACTTCAAAGAGCACAAGAAAAGCCTGATCTGCCTCGTGATCGGCCTCCTTGCGATCCTGATCAGCTCCTTCTGCGGCTCCCTCGTCCAGACGGCAGGCTATAGCCTCTCCGTCACGGACCTCAGGGACGCGACGAACGAAGGCGTCATGACCTCGATCGTCGTCGACGCGGAAGGGAACGAGACCGAGAAGGAGACCGAGATCGCCGGCAAGGTCGTCTCCGGCCTCCTCTTCAAGCCCAACTCCGCGAGCGCCGAGAACCCGCTCCCTGGAGTTGTGCTGACCCACGGCTACCTCAACAACCGCGAGCTCCAGCTCCCCTTCGCGATCGAGCTTGCCCGCCGCGGCTTCGTCGTCCTCGCCGTCGACCGCGAGGGCCACGGGAACTACGAGAACTCCGGGAACACCGGCGCCATGATGGCCACCAACGGCCTTTATGACTCCGCCAAGTACCTCTATAACCTCGACTACGTCGACAAGGACAAGATCGGCATCTCCGGCCACTCGATGGGCGGCTTCACGACCGCGATGACCCTCATGTCGGACGCCTCCGTCGGCATTATCTCCGCCGGCCTCATGCAGGGCTGGTCCAGCTTCATGGGCGCGGGGGCGGACGTCGACGTCGGCTTCCTCAAAGCGAACGACGACGAGTTCTTCTTCTCGGGCGTGGACGCCTCGGGGAACCCGACCATCTCCCGCGAGTTCCTCCATAGCACGACCGCCGCGAACTTCGTCGGCCTCGCCTATGAGGAAGGCGGCGAGATCAACGTTGAGAACTGCGCCTACTACGTGAACGGGGAAGTGGTCGAGCGCACCCTCGGGACCGCGATCGACGAGCCCTTCCGCGTCATCTACGAGGCGGACGAGATCCACCCGCTCAACCACTGGTCCATCCCCTCGACGGCGAACCTCGTCGACTTCTTCTACACCGCCTTCGGGACCCCGAACGGCTACTCCGTCATCGACACCTATAACCAGGTCTGGTGGCTGAAGGAAGCCTTCGCTCTCATCGGCCTCATCGCCATCTTCTTCCTCATCTTCCCGCTCGTCTCCCTCGCCCTCACGATCCCCTTCTTCCAGTCGCTCAGGACCAGGAGGGTCAAGGCGGAGCTCGCCCTCGCTCCTTCCGGGAACGGAGGCGAAGGCCCCAGAGACGTCGCCATCGCCTATCGCGATGTGCCGGTGACGGAGGAAACGATCAAGAAGGAGGAGAAGCCCCTCAAGGGACCCTTCGACTGGGTGTTCTACTTCCTTCCGGCCGTGGCATGCACCATCTTCGCCGGCTTCTCGATCCAGAGCTTCGTCAACGAGTGGGGCGACAGGTGGTTCCCCAACACCCAGCTCTATCCCCAGGATACGACCAACTGGGTCGCCCTCTGGTCGGTCGCCTGCGGCCTCTTCGCCTGCGGCATGGTGCTCCTCTTCTATCTGGTCCGCTACTTCATGAACAAGTGGAAGTACCGGAACAACCCCGGCGAGCTCGTGCCCGTCGACAACCCCTTCTCGACCGCGAAGATCAGCGGGACGAACCTCATGAAGACGGTCGTCCTCGCCTTCGGGATCGTCGTCGTCCTCTACCTCATCCTCTTCATCAACTGGGGCATCTGGAAGACCGACTTCCGCATCTGGACGTTCGCCATGAAGGTGTTCAACGTCCCGGAGATGGTGCCGACCGCGATGCGCTACCTCCTCTTCTTCGGCCTCTTCTACCTCCTCAACGGCATCGCGAACCAGACCTACCGGACCTCGACCATGCCGGAGTGGGCGACGATCGCTATCAACGCCTTCTTCAACGTCTTCGGTATCTTCCTCGTCATCATGATCCAGTACGGCACCTTCAAGAGCACCGGGGTCCTCTGGCAGGGCGACATGGCCCTTGGCTACATCGTACTCTTCCCGATCATCCCGATCCTTGTGATCGCCACGATCATCTCCCGCCTCCTCTACAAGAAGACGGGGAACGTCTGGCTCGGCTCCCTCATCAACGCGATCCTCTTCACGATGATCACCGTCAGCGGCACCGCCGCCTCCTTCTCCTACGTGATGGGCTAGGGCCTGGCCCATCCCCATGGGCGCCCCTCCGGGGGCGCCTTTTCCTTGTCCTGGGGCTATGGGAAAGGGAAGAGGTCCACAAGGGGGGAGGGCGATATCCCTCCTATAGGCACCTCCTTTCTGTGATTTCCCCAATCCCTCGCCGTTTGTTGCCTCTTTCCTGCGAATTAGGGCTACATGCTCAAAATCGACGGCAGAACCCTTCTGAAGCGAATGGAAATGCACTGCTCGGCGGGCGATCCTCTACTTCCGTTCCCGCAAGAAGAAGGCCTAGCCTTCCCTTGCTCGGGGAGGGGCCGCCTCCCGGGCGGCCCTTTCCTTATGTCCCTGGCACATCCCGAATCCTTGTGAACTCGCCCTTGCCCCAACCTTCTCATGCGCGTATAGTCCGCCTTGGCCGCTCGCTTTGACACGCACGGAAATGTGTGTATCCGAGGAGCGGATTCCAGAGACGAATAGGAAAGAAGAAAAGGAGAAAGAGCCATGCCGACAATCAACCAGCTCGTCAAGAGCGGCCGCCATGCCGCCCGGACGAAGAGCAAGGCGCCGGCCCTTGGCAAGAGGTGGAACAGCCTCACCAAGCGCCAGGGCAACCAGGCGAGCGCCCAGAAGAGGGGCGTCTGCACCCGCGTGGGCACCATGACCCCGAAGAAGCCGAACTCGGCGATGCGGAAGTACGCCCGCGTCCGCCTCTCGAACGGCTTCGAGGTGACCGCCTACATCGGCGGGGAGGGGCATAACCTGCAGGAGCACAGCACCGTGCTCATCCGCGGAGGCCGCGTGAAGGACCTCCCGGGCGTCCGCTACCACATCATCCGCGGATGCCTCGACTGCGCGGGCATCGAGGCCCGCCGCCAGGGACGCTCCCTCTACGGGACGAAGCGTCCGGAGAAGAAGTAGGAGGAGACCATATGTCGCGCAAAGGAAAGATCGCGAAGCGGGACGTCCTCCCCGATCCCGTCTACAACAGCAAGCTCGTGACCCGCCTCATCAACCGGGTCATGTACGACGGGAAGAGGGGCACGGCCCAGCAGATCATCTACGGCTCCTTCAAGATCATCGAGGAGCGCACCAAGAAGCCGGCGATCGACGTGTTCGCCACGGCGATCAACAACATCATGCCCGGCGTCGAGCTCAAGGCCCGCCGCATGGGCGGGGCCAACTACCAGGTCCCGACCGAGGTCAGCCCCGAGAGGAAGCAGACCCTCGGCCTCCGCTGGCTCGTCACCTTCGCCCGCCTCCGGAACGAGAAGACGATGGAGGAGAAGCTCGCCGCCGAGATCATCGACGCGGCCAACGGGACCGGCGCTTCCGTCAAGAAGAAGGAAGACGTCCACCGCATGGCCGAGGCGAACAAAGCCTACGCCCACTACCGCTGGTAAGGAGAAGACATGGCCAACGACGAGAACCTGATCAAGGAGGAGGGCTACGACCTCCCCCACACCCGGAACATCGGGATCATGGCCCACATCGACGCGGGCAAGACCACGACGACCGAGCGCATCCTCTACTACACCGGGCGCACCCATAAGATCGGCGAGGTCCACGAAGGCACCGCCGTCATGGACTGGATGGAGGAGGAGCAGGAGAGGGGCATCACAATCACCAGCTCCGCCACCACCTGCTTCTGGAAGGGCCACCGCATCAACATCATCGACACCCCGGGGCATGTCGACTTCACCGTCGAGGTCGAGCGCTCCCTCCGCGTCCTCGACGGCGCGGTGACGGTCCTCGACTCCAAGAACGGCGTCGAGCCCCAGACGGAGACCGTCTGGCGCCAGGCCGACAAGTACAACGTCCCCCGCCTCGTCTTCTGCAACAAGATGGACGCGATCGGCGCGGACTTCGAGATGTGCCTCGACACGATCAAGGAGCGCCTCGGCGTCGACTACGCGGCGATCCAGCTCCCGGTCGGGCGCGAGTCGGGCTTCATCGGCGAGATCGACCTCGTCACGATGAGGGCCTACATCTACAACAAGGACAACAAGGACGACGCGCCCGTCGAGCAGGAGATCCCCTCCGAGCTCAAGGAGAAGGCGGAGCGCTACCACGCGACCCTCCTCGAGAAGCTCGCCGGCCACGACGACGAGCTCATGATGAAGGTCCTCGAGGGCGAGGAGCCCACGGTCGAGGAAATCAAGGCCGTCATCCGCAAGGCCGTCATCACCGGGAAGTTCTTCCCCGTCCTCTGCGGCACCGCGTTCAAGAACAAGGGCGTCCAGCTCCTCCTCGACGCGGTCGTCGACTACCTCCCCTCCCCGCTCGACATCCCGGGCGAGAAGGGCGAGCTGAAGGGCGAGGAGTACTCCTGCAAGACCACGGACGATGCCCCCTTCGTCGGCCTCGCCTTCAAGATTGCGACCGACCCCTTCATCGGGCGCCTTGCCTACGTCCGCGTCTACCAGGGCGTGCTCAAGAGCGGCTCCTACATCCTGAACTCCTCCAAGGGGAGCCAGGAGAGGATCTCGCGCCTCGTCCTCATGCACGCGAACAAGCGCCAGGAGGTGAGCTGCCTCCACGCCGGCGAGATCGGCGCGGTCGTCGGGCTCAAGAACACCACCACCGGCGACACCCTCACCGACCCGAACGAGCCCGTGGTCCTCGAGCGCCTCGAGTTCCCCGAGCCCGTCCTCGAGGAAGCGGTCGAGCCCAAGACCAAGGCGGACATGGAGAAGATGTCCATCGCCCTCCAGAAGCTCGCCGAGGAAGACCCGACCTTCCGCGTCCACACGAACGCGGAGACCGGCCAGACCATCATCGGCGGCGTGGGCGAGCTCCAGCTCGACGTCCTCGTCGAGCGCATGAAGCGCGAGTTCGGGGTCGTCGTCAACGTCGGCGCCCCGCAGGTCAACTACCGCGAGACGATCCGCAAGACCGGCGAGGCCCAGGGCCGCTACGTCAAGCAGACCGGCGGCCACGGCCAGTACGGCGACGTCTGGATCCGCTTCGAGCCGAACCCCGGCAAGGGCTTCGAGTTCGTGGACGCCATCGTCGGCGGCGCCGTCCCGAAGGAGTTCATCAAGCCGACCCAGCAGGGGCTTGAGGAAGCCATGCAGAGGGGGCTCGTCGCCGGCTACCCCGCCATCGACATCAAGGCCACCCTCTTCGACGGCAGCTACCACGACGTCGACTCCTCGGAAGCCGCCTACAAGATCGCGGCCTCCCTCGCCCTCAAGGCGGCCGCCGGCAAGTGCGACCCCGTCATCCTCGAGCCGATCATGAAGGTCGACATCACCGTCCCCGACCAGTACTACGGCGACGTCATCGGCGACGTCTCCCGGAGGAGGGGCACCGTCGAGGAGGAGAGCCAGCGCGGGAACGCCAAGGTCGTCACCTGCTCCGTCCCTCTCGCCGAGATGTTCGGCTACGTCACCGACCTCCGCTCGATGACCCAGGGTCGCGGCACCTTCACGATGACCTTCGACCGCTACGGCGAGACCCCCCGCTACATCCAGGACGAGATCATCAAGAAGAGCCAGGGGACGGGCCGCTAGGCCCTATCCCCGCGCTCCTCGTTGCCTTCCGTAGGAAGGTGCGCTAATATCCACGAGCGCCAAAAAATCTGAAAGCCAATATTGGAGGAACAGCAATGGCAAAAGAGAAGTTCAACCGTGACCGCGTCCACGTGAACGTGGGCACCATCGGCCACGTCGACCACGGGAAGACCACCCTCACCTCCGCCATCACCCACGTGCTGGCGATGAAGGGCATGGCCAAGGACATGGCCTACGAGGCCATCGACGCCAACCCTGAGGAGAAGGCCCGCGGCATCACCATCAACACCGCCCACGTCGAGTACGAGACCGACCACAGGCACTACGCCCACGTCGACTGCCCGGGGCACGCCGACTACATCAAGAACATGATCACCGGCGCCGCCCAGATGGACGCCGCCATCCTCGTGGTCGCCGCCACCGACGGCGTCATGCCCCAGACCAGGGAGCACGTGCTCCTCGCCCGCCAGGTCGGCGTCCCCTACATCATCGTCTACCTGAACAAGACCGACCTCGTCGACGACCCCGAGCTCGTCGACCTCGTCGAGATGGACGTCAGGGACCTCCTCTCTAAGTACGAGTTCCCGGGGGACGAGATCCCCGTCATCCGCGGCTCCGCCCGCGCGGCCTGCGAGGCCAAGAGCCTCGAGGACCCCGCCTGCAAGTCCATCCTCGAGCTCATGGATGCCCTCGACAGCTACATCCCTGACCCCGAGAGGAACACCGACAAGCCCTTCCTCATGCCGATCGAGGACGTCCTCACCATCTCCGGCCGCGGCACCGTCGTCACCGGTCGCGTCGAGCGCGGCATGATCAAGGTCAACGACCCCGCTGAGATCGTCGGCATCCGTCCGACCCAGTCCACCGTCGTCACCGGCCTCGAGATGTTCCGCAAGACCCTCGACTTCGCCCAGGGCGGCGACAACATCGGCGCGCTCCTCCGCGGCATCAACAAGGATCAGGTCGAGCGCGGCCAGGTCCTCGCCAAGCCCGGCTCGGTCACCCCGCACGACCAGTTCACCGCCGCCGTCTACGTCCTCACCAAGGAGGAGGGCGGCCGCCACACCGCCTTCACCAACGGCTACCGCCCGCAGTTCTTCTTCCACACCACCGACATCACGGGGGACATCGAGCTCCCGACCGACGTGCCGATGGTCATGCCGGGCGACAACGTCACCTTCACGGTGAAGCTCATCCACCCGGTCGCCCTTGAGAAGGGGACGAAGTTCTCCATCCGTGAGGGCGGGCGCACCGTCGGCGCCGGCACCGTCGCCGACATCATCCACTAAGAGGGATGCCCAGGGGGCCGCGGGAGACCGCGGCCCTTTTCTCTTGCCCACACGCGCGCGGGATGTGCCTTATAATCCAACCCATGGACTCCAAGCTGAAGCAAGCGGGCTACTGGAGGAGGACCTTCGCCTTCCTCATCGACGCCCTTTTCCTCATCCTCTGCACCGTCATCGTCTACGCGAACCTCACCTCGACCTACCTTATCTCCGCGATGGGCGGGGACAAGGCGAACGAGGAGATGCTCCAGTACGCCTACGATACCGGGCTCTACAACATGGAGGAGACCGAGGAGGGAGGCTACCGCTTCAAGGACGGGAACGGGTATCTCAGCTACGCGGCCGAGCCCCAGTCCACGACGACTTCGGATTCCGAAGGGAAGGAGGAGACGGTCGTGACCCAGGAGAAGAGGGGCTACCTCCTTTACTGGGACGCGATGTGGTCCTACTGGACCGGCTTCTTCCTCGAGGACGAGCGCGCGGTCCCCTTGAGCGAGATGGACGCGGAAGGAAACGAGATCGAGCTCCCGCGCCCGACGGGGACGGACGATCCGAACTTCGCCTCCTACGGGCGCTACTTCAGCCAGGAGTTCATGGGGCTCCCCGAGCTCAGCGAGGTCGAGGAGGCGACGAACTGGAAGGAATACGCGGAAACGCACGAGGACTGGGAGCGGAACCTTTCCGACGGGGGCATGGGCCAGGGGAAGGTCGGCTACTACCGCTATTCCCTGAACGAGGAGGGATTCGTGGACTACTCGCTCCCGCCCGTCCTCACGAGCGCCTCGGAGGAGGGGCTTTCCTCCCCGCAGACGAGCGCCCAGTGGTCGAGCGCGCTCCTCGGCCATTTCTACGACCCCGACGTGGGGGAAGGCTGCTACTTCGACCTCGCCGACTGGGCGATCGGCTGGGGGGACAGCCCCCAGTCCTACTACCGGGAGCGCTATGACGCGATCAACGACTACGCCTCCTATGCGCTCGACGTCGCCTACGCGCCCTTCCTGTTCCTCTTCTTCTACCTCATCCCCGCCCTCATGCGGGACGGGAAGACGCTAGGGAAGGCGATCCTCCGCATCGCCGTGGTGAAGCGCGAGGGGACGAGGATCGGGCCCAAGGAGAGGCTCCTCCGGCCGCTCGTGGTCATGGCGATGCTTTCCCTCATCTTCATCCCGAACCTCTGGCTCTCCCTCATGTTCCTGATGCTCGTCGTCCTCCTGGACTTCATGCTCATGATCCTTCACAAGTCCCACCTCACCGTGGAGGACATGATCTTCGGCACCATCGTCATCGACGCGAGGGAGTCCCTCTGGTTCCGGAGCGAGGAGGAGAAGGAACGCTACCTCGCCGCCCACCCGGAGCGGAGCAAGTCCGCCCCCAAGACCCCGGAGGAGGAGCAGCTGGAGAAAGAGCTCCAGATCCTCGATCTCTCGACGATCGACGCGCGGAGGGAGGAGGCGAGGAGGATGACCTCCTTCGACGCGTTCGAGGAGGAGCAGGACCGCCTCCACAAGGAGAGGATCGAGTCGATCCGCGCGGGGACGCTCCCCAGGAAGGAAGAGGTTCCTTCTGGGGAAGAGGAAGGAACGGGGGATATTCCCGCGGAATCCGCGAAAACTTCGCAGAATCCCTCCGAAAGCGAGAATTATTCCAGAATCCAGGAGGAAGGGGCCCCTTCTGCGGAGGTTTCGGAGGACAAGGACGAGGATTCCTCCCCGGAATCGGATTTCGCCGACGAAGGCGGGGACGAATAGGGAATGGCCCGGGAAGACGACTACGCGGAGGAGGGGTATCCCCTCGCTCCGCTCCTCCTGAGGATCAGCGCCGCGGCGCTGGACGCGGCCTTTGCCTCCGCGCTCTTCTTCCTTCTCGCCGTCTTCCTATATCCGCATGGCGGCTTCCCTACCTTGGGGAAGGCGATCGGGATGGAGGAGGACTGGGCGACGATCGAGCGCTACCTCGCCGCCTCCGGACTCATGGAGACGGAGGAGGCGGACGGGATCCTCGTCCCCACCCAGGACATCGTCTCCGACGACTGGGAGGACTACGAGAGGAGCATCCGTTACTACTATTTCGACTACCAGCTTCTCGAGGACCCTTCCCTGAACCCGAACCCGCATCCGGAATGGGCGAGGGAGCGATGGTACAACGTGAACGTCCTCGGGCTTCCGGAAAGCGAGTCCGCGGTGAACGAATCCCCCTTGTTTTCCTTCGGCAGGGACGAGGAAGGGAACGCGGACCTCGACGTCCCCGCGGAACTGAGGCCCGGGCTTTTCGAGGAAGGGGAGGGGGGAGAGCCCGTCCTTGGGGAAGAGGCCGAGAAGGACCTTCTTTCCTTCTACCAGGAGCAGTACCGGATCGCCCAGGACAGAATCGTCGCCGAGGAGTTCTACCAGGCGCCCTATTCCCGTTATGAGACGGGGCATTTCCTGACTCTCGGGATCGCTCTTTCCATTCCTGTGCTCGTCTTCTATCTCGCGGTGCCCCTCCTTTCCCGGAACGGGGCGACGTTCGGGAAGATGATCTTCCGCCTGGGGCTCCTTCGCTACGACGGGATGCCCTTGCCGCGCCTCCTCATCGTCCCTCGGGCGATCCCCCTTCTCTTCAGCCTTCTGGGGGCGCTTCTTGCCAACGAAGTCATCGTCTCCGGCTCGATCCTCCTCCTCGTCTTCCTCATCAGCCTGACCACCGGGCTCCTTACCCCCAAGAGGAGGGCCCTCCACGACTACTGCGCGATGTCCGTCGTGACGAGGGCCTGGGCCAGCGAAAGGGCCCATGAGCCGGACTTCCTCGACATCGTCCGGAACGGACCTCCTGGGAAGGAGGATGAGGAAGATGGAAGGTAGGAAGTACGTCGAGGCGCCTCTCCACAGGCGCTTCCTGGCCTCCCTCGCCGACCTCGCCCTCTTCCTTTTCGTCTTCCTCGGGATCTTCGCGATCTTCGAGGCGGCCTTCTCCGCGAGCGACTGGTACAAGGGGGCGCACCAAAGGACGGAGGCGCTCCTTTCCGAGTCTCTTCTCTTCGTCCAGGGCGAGGACGGGGAATGGGGCGCCCCGACGGGGGCCAAGGACTACCTCGCCTACCAGGACCTCCTCCTTTCCTACTATGAGGAAGGCATCCACGAGACCGTGCCCGAGGAAGCCCCCGACCTCAAGGGGAGAAGCCTCGCCTACTGGTACAACGTCAACGTCATCGGCCTCGAGGACATCGACCGCGTCTATGGTTACCTGGAGCTTTCTTCTCCTGCGAAGGAAAAGGGGAAGGAGCTCTTCCAGTGGCCCCTCCTTCCGGACGGGACGGTGGACAAGGGCGGCCTCGCCGTGCCCGCGGACAAGCTTTTCCAGAGCGGCTCGGCCTACGACGAGGAAGGGAACGCGCGCCCTCTCGCGAACCTGACGGAAGAGGGAAGGGAGGACCTCCTCCTCTTCTTCTATGACGAAAGCGGGGCTTCCCCTTCCGTCTACTACAACGTCGCGGAATCCTTCTTCTCCTCCTCCCCCTACCAGTCGCTCCTCAACGAGGAGAAGGCGATCCGCAGGGCCTATCCGATGGCGATCGGGCTCGCCATCGCCTTCCCCCTCGTCTACCTCCTGCCGGCGCTTCTTTTCCGGAATGGGGAGACTATCGGCAAGAAGGCCCTGAGGATCGGCCTCGTCAACACGCTCGGCTACC
This sequence comes from uncultured Bacillota bacterium, assembly GCA_949289845.1. Lineage (GTDB taxonomy): Bacteria > Bacillota_I > Bacilli_A > RFN20 > CAG-826 > UBA4951. Next base: position 288,774 of record CASEPN010000002.1, read on the forward strand.
AGGTGACGAGGCCGCAGATGTGCCTCCGGACGCTTCCTTCCTACTTCTTCGGGGCGATCATCCTTCTCTTCGTCCCCCAGGAGACGGCCGCCCTCGCGATCCTTCTCGGCGTGCTCCTTCTTTCCTACCTCCTCTCCCTCTTCACGAACGGCCACCGGGCGATCCACGACTACATCGGGGCGACGATCGCCGTCGACATGCGCTCGAGCTCGGTCTATCGCTCGCGGGCGGAGGAGGAGGCGGCCGAGGAACTCATCCGCAAGGCGGGCGAGGAGGGCGAGCGCCTCCTGGAGGCTGGCGAGAAGGCACTTGAAGAGGAGAGGAAGGAAGAGGGATAATTCCGATTACATCTTAAAGAATCGCGCGCGTGGAAAGCGCTTCACGAGCAAGAGGGGGCTTGTTGTCGCACCCTCTCTCCCGTGCTATCCTCGCTCTGACTGAAGAGGTCGCGATTCCAGGAGGAACAGGATGGAAGTCAAGATCGAAGAGCTCTCCAAGGTCTTCCGGAGCCACAAGGGCTCTCACATGACCGCGGTCGACCGCATGTCGTTTACGATTCCGGACGGCAAGCTGGTCGGTCTCCTCGGCCCCTCGGGATGCGGCAAGTCCACGACGCTCTACATGATCGCCGGACTTCATAAGCCGACCGGGGGGCATATTTATTTCGGGGAGGAGGAAGTCACCAACGTCCCGCCGGAGAACCGCGGGATCGGCCTCGTCTTCCAGAACTACGCCCTCTACCCTCACTTCACCGTCCAGCAGAACATCACCTTCCCGCTCGACAACGTCCGCCTTCCCGGCGCCTACGGGAACGAGCAGGACGCCGTGAGGAGCGCGAAGGACGCCCTTTCCGAGCTTTCCCTCAAGATCAGGAGGGACAGGATGGCCCTGGGGAAGTACGAGAAGATGGAAGGGGAAGGGACCCTCGCCACCGAGGAAGAGATCGAGTCCCTCAGGAATGACCTCGAGAGCAAGAAGGCCGCGCTCGATGAGGAGCGGGACGTCTACTCCATCAAGGCCAAGGCCGCCTCGGAACGGAGGAGGGAGCGCCTTCACCGGAAGCACGTCGCTTCCGCGGAAAAGGACGTCCTCCGCGGGGAGAAGACGCTCCTCGTCCTTGAGAAGGAGCATGCCGACGAGCGCGACATCGAGCTCACGAAGGAAGATAACGCCAGACGCCAGGCCGCCCTCGACAAGGTGCGCTCGGAGCACGAGGCGCTCGAAAGGAATGCCCAGGAGGCCGAGAACGCCTATGCCGAGCTGAAGGCCCGCAGCCCCGAGCAGGCCTCGGGGAAGGCATACCGCCTCGCCCTCAAGGCGTTCAAGGAAGCCGGGAAGAAGCTCCGGTCCAGGGAGCGTCCCGTCCGCGAGCTCGCCCGCATCCGCGAGGAAGCGCCTCTCGACGAGGAGAGGAAGACCGAGCTCGAGGCCCGGCTCCACGAGGCCGAGGAGGCGCTCGAGGCCGCCAAGGCCGCCTTCGAGGAACTGAAGAAGAGCAACCCGCGCCAGGCGAAGATCGCCAACAAGAAGCGCCTCTCCCAGAGCGAGAAGACGGCGATCGCCCACGAGATGGCGAAGATCGTCGACATCGAGCCCTACCTCGCGCGGAAGCCGAAGGAGCTCTCCGGCGGCCAGCAGCAGCGCGTCGCCATCGCCCGTGCCCTCGCGAAGAAGCCGTCCGTGCTCCTCCTCGACGAGCCGCTCTCGAACCTCGACGCCCGCCTCCGCCTCCAGACGAGGGAGGAGATCAAGCGCATCCAGCGCTCGACGGGCATCACCACCGTCTTCGTCACCCACGACCAGGAGGAGGCGATGTCGATCAGCGACGTCATCGTCGTCATGAAGCTCGGCATCATCCAGCAGATCGGGAAGCCCCAGGACGTCTACGACGAGCCGGCGAACCTCTTCGTCGCGAAGTTCCTCGGCTCGCCTGCGATCAATGTCTTCGACGGCGAGATCAAGGACGGGAAGCTTTACCTGAACGGCGTCCTCTTCGACGAGGACGAGTGCTACGGGAAGCCTTACCGCAAGACCGTCTACGACGGGAAGGCGCTCACCCTCGACGACGTCGCCGAGAAGAACGTCGACGCCGGGGTCGACATCGAGGAGAACCCCGAGGTCGCCCTCCAGACCGTCCCGAGCCACGTCGAGGAGGTCCATGACCGTCCCGTCAAGATCGCCGTCCGCCCCGAGGCCTTCGGGCTCGCCGCCCCCGCCGCCAAGCGCGGGGTCGTCCCCGTCGCCGTCGAGATGATCCAGCACATCGGGCGCGACATCTCGATCGTCGGCGAGGTCAAGGAGCAGCCGGGGAACGGCGTCAAGGTCATCATCCCGAGCGAGCTCCGCGAGAAGGTCGGCGGCAAGGAGGAGATCCGCCTCCTTGCCAAGCGCTTCTACGTCTTCGAGGAAGAGGGGGAGAGGATCAAGTGAGCCTAGCTGCCAGCCCCCGGGCGAATCTCAAGGAGAACATCCGCTACGCCTTCAGCCGGCCGACGCCGGCGATGGAGCGCGAGCATGAGGAGATGGTCCTCCGCTCCACCCTTTCGGTGAAGCGCGCCTCGCGCCTGAGGATCGGAGAGGCGGGGAAGGCGTGGATCGCCCTCATCCCTGCGCTCATCTTCCTCACCTTCTTCATGATTTACCCGATCATCAACTCCTTCCTCATGTCCTTCTTCGAGAAGTTCACCTTCGTCGGAGGGACGAACACCTCCTTCGTCATCACCAACGTCATCGCCGCGCTCCAGAACTCGCGCGTGAAGGACCCGGTCTTCGGCTTCGGGAACTACGTCAACGTCCTGAACGACAACCTCTTCACCAAGGCGCTCGGGAACACGGCGCTCATGGTCGTCTTCAGCGTGCCCCTGACGATCATCATCGGGCTTCTCATCGCCGTCGCCCTTTATTCCATCAAGCCTTTGCAGGGATTCTTCCAGACGGTTTTCTTCCTTCCCTACGTGACGAACACGATCGCCCTGGGCATGGTGTTCCAGACGATTTTCTCCAGGGGCGGCCTCTTCAACGCGATGTTCGGCCTCGGGGACGTGGCGTGGATCGACGTGACCGCCAACCGCTGGTCGATGTTCTTCGTCCTCGTCGTCTACGCCATCTGGAACGGCCTCGCCTTCAAGATCCTCGTCTTCATGTCGGGGCTCGCCTCGATCGACCGCCAGTACTACGACGCGGCCAGGATCGACGGGGCGAAGCGCTCCACCATCCTCCGCCGCATCACCATCCCCCTCCTCAGCCCGCAGATCCTCTACATCACGATCACGAGCTTCATCGGCGCCTTCAAGGCTTACACCGAGGTCATGTCGATCTTCGGCGGGAACAACGACTTCGGCGGCACGACCAAGCAGGAATGGATCACCGTCGTCGGCTACATCTACACTTACATCGACAGCGCCCCCGACCGCGCGGCGGCCGGGTCGATGGTGCTCCTCGTCATCATCCTCCTCATCACCCTCGTCCAGATGGTGGTGAGCAAGAAGAGGGTCCACTACTAGGAGGGAACGAGATGGCAGCGCACGAGACCTACTTCGCCACGACGAAGCAGCTGCGGCTATACAAGGCCAAGCAGATCCTCCACAACGTCCTCGTATACGGCTTCCTTACGCTCGTGGGAATCTTCATCGTCATCCCCTTCCTCTACATGATCATCGCGAGCTTCCGGAACCCGACCGCCTTCGACCAGGAGGACGCCTTCCACATGTTCGTCCTCTTCCCGAACTGGTGGAACGACAGCCTCCTCCAGCCCAACTACACGCTGGACAACTACATCACCGTCTTCACTTACCGCGGCGCGAGCGGCCATTCGATCAACTTCGGGCTCTACTACGCGAACACCCTCTTCGTCTCTGCCGTCTCGACGATCTTCACCATCGCGACCTCGGTCCTCGCCGCCTTTGCCTTCGCGCGCTGCGAGTTCAAGGGGAAGAACCTTCTCTTCACCATCCTCCTGGCCACGATGATGATCCCGGGCGAGATGATGGTCATCACCAACTACCAGACGGTCAAGATCATCGGCTGGGAGAACACGTATAGCGCCCTGATATTCGTCCACGGCGTCTCCGTCTTCTACATCTTCTACCTCCGCCAGACCTTCCAGCAGATCCCCAACGAGCTCTTCCTCGCCGCGAAGGTGGACGGCTACGGCCACTTCCGCTATCTCTGGAGGGTCATGATCCCCATCGCCTCCCCGACGATCCTGACGATCGCCATCCTCTCCCTCATGGGCGCCTGGAACGCCTACGTGTGGCCGAACCTCGTCGCCTCCGGCACCTACAAGAACGCCTGGATGTTCGGGATGAAGGAGGGCTGGTCGATGTGGCTGGTGTCCAACGGCCTCATGAACCTCTTCTCCAACACCGACACGGGCCTCGACCACCAGACGGTCCGCATCGCCGGCTCCGTCATCGTCACCGCGCCCCTCTTCCTCTTCTTCCTCATCTTCCGGAAGTACATCATGCGCGGCATCTCGCGCTCGGGCATCAAGGGATAGCCCGAAGAACTTGGCCAAACGGGACATCGGAGTCCCGCGGCAATATCTAGAAAGGACAAGAAACATGCAGAAGAAAGCCTTCTCTCTTCTCGCCTTCTCCGCCATCGCCATCGCGGCCGGGGCCGGGCTGAGCTCCTGCGGAGCCCCATCCACGGGCGCCGACTACGTCCCGGACATGGGCGTGGACACCCGCGGGGTCGAGATCACCTTCTGGACCGGCTTCGGGGACACCGTCTCCGGGCAGCTCAACCAGGTGATCGAGGACTTCGAGGAAGCCACGGGGATCGTCGTGAACCACGAGTCCATCCAGGGCGGCTACGACGGGCTCGCCAAGCAGATCAACCTGAGCGCCTCCAGCGACACCTACCCGAACGTCGCCGTCGGCTACCCTGACCACATGGCCTCCTATCGCGACTCCGACATCATCATGAGGCTCGACCAGTTCATCGAGCATGACGGGGAGATCCCGGCTTCCAGGAGCGGCACCGCCGCGGACCCGAACGCCGAGGGCACCTTCGAGGAGCTTCCGGCCTTCGACTACGACGACTTCTTCCAGGACTACAAGATCGAGAACGAGTCCCTCGAGTACAAGGAGGACGGGACGGGCTACATCCTCGGCGTCCCCTTCAACAAGTCGACCGAGGTCATGGTGTATAACGCCACCTTCTTCGAGAACCCCCTCATCGTCGAGGCCGGCATCAAGCTCCCCGAGACCTGGGACGAGGTCCTGACCGAGGGGAAGGAGATCATCTCGTGGATCAAGGGCAAGGACGGCTTCGGCAAGATCATCATGGCCGACGGCACCGTCTATGAGGACATGAAGGATGTCCCGACCCACGAGGACCCCACCCATCCCGGCACCATGCTGACCGACCCGATCCTCCTCAACCTCGACAACGTCGCCGAGGATAGCTTCTACCCCCTCTCCTACGACTCCCAGGCGAACTTCTTCATCACCGCGGTCCGCCAGTGGGGCGGGGCCTACACCGAGGTCGACCCCGTCACCCTCGAGGGCAAGATCGTCTTCGATAACGACGGGACGAAGGCCGCCCTCACCAAGCTCAACGAGCTTTACGAGGCCCACGTCCTCGGCATCCCGGCGAGCTTCGGCGAGAGCAGCTACTGCAGCGCCCACTACAAGGTCAACGAGTCGCTCATGAACGTCGGCAGCTCCGCCGGCGTCAACAACTGCGCCGCCGCCCCGGCCTTCGACAGCAAGATCGCCCCGGTGCCCTATAACAGCGCCGACAGCAAGTTCGTCATCTCGCAGGGGACGAACCTCATCCTCTTCAAGGCCCACTCCGGCGACGAGGAGCTGAACGACAAGCAGCTGGTCGCCTCCTGGAAGCTCCTCAAGTACCTTTCCCAGGTGGGGAACGGCAAGTTCGCGATGCTCTCCGGCTACTTCCCGACCTGCGAGACCGCGCAGCAGGACGATGGCTACCAGGAGTTCATGAACGCCGAGCCGGGCAAGGGCGAGACCGAGGCCTACACCCTCCAGCGCTACGCCGCCCAGGTGAACAACAACGTCTACATGGACGAGGACGAGGCCTGGACGAAGTTCGTCGACCCGGGCTTCAGCGGCTCCTCCTTCATCCGCCAGAGGGTGGACACCATCACCGGGCAGGTCTTCATCGACGGCAAGAGCCCCGATGAGGTCATCCGCACGATCTACAACGACCTCCGCGACTACCAGTGAGGAAACGAATGAACAAGAAGAAACTCACCCTGGCGCTCCCGCTCCTCCTCACCGCCTCGATCGCCGGAGGCTCCCTTTCCTCCTGCTCCCTCGGGGACGGGGTCGACCCCTACTCCGTCGACGTGAACATGGAGATTCCGGAAGGGACCACCATCCAGTTCTGGACCGGCTTCGGCGACGACATCAGCGGTCCTCTCCAGGAGCTCCTCGCCCAGTTCACCGACGAGACGGGGATCGTGGTCGAGTACGAGAGCAAGAGCGGCTACGACAGCCTCAAGCAGAACATCGGCCTTTCCGCCTCCTCGAGGAGCTACCCGCACCTCGCGCTCGCCTACCCCGACCACATGGCCGACTACGTGATGCGCGACATCATCGTCCGGCTCGACTACTACGTGGAGACCGACGAGGGAGAGGACAAGATCACCCCGGACGACTTCTACGAGGACTACATGGTCGAGAACTACGAGGTCGAGTTCGACGAGGAGGGTGAGCCCTACCTCATGGGCATCCCCTTCAACAAGTCGACCGAGGCGATGACCTACAACAAGACCTTCTTCGAGTGGGCCGCCAGGCTCGACCCCTCGATCCACGTCCCCGCGACCTGGGACGAGGTCCGCTCCGTGGGGCACGCGATCAACGACCTTCTTGAGAAGGGGACCGCCGCCTCGGGGAACAGCACCTACTTCGGCAAGATCGCCGGGCCGGAGGGAGAGACGTACAGCACGTGGGAGGAGGTGAACGCCGCCGGCCTCGCGCAGGGCGACGTCCTCGACTTCCGCCTCGTGACCGCCGAGCTCTTCCATCCCCTCGGCTACGACTCCGGCGCGAACTTCTTCATCACCATGGTCCGCCAGTGGGGCGGGGAGTACACGGGCATCGACGAGGAGACCCGCGAGGGCTACGTCGCCTTCGACTCCGACGTCGTGAAGGAGGCCCTCGCCTACTTCAAGACGCTCCACGAGGAGGACGTCGTCGCGATCCCCGCCGACTTCGGCGAGACTTCCTACTGCTCCGGCCCCTTCACCGAGCTCCAGTCGGTCATGAACATCGGCTCGACCGCCGGGACCGCCCATAGCGTCCCCGCGGCCGCCCGCTTCGTCACGGACGTCGCCCCGGTCCCCTACAAGGACGCGGAGCGCATGTACGTCATCTCCCAGGGGACGAACCTCGTCCTTCTCGACAAGGGGACGGAGGAAGAGCGCGCGGCCGCCTGGAAGCTCCTCAAATGGCTGACCAAGTGGCATAACGGCGAGTTCTGCGCCGAGACGGGCTACTTCCCGAGCTGCGAGTACAGTGAGAATTCCGCGGCCTACCAGGAGTTCCTGACCAGGGAACCCCAGAACTACGCCGACTACGTCGCCCAGTCGACCTCCCTCGTGAACAGCGAGCACTACATCAACCCGGAGAAGGGCTGGACGAAGTTCGTCGACACCCCCTTCGTCGGAAGCTCGATCGTCCGCGATTCGGTCGACGCCATCATGCAGATGCTCTTCTTCGGCGAGGGGGCGACCCCGGAGTCGGTCATCCAGGACCGCTACCAGGACATCCGCGCCGCCGGCATCGAAACGAGGTGAGAACATGAAAAAGGCATACCGCATCCTCTCCTTCCTCTTCGCGCTCGGGGCCTTCGGGAGCGTCCTCGCCTCCTGCGACCAGGGGACCACTTCCTACAGCACCCTCCCCGAGGGCCACGAGAACGATCTTGTCGAAACTCCGATCACGGACGCCCTCGAGTTCGAGTTCGCCGACGACGTCGCCAACTACAACTTCAAGGAGGAGGCCGATTCCGGCAAGACCGGCGTCATCTACGGCCTCATCCACCTCATGGGCGTGACCGACGGGGACACCATCTCCTGGAAGGGCGAGCTCGGGACGGGCGAGGCCTCCAGCTCCCTCCGCATGCTCGGCATCGACACCCCCGAGTCGACCGCCAACGTCGACCCCTGGGGCGTGAAGGCGAGCAAGTTCGCCTCGAGCGTCCTCGAGGGCTGCTACCGCTACGCCCTCGTCAACGACATCAAGACCACCACGGGCGACCAGTCGGGCTACGACAAGATGGACAGCAACGGCACCCGCTACATGGGCTTCCTCTGGTACCAGAAGACCGAGGACTCCGCCTGGCGCTGCTACAACCTCGAGTGCATCGAGCAGGGCTATAGCGAGAACGGCCTCTTCAACGACAGCGACCTCGGCTATCTCCAGAGCTTCATCGACGCGGGCGAGAAGGCCAAGGCCATGAAGCTCCGCGTCCCGGGCAAGGTGAAGGACCCCGACTACGACTACAGCGACAACGTCGTCGAGACCACCATCTGGTACATCCGCGACCACTATGACGAGATCGGCATCAACATGGAGGCCGGCACCTCCGGCAAGCGCCTCCGCGTCACCGGGCTCGTCGTCGGCATGATCGGCGACAACCTCGTCCTCCGCGACATTGTCCGGAGCGACTCCGACGGGGACGGGGAGAGCGATCAGGACGGGGAGTACCGCTCGATCTACGCCTACGCCGGCTACGGCTCCTCCCTCGGCTCGATGGTCGGGGTCGGCGACATCGTCCGCTTCTACTGCCGCGCGACGAAGTTCCCCAAGGACAGCGACACCATCCAGCTTTCCGACATGGAGACGGCCTCCTACGGCGACTACAAGTTCGAGGTGATGGCGACCTACGGATCGCCCGAATGGCAGGAGCTCGCCGGCGAGGGGAACTCCATCGATCCCGTCGTCCCCGAGAGGATCCCGGAGACGAAGGAGGAGCTGGGCGCCCTCGCGGGCCTCTACGTCACCCTCCCCGTCCAGATCCGCGTCGCCCAGGGCGGCGAGTACGACGAGGACGGGAACTGGATCGAGTCCGGCATCAACTCCTACTACAACAAGGGCAAGAGCGGCACGACCATCTACGCCTACCTCGACGGGACGAGGATTGTCTGCAACCTCCGCATCGACCACGAGTCCTACCCGCGCCTAAGCGAGAACGACTTCGCCGAGGGCCAGAGGTGGGAGGTGACCGCCTACCTCAACCCCTACTTCGACAACTACCAGCTCGCTCTCCTCAACTACACGCCCACCAACTGCCATCTCATCGAGACCTCCTCCGAGGCCGCCCTCTAAAGGAATAGGAAAGGACTAGCAATCCATGAACAAGAAGAGCCTCCTTCTCGCCCTCCCCGTCCTCCTTCTCGCCTCCTGCGGGAACGGGAATCCCGACGGGCTTCCCGCCACCAACCAGGAGCTCGTCGACTACGTCGCCGGAAGAAGCGGCCTCGCGATCCTCGACAACGGCCAGCACCTCCGCTATGGGGACGAGGGGAACCACCTTCCCTCCGGCTCCGTCGTGAACCTCGTCCCGAGCGTGAACGCGAAGATCTGGGACGGGGCCGCCGCCCAGACCATCGCCGTCCCCATTGAGTGGACGGTGGACAAGGAGGACTCCTGGACGATCGACGAGCAGGACGACGTCGTCGTCTGCACGCCGGAGACCCCCCTCTACGGGGAGCCCGACCTCGAGAGCACCTTCACGGGCGCCATCACCTGGGGGGACGCCAGCGCCTCCATCACCGTCAAGGTGACGATCCAGGCCATCCAGGAGCCGCCCGTCGAATACACCTCGATCGGAGAGCTCTGGAACGACTTCTTCGTGGACAAGACCATCACCACCGGGACCTACGTCACCGTCACGGGCTACGTGACCGGCGTCAACAAGAGCCGCCAGAACGTCTACATCCAGACCGACGAGTACGCGGTCCAGCTCTACAAGGCCGACGCCTATAGCGCCCTCTTCACCGAGGGGAACCTCATCACCGCGACCGGCTCCATCACCAACTACTACGGCCTCGAGCTCGAGGACATCAGCTCCGTCGTCGCCTCCGATGCGGAGGGAATCCCCGAAGCCGTCGCCACGCCCCTCACGAAGGAGATCATCGACTCGGTCACGGCCAACGGCACTAAGTGGGACAACTCCATGGTGAAGGCCACGGCGACTCTCGTCGAGGACCAGACCGCGGAGGATAGCGACGAAGGCACCTACCTCATGCGCCTTGAGGACGGCGGGGAGTTCTACCTCTTCACCAAGCACACGATCGACGAGGCGTGGAAGGCGGAGTACGACGCGCTTCTCCAGGATCCCGCGAACATCGGCAAGACGTTCGAGATCAAGGGGCTCGTCTCCTTCTACTCGAAGACCTCGATGTTCGAAGTCATCCCCTTCAACGACAACTGGGTCGCCCTCGCCGAGTAGGCGGAGGAGGCTTCCGGAAGGCGGGCCGATGCGCCCGCTTTTCTCTTTGGGCAATTAAGTGTTGACGGGGCGCCTTCCGGGAGGTTTAATCTCGTCCGCTGGTCCGTTAGCTCAGTTGGTAGAGCAGCTGACTCTTAATCAGCGGGTCGCGGGTTCGAGTCCCTCACGGATCACCAAGCGCATGGAACGCCCTTCGGGGCGTTTTCTCTTTATCTCGCCCCCTGACTTCGTTAGACTAGCCGTGCGATAAGCGAAGGAGAACAAGATTCATGAAGCGCAAGTTCGCAGCGATCCCCCTTCTCGTCCTCGCCGGCGGAGCGTTGGTCCTCGCCGGGTGCGACGACAAGCCCACCATCTCGGTGCCCAGCAGCACCGAGCCCACGAGCTCCTCCACCTCGGAGGGCCCCGCGATCGTCGACCCGGATCCCTCCACCCCGTGGATGGACGAGATCGAGGAAGGCACCTACCGGCTCGGCCTCTACCAGAGCACCCTTGAGAAGTACCTCTGGCTGACCGGGGACATGGACGGCTTCTACCTCGCCTCAACCGAGGATTATTCCGAGGCCGCGGACGTCGTCGTCGCTGCCTCTGGGGACGGCTGGACCCTCAGCCCGACTGCCGGCGAAGGCAAGGGCAAGTACATCGGCGGCGAGCACGCCACTGGTTCCGACGGGAAGGAGCATGACAACATCCTCTTCCAGGCCGATCCCTTCGTCTGGAAGTGGAACTCCGAGGTCGGGTATTTCTATGCGACCGTCGGGGAGAACGACCTCTACATCGGGAACTACCAGTCCTACACGACCTTCAGCCTGAGCAACGTCAAGTACGCCACGAGTGAGGGCAACAACCACGCCCGCCTCTTCCTCGAGGAGGTCAAGGTCGAGGTCGAGCCTGACCCCATCGCGACCTACGTCGAGACCCCGGTCAGCGGGAAAACCTACGCGATCGGGATGTACAACCCCCTTATGACCCGCCAGTACTACCTGCTCGGCGAGATGTCGGGCCACTACGGCGCCTCCACGGGGGACATCGAGGAAGCCGACGGCATCCTCATCACCGAGGGCGAGCACGGCTGGACCCTCCAGATGACCTCCGGGGAGGAGAACGGGAAATACATCGCCGTCGTCATTAGCGGCACCTTCACCAACTTCGCCTTCCAGGAGAACCCCTTCTACTGGGAGTGGAACGAGGAGCACAAGACCTTCCTCGGGAGCCCGGCCGGTTCCGAGGCGCTCTACTTCATGGGCACGACCGGGGAGTACAACACCTTCAACGTCGTCGCAAACGAGAAGCTGATGGACGAGACCGCCTCGATCGCCCACCTCTACGAGGGTGGGAAGACCGAGACTCCGGAAGAGCCTGAGGAGCCCGTCGTCCTCGAGGGGGAGACCCATCTCGCCCTGAGCTTCGATAGCGCCTTCGGGAACACCGACGGGGAGACCGGCGGCCTCACCAACTCCTACCTCAAGCCTTGGTCGACCGACGTGACCGACGAGGGCGGCGCGATCGCCAGCTACAATATGAGCGGCTGGGGACTGGCCAAGCAGAAGGACTACCTCCGCCTCGGCGGGAAGGCGGTCCACGCTGACGCCACCGGGGACGAGGCCGGCTACGGCTACTTCCAGATCGACACCGCGACCACTTCCGCGATCGCCGGCATCAACATCGATGTGAAGAACACGCACTCTACCTTCACCGCCCTCCACGTCCTCGTGGACGACGCCGCCTTCCCGGCCGTCCCTGCGGACGATGCGGGCACGACCAGCCTTCCCGAGGGCCTCGTTGACCATGTCGAGGTGACCTCCCTCCCCGCGGGCTCGACCATCGCGATCGTCCCGAGCGAGGGCGTCGCCTGGGCCGCCGGGAGCTACTTCCGCATTTACGTCGAGAAGGCCGACGGCTCCAATAACGGCGGCGTGGACTTCACCGAGCTCCGCCTCGTCGAGGCCGCTGCCTAAGGTTCCTTTCCAAGGACAGGGAAGAGGGGCCCGCTCTGGCGGGCCCCTTTCCTGTTCTCCTTGCCGACGTCCGAAACTGGGCGATGCCAAGGCGTTCTTCCGGGTTGGAATACCAGATTACTCCCTTTCTCCTTCCCTTTCGACATGAAAGCGGATTTCATGAAGTCAAGAGAAAAGTCCCGTATTCCACCGGAAAACTTCCTGCTAAAGTTGGCTCGTAATAGAAGGAAGGAGATCTATGAAGAAAGTCGTTCTATTACCAGTCCTCGTCCTCGCATCGGCGATGGTCCTCGCCGGATGCGACACCAGCACGACGTCCACTGCCTCCGAGAGCGGTTCCGAGACCGCGTCCTCCTCCGTCAGCGAGGGGAGCGACAGCGCCTCCGCCTCCGCTTCCGAAAGCGAACCCGAGCCCGAGCCTGCGGACTACACCAAGCTCGCCGACATCGAGGTCTCCTCGGAAGTCACTTCCCGCGGCGTCTACATGGGCAAGACCGACCTCGTCCGGAGCGACAAAGGGGCTTACAACTACCTCTGGCTCGCCGACGGGGATGCGGCAGGCGTCGTCTACACGGTCAAGGAAGACCTCTTCGATTCCTCCTGGGTCGCAGGCCAGACCGTCCTTGAGGTGACTGGCAAGGTCGCCGAGTACAACGAGTTCCTCCAGTTCTCCAACATCACCGCCCTCGAAGCCGTCGAGGATGCCTCCGTCACTTCCGGGAAGGCGATCGAGCTCACCGGCCAGGAAGTGACGATCGAGGACGTCCACCACCTCTATTCCATCAAGGACGCCGAGGTCGCCTCGATCGCTGGCTCCGGCGAGTTCAAGATCACCCTCGGCGGGACGAGCTACAACGTCCGCCTGGACAACCGCGACATCGCCGACGGCCCCATCTGGGACGTCAAGGTCGGGGACAAGGTCACGATGACCTCCTTCCTCAGTGCCTATAAGGGCACCATGCAGTTCATCACCGCCACCGACGTCACCGTCACCCCGGGGGAGGAGGAAGAGCCCGATCCCGAACCGGAAGAGGTGAAGTATCTCGATGAGATCCTGACCCTTGCCCAGGGCGATACCTACACCGGGCGCGCCGTGTACATGGGTTCCAGCACCCTTGCCAACGACAGGGGCTATAGGAACGCGACCTTCGTCGCCGACGGGGACGACTGGTACCAGCTCTATCAGATCGACACCGAGCTCTACGATGCCCTCGGGACCCTCGTCCCGGGAGAGACCGTCCTCGAGTGGAAGGGCACCATCTCCGACTATGGGGCGACCAAGGAATCCAAGGTAAGCGCAATCTCCGTCGTCACCGACGCTGAGGTGACCGCGGGGTCTTGGACGCCGCTCGCGGAGGGATACGTTCCCAACCTGGCCGACGTCAACAAGGGCTTCCAGGTGACCGACGCGACCATCGCCCAGCTGTCGAGCGACAAGCAGAACATCTCCTTCACCCTCGGAGACAACGCAACCGAGTACGACATCTATCTCAACAAGTACAACACCGATCTCACCGTCGACGCGATCGCGAACCTCGAGGTCGGGGACAAGCTCACCTTCAAGACTTTCGGCGGCGACAACTACGACAGCAAGCACCAGACGAGCGAGTTCCGATTCATCTATATGATCGACCCGGTCCGCACTCCTGGCGAGGGCGGCGAGGATCCCGAACCCGAGCCCACCGGCACGACGATCGCCGATCTCTATGAGATGGAGATCGACACCGATGCCACCGTCAGCGGCGTCATCGTGGGCATCTGGAAGCAGGGCATCGTGATCGACGACAACACCGGCACCATCTACCGTTATGACAACCAGTCCGAAACCCTCGGCTTCGAGGTCGGGGACTACGTGACCGTCTCCGGCGCCATCGGCGAATTCAACGGAATTAGGCAGTTCAACTACTCGAGCGACATCGCTGCTGCCGAAGGGACCGCCCCGATCCTCACCACCACGACCCCGACCGAATGGACCGCCGCGGACATGGATGCGTTCGTCCCCTCCAGCCGCTCGCCGCTCGTGAAGATCGCCGGCAACGTCGATTCCCTCGGGCAGTACAACAACGTCACCGTCCCGGGCGCCGAGAAGACGCTGAGCCTCTTCCTTTCCGAATCCATCTCCGCCACCCTCGAGGTCGGCAAGTCCTATGATTTCACCGGCTACGCGCTCTACATCTCCAGCGGCAAGTACGTCAACGTCCTCATCACCTCCGCGACTGAGATCCAGCCTTCCGCTCCGACGGCCATCGAGATCTCGAGCCCTGTCACCGAGATCATGGTCGGCAGGACTGTGGAGCTTTCCGTGAGCTATGAGCCCGCCATTTCCGAAAAGGGCGTCTCCTGGGCCTCCAGCAGCGATGAGGTCGCCACCGTCGACGACAACGGCGTCGTGACCGCCATCGCCGAGGGCGAGGTCACCATCACCGCCACCTCCACCGCCGACGAGTCCGTCAAGGACGAAATCGCCCTGACTGTCATCGCCGCTCCCGAGACCACCCTTGCGGGCACCATCGATTTCAGCAGCCTGACTGGGAAGGGCACCAAGTATGGCAATGCGGCTGACCTTCAGTCGGACCTGAGCGCTTGCATGGACAGCGAGAATGGTCTTTCCATCACCGTTTCCGCGGTCACGAATGTGTACGATGGAAATGGAGCTGGCGGTTACTTGGCGAATACGCCCGGACTTATCAAGACGGGCAAAAGCGGGGAAGGCAGTTCCATCACCGCCACCATCAGCGCTTCCGTCGTCCGCATCGAAATGGACTGCGCCAAGTGGAACGATAGCGCGAGCGATACCATCTCCCTGAACGGCGTCACCTACGCCGCCCCTGCCTATGACAGCGAAACTGCCGAGTGGGGGACCCTTGCCTGGGATTTCGCCGAGGGAACCACTGACTTCAACGTCGAGACGAACGATTGCGTCTTCATCAAGGCGATCCGCTTCTACGTCGCTGCCTAGTACCTTGTAGGCGCATAGGACCCCTCCGGGGGTCCTTTTCTTGTCCTGAAGGGAGCCCCCATAAGGGGGCTCTCCCCATTGTGTCCCCCTATCCGGGGTCCTATACTTCCAAAGAACACAGGAGAACGAATAGACAACAATGCCTGACATCAAGAAGTCGTTCATGTCCGTGGACGGGAACACCGCCGCGGCCATCGAGAGCTACTACTTCAGCGAAGTGGCGGCCATCTACCCGATCACTCCCTCCTCCCCGATGGCGGAGTACGTCGACGTCCTCGCCAGCAAGGGGGAGAAGAACTTCTTCGACTCCCCGGTGAAGGTCGTCGAGATGCAGTCGGAGGCCGGCGCCTCGGGCGCGGTCCACGGCGCCCTCCAGGGCGGGGCCCTCGCCACCACCTACACCGCCTCCCAGGGCCTCCTCCTCATGATCCCGAACCTCTACAAGTGGGTCGGCGAGGAGCTTCCCGCGGTGCTCCACGTCTCCGCGCGCTCCCTTGCGACGAGAGCCCTTTCGATCTTCGGCGACCAGGCCGACATCTACGCCTGCCGCCAGACCGGCGCGACGATGATCGCGAGCAACTCCGTCCAGGAGATCGCCGACCTCGCGCCGATCGCGCACCTCGTCGCGATCGAGAGCTCCGTCCCCGTCCTCCACTTCTTCGACGGCTTCCGCACCTCCCACGAGGTCCAGCGCGTCGAGTTCGTCGACAAGGCCGAATGGAGGAAGCTCCTCCCGATGGAGAAGGTCGAGGAGTTCCGCAAGAGGGCCCTCAACCCCCACACCCACCCCGTGACCCGGGGCGGCGCGGAGAACGACGACATCTACTTCCAGGCGAGGGAGGCCCAGAACAGCCACTTCGCGAAGGTCGTCGCGGTCGCCGAGAAGTACTTCGCCGAGGCCACCAGGCTCACCGGCAGGACCTACGCCCCCTTCGTCTACTACGGGGCGAAGGACGCGGAGAAGGTCATCGTCGCGATGGGCTCCGTCTGCGAGACCGCGGAGGAGGTCGTCGATGAGCTCCTGAAGCGCGGGGAGAAGGTCGGCCTCGTCAAGGTCCACCTCTACCGCCCCTTCAGCGCCTCCCTCCTTTCCAAGGCCATCCCTTCCTCGGTCAAGAAGATCGCCGTCCTCGACCGCACCAAGGAGAACGGCTCCGAAGGGGAGCCGCTCTACCTCGACGTCGCCGTCGCCCTCATGAACGAGGGGCGGAAGTTCGAGAAGATCCTCGGGGGCCGCTACGGGCTCTCCAGCAAGGACACCCAGCCCAAGGACGTGAAGGCCGTCTACGACTTCCTCGACAGGGAGGACGCCTGGAACGGCTTCACCATCGGGATCGAGGACGACGTCACGCACCTTTCGATTCCCAGCGACCCGAAGTTCGTCATCCCCCACGCCTACACGAGCTGCCTCTTCTACGGCCTTGGCTCGGACGGGACGGTCTCGGCGAACAAGAGCTCCGTTAAGATCATCGGGGATGCCACCGGGCAGTACGCCCAGGCCTACTTCCAGTACGACTCCAGAAAGGCCGGCGGCACCACGAGGAGCCACCTCCGCTTCGGGAAGGAGCCCATCAAGAGCGAGTACTACGTCAAGAACGCGGACTTCATCTCCTGCTCGCTCGACACCTACATCCTCCGCTTCGACATCCTCCAGAACCTGAAGGAGGGCGGCACCTTCCTCCTCAACACCGACATGTCGGACGAGGAGCTTGAGAAGGCGATGCCCAACCGCATGAAGCACCTCCTCGCCGAGAAGCACGCCCGCCTCTATGTCATCGACGCGAACCGCATCGCCCGCGAGATCGGGATGGGCCGGCACACGAACACCATCCTCCAGGCCTCCTTCTTCTACCTGAACCCGCAAATCATGCCCTACGAAGAGGCGAAGGCGTGGATGAAGAAGTTCGCCGAGAAGAGCTACGCCAAGAAGGGCCAGAAGGTCGTCGAGCTCAACTGGCGCGCGATCGACGCCGGGACCGAGGGCCTCCGCGAGGTCAAGGTGAAGCCCGAGTGGATCGATTGCCCCGTCCTCAAGGTCGTGCCCACTGGCGAGGACGAGTACTTCGACTCCTACGTCGAGACCATCGACCGCCTCGACGGGGACGAGCTCCCGACCTCCGCCTTCCTCAAGAGCGAGCTCGAGGATGGCACGATGGAGCCCAACATCACCTTCCGCCAGAAGAGGGCGATCGCCGACATGGTCCCCCAGTGGAACCCGGCCTACTGCATCCAGTGCAACCAGTGCGCCTTCGTCTGCCCCCATGCGACCATCCGCCCCTTCCTCCTCGACGAGAAGGAGCTTGAGAACGCCCCCGAGGTCGTGAAGAACGGGGTTAAGGACGCGATGGGCCCGACCGCGAAGGGCCTCAAGTACCGCATCCAGGTGTCGACGATGAACTGCGTCGGCTGCGGGCTCTGCGTCTCCGAGTGCATGGCCAACCAGACCGCGAAGAGGCTCGGGAACGACCACTTCGCCCTGAAGATGGTCGAGGCCAAGAGCCAGTTCGCCGAGCAGGAGGGCGCCGACTACCTGTACAAGCACGTCGCCTACAAGGCCGACAAGTACCCCCTGACCAACCCCAAGGGCGTGGGCTTCCTCATGCCCTACATGGAGGTCTCGGGCGCCTGCGCCGGCTGCGGCGAGGCCCCCTACTACCGACTCGTGACCCAGCTCTTCGGGAAGGACATGCTCGTGGCCAACGCGACCGGATGCAGCTCCATCTACTGCGGCTCGACGCCCCTCACCCCCTTCGTCACCGACAAGGACGGCCAGGGCCCGGCCTGGGCGAACTCCCTCTTCGAGGATAACGCCGAGTACGGCTTCGGCATGAGGATCGCCACCGACTACAAGCTCAGCCAGATCGTCCGCATCCTCAAGGACATGATCGCCTCCGGGAAGGGCGAGGAGACGCTCGTCAAGGCCGCGGAGGACTATCTCGCCCACATCAAGGACAAGAGCTACGTCCGCTCCCTCGTCCCGACCCTCATGGAGGAGGTCGAGAAGAGCGCCTACGAGCCGGTCAAGGAGCTCCGCGAGTACTACCGCGACCTCATCGACAAGTCGGTTTGGATCGTCGGCGGCGACGGCTGGAGCTACGACATCGGCTACGGTGGCCTCGACCACGTCCTCGCCAACGAAGCGGACGTGAACGTCCTCGTCCTCGACACGGAGGTCTACTCCAACACCGGCGGCCAGGCCTCGAAGAGCAGCCAGACCGGGTCCATCAACAAGTTCACCGCCTCCGGCAAGAAGGAGGCGAAGAAGAACCTCGCCCTCATGGCGATGGCCTACGGGCACGTCTACGTCGCCCAGATCGCCCTCGGCGCGAACCCGATGGCGGCCATCAAGGCCCTCAAGGAGGCGGAAAGCTACGACGGGCCCTCGCTCGTGATCTGCTACTGCCCCTGCGTCAACCAGGGCATCAAGGGCGGCCTCGTGAACTCCATCCGCGAGGAGAAGGACGCCGTCGAGTGCGGCTACTTCACCTGCTTCCGCTACGACCCGAGGAGGGTTGCCGAAGGCAAGCCCGGCCTTGAGATCGACAACCCCAAGGAGCCCGACTTCACGAAGTTCCGCGACTTCGTCATGAAGGAGACGCGCTTCAGCCAGCTCCCGGTCGTGAACCCGGAGCACGCCGAGGAGCTCCTCAAGAAGAGCGAGGCCTACGCCATCAAGAGGTGGGAGGCCATCAAGAAGTTCGGCCTCTAGGCCATGACGTCATGGGGAGGGCCCGGAAGGGCCCTCCTTTTCTTATGTCCCCGCGCTCCCTCTCTTGCGCCAAAGATTAGGGAAATCGACTGCCAAAAATACCAGAAATAGACTGCCAAAGATTCCAGTTTGCTTGTATTTGCTCGCATATGATGGAATTCACCATGTCGATGTCAGTAGGCTCTCGCGCTTATTTGGCAGGCGATTCCTCCCGCCTTTCGCGCAAGGGCAAGCCTGGGCCGCTGTCCGCTCCGTATCTCCTGGAAAACCTTGGTTTTTCGGCGGGCTGGACGGGAATATGGCGAAGGTCGGCACCGAATCAAAAAGGCCGCTTTCCGCGGCCTCTTCTTCATCTGGTCGGAACGACGAGATTTGAACTCGCGACCCCTACCACCCCAAGGTAGTGCACTACCAAGCTGTGCTACGTCCCGGACGCGTGGTTACTATACTCGCTTTCCTAAGGATATCTACTCCGACTTGGCCTCGGGGATGGAGGAGGAGAGGGCTTCCCCTTCGCTTGCGGAGGTCGACGAGGGAAGAAGGGCCTCGCTTGTGACCGCGACGCCTCCCTTGGTGAAGACGAAGAGCGGTTCCGACCCCGCGGAGGGGCCCATGAACGAAATGGCGTCCACCCCGTTATAGGTAAGGAGGGCGACGCTCGTGCGGTAGCGGCTTTCCCCGATCGTCAGGAGTCCCTGCATCGTCCCGGAAAGGAAGCCGTCCAGGGAACAGGGAAGAGCGGTCTCCCTCTGGTCGACGAGAGAAAGCTCGAGAAGATAGTAGGAGCCGTTCCAGTTCAGGAAGTTCCCGTTCTCCTCGTCGCTCAGGCTTACCTTGAGCGTGCCTTCGAACTCGTCCTTCATCGTCCCGATCCCGGATTCCGGAATCGTCCAAGTGCCTAGGAGGATGTCGGGCTTCTCCACGCAGGAGGCAAGGGGGAGGGACAGGAGGAGGGGGACGAGGAAGGCCGCTTTCTTCATGGGGCTATCCTATCGCACCTAGGCGCGGCAGGCATTCATTTCCCAAAAGGGAACGAGGTCAGTAGGCAAACTCGAAGGAAAGCGATCCGAGGCCCTCCGGTTCCAGGAACGCCATCACTAGGATTCCCTTCTCGGTGAATTTCAAGCTGTGACCGAAGCCCGGATTATAGTAGTCCTTGAGTTCTTCCTCGGGAACGCTCTTTAGAGATCCGGAAGGATAGGCACTTCTGCTGAGGATAAGGTTCCAGTTCGCCTCGGGGAACCTATGGCACTTGGTGTAAAGCACGTCGAACGACCGGCCGTCCTTTTCCACGGTCAGGGAGAAGGAGTAGTTTCCTCCCTGGAAGGAGAAGGCATTCACGAGGCATTTCTCTTATTCCCGGAGATACTGATCATCGGAAGGCACGACGTAATCCACTTTCCTTTGGAAGCCCGCCAAATCTTCCTCTTCGCGGAGCACTAGCGTGGCGGTCGCCCCTTCGTCCTGGGTAACATACGTCCCGGGGACAGGGCGGTGGGTGTTCATATCTTCGATGACAGCCATGGTGACGGGAATGGCGATCGCGATGGCCGTAATGAGCACGAGGAAGCTCGAAAGGAAAATGATCACAGCCTTCTTGCCTGTGGAGAGGTTAATCCACCAGAGTTTCAGACGAAGTGCTGCCATATCTTATTTTAGTAAACATCCATATTGTCCGCGTTGAGGAAGGTCATTATTCGTGTTTCCGAAATTAGAAGGGAGATTTACAAGGTTATCATAATAGATCAGCGGGACATAATTCGTTCAGGGCCGCGATGCGCAGGGGAATTGCCCGGCAGGTTGCTCCGCTCTGGGCCCTACCTTGCCCAAGGTAGGGCGGCTCCGGGGCGGTAACCGGTTTCCTGAGCCACACATTTTCTTCCTGAGCAAGCCTCCGGAATATAGGTTGGCGTCCCGCTATAATCTCCGGGCAATGGAACAAGATAGCCGCAAGTACATCCTTGTCTCGGGCGCGAGGGAGAACAACCTGAAGGACATCTCTCTTTCGATTCCCAAGGAAACCCTGACCGTCTTCACCGGGCTTTCCGGCTCCGGGAAGAGCACCCTCGCCTTCGACACCATCTACGCGGAAGGCCAGAGAAGGTACGTGGAGTCCCTTTCTCCCTACGCCCGCCAGTTCCTCGGAGGGATGGAGAAGCCGGACGTCGACTCCATCGAAGGGCTTTCCCCGGCCATATCGATCGACCAGAAGACGACCTCCCATAACCCTCGTTCCACGGTAGGGACGGTAACGGAAATCTACGACTTCCTCCGCCTCCTCTACGCGAGGATCGGCGTCCCCTACTGCCCCGAGCACGGCATTCCCATCGTCTCCCAGACCCCCGTCGCGATGACCGACCTCATCCTCCAGTACCCCATGGGCACGAAGGTGGTGCTCCTTGCCCCCGTGGTCCGCCACGAGAAGGGAAGGCAGGAGGAAGAGCTCGAGAGGATCCGTCGCGCGGGCTTCGAGAGGGTGCGCGTGGATGGGGAGATGTCCCTTATCTCCGAGCTTCCCCAGCTGGACAAGAACAAGCGGCACGACATCGACGTCGTCGTCGATCGCCTCATCCTCAAGGAAGGGGTCCGCTCGCGCCTGGCGGGGGACGTCGAGCTCGCGCTTGACCTCGGGCATGGCTATCTCCGGATCATCGCCGGGGAGGAGGAGCGCCTTCTTTCAAGCAACCACACCTGCCCCCAGTGCGGCTTCTCCGTCCCGAAGCTCGAGCCGCGGCTCTTCTCGTTCAACGCCCCTCTTGGCTACTGCCCTTCCTGCAAGGGGCTCGGAGTGTCCCGCACCGTCAGCCTTTCCCTCCTCGTTCCCGACCCTACGAAGACCATCCGCGAGGGGGCGATCCGCTACTACAAGAACACCGTCGGCACCGCCAATCTCGAATGGCAGGAGTTCCAGACGCTCCTCGACCACTATTCCATTCCCATGGACGTGCCCTTCCAGGACCTGACCAAGGAGCAAAGGGACATCGTCCTCCACGGGTCCAAGGAGCCGATCGAAAGGAAGCTCGTCTCCGTGAACGGGAACGTCATGAGGCGCTCGACGAGGATCGAGGGAGTGCAGGACAAGATCGAAAGGCTTTATTCCGAGACTACTTCGAAATGGATGCTCCCCTACTACGAGAGCTTCATGCACGACGAGGAATGCCGGAGCTGCCACGGGGCGAGGCTTTCCCACGAGGCCCTCTCGGTCAAGGTGAACGGCCTCAGCATCTACGAGTGCACCTGCCTCCCGATCGGAAAGTTCCTCTCCTGGCTCGGGGAGCTTGAGGACTCCCTCAAGGAGAACGAAAGGCACATCGCCGGGCTCCTCATCAAGGAAATCCGCTCGAGGGCGGAGTTCCTCCTGAACGTCGGGCTCGACTACCTCACCCTTTCCCGGATGGCGATGACCCTTTCCGGGGGAGAGAGCCAGCGCATCCGCCTCGCCACCCAGATCGGGAGCCGCCTCTCCGGCGTCCTCTACGTCCTCGACGAGCCCTCGATCGGCCTCCACCAGCGGGACGGGGAGAAGCTCATCGGGACCCTCCGCGAGATGCGGGACCTCGGGAACACCCTCATCGTCGTCGAGCACGACGAGGAAACCATCAGGAGCGCCGACTGGATCGTCGACATCGGCCCCGGGGCCGGCATCCACGGGGGCCAGGTCGTCGCGGAAGGGACGCTCGAGGACATCGAGCGCTGCCCTGAGTCCATCACCGGGGCCTATCTTTCCGGGAGGATGAAGATCGACATTCCGGAGGAGAGGAGGAAGGGGAACGGGAAGAAGCTCGTGCTCAAGGGCGCCTCCTGCCATAACCTCAAGGACATTGACGTAACCTTCCCCCTCGGGAAGTTCATCGCAGTGACCGGCGTCTCCGGCTCGGGGAAGAGCAGCCTCGTCAACGAGACCCTCGGGAAGATCCTGGCGAGCCGCCTCAACGGGGCGGACGAGACCCCGGGCCCCTACCGCTCGATCCAGGGCCTCCAGAACCTCGACCGCGTCATCCGCGTCTCCCAGGACCCGATCGGAAGGACCCCCAGGAGCAACCCCGCGACCTACATCAAGCTCTTCGACGACATCCGCGCCCTCTTCGCCGAGACCCCCGAGGCCAGGGCGAGGGGATATGAGAAGGGGCGCTTCTCCTTCAACGTGCCCGGGGGGCGCTGCGAGAAGTGCCAGGGGGCGGGGGTCGTCTATATTCCCATGAACTTCCTTCCGGACGTCTATGTCCGCTGCGACGAATGCGAGGGGAAGCGCTACAACCGCGAGACCTTGGAATGCACCTATCGGGGCAAGAACATATACGAGGTCCTCGAGATGCGCGTGGAGGAGGCGCTCAAGTTCTTCGAATCACGCCCTCAGATCGCCCGGAAGATCCAGACCCTTTATGACGTCGGGCTCGGCTACATGAAGCTCGGCCAGCCCGCGACCACCCTTTCGGGCGGGGAGGCGGAAAGGGTGAAGCTCGCCAACGAGCTCCAGCGCCGCCCCACGGGGAAGAGCATATACCTCATCGACGAGCCGACGACGGGCCTTCATACGGACGACGTCTCGCGCCTGATCAAGATCCTGAACCACCTCGTCGACAACGGGGACACCGTCATCGTCATCGAGCATAACCTCGACATCGTCAAGGTCGCCGACTGGGTCATCGACCTCGGGCCCGAGGGCGGGGACGCCGGGGGCGAGGTCATCGCCGAAGGGACGCCCGAGGATGTGGCGAGGAACCCAAGGAGCTACACCGGCCGATATCTCAGGAAGATTCTTCCTGAGAGGTAGTTAGCAAGGTGCCCTAGGCGTATCATCGCGCCATGGACATCGCGCTTCTTGTGATCGGCCTCCTCGCCTTCGGGGGCTCCTTCTACCCGCTGATCCGCGGACTTTATTCCTACCGGAAGGCGAAATCCCTGCCAATGCCCAATAAAACGCAGGGTTTTCTGATTCTGGGAGGGGCCTTGGGCATTTCCCTGGGGTTCATGCTCCTGAACCTCGCCCTCGTCCTTGCCAATCCCTCGTGGGCGGAGGTTACCGCCTGGGCGGAAGGGACGGTGTTCGAAGGGGAGGCGGTGAGCTACGGGGGGAACCTCGCCCTCATCCTCATCTTCTCCTTCCTGTTCGCCCTCTCCTTCGTGACGCTCTGGAGCAACTTCTATCTCCACTTCCGCAAGGAGGGGTTCGACGAGAAGGCGAGGAAGCTGAACAACTGGCTCCTTTATGGCGCCATCCCGCTCGCCGTCGTCTTCTTCTGCCTCTTCACCTCCGGCTACGGCCCCTATCTTTCCTACCCCTTCATCAACGGGGCCTCGATCGGCGGGAAGTCGGGGTGGCTCTGGACGACCGCCCATGACAGGGGCGCGACCGAAGGCGGGCTCCACGTCGCCTTCTATGGCATCTTCATCGTCTTCGGCGTCTTCGTCTGCTACTGGATCAGCGACCACTACTTCTTCAAGAAGTACGGGAAGCACGGGATTCTCGACCTCATCGCCGTCGTCGGTTTCCTCTGCGGCATCATCGGGGCGAGGCTCTGGTACGTCGTGGGGAACTGGGACAGGGAGTTCGCCAACGCCTCCTTCGACAAGGTGTTCGCCATCTGGGACGGCGGGCTCACGATCCTCGGGGGCGCCGCCCTCGGCATCCTCGGAGGAGTCATTACTGCCCGGCTCGCAAAGCCCTACGTCGACCTCCGCTGGGGAGTGGACGTCATCGTCCCGACCATTCTCCTCGCCCAGGCGATCGGGAGGACGGGGAACTTCTTCAACTGCGAGGTGTACGGGCAGGTCGTCTCCGTGGACGGCTGGCGCTTCCTTCCCAACTGGCTCCTCGCCCAGATGGGCATGAACGGGGGCAGCGGCCATCTGGTGCCCGGGCTCATCCACGTGCCCCTCTTCCTCATCGAGGCGGTCATCTCGATCTGCGGCTTCTTCGTCCTCTACGTGGTCATCGGGAAGCTTCTCGCGAAATGGAGGAGGCCCGGGGACCTCGCGGGCTGCTACTTCATCTGGTACGGCGTCGTCCGCGCGATCATGGAGCCCCTCCGGGACAGCGCCTACAACATGGGCACCGACAACGCCTGGAGCGTCGTCAACTCCCTCGCCTACATCCTCATCGGGGTGGCGATCGTCCTCTTCTTCCATCTCTTCGACGACTTCAGGAAGCGGAAGGACGGGACGCCCTCCTCGATCGCCGGCGCATTCTTCCTCCTCGTCTCCCTCTTCCTTCCTCTTGCCGTCTCGCTCACCGCGACGGAAGGGACGAACACCTTCCTGATGGGCTACGTTGGCTACGACATCATCTTCTCTGGGAAAGCGCCTGCCGACCTCGCCGCATGGGTGCTCGCCCTCCTCGCCCTCCTCCTTTCCCTCGCCTCCATCGGAATCCGTTATTGGAAAAAGGAAGTGCCTTTCTACAAGTATTTCCTATATGGGGCAAGCCTCCTTGCGGTCATATCTGCCGCGCTCCTCTTCTTCGCCACCGGGAACGGCGGCATCGAGGAAGTCCCCGGGGCGACGAAAGACGAGGTCAACTTCAACGTGTCCTACGGCTTCGCCATCATGGCGATCCTCCTCCTCGTCTCGCTCGTTCCTTCCGCTTCGATCCTTATCGCGGACATCATGAAGGCGCGCGAAGGGAAGAAGGCCCTTGCCGGAGGCCCGGAAGGAGCCATGGAGCCCTCTTCCCGACCCTCGGAAGAGAAGGGGGACGAGCCCTCCGAGGCGAAGGGCGGGGATGGGGACTAGACTCCTCGTCCTCGACATGGACGGGACGATCGCCGACACCGACCTTCTCCTTGTCCTCAGCTGGCTTGAGCTCTACCGGAGGCACGCCCCCGGGAAGAAGCCCTGCCTTTCCCGGATCATGGAGTTTTCAGGACCCCCCATCCGCGATTCCCTTATCGAGGAATTCCCCGACGTGGACCCCGATCTCTCGGTAAAGGAGTTTTCCGAAATATCCGGATCCCTTTATGAAAGATGGGTCACCACCTACCCTGGGGCGATCGACGCCCTCAGGAGGCTGAAAGGGAAGGGCTTTCTCCTAGCAGTGCTCACGAACAAGAGGCAGGACCTCGCGGAAAGGGTCGTCGGGATCCTTGGGATGGAGGGCCTTTTCTCGCTTGTCCTAGGGGGCGGCTCCGTCCCTCCTAAGCCAGACCCCACGGGGCTCCTTGAGGTCTTCTCCCGTCTTGGTGTTGATCCTGAGGACGGCTTCTACATGGGGGACACGGAATTCGATGTGCTCGCCGCGAAGAACGCCGGCGTCCCCTCGATCCTCGCCGACTGGGGTCCCAGAAGGCTTCCCAAGGGACTTTCGCCCGACCTTCGGGTATCCTCCTACCAGGAGCTCTTGGAGGTGCTGGGGGCATGAGGAATACGGACGTCCTTGTCGTCGGCGCGGGTCCTGCGGGGATCGCGCTTTCCATCTATCTGAAACGCGCGGGGACGGACTTCCTGCTCCTTGAGAAAGGCGCTCCTGGCGGAAAGCTCCTCGAGGTCGCCTCAATCGAGAACTACCCGGGTTTTCCTCGTGGATCCGGCGTCGATCTCGCGCTTTTGATGAACGAGCAGCTTTCCTCTCTGGGCATCGAGCCCGTCCCGGACGAGCTGAGGACCTTGGAAAGGAACGAGGAGGGGCTCTTCCTTGCCAAGGGAGAGAGGGACGCCTATCTCGCGAGGGCCGCGGTGATCGCAACGGGGCTCACGAACGCCCCCTCGATCCCTGGGGAGAAGGAATTCCTTCATAAGGGGGTCAGCTACTGCGCGACCTGCGACGGGCCTTTGTACAAGGGCAAGGACGTCGCCATCATCGGCCACGGGGAGAGGGCGTTGGAGGAAGCGCTCTACCTCGCCCCTCTCGTGCGGAAGCTATATTTCCTCCTCGACCAGGACGAGGAAGGCTCCCTCCTGGAGGGGCTGAGGGGCAGAAAGAACGTGGAGATCCTCCGCGGCTGGCCTGTCCGGATAGAAGGGGAAGGCTCCGTGAGCGCCCTCCTCGTCGAGGCGGAGGCCCAGGAAATGCGCCTCCCCGTCTCCGCGGTGTTCCCTCTCTCCGGGACGAAGTCCGCGACCGCTTTCCTGAGCCCCTTGCCCCTCCGCCTCGAGAAAGGGTTCGTCCCCGTGGATGAGACCTTTATGAGCAAGATCCCCGGCCTCTTCGCGATCGGGGACGTTAGGGTGGCGAGGCTCCGCCAGGCGATCACCGCCGCATCCGACGGGGCCTTATGCTCCCTTTCCGTCCGGAACTACCTGAGGAGGGCCCGCTGATGGGGACGAGGAGGATCGAGTACCGCTTCCTCCGGGAGGACCTCCTCGGGCCGGGAAAGGAGGCCCTTTCCAACGCGCTTCCCTCTCTCCTAGAGGAAGACGAGACCCTCTCCCTTGCGCTTGAGGAAGCCGGTTCCTCCTTGATCGTCCGCGTAGAGGATCCCTCTCTTCGCGGGGACGGGGAGCTTTTGATCTACGTCTCCTCCATGAGGGAGCCGGGGGACACGATCCTTATTTCCGAAGGGCAGGAGAAGGAGTTGCCAAGCCGCCTCCGCGCCAGCCTCCTCTCCTCGATGAGGATGAAGGTCATCCTCCTTTCCGAGGAAGGTGAAACCCTGCGAAAACCCTCTCTTTCCTTCGATATCCGGCCCATCTACTCCTCCTTCGGCAAGGAAAGGGAGGATCTTAGGAGGAAGTTCCTCTCCTTCCTGAGCGAGTACCTTTCCGTCCTGAGAGGACGTTCCCTCGCCCTCCGGGTTCTCCTCCTTTCCCATGGGGACGAGGAGGCGCTTCGCCTTGCCTTCGAGTCCATCCGCGACTATCTCGCCCCTTTCGCGGAGGTCGTCCGGAGATAGTCATGAAGGAAAAGGACGGGGTTTCCTTCGCCCACGAGGTGAAGGAAGAGATCGCCAGGAACGAAAGGACCCTTGACGAGGAAAGGGCGTTCCTTTCCGCCTTGCTCCGCGAGAACGGGCGGCTGAGGATCGGCGGGGACGCGCCCCTCGCGATCGAGCTCGACTCCGAGCTCGCGGCCACCGCCAAGGCCGCCTACCGCGCCTTCCGGAGGCTATACGGGGTCCGCGCCCGCTTCTCCTACTCCCGGAGCACCTCCCTCGGGGGGAGGACCCTCTTCCACGTGATCGCCGAGGAAAAGGTCGAGGAGATGCTCGAGGACCTCGAGGTCGACTTCCTCGCCCCTTCCTTCCCGGAGAAGGTCCTCCGTCCCAAAGGGGCGGTCCCCGCCTATCTTTCGGGGGCCTTCCTCGCCGGGGGCTCCGTCAACGACCCCGCGACCCCTTCCTACCATCTCGAGATCGCCCTTAGGAGCGAGGAGTTCGCCCGCTTCCTCAGGAAGCTCCTGAACCAAAGGTCGGGCCATCCCTTCCAAGGGAAGGTCATCAAGAGAAGGGGCCAGCACGTCCTTTACCTCAAGAAGGCGGACCAGGTGAGCAACTTCCTCATTCTCGTG
Source organism: uncultured Bacillota bacterium (assembly GCA_949289845.1). GTDB lineage: Bacteria > Bacillota_I > Bacilli_A > RFN20 > CAG-826 > UBA4951. The sequence goes on from CASEPN010000002.1 coordinate 317,273, forward strand.
GGGGCGAGGAACTGCTGCCTCCGCTTCGAGAACGTCCGCGTGGACCGCGAGTTCGCCAACTACGACAACAGGATCGTGAACCTCGACGGGGCCAACCTCAGGAAGAGCATGCGCTCGGGCGAGCGCCAGCGGGAGCTCATCCTTCGCTTCGAAAAGGAGCGCGGAATCTCTTCCCTCAACAATCCCAAGCTGGAGTCGCTCCTCCGCCTCCGCCTCCTCCATCCCGAGGCCTCCCTCCAGGAGCTGAGCGAGCTCCTGAGCGAGGAGCTGGGGAGCAAGGTGTCCCGCAGCAACGTCAACCACCTCTTCCGCAAGTTCGAGGAGGAATGGGGCGATGGACGCTAGGAAGGACTACCTCGCGCTCCTAGGCGCGAGGGTGCGCTTCCTCCGCGAGCTCCGGGGGCTCCCGCAGATGGACCTTTCCTATCGCGCCGGGCTTTCGAAGAACTACGTCTCCGAGCTTGAGCTCGGGAAGAGGAACCCGACCGCCCTCACCCTCCTCAGCCTCGCCCGGGTCCTCCGGGTCCGGCCCTCCGACCTCCTCCCCCTCCCCGAGAAGGGGGAACCGGTAAAACGGGATTGATGGAAGCCCTTACTCGCTCCCTCTTTCGTTAGAGCGCTCGTGGCGCTACAATCCACTTTGCGATTAAAGGAGGACATCATCGAATGTCGATCAAACTCGCTATCAACGGCTTCGGGCGCATCGGGCGCCTGGCTTTCCGTCGCGCCTACGAGGTCGGCGGATTCGAGGTCGTGGCCATCAACGACCTGGTGGACGCGAAGACCCTCGCCTACCTCCTCAAGTACGACAGCACCCAGGGGAGCTGGCACAAGGACGAGATCTCCGCGGAGGTCGACGCCGAGAAGGGCGTGAACGACCTCATCTTCAAGGGGAAGAGGATCCCGGTCCTCGGCAAGAAGGATCCCCACGACCTGAAGTGGGGCGAGCACGGGGTCGACATCGTCCTCGAGTGCACCGGCAGGCTCAAGAGCAAGGCCGACGGCGAGGTGCATCTTGCCAACGGCGCCAAGGGCGTCATCATCAGCGCTCCTTCCAGCGACAAGGACATCCCGACCTACGTCGCCGGCGTCAACAGCGACAAGCTGACCGCCGACCAGAAGATCATCTCCGGCGGCTCCTGCACCACCAACTGCCTCGCCCCGGTGATGGAGGTCCTCTGCAAGAACTGGACCGTCGAGGGCGGCTTCATGACCACCGTCCACGCCTACACCAACGACCAGACGATCCTCGACCTCGCGAAGGGGAACCTCCGCCGCGGCCGCGCCGCCGCCGCCAACATCGTCCCGACCACCACCGGCGCCGCGAAGGCCATCTTCCTCGTCATCCCCGAGCTCAAGGGCAAGATGATGGGCGGGGCCGTCCGCGTGCCCGTGCCCGACGGCTCGCTCGTCGACCTCTCCCTCGTCATGAAGGACGAGGTGAGCGCCGAGGAGGTGAACGCCGCCATGAAGAAGGCGAGCGAGACCTACCTCAAGGACGTCCTCGGCTACACCGACGACCAGATCGTCTCCAGCGACATCGTCGGCGAGACCCACGGCTCGATCTTCGACAGCACCCAGACCGTCAGCTACACCGACGCCTGCGGGAACCACCACCTCAAGGTGGTCAGCTGGTACGACAACGAGTACAGCTTCACCTGCCAGTACATCCGCCTCGCCAAGATCTACGGCGACCTGCTCGACAAGTAAGCGCGAGAAGGACATGGGGAGCCCCGCGCGGGGCTCCCCTTTCCTTACTCCCGGAAAGGAAAGAAACGCCATGAGGAAATCCCTGATCCTGCTTCCCGCCATCTCGCTCCTCGCCCTCGCCTCCTGCGATATCCTCGGGGGGCTCCCGACGAAGGGGGACAAGGAAGTGGGCCGCGAGGAGCTTTCCCTCGCCCTCGAGGAATGCTTCGACGCCTATTTCGCTCCCGGGGCGGCCTTCCGCCAGGAATATTCTTACGTCACCGAGACCTGGATGGACATGCCTTCCCTGGGCGAGGGACAGGCCCTCCGTATGAGCCGCACGCACGAGTTCACCAAGGAGGAGCAGGAAATCGTCGGGGTCGCGCCCGGGAAGGAAGGCGTCCTCTCCCGCGGCTCCGGTGTTCAGCGCCTGGCCACCCTTCAGGAAAAGGAGCCTCTCGAGGACGGGGCGCCCGCCGCGACGAAGGAGGAGACGGTCGGCGAGGCCGAGCTCCATCACCTCGAGGGCACGACCTACCAGAAGGAAGACTACGAAAGCGTCTCGGGCGCGAGTTCGGAAAGCTCCTCGACCAAGAGGAGCAAGGAAGAGACCTACGAGGAATTCCTGAACCTCCAGTACGACGCAACCTCGCTCCTCGAGATGGTCGAGTCTTCCGAGGAGGTCGCCTACGAGATCGCGGAGAAGGAGGAGGTATACATCGCCCGCGCCGAGGAGCCCGTGGACATCGCTTCCGCCTTCGACGACATCATCGGGGACCTCGCCGCCATAGGGCTTGACGTCGAGTTCGCAAAGGAGCCGGAGGTGACGCGCTTCGAGTCGCGCGTTTCCTTCAAGCGGGACGGGACGCTCGAGCACGCCCTCGCCCTCGGCATCGAGGCGACCCTGGTGCTCGCCATCCCTCTCGTCGGGGAAATGGAGATGTCGATGGACGTGAGCGGCGAGATGTCGACGAAGATGACGCCGGTCTCGGAATCCTCCGTGGGCGAGGTCGACCCCGCGGACTTCAAGGACTACGGGGAGAACTAGGATCCTAGGGGGGAAGGGGGCTCCCCCCTTTCCTTATGCCGGGGGTGGTTACGAATCCCGCGGAATTGGGTAAGATGGTCCTATGAAAGCGGCGCCCGCCATCCTTTTCCTCCCTCTCCTCCTCCTTTCCTGCGGGACGGGGGAAGGCTCTTCCTCCGGGGCGACCCTCGGGCAAAGGAAGGAGGAGCTCCGGGCGGCCCTTTCCCATTACGGGGAGGGGAAAGGCTTCTCCTACGAAGGGGAGAGGATCGAGCTGAGGCTCAGCCCCGCGGAGGGAAGCGAGGACCCGGAGGCGCTCTATCGCAAGGAAACCTCCATCGAATGGTCCGGGGTCCTCGGCGAGGAAGAGACGGGCCAGGGGAGGATCCTCCACGAGTCCGAGGAGGGGACGTCCCTCCTTTCCCTGGAGATCGAGGAACGCTATTTGGGAGGGACCGCCTACGCCTCCGTCGAGAACGACCTTCCCCTTGAAGGCGGGGACCCCCTCTCCCATTCCTACCGGAAGAAGACGGAAGGAATCAGGACCCGCGTCTCCTTCGGCATGGATTCCCTCCTTTCCGAGATGGAGGCGCTCGGGGAGCTCGCTCCCTGGGAAGAGGAAGGGATCCCCGCGATCCACGTCCGCTTCCATGAGGAGACCGCCCTCGTGGGGGGCATCGTCCCCTTCGCCCTTTCCTACTCGCTTTCCTTCGATGAGGACGGGCGTCTTATTTCCTCGAGGCTCCTTTACGGCTCCCAAGGCGAGGAGGACGTCCTCCTTCTCGAGCGCTGGGAGGCGAATCCCATCGCTCCTCCTCCCGCCCCTTCCCTCAGCGAGGAGGACCTTTCCTTCCCTCTCCTCGAGGGAGAGGATCGCTACCTGAGCGAGTCCTTCCTTCTCTAGAACCCCCAAAGTCGGTAACGCCCTCGCGCGCGTATCTTCTCCTTCCGAGGGGGTGCTATACTCATGCGGCAAAGGAGAAGGTTTAAGGACATGATCACAGTCAAGGACCTCAACGACATCCGCGGCAAGCGCGTCTACGTCCGCGTGGACTTCAACGTCCCGCAGAAGAACGGCGTCATCCGCGACACCAACCGCATCGTCGCGGCGCTCCCGACGATCAAGGAGCTCGTGGAGAAGGGCGGGAGGCTCATCCTCATGAGCCACCTCGGGAAGATCAAGTGGAAGGAGCCCGATCCCGAGAAGATCCAGGCGATGAAGAAGGCCAACGATATGGCCCCGGTCGCCAAGGCGCTCCAGGAGCTCCTCCCGGAGGCGAAGGTGCATTTCTGCCCCGCCACCAGGGGCGACGAGCTCAAGGCCGCCGTGGCCTCCCTCAAGGACGGGGAGGTGCTCCTCGTCCAGAACACGCGCTATGAGAAGGGCGAGGAGAAGAACGACCCGGAGCTCAGCGCCGAGTGGGCCGCCCTCGCCGACGTCTACGTGATGGACGCCTTCGGCTCCGCCCACCGCGCCCACGCCTCCACCGTCGGCGTCCCTGCGATCCTCAAGGGCCAGGGGAAGCCCGTGGCCCTCGGCTACCTCATGATCAAGGAGGTCGAGCACCTCGGTAAGTGCGTCGAGCCGAAGGCGGAGGACCGCCCCTACGTCGCGGTCCTGGGCGGCTTCAAGGTGAGCGACAAGATCAAGGTCATCGACTCCCTCCTCCGGAAGTGCGACAAGATCCTCATCGGCGGCGCGATGGCCTACACCTTCAAGAAGGCCCTCGGGGAAGAGGTCGGGGACTCCCCGGTCGAGGACGACCAGCTCAACTACGCGAGGCGCTGCTACGAGGAGGCGAACGGCCGTCTGCTCCTTCCCGTGGACAGCATCGTCACCGACAAGTTCGAGGACGATGGCTCCGGCAGGACGATCCTCACCAAGGAAGGCGGGATCCCCGCCGGTTTCGAGGGGGTCGACATCGGCCCGAAGACCGCCGCGCTATATAAGTCCGAGCTCATGAAGGCTCATCTTGTCTTCTGGAACGGACCGATGGGCGTCTTCGAGCAGAAGGACTTCCAGTCCGGGACGATCGCGATCTGCGAGGCCGTCCGCGCGCTCAAGGGCAAGGCCTTCACCGTCTGCGGCGGGGGCGATAGCGCCTCCGCGGCCAAGGAGTTCGGCTTCAAGGACGACTTCAGCCACGTCTCCACGGGCGGGGGTGCCTCGCTCGAGATGATCGAGAAGGACGGACACCTCCCCGGCGTCGACGTCCTCCGCTAGCGATGCGCCGCAAGTTCCTGCTCGGCAACTGGAAGATGAACAAGACCCCGGAGGAGGCCAAGGCCTTCCTCCAGGGGGTCGGCCCTCTTCTTTCCCTCGCCGAGTCCCACAGGGTCGACATCGGGATCGCCCCGACCTTCCTTGCCATCCCTGCCGTCCTCGAGGACGCGCCGGAAGGCCTCATCGTCGCGAGCCAGAACGTCAACGAGCATGAGAAAGGCGCCTACACCGGGGAAGTGAGCGCCCCCATGCTTCGTGCCGTCGGGGTCACGCACGCCATCATCGGCCATAGCGAGAGGCGGGAGTACGAGGGCGAGACCTCGCTCCGCTGCCACGAGAAGATCCTCGCCCTCCTCAAGGAGGGGCTCGTCCCCGTCTATTGCTGCGGGGAGAGCCTCGAGACCTTTGAGAAGGGAGAGACCGCAAGCTTCGTCGAGCGCCAGGTCCGCGAGGCTTTCGGCGGCCTTTCCGAGGAAGAGGCCTCCAAGGTCGTCGTCGCCTACGAGCCCATCTGGGCCATTGGCACCGGGAAGAGCGCCTCTTCCGAGATCGCCGAGGGGACGATCCTCATGATCCGGAACGTCCTCCGCGACATGTTCGGCGAGACGGCCGAGGACATCCGCATCCTCTATGGCGGCTCCGTGAAGCCGAATAACGTCCGCGACTACATGGGCTGCCCCGACATCGACGGGGCGCTCGTGGGCGGGGCTTCCCTCGATCCGGAGAGCTACCGCCAGCTCCTGGAAGGGATGATCGGCTAGATGGCCGAGCTCGACTACGCGCCCGGAGGAGTGGAGGACCGCCTCGGCGATCCCCTTCCCGTCGCCGGGACGAAGGAGGGGAAGGAGGCGGAGCGCTCCCTGCTCCTGAAGTCGCTCCTCATCGTCGCCGGGCTCTTCGGCCTCACCACTCTCTCTGGCTTCCTCTTCGCCGGCGGGCTCACCCTCTTCGCGGGGGACGGGAACGGCTATCTGAGCGAGACGGGCTACATCATCAGCCTCTTCGTCCTCCTCGGGGCGGCGATCGCCCAGATGGTGCTGATCCCCTTCGTGGTCCGCCAGGCCGCCCAGGGGAAGGGCGCCCTTCCCCTCGTCCTCCTCTACGCTGTCCTGGAAGGGGTGTTCTTCGCCTCCTTCCTCGTCGTCCCGGGCGTGACCTGGGCGACGGTGCTCGAGGCGCTCCTCATCGCGACGTTGAGCTTCCTCGTCGCCGCGGGGGTCGGCTACTTCCTGCGGAACGCGGGGTGGCTTGCCACCGTGGGGATGTCGCTTCTCATCGTCGGCTCGCTCCTTTCGATCGGCTGGACGCTCGTCTTCTTCTTCGCTCCGGCCTACTGGAGCCTCCTCGACTGCATCGTGAGCGTCATCTTCGTGGTCGCGATGCTCCTCTTCGTCGCCGTGGACGCCAACCGGATCCGCAAGATGGCGGTCCAGGGGGCGGGGGCGAGGAACCTCTCGCTCTTCTGCGGCTTCCTCCTCTATAGCGACTTCATGGCGCTCTTCCTCCGGATCCTCTACATCCTCATAAGATCGAAGAGAGACTAGCGCCGAGGCCTCCTGGGAACGGGAGGCCTTTCTTTATATCCATAAGCGAGTGCGTGTATGCGCGCATAATGCGCTCGCGCGTATGTACGCCCCTATGCGAGCGCTTTCCGGCAACTTGCGATAGAAAATCGTTGACGGGGTGCTTCGGGATGCTACAATCACCCACGCTTTCCACCAAGTGGGGAGCGGTTGCCGCCCCCGGAGGGATCGGACGGGAAAAAGAAGAAATTCGAAATTCCCGCTTGACTCGCTTCGGAAAAGGCGTACAATCCAACACGCTGTCAACCGCAAGGGAGACAGCCAAGGCGAGGATCCCTCGACATGGTCCCGCCGGGAAAAGGATGTCGACGTCCTAAGGGACGCCGGGGAGGGGAACCTCCCTGGGGCAGATCTTTGAAAACCGGACAGATGTACTACTTATACGTCGACGTCGATTCTGAAATACGAAGCGAAAGCCAGTACTGATTGCAAAATCAAATCAACTTACTTGAGAGTTTGATCCTGGCTCAGGATGAACGCTGGCGGCGTGCCTAACACATGCAAGTCGATCGGGGGGAGCAATCCCCTAGAGGCGAACGGGTGAGTAACACGTAGGTAACCTGCCCTCGAGTCTGGGATACCCGGGCGAAAGCTCGGCTAATACCGGATAACCGGGGAGGGGGCATCCCCTCCTTCTGAAAGGCGCCTTCAAGCGCCGCTCCTGGATGGACCTGCGGCACATTAGCTAGTTGGCGGGGCAACGGCCCACCAAGGCGAGGATGTGTAGCCGATCTGAGAGGATGACCGGCCACAATGGGACTGAGACACGGCCCATACTCCTACGGGAGGCAGCAGTGGGGAGTTTTCGGCAATGGGCGAAAGCCTGACCGAGCAACGCCGCGTGAGCGATGAAGGCCCTCTGGGTCGTAAAGCTCTGTTGCGGGGGACGAAACGCCGGACCAGGAAATGGGTCCGGCCTGACGGTACCTCGCCAGAAAGTGACGGCTAACTACGTGCCAGCAGCCGCGGTAATACGTAGGTCACGAGCGTTATCCGGAATTATTGGGCGTAAAGAGTGGGGCTCAACCCCGTATAGCTCCGGGAACTGGCGGGCTAGAGTACGTCAGAGGTCAACAGAACTCCGTGTGTAGCGGTGAAATGCGTAGATATACGGAAGAATACCGGTGGCGAAGGCGGTTGACCAGGGCGCTACTGACGCTCAGTCACGAAAGCGTGGGGAGCAAATAGGATTAGATACCCTAGTAGTCCACGCCGTAAACGATGTTGGCTAACTATTGGCATGAGTCAGTGGTGAAGCAAACGCATTAAGCCAACCGCCTGGGGAGTACGGCCGCAAGGCTGAAACTTAAAGGAATTGACGGGACCCCGCACAAGCGGTGGAGCATGTGGTTTAATTCGACGCTACGCGGAAAACCTTACCAGGGCTTGACATGGTTGCTAAAGGCTGTGGAGACACGGCTCATATACGCAACACACAGGTGGTGCATGGTTGTCGTCAGCTCGTGTCGTGAGATGTTGGGTTAAGTCCCGCAACGAGCGCAACCCTCGTCCTCAGTTGCCATCATTTAGTTGGGAACTCTGGGGAGACTGCCGATGCAAATCGGAGGAAGGTGGGGCCGACGTCAAATCAGCATGCCCTTTATGTCCTGGGCGACACACGTGCTACAATGGCCGGTACAAAGGGAAGCGACAGGGCGACCTCGAGCCGATCCCAGAAAGCCGGCCTCAGTTCAGACTGGAGGCTGCAATTCGCCTCCACGAAGGCGGAATCGCTAGTAATCGCGGATCAGCATGCCGCGGTGAATACGTTCCCGGGGTTTGTACACACCGCCCGTCAAACCATGAGAGCTGGTAATGCCTGAAGTCGTCGGCCCAACCCGCAAGGGAGGGAGGCGCCTAGGGCAGGACCGGTGATTGGGGTTAAGTCGTAACAAGGTATCCCTACGGGAACGTGGGGATGGATCACCTCCTTTCTAAGGAGTGCCGGACGCATAGCGCGTTCCGGCGGTACCAAGTCACGAACCTGGAGGAGGGCCACTGGCGCCTTCTTCCCGTCGGCATGTATGTCTGTCCGGTTTTGGAGGATCTGTCCTCCAGCCGTGCTCTTTGAAAACCGAACACTACAAGAAACATGTTCTTTCCGTGCTAGCGCGACCGGGGAAACCCGGGAACGAGAGCACTGATAGCGAGATAGATCAAAATCAAAGTCGAGGCGCCCGAAAGGGTTGCCCGACCCTGATAATGGCTTACGAAGAGATAAGAAGTTATTAGGGCGTGCAGTGGATGCCTTGGCACCGACAGGCGATGAAAGACGCGACTACCTGCGATAAGCTGCGGGGAGCTGGAAGTGAGCTTCGATCCGCAGATTTCTGAATGGGGGAACCCGCCGCGAGTCATTTCGCGGCACCGGACTGGCTAAGCCAGCGGAGCAAGACCCGGGGAATTGAAACATCTTAGTACCCGGAGGAAAAGAAAGATCGTATCGATTCCGTCAGTAGCGGCGAGCGAAAGCGGAGGAGCCCAAACCGGTCGCAAGACCGGGGTTGCGGACCGCGGCATGGGACTTGGGGATGGTATCCGAAAAGGAATGGGAATCCGGCCATAGAAGGTGATAGCCCTGTAGGAGAAACCGTCGCCAGCCCTAGCGTGTTCCAGAGTACGTCGGGTCAAATATCCTGACGGAAGCTGCGCCGACCATGGCGCAAGGCTAAATACTAGTCGGTGACCGATAGCGAACCAGTACCGTGAGGGAAAGGTGAAAAGAACCCCGGAAGGGGAGTGAAAAGATTCTGAAACTGCATGCTCTCAACAAGTCAAAGGGCGTTAATGCCTGATGACGTGCCTATTGAAGAATGAGCCGGCGAGTCACGTTTGCCTGCGAGGTTAAGCCGTAGAGGCGGAGCCGTAGCGAAAGCGAGCCTGAACAGGGCGTTCAGTATGCAAGCGTGGACCCGAAGCCCGACGATCTACCCTTGGCCAGGTTGAAAGAGGGGTAACACCCTCCGGAGGACCGAACCGACGTTCGTTGAAACGCCCGCGGATGAGCTGAGGGTAGTGGAGAAATTCCAATCGAGTCGGGGGATAGCTGGTTCTCCCCGAAATAGCTTTAGGGCTAGCCTCTGGCCACTACCTCGCGGGGGTAGAGCACTGAATGACTGATGGCCGCCTCAGGCGGTACTGAATTCAATCAAACTCCGAATCCCGCGGGGCGTATCCAGGGAGTCAGACTGTGGGGGATAAGCTCCATGGTCAAAAGGGAAACAGCCCAGACCGCCGAATAAGGACCCTAAATCAACGCTAAGTGTTAAAGGAAGTGGGGACGCATGGACAACTAGGATGTTGGCTCAGAAGCAGCCATCATTCAAAGAGTGCGTAACAGCTCACTAGTCGAGTATCCCTGCACCGATGATTTACCGGGGCTTAAGCGTTGTTCCGAATTCGCGGATTTGATAGTTTTCTACCAAGTGGTAGGGGAGCGTTCCATGTGGGGCGAAGGCGGACCGGAAGGACCGCTGGACTGCATGGAAGTGAGTATGCCGGCGTAAGTAACGATGGAGGGTGAGAATCCCTCCCACCGTTTGGCCAAGGTTTCCTGGGCAAGGGTCGTCCTCCCAGGGTTAGGCGGGGCCTAAGGCGAGGCCGAGAGGCGTAGTCGATGGACAGCAGGTCGAGATTCCTGCCCCCGCGCGCATGCGACGTAGTGACAGATCTGGAGAGCGGGTCCCCCTTATCGGATTGGGGGCCAAGCCCCGTGGCCGTCCGTCAGGCAAATCCGGCGGGCAAGGCGAAAGGGCGAGCGCGAGGGAACGGAGCGATCCTAGTACCGGAGCCCGCAAACCAGGTCTCGAGAAAAGCTGCTAGCTTAAGTGCGCGCGGCCCGTACCGAGAACGGACACACGTGGCCAAGGAGAGTATCCTAAGGTGAGCGAGTGAACTGTTGTTAAGGAACTCTGCAAAATCGCTTCGTAACTTCGGAAGAAGAAGCGCTCCCCGCGAGGGGAGCCGCAGTGAAGAGGCCCAAGTAACTGTTTACCAAAAACACAGCTCTATGCTAAGCCGTAACTGTTTACCAAAAACACAGCTCTATGCTAAGCCGTAAGGCGATGTATATGGGGTGATGCCTGCCCAGTGCTGGAAGGTTAAAAGGTGGGGTTAGCCGCAAGGTGAAGCTCTAAATTGAAGCCCCAGTGAACGGCGGCCGTAACTATAACGGTCCTAAGGTAGCGAAATTCCTTGTCAGGTAAGTTCTGACGCGCACGAATGGTATAATAATTTGGGCGCTGTCTCGACAGCAGACTCGGTGAAATCTTAAGACCTGTGAAGATGCAGGTTACCCGCGACTAGACGGGAAGACCCCATGGAGCTTTACTGTAACTTAATATTGAGCAATTGTACTTCATGTACAGGATAGGTAGGAGACTTTGAAGCGAGGGCGTTAGCTTTCGTGGAGTCACCCTTGGGATACTACTCTTGGATTATGATTGTTCTAACTTACACCCTTACCGGCGTGGAGGACAGTGTTAGGCGGGCAGTTTGACTGGGGCGGTCGCCTCCTAAAAGGTAACGGAGGCGCGTCACGGTACCCTCAGCATGGTTGGAAATCATGCAACGAGTGCAATGGCATAAGGGTGCTTGACTGCGAGACCTACAAGTCGAGCAGGGACGAAAGTCGAGCATAGTGATCCGGCGATTTCAGTGTGGAATGGTCGTCGCTCAACGGATAAAAGCTACCCTGGGGATAACAG
>CASEPN010000003.1 GCA_949289845.1 uncultured Bacillota bacterium
GGGCGAAGCCAGAATGTACATAGACGATGACAAATATCCTTCCATTCACTATACAGGCACAGAGGATTATTTCTGCGGCTCCTACGGCTTTGGAAATGATGTTCAAATCAAATCCTATCAGACTTACAGCGGCCTTTACTGCGGAATGTACGCCATCTACGGTGATAACCGTGAATTTTACAACGGCCAGCAGAGATTTCTGCTATACCGCTTCCACATCGCTGACCCGATTCATTTTGAGACCAAATTCCGCATGACGCTGGACAATCTGGGATGGACCGGGCCGCGATACGATGACTACACTTCCTGCGCATACTGGTATCAGACGCTGCCATCCGCACCACTGAAACCGCTGCCGTCTGACAAAGAGATGATTATGAAGTGATCGCCACAGGCGAATGGGTAAAAAACATTACAAAAAATTGGGATGTCAAGAAAAAATACTTGACCCCCCGTTTCTTTAATATAATCTTCGTTGGCTGACGGCAGCAGACTGTCCGGCGGTCACAGGATAACAGACACAGGAATGAGAATTAGCTTGCTTGGATTATTCATTGCTAATGTAGTTTCCTGGGCTCGCTTGTCCCGGAAATCACAACAAGAACCGTTCTCCATGGGCCTCCTCGGCGAGGCCCTTTTCTTATTTCTTGGCGAATTCAGAAACGCTTCCCAGGCAAGCCCGGATCGCTTCGTGGCAAGCCCGGACAAGCCAGACGGTGCCTGCGTTTTCCTTATGCGAGGCTGCCTGGGCATTGGCAAGGGATCCTTTGGAAAAGTCGTTCGCGGATCGAGGGGAAGGCGGCATGATCGCCTTAGAAGGGAGAAGATCGTCATTTCGGGGACGGATGGGTCCGTGCGGCGACATAGTGGGCCAAGCCGAAGCTAATTTCCCTATTTGGCTTGGTTTTGGAGCCTTATGGATTTATTATAATATTTTGAAGTGAAAAACAAAAAGAGGGTTAACATATGCTATTTTTCAAGAATCAGAAGAACGTTATCGTGAATTCAAAACACAAGGACAAGAACGTTCAGTTCTATGTCGAATTGTTTACCGAAGACCTTGTGGCGCTTGACGAAATGACGAGGCGGTGACGGCATATGGAAGGACGTTTTCTCGACAGCCGTTGGGGAAAGGTAATCGCATGTATCCTTTATTGCCTGATGGTCGTTTCCCCGCTTGTAATAGAACTTTTCGTTAATTCCTTCGATCTTTCGTCTGCCAATGGTTTCAACTGGCCCCTTTTGCTCCTCCTTAGCTGCCTTTCCGTATTGCACTGTTTCGGTGCAATGACGAACATCAGCTTCATTAGCCGTTTTACCAGGATCCTGTTTTACATAATCTTCTACTTGGTCATCGGGCTGGTCTTGATTATGCGGTTCATCACCCTTTTTGACGGTACGCCCGAGCCGAGCGGACCGGAATATGCCGTCAACCTGGCCAAGGAAGCCGGATATTTTGGATTCGTCTATCTGACTAATACCCTGCTGCTGGGAATCAACGGGGCAAGCAAAAGGAAGATGTATTTCCAGAACTTCCGGTGGATATTGCTTTTTGTTTCTTCGGCCGCCGTCGTTCCGCTTATGATTGCCTTTTCCCAATACCTCGATTTCGCTTCGGTGGTAGTCATCGGATTTTTCTTCGTCGTGTTCGACGTCCTCTATTCCCTTCCCAACGGGAATTCCCTGACGATTCTCGGTCACTATCTCGCAATTTTGCTCTCCATCGTCTCGATCATCGTCGGAATCGTTATGTACGCGAACTCCATCGTTCCCCTTGTTTCGGCCGCGTTCATATCCTTTGCTGGCTTATCGATAGGCTATGTATTTTCGATGTTCAAGGTCGTCGACATGAAGGAAAGGGAGGAAAAAGACATCGCGAATAATGAATTCTGGATGTGTTTTGGATTCCCGATCGCAATAATCGTTGTCGGAATCGGGCTCGGATTCGTTTCCCTAGCGGCTTCCTGGGCCGTCTATGTTTCCATGGGTGTGTCCGTGCTAGTCGTGTATTTGATCGTCAAATATGCGCTTTTCCGCGAAAACGAAAATTACGTGAAGAGCACCTCTTATTCGTATTCTGCCTTCGACCTCCTTCCTAATTATACGAACCGCGATGCGGTCGAAGCCATCTGCAGCGATATAAACGACAGCTGTCTTTTCTGCGGTTCCTACAGTCATCAGTTCTTTGCTTATGCCCGGGCCCATCTTGAAGGGGTTTACGGCAGTAAGTTCGTCATCCGCGTCAGTTACGAAATATACAGCAGTCCGGAAGACCGCAGCCTTCCCAATAGGAGCGAGGACAGCGATTTGATGAACGATGCCTATAGGAACGTTCGGGCGCAATTCTCGAAACACCAAAACCTGCTGAAGCCGCCATACAGCATAGAAATACGTTATTAGGCATGAATCATTTGGGCGGGCCGCCCAATGTTTCGGAAATATTAAACATTCGGAATTACCGAATTCCTATTTCCGGCGGCATTGCTTCCGGCCTGCGTTTTCCTTATGCGAGGCTGCCTGGGCATGGGCAAGGGGTATTTTGGAAAAGCCGTTCGTGGATTTATGGAAACGCGGCATGATCGCCTTAGAAGGGAGAAGATCGTCATTTCGGGGACGGATGGGTCCGTGCGGCGACACTAAGGAAAGGCGATTGCTCTTGGAAGGACCCCTGTGGGTCCTTTTTCGTTACTAGGCCTTTGTCTTGAGGGGAAGACGGCCTTCCTTCCGGCAATCAGGCGCTCTTCTGCCGGGTTCGCTACTCGATCGCGATCGTGACGTTGGCATCCTCGTCCTTCACCTCGACGATCTTGCCCCTCGCTCCAGATGCCACCGCTTCATCCAGCTGCTCTGCTGAAAGAATGCCATCGGTCTTCTCTGTGCCGAGATGCATCCCTTTCCTCAGGAACATCCTCGCAAGGGGATAGGGGAGGGAGATGTTTACCTCCTCCTTACCGCCTTCCTCGACGTGAATGACGATGGTCGGGGAGCTGCTTCTCCTCTCCTTGGCATCGTCCCTCCCGAGCAAGTAGTCCGTGCTGACCTCGTATAGGTCCGCGAGCTTCCCGAGAGTGTCGATCTCGGGGAGGCTCGTGCCGTTCTCCCACTTGGAGACGCTTTGCGGGGATAGGGAGAGCCTCGCCCCCACCTCCTCCTGCGTCAGTCCTTTCTCTTTCCGGAGCCGCAAGAGCCTTTCGCCGATGTTTTCCATGTCATTTCCTCCTGCCTTTATTCTTCCCCTTCCCCGGATTTCCTCAATAACCGCCTGGGCGCGTTTCTCTCCTGCTGGCTGAATTCCCTCAACCAGCAGGGGAATCAAGGAAGGGGGTCCCCGCCTTCCTGGGCGATCCTTTCTAGGTGAATCATGGAACCTCGCAATTCCCTTATTGATTGTGGGATTTTTCATAGGGGAACCACCTCCTTGGGGAAGGAAGGCCAGGAAAGGAGGAGAGTTTGGGGAGGGATCTCGCCCTTTGGAGTATCCTTTCCTCATGGCAGTCAGGAAGAACATCCTTGAGGCAATCGGGGGAACCCCCCTGATCCTCCTCGGGAACATCATGGAGATGGAGGGCCTTGCTTTCTCCTTGTACGCGAAGCTGGAAAGGTCGAATCCCTCCGGGTCTGTGAAGGATCGCCCTGCCGCGATGATCGTCGAGGATGCGCTGAGGAAGGGGGGCCTCCGAGAAGGAGGGACCCTCGTCGAGGCCACCAGCGGAAACATGGGGATTTCCCTCGCGATGGCCTGCGCGGTCAAGAAGGTTCATTTCGTCTCCTTCATGCCGGAGAACGCCTCGCGCGAGCGGATCCTCGCGATGAGGGCCTTCGGCGCGGAAGTCATCCTGAGCCCCGCCTCCGAGGGCATGATGGGGTCCCTGCGGATGGAGGAGGAATACCTCCTCTCCCATCCCGGCGCGGTCAGGGCCCGCCAGTTCGAGAATCCGGAGAACCCCAGGGCTCACGAGAGGACGGGGAAGGAAATATGGGAGGACTTGGAAGGGAAGGTCGGGGTCTTCCTTGCCGGGATCGGGACGGGAGGCACGATCACCGGGACCGCCTCCTACTTGAGAAGCAAGGATCCTGCGGTGAAGATCCTCGGGGTGGAGCCTTCCTCCTCGCCCCTCCTGAGGGAAGGACGCGCGGGTCCCCACAGGATCCAGGGGCTCGGGGCGAACTTCGTCCCCGAGGTGCTGGACCTCTCTCTCGTGGACGAGATCGTTCCCGTGGGTGACGAGGAAGCCTACGAGGGCGCGAGGAGGCTTGCCCGGGAGGAAGGCATTCTCGCCGGGATCTCCTCCGGGGCGGCGCTTATTGGCATCCTGAAGGCGAGGGACCGCGTGAAGAAGGGGGAGAACGCGGTCATCCTTCTCCCGGACGGGGGAGAGAGGTATCTGTCTGTCGAGGGACTATATGAATAAGGAAACGATGGAGCTCTTGGAAAGGGTCCTTGGACCTGAAAGGGAGGAGGAGGGCCCCCGCCTTTCACGCGAAGGGGCGCGCGAGCTTTACGAGGACATGAGGGAGCTCATGTTCTTCGACTACTACCACAAGGACAGGGACGAATCCCTCGTCGAGAGGATCCTCCAAAGGGCGGAGTCCCGTTACGAGTCGCTTCCGGAGGAAGAGGGAGGGAAGCCTCCCTTCCGGAACTTCCTCGAGGGAATTCCTTCTGTTAGGGAAAGCCTCGAGAAGGACGTGGAGGCCATCTACGAGGGGGACCCCGCCTCGCATGGGAAGGCGGAGATTGTCCTTGCCTATCCCGGCTTCATCGCGATCAGCGCCTACCGGATCGCCCATCATCTCCTGGGCCTGGGCTTCCCCTTCGCGGCGAGGGTCATCAGCGAATACGCCCACAGCAGGACGGGGATCGACATCCATCCGGGCGCGAGGATCGCCCCCGGGCTCTGCATCGACCACGGGACCGGGATCGTCATCGGGGAGACTTCCGAGATTGGCGAGGGATGCCGGATCTACCAGGGGGTGACGATCGGCGCGCTTTCCCTCCGAAAGGGAAGGCTTCTCGCCGGGGAGAAGCGCCACCCGACCCTGGAAGCCAGGGTCACCGTCTACGCGGGCGCCTCGATCCTCGGGGGCGGGACGGTGATCGGGCACGATTCCATCATCGGGTCGAACGCCTTCATCCTCGAGAGCGTGCCCCCCAACAGCCTCGTGCGCGCCAAGCCCTTCGACATCGACCTCCTGCATAAGGAATAAAACGACGGATGCGCCGAAACTCAGGGCATCCGTTTTCCTTATGAGGAAAAAGTTTGTCGAAGAAACAAGAAAAGTCTTGAGAAATGAGTCCTCGGATACATAGTAAACCGTCTTTTCGAATTAGTCGGAGGTAAAGACATGAAGAAAGCGAACATCGGCCTTGCGCTGCTCCTGGCCCTTGTGACGCTCGCAGGATGCGACCAGCAGGGAGTCACTTCCGCCGGTTCTTCCAGCGAGTCCTCCACAGGGACGAGCTCCAGCGCCGGAGATTCGGGTTCCTCGAGCACGCCGGTTGTCGAGACCCACTCCATCCTCATCGGCGAGACGGGGGGCGCGACCGTCACCCCGAGCAAGGAAAGCGCGGAGGCAGGCGAGAGGATCACCCTCACGATCGTTTGCCCCGACGGCAAGGAGGTCGACAAGGTCACCCTGAGCGTCGCCGGGGTCGAGGTCACCGCGAACCCGGACGGCACCTACTCCTTCCTGATGCCCGCGGGGGACGTCACCGTCACGGTGACCCTCAAGGACGAGGTCCTCTCCTCCTACGTCCTGACCATCGACAACAAGGCGGGCGTCGAGATCGTCGATCTCATGGACAAGGGGTGGAACACGATCCCCGCGAACGCGGACGGCACCTACGACCTCAAGCCCAACGAGACGTACACGCTCCTCATCAAACCGGGGAGCGGCACCGGCGCCTACCGGGTGCGGATCGGGGACACGGTCATCCAGGCGAACGAAGGCTCCTATTCCTTCACGATGCCTGCCTCCGACGCCACCATCACCATCGAGACCATCCCCTCCTACAAGGTGACCCTCGACTACGACGCGGATGCGATCAGCGAGGTCTACCTCATGGATTCCGCCGCTATGACGGAGCTCAACGCCTCCTCGATCATCGAGGGGACGAACGTCTACGTCTCTCCGTCCGCGAACCCGGGCTACGCTGTCACGGGAATCCTTCTTGATGGAGAGGCTCTTGAGCTAGAGGGCACCAGCGCCATCTTCACGATGCCCGCGAAGGACGTCACCATCACCATCGAGACCGAGGGACAGGCTCCTGCCGGCCACGCGATCGAGATCCAGGAGCCGGACGGGATCAGCATCTCCATCGGCTCGGAGATCGTCGAGAACGAGACCTACTTCGGCACCCAGCACGAGCTCGTCCCCTATCCCTTCGACCAGACGACCTGGGAGGCCGGGGAGACCATCTACGTGCAGGCCAAGGTCATGGGCTCCTACACGAAGATCCTCACCCTTGAGAAGGTGACCTGGAACGGGAACGAGATCGCCCTCGACGAGGACGGGTTCGGCTCCTTCGTGATGCCCGAGGAAGGCGTCGTCCTGACCGCGGAGACGGAGTGGATCTACTACAACCTCTCCTTCGACGGCGGGGACACGGGGATCACCGCGACTTTCGCGAACGAGGAAGGGATGACCGCGGTCGCCCACCAGGGCGAGACCATCACCGTCACTCTCGATGTTCCCGAGGGCGTCACCGTCGACCAGGTGCTTGTGAACGGCACTCCTGCCGAGGACAAGTACATCGGGTGGACCGAGAGCGAGGAAGAGCCCTACGTCTACACCTTCACGATGCCCTATCAGGACATCGCGATCAGCGTCGAGGCCAGCGTCCCGACCACCGGGCACGCCCTCTCCTACAAGATCGAAGGAACGACCGACCCCACCCTCTCCGCGACCTTCTATAACGAGAGCCAGGAAGAGATCACCACCGCCAAGGCGGGAGAGACCGTCTACATCAAGGTGAGCAACGCGCCCCTCAACCACAAGCTCGTCGGGGTCTATCTCGGAGATACGGCGCTTGGGACCACCCTTGTCGATGGCTGGACCAGGTATGTCATCGAGGAGATGCCGGACGAAGACGTTCAGATTCGCATCGTCTACGCGGAGGCCGTCACCGTCACCATCAACCTTGGGGCCGATGCTCCCGAAGGGGCCGCATGCGTTGTCCAGAACTCCAGCTGGCAGACCATCGAGGGCACTTCCTTCCAGGCCGTTCCTGGAGAGACTTATTACCTTGACATCTACGCGGACAACATCTGGCCGGACAAGGTGTTCGCCAACGGCGTGGAAGTCCCTCTCGACGACAACACCGGCAAGTACAAGCTGACCGTTCCTTCGGAAAACGTGGCCATCACTGTCGAGTGGCCGCAGGCAGCCGACACCTACACCATCACCTACCAGCCGAGCGAAAACGATCCCGCTGACCTTTCCTACTACATTTACGTCAATTGGGTTTCGACCACCCAGGCCGAGGAAGGCGATGAGATCATGTTCGGCATCACCGGCGGCATCATCAGCGGCTCCGAAGTCTCCAGGGTTCTCGTCAACGGAACGGAAGCGACCCACGAGTACGGGGCCACATGGTCCTTCATCATGCCGGCCGAGGACGTCGTGATTACAATCGAGTGGGCCTCCTCTGCCGAGACGGGGCACGCGGTCACCCATGTGGTCGATCCCGCCGAGGCCGCGGGCGCCGTCACCCTGACCTACTACGACGGGTACAAGGGCCTCACCAACCCGATCGATCCCTCTTCCGTAGAGGAAGGCGTCTGGGTCAATGTCCTTGTCCAGGTCGATCCCGAGAGCGGCTATGAGCTTGAGTCCGTCACGAAGGACGGCTCCGCTCTTCTGACTTCCCAGTACCTTGGCAAGACCTACTACACCTTCGACATGGGCGCGGAGGATGTCGAGATCGTTGTCCACCTGACGAAGCCCGCCGCCGGAGGCGCGCTTACCTTCGAGTTCCAGAACGACAACGGCAGTGGCGTTGCCTACTTCTACAAAGACAACGGGTCCGGCGCGCCTGGCTACCAGCAGTTTACAACCGCAGAACTTCAGTCCGTGGAACCCGGGACGGTCATTTACATCGACGCCTATCTCGATGTGAGCGGCTGGCCCATCCCTACCTCCGTCACCTTGAACGGGGAGCCGGTAACCGAGACCTACGAAACCAGCTACGGAACCTACTACGTCATCACTATGCCTGAGGGAGATGCCCATCTCGTCCTTTCCTGGGAAGAGCAGGATCCTCCTGCGGACACCTACGCGCTTACTTATGAAACCGCTGGCACCGAAAGCGGGAACGCCGACTTCTACACCCTGAACCCGGGTGGATGGATGGATCAGATCTTGCTTTCCGACCTTGGCTCTGTTCCCGCTGGGGAAACTATCTACATCGACGCCTATGAGGAGGGGGGAAACTGGGCCGCTCCGACCTCGATCACCATGAATGGCGACCCTGTCACGGAAACCTACTCCGATGGGTATACCACTTACTACGTCATCACTATGCCGGAAGAGAATGCTCACCTTGTCCTTACCTGGGGCGAGTCCGGGGAGCCGCCTGTCACTGGTGATTCCTACAGCCTCACGTACGTTCCTGGCGAGGGCGATCCCGACGCCGATGTGATGTTCTTCCCTAGCTCCGGATCGGATGCCGGGCAGATTACCACCGCTTCTGCCGGTGACACCGTGCTGGTGAACGTCTGGTGTGAGACCGCGACTCCGACCGGCGTCCTCGTGAACGGAGAGCCTGCCACCCCGAGAGCTGATTACGGCGCAGGGACCTGGGAGTTCGAAATGCCCGAGGAGAACGTGACGATCACCGTTCTCTGGGAGGAGGAAGACGATCCCGCTCAGGGCAACCTCATCTGGGTGCCGGAGGAGAACGCTCCCGAAGGCGCCGAGGTGAAGTTCTACAGCGACTTCGGCGAGACGGAGATCACCTCCGCGAACCCTGGCGACCTCGTCTACATCGGGGTGACGGGCGGGAACGTCCGCACCAACGGAGTCCAGGTGAACGGCGGAGATGTCATTGTGGCCGAAATGACGGGCTACTACTACTTCGAAATGCCCGCGGAAGGCACTGCCACGGTCACCATCAACTGGCTTATCTACTAAGCAAGCATCTTTACGTCGATCCGGGCGACCGCGAGGCCGCCCGTTTCCCATGAAAGGAGAAATATGAAGAAAGCATGCCTGTTGCTGCTGGGAGTGCCGCTTCTCGTCCTCGCCGCCTGCGGGGACGATACGGTCACCTCCGCGAGCTCTTCCTCGGGAAGCGAGGGAGGCTCTTCCTCCGTTCCGGTCGCGGAGAACTTCATCAACGACAAGATCGCCGCCCTCCGGACCGGCTTCCGGGTGGAGGGGGACCTCGTCGTCGAGGAAAGCTACTTCGCCGACTCTTCCTTCCAGGTGCCCGACGAGGCGCTGGAGACGAAGGAGGAGCACTACCGCGTCGTCTTCCTCTTCCAGGACCACTCCGACTACGTTGGGATCGACCGGCGGGCTTACGAAGTCCTCGAGGACGGGAGCCTCGTCTACTCGGGCGGGGAGAACGCCTATGACGAGGGGGGATACGCCGCGCTGGTGTACCTCGACTACGGGAACCAGGTCGTCCGCGGGCTTGCCGCGGATGCCGACGGGGAGCTCATCCCCTATGGGGCGAACGGCCTCATCAATCCCTTCAAGATGATCCAGAGGGAGGATCTTTCCCCTGTCGAGGGCTGGACCTTCTCCCTTTCGCCCTCCAAGGCGAGCATCTTCTTCAGCACCCTCTTCTCCCAGACGGAAGGCTTCCGGCAGAACGTCGCTTTTGAGACGAGGGAGGTGACCTTCGGGGACGACTCCGCCTCCGCGCATTTCGTCTCCGAGGCGATGGACGGGACCTCGGCCTCCACGGTGGGGACCGAGGAGGATCCCTATCACCAGACCTGGGTCAGGAGGAACTACGAGGTGTCGCTCGCGATCGACCAGATCGGGACGGCGAACGCGAAGGACGTCATCCAGGCCCAGCCGATGAAGGCGGAGAACGAGCCGCTCCGGAACGCTCTCCAGAACATGGAGGGGAAGGAAGTCACCCTATCCCGGAGGATCTCGCCCTACATGGACGGCGTCTATGTGGGGGAGGACTCCTGTCTCACCATCTATAACATGGGCGAGGACGAGGGCATCTACAGCCAGTCCTATTCCCTTGAGGAAGGGGAAGAGGCGCCGACCGCTCCTAGCGCCTCGGACTTCCTTCTCAAGAGCGTCCTCCCGGGCGGGAAGCTCCGGGTCCATCAGTGGAACGCCTCCCAGAACGCCTTCCAGATGAACTCTTCGAACTTCACGGGGATCGACAACGTCTTCACCTACGCCCAGGTCGCCTACTCGCTTTCCGGCCTCTCCGCGAACATCTTCGATCGGAACGAGGACGGCTCCTACACGCCGAACCTCGACAACATCCCCTTCATCGTCCGCGACGTCTTCATGTCCACCTTCGACACATTCACTCCCGTGGATAACGGCTACGTGACCGACGTCAAGGTGTACGTCGACGAGGCGGAGAACTGCATCTCCCACGTGGAGTCCACCTATAGCGACTTCCTTGGGAACTCCGGGACGATGAACATCTCCTTCTCCGGGCTCGGGGACTCCAAGCCCCCCTTCCCCGTCGAGATCATCTGAGGTGCCCTATGAACAGCAAGAAAACGATCCTCATCCTCCTTCCCGGGCTCCTTGCCCTTCCCCTTCTCGGGGGCGGCACCCTCCTCCTTGCCAAGGGGAGCCCCGCCGCGAGCGAGATCGAGCCTTTCTCCGACGTCACCCTCGGGGAGAACATCCGCCTCATGCGGGAGGGCTTCGCCTTGAGCGGGACCATCGTCCAGGAACGCTATCCCGCCGCCTATGACGCAGAGGGATTCCCGGTGATCTCCGGGGAGCCTCAGGAGACGAACACCTACTACAACGAGATCGCCTTCAACGGGGCCGAGGAGGCGATGTCCCGCTACTCCTACCGGGTCGAGGGAGGGGTCACCATCGACGCGGAAGGTCCCTACGCCTACTTCTCCGACGAGAACGGCCGCGCCTACCAGGAACGCCTCAATGAGAAGAACGAGGTCGTCCAGGATTACGCGAACCTCACTTTCGGGGACAACGGCTTCTATAACTTCGCGACGATCCTCCTCGAGGAGGACCTCGTCCTTGACGAGGACTTCGAGGCGTACGTGCGCTACGACGTCGACCCCGGGAAGGCCGGCGTCATCGCCAACAACCTCCTCTACTCCCTGAACTCGGGAGCATTCTCCCTTCCCCAGGAAGCCTACTTCCGGGTGGACGGAGGAAAGTTCACTTCCTTCTCGCTCGTCCTTTCCCCCATCACGAGTATCGACTCCCTCACCGGGGCCGCCTCCCTCATCTCCAACCGCGCGACCTTTTATATCGAAAGCCTCGGGGAGAGGACGATCGAACATCTTTCCCCTCTTGAGGAGGATGCGGACGCGAAGAGGGTGGGAGACGCCTTCTCCACCCTCGAGGGCCAGAGCTTCACGATGAGGGTCGAGGACAAGAGGACGGAGCAGAACCTCGCCGACAAGACCTCTGCTGATGTCGAGGAGACGATGGAGTACTCCTTCACCGGAAGGGAGCTCTACGTCCACGACGTCACCAAGACCGGGCTCCCCGGCCCGGTGTTCGAGGACGACTACTACCTCGCGCCTCGCTCGGAGATGGATCCGAGCCTATATCCCTACGCCTACGACTCCGAGTCCGGCGAATGGGTCATCCATGAGGAAGGCATCTACAATGACGACGGGAGCTCTCCCTTCCCCGCCGGCTACTGCGGGGCCTATGTCTACGATGACCTCCTCCCGACGATCGCCGGGGTCTCCGGCGCCTTCTTCGAGAAGGTCGGGGAGGAATATGTGTCCAAGGAAGGCTACGCCTCCCTGCTCACCGACTGCTTCCACATCGACAGGAGGCCATTCGCGATCGACGGGATGGACGGGCTCGAGGAAGTCCGGGTTACCCTCGGCGAGGATGGAGGCATTGAAAAGATCGTCCTCTCCTACGGGCTCCTTGACGGCATCATGGGGACCTATGTCTCGGGCGAGGCGACGATCACATTCTCCGGCGTCGGGTCGACCACACTTGAGGGCCTGATCGGGTGAGGAAGGCCTTCCTGCTCCTGGCCCTGATCGGGTCGGCTTCGCTTCTTGCCTCCTGCGGGAACGGGGAGGAGGGTTCCTCCTCCCTGTCCCAAGGCCCCTCCTCTTCCTCGGAGGCTGAGGAGTCCTTCTCCTTGAAGATCGCCATCCTCGAGGGAGAGGGGATAATCCGCCTCTTCAAGGACGGGAACGAAGTGACTGAGGACAACTTCGCCTCGCTTGTGTCCCCGGGGGACACCGTGACGGTGGAGGCCCGTCCTGGGAAAGGGGAGCACCTCCTTTCCTTGACCTTGGACGGGGATCCCCTTTCCCCGAGCGGCCGCTACTACACCTTCCTTGCCAAGGAGGGGGAGAACCTCCTCGAGGCAAGGTTCGCCCTCCTGGAGACGGACCCAACCGACTTCACTTTCCGCGTAAAGGAGGACGGAACTGCAGAGATTCTTTCTTATGCGGCACCGGTCGACCTTCCCTCCCCCGTCCTCATCCCGGACGAGGTCCTTTCCTCCGGGGAGATGATCCCGGTGACGAGCCTCGGGGAAGGGGTGTTCCGGAACCTCGCGGTCGACTCCGTGAAGCTTGGGAAGAACGTCTCCTCCCTCACGGGGGATTCCTTCCTTGACGCGGGGTCGCTGGAGGAGATCCTCGTCGACGAGGAAAACCCCTCCTTCTCCTCGCTGGACGGCGTGCTTTTCCAAGGGGAGGACCTGGTTCGCTATCCGATCGCGAAGGAGGGCGAGGAGTACGTGGTCCCCTCGGGGACCAGGAACGTCCTCGCGCACGCCTTCGAGGATGTCGGGGGCCTTGCGCGCGTCACGCTTCCGGAAGGGGTGCTCTCCCTCGGGGAGGAGTGCTTCGCCTCCGCGAGAGGCCTCCGGGAGATCTCCTTCCCGGAAGGGCTCCAAAGCATCGGGGACATGGCCTTCTCCTACACGTCCTCGCTTGAGGAGGTCGTCCTTCCCGAGGGTCTTCTGACCCTTGGGGAAGGCTCCTTCTACTCGACGGCCGCGAAGAAGGCCAGCTTCCCTTCCACCCTCAAGGAGATCGGGAGCCGTTCCTTCTATTTCGCGAGGAGCCTCCGCGAGATCGATCTCGCGGAAGGGCTGGAGACCATCGGGGAAGAGGCCTTCATCTCCACCCCGCTCGCCTCCTTGTCCTGCCCTTCCAGCCTTCTTCGGATTGAGAAGTCCGCCTTCGAGCTCTGCTCCTCCCTGACTTCGCTTTCCTTGAACGAGGGGCTCCTCTATATCGGGGACGTCGCCTTCGGGCGGGCGAACTACATCGCCTCCGTCCACCTTCCGAGCACTCTTGAAGAAGTCGGCATCAATCCGTTCCAGGGGGTGACCACCCTCGGGCGCGAGGGAACCTTCACCATCGAGGAGGACAACCCCTATCTTGAGATCAGGGACGGGGTCCTCTACTCGAAGGGGGAGGAGCCAGCCCTTCTCATCTATCCCTACGCGCTTTCCGAGGACTCCTTCCTCATCCCGGAGGGAGTCTCCTCCCTCGCGCAGGATTCCTTCTGCTACCAGAGCTTCCTCAAGGAAGTCACGATCCCCAGGAGCGTGACGTCCATCCATGGAGCGTTCCGCTCGATGTACCTAGAGGCTTCCGGCGGGAGCGAAGGGAACGCGCTCAGGGTCAACTTTCTGGGCACGATGGAGGAATGGGCCTCCATCGATCTCCACGGTTCCTCCGGGGAGTGGCACGAGGACACCTCGATCGAGGGCGCCCTCGTCCATTGCTCGGACGGGGACGTCCTGGTGGCCTAAAGCCCGACCTCTACCAATAGGCGCGTCTTCAAGGCGCGCCTTTTTCACTGCAAGGAAGGGCTTTTCCGTTGGTTTTTCCCTATAGCCCCCTTTTCTCATTCGAAACGCCTCCTCCTCTGGCCTTCAGGCTGCGGAAAGTAGGAAAACATCCGCAAGACGGTAGGATTTCCTACGAAAAAAGGGGAGCGCAAGGCTCCCCCCTTTTCGCCAAGGCTACTTCCCGAAAGGCCTTAGCCCGACGATGCAGTCCTTGGGATAGATGCGCCTCTCCCCGTTATCGAGGTCGATCAGCACGTAGCGGTCGTTCCCCATGCCGAGCTCCTTCATGTAGCTGAGCTGGCGATGCCCGTGGCGGGACTCGATCCTTTCCACGAGGTCGTGGTGCTCCTCCTCCTTCATCGCGTAGACGATGTCGACGCATGCCTGGTCGATCGCGAGGATGTCGAGGGAGGCGAGGATCCCGACGTCAGGGGTGACGACCGGCGCGGCGTTCACTCCCTCGCAGTCGCAGCTCACCGACATGTTCCTCATCACGTTGACGTAGGAGATGCGCGGAGCGAAATGGTCGAGGGTGGCCTTCGTGGACTCCGTCATCCTTTCCATGAACTCCTCGTCGCTGATGTCCCACTGGTCGCTTTGCCCCGGGGTGGTGTGGATCATGGCCTTCCCGAGCCTGCCGTCGGCCATGCCGATGCCGAGGTTCTTGTTGGAGCCGCCGAAGCCGCCCTTGCTATGGCCCTTGAAGTGGGTGAGGGCGAGGAGGGAGTCGTAGCGGTCCACGTGTGCCCCGAGGCACATATGGTCGAACCATTTGCCTCCGTGGACGGGGTATTCCTTCGCCCCGTCCTCGTCGAGGATGTCCACCTCGGCGAAGTCGGCCCAGCCGTTTACCTTCAGGGTTTCCCTATGGCGTTCCGTCGTGTAGCGCGGGCCGTCGTAGTAGGAGTTCGTCTCGACGATCGTGGCTTCTGGCAGCTCCTTCTCCAGGAGCTCCTTCACCCAGGGCCGCGGGATGATGTTCGGCCCGTGGGGCTCGCCGGTGTGGAGCTTGACCGCGATCTTCCCGACGAGGGGCTCCCTTACCTTGAGGAAGGCCTTCCTCAGCCCTTCCGCGGATAGGTCGCGGGTGAAGTAGACGATCGACTCGGAGCCGGTCCTTTCCTCATAAGGGACATAATGGTCCCCGCCCGTCCCGGGAATGATCTTCTCGCTCATCGGATGCCTCCTTCTTTGTCCAGGAAAATTCTCATGTCGCGCTTCTTTGTTGTAAAGGGAGGGGCAGGATTCCCCTTCTGCTTTATAGTGTAGCCGTGAAGTTCCTCCATCTAAGCGACCTCCACCTTGGGAAGAGGCTCCGGGAGTACGACCTTCTCGAGGATGCCTCCTTCATGCTCCAGGAGGCGCTTTCGCTTGCGAAGAGGGAGGCGCTCGACGCAATCCTTGTCGCGGGGGACGTCTACGACACGGGCGCGCCATCCGGGGCGGCCCAGAAGGTCCTGGGGACCTTTCTCGCCGACTGCGCGGAGGCTAGGATCCCCGTCCTTATGATCGCGGGGAACCACGATTCCTCGGACCGGCTTTCCTACCTTTCGGAGTTCGCCCGGAGGGGAGGGGTCCATATCGCCACGGAGGCGAAGGACGTCCTCGCTCCAGTTTCAATCAAAGGGGTGGATTTCCATCTCCTTCCCTACCAAAGCAGGGCGTCCCTCTCCCTTGCCCTAGGGAAGGAGTTCTCCTCCCTCGGGGAAGGGATCTCTTCTCTCTTCTCTCTTCTTCCGGAGAAGAAGGGCCCGAGGGTACTCATTGCCCACCAGCTGGTGCTTCCTTCCTCCGGGAAGCCTCTGGTCCCCGGGGGGTCGGAGACGGCCCTTCCCCTTGTCGCGGGGGAGGATGGCTACGAGGTCGGGGGGACGGGGAACCTTCCCCTTTCCCTTTTCGATGGGTTCGACTATCTCGCCCTCGGGCACATCCACAAGAGGACGAAGGTGTGCTCCCATGGCTATTACCCAGGCGCTCCCTTTAAGTTCGAGAGGGACGAGGCGGGGCAGGAGAGGGACTTTCTCGTCGTGGAGATCGACGGGGAGGGAAAGGCCTCGGTCCGATTTTTTCCCTGGAAGCCGCTCCACGACGTCGTCCTCCTTCAGGGCACCCTTGAGGAAATCCTTTCTACGGAAGGCCATGAGGGGGACTACGTGTTCGCCCTTCTCGAGGACAGGGAAAGGGTCGAGGAGCCGATGCGGAGGCTGAAGGCTCGGTTTCCTCTGGCAGCCTGGGTGGGCTACCGGAGGATGGAAGGGCGTGCCCTCCTTTCTTCCCCGAAGGCCGGGGAAAGGAAAGAGCCCCTCCTTCTTTTCGAGGAGTTCCACAAGGCGATGCTCGGGAAGGAGATGGGCGAGGAGGAGAGGGAGTACGCGAAGGCAGTGTTCCATGAGGCGACCGGGGAGGGGGACAGGGAATGAAGCCGCTTCTTCTGGAATTCCAGGCCTTCGAGTCCTACGCGGGGAAGGTGACGATCGACTTCAGGATGTTCGAGGGCTCGCTTTTCCTCATCGAAGGACCCACCGGGGCGGGGAAGACGACGATCTTCGACGCGATCTCCTATGCCCTTTACGGGGAAAGCGCGAGCGGCGACCGTCCGAAGGAAAACCTCGTGAGCGATTTCCGCGAGGACTACGCGGAGTGCTACGTGTCGCTGACCTTCCTCGCGAACGGGAAGGAATACGTCATCCGGAGGAGCCCTCCCCAGGAGGCGCTTCTTAAGAGGAAGTCCAGGGACGGCGCGCGAACGACCAAGGTCGAGGGGGAGAAGGTCCTCCTTGTCTCCTCTTCGGAAGGGAAGTCTTGGGAGAGGCTCCGGGAGGCGAACGCGAAAATCGTCGAGATCCTCGGCCTCACGAAGGATGAGTTCTCGAAGACCACCCTCATCGCACAGAACCTCTTCGGGAAGCTCGTGCAGGCGAACACGGATGAGCGAAGGAAGATCCTCCGGAGCCTGCTCGGGACGCTTCCCCTCGTGAAGTTCCAGGACCTTCTGAAGGAGAAGGCGGACGCCCTCGAGGAAGAGCTCCGCGCGATCCGCGAGGACTTCGCGAGGGAGTTCGGGCGTCTTCTTGCCAACGAAGGGTCCTTCGCCCCTCTTGCGGAGGCCTACGGGAAGGAAGGATCCCTTCCTCCGGAGCTCGACATGAAGAACGCGCTTGCGCTTCTTTCCTCGTGCCTAGGGGAAGAGGAGAAGGGGATCAAGGAAGAAGAGGGGTCGCTTTTCGAGATGGAGGAGGGACAAAGCAAGAAGGAAAAGGCCCTCCATGCCTTCCGGGAAGAGGAGAACAATCGGCGACTATATGAAGAGGCGGCGCAAACTCTCGCCGTCCTGAAGGAGAGGGAAGAGGAGATGAAGGAGGAGCGGGCCCTCCTTGAAAAACTTTCCCTCGTCGCGGACATCCTTGCGCGCGGAAAGGAGGTCTCTTCCCTCGGGGAGTCCATTCGCAAGACCGAGGAAAGGATCCAGAGGATCGAATCCGAAGAACTCCCCTCCCTTGAAAAGGCGATCAGGGAGAAAGATGAGGAGGCGGAGAACGTCCCTCTCTGGCAGAAGCAAAAGGAGGAACTTGCCGTCCAAGTCACTCAGACGGACCTCTTGCTCAAGGATCTGGAGGAACTCAGGGAAGCGGCCTCCTCCTTGGCTAAGGCAAAAGAAAGCCTCGCGGCCAAGGAAGGGGAAATCCTGCAGAAAGCCAAGCAAATTTCCAATATCAAGGAACGCGTTCTGTCGCTTAGGAAGAAGCATGAAGGCTCTACCCTCGCCCTGGCTCTCCAAAAGGAGGGGCAGGCCCTTTCCTTTCTGTTGGAGAAGAAAAGGGAGCTCGATGGCCTGGAGGAATCGCTCCATTCGCTCCGAAAGATGGAATCCTCTCTGGACAAGGAGCGCGCCTCCTGCGCTTCCCTCAAGCAAAAGGCCCAGGCGCGTCATGATGAGTATGAAAGGCTTTATCGGAGTCATGTCGCCCAGCTTTCCTCCGCCCTCGCCCTTGGGCTGAAGGATGGGTCTCCCTGCCCCGTCTGCGGATCTCTCGACCACCCATGCCCTGCGAAGGGGAAGGGGGAAGCCATCTCCGAGGAAACCCTCGAGGAAGCGAAGAAAGCCATGGAGGAGGCCGACGAATCTCTCAAGGAGGCCCTCTCTTCCCTCGCTTCCTCCCAGGCGAAGGCAGAATCCGAACGGAAGGCACTTGAGGGTAAGCTCCTGTCCCTTTCCGGCAAGCCGTCCTTGTCCTGCGGTCTCGAGGAGGAACTGAAGGAAGCCCTGTCCTCCCTTCTCCTGGAGATCGATGGATCAGAGGGAAGGATCGCTGTCCTTAAGAAGCAAAAGGAAACGGAAGAAGCAGAGCTTGCGGAGGCTAGGCGTCTCGAAGACTCCCTCCCGGGAGAAGAGAGCGTCCTTGAGGAACTCAAAAAGGAAAGCGCCGCCCTCCAGGCCGAAGCGGCCAGGCTTGAAGAGAAGGCGTCGGAACTTGAGAAACGGACAGGCGGCAAGGACAAGGACGCCCTCCGGACGGAAAAGGAAGAGGCGGAGAAAAGGAAGAAGGAGCTCGAGGACAGGATCGCTTCCTTGGCGAACGAACACGCGGAGCTCCAGAAAAGGAAGGCCGCGCTTGAGGGTGAACGGAAGAGCGCCAAGGACACTCTCCCCGGGCTGAAAGGAAGCCTTGAGAGGTTGAAGGCCGCTCTCCAGGCCTTGCTTGAGAAAGGGAACTTCTCTTCCTTGGAGGAGGCGAAGGAGCACGAAGGCGAAGACCTCGCGGGCAGGAAGACGGCCGTGGAGAAATACTTCAGAGACCTGGGAAACAAAGAAGCGATCGTCTCCAACTTCAAGGTGCTTGGCTACGACAGGCTGGTCCCAAGGGAACTGGCTCCCTTGGAAGAGGAACTGGCCGCCCTCCAGGAACAGTGCCGCCTCTTGAGGGATGCGTTGGCAACAAGGAAGGCAATCTTCCAGCAAGCACAGGAATCGGAACGGCGGCTCAAGGACACTTTCTCCTCTTCCGACGGGAAGGCGGAGGAACTGCTCCGGCGGAGGGAACTGTCGGACCTCGCCCGCGGAAAGCTGGTGGGCCGCCCCCGGACCGACTTCGAGACCTATTTCCAAGCCCAGGTGTTCCAGGAGATCTGCGCGCTTGCGTCCGACAGGCTTTCCCGCATGAGCGGCGGCTCCTACCAGCTGCTGGCCCACGATTTCTCCAAGGACGACGAGTCGGAGTCCCATGCGCTGGACATCGACGTCTATGACGTGGCGACGGGGAAGATCCGCCCGATCCGCACCCTCTCGGGCGGGGAGTCCTTCAAGGCCGCCCTGGCGTTAGCGCTTTCCTTCGCCGAGAAGATCGCCAGCGAGGCCGGAGCAAGGGAGATGGACTGCCTCTTCGTGGACGAAGGGTTCGGGACGCTTGACCCGGCATCCCTCGACTCCGTGGTGAACACCCTCATGTCCCTTTCGTCGCAAGGAGACAGGATGGTGGGGATCATCTCGCACGTAGAGGCCTTGAAAGGCTCGATCGAGAAGAAGATCAGTGTTCGGAAGGACCAGAACGGGAGCCGTCTCTTTATCCAAGACTAGGCATCTCCCTACCTTTTGCTGGAAACGATTCACCTCATAACCGAACAGACAGAACTCATCGTTGCGTTTCCATCACTGGATGAGTAGAGTAGCCCCGCTCTCTTTGCGGCGATGGTCCGCAAGGCGGAAGGAGTTATCAAGATGAAAAAAGGAATCCACCCGGCCTACCACAAGTGCACGGTGACCTGCGTCACCTGCGGGGCCACCTTCGAGACGGGCTCGGTGCTCGACGAGATCAAGGTCGACACCTGCTCGAACTGCCACCCTTTCTACACTGGGAAGCAGCGCGCGGTCCAGGCCGACGGCGTCATCGACAAGTTCAACAGGAAGCTCGCTAGGGCGAAGAAGTAGTCGTTTTTCAAAAGGCTCGCTTCGGTAAGCCTTTTTTCGTAGGTCCACAGCATGATCAGGAAGAAGATCGTTCCTCTGGCGCTTTGCTTGGGCGCCCTTCTTTCCTCATGCGGGAAGAGCGCGGTCGACGCGGGCGTCTATTTGACACCCGCGGAGATGTCCTCGGCCAACGACTGGATGGTGCGCTACGAGGGGAGGCTGACCTTCTCGCCCATCACCCTCGAGCAGTACGAGGCGCGGGGAGGGGAGAACACCCTTCTTTCCGCTTCGGGGGAGAGGGCCTATCTCTTAAAGCTGACCCTTACGGACATCGAGGACGAGTCCTCCTACCAGGGGACGTTCTACGATCTTGCCTATAGTGAGGTCACAAGCTCCTATAACGGCACCCTCGTCTCCGACGTGCTCTTCGAGTCCGAGGAGCCTCGTCCCGTCAGCCTTCACTTCCGGCAGGACTCGGGGAAGGCGAACATTCTTCTCAGGGATGAGTACTACGGGGAGTACCTCTTTGTCTTCGTGAGGGTGTAGCCAATCTTGTTCTTATAACACGACAACGAGAAATTGTTCCATTTTATTTTGTTTACTTTAGGCCTTTTATAATCCCTCTTATTTTCTTATTGATTTGCGCTCGAAGCTGTGGTTTTAGTGAATCAAGGAGAAGGGTATGTACACCACACTGACATTGGCCATTATCTCGTCCCTTTGTACAACAACGATCTCGGATTCTGGTTACTGCAAAACGGGTGTTATTGATTTTTCTGAGAGTCAGCCCTCTCTCAGTGACGATGTAGTTGATTACTTGTTCTTTAATAACGAAATTCCTATGGATGGTTACTCCGCCTCCTTCAATCAGGATTCGTTGGACAGATTATTAACTGCCGAGAGCACCCTTGGTCTAATTACACCCGAAGTTGCGACTAAGATTCGGGATCAATCTTCTGGCCTTATAGACTTGGATACATCAGGTATTGATGGTTTCTATCTTGATGACGACCAAAACCCTGATCGGCCTTTTTGGCCTGGATACGATATTGAAGATCCAAATACAGGAGAACCAACGCCTCCAATTTTGGGAGGTGGCGGGGATGGGGGAATTTCAACCCTGTCCCTTGATCTTGGAGAAGGGATCACTTCTCTCCCGGAAATAATTAAACCATATGAAGAATATACAAAAATCGCCGCTCTCATTAACCCCGAAGAGCGTGTCGTGTTTTCGGGCAATGAGACAATCCTCCGGGTTACTGACATTACTGAACCGGCTCCTTCCATCGACTTTGACGTTTGGTTCGAAGAAACCATGCCTGCAGGTAATTCGTCCAATCTCCGCAACTATCTCCGTTCTAAGATCCCTCCGAAGATAACAGATCTGGAATTAAATTCACTTGGACAGGGGGGCGTTAGCTTTAACACAGGGCATCACGGTTCGGACGAATGGGGAATGTGGTTTTTGGGCGTCGAGATTAGCCCCAGGACTTGTGCTGAAACGTACAATAGTTTAATTGCTGGTTTGGAATGGGTTCTGAGCGTCAATTTGGATATTGATAATACTTTTGCGAGTTTAATTGGTACCATTTACGAAATACTTTCGTTCCTGGTTCTTTTAGGAAACATAGGATTGGAAGTTCTGGTCAGTAAGCTCTTTAGTTTTGCTGGTTCAATTGTGGGTCGGGTTACGACTCTAGCGTACGGCCTCGGTCAATCCTTTTGGATGATGTTTAGCTCAAACGTAATTAGCTTCGTTTTGGGTGTTGTTCTAGCCCTCTTCGCTTTGGGGGCATTGGTCACTTACATGATGATGGTTAGTTGCGGACAAAGAAAAATGGGTTTAGCTGCCGGAGTTCAAATGGCGCTATTTGTGCCATGCGGATTTGTTTTTGAACCAATTACATCTGCCGAATACCATTTGTCCACATGAATAGCGAAGACAGAAGGAACAATGCATTGTTGGCGTTGTTCCCCTTTGTGAACTGGTTCATCGGCATCTGGTGCTTTGCGGTCGCGGTGATTCCCCTTGGCGTCTACGCGTCCCTCGGGACGTCACCCTGGTGGTCGCCTGCCCTCGTCTTCGGGGTGTCGGGGATTCTCGTCTTGCTCCTCGCCGTATATGGCGGGCTCCTTTCCCTGAGCCAGGAAACCTCGCCTGCACTCTATTCGTTTTTACCGCTCTTCTTCTCCTGTGTCGCTCCCTTCCTCACCTATGTGTTATGTTTCTCGGGACAGTCGGCGGACGTCAAATTGCTCCGGGTAATGGGCTACCTTTCCGTGATCATCAGCCTCATCCCAGGCGCCAGCGTCATGACATTCATTGCCAGGGATCTGCCTCCTCTTGTCGCCTTTTTGATGGGGCACCCCACCCCGAAAAGAAGATTGCTTCAACGTCTGTCCGATTATTTGAAGGGATGGTTTGTTTTCCGAAACAATCCCGAGCGGCTGCTTTGGATTGTTGGGTTCGCCATATTAATTACGTTGATTTACTACGACGAAAGGTTTGCGAAAATTCCCTGTCTCGTCCTCGTCCCGCTGGGATACCTTGCCCTTCTTATCAGGATCCGCTACCCGAAAGAAAGGCGTGGGTATTTCCTCTCCTCCTTCCTTTGGGTCTACCTACTTCTCGCCTTCTTCGTCTTCCTCGGGTGGGGCCTCGGGGTCTGGCTTTCCGCCTATAACTTTG
The DNA here is from genome assembly GCA_949289845.1 of uncultured Bacillota bacterium. GTDB lineage: Bacteria > Bacillota_I > Bacilli_A > RFN20 > CAG-826 > UBA4951. Next base: position 22,561 of record CASEPN010000003.1, read on the forward strand.
ACCTCGCGTTCTTCCCTTATATCGGCGGGTACCTTCTCCTTTGGTCCTACGACCAAGGGGATCGGCGGCTGAGGGAGATCATGGAAGGCCCCCCCACTCCCTCCGGGCTTCCCACAGACCTGAGCGAGGATTGCCGCGAAGGACTGGACCTCGGGAGCCGACGCTAGTCCCTTCCCATCTGTTGGATGGGGTAGAATCAGCCCGAAGGAAGCATCCCATGAGCAAGAAGTTCTACATCACCACGCCGATCTACTATCCGAGCGCCTCCCCGCACCTCGGCCATGCCTACTGTTCCGTCATGGCGGACATCCTCCGCCGGAGCAAGGCCCTCATGGGCTACGAGACGTATTTCCTTACCGGCCTCGACGAGCATGGGGAAAAGATCGAGAAGAACGCCACCAGTAAGGGATTGACCCCCCAGGAGTTCGTCGACGGGGTCGCGGAGAAGTTCCTCGCCCTGTGGAAGCTCCTCGGCATCACCAATGACGACTTCATCCGCACGACCCAGGAACGCCACGTCTCCACGGTGCAGAAGGTGTTCTCCCGCTTCCTGAAGGAAGGCGACGTCTATCTTTCCAAGTACAAGGGCTGGTACTGCGTCCACGAGGAGACCTTCTGGACCGAGACCCAGGTCGGGAAGGAGCATGTCTGCCCCGAATGCGGGCGTCCTGTGGAGGAGAAGGAGGAGGAAGCCTACTTCTTCTCATGCGGGAAGCATCTCCCCGCGCTTCTGAAGCTCTTCGAAGAGAACCCCCTTTTCATCACCCCGGCGGGCAGGAAGACGGAGATGATCAACAACTTCATCGCCCCGGGGCTTAACGATCTATGTGTGACAAGGACCACGTTCCGCTGGGGGATCCCGGTGAAGGAGGACCAGAAGCACGTCGTCTACGTCTGGCTCGATGCCCTCCTCAACTACGTGAGCGCCCTGGGCTACCTTCAGGAGGACGACTCCCTCTTCCAGAAGTTCTGGCAGGATCCTGATTCCGAGATCGTCCATCTCGTGGGCGCGGACATCACGAGGTTCCATACCATCTACTGGCCGATGTTCCTCGAGTCGCTCGGCCTAAGGGCGCCCGACCGCATCTTCGTCCACGGGCTCATGATGATGAAGGACGGGAAGATGAGCAAATCCAAGGGGAACGTCGTGTACGCCGAGCCCCTCGTGGAACGCTACGGCGTGGACGCGGTGCGCTACTACCTGGCGAGCGAGATCGTCTTCGGGGCCGACGGCCAGTTCACCCCCGAGCTCTTTGTCGACCGGCTGAACGCTGACCTTGCCAACAATCTCGGGAACCTGCTGAACCGCACCGTCTCGATGATCGGGAAGTACTTCGGCGGGGACCTCCCCGAAACAAAAGCCGACCTCGACGAGGAGGACCGGAAGCTGAGCGAGGCCATCCGGGAGTGCGTCCGTGCCTACGGCGAGAACATCGACTCCCTCAAGGTGACGGAGGCCTACCGGGGCATCATGGACGTCCTTTCCATGGCGAACAAGTACATCGACACGAAGGCTCCCTGGGCGCTTGCGAAGGATCCGGGGAAGCGCGATGAGCTTGCCTCGACGATGGGTCACCTCGCGATGGCCCTCCGCATGGCGGGCGTCCTCCTCTCCCCGATCCTCATCACGAAGGCCGGTTCCCTTTTCGAGCAACTAGGACTTCCTTCCGGCCTCCAGACCTTCGCCTCCCTCGAGGACATTTATCTTCCTGCCCTCCGCGTGGAGAAAGGAGCCCCTCTCTTCCCGCGTCTTGACGTCCAGCAGGAGACCGAATGGCTCAAGGCCGTCATGGCGGCGCCCAAGGAGAAGGCCGCCGCCTGATGGAAAACCAATTTCCCTTTATTTCGACAGGGCATTGCAGGGATTATCTTCTTTCCGGGGAAGGCGTCGTCCAGCTTGAGGACGGGCGGATCGCCTTCGTTCCCGGGGTATTCCTCGGGGAAGAGGGGGAGTTCGAGATCCTCTATTCCCGGAACGGGGCGCTCCATGGGGGATTGAGGAAGCTCCTCAAGGTCTCGCCTTCCCGTGTCAAGCCTTCCTGTCCGGTCCCCACCGCCTGCGGGGGCTGTTCCTTCCAGGCCCTCGCCTACGACGAACAGCTCCGGGTCAAGGGGGAGTTCGTCCTCCGGGAACTCCGGAGGAAGCTCGGGGAAGGGCCGGAAGTGCTTCCTGCGGTGGGGATGGAGAATCCCCATGGTTACCGGAACAAGGCAAGCGTCCCCGTCCGGAAGGACAGGAAGGGCCGTGCTTCATGGGGCTTCTTCCGGAAGGGCACGCACGAGATCGTTCCGTGCTCTTCCTGCGACATCGAGGATCCCGTCCTTTCCTCGATCATCAAGAAGGCCGGCGCCCTCTTGAACGAGCTAAAGGTTCCTCCCTACGATGAGAAGGAAGATAGCGGGGCCGTCCGCGGGATGCTCGCCCGCATTTCTCGGAAGGAGGGGAAGGCGCTTCTCGTACTCATTTCGAGGACGCGCTCCTTCGCTGGCAAGAAAGAGCTCGTCGCCAGGATCAAGAAGGACATCCCCGAGGTATCCTCACTCGTCCTCAACATGCAGAAGGGGAGGACGAACGTCGTTCTCGGGGAAAAGGAGGAGATCCTCCTTGGCCCGGGGTTCATCGAAGACGAGCTTCTCGGTCTTCGCTTCCGGATTTCCTCGAAGAGCTTCTACCAGACGAACCCGTGGATGACCGAGAGGCTTTATCTCCGCGCGATGGAGGCTGCCGGCCTCGGTGAAAAGGACGTCGTGATCGACGCCTACTCCGGGATCGGGACGATCGGGCTCGTCGCTTCCTCCTACGCGAAGGAAGTCATTGGGATCGAGGAAGTGGAAGAGGCCGTGAGGGACGCGGAACGGAACAGGGAGATTAACGGCAGGGAGAACTTCCGCATGATCTTGGGCGACTGTCCGGACGTTCTCTCCGGGTTCGCCAGGGAAGGCAGGAGATGCGACGTCCTCTTCATGGATCCCCCAAGGAAAGGCTCGACCGAGCGCTTCCTTTCCGCGGCAAAGGAGCTGGCCCCCAGGAAGATCGTCTATGTCTCCTGCAATCCGGCGACGTTAGCCAGAGATATGGCCTTTCTTCTCCCGGAATATCGCCTCCAGTCCGCGGAGCCCTTCGACATGTTCCCGATGACACCGCACGTGGAGACCCTGGCCCTTTTGGTTAGAAGGGATGGATAAGAGATATTTCTACGAAACAGAGGGATTTTCTCTGCTTTTGGATTTTGAGGGGGATTCGCTGACTCGCATTTCTTTTGGCATGGGAAAGGGCCTTCCGCGTCTCCCCGACGGCCTTTCGCGGGATTTTCTCGAGGCGTATTTCCATGGCGAGGAAGAGACGCCCTTTCCGAAGGCCGTGCTCACGGGGACTCCCTTCGAGCTCGACGTATGGCGTTCCCTCCTGAAGATCCCCCGCGGGCATCTCATGACCTACGCCTCCTTTGCTGAGATGGCGTTCGGCTCGAGGAAGTACGCGCGGTCGGTCGGTCAGGCCCTTGGTAAGAACTCCCTGGCGATCCTTTACCCATGCCACAGGGTCGTCGCAAGCGATCTCTCGCTCGGGGGCTACGCCTTCGGGACGGACATAAAGAAAGCCCTCCTTCTCCGGGAGGGCGTGCTGTTCAAAGGAGACAAGGTCGTCCCGGGCGAAGGGACGTTTCTTCCCTAGGCGTTTTCCGCGGGCTCTGGGGCAGGCTCTTTCTTATCCGCGCCTTTCTTGAGCCCGAAGGTGCCTTCCTTTTCCTGGCGGTTGAACTTCCGGATGATGAGGATCATCGCGGGGACGAGGACGAGGTCCGCGCCGAGCCACGCGATCGGGTTGGAGAAGGCGAGCCCCATCCACCCGGCGTACTGGGCGAGGACGAGGGAGAAGATGATGCGGAGGGTAAGCTCGACGAAGGAGACGATGATGGTGATCTCGCTTCTTCCTAGGCCCTGGATCGAGCTCCGGAAGACATAGAGGGTCGAGAGAAGCGAGTAGCACCCCAGCTGGATCCCGAGGTAAAGGAGCACCGCGTCCTGGATCGCGGGCGTGACGTTCGAAAGGAAGAGCATCACGAGGTAGGGGATGAGGGGGATGACGAGGGCCGCCATGAGGAGGCAGACGGAGATGCCCATGAGAGTTCCCCGGATAAGGCCCTTCTTGATGCGCGGGAGGTCCGCCGACCCGTAGTTCTGCCCGCAGTAGGTCGCCATCATCGTGCCGATCGCGAGGATGACGCAGTTGCTGAAGCCGTCGATCCTGCCGGCGACGCTATAGGCGGTCGTGTAGAGCCCGCTGTAGTAGTCGGCCGTCCCTTGGAAGGTTTCCTCGTACATCGCGTTGATCATGTTCGCGCCCCTTTGCTGCATGAGGAGCCCGATGCCGACGATCGAGAACTGGATGGCCATCGGGATGGAGACCCTCGCGTGGTCCTTCCACATCTTCCAGTCCGGCTTCCATTCGTTCCTCCTGATGCGCGCGTAGTCGTAGCGCCAGAAGAGCCAGAAGGCGCAGAAGCCCGCGCTCAGGAACTGCGAGAGGATCGTCGCCCACGCCGCCCCGGCGGTGCCCATCCCGAAGGGGCCGACGAAGAGGTAGTCGGCGCCAATGTTGACGAGGGAGGCGAGGATGAGCGCGTATAGAGGAGTCCTCGTGTCCCCGAGGGAGCGCAGGATGTTGGAGAAGAGGTTATAGAAGATCGTCGCCCCAAGCCCAAGGAAAATGGGGAAGAGGTATTCCTTCGCGTAGCCATAGAATTCGGGGCCGAGTTCCGTGAGGGTGAGGAGGGGGTCGATGCAGACCACTCCGACGACGGTGAGGATGACCGAGGCGATCGCCGAGATGAGGATCGAGGTCGCCAGGGACTTCCGGAGCCCTTCCGCGTCCTTCGCCCCGAAGTACTGGGCGGCGAGCACCGCGAGCCCGCTCGTGAGGCCGGAGGCGAAGCCGAGGATCATGAAGCTCGAGGAGCCGGTCGCCCCGACCGCGGAGAAGGCCGCGTCCCCGACGATCTGGCCGACGATGACGGAGTCGACGACGTTATAGGCCTGCTGGAACAGATTGCCGATCAGGAGGGGGACGAGGAAGATCAGCATCCCCTTGATGATCGAGCCTTTCGTCATGTCGATCGTCTTCGTTGCCTTGACACCGATCTGCGCCATAGAGAACCCCCTTGCCCGAAAACCGGTTAAAGATACGCCGGCCACTCCAAAGGAGTGAGAGGGGGAAGGTAAGGTTTTTCTAGAAAGCGGTTACACCCTTCGCCATTCCATTTTGTTGAAAGCGCTTTCGATTCCCTATTGTCAAGGTTGGGGTTTGGTGTTTTCATGATGTCAACTTAACCGCTTAAGTAGAGAGGAGGAACCATGAAAAAACTTGCTCTGACAACGGTTATGCTCGCCTCGGCGGGGCTTTTGCTCCTGGCCGGGTGCGAACAAAAGGACGTCGATTCGTCCAGCACGACTCCCGAGCCCGTCTCCAGCTCCGTCCAGGAAGAGGAGACATACACCGTTACCTTCTACGACCAGGACACGGTCCTTCACACCGTCGAGGTGGAATCCGGAAAGACCGTCGAGGAGTGGGACCCGACCTCGGAGGTCACGGACAAGACCTTCGGCGGCTGGTACATCGAGCCCTCCCTAGCGCACGAGTTCGACTTCACGGTCGCCATCACCAAGGACACGAACATCTACGGGAAGTTCACCAGCTACGTCGAGGACACCCGCACGTGGGCTCTCGCCGGCAGCGGCTCCTCCTCGATCCTCAAGAGCAGCAACTGGGGCGTCGTCGTGAACGAGGAGCACAAGCTCGTCAAGGAAGAGGTCGCGGGCGAGAACGTCTACGCGATCACCTTCGACGCCTTCGTCGGCGACCAGTTCCAGTTCATGATGCCCGTCTATAACGAGGACGACTCCATCTCCTGGGGCGTCCAGAGGGGCGGCGCCTACGTTCAGACCCTCGTCGACGAGGACGGAACCGAGACCTTCTCCGCGGGCGGCGGACTCGGCGGCTCCAACTACAAGACGAACCTCACCACCCTCGTCGCGGGGAACTACACCTTCCGCCTCCACACCTTCCCGCAGTACGATCGGACTGAGGAAGGCGGAGAAGCGGTCACGGACGGCACCCTCGAGCAGATCCAGGACAACTACAACGACTACGACTACATCGAGTGGACGAGGAACGGGGATCCCATCGAGGAGCAAGCCGAGTCCATCACCGACTTCTTCATCAAGGGCGCGAACATCTCGGAGTGGCAGAACTACATCAACGATCACACCCTCATGACCGCGAACGAGGACAGGACCGTCTACACCAAGGACATCTACCTTGAGGCCGGGGACCAGGTCATGTTCGCCTCCCGCAACCAGGACACGACCACCCTCGAGTACTCGGTGGGGAACGAGTACATCAAGGCCGAGAACATCGCCGCGGACGACCCGATCCTCGCGGAGGACATCACCTCCCTCAGCGGGAGCAACATGCAGATCAACACCGCCGGGCTCTATAGCTTCACCTACACCGTCGAGACCAAGGTCCTCGAGGTCGAGGTCGACAAGGACTACGTCCGCCCGGCCTATGACATCTACGTGAACGGGAACTTCGAGGACGACCCGAGCTGGCAGAACAAGGTCGGGAACGACGAGTACAAGTTCGTGCCGACCGCGGAGGATCCCGACGTCCTCGAGCTTTCCTCCCCCATCACCCTCAAGGAAGGGGAGGAGCTCGGCATCCAGCTCATGGACGGGGAGGATTACGGCCCCTTCTGGTCCTATGACAGGCTCGTCCACTTCGCGGTCCCTGCCGTCGAGAACGAATACTTCCACGGCAAGAACGGCTACACCGGCAACATCGTCTGCGACGTCGCGGGCGACTACGACGTCACCATCGACCTCTACAGCGAGATTGTGAAGATCACGCCTGCCGCCTAGCCTAGGGAAAAGGGGGAGGTCCCCCTCCCCCTTACGCCCGGAGGTGGTGCTCCCACCCAGCTGGGTCCTCGTCCAGGGACCTGCCGATCGTCTCCAGGAGGAGCGAGAGCTTCTCCTCCCCGTCCAGGGGGAAGAGGACCGAGTCCCCGCCCCTTGCGAGAAGATACTCGTGGAGGCTCGGGGACAAGGAGAGGTACGAGCCCCCCTCCCGAAGGACGGCCTCCGCCTCCTGGTAGGTCGAGACCTCCTCGATATCCACGCCCGCGGCCTCCCCGCCGATCCTTCCTCCGGAAAGGATCCTCCTGCCCTTCCCCGCCTCATCGATCTTGTCCGGGTCGGTGATGAGGGAGAAGAAGATTGAGTTCGGGATGTCCGTCCCGTAGCTGACGATCGGGGAGAAGGTGAGGTTCGCCGATTCCAGGAAGCGCTTCTCGCTCAGCCGGAAGGCGATGATCGCGTCCATCCCCTTGAGCGCCTCCCTCTCCCTGTGGGGGACGAGGACGAGCCTCTTCCCCTTCCTCTGGAGGAGGGAGGAGAGGGTGTCGGAGACCCCCATCATGTCGCTGGCCTCGAAGTCGCCCCTGGGCGTGCGGTAGAGGAAGCCGATGAGACCGGACTCCCCCCTGGCGAGCGCCTTGCCGGCGAGGTTCTGGGTGTAGTGGTAGAGGTTGGCGACCTGGAGGATCTTCCGCCGTAGCTCCTCGCTGATCTTCTGCCCCTTCACGTCGTTGAGGACATAGGAAACGGACGCGGTGCTGCAGCCCGCCTCCCGGGCGATGTCCTTCATGGTGACGCGCTTAAGCGGCATGAGAGAATCTTACACCACGAGAAAAGGAGAAAGAGATGGAGCGATTCATTCTCGAGCATCATAGCGATTCCCCCTTCTCTTTCCCCTTGGACGGGCACTCCCTCCGGGTGCGCCTCAAGGCGTGGAAGGGGTTCGCCCCCGCCCGCGTGGAAGTCCTCCATAACTGCAAGTACCGCTTCCATGAGGAGGCCTTCCCCCAGGAGATGGAGGAAATCGAAGAAGGGGAGGAGTGCCTCTACTTCCAGACCACGATCCACCAGGAGGACCCGCGCTTCGCCTACGCCTTCCGCCTCTATGACAAGGAAGGGAACGTCTCCTACTTCTCCGAGCTCGGCCAGACGGAGCGCTACCCCCTGAAGGAAAGCTTCTATTCCTTCTTCCAGATGCCCGCGGTGAGCGAGAGCGACATGGTGAAGGCGAACCCCCGCTTCCGGGGGCGGCTCTTCTACCAGATCTTCGTGGACCGCTTCGCGCGGAGCGAGGCCTTCCTCAACCCGAGGACGAACATGGAATGGGGGGACCCGGTCACCCCGAAGTCCATCGCTGGAGGAAGCCTCAGGGGGATCGAGGAGAAGATCCCCTACCTGAAGTCCCTGGGCGTGGGCGCCCTCTACCTCACCCCGGTCTTCGAGTCGCCTAGCAACCACAAATACGACACGACGGACTACCTCCACGTCTCCAAGGACTTCGGCACGGACGAGGACCTCCGGAGGCTTTCGGAGAAATGCCACGAGGCGGGCATCCTCCTCGTCCTCGACGCGGTCTATAACCACATGTCCGACCAGAACCCCCTCTTCCAGGACGTGCTCCTCCGGGGAAGGGAATCCCAATATTCGGATTTCTTCCGTTACGAGGGGGATTTGCCAAGGAAAGGCCATTACGAGACCTTCTCCTTCTGCGAGTACATGCCGCGGACGAACCTTGATTCGAAGAAGACGAGGGACTGGTTCGTGCGCTACGTATGCTCCCTCGTGGACCGCTTCGACATCGACGGGCTCCGGCTCGACGTCGCCGATGAGATCCCCCACCGCTTCTACCGCGAGCTCCGCCTCGCCCTGGAAGAGAAGAAGGAGGACTTCCTCCTCATCGGGGAGAACTGGCACGAGGCCAGCTCCTACCTCGACAAGGGCGACGAGCTGGACGGGGTGATGAACTACCCCCTGACGAAGGCGTTCCTCGACCTGGAAAGAGACCGCGAGACCGACGCCTCCGGCTTCGTCAAAAGGCTCGTGGATCTCAAGATGCGCTACAAGGACGGGACGAACCGGAACCTCCTTAATCTCCTTGGCAGCCACGACACCTACCGCTTCCTCACCGAGGTGAAGGGGAACGCGGGGCGCTTCCTCGGGAGCTACGCCCTCCTCCTCTTCCTCGAGGGGCTCCCTTGCCTCTACTACGGGGACGAGATGGGGCTGGAAGGTGGCTACGATCCCGACAGCAGGCGCTGCTTCCCGTGGAGGGAAGAAGACCAAAATCCGGAGATACGAGAGGGAATGAGAAAGATTCTCTCCATCCGCAAGGAATATCTCGACGTCCTTTCCCCCGAGACGATCGAGGAAAGGGACGGGCTCATCCTCCTCAGGAGGGGCAAGGTGCTTCTCATCCTTTCCGCCTCGCCCCTCCCTCGCCCGATCCACGAAGGCGTCCGCCTTCTCTACTCCCATAGCCTCAAGGGGAACACCCTTTCCCCGGACGGGCTCCTAATCGCGCTCCAGGAGGATTTCCAATGAAAGACAAGCGCATCATCCTTCCTCTCGCCGTCCTGGCGATCCTGCTCACTGGATGCGGGACCCGCGACACGACCTCCTCGCTCGGGAGCGGCGGAAGCGGCTACGACCCCGACGACCCGACCGTGAAGCCGGACGTCATCCCCGCGGTGTTCGAGAAGTTCGAAGGGGAGCTCGAGAGGGACGTCGAGATCAAGGTCCTCGAGAACGGGAACGCGGACAAGGTCGGCTATAGGGACGTGCTCTTCGACGCGTTTAACGAGGCCTACAAGGAATACGGGATCACCGCGGTGGACGCGAACATCGGCGAGTACAACGACCTCGCCCAGATGGGCCCCTACGGGACGGGGCCGGACGTCCTCTACCAGGCAAACGACATCATCATGGGCTACGTGGACGACAAGCTCGTCACGCCTCTGCCGACCTACTACATGCCTGACTACAAGGAGATCCCGGCGACCGCCTGGAAGGCCTACGAGTCCTCCGCCACGGGGGAGAAGTACACCTTCGGCATCCCCATCAACGTCCAGACCGGGCTCCTCTACTACCGGGCCGACCTCCTCCCGGAGAACTGGGAGGCGGAATGGGACGATGACAAGAACGGCATCCCCGACATGGTGGAGAACATGAACGACCTCTACCGGTTCTCGAAGATCCGCCACGAGGCGAACAAGGACGAGTACGGCCTCGTCTTCTCCCTGAACGACTTCTACTTCTCCGGTTCCTTCCTCTTCACCTACGGAGGATACGTCTTCGGGAACGGGGACACCGACGACACGGACATCGGCCTCCACAAGGGCGATGCCGCGGTCGGGGCGAACATCGCCCGCACCTTCGCCGGCGTCATGAGCGAGGAATGCATCGACGACTCGGCGAAGCTGGCGATCTCGGGGAACATGGCCTCGGGCAAGTACTTCGCCTCCGTCACCACGCCGGATAACTACGAGGTCATCATCAGCGCGCTCGCCGACCAGTACGAGGCCGACGGAAAGGGCACCGCCGAGGAATGCGACGCCCTCGCCAGGCAGAACCTCCTCTCCGTCCCCTTCCCCGACTTCCCGCTTTCCGGTGACCTGGAGGACGACTCGGAAGGGTTCGCTTCCGCCCTCACGATGGGCGGCATCAACGGCTTCGCCATCAGCAGCTACACCAAGTATCCGAAGGCTTCCCTCGCCTTCATCAACTTCGCCGCCTCCTACGAGATGGTGTGCCGGCGCACCGAGATGCTGGGGATCGCCCCCTGCCGCGAGGACGCAGCCGAAATCGCCGGCGAACTTTCCAAGCAGCTCTTCGAAAAGGTGGACGAGGGAGCCATCTACCTCATGCCCTCCCTCTCCAGCCTCAGCCAGGTGTGGTCTCCCGCCGGCTCCTTCTTCGGGGACCTCGCGGAGGACAACCTCATCCGCCCGGTCGCGGAGAGGAAGTACGACACCCTGGAGAAGATCCAGGCCGGACTTGAGAAGACGAGCCAGAACATCTACGACGCCATCCACATCCTCGGAGTCTAGGGATGAAAGCCTTCCTTAAGCGCCTGAAGGAACTTCCCGGGAGGACGGCCGCCTTCTTCAAGGCCCTCCCGGGAAGGACCGCCCGCTTCTTCCGGGAACTATGGGGGAAGGCGGGGGACCTCTTCTCCTCCTTCCTGAACTTCTTCAAGAGCAGCAACCAGAACGTCCGCGCCTCCCTCTGCCTCATGGGGCTCGGCCAGCTCATGTACCGCCAGTACGGGAAGGGGATCGTCTACCTCGCCATCGAGATCGGCGCCGTCCTCTTCTTCTCCCTCGTCGGCTTCACCTGGATCTCGGGCTTCTTCACCCTCGGGACAATCGCCGCGGACCCGTGGACGGGACAGGAAGGCGATAACTCCGTCATCATGATGCTCCTCGGGCTCTTCGCCTTCGTGATCCTTATCCTCTTCCTCGTCCTCTACGTCAGCAACGTCAAGGACGCGAGGAAGAGCCAGCTGATGATCCTCGAAGGGAAGAAGCTCCCCTCCTTCCGGGACGAGCTGAAGGACCTCCTGGACAAAAAGTTCTACAAATCCGTCCTCTTTATTCCGATTCTCGGGGTTTCCGTCTTCTCCGTCCTCCCGATCGTCTTCATGATCCTCATCGCCTTCACCAACTACGGCCCCGACCATATCCCCCCGAACCTTGTGGACTGGACGGGATTAGAGAGCTTCGAGACGATCTTCTCCGCGACGAACATCGGCTCGACGTTCGTGAAGATCCTCGGGTGGAACCTCCTCTGGGCGGTCGCCTCCACCCTCGTGAACTATCTCCTCGGGCTTCTCCTCGCCCTCCTCCTTTCCAAGAAGGTGGTGAAGGGGAAGGCCTTCTGGCGCCTCTTCCCGATCCTCGCCTACGCGATCCCTGGCTTCATCACGTTGACCGCGTTCAAGTTCATGTTCTCCATGGGCGGCCCCATCAACGACATCATCTCCGACCTCGGAGGGACGCCCATCCATTTCCTCGGGCTCGACAACACCTGGGGCGCCCGCCTCATCGGCCTCATGGTGAACGCCTGGCTGACCGTCCCCTCGACGATGCTCCTCGCCACGGGAATCCTTTCCAACGCCCCCGCGGACATGTACGAGGCCGCCAGGATCGACGGGGCCTCCTCCTTCCGCCAGTTCAAGGACCTGACGCTCCCCTTCGTTGTCTTCGCGACCACCCCGACCCTCATCACCTCCTTCATCAACAACTTCAACAACTTCGGGGTGTTCTACTTCCTCCGGGGCGACATCGTCCCCTCGGAAGGGTACACGGCCGCCAACGACACCGACCTCCTCATCAACTGGCTCTACCGCCTCTCCATCGACAATAACTACTACTCCATCGGGGCGGCGGTCTCCCTCCTCATCTTCCTCATCACTTCCCTCATCTCCCTCATCGTCTACGTCCGCTCGCCGGCCTACCGCAAGGAGGGGACCTTCCGATGAACGCGAAAGCGAAGAAAGTCCTGACCGCCCTCTGGACATACTGCCTCCTCGTCATCGTCGCCTTCATCTTCGTCTTCCCCTGCCTCTGGCTCGTGATGGGGAGCTTCTCCGCGACGGGGAACCTCTATAACATCGATGGCTTCTTCGACACGAGGCTTTCGGTGGACGCCTTCGTGAAGCTATTCACCGACACGGCGATCTACGACTATCCGAGCTGGCTCCTGAACACCTTCATCGTCGCGACGCTTTCCTGCATCCTCTCCACCGTCCTCCTCATCGGGACGGCCTACGTGATGAGCTACTTCGAGTTCCGGGCGCGGAAGCCCCTCATGAAGCTGACGCTCGTCCTTTCGATGTTCCCTTCCTTCATGGGGATGACCGCGGTCTATCTCCTGATGACGCAGTTCAACCTCCTTAACAACCTCCTCGGCCTCGTCTTCATCTATTCCTGCACCGCGCCTCTCGGCTACTTGGTGCAGAAGGGCTTCTTCGACACGATTCCCCACTCGATCTACGAGGCGGCCCGGATCGACGGGGCGACGAACGCGAGGATCTTCCGCACGATCACGCTTCCTCTTGCCAAGCCGATGATTGTCTACACGGCCCTCACAAGCTTCACCTGGCCCTGGAGCGACTACATCCTCCCGAAGCTCCTTCTTTCCGACGAGAGCAACTACACGGTCGCCGTCGGCCTCATGGGCCTCGGGGAGGAGGAATTCTCCCGCTTCGCCGCGGGCTCGGTGTTCATCGCCGTGCCCATCATCGTCCTCTACTTCGTCCTGGCGAAAAACATGGTGACGGGCCTGACCGCAGGCTCGGTGAAAGGATAGCGATATGGCAAAGGTGGTTCTTTCCGACGTCTGCAAGGTGTACGGAGGCAAGGTCAAGGCGGTCAAGGAGTTCAGCCTTGAGATCAAGGACGGGGAGTTCGTCGTCCTCGTCGGCCCCTCCGGATGCGGGAAGTCGACGACCCTCCGCATGATCGCGGGGCTTGAGGAAATCACCTCGGGGAAGATCTACATCGGCGACCGCCTGGTCAACGACCTCGAGCCGAAGGACAGGAACATCGCGATGGTGTTCCAGAACTACGCCCTCTACCCGCATATGTCCGTCTATGACAACCTCGGGTACTCGCTCCGCTGCTTCGGGGAGAAGAAGGACGTCATCGAGAAGAAGGTCCACGAGGTCGCGAAGATGCTCGACATCGAGGAGTTCCTCGAAAGGAAGCCCAAGGAGCTCTCGGGCGGGCAGAGGCAGAGGGTCGCCCTCGGGCGCTGCCTCATCCGCGACCCGGAGGTGTTCCTCTTCGACGAGCCGCTCTCGAACCTTGATGCGAAGCTCCGCGTCCAGATGCGAAGCGAGATCAGCCGCCTCCACCAGAGGATCGGGGGGACTTTCGTCTACGTCACCCACGACCAGACAGAGGCGATGACGATGGGCGACAGGATCGTCGTCATGAAGGACGGGCTCATCCAGCAGGTTGACACTCCGGAGAACCTTTACGAGCATCCGGCGAACACCTTCGTCGCGACCTTCCTCGGAAGCCCACAGATGAACCTCTTCGAGGCGAGGCTCGAGGGAGGGAAGGCGCTCCTTGGGGGCGAAGGGGAAGAGCCGCTCGCTCTCGACCTTCTTCCGGAGACCTTCCTCAAGATGGAGCATTACGAGGAAGGGCAGAAGGCCATCGTCGGCATCCGCCCCAGCGACTTCTCCCTTGGGAACGAAAAGGAGAGGGACGTCCTCGTGGAGAAGCTCGACCTCGTGGAGAAGCTCGGGAACGAGACCCTCCTCTACTTCCAGCTTCCCGGCAGGAAGGAGGCCACCCTGGCCTCGCTACGCCTCCAGATGAGCGACCGGCTCGAGAAGCATCCCTCCCTCAAGATCGAACGGAGCCACATCCACCTGTTCTCCCCGAAGGACGGGGTCTCCCTCAGCCGCCTCCGCGACCATGCCTTGGTCCCTGTCCGCGTGGAGAGAAGAAAGGGCGAGGCCTTCGTGGACGGGTCGCTTTACCCTCATTTCGAGGAACGGCTTCTTTCCGAGGCCCCCGAGGGAAGCTTCGGGGCGACCCTTTCCCTTCCGATGGACGCGATCCATCTGGAGGAGGGGGAAGGGAGGCTCGCCCGCAAGGCCAGGGTCGAGGCCATCGACCAGTACAGCGGCTACCAGGCCGTCTACTTGCTCCTGGAGGACGGGACGAGGCTCACGATGCGCGCTCCCGAAGGCGGCCCCCTTCTCAGGAAAGGGGAGGAAAGGACTGTCTATCTTGAGGCGGCCAAGGGCTCCCTGCTCGTCGAAGGCAAGACCATCACCGGAAGCGTCCCCCTGCCCCATCCTCTCGTGGAAGCCTCCTTCCGCCTGATCGGGAAGTCGCCCTTCCTGTTCCTTCCTGACAAGGAACTGTCCAGAAGGAAGCACTACAAGATCATCGCGATCGAGGACCTCAGGAACGAAGGCAGGATGGCCCTCGCCCTCGAGGACGAGAAGGGGCACCGCCTCGGGGTGATGATCCCCAGGGAGGAGAACCTCTACGTCGGGGAGATTCTCTTCGCCAAGCTGAAGAAGTAATTCCGTTTACAATCTAGCACCAACATATTGACACTGCTAAAACCATGGATATAGTACCTTCTGCCCGACAGGGTGAAAGGAGGGCTTTCCAATGGAACAGGGAATGGAGAACTACGCCGCGGACGAGAACATCCTTGAGAAGTTTGGCCGCGACATCAACACCGCCGTCGAGTCCGGGAAGGTCGACCCCGTCATCGGAAGAGACGAGGAAATCCGAAAAGTAATCCAGGTTCTAGCGAGGAAAACGAAGAACAACGTTGTCCTTCTGGGCGAGCCTGGCGTCGGCAAGACCGCGATCGTGGAGGGGCTTGCGGAACGCATCGTGAAAGACGACGTGCCCGCGACCCTAAAGGGGAAGCGGATCTACGAGCTCGACATGGGGGCGCTTGTCGCCGGGGCCAAGTACCGCGGCGAGTTCGAGGAGCGCCTCAAGGCCGTCCTCAACAAGATCAAGGAGAGCGACGGGAAGATCATCCTTTTCATCGACGAGATCCATCTCATCGTCGGGGCGGGGAAGTCCGACGGGGCGCTGGACGCCTCGAACATGCTGAAGCCCCTTCTCGCCAGAGGGGAGATCGACTGCATCGGGGCTACCACCCTCAACGAATACCGCCAGTACATCGAGAAGGACCGCGCGCTCGAGCGCCGCTTCCAGCCCGTGATGGTGGGGGAGCCGACCGTCGCGGACACGATTTCGATCCTCCGCGGCCTCAAGGAGCGCTTCGAGACCTTCCATGGGGTCACCATAACAGACGGGGCGCTCGTCGCCGCCGCGACCCTGAGCAACCGCTACGTCACCAGCCGCTTCCTCCCGGACAAGGCCATCGACCTCGTGGACGAGGCGTGCGCCGGGATCAAGGTGGAGATCGAGTCGATGCCCACGGAGCTCGACGAGGTCAACCGCAAGATCCGCCAGCTCGAGATCGAGCGCTATGCCCTCGAGAAGGAGTCGGACGAGGGGAGCAGAAAGAGGCTCGAGGCCCTCAAGGCCGAGCTTTCCTCCCTCAACGCGAAGTTCGACGAGCTCAAGAGGGAGTGGGAGAAGGAGAAGTCCGAGCTTTCCGAGTCCAAGTCCATCAAGGAGGAGCTCGAGAGGAAGCGCCTCGCCCTCCAGAACAGCTTTACCGCGGGAGATTACGAGAAGGCCTCCCGCATCCAGTACCAGGAAATCCCGGAGCTGGAGAAAAGGCTCCGCGAGATCCAGTCCTCCTCCAAGGCCGGCAGGATTCTTTCCGAGGTCGTGGACGAGGAAGAGATCGCCCGCATCGTCAGCAGGATGACCGGCATCCCCGTCTCTAGGATCGAGAAGGGCGACCGCGAGAAGGTTCTCGATTTGAAGGACACCCTCAGGAAGAGGGTCATCGGCCAGGACGAGGCAATCGAGCTCGTGGGGAACGCCATCCTTCGCCAGAGGGCGGGCATCAAGAACCCCAGCCGGCCGATTGGAAGCTTCCTCTTCCTCGGGCCTACCGGCGTGGGGAAGACCGAGGTCGCCAAGTCCCTCGCCGAGGCCCTCTTCGACAACGAGAACAGTATCATTCGCATCGACATGTCCGAGTACATGGAGCGTTTCAGCGTCTCCCGCCTCATCGGCGCGCCTCCCGGATACGTCGGCTACGAGGAAGGCGGCCAGCTGACCGAGAAGGTCAGGCGGGCCCCTTACTCCATCGTCCTCTTCGACGAGATCGAGAAGGCGAACCCCGAGGTGTTCAACCTCCTCCTCCAGGTCCTGGACGAAGGCAGGCTCACGGACTCCCAGGGGCGGCTCGTCGACTTCCGGAACACCGTCATCATCATGACGAGCAACCTCGGGAGCGACCTCCTCCTCCACGGGGACAAGGCCGGGGTGGAGCGCCTACTCCGCCAGACGTTCAAGCCGGAGTTTCTGAACCGTATCGACGAGATCTGCTACTTCAATCCCCTTGGGAAGGAAGTCCAGCGGCAGATCGTCGGGAAGATGCTCAAGGAACTCAAGGCGAGGCTCGAGGAGCAGTACTACCTCATCGAATGGACGCCCGCGCTTGTCGACAAGGTGCTTGAGGAAAGCTATTCGCCCGACTTCGGTGCGAGGCCCATCAAGCGCTACATCCAGGACAAGGTGGAGACCCTCCTCGCCGACCGGATCGTCCGGGGCGAGATGCGGGCAGAGAAGCCTTACGTGCTGGATGCCTCGAAGGAGGGCATCTTCATCCGGGAGAAATGACCTCGAGGGGGCGGGAACGCCCCCTTTTCTCGCGCTTTCCCGCAAGGAGTGCTATATATCCGTTATGTCGTTCCTTGCGCGTTGCTTCGCGTCCATTTCCGCCCGCGGGGACAGGAAGAGGGATTCCGTCCCTGCGCCTGAGGGAGTGGAGGAGGAAATCCTCGAGGAGGCCTTTTCCTTCGGGAAGATGAGGATCGCCCTTTACCGGAAGGAAGGGCCGGAGGGGAATCCTCTTCCCGTCGCCCTCATCGTCCATGGCGGAGGCTGGGTGTATGGAGGGATTGAGACGTACGCGCTTTATGGGAAGATGCTTGCCTCCAAGGGCTTCCTTGCGATCATCTATGAGTATCCGCTCGCCCCCGGGGCGCGCTTTCCGGCCCAGCTCGTCGCCCTGGACGAGACCCTTTCCCTCCTGAAGGAAAGGCGCGAGGAATGGGGAGCCGACCTTGAGAGGATTTTCCTCGTCGGGGATTCCGCGGGGGCCTCGATGGCCCTTCAGTACGGGATTGGCGAGTCCGTCCCGGAGCACGGGATGCTCTATCCCCTCCGCTTCCCTCTTCCTCTCCGGGGGCTCGTCCTCAACTGCGGAACCTACATGGGTTTCGGGGACAGGAAGGAAGACTTCATGACGAGGTTCGTCGCGAAGAGTCTCCTATGGAAGGACTACGACAGGGACGACCCGCGGCTGAATCCCCTGCGCTTCATCAAGAAGTCCATTCCTCCCATTTTCCTCCTGAGCGCGGAGAAGGACTTCCTCCTCTGGGAGACGGAGTGGCTCCACGGCTATCTTCTTTCGAAGGGGATCCTGCACGAGTATCGCTTCTGCTGGGCGAAGGAAGGGAACCGCCTCGGGCATGTTTTCCATCTCGACTTCCGGACGAAGATCGCGTTCCGTGTCCTTGATGAGGAAACGGAATGGATGAAAAAGCTTTGCTGAAGCGGCGTCTATCCTTGGTTGATCCAATAAGGGAACAAGGCTATTTGTTCGCGTTTTCTTCCTGGGACCTGGAACGCCGGTGAAGCTCGCGGAACCTCCAGAACAGGAAGATCCCGAGGGTGAGGGGGATCCCGAGGAGGAGGACGAACCAGAGGTTGTAGCCGGAGTCGTAGTCGAGGTCGACGGCGAGCTCGATGTAGACGGCGAAGAGGAAGGTCCAGACGAAGGCGATCGCGAGGGGAAGCCCCCATTCGCGCCTCCCCCACCTCCGGTTGAAGGAGATCAGGCAAAGGAAGGAGACGGGGACGGCCCAGACGAAGGCGAGCCAGCCGTTCCACCAGACGTTGTCCATGACGACCGTCGCGGCGAATATGACCGTCGCGATGGAGAAGACGAGGACGATCGCCAGGGCCGTGAGGATGATCTTGTTCATCCTGAGGTCCTTGGGGGAGATGCGCCCCTTCTCGTGGAGGGAGACGTCGCTCTGGTCATGGGTTAGGTAGTCGAGGGTGACCCCGTAGAAGTCCGCGAACGCCTGGAGGGTCCTCACGTCGGGGAGGCCGTCCCCGTGCTCCCACTTCGAGACGGACTTGTCCGTGTAGTTGAAGCGCTCCGCGACCTCGAGCTGGGTGAGCCCGCGGGCCTTCCTCAGCTCGGCGAGGTTCCTGGCGACGATTTCCTCGAGGCTTTTCATGGTGGCTAGTATACCCTCCCTGCCCCAAGGACGAAAAAAGCCGGGTCCAAGCCCGGCGTGATGTCATGCCCTGTTCTTACTGGAGCTCAGGATCGGGGATGTACTCCTCGTCGTCGGAGAAGAGGGGTCCCTCCTCGGCGATTTCCTCGAGCCTCATGCTGAAGAGGGCGCCCATCGCAACGGTCTCGATAGCCTTGTCCATACGCTGTCCTCCCTTTCTGTACTCTGCTGGCCCCGGTCTTTCTCTTCCGGAGCACCATCAATATAGGGCTTCCGAATAGCGAAGCAACGGGTGTTTCTTGGAAAGGCTTTTCAGTAAGCGATTACAGCAATATCTCTTTTTAGGAAATAAAGACAGTATCGGAGAAAACGACTGATTTCATGTAATCGTTTTCATTTCGGAAACTTGAGAATCCGATGTTGTGTCCCGCCGTTTTCATTGTTTTTCATTCGCGTGCGCGCGGATAAAACATGACTTAACGGCGAAAGGGTGGTAACTTCCTCTCGCTCCGAACTAGGAGGTTCCCATACGAATATGAAAAACATCCGTCCAGCATTGCTTCTGGCCCTTCCCGTCCTGCTCCTTGCTTCTTGCGGGGATGGCGAAGTGAGCGCCTCTTCCTCCGGCGGGGAAGCCGAGATCGACTTCTCCCAGCCTGTCGAAGGCGTCAAGGAAGCGTTCGCCCTTCTTTCGAAAGCCCGGAACTACACCGCCTACGTCCAGCTTTCCTCCACCACCGGGGGAATCGGGATGTACTACTGCGACTACTACACCGAGGACTACTTCTTCAGCGACGAGTACGAGGACGAGCATGGCTACGCCCTTTCTTCCGAGGGAATCTTCCCGCTCGCCATGAGGATGGACGATGAAGGATCGGGCACCATCGTCGGAGGCGAGCTCACCGGCAAGGAGGGGGACCTTTATTCCTCCGGCCTTTTCCCGACCGTCGCCGACCTCGACACCTCCTCCTGGGAGGAGGGGCTCGCGGAAATCGACCTCGGAGGGGACAAGCTCGCGAAGATCGCCCTTCTCGAGCTCTTCGGCTTCGAGCCCGACCGGCTTCTCGACATCGATAGCGCCACCGTGAGCCTCCTGGGAGGAGGGGATTCCCTGCTCGACCTTTCCATCGAGATCACCCTTGGCCTCACGCGGTACGAGATGTCCTTCGACGAGTTCGGGAGCACTGCCTACGAGCCTGTGGAAAGCTATATCGGCGGAGGTGGCTCCTCCCTCGTCCTCGACGAGAGGCTTTCCTTCGCCAAGGAAGGCTTCCTCTGCGAGAACTTCATTCGCGACGTCATCAACTACCGCACCGGCGAAAGCGACGGGACGGAGCGGTACACGCCCCACTACTTCTATGGTTCCTACACCGGGGATGCCGCCCTCTACACCGGCGGCTACATGGGCATCAGGAACAAGGAGTACCAGGGGAAGGTCCTCAACGGCACATACATGTTCCTCGTGGACGGGCTGACCGTCATCCCCTTCTTTCAGGGCTCTTACAACAACGATCCCGACATCACGAGCCCCCATGTCTTCAACTACCCGGGGAACATGGAGCTCTGGAACAGGCTCGAGCTCTTCGCCGAGGAAGAGGAAGGCGTCTACGTCACCTACGATTCCGGGCTTCTCGCGGATTTCGTAAAAAACAACCAGACGGGGAGCTTCCTCTCGGAGATCGGCGGGGAGGCCGTGTCCCTCTCGATGTCCATCACCGATCCTGTCGCGGGGCCCAACACCATCGTCACCTTCTCCCTCGACTACAACAGCAATTACGGGGAGGGGTCCTGCGTCTATCCCTTCACTTCCTTCGGGAACGCGAACATCCCCGTGGTCGACGACTTCATGGAGGAGAACAACCTCATCTAGGAGCTTGCTCCTCAGAGGGAACGGGAGGGCATGTCCCTCCCTTTTCTATTGCAAACCCTATCTTTTGCAGCGAAAACCCAAATTTAGGAATCAGATTATCCAAGCCCTTTTTGATGGGTTATCAGGACTTTATGGAGCTAATAACGGTGTTTTGCAGGATTTTCTTTCCGAGTCCTGTGACGTCCATCCAATGACACTCAAAACGAGGGGCCTTGGCATCTTAGCCCCCACATTACTCTGTGGCTGGCGCCTCTTTTCATCCCGGGCTCATCGAAGACATCTTCCGGTAGCAGAGCCGCCATGTCCCGGTGCCTGGCTCCTCCTCCAGGACGTCCCTTCCGGGAGCGAGCCCCATCCTGGCCATGATGCTAAGATGCATGCGGTTTTTCCTCCTTGGCTATGCACAAGCGCCTCTGTGGGAAAAACCTTTTTCTTACCCTCGCCGCATTCGGAAGCCGCGGATTCTGGTGTGGCCCAAGGAGCCACAGACACCACACTCAATCCCGTTGAACCGAAAAAGGACGCCCTCCCGGACGTCCTTATGGTCGGATATGCCTTTACTCGCTGACCTTCAGCCAGAAGACGTACTGGGCGTCCCCGACAGGGAGGCCTTCGTCATCAAGGGAATCGGCGGCGCCGAGGATCTGGGTGATGTTGGAGACCCAGCCGTCCTCGCCTACGGCGATCGACTCCGCGTGGAGCTCGATCCCGATGCGGTAGGGATCCCTGACCTCGACCGCGACGCTCGCGGTGAGCCAGCTGAGCTTCCCGTCGACGTCGACGATGTCGGTCATGTAGAGGAGGCCGGAGTTCGTATCAAGCTCCCAGGCGAAGGTGAAGTTGTACTCCGTCCCGTCGGTCATGACGGTGTAGAGGGTACCCGTGTGGTCCTCGTCGAAGACGAGGGTGTCGGGCGCGGTGAGGTCGGGGAGGTCGCTGTCCTCGCTCTGCTCCAGCTTCCAGGTGCCGACAACGTCCTCCTCCGTGATCGGGGCGACGTCGGTGGCGACGATGGTGCAGATGAAGATGGACTCGTCCCAGCCCTCGTTGTAGTCGTCGGTGAGGACGACGGCCTGGACGACGGTGTCGCTATCGACATGGCCGGCGGTCCACTTGATCGTGCGGGTCACCGGGTCGACTTCCGCCTTGAGAAGGTCGGGGTTGCTGGTCTCGATGGTGACGTTGTTGAGGTTCGCGTTGTCATCCGGCGAGCTGTGGATGCCGCTCGTCCAGGTGGTGTCGCTATACATGGCGAAGGTGTCGGAGGAGCTGAGGTGCGGGTCGCTCGACCACTGGTTGACCGCGGTGAGGTAGAAGCTGTTCACCTTCGCGTCGACGACGTTGATGTCGAAGGTGCCGCGGACGACGCCGTCCACGTTGTTCCCGAGGTCGAGGGTCGCGGAAGTGGCGGAGCCGTCATACGCCGGATCGGCGATCCAGACGTTCGGGTTCCAGGTGTCCTGGACGAAGAGCCCGGGGACGGAGGTGCCGGTGACGGTGTACTGCCAGGCGTCGAGGGCGGTCCCGGCGTTCTCGCCGGTGGCCTCGATCACGAGGACGACGTCCTCGTCGTCGGTCGCCCAGCCCCTGGTGACGGTGTTCTCGAGGGGGTTGCCCTGATAGTCCTCAAGGTGCGCCTCGACCGCGGTCGCGAAGTAGGGGGAGGGGTCGAAGTCGGGGGTCCCGGCCTTGGGGTCACCGTAGGAGTAGGACCACTCGAAGCTCTTGACGTTGGTGCCGCCGAGCTCGCCTCCCGCGACGAACTGGAGGCGGTCGAAGTCATATTCGAGCTCGCCGTACTTGAACTCCTCGTAGGAGCCGGTCAAGGGGGCGCCCGCCGCGGTGAAGGAGGCGACGATCTCGTACTCGATGTGGGTCTTCTCCGTCATGTAGTTGTAGGAGGCGTTGCCCTTGCTCGGGTCGTAGGTCTTCTCGCTCTTGATGGTGACGGTGAAGGAGCCGTCCTCGTTCTGGACGCTCGTCACGTCGCGCTCGGCCTTGACGAGGTCTTCCTCAAGGTCGAAGGAGCTGCGGTAGGCGCGCCACTGCATGCGGTCGATCGCCTCCATGTCGTGGGAGTAGTTCTCCACCTCGAAGAGGGCCTGCTCCTCGGTCATCTCGCGCTGACTCATGCCGGAGGCGACTTCCTCGACGATGTTGTAGCGCCCGCTGTAGCGGGTGGTGTCCTCGCTCTTCGTGTCATCGACGATCTCAGTCGTCGCGCCGGTGGAGTAGGGGTTGGGGATCCTGTAGTACTCGACGTAGGTGTCGACGGTGGTCAGCACCCCGTCCTCAAGGGAGTGGTACTCGTAGTAGGTCCTGTCGTTCTCGTCGGTGACCGTCGCGAGGGAAGCGTTCCCCTCGTAGAGATCCCAGGAGTAGTCCTGGTCGCGCATGGAGTCGCTGAACTCGACGTGGTTGACGCCCTCGGGGTAGCTGCTGCTCTCGCTCAGGATCCTCCCGGCGAAGAGCTCCTCGTAGTCCTCGGGGGAGTCGGGGAGGGTGAGCACCTCGACGCGCTGGATGTAAAGCTCGTCCCTGGCGACGTCGTAGAAGATGTCGTAGGCGGCGTTCCCGCCGAGCTCGACGAGGGAGGTGAGGCGCTGGCTCTCGGGAACCTTGTCGCCGAGGATGTCGCGGAGGTCCTCGTTGCTATAGGTGATGTTCCCGAAGCACTTGTAGCGGTTCAGCTTGTCGTAGGCGACGTAGGTGTCCTTCTCCTCGCCCTGGATGGCGATGTAGAAAGAAGAGGCGGACTGGCACTCGACGTTCCGGGCGACGTAGATGTCGCCTTCCTTGGCCATGGCCGCGGCGATGTCCCCGGCGATCGAGACGGGGGCGTCGGTCCCGAGGGTGACGCGGACGTGCGCGTCGACGTCGGGCATGACGAAGGTCGCCTTTCCGTCGACGACCTCGATCTCGACCCCGTTGACGGTCAGCTTCTGAAGGGTCCAGCCTTCCTCGAGGGTGATGGTGAGGGTGACGGTCTCCCCTTCCTTGGCCTCGGTCTTGTCCGGGACGATGGTGATGCCGGGACGCTCCTCGACGTCGACCTTGTAGGTGAACTCGACGGGCGGGACGCTCTCGCTCCCCGAGGTCTCGCCCTGGGAGCCCTGGCTATCCTGGGCGCTCTGGCTGCTCTGGTCTTCGCCGGCGCTGGAAGTCGAGGTGGTGTCCGTGTTGCACGCCGCGAGGGCGAGCGCCGCGGGAACCAGAAGGAGAAGTAGCTTCTTGGAATTCATAGGTGTCTCCTTGTTTCCTTAATCAATCCTTAGGAAGTCTTAGTAGGCGAATTCGGGGAGCTGGAAGACGGCGACCGTGTAGGGGTCGCTCTCCAGCCCGCCGAGGAAGTGGATCATGTCCCCGGCCATGGTGATCGTCATCGTGTGGGGGTTGAGGGTGGTGGACTGGTTCTGCCAACCGAGGATGTCGTAGACGAACTCATCGCCCGAGCTCGAGCTGTACTCGTACTGGAAGGTGATGCTCCCGATGGAGGCGCCCCCGTCGTCATCTCCTGTGACGATCGCGGTCTTCCCGGGGATGAAGGTCAGCTGCATGTCCTGGCCTCCGAGCCTCCAGCTCTGGAAGTAGTCGACGGAGACGAGGTAGTCCTCCATCGTCGTCTCGTCCTTGGGCGCGAGGACGCGCACCTTGTGGCGGTAGCGGATGAGTCCCTCCCCGTCCTTGATGATGATGGCGCAGATGCCCTCTTCCTTGGGAATGAGGGTCCAGCGGGCGTCGGAGCCTTCCACCTCCAGCATATGCGGGTTGACGACCTCGATGGTCGACCCTTCCACGGGCGTGTTGTCGGTGTAGCTGAAGCGGAGCAGGTACTCGTGCCCGATCGCCAGGGCGCGCCCGACGGCGATCTCGATGAGCACGTCCTGGGCGCTGAACCCATAGGAGTAGTCGCTGATGTCGAGGGCGGGGTTGTGGCTCGAGGAAGTGGAGCCCTGGCTGCTGGAGCCGCCTTCTTCCGAGGAAGCGCTGCCGGAGGCCGATGTGGGGCCGTCTCCCGCGCATCCGGCGAGGAGAAGCGGCAAGGCCGCCAGAAGCATTACTTTCGTTTTCATTGGCATTCTTTGCGCGTAACCTCCTGTATCCGGAATATCCGGAAACCGTCGGCAATCTACACCGGGGCGGGACGATGTCAATGGAAAAACGCCATGGGGAGCCTCATTTATCGGAGGTATGCATGCCTTTTCGGCGCGATTTCCGTTGACATTGCCCTCCATCTCGCGAAACTTGCACGGGAAAGGAACCCATATCCGACCAAAAATGAAGAAAAAAGTCATATTGCCCCTGTTTCTTGCGGCCGCGGTCCTCGCCTCCTGCGGGAACGGGGACGTCTCCTCGAGCGGCTCTGAGGGCGGGGATAGCTCATCCTCCGGAAGCATCTCCCAGGGCTCGGGAAGCGAGTCCCAGGGCGGGGGCGAGACCGATGACAAGGAAGACCTTGGCGCGATCATGGCCCTCATCGACGAGGCCAAGGCGGGGAGCAACTACTCCTACGGGCTTTACGACGGGGAGGCCGTGACCGGGAAGATCGTCCTCACCAAGGACTACATCTACGACACGACGAGCGACAGCGCCTCGATCGCCCTCGACTCCTACGAGGGCGAAGGGAAGTTCCTCTACTCCCTTGTCCACGGAAGCGAGGGCTACGAGGTGAGGAACGCCCTCACCTATGAGGACTCCACCGGGAAGGCCCGGCCATACGCAGCGACGAGCGAGCTCGACTACCTCCGGCTTCTTGAGGTGGAGGGCGTGGACTGGAGCGAGGACGCCTTCTTCTACCAGAGCGGCTCCTACCTAAGCGAGGACGAGGACATCATCGCCATCTTCGCGAACATGTTCGGGCTGAGCACCCAGGTCCCCGGCATCTTCCGCGTCGCCCTGTCGCTCGTGGACGGGGATTCCGTGAAGGTGAGCTTCGCCCCCTCCTTCACCGAGGGGAGCGACATCGAGCTGATCGACGGGACGGTCGGGATCATCGAGGAGGTCGGGACCTCCTCCGAGAGCAAGATGGAAGACTTCCTCCTCTCCTGGTCGCTTCCCGAGGAGCATCTGACCGAGGGGATGCTTTCCCCGGTCGCGGGGAACCTCGTCTCCTACGAGGCGAACGTCAGCGTCTATCTCGACGACGTCATCTATGACGTCCCGAGCGACATCCTCGCTACCTATGACATCGCGGGTGAGGAGCGCTCCATCACCGACCGGAGGGGAGAGGTCCCCGTGGAAAGCCACTACCAGGCCGACGGGGAAGGAATGCTCGAGGAGGTTTATCTCGGGCCGGACAACCTCCTGCACCACGTCTCTTCCACGGAGAGCTACGCCTCCTCCGTCCCGGACTTCCTCTCGCTTCTGGAAGGGAAGGCCTTCCGCAAGACCGGGACCAACGAGTACCGCTACTTCGGCTATCGCTACGACGAGATCGCCACGAAGATCGGCGGCTCCGAGATCGGGATGGGGGTCGTCATCGAGATGACCGCCTCCCTGGACGAGGAAGGCAAGCTCGCCCATATCGAGGCCATCTCGCGCGACGTCCAGATCGGGGACGGCATCTTCCACTATGAGATGAGCATCGACTTCCTTGAGGGCGAGCCCCTCGCGGAGGTTGCTCCCTACAAGGACGGGAGCGATGACGAGAGCATCGGCCTCGCCTTCGAGGACCTCGACGAGACCGGCGGCTATAAGCTCGTCGCGACCAAGAAGGACGACGAGAGCTTCCCCCGGGCGGTCACCGTCGCCGACGACATCGTCCTTTATGACATCGCCTCCACGGACACCGCGCCGGGAGGCGACTACGGGATCATCCACACCTACAGCGGCTATGTGTTCGCCAACGACAAGGTCTCTCCCTTCGTCGTCGATGATACGGAGGACGGGCTCGTCGCCCGCCTCACCGACGAGGGGGTCGGGGCGCTTTCCCTGGCCGACTACCTCCCGGTAAAGGGGATCGACCCGCGCGCCCTCGCCTTCGACGGCACGGGCGAGCACATCGTCCCGAAGGCCGGCATCAAGGGCTTCAAGGACCACCTATTCCTCGGCCCCAACGGCCAGTACATCGTTGATTCCACCCTGTCCTTCGACTACAGGGACGGGAAGGTGCAGGGCTACACCTACGGCACGGACGGCTTCGGGGAGGAGAAGGTCGAGATCACCTACGGGGCGACCCTTCCCTCGGACATCGACTTCAGCGCGATCCGTGGGTCCTTTGAGAGGCCGACGACATGGTCGAAGGGAGAGCCGGATGTCTATGAGAAGCTCGTGGGCATCGAGTGGGTCGGCGAGGAATGGGCGGACAAGATCCCTTACCTCTACGACTCCTATCTTTCCGGCTGGTGGATGGTGAGCAACCCGTCTCCCCTCGTCTCCTTTGAGATCTTCAATGATCGCGACCTCGTTGGGAGCGAGAAGAGCCAGGAGTACGCGGAAGCATATGAGGCCCTTCTCGTGGAGGAAGGGTTCGTCTACGGGGACATCTCCAAGTCCTGGGGGAAGGCTGGCTACGGGATCCACATCGAGATTCTCTATAGCGAGTCCTCTATGTTCAGCCTCCAGATCTGGAACGAGTCCATGTGGCATTGGCGTTCCTCCACGGAGAACCTCGAATAAGAAAAATCCCGAAATCTCCGTCAAAGCCGCTCGAAAGGGCGGCTTTTCCTTTCTCGTTCTAATTGGATTTCCCAAGGGGAGGCTAGGGACTTAAAATACGGGCAGAAAGGAGGTACGTAGAAAGAAAAAGACTATGTACATAGAGGAAAAAAGATCCTCGGCACTGGCGATGGCCCTCAGCGGCTTCAACTACGTGTTCCTGGATACTTGTTCCCTGATGGACGACGAGTTCCCGGAATTCATGGAAGTGCTCAAGGATTCCAAGGACTATCTCGACAAGAATGTCCATATCGTGCTGCTCGAGCAGGTGATGAACGAGCTTGAGAAGAACAAGCTCTCGACCGATCCCGAGCCGCGGATCGGCGCGATCCGCGCTCTCAAGATCATCGCCAAGGACTCGGGGCTCTTCGGGAAGAAGATACTGGAACACTGGAAGGCGGACCCAAAGGAAGAACAGGAGTTCGCGGACAACGTCATCACGAACCGCGCGAACACCCTCCGCCTCAACAGCAAGGTGATGGTGATCACCCAGGACAGGAAGCTCGCGCGGGACCTCCTCCATCTGAACGAGATGGAGTCCCAGCACGGGCGCGCCCTCAAGGTGTTCACCCTCCTTCCCGGGGGAGAGATCGGGCCCATCAAGGACGCGATCCCCCGCGCGAGGGGACAGGGAACGAGGAGCGCTCCCAGGACCGAGGTCCGGAGGGAGAGGAAGGAGCCGTGCCTTCCCGAGCGGAAGGAAGCGAAGCCCCAGGAGACGAAGGCCGCGCCCATGCCGGCCAGGAAGGTCAGGAACCCGAAGACCCTCACCGACGTCCAGTCCGAGCTGATCGCCAAGAACGCCGTCGTCGGGGCGATGGTCAAAAACCCCGGCTGCCCGCGCGACAAGGCCCTCAAGGCCGTCCGCGAGCAGATGGAGAGGATGAAGAACGCTCCCAAGGCGGAACTGGAGGCCCTCTCCCTCACCTACGACATGCCCAAGCTCGTCGAGGCGGAGAAGATGCTTCTCGCCGAGATCGAGACATCAAGCAAGAAGGAAGCCCCCAAGCCTGCGGAGAAGCCTCAGGAAACGAAACCCGCTCCCAACGAGAACTTCGAAAAGAGCTATCCAGAGCGAAAGGGCGGCCGTCCCCGCGGAGACGAGGAGATCCCCGTCTTCACCGCGATGGAGGGACGGGAGAAGCCTCTCCCTCCCAGGAAGGACCTTCCTCCCCAGGAATCCCTTCCCAAGCCCTTCTTCGAGTTCGGGCCGACCCTTGAGGCGGCGATCGCCAAGAGCGTCGCCCACGAGGGCGGGATGGTCCGCGGGACCGGGGTGCCCTATCTCCCCGCCGTCCACGGGCCCTTCGACCTCACGGAGGACGTGGTCCTCGCCGCGGTGAAGGACATCTCCTTCGGCCCTGGCGAGAGGAAGTCCGTCACCATCAAGGGCGCCACATTCATCCTCGAGAAGGGGAACAAGGGGGACTACAAGGCCGGCTACCAGAAGCCCGGGCCCAAGAAGGCTCCCGCCCCGGAAAAGAAGGAGGCAGCGCCCAAGCCCGAGGCGAAACCCCAGGCCAAGCCTGCTCCGAAATCCGAGGCGAAGCCTGCGCCCGAGAAGAAGGTCGCGATCGCGAGGAAGGCCGCTCCAAAGAGCGACAACCTCGTCCTCGCCCTCAAGCACGAGCAGATCGTTCTCGCCAACCTCGGGAATCCCTCGGTCACCATCGAGAGGAAGCTCAAGGACCTCGACGAGCAGGAGGAAAGGCTCCGTGCCTTGAAGCCGAGCGAGAGGACCAAGCTCAAGCTCGGGCTCCGCGCCATCCAGCAGGAACGCGCGAAGCTCAAGAAGTAGCGAGTCCGGCCGCCTTCCTTCGGGAGGGCGGCTTTTTTTCTATCCCTTATCAGGGATTTGCAGGGTTCTCTTTTCAAGTGCTATCTGCCTGTATTGCAGAGGTTTCCTTTGCCAAGAGAAAAGGCCCTCCCGAAGGAAGGGCCTTTGGCAGGCGATTTCGCCTTAGTTGGCGCTCGGCTCGCTCGTCTCGGAGCCGCCGGTCTCGCCGCCCCCGGTGACGGGAGGGACGATGGCGCCCACGTCGGGGACGGCGGTCTCGCCGACGCTGTCGATCATGGTGATCCAGTGGAGCTCGGCGTTCACCGCGTAGGAGGCGAGGTCAGGGATGTAGATGCCGCCCATGCCGTACATCATGATGTCGATGTAGATGGAGCCATCGACGATCTCGATGGTGATGCTGTTGATGAAGTCCTTCCAGGTCAGCCCGTTGGAACCGACGAGGTTATAGGTCAGGTTATAGGCCATGTCCGGGCCGGTGAGGGGGTGGAGGGCGATCATGTCGCGGATCCAGTCCTCGCTTTCGCCATAGGCGGTCGGGAGGGCGACGTGGGCAA
Source organism: uncultured Bacillota bacterium (assembly GCA_949289845.1). Lineage (GTDB taxonomy): Bacteria > Bacillota_I > Bacilli_A > RFN20 > CAG-826 > UBA4951. Next base: position 52,236 of record CASEPN010000003.1, read on the forward strand.
GTACGCCGTCCCCAAGGTCGATGTCAGTCTCGGCCAAGGAGTAGTCGATCCCCGCGTGGAGCTCGGCGGTCTGGTCGGCGACAGTGAAGGGGGCGGGGATCGTCCCAACGACCTGGCCCGTGGTGTCCACGAGGTCGGTGCTGATGCCCGCGTCCCAGATGCTGGCATCCTCCATGACGAGGCTCACGTTCGCGGGCGCCTCGCCGACGGTGCCGGTCTCCTGGTCGAAGTCGAGCCCGCTATAGCCGTAGATGTTGCCGTCCGAGGCGTTCTTGTAGCCGAGGTAGGCCCCGTCCTCGCGGACGCTGAGGGTCTCGTCGCTATCGACGTAGGTGGTCCAGTAGTCGTCCGTCTGGAAGTTGAACATCGCCGCGGTCTCGTAGATCTCGTTCGCGTAGGCGAGGACGTTCGGGTCGTTGGGGTAGAGCTCGACGGCGTCATCGACGGTGATGTATCCGGTGCTGCCGTCCGTGTAGGAGACGCCGACGCCAACGAAGGCCCAGGAGGTCATCGTGTAGCTCTTCTTGGCGCCGATGATGTCCGCGAAGAACTCAGTGAGCGGGTCGAAGGAAAGCTTCGCGGGGATCCTGTCCTCCTCGATCGCCTCATCGACCTCGGCGATGCTAGTGGCGTTGATGTCCTCGATGTAGAGGGTGGCGATCGCGTTGTTCTCCTTCGGGATGTTCAGCATGTAGAAGGACATCGCGAGGGCCTCGACGGCCTTGCCGCCGCGGGCGCTGTTCTCCTCGGCGGTCAGGTGCTCGACGTAGAAGTTGTAGGTGCTCGCCGAGGCGGCGTCGCCCCCGCGTTCCTCGATGATGTCGGCGACGCCGTAGACGCCGGTGGCGGCGATGAGGAGCGCGTCGGCCTCCTCATAGCCGATGGCCACCATGTCGTAGGGGTTCCCCTGGTAGTCGGTGACGGTCACGTCCTTGAAGGAGGCGGCGGGGAGCGAGGGCTCGACGCCGATCGTGTAGAGGGAGAGGTCGGCCATGATGCCCGGGTTGATGACGAGGTTCTCGCCCGTGCCCGCGGCCATGTCGTAGTCGTAGTCGTAGCTGTAGGTGCCGTTCGAGAGGCGGAGGTAGCCGCCCCCGAAGGTTTCGCCGGTCTCGGTGTTGACCATCCACTCGTCGGTGTAGACGTAGTCCTCGTGGTGCATCATCGCGGCCATGAGCTCGTCGTTCTTCCGGGAGTAGAGGCTCGCGGTGTAGTTCAGCCCGATCGTGGCGGCGAACTCGCGGATCTCCTTGTTCTGCTGGCTGATCGCGGAGCCCTTCCACTGGCGGGGAGTGCCACCGACGTTGAGGGTGATGAGCCAGTCGCCGATGCCTGTGACGGTGAGGACGTCGTCCTGAATGCTCACGATGTCAGGAGTGGTCGTGGTGACGGTGAGGGCGTATTCCTCGACCACCTCGCCATCCACGTCGTAGACGGTGATGTGGTCGCGGATGTTGAGCGTGTCGCCCACCGCGAGGACGATGTTCTGGTAGTCCTCGTCGACCTCGATGTCGTCGATCTCGACATCGGGGACGAAGACGCTGCTGGATCCCCCGTCGGGCTGGCTGCTCGTGACAGTGGACGTGTCGCAGCCAGGCAGAAGGATGGCGGCGCTCGTCGCCGCGATCAGGGCCAGCACGGGAATTCTCTTTCTCATGTGGTTATTCCTCCGATGGAGTGGAGCATATGGGGGAAGTTATGGAAGTAAACGAAAAGTTCCACGAGGAAAGCGCTTTCATAGGAAATTGAAAAAGGCACCCTATTAAGGGTGCTTGGGGGACCGCTAGGCCGCCTGGTCCGCCCGGACCTCGCCCTCGAGCCCGGCAGGGACGTTGTCCACGCCGATGTCGGAGAGGACGACCTTCCAGCGGATCCCGTAGCTGGCGGTCCCGGCCGCGTCGCTTGCGAGGTAGAGGAGCGAGACGCTCATCTCGATCGTCCCGGCCGCCTCGTCATAGGCGATGCGGAGGGGGTCGACGAGGTCGTCCCACCAGAGGCTGCCCGCGGCGAGGGTGGTGATGTTGTAGGCGTCGAGCACCCCGCGGAAGGGGATGAGGCCGATGAGGAGGCGCTGGAGGGCGCCTTCGTCATCCCCTTGGCTCCCGAGGAGGGCGACCGCCTTCCCTTCCTCCTCGACGACATTGAGGGGATCCGTCTTGCTGAGCGTCTCCTTCGTCCAGTCGGCGAGGGTCAGGGGCGAGGGGGTGAGGGGCTCCATCGGGCCGACTTCCGAGCCGATCCCTTCCTCCCAGATGCCCTCGAGGCCGATTTCCGTCGGGGCGGACCACTTGGCCTCCTCGCTCGTCCGGCTCGTCCCGGAGAGCTTCCCGCCGTAGGGGAGGTAGAGCACCTCCTCGCCGGTCCCGAGGTTCTTCGAGAGGTGGGTGGTCCCGTTCACGTAGGTGCGGTAGCTTCCGAGCTCCCCGGGGAGGAGGCTCTGGACCTGGCTGACGATGTAGGGATCCTCGGTCTTCTCCCAGAGGGAGTAGTCCGTGTCCTCCGCCGCCCAGGTGCCGACGCTGACCTCGCTATCCATCGTGTAGGGGGTCTTACCGGAAGCGATTCCCGCAAGAACCCCGTCGATCGTCGGATTTTCGAGGCGGGCGGGCTCGGACCCGCTTTCGATGTAGTTGACCACGGGCTCGACGAGGCCGGTCTCGCCGATCGCGGTGAACTCGAGGTAGAGGAAGTCGCCCTGGAGGCGGGCGGAGGAGCCGACGATGTCGACCCCGTAGGTGTTCCCTTCCTCGTCCTTGATGACCTCGGCGTAGTAGCTGGCGTCGCTGACGCCGAAGTAGCCTTCGACGGAGGCGAGGCTAAAGCCGCTCAAGCCGTAGTAGAGGTACTCGTCGACGGCGAGGGAGGAGATGGCGACCCTCGTGGGCATCCCGTTCTTGTCGACGACGTCCGTGAGGGCGTTGCTCAGGTCGGGGAGGTCGCTCCCGTAGGTAAGGATCGAGAGGTCGCTGTAGCGGCCGGGCAGGACCTTGAGGTTCTGGAAGCCGATCTCTCCGGCGGCTCCGCCTTCGACCGCCTCGATCTCGTACTGGTAGGTGTGGCCCGCCTTGGAGCGGAGGAGCCCTCCTCCGATCGCGAGCGACCAGTAGTAGTCCTTGTCATGGACGGTGAGGTCGAGGTAGCCGTACTGGCCGGTATCTATGTCGATCATCAGCCCGGCGCACTGGTACTGGTTCTTGATGGAGGAAAGGATGGCCTTGGCCTCCAGGAGCTCCTGGGAGACAGCCTTCCCCTCGAAGCGGCGGACCGCCGAGCCGGAGGTGACGCGGATCGCGAAGTCCCCGGCGGAGATGAGGGTGCAGTTCCCTTCCCCGTCGATCGTGACGTTCGGGGTCAGGGGCTGGTAGGAAAGGGGCGCGCCCGGGGGATCGGTCTCCAGGTAGTCGGCGATATGGAAGGGGACGCCGATCGCGAACTCCGTCGGGCAGTCGTCGACGCGCCAGATCTCGTCCGCCCCGACCGCGGAGGAGATGCTTTCGCTCGCGCTTCCGGAGTCAGGGGCGGTGGATGAGACGTCGCCCTTATCCCCGCAGGAGGCGAGGAGGACGAGCGAAAGAAGGACGGGAAGGATCGTTCCTTTCTTCATCTTAGGCTCCGTAGGCGTCGTTGTTGACGAAGTGGAGGGTGATCGTGCTCTCGGTCTGGTCGACGACCGAGAAGGTCCAGTTGAGGCTCGTCCCGTCGTTGAAGAACATGCCCTTCCTCTCGAGCCCGGTCTCGGGGTCGATGGTGTCCGGGTTCTTGTAGAAGTCCCTCATCTTGTAGGTGGAGTAGGTGCTGCCGCCGTAGCGCTCCCTCTCGGGCATGCTCATCTCGTCGGCGAACTCCTCGCTCCCGAAGAGGTTGGTCATCTCGCCGAAGAGGTTGTAGTACTGGGCGTTCCCGTAGAGGCTGTCGGTGCCGCCGGCGAGGATCGCGGAGATCTCGCGGTAGGGGGCGCCCGCCACCTTCTTGCCGTCGAGGGTGATGCGCTCGCTCCGGCTCCCGGTGTTGTCGGTCAGGAACTCGCTGGCGCCATAGGTGACGCCCTCGATGGTCTCGGCCTGGTCGCGAATCTCGTCGGTGTACTCCCAGCGGGCGACGCCGTTCTCGGTGACCTGGGTCCCGAGCCTCGCGTCGACATGGAACACCTGGAGCCCGGGGTACTTGTAGGTGCCACCGTGGGCGTTGAAGTTCTCCTGCTGGCTCCACTCCGGGTAGCCGGTGCTGTCCTTCTCGTTCACGCCGGTCGGGGTGTAGTACTGGAGGATGAGGTACTCGTCGTAGGGGGTCTCGTTCCAGGGGTCCTCGGTGGTGTTCCTCACGAGGAGGAGGTCGCCGGTGTCGGTGAAGGAGCCGAGGGTGATGGTGAAGTCGTCGCTGGAGCCGTCGACTACTTTCAGGTGGACGCCGTTCGCCTCCTCGTCCTCGGCGAGCCAGTTGAAGAGCATCTTCGAGTAGCCGTTATGGTCGCCGACGTTCATGTCCATCATGTCGACGCAGCCGGCCACGCCCTCGGAGTTCCCGCCCGTCGAGCTCTCGTCGTAGGAGTAGTAGTCGTTGAGGCCCATCTGGTGGCCGTTCTCATGGATGATCGTGTGCGCGTCGATGGGAGGGTTGTAGTAGCTCTTCTTCATCATGTCGTACTCGCTCCAGAAGAAGCGGTTGGGGTCGGGGTCGTTGACGTCCGCGGACACGTTCCGGTGCTGGTCGATGGTGGTCGTGTAGTTCCACCAGATGTCGGAGGCGTTGGGGTTCTCGCTGGTGTTGGCCTTGGTGGTCTTGTAGATGAGGTTCACCCCGTCGATCCAGCCGTCCTTGTCATAGTCGTAGTCGGTCGGGCTCTCGCCGGTCCGCTGGAAGTAGTCCTGGGCGGCCTGGTAGCAGATTTCCGCGGACGCTTTGACGCCGATCCGATCGGCTTCCGCGACCGTGTAGGTCGAGACGTAGGTGTCGGCGACGTGCCCCTGGATGTCGAGAAGGCCGTAGGAGCTCTTGTAGTAGTAGCTCTTGAGGGACTCCCAGCCGGTCTCCTCGCTTTCGCCGAAGAAGGCCGCCTCGATGTCCGCGAGCTCCTCCTCGGTGTAGTTGTTGCCCTGCTCCATGTCCTTGAAGATGACGGGGATGACGAGCATCTTCGGGGTGCCGTAGGCGGGGAACTTGCCCACGCCTAGGGAGCCGATCGCCGCGTGCTTGCTCACCTCGGTCCCGGCGAGATCCTCGTGCCAGTAGGACTTGTAGCCCTTCCCCTCGGAAGCGGTCTCCGGGGTCGTCTCGTAGACGGTGAAGGTGACGTCCGCGTCACGCTGGATGACGAAAGCGTTGCAGTTGTAGGTGCCCGCGGGGAGGGCGTCCCCGGCACCGTACGTCTTCCCGTCCTGGTCGGTGATGGTGAAGGTGATGTAGTTCGGGACGTAGGTGTAGTCGGTGGTGACGCCCCGGTCGGTGTACTTCACGGTCGGGCGGCAGCCGTCGAAGAACGTCGCCCCCTCGGGGATCGAGTCCCTCTCGAGGGTGAAGGTGACGTAGCGGGTGGGGGTCGCCGCGGAGGAGGAAGAGGAGCCCTCGCTCACGGACGAGCTGCTCGAGTCGGGGTCGGTGACGCAGGAGGCCAGCGCGAGGACGGCGAGCGCGGAGGCCATGATCAGTGCGGGTTTTTTCATATCAGAAAGAAAAATCTCCTTTCGCGCCGGCAATATACCCGAAAGGCTTTCCCTTTCAAGGCTTATTTCCCGCGCCTCGGAAGGAGGGGTATCATCCTCCCATGCGGTTCGACTGGAGGAAGGTCCTGATCAGCGGGGGGATCGCCCTCGGGCTTTTTCTAATAGTCTTCCTGGCCGTCTACCTCGGGCAGGGGCTGGCGCGGGCCGGGGCGGGGGAAGGCCCCGCCTACGAGGGCTGGTGGCACGCCTATGACATCCTTTCGAACAGCTTCTTCGCCGGGGGAGCGGTCCTCCTTGGCTTTCCTGCGCTCCTCTGGATCGGGAGGATGGGGACCTTCGACGTCTTTTCCTATAGTTTCTACCGCCTCGCGGAAAGCTTCCGGAAGAGCGGGGAGAAGCGCTACCAGACGGCCGCGGACTACCACCTCGAGAAGATGGAGAGGCGCTCCAGGAACAAGCCCGTTCTTTGGCCCTACTTCGCCCTCGGGGCCATCGCCCTTGTCCTCGCCATCGTCTTTTCCTCGCTCGCGTAGGCGCGCGTTACCTTCTTTATAACTTCCTCCCGGCGTTGGCTAGAAAAGGAAAATAATCGTTGACATGCGCTAGGTTCTCCGGATATTAGCCGTGCGGATTTTTCCGCGCCCATTTAGAAAGAAAGGAGAAATCGCCATGAAAAAGACGATTGGACTGGTGCTCCTCGCCGGCGCGGCCATGCTTCTGGCAGGCTGCGACCAGCCGGGAACCAGCGATACCGGCTCGGGCAGCACCGGCGGAAGCGCTTCGATCGACATCGGCGACTACGAGTACGCCGACGGCATCCTCGACTACCAGGGCGCCGACGTCGAGACGAAGTCGGAGATCCTCGCCGCGATGGAGAAGTACGCCATGGACAGCCACCTGGCCGGCATCCCCATCTACGATGATGCGGGCTACACCCTCTATAGCCCCCGCCTAACCCTCCCCACGGACAAGTACATCCCGAACTACGGGTATGGATCCGGGGAAGGGACGATCGATGCGAACGGACCGATGGCCAACGGGAAGACCGCGGCCGAGAACGGTGTTCTCTACCCGACCTATTACCAGGGGTACGCGCTCGACGATTCCGGCACCTTCAACGCCTGGGACTCCCAGGGCGAGGACGTCACCGGGAAGAGCGGGATGGTGAGCGCCTCCTACTTCGGCGTTGCGATGAACGAGACGAAGGACAACTTCTACTGGAGGAACGACCTTTCCAAGGACGAGCGCCCGATCATGCTCGACGAGAACGGGAACGAGGTCGCTTACACCGAGGGCGCCACGAGCCGTTTCTGGAGGGTGCACCTTTCCACGGGCGAGGACGACGGGAACGGCGTCCAGTACTGCTATGCCCTCAGCGAAAAGAGTCCTTACTACGCCGAGTTCAACGGGAGGCCGATCCGCCTCGAGGACTACCTGACCCCCTTCAAGGTCATGCTGGACGCCGGGCTCACCCGCGCGGCGAACCTCGTCCAGGATAGCTCCGGCTTCGCCGGCGCCTACGACTACTTCTACTCGACCGCTGACAAGCGCGACTGGTCCCAGGTCGGGATCCAGATCAACGAGGCGGAGGGCTCGCTCGACTTCGAGTTCGTCACCCCGCAGACCCAGTTCTACGCGATGTACAATCTCGCGAGCTCTCTCTACGCCCCGGTCCCCGCGGAGTTCATCTATCGCGTCGGCGGCGGCACCAACGACCTCCCTGACGACACCTCTCTCGACGTGACCCAGGAGGAGGCCGCCTCGCTCGACCCGAGGTGGAACTCCATCATCACTTCGGGCGGCAGCAACTTCGGCCGCATCCAGAGCGGCACCCCGGAGCAGGCGGTCGCCAACATCATCTCCACCGGCCCCTACGTGGTCGACAGCTGGGAGCAGAACAAACTGTGCGTCTATTCCAAGAACGACACCTACTTCCGCGCTTCCGACTACCACTACGAGGGCTACGTCGAGACCGTCTTCCAGGACAATGAGGAGAACGCCTGGAAGGCTTGGGTCGCGGGCAAGCTCGACGACATGACCGTCCCTAGCACCTACATCAACGAAGCGAAGCCGGGCGGAACCTACAACAGCATGGCCTACCCGACCGAGGGGACGACCACGATCAAACTCAACGTCAACTCCTGCACCCAGGAAGAGTGGAACTACTACTTCGGTCCGAACGGCTCGATGGTCCAGAATCGCACCTGGCAGGTCAAGCCCATCATGAGCAACGACAACTTCCTTGATGGCGTCTTCTTCGCCATCGACAGGAAGGCCATGGCCGACGAGCTCGGGCGGAACCCGGCCCTCGGCTACCTCTCCTCCGCCTACAAGATCGACCCGGAGAACGATCTCTCCTACCGCGACACCCCGCAGGCCGAGGCGGTCCTCGATCCCTACGTCAATGCGACGCCGGACAACGACTACGCCTACGACCAGGGTCTCGCCGCCCAGCTCTTTGCCCTTGCGATCGAAGAGGAGGTCGCCGCCGGGAACTACGAGAACGGCGATGTCATCCGCCTGACCGCCAAGTGGCGCTACCAGAGAACGATCGACGACATCGGCTCCTACCTCAAGAACTACATCGAGACCGCCTGGGACGAGGCCTGCGAGATCACCGGCTATGACATCGACCTCATCATCGACAACGTCGTCGCCGGCTCCTCCTACAACGACTGCTACACCGCGATGAACAACGGCGAGTACGACTTCGCCGAGGGCGCCATCACCGGCAACGTCCTCAACCCGATCGAGTTCATGAGCGTCGTCTGCACCAACAGCCGCGCCCAGGGCTTCAACACCAACTGGGGTGAGAGGACCGATGTGGTGAGCGAGGAGAACCCGATCCTCTTCGACGGGAAGATCTGGTCCTTCGACGCGCTCTACGTGGCCGCCAACGGCGCCGCCATCGTCCGGAGGGGCGTCAACATCGACCCGGTCAACGTCGAGGAAAGCTACGGCGAGACCAGGGATGAGAACACCAGGTTCCGCTTCAGCCTGCCGGGCCTCGTCGACGATGAGGGCGCGCCGCTCATCCACTACGACATCAACTACTTCTGGCTCCTCGGGAGCATCGGCGGAGGCATGAGCATGTACTACGCCGACGCGACCTCGCTCCTCTACCTCGAGGGCTCCTCGAACCCTGACCTCGCGCCGAACGAGGGTCAGGCCGCCTTCACCGCCACCCTCAGCGACCGCTGGCTGACCATCACCTGCGAGACCGCCTGGCTCCAGGCCCAGATGGACGGGCTCCAGCAGGCGGGCGAAGTGTTCGACGGCATCCAGATCATGATCTACATCGAGGCGAGCTACTCCGGGATCAGCAAGGGCCAGAGCGTCCTCAAAACCATCCCTTACGAGAACATCGGCCTCGTCTCCGGGGGCAAGTAAGCCTCCAAGCGTCCTATCGGGCGGGGGAGCCGGCAGGCTTCCCTGCCCTTTCAAACTTATCCCGGGTAAAATCCCGGTGGAAACCTTGCGGGAGGATAGATAACCGAAGATGGCCAAGTACGTTGCGAAACGCATATTGCTCATATGCCTGACGGCGTTCATCGTCCTTTCGCTCACCTACATCCTCATCCAGTACCTTCCCCTGGTCGAGCCGATGGGGAGCGCCTCCGCGCGCATCGCCTTCTGGAACGACCAGGTGAGCCTCGGCTACTACACGGTCGTCGACCCGATCCGGGCGCAGGCTGGCCTTGACGCCTATGATGTCTCCTTCAACGACGGGACGAACTGGTACTTCTACGCGGCAAGGCCTGTATGGGACCGCTACGTTGCCTGGCTCGTCAACATCTTCACCAAGTGGAACTGGGGCGTCTCGACGAACCTTTCCGTCGGGCGGAGCGCGATCGAAATCATCATGCAGCGTCTTCCCGTCTCGATTGAGCTGAACATCATCTCTATCGTCGTTTCGATTCCCTTGGGCCTCGCGCTCGGGATCCTCGCGGCCCTCAAGAAGAACACCTGGGTGGACGACGTCATCTCGACGGTCGTGATGATTTTCATCTCCGTCCCTTCCTTCGTCATCATCTCTTTCCTTCTCATCATCTTCTCCTATAACCTCGGCTGGCTCCCCGGCGTATGGCCGAGCAACAATGAGGCGGCGGCAAATCCGGGGATGGCTGCGCTTGCCTACATCATCCCGGTCGGCGCCTTGTCCTTCGGCTCGATTGCCGGCTTCGCCCGCTATACGAGGGCGGAGCTTTGCGAGGTGATGTCGAGCGAGTTCCTTCTCCTTGCGAGGACGAAGGGCCTCACGAAGTCCCAGTCCGTCATCCGCCACGCGATGCGGAACTCGATGGTGCCGATCGTCCCGATGATCATCGGGCAGTTCATCTCCATCCTTTCCGGCTCGATGATCCTCGAGCAGCTATACGGGATCCCGGGCATCGGCTCCCTCTTCGTGAAGGCGCTGGAAGGAAGCGACTACTCCGTGGTCATGGTGGACATGGCCATCTACACCTTGATCGGGCTCGGGGCGACGCTCCTCGTCGATCTGAGCTACGGCATCGTCGATCCTAGGATCCGCATGGGGGCGAAGAAGTGAGTATGGACTGGTTCAAGAGAAAGAAAGCCAAGGCGGCCCCCGTCGAGGATAGGCTCGCCTTTTCCGCCGAGCAGGACTTCTCCTTCGTCCAGCTCGACAAGTCGATCCACGACGTCAAGTTCGAGACGAAGCCGACGACCTTCTTCAAGGACGCCTTCAAGCGCTTCTGCAAGAGCAAGAGCAGCGTGACCGCCGCGATCATTCTCGGCGTCCTCATTCTCATGGCGGTCATCGTCCCGATCGCCGACGGGAACGACATCTCGCGCTCGAACAACATCACCGAGAGCCACTACCTCCCGCCCAAGTGGTTCCCTTCCGGGACCGGATGGATGGACGGGACGGAGTGGGTGAGCGGCGTCACCCTCGATCCGGCGACGATGCGGCCGGTCCAGACGGACGGATCCGTCTACCGCGACGAGGCGATCGTCTCCGACATCGAAGTGACCGAGGACTACCTCAGCCAGAAGTCCGAGGGCGTCCTCAAGTACGGCCAGGGCGGTGCGGTGACCTTCTTCCCGACGAAGGAAGGTTTTGACGTGGACTACATGTCAGATGTCTTCACATACCTCCCTATCAACGAGACGGAAGTTGCCTACTCCTTTGAAAAGGAGGCGACCGAGACCCTTGGGGGGAATCCTCTCTGGACCCCGGTCCTCTATGTCCAGGACGATGCCGGGCAGTGGGTCGTCGGCCATGAGCTCCAGGAGGCGGGGAGGTCCTATGAGGATTGCTCTTTCGACCTTGGGGAGATTCTTGCTGACGTTGTGACGGAGGCTACCGATTTCCGTTTCGGCGTCCACGTCGAAGGCGAGGAGGGGAAGCAGACCTCCCTCTACCTCAAGAGCGCCGCCCTTGAGGTCAACGGGGCCGTGAACGAAAACGTTTCCTTCACCGACGCGACCGCCCTCCTCGGAGGACGTTCCTCGAGCTGGACTCTTGTCTCGCAGGGCGCCCAGACCGGCATCTACCGGAGCAAGATGCTCCTCGGGAGCTTCCGCTACGACAAGTACGAGGCTGCCTTCGGGGAGGACACCGCGACCTTCACGAGCACGGAGGTCGACGCCTTCATCAAGCGCGGCTGGATGACCTACACCTGGGGCGACGTCTCCTCCTTCGCCCTCACCGAGGAGGGGGAGACGTACTGCCCAATCCGCACGGTGGACCGCGAGAGCACAAGCAGCTGGGGCGACGTCAGCTCCCGGAGCCTAACCGGCACGAGGAGCCGCTACCGCTACCTCTACTACCAAGGCTACATCGCCGAGTGCACCGACCAGATCTACTACCTCTTCGGGACGAACGCCCAGGGGCAGGACTTCTTCAAGATCGTCTTCTCCGGTCTCCTCACCTCCCTTGAGCTCGGCTTCCTCTGCGCGATCATCAACATCACCGTCGGCGTCGTCTGGGGCTCGATCTCCGGCTACTTCGGCGGCTGGGTCGACCTGCTCATGGAACGCGTCGCCGAGATCCTGGGAGGGGTGCCATTCATCGTCATGATGACCTTGATCGTCCTTCTCCTCGGATCGAACTTCTGGACCTTCCTCCTGGGCCTTTGCCTGACAGGATGGATGGGGATGGCCGCGACGACCAGAAGCCAGTTCTACCGATTTAAAGGGAGGGAGTACGTCCTTGCCTCAAGGACATTGGGCGCGAGCGACGCCAGGCTCATCTTCCGCCACATCCTCCCCAACGGCATCGGCATCATCATCACATCGGGCGTATTGATGATTCCTTCCGTCATCTTCAGCGAGGCGACGATCAGCTACCTCCTCCCGGGCGTCCTCGCCTTCCAGGGGAGCCAGAGCTTCGGCGTCACCATGTCGACCGCCCAGCAGTCGATCAACACCTACCCCTACATGATCATCTCCGCCTCGATCGTGATGGCGGTCATCATGATCTGCTTCAACTTGTTCGGGAACGGCCTCCGCGACGCGTTCAACCCCTCGATGAAAGGAGCGCAGGACTAGCCATGGATAAGAAGAGAAAGACTCTTGGCACCATCGACTATCCCTACACCGTCGGGGAAGTCCCCGAAGGCCAGAACGCCGTCCTTTCGGTGCGGAACCTCGCGGTCAGCTTCCGGACGGACGAGGGGATGGTGCGCGCGGTCCGGGGGGTCTCCTTCGACCTCTACCAGGGCGAGACCCTCTGCATCGTCGGGGAGTCGGGCTCCGGGAAGTCCGTCACGAGCAAGACCATCATGGGCATCCTCGGGGCGAGCGCCCACATCGACTCGGGCTCCATCCTCTACGAGGGGGAGGATCTCACCAAGATCAGTGAAGAGGAGTTCCATAACATCCGCGGGACGAAGATCGGGATGGTCTTCCAGGATCCCCTCTCCTCCCTCAACCCCATCATGAAGATCGGGAAGCAGATCACCGAGGTCATGATCATCAACGGGGACAAGGTCCGCCGGCTGAAGGATTCGATCACGAACGACGCCCTGATCGCCTTGAAGAACGACGAGCGCCTCCTTGGCCTCCTGAAGGAAGAGAGGAGGAGCGGGAAGAAGGAGATCCTTTCGCTCCGCAAGGAATACAGGGCCCTCGAGGAGAAGCCCGGGAGCGAGACGGAATACCTTGCTTCCAAGGGCTGGAGCGAGGAGAAGATCCTCGCCCTCGACAAGGAGTTCCCGACGAAGAAGAAGGCCCTTCTCGAGAAGATCGCCGAGGACAAGAAGGTCCTGCGCGAGAAGAAGAAGGAGGCTGCCCTGGCTGCCAGGAAGTTCCGTGCCGAGCAGCGCGCCAAGCACCTTGAAAAGGAGAAAGCCCTCCTCGCCCGCTTCCGCGTCTGGCTCCTTGGGAGGAAGCCGGAGGAAGGCGAAAGCGAGAACGACGTCCTCCTCAAGGGCCAAGGCGGGCTCAAGAGTTTCTTCCATAACCCTCTTAGGAAGGCCGAGATCCTCGCCCTTAGGAAGGAGTACGAGGAGAAAATCGCCGCGAATCCCTCCCTCAAGCGCTCGCTTTTGCGCGAAAGGAGGATAAAGGAAATCGAAATCCGGAGGAAATACGCCGGGAAGGAGACCCTTGGCACGCTTTACGGGGATTTCGTTTCCGAACGGCGGAGATATTTGAGCGACCTCCGGGTCACCCACGGGGACGCCAAGAGGCGCGCCCTCAAGATCATGGAGGAGGTCGGCATCGCCTACCCCGAGAAGCGCTTCAACCAGTACCCCTTCGAGTTCTCCGGCGGCATGAGGCAGAGGATCGTCATCGCGATCGCCTTGACCGCCGACCCGGACGTCCTCATCTGCGACGAGCCGACGACCGCCCTCGACGTCACCATCCAGGCGCAGATCCTCGAGCTCATCAACCGCCTCAAGAAGGCGAGGAACATGTCCGTCATCTTCATCACCCATGACCTCGGCGTCGTCGCTAACATGGCCGACCGCGTCGCGGTGATGTACGCGGGGAAGATCGTCGAGTACGGGACCGCGGAGGATGTCTTCTATCATCCCGCCCATCCCTACACATGGGCGCTCCTCTCCTCCATTCCCGACGTCGACAGCAAGGAAAGGCTCGAGGCCATCCCGGGCACCCCGCCGAACATGCTCTACCCGCCCAAGGGCGACGCCTTCGCCCTCCGGAGCAAGTACGCGCTCGGCATCGACTTCAAGGAAGAGCCGCCGATGTTCCGGATTAGCGACACCCACTACGCCGCCACCTGGCTCCTCGACGAAAGGGCGCCCGAGGCAGAGATGCCCGCGATTGTCCGCACGAGAATCCAGAACTCTTTGAAGGGAGGGAACCGCCATGAGTGAGAAGCGCCCCGAGGAAATCCTCGAAGAAAGCGCCCCCGTCCTCCCCGAGGAGGGGAAGCCCGCCTCCTCTTCCGAGTGGGCCGCGCCCAGGGACCCGAAGGTCAGCTACCGCCCCGAGCTCGTCGAGAGCAGGACGATCCTTTCCGTCCGCCACCTGAAGCAGTTCTTCGACATGGGGGGCGGCTTCAAGACGAAGGCCGTCCACGACATCTCCTTCGAGGTGAAGGAAGGGGAGTGCTTCGGCCTCGTCGGCGAGAGCGGCTGCGGGAAGACGACCACTGGCCGTTCCATCATCAACCTTTACGAGATCACCTCCGGCTCCATCTACTACAAGGGCGTCCGTATTTCCGCCGGCTCCCGCTGGAACGAGAAGGAGATCAAGTGGACGAGAATCCGCGTCAGAGAGAGGATCGCCTCCCTCAAGAAGGAGATGGTCCTCGCCCTCGCCCAGAGGAAGGGCGGGACCGACATCTCTGCCCTTGAGACCGAGCTCCAGCGCGAGCGGAAGGACATGGAGACGGAGCTTTCCGAGTTCGATCACACGGACGACAGGAACGCCGCCGCCATCCGCCAGAGCGAGCAGGAGCACGAGGCTCGCATCGACGAGTTGGAGCGCCGTATCGCCCTCCTCAAGGAATGTCGCGAGAAGGACGAGGCTGAGATCCGCGCCGACTACGAGCGCCGCATCGATGAGCAGAAGGAGATCCTTCGCAAGACCCTCGAGGAGCAGAAGGCCCAGATCCGCCAGATCCGCTACGACAACGCCCACCGCGACCGGAAGCTCATGAACGAGATCCAGATGATCTTCCAGGACCCGGTCGATTCCCTCGACCCCCGCATGACGGTCGAGGACATCATCCAGGAAGGACTCAAGATCCAGCATCTCCGCGACCGGGCGAAGAACCACCAGCGCTGCATCGAGATGCTCGAGAAGGTCGGGCTCATCCCGGAGTACGCCTCGCGCTACCCGCACGAGTTCTCCGGCGGCCAGCGCCAGAGGATCGGCATCGCCCGCGCCCTCATCATGAATCCGAAGCTCCTCATCTGCGACGAGCCGATCTCCGCGCTCGATGTCTCGATCCGCGCCCAGATCCTGAACCTACTCAACGACGTGAAGGAGGAGATGGGGCTGACGATGCTTTTCATCGCCCACGACCTTTCCGTGGTGAAGTACTTCTGCGACAGGATCGCGGTCATGTACTTCGGCTCGATCGTCGAGCTTGCGACGAGCGACGAGCTCTTCCTCCATCCTCTCCATCCCTACACCAAGGCCCTCCTCTCCGCGATTCCGAAGCCGGACCCCCGGAGCGAGAAGAACCGGAAGAGGACCGTCTATAACCCCGCCGAGGCGCATGACTACTCGCACGAGAAGCCGACCCTCACGGAAATCCGTCCCGGCCACTTCGTCCTCGCCAACAGCGAGGAGCTGGCGCGCTACCGCGCCGAGATCGCGGCAATCGATTCCGCGAAGAAGGGAGAGTGAAGATGAAAGCGTTCCTCCGCTCAGCCCTCGTGAAGGCCAAGGGCCTTCTCACCATCACTCTGCCCGACGGCAGGAAGATGGAGCCGGGCTTCCGGCCCTCTTCGCTCCTTCCCCTCCTCGCTTCCTTGATCGCCTTCGTCTTCTTCGCCTTCGAGGGTGGGATCGGGGAGTTCGCCGTTGCATTCCCTATGGAGCTCCATGTCATGGAAGCCTTCATGGCGATCGTCGGTGTCCTCGGGATCCTCCTCTTCGTCGACCTTTGCTACCGCCCGAAGACTTCGCACATCCTCCTGGTCGCCCTTTCCGCGCTTTCCGTCTTCCTCTTCTCCCTCACCTTGACGATCGCCCTCTTCCTGAAGGGCGGGGATCCCACGGGAGCGATCCTCTATCTCATCTCTTCCGTCACTTCCCTCGCGGCCTTCCTCTTCGACATCCGCAAGGCGATCGAGGGGGACGTCGACTGGCGCTACCGCCTCGCGAACGGGCTGAACCTCCTTTTCCTCTTCTTCGCCGTCTGTTTCACCTATCCGGTCCTCGAGATGTTCTCCCACTTCGACGACTGGGTGTTCTGGCTCTCCCTCTACGGCGGGATGACAATCCTCATCTTTTCCGCGGTCGTGCTGGCGATCTCCAGCTCGAGCGACTACGACCCGCACCCTGCGGAAATCGACGAACTAGGGAACGTTATCGAGAATAACCCTGCAAAATGAGACGCTTTATTTTGATTCTTGGGATAGCGGCAATCGCCATCCCCCTCTCTTCCTGCGACTTCTTCAATCGGTTTTTCGAAATTTCCCGGGACGAGTCTTCCTCCAGCCACGAGATCGTGAACCCAGGGAGCAGTTCCCTCGGGGGAGGCTCTTCCGGGGACGGGATCGAGAGGAAGGGGACGCGCTACACCTACGGGGACGTGCACCGGAACGCAGGCTACGGCTATGTCGTCGATACGCCCTCCGTCGGGAACGTCCGCCTTCTCGTCCTTCCGATCATCCAATCCGACTACCGTCTCTCCGCCGCGGAGGAAAGCAAGTACACGTCCGACATGGAGAAGGTTTTCTTCGGGGATTCCGAGGACACCTCCTGGGAGTCGGTGAGGAGCTTCTATGAGAAATCCTCCTACGGGAAGCTTTCCTTTTCCGGCGAGGTCATGCCCTGGTACGACTGCGGCCTTAGCTCGAGCGAGATCGCCAGGCTCAACCAGAGCGATGGCACCGCGGAAGGCGTGACCTTGGTCATCGAAAGCGCGATCGCCCATTGGGAGAAGGAAGGCATCCTCGACGCGAAGGACTTCGACGGGGACGGGGACGGCTACATCGACGCAATCTGGGCCGTCTACTCGGGCCCGAACTACACGAACGACCCCTGGGTCACCTCCAACAACTGGGCCTTTACCTACTGGGCCTATGAGAACGAGCCGGGCAATCCTTCCGATCCCTTGCCCTACGCCTATTCCTGGGCTTCCTACGACTTCATGTACGAAGGGTATGGGGAGAACGGGGTCGACGGCCACACCTTCATCCATGAGACGGGGCATCTTCTCGGGCTTCCCGACTACTACGACTACAACAGCCGCTTCACGGTCTCCCCCGTCGGAGGCGTGGACATGATGGACAACAACGTCATCGACCATAACTCCTGGAGCAAGTTCGCCCTCGGGTGGACGGAGCCTTACGTCTACGAGGGCGGTGAGCACACGCTCACCCTCCGCCCCTTCTCCTCGAGCGGGGACGCGCTCATCCTCCCGACGGGGGACGGGTGGAACGGGTCGGCCTTCGACGAGTTCCTCATGCTCGAGTACTACGCGCCCGAGGGGCTCAACGAAAAGGACGCGCTCGACGGAAGCGCGAGCTACGTCCCGGCGATGCAAGGGAGCGGGATCCGCGTCTGGCACGTGGACGCGCGCCTCATGAGGGCGGAGCCTTCCCCGAACCCTTATGCACAGGAGAACGTCGTCACCTTCGTTGACGACCTCCAGAGGGTAGATGGCTATAGCGAGGCCATCATTCAGTCCGTCGCCTTCTCGAACACCCCCGGCGGAAGCGACTACGAGAACTTCAGCGGGGAATCCACCGACTTCCTCCAGCTGACCTTGATCGACAAGGCTGGGCGTTCCTTTGGGACGTCGAGCCTCGTCCAGGACAATCGTTCTCTCTTCCTTGAGGGCGATCTGATCGACGTCGCGAACGACCTCGGACTTTCCGACCAGTTCCCGAGAGGGCTCATGGGAGCGATGAACGACGGCTCCAGGCTCGCCCGGATCCCGGAGGTCGAGATCCTTTCCATCACTGAGGAAGGCGCCACCCTTTCCATCCGTCCCTAGGTTCAGATAAATAAGGAGACATTCCTATGAAAAAGAAAAACATCGCATTGCCGCTTCTTGGATCGCTCGCCCTCCTCATGGCGGTCCTGGCCTACTTCTTCCTCCTGATGCCCGCGATGGAAGGGCCTCTCGGGGAGGCGTTCTTCGGCTATGACTTCGTGTTCGGGAACAGCGCGAGCCACCTGGCGAGCCAGACTCCCTTCGTCGTTCTCTTCGTCCTCCTGCTCGTCGGGACCCTTTTCCTCGCTCTTTCCCTCGCGATGAGCTTCGGGAACGGCGGGAAGCGCTTCGCCGGGTTCCTCTACCTCGTCTCCGCGGCCCTCCTTCTCGTCCCCGCGGTCCTATCCTTCCTCTGGTCCCCTCTTTCGGGATCTTTCCTCGGGGAAGTCCCGGTTTCCCTTTCCTACGGCTCCTTCGTCGTGGGCGGGGTCCTCGCGCTTGGCTTCCTTCTCTCCTTTGTCGCGGGCGTCCTGCCCTTCAAGGGAAAGAAGAGGAAGTAGTTCCTTCCTTCAGGAAAGCGCGCCTAGGTGGGGCGCGCTTTTCCTTTGCCCCCCTATAAGAGGGCATGAGATACGAATGCCATGGCGACCGGGCGGGCCTCAGCGACCTGCTCATCTTCCTCTCGGGAGTGACGGGGGATTCCCTCCGCCTCCTCATCAGCAGCAGGGCGAAGGTCCATCTACCCATGATCGGCACGGCGGCCAAGGAAGGCTGGGACATGGCGGAGAACGGCCATCGGGAGGAGGCCGCGGACTACATCCTTTCCACCATGGAAAGCGAGGTCAGGCGCGCGGTGATGGAGGCGGAGAACATAAGGAGCACTCCTTTCTTCTCGTTCGAACATATTCGCGGAGAGGTGCTGAAAAGGCTGCCGGGACCAAGCGTTTGAGTAACTGTCCAAGAAATTAGCAGTAAGGTGTTGACACTGCTAAAAGGTGGGGTACACTATGGCTAGCACCGGAAAGAAAGAGGTGCTAAAAAGTAAAGCAAAGGAGGAAATTGCCTTATGAAATTCCAGCTTGCCAACGCCCACACGAACAACCTTCTCGATCCGCTCCTCGACTTCTTCGCCCCGGACTTCTTCGAGGACGCCCCCTCTAACGACGGGGCCCTGGCGATGAGCACCGACGTCCATCTTGAGGACGGGAACTACGTCATGGAGATGGAGCTGCCTGGCTTCCGGAAGGAGGACATCCGCGTCAGCTTCAAGGACGGCTATCTCACCATTAAGGCCACGAGGGAGGGCCCTGCGAAGGGAGACGGGAACAAGAACGTCGTCCGGCGCGAGCGCTTCTACGGCTCTGTCAGCAGGAGCTTCTACGTCGGCGACATCGACGAGACCAAGATCAAGGCTTCCTACCAGGACGGGATCCTGACCCTCTCCTTCCCGAGCGGAAGGAAGGAAGAGCCGAAGGACCACCTCATCGCGATCGAGTAAGGAGCCCTTCCGGGGGCGCCCAGAGGGGCGCCCTTTTCTTATGTAGCGTCCCCAAGGATATCCGCCCTTCCGCGGGGTATAATCCGCCCGCTAGGAAAGGGACAGGAAGACATGCATATCAAGGAAATCACGAAGGATCTCTATTACGTCGGGGTGGTGGACCACTCCCTCAAGGTGTTCGACGTCGCCATCCTCACGGAGTATGGGACCTCCTATAACTCCTATCTCCTCAGAACGAAGGAAGGCTTCGTCCTCTTCGAGGGCAGCAAGGAAGCCTTCGGCGGGGAGCAGATCGCCCATATCGAGGAAGTTTGCCCTCTGGAGGAGATTCGCTATCTCTTCGTCACCCACACGGAGCCCGACCACTCGGGCGCAATCCACATGCTCCTTGAAAGGAACCCCGCCCTCACCGTCGTCGCGAGCGGTCCTGCTCTCATGAACCTCCAGAAGATCCTCCGGAAGCCCTTCGAGAAGGTCCAGATGACCCCGGGGAAGGACATGGAGATCGGCGGCTACACCTTCTCCTTCGTTCCTGGGACGAACCTCCATTGGCCGGACGTGATGTTCACCTACATCCATGAGCTGAAGGCCCTTGTCTCCTGCGATGCCTTCGGCGCCCACTTCGCAAGCGACGCGATCTTCCTTTCGAAGGAGCCGGACAAGGAAGGGTATTACAAGGCGCTCCGCTACTACTTCGAGAACATCATGGGGCCCTTCCCCGCCTTCGTCATCAAGGCGTGCGACCTCGTCGAGAAGCTCGACATCTCCCTCATCCTCCCGGGCCACGGCTGCATCATCGATGAGAATCCCATGGAGCAGGTGAGGCTGTACCGGCGCCTTGCCGAGGAAGGCCTTCCCGTGAACGATGCGAATGTCGTCACCATCTGCGCGGCCTCGGCCTATGGGTACACGAAGGAGATCGCCGAGAGGACCGCTAGGTTCCTTGAGGAGAACGGGAAAGAGGTTCACCTCCATATCATCGACGCCCTGAACTACCAGGAGGAGAAGCCGCTGGTCCTGAAGGACATCCTCCGTTCGGGAACCTTCCTCCTTGGCTCCCCGACCCTCGCGGGCGACGCGATCGTCCTCTTCTACGACATTCTGAACGGCCTTCCCTGGACCAAGGCGCAGGGGAAGACGGCTTCCGCGTTCGGCGACTACGGCTGGAGCGGCGAGGCGGTTCCGAACCTCATCGAGCGGATGAGGCAGCTTAAGTGCAAGGTGCTGCCCGGCTTCCGCGCGAACTTCAAGATGGACGATGCCCAGGAGGAAGAGTTCTCCCGCTGGCTGGCATCGCTTCTCGGCTAGGAGGGACAAAGGGAAAGGAGGCTCGCGGCCTCCTTTTTCTATTCGACGGGGATTCGGACGATGTCTTCCTGCCTTCCCGCGACGATCCGCGGGACTCCGCCTTCGATGGCGACGTCCGTCTCAAGGCGCATCCCGAAGTCCGGCGCGTATATGCCGGGCTCGATGGAAAAGGACGTGCCGTCCATCAGGAGCCTGTCGTCATGCGTCTCGTAGTCGTCGAGGTTCGTGCCCTTCCCATGAGGGCCTTCGTCCCCGGCAATGGAGTGGCCGGTCCGGTGGGTGAAATGCTTCCCGTAGCCTGCGATCTCGATATAGGAGCGGGCGACGATGTCCGCCTCATAGCCATGGATGGGCCGCGTCGGGTATTGCTCCTTGATGAAGCCGAAACAGAGGTCCGCGGCCTCGCGAAGGACCGCGAAACGTTTCCGATAGGCGTCGGCGGGATCCCTGCCTGCGTACGCCATCCATGTGATATCCGCGTAAATTGAGCCTTCTTTCTTAGATTTCGCCCAGAGATCGATGAGGATCAGATCTCCCTTCCGGATGGATGAATGAGATTCCTCGCTGGGGGAGTAGTGGGGGCTTCTCGCGTTTTTCCCGATTGCGACGATCGGCGGCTCGTCGGTGACGTACCCTCTTTGTTCGAAGAGGTCCATGAGGAAGCGCTGGATGCGGAGCTCGTCGCTCTCCCCGTTCCTGCGGATCTCTTCTCCGATGAGGGAGAAGGCCCTGTCCTTCGCTTCCAGAAGGAAGTCTGCCGCTTCCCTCTGGCTCCGGAATCCTTCCCCGTCGATATGGGAGAGAAGCGTTGAGACAAGGGAGGAGGCGCTTCTGATGTCCCTCCCCTCGTCGATGAGGAAGCGGACGGTCCCGTAGTCGGCCAGGGCGACCGGCATGAGGGACCCTTTCTCGCTTATGTCCATGAGGATGGGACCCTCGACCTTCCCGGTCATCTTAAGAAGAAGGTCCTGCTGTTCCTTCCATGTCCGGTAGGAAACGATTTCCCCATCGATGCCGGAGGAGGAAAGGAGCGCCGCGTCGAGGGCCTGGGCGAGTATCCGGAGGCTTCCGTCCTTCCCGAAGAGGAAGAAGGACTTCCTCGTGAGGTTGAGATGCTTCTGGAGGTGGGGGAGGAGAGGATGCCTTCCCTCGTAGTCTACAAGAAGGTAGGCGCCCGCCCCGAGCGAAGCGATCCCTTCCTTCATTTCCGCGCGCATGTCTTTCATTGGCCTTCTTCCCGTGGAACGTGTCGTCTTTGGTAAGATTAGCCCATGTTCTTTCCTGACGACAGCGAAAGGCTCGTGCGGGCCTACGGCGGTCATCCGGACCCATATTTCGTAAGAAAGCCGTACCTTCTTTTGGACGGGCAGTGGGAGTTTTCCATCACCCCTGAGGAGAAGATGCCCCTTGCCTATCCGAAGGAGATAAGGGTTCCCTACGCCCCTGAGTGCAAGAGGTCGGGGCTCGGGATCATCATCCGGAAGGGTTCCTTCCTCCATTATCGGAAGGAGGTCATCGTTCCGAAGGAGTGGGCCGGAAGAAGGGGCCTCCTGAAGTTCATGGCGGTCGACCAGATCGCCGACGTCTACTGGAACGGGGCGAAGGTGCGCCACCACGAAGGCGGGTACTTTCCTTTCAGCGCCCAGGTGCCCTTCCTTTCCAGAAGGAACGTGCTGGAGGTCATCGCGAGGGACGACGTGCAGGACCCTCGCTTCTACCGCGGGAAGCAATGGGTGCGTCCCGGGGGGATCTACTATCGCGAGACATCGGGAATTTGGCAAAGCGTGATCCTCGAGCTTCTCCCGGAAGGCCCGTTCGTGAAGGCCATCCAGGTGGAGCCTGTCTACGACCAGCGTTCCGTGAACGTCTTCCTGGATGCCGTGGAAGAGCCGCTGGAGGACGCCTGGGCGGAATGCTTCCTCGACGGGAGGAAGGTCGGGGAGGCCTCCTTCGACGAGAACCTCGGGGCAAGGATCGACCTTCGCTACGAGTTCTACCCATGGTGCTCGGAGAATCCCGCCGTCTACGAGCTTCTCATCCATTACGGGGAGGACCTCGTCCAGAGCAGCTTCCTGTTCCGGAAGGTCGAGCGGTCCAGGGGGAAGGAGGGCCCTGTCCTTCTATTGAATGGCACCCCCCAGTACCTTTCCCTCGTCCTCGACCAGGGCTACCACGGGGAAGGCGGGATGACTGCGACCATGGAGGAGATGGCAGACGATCTTCTCCTTGCTAAGCGCGCCGGCTTCCAGGGCGTAAGGAAGCACATGAAGATCGAGCCTCCCGTCTTCTATCACATGGCGGCGAGGCTGGGCCTCGCGGTTATGCAGGACGTACCCGCCGGAGGGGAGGCGATCCCCTTCGTCCGGAACAGCCTCCTCGGGCTTCTGGGAGGGGACAGGGACGACGTCGCGAACCCGCGCCTCGGGAGGAGGTCCGCCTCAGGGAGGGCCGCATTCGAGCGGGACCTTGATCTATATCTCGGGCTCACGAGACGTTATGGGGCCATTCTGGTCCACGTCCTTTTCAACGAAGGGTGGGGACAGTTCGATACCAAGAGGCTCACGAGCCATATGGCCCAGCGCTCGCCCGGCTTCCTTATCGAATCCGCCTCCGGCTGGTTCGACAAGGGTTCCGGGGACATCCGCGGATACCACCATTACTTCGGCTACCCGGTCCCCAAGAAGGGCGAGCGGCTCATCGCGATCTCCGAGTTCGGAGGAGTGGGGTATTTCCGCCCGATGCACCTTGCCGTCTGGCGGCCTGTTTTCACAGGGAAGGGGCTTGTCCGCGCGATAGGGCGCGTCTTCGGGCATATCCGGAGGGACATCGAGCGCGCGGGCGCCGCGCTCAGCGTCTACACCCAGCTCGCGGACGTGGAGGACGAGACGAACGGGATCGCGGACGAAGGCCGGTCCGAATGCAGGTTCCCCCTGGAGGTTCTCAGGAAGCTAAACCAATCCCTGAAGGACGCCTACCGGAAGCGGTTCTCAAAAGAGGGTGGGGAATGATCCGGGCGCTATTCTTCGACATCGACGGCACCCTGTTCGACAACAGGGCAAGGCGTTTTTCGCCTTTCTCCACGGAGGCCTTGAGGAAGCTGAAGGAGAGAAGGCCAGAAATCCTTCTCTTCCTTTCCACCGCAAGGCCCTACGACTCGTTCCGCCGCATCGGGACCCTCGACCTTGGGATCCCCTGGGACGGCTACATCGCCTCCTCCGGCTCTCTCGTCGTCCTGGACGGGAGAATCGTCCATATGGACGAAATCCATCCTCTTGATGCCCGGGTATTCATAAAAACCGCGCGAACCCTTGGTCTTTCTTTCGAAATTGTCATGGCGAAGGAACGGATTCGAATCGGCGGGGATTCTCCGGAGGCGATTGAGTTCTACAACCATTTCGAAGAAGGACGCCCACCTTTCTATGCCTACGGCGGGGAGAAGGTTACGACCATCAACTTGTTCAGCGACCCCTCCACGGACCAGATGATGGAGAGGATGAACCCGAGGCTCACTTTCGATCGCTATACGCCTTTCTCCGTGGACGTCATTTCCCACCCTCACGACAAGGGGCCCGCGGTCTCCCTCCTCCTCGCGGAGCTTGGCCTTGATAAGGAAGAAGCCATGGGCTTCGGAGACGATGTGACGGACCTAGGAATGGCGTCCTCGGTCGGGACGTTCGTTGCCATGGGGAACGCGAAGGAGGAACTCAAGAAGGCCGCTACCTATGTCGCGAGGCCCGTCCATGAGGAAGGGGTGCTCGACGGCCTTGAGAAGTTTGGGCTCCTGAGTCTTCTTTAAAACGTGGAGTCCGCTACAATCTCAACTTGTGAAAGAACTTGATCAGAGTCGCACGCCCTTCCTTGAAGCGATGGAAGAGTACCGCTCGGAAGCGGTCGCGCCTTTCGACGTGCCCGGACATCATCTTTCGGGGGCGAGGAACCCGGCTTCCCGCATCATCGGCGAGGAGTGCTTCCGGAACGATGAGAACGCCCCGATGGGGATGGACAACCTCTCCCGCCCAACGGGGGCGATCAAGGAGGCGCAGGAGCTCATGGCCGCCCATTGCGGGGCGGACGACGCCTTCTTCCTAGTGAACGGGACGACGGGCGGCATCCTGACGATGTTCCTTGCCTCCTTGAAGGCGGGAGAAAAGGTGATCCTCCCGCGGAACGTCCATAAGTCGGTCGTGAACGCGCTCATCCTTTCGGGCGCCGTTCCTGTCTACGTGATGCCGGAGGTCGATCCGAACCTCGAGATCGCGAACCAGCCCACGCTGGCAAGCTATAGGAAGGCGATCCTCCGCCATCCGTCCGCGAAGGCGGTCTTCGTCATCAACCCTACCTACTTCGGGGACGTCCCTCCCTTGAAGGAGATCGTCGAACTGGCGCATTCGCACAAGATGGCCGTCCTTGTCGACGAGGCCCATGGGGCGCATTACTACTTCCATTCGGAAGGAAGCCCCGTGAGCGCGATGGAAGCGGGCGCGGACATGTCCTCGCTTTCCGTCCATAAGACCGGGGGCTCCCTCACCCAGAGCTCGGTCCTCCTCCTGAGGCGTGGCATCTTCCAGCCTTCCGACGTTAGGAAAGCGCTGAACATCCTTACGTCGACCTCGCCTTCCACCCTGCTCCTGGCTTCTCTTGACGGGGCCCGCGCCTATATGGCGAGCGAGGAAGGGAAGAGGCGGCAGGAGGAGATCATGGCGCTCGCCCGCTACGCGAGGGAGGAGATCGCCAAGATCCCGGGCTTCGTGCCGGAGACGAAGGAGCGCTACCTGGCGCGGGGCGCCTATGACTACGACGAGACGAAGCTCCTGATCGGGCTCGAGGGGCTCGACATCAACGGCTTCGAGACGTTCCGTCTGCTTCGGGAGAAGCACGGGGTGCAGATGGAGCTTGCGGAAACCTATGCCCTCCTTGGGATATTCGCCATCGGTAGCGAAAAGGAGCACGTCGAGCGCCTCCTTGAGGGCCTCCGTGCTATCTCGAGGGAACACTACAAGGGTGAAGTCAGCTATCCCGTCCACCAGTTCATCTCCGGGAATCCCTTCATGCTGGTCAGGCCAAGAAGCGCGTTCCACGCCCCGGGCCGGGTAGTTCCTATCGAGGAGCTTGACGGCGAGATCAGCAAGGAGCAGGTCATGATGTACCCGCCCGGCATCCCCATCATTTCCCCGGGGGAGGTCTGGAGCGAGGGACTCATCAGGAAGGTGAAGCGCCTGATGGAGGGAGGGGTCACTCTTCTAAAGAGCTACCCGGAGGGATTCGAGATCATCGACCGCGAGTCCTGGAAAAGGTATCCGACTGTCCAGCGGAAGCTTGAGGACTACCGGGAGAACCGCCTCACGATCCCTTTGCAGGACGGCTACTCCCTTCCTTTCGAGGGAGATGAGCACGAGTTCACCTTCCTTCTCGTCCCGTTCCGCGCGGACACCTGGCGCGAGCATGGCCTCCCCGCGCAGGAGAACTACCTTGAGGTCGCCAAGGCCATCGCCCGTCACGAGAAGGTCAAGGTGGGCATCCATCCTTCAATCCGGAGGAAAGTGGGCCCGATGTTCGAGGGCCATGAGAACATCGAGACCTTCTCGATTCGTTATAACGACGCTTGGGCCAGGGACTCCCTGCCTTTGTTCGTTGCCAATGGGAAAGGCGGGGTGCGGGCCGTTGATTTCCGTTTCAACGCCTGGGGCGGGGACTACGACGGCCTTTACTCCAACTACAAGGACGACGACAGGATCTCGAGGATCCTCGCCAGGAGGATGAAGATGCTTTCCTATGAGCATCCGACCTTCGTCCTTGAGGGCGGGTCGATTGCGGTAGACGGGGAAGGAACCCTCATCGCGACTGAGGCATGCCTCCTGTCGAAGGGCAGGAACCCGACCCTGAGGCGCGTCGAGATCGAGGAGGTCCTCCGCGAGTACCTTGGCGTGGAGAAGGTCGTGTGGGTCCCTCACGGAATATACGAGGACGAGACGGACGAGCACATCGACAACATGGTCGCCTTCGTCCGGCCCGGGGTCCTGGCGATGGCCTGGACGGAGAACAATGACGACCCCCAGTACGCCTACTGCCGTGCGACCTACGAGGCGCTTCTCGAGGCGAGGGACGCGAAGGGGAGGGCCTTCGAAATCCACAAGATCCCCGTCCCGGACCCTGCCCTGTATATCAGCGAGCGCGAGGCCCGGGGCGTCAGCGCCACGAGGACGACGAGGGACAAGAGGCTGGCTGGAAGGAGGCTCGCCGCGAGCTACGTCAACTTCTACCAAGGGAAGGACTTCGTGATCCTTCCCGCCTTCCATGTGAAGGAGGACGAGGTCGCCCTTCAGATCGTCCAGGGCCTCTTCCCCGAGAAAGAGGTGCATCAGGTCTATTCCCGGGAGATACTCTTGGGTGGAGGCAACATCCACTGCATCACCATGCAGCTCCCGAAGGGGAGAGGAAGGAGGTAAGGATGAGAAAGGTCCGCGTCTGCGTCGCCCAGTACAGCGTTCCCGAGGACTACGAGGAAGCGATCGCGAAGGCCGACATCTTCTGCAAGATCGCCTGGAGGCTCGACGCGAAGGTCCTCCTTCTCCCGGAGCTTTTCGAAGGGCATTACTTCTGTCAGGATGAGGACTACAAGAACTTCGACCGCGCTGAAACCATAAAATCCTCGGAAACCCTCGATCATTTTAGGGAAATCGCCAAGCAGTACGACATCGTCATACCCGTCTCCTTCTTCGAAAGGGCGGGGAACTGCTACTACAACTCGGTGGCCACCATCGACACGAACGGTAAGATCGTCGGGCTATACCGGAAGAGTCACATACCGACCGGGGAATGCTACGAGGAGAAGTTCTACTTCACGCCAGGGAACACTGGGTTCGTCGCGCCCAAGACGGCCTATGGCCGCATCGGGACGGCCATCTGCTGGGACCAGTGGTTCCCGGAAACGGCCAGGGGACTCGCCCTAGCCGGGGCCGAGATGATGCTATTCCCCACCGCGATCGGGAGCGAGCCAGTCCTTCCCCGCGACAGCAGGGACCACTGGCGGAACGTGATGATCGGGCATGCCGCGGCGAACATGATGCCCGTCATGGCGGCCAACCGCGTGGGCACGGAGAAGGGCAAGAAAGGCGAGATGACCTTCTACGGCTCCTCCTTCATCGCGGACTGGACCGGCAAGATCGTGCAGCAGGCTGGGCGCGATGAAGAGACCGCGCTTGTGCACGAGTTCGATCTCGACGAGATCTTCGAGGAACGGAGGAACTGGGGTGTCTTCCGCGACCGGAGGACCGACCTATACAAGGCCCTTCTTTCGAACGGCAAGGAAGAGGACTAGGGCCAGAGGATCAACAGCAGGAGGATCGCCACGGCGATTCCTCCCAATAGACCGGGAAGGACATAAAGGAGCCACTCTTTCCCGTTCTTCTTCATGAGGGGATTATCCCATCTCCCTACTGGAAGGATGGATTTTTGGTAGGATGGGCGCATGAAGAAGAACATTCTCCTATTGGCCGTCGCTGCTTTCCTTCTCGCTGGGTGCGACTACGGTACGACAAGCGGGTCCTCTTCCGGCACATCCTCTAGCTATTCGCCGGTCTATGTCCCTGAGGAGGAATACCAGGTCCCCGAGGACGTCGGGGAACCTGTCGTCCTTGGCGAGCCTCTTTCCGTCTCCCTATCCGAGATGGACGTCGAGACGGAGGAAGGAGGGCGCCTTTATTTCCCGGTCCAGGTCGGCGAGGAGGAAATCCTATTCCGGGTGGAAGGAGGGACTGTCCTCGGGGATGGAGGAATCCACCTCGGCCAAGGGGGCTATCTCACGAACGTGACGCCCATCCAGGGAATCGATGATGTTTCATGGGTCGGCGAGGCTTCCGAGGATTCCTTCCCGATGGAGAGGGTATCGGCGATGACGATCGTCGACCCGTTCCTTGGCGCTTACGTGACGAATGGCGAGAACGTCCTTCCTAAGAGCGCGGATGGCCTTTTCTTCTCGATCGGTCCTGCTATCGGAACCCTCAATATTGAGAGTCTCTCCATCGGGACGAAGACGGACTCCTCCGTAGAGCCAAACGGGAAGGCGGGGAACCTTTCCTTCTATTCCCTGAACGACACGCACGGGGCCGTTTCCCTCAACGAGGAGAACGGAGAGCCCGGGATCGCGGTCCTCGGGAACTACCTTAGGGAAGGCGCGAAGAGCAACCCGGAAGGGACCGTCATACTTTCGGCGGGGGACATGTGGCAGGGCTCTGCCGACAGCAACCTTACCCACGGCGCCATCATGGTGGACTGGATGAACCTTGTTGGGTTCGACGCGATGAGCGTCGGGAACCATGAGTTCGACTGGGGCGTCTCCTATATCGAGCAGAACCTCGGGAAGGCGAACTTCCCCTTCCTTGGAATCAATATCCGCGACCCCCAGGGGAATACCCCTTACTGGGCCGCGCCTTCCACGATCATCCAGAGGGGCGGATGGCGCATCGGCGTGGTCGGAGCGATTGGCGACCTCGAGAGCAGCATCGCGGTGAGCTCCCTGGGCGGCTATGAGCTGGGGGACGACTTCCGTAAGCTTTCCGAGAAGGAAGCCAAGAGGCTTAAAGAAGAGGAAGACTGCGATTTCGTCGCAATTCTCATACATAACGGATCGTTTCCTGTCAGCCAGGAAGGTTCGGGCTACATCGACCTCGTCTTCGAGGGACATACCCATCGGGGATATGTGGAGGTCGACGAATACGGGATCCCTCACGCCCAGGGATGGGCGAACGGGGGCCATCTGAACAGGCTTGACTTCGTCTACGAGGAGACGACCGGGGATTTCCAATATGACGGAAACGTCCAGTACAGCGGCTACGAAATGACCTACGGGGGCACGCCGGATAAGGACGTGGAGGAGTTGATTGAGCAGTACTCCTCCCTCATCGACCCCATCAAGAACGAGGTTCTCGATTCTTCCTTCCAGGGGATGTCGGAGTCTGAGATCGCCGTCTATAGCACGGAGGCGATGCTCCATTTCTACCAGGAGAAGTACGAAGGTCGCTACGACATCGTGGCTGCCTTCAGCAATACCGGCTGCGCCAGGACCAGCCTCGCGAGCGGCCCTCTTATCTACGGTGCTCTCTACCAGGCGCTTCCCTTCGATAACGACAACGTTCTCGTCGAGCTTTCCGGCCAGTCGCTTTCCTATCTGCTTGGAGATGGGTATCTCGCGGCCGCAAGTGAGGTCTCGCGCTGGGAGGTAGACCTCGATAAGAAGGACTACCACGCGATCGTCCTTTCCTACGTCTCCGAGAAGAGCAGTTACGCGAACCTCATGGAAGAGATCGAGCGCGACAGCCAGAACCGCCAGAGGGACATCTTCGCGGAGGCGATCCGGAGTGGGGACTACTGAGGAGATAGCGCTCGTCATCCAGGGGGGCGGGACCAGGGCGGCCTATGCCGCCGGGGCGCTGGACGTCCTCATGAAGGAGGGCATCTCCTTTCCTCTCGTCGTCGGGACGTCCGCGGGCGCCTTGCTGGGCGTGAACTACATCTCCGGGGACCGCGGGAGGAG
The DNA here is from genome assembly GCA_949289845.1 of uncultured Bacillota bacterium. Taxonomy (GTDB): domain Bacteria; phylum Bacillota_I; class Bacilli_A; order RFN20; family CAG-826; genus UBA4951. Next base: position 82,283 of record CASEPN010000003.1, read on the forward strand.
CAGGGCGCTCCTGACTTATGGAATGGATGACAGGAAGCTACTTTCTCCCCTCAACCTCCTGAGGAAGGGCTCCATCTACGATTTCCATTACCTCTTCTACGTGCTGCCCAACAGGGGGCTGCCTTTCAACTATTCCCGTTTTCGGACAAACGAGGCGGGTTTCTATGCGGTTTCTACTTCTCTAATTACAGGCAAGGCTCATCTTGCGAAGAAAGGGGACAAGGATTTCTGGGCAGGACTGGCGGCTTCTTGCTCCCTTCCCTTTCTTTCCAAGCCCATGCCTGTCGGGGATGACGTCTGTCTCGACGGAGGAATCATCGCCTCCGTCCCTTTCCGTGAGGCCCTCTCCCTTGGGGCGAGCCGCCTGGTGTGCATTCTCACGAGGGAAAAGGGATATCGGAAGGCTCCCGTCGGGAAGAGGAAAAGGACCCTTGCCAAGCGTTTCTACGGGGATTATCCGATTGCAGAAGATCTCCTGATGAACTCCTCGAACGTCTATAACGAGTCGATGGAAGAGCTCGACCGGCTCGAGAAGGAGGGAAGGGCCTTCCTTCTTTATCCTTCGAAGCCTCCCCGGGTCTCCGTCGCGGAACGGGACGGGAGGAAGCTCCTCCCTCTCGTTGAGCTCGGGGAGTCGGACATGTCCTCGAGGATGGAGGCGCTACGCGCCTTCCTTGCTTCATAAGCGCACCTTCATAGGTTAGGATAGCCCGCATGAACAAGAACGACCGGAAGAAAGGGCGGGGCGATCGGGGCTTGGTGAACCCCGACTACACGAAAACTTTTCCGGTCCACCACGAGACGACTCTCCTGGAGTTCCTGAAGGGGAAACTCCCACAGCAGTCGGAGAAGAACGTCAAGCGCATCATCATGAACCATCAGGTCGCCGTGGGAGGGGTTCCCACCGATCTCTTCCGCTTCCCTCTATATCCGGAGGACGAGGTGACACTTTCCTGGTCTCCGATCCGCAAGAGGGCCCCGAGGCCAATCCCGATCCTTTTCGAAGATGATGAAATCATCGCCATCGATAAGCCGAGTGGCCTTCTTTCCGTCGCTAGCGACAGGGAGAAGGGGCGGACCGCCTACCGCATGGTGTCGGAATACGTCGAGGGGAAGAGGCGAGGCTCCCGCATCTTCGTCGTTCACCGCCTGGACGAGGACACCTCCGGGGTGCTGATCTTCGCGAAGAAGATCGAGGTCCGCGAAGCCCTCCAGAAGGACTGGCAGAAGATCGTGAGGAAGCGCGGCTACTACGCGATCGTGGAAGGGGAGGACATCCCGGACGAGGGCAGGCTCAAGAACTATCTTGCGCAGGATCGGACCCAGAAGGTGTTCGTCACTCGCTGGAAGGAAAAGGGGAAGCTCGCCATCACCAACTACAAGGTCATCGCCAGGAAAGGAGGCTACTCCCTCCTGGACGTCAACATCGAAAGCGGGCGCAAGAACCAGATCCGCGTCCAGCTCGGAAACATCGGCCACTACGTAATCGGGGACGACAAGTACGGGGAGCCTTCCAACCCTCTCGGGAGGCTCGGACTCCATGCCTACGAGCTTAGCTTCCGGAATCCCCTGACCGGGAAAGAGTACGAGCTCCGCGCTCCCTTGCCCAAGGCGTTCAAGTCCATGTTCTTCAAGACCCACCAGGAGGAACGGGAGGAACAAAGGGAAAGGGAGAAGGCGAGAGCGGTCCCTAAAGAAGGGAAGCGCGCCCCCTTCAGGAGGAGAGGCAAGTGATCCGCAAGGGCGGGGAAAGCACCGCGCAGAAGAAAAAAATTTTCTTTGAATGGGGGAACTGCGTGGATTTCCTTCGTCTCAAGGCTCCCTTTCTCTTTGATAGGGGATCGCTTTTCTACTATGCGCTCCTGATCCTCGGCGTTGCCTTCCTATGGATGGCCTACGCCATCTTCGTCAACCAGTTCTCGGTCCTCTATGGCTGGGACTACAGCTCCCAGTACGTGACGATGTCCTACTCCTTCCGCGACATGTGGTGGGATTTCCTCAGGACCGGCTCGTTCCCGCTTTACTCCTTCGAGACGTTCCTCGGCACTGACAACATCGGGAGCAACTCCTACTACGGTCTCTTCGATCCATTCCTGATTCCCCTCTTGATCTTCCCTCGCTCCTGGGCGCCTCAGATGTTCGTCCTCGCTGCGATGCTGAAGGGCGTCGTCTCCGCCCTGACCATGCGGGCTTACCTCCGCTATATGGGCGTGAAGGAGGGTTCCTCCCGGGTAGGGGGGCTCGCCTATGCCTTCTCCGGCTACTTGAACTTCATGGTGGGCTTCCCGAGCTATCTTTCGATGGCCTTCACCCTCCCTCTCCTTCTTCTCGGGATTGAGAAAGCCCTGCGGGAGAGGAAGCCTGCCACCATCGCCATCACCCTCATGTTCCTCGGGATGATCTCCTTCTTCTTTCTCGTCGTCTTCCTCATCTTCGGGGCGATGTACGCCGTATGGCGGTTCTTCCAGACGATGAGGAAGAGGAACCTCAAGGAGAACGTTCTAGCCCTCGTTGCCGGGGCGGGAGGCGTCCTCATCGGGGTCGCCCTTTGCGCGTGGGTCCTCCTGCCCTCCGTCCGCGAGACCTCGCTTTCCGGGAGGACGACCTCCGTCGGGGCGGCCTACCTCGCCGCAATCAAGAAGGCCTTCGCGGACATGAACGCCCCTGACCTCATCGCTCTTCTGTTCATGCCGGTCGGAGGGAACGCCGCGCGAGAGTACCAGGGCCTCATCGGGTTCTTCTATCCGACGTGCAACTACCTGTGGCTCCCTCTCGCAAAGACGACGGACAGCTATTCCTATGACTCCTGGACCGCCTCGCTCTTCTGCTACACCCCGATGCTCATCCTCTTCTTCACTTCCTTCGTCCATAACCTCAGGAAGGGGAGGTGGTCGCATCTTCTCGCCTTCTCGATCTGCTTCTATTTTCTCTTCACGAATCTCGCCTACTATCTCTTCTACGCCTTCGCGGGGGATGGCTACGGGCGCTGGTACATTGTCCTCGTGCCGCTCATCATCCTATACGCCGCGGAGGAGCTGGACCGCCTCCCCGAGGAGAAGCCCTCCACCCTTATCGGAGGGAGCCTCGCCGCCCTTCTTGGGACGATTCTCGCGTTCGTGATCCCCTATCTCGCCCTCCAGGACAAGACGATCCCGAACTGGCTCCAGGACGGCTACGCCCATCAGGACTACGACGTCCCGGGGATCGCCTCCTTCCGCGGCATCTCCACCCGCCTTACCTGGATCATCTACTACCAGATCGCCCTCCTGGTCATCGAGTCAGGCGTCATCTTCTACATGAAGGACAGGAAGTTCCTCTGGAAGGCGCTTTTCGCCTTCCTCGTCCTCGAGATCACCGTCTCGGGGAATCTTTCCTTCTTCTACGGGTCCATGCATTCCTACTCCTCCTGGCTAGGAGGGAGCCAGGCGCTAGAGACGGCGAACTCCCTCTTCAGCAAGGCGTACGAGGACGAGGGCGACGGCTATTTCCGCGCCTATAGCGACCTCAACCCCGACCGGAACACGAACATGGCCTACGGCTATAACGGGACGAGCCACTTCCACTCCCTCTTCAACTACGACCTCGCCGACCTCGCCCGCTACAGTTACATCACGAACAACGAGGGGACCGGCTCCGCCTTCGGAGAGGACATCGTCACGAAGTCCTGGTCCGCCTACTACGGGAACAAGAGGGCGGGCTTCGACATGGCCCTCGGGACGAAGTACTACCTCGTCATGGACGAGGGCTATCCCCATGGCTACGACGAGTTCCAGCCAAACGTCCCCTTCGGGAGCACGCTCATCGCCGAGCAAGACGGCTTCCGTCTCTACGAGAGCCCGTACGCCAACGAGATCGGCCTCGGCCACCGGGTGGAGCACCTCTATGCAGAAGGGATCGACGAGGAGTCCCGCACGAGGAACAAGAGCGACTTCTTCAGCGATAGCTCCGGGGTGAACGCCGCCCGGGAGATCCTCCGGAACGAACAATCTTATATCTCGGGCGCCATCCTCCAGGACGAGGACGTGGAAGCCGTCCTCGAGGAGCTGAACGCCGAAGGCGGGAGCAGGAGCATCGAGCCCGCGCCTGTTGCCAGCGCAGGGTCCGCCCTCCTCACCTCCCTATCCTCCGTGACGAAGGCGACATACATCGAGACGGTCCACGGGAACGGGGTGGACTACGGCTACTACGCCTACGACGAAGAGGAGGGGATCGACTGGGATCCCGGCTACTTCCTCACCTACCGTGAGGAGCATGGCCCCGACCACGAGTCCCCGGATAGCCCGATCCTCCTTGAGAGGACCCACACGACCCAGCAGCCGGTGGTCCGGGACTTCGGGAAGGTCGTCATCGAGCCTACGGGGGACAGGGAATACCTGAACGAGGATCCCGAAGGCGCCTACTTCGTCATGGACATGACCCTTAGCTCTGGCTCCGACACCCCGCGCGTCTATTTCATCGGAGACAAGGACGTCGACGGGGACGGGGTCGAGGAACATAACGTCGTCCTTTCTTACGAATACAACATGATCAGCAACTGGGCCGGCCACTACGTCCGCTACTCCGGGGACGTGTTCGGGTTCTATGTGCCTGGAAAGGCTCGCTACGCCGTCTTCTGCTTCAAAGGAAGCGGGTACGCCACCTTCACCGAGCCGACCCTTTACGTGCAGGAGCGCTCCCTCTTCGAGGAGAACATTGATAGCAACATGACGGGGGAGAACGCCCTCAAGGACGTGAGCTTCAAGACCGACTGCTTCGCCTTCCGGAGCGACTACGACGTCCCCGAGCTCGTCGTCACCGTCCTTGGCTACGACGCCGGGTGGTCCTTGTCCGGGACGAATGGGGAGGAGACCGTCTCTCCCAGCATCTATAAGCTGGACGGAGGGCTCGTAGGCTTCGTCCTGCCTTCCGGGGAGTGGAACTGGACGCTCTGCTATCGGACGCCCGGGCTTGGCCTGGGAGTTGGGCTGGCGATGGGAGGAGTGGCTGCCCTTGGCATCTATTTCCTCGGGGCGTTCCTCTACCGCCAGAAAGAAAACGAGCGGCTCCGGAACGAGCCGCCCGCTGAGAGCACGAACTCCGGGAAGGCCTAGGCCCCGCTCTTCCCCTTGCTCCGGAGGTAGATTTCGTAGACGTCCCCTTTCTTCATGCCGAAGCGCTCCGCGACCGCCTTCGTCGCCTGGCCAGGGGACTGGTGGAGAAGCTCCTCCTGGAGCGCCTCTAGGATCGTTGGCTCGTCAGGGACAGGGAGAGCTTCTTCCTTCGCCCCCTCGACGATGATGACCATCTCCCCCTTTAGGGTTTCCTCCTGGACGAGGTCGCTCAGCTCCTGGAGAGTGCCGCGGATGTATTCCTCATGGACCTTCGTGAGCTCCCTGGCGATGCAGGCATCTCTCTTCCCGAGGATCCTCGCCATCGCGGGGATCGTCTCCTGGATCCTGTGGGGCGCCTCGTAGAAGACGATCGTCGTGCGGAGGAGCTTGAGGGAACGGAGCTCCTTCTCCCTTTCCCTAGGCCTAGGGGGAAGGAAGCCGTAGAAGAAGAAGCGGTCGCTCATGAGCCCGGAGCCGACGAGGGCGGGCAGAAGCGCGGAAGGCCCGTTTACCACCGAAACCTTGATGCCGTGCTGGACGAGGTTACGGACGAGCCTTGCCCCCGGGTCGCTCAGGAGCGGATATCCCGCGTCCGACATATAGGCGACTTTCTTCCCCTCCATGAGGAGGGCGATGATCTTCTCGGAAGCCTCCTCCTCGTTATGTTCGTGACAGGAGATGAATGGCTTCTTGATTCCGATTTTCTGAAGAAGGAGCGAGGAATTGCGGGTATCTTCTGCGGCGATGTAGTCCATTTCCTGGACGACCTCGCGAAAACGGTCGCTGATCTCCCCAAGGTTCCCGATGGGGGTCGCGATGAGGTAGAGGAGAGGTCCTCCGGAAAAGCTAGCGTCCCTCCTTAGGGCCATTGCCTCCTCCGTTCTGGCCTCCGTGGCCATGGTGGCGATGACGGTGGCGCTTCCTTCCGTTCCCCTGTCCCTTCTGCCCCTGGGGAGCGTTCCCCTGGGCCTGCCGATCCTGCTGGCCTTGGGGCTTCTCAGGACGGGGCTTCCTGCCCTCTTGCCCTGGCTTTCCTTCCTTCCGGGTAGAACGTTCGTCCCTTGGCGCCTTCTCCTCGTTAAGGGAGACGGGGGAGGCGGGGTCGGAAAGGAGGTCCATTGGACGTTCCTTCGGCTTCCTTTCGACGGGCTTCGGGCCCTTTCCGGCGAGGTAGAGGAGCTCTTCGAGCGAGATGACGCGGCTTTCCTCCTTGGAGGTCACCTTCACGTTCCTGCTGATGACGTTATAGGAGTCCACGCGCCACTCCTTCCCCTCGAAGCGGTGCACGCTCCCGACGCCGGGGAATTCCTTTCTGGCGTCCGTATAAAGCTGGTCTTCGAAGAGGAGGCAGCACATCAGCTTCCCGCATTGGCCGGAGATCTTCGCCGTGTTGAGGCTGAGTCCCTGGTTCTTCGCCCTGCTGATCGAGATGCCTTCGAACCGCCTCAGGAAGCGGGTGCAACAAAGGGGGAGACCGCATATGCCGATGCCTCCGATCATCTGGGCCTTGTCCCTAGGGGCTACAGAAAGGAGGGTCAGCTTCGCGCATTCAAGTCGTTCCCGGAGAATCGGGAGGAGCTCCCGGAAGTCAACGCGGGCGTCGCTCGTGAAATAGAGGGTGAGGTTCTTTCCCTCAAGGTCATAGGCTCCGTCGAGGAAACGCATCCCGAGGCCGAGGCGGTCGCTTTCTTCCTTCGCCACCTCGATGGCGAGGGCAGCTTCTTTCCTTCCGAGCTCTAGGTTCTTGATGTCATCCTCGTCCGCGCGCCTTACCAGGGGGCGGATGCGGTCGGCTTCCTCGCCGTCGTACATCTTCCTCTCGAAAGGAAGGGACTCGACGATCCCGACGGTGAGGCCGTTATCGCCCTCGATGACGACGGCTTCCCCCTTGCGGAGATCATCGATAATCGTCGCGTAGTAGCGGGCCTTCATCGTATGGGGCGCCCGGACGGCGACGTACTTGATCGTGTCCAGAATCGTTTCCTGATCGTTCATTGGATGTCCTCCGCGAGAAGCCGGAGCACGTGCTCGAGAACGAGGGCCGGCTGGATGCCGACCTTGATCTCTCCCTCGCTCGTGAGCACGGTCTTGAGGTCCCTCCCGGGATTCCCAAGCCTTCGGAAGGCGGCACGCTCCGCCTCTCCGCCTTCTCCTGGCATGAGAGCGGACCTAAGCGCGCTGCCGAGGAAGCGCAGGAAGAGGCGCGCGTCCTCTTTGTCCTTGAGGGCAGGAACGACTTCTCGCTCAAGATTATAGACGATGTCGGCCTTCCTACCACGGAATGCCCGGAGGGCGGCCTCGTAGGCGCCCTTGACGGTCTTGAAAGATTTGCTCGCCGCTTTCTTCTTGACCCCTTCGGCGGAATTCTCGACGCTAGAGAGGAGGGCGGCGTCTTCCTCGTTCACGCCTAGTTCGACGGCTTCCTCGATGACCTCCGTCCTTGGGGACAGGAGGAAGCGGATCTCCTCGCATCGGGAGCGGATCGTCGGCAGGAGCTTTGAGGCGTTCTCCGTGGTGAGGATGCCGTATACGTTCGGCCCAGGCTCTTCCAGAAACTTGAGGATGGAGTTCACCGCGTTCGTGCCCATGTTCTCCACAAGGTGGATCACATAGACGAGGATGCCCTTCTTTTCGAGGGCGGTCTTGGAGAAGGAGGCGGCGAGGTCCTGGGCTTGCTCTTTCTTGATGGAGCCTTGGGACCCGTCGATGAGGACGAAGTCCGCGTAGCCGAGCGCTTCTTCCTTCTTTTCTTTGGAAGGAGAGGAGAGAGGGACGCTGTTGGCGACCCTCCGGCAGGTGAGGCAGGCCTCGTCCGCGAGGGGGTCGGGGTGGTCGCAAAGAAGGGACTTGGCAATGAACACCGCGACGTCCTTAAGCGGGATTCCGGGCTCTCCGGAGAGGAGGAAGGCATGGGGGATTCTTTCGTTCTCAAAGGAGGCCCTGATGAGCCTGAGGGCCATCCTCTGACGCCTTTCCAGATACTCGCGGACTTTCATATCAAAGCAAAACGGACACCAAATCCCAGATTTCCTGAAACACTTGGTCCGGGGTGAGGTTGGCGTCGATGATCTTGATGCGCTCAGGGAACATGTCCTTGAGGGCAAGGAAGGACTCGCGGACCTTCTCGTGGAAGGAGATCCTCTCGAGGTCGAGGCGGTTCACCTCCCGGTTCTCGCTCTTCCGGATGCGCCCGAGGCCAGTCTCGGGAGCGAGGTCGAAGTAGATGGTGAGGTCGGGCATGACCCCGTCCAAGGCGAACTGGTTGAGCAAGAGCACCTTGTCGATCCCAAGGCCCCTTGCCCCGCCTTGGTAGGCGAGGGAGCTATCGACGTAGCGGTCCGATATGACGATAGCCCCTTCTTCGAGGGCAGGCTCGATCCTCTCCTTCACGTGCTGGCGGCGCGCGGCGGCGTATAGGAGGGCCTCCGTCCAGGGATCCATCCCCGTGTTCTCCTTGTCGAGGATGACGGAACGGATCTCCTCGCTTATCGGGGTGCCGCCCGGCTCCCTAGTGATGACGACTTTCTTTCCAAGGGAACGGAGCATTTTGCCGAGACGTTCAATCGCGGTGCTCTTACCGGATCCCTCGCCACCTTCGAAGGTGATGAACATCAGAGCTTCCTCCTTCCCTCGAACGCCCGCCCCATGGTGAGGGTGTCGACGTATTCCAGGCTCGAGCCGAGGGAAAGCCCGTAGCCGAGCCTGGTCACCTCGACGCCCTTTCCCTTGAGGAGGTTGGCGATGTACATCGCCGTGGTCTCCCCGTCCAGGGTAGGCTCCGTCGCGAGGATGACCTCGCGGAAGCCTTCCTTCTCGACCCTCTCCACGAGCTCGTCGATCTTAAGGTCGTCCGGGTCCACTCCCTTCGATAGGGCGATCGATCCGCCGAGGACGTGGTATAGGCCATGGAAGGAGCCGCTTCCCTCGATCGGGTAGAAGTCCTTGGGGTCGCTGATTACGCATAGGGAGCCTTTGTCCCGGTCCTCTTCCTCGCAGATCGCGCAGTCCCCTTCCTTTTCCGTCATGAGGCCGCACCTGGGGCAGGGATGGACGGACTCCTTCGCCTTCAGGATGCTTTCGGAAATCTCGCGGGCCTTCTCCTCGTCCATTTTGAGTATCGCGAAAGCCAGGCGCTCCGCCGACCTCGCGCCGATGCCGGGGAGGAGGGCGAGGGCGGCCTTGAGCCTTTCCAGCGCAGGAAGGTCCTTCCGTTCCATCTAGAAGGGGAGTCCCGTCTTGCCGGCGACCTGCTCCTCGATCGCCTGCTCTTCCTTGTCGATGAGGCTAAATGCCTCGTTGATAGCGGCCTTGATGGAGTCCTCGACCATCTCGCGGTCCTCGGAGAGGGCCTCGGGGTCGATGTGGATCTCCTTGACCTCCTTGCTCCCGAGCACGACGACTTTCACGAGGCCGTTCTTGTCGACGGGGAACTCCTTCTTCATGAGCTCCGCGCGCATCTCGTTCAGCCTGCGCTGCATCCTCTGCGCTTCCTGGAGCATCCTCTGCATCTGATTCATATGGTCTCCTTCCTAGTCCTTGGGGAGCGAGGGCGCCTCCTCGATCGAGGGGAGGATGCCCGCTACCTTCAGGGAGTTGAACTTCATGTATATGCCGCCCCTCACCTCCGGGCGGAGAGCGTAGAGGAACACCTCGTGGCCGAGGAGCTTCCCTACGAGCTTCCTTAGCTGCGCCTGGTTGCCCTTGATGTTGGCCTTCCTGGCGTCCGTGGGATGGTCGAACTGGACGAGGAGGCACTCGTCGCTCAGGGCGTACGGCTTTCCGTTGAGGAGGAGGGTCGCGAAGAGCCCGGCGTTCGGATCGTCCTGGATTTCCGCGAGAAGCTCCCATTTTCTCGAAAGCTCTGCCTTCTCCCGCTTGTTCGCCATCGCGCGGTTCATGACCTTGATGAGGTCCTCCTCCGCGAGCTGGTACTCCTCTCCTTCGGTGAGGAGGGGGGCCGAGCCGAAGCCCTCGAGGTCGATCGGGCTTTCCCTGGGCGCTGGAGGGACTTCCGCCTTCGGGGCGGGAATCTCATGCCTTGGCTCTTCCTTGGGAAGGGGACCGGCCTTGAGGGTCTCCTCCTTCCGCTCCTCTTCCTTGGGCGAGGCGGCCTTCCTCGTGAGCCCTTCCCCGTCCGTCATCCTGAGAAGGGTGAGCTCGAAGAGGTTCCTCACGTCGTCGACGCGGGAATAGAGGGATTCCGCCTCGACGAGGGCGAGGATGGCCTCCTCCGCCTTATGGGGCCCGAAGGTGAGGAGGAGCCTCTTGCATTCCTCCTCCTCGAGCCTCCCGAGGAGCGAGGCGTCCTTCGTTTTCTCGTAGATGAGCGCGTCCCTGAGGATCTGGACGAGGTCCTTGCTGAGGCGCCTTAGGTCGATCCCCCCGGCGAGATAGCTCTCGCATCGCCCGATGACCTCGGAGGCGTTCCCCCCGGCGATGGCCATGAGGAGCGCGATCTTCTCCTCCTTGCTCGTGAGGCCGTAGACGGAGAGGAGGTCGTGGATGTTGAGCGAGTTCCCGGAGTAGGCGAGCATCTGGTCGGCGATGGAGAGGCAGTCGCGCATGCCTCCGTCGGCGAGGTCGATGACCGCGTCGATGGCCTCTCCCTCATAGCCGGCGCCTTCCTTGACGAGCACTTCCTCGAGCTTGCCCCTCATCTCCTCGTCGCTCAGCTTATGGAACTCATAGCGCTGGCAGCGGGAGAGGATCGTCGGGAGCACCTTGTGGGGCTCGGTGGTGCAAAGGATGAAGATGACGTTCTCGGGCGGCTCCTCGAGCGTCTTGAGGAGGGCGTTGAACGCGGCGGCGGACATCATGTGCACCTCGTCGATGATGTACACCTTGTAGCGCGACTTGATGGGGGCGTAGCCGACGTGGTCGATGAGCTCCCTCACCTGGTCGACCCCGTTGTTGGAGGCGGCGTCGATCTCGATGACGTCGGGGTGGCCTCCCTCGGCGATGAGGCGGCAGTTCTCGCATTCGCCGCATTGCGAACCGACCCCCTTTTCGCAGTCCAGGGCCTTGGCGAAGAGCCTCGCCATCGAGGTCTTCCCTGTTCCGCGGGGTCCGCTGAAGAGATAGGCGTGGCCGATCTTGCCGCTGGAAAGCGACTTCTCGAGCGTCCTGACGACGGACTTCTGCCCCGCGACCTCGCCGAAGGTCTGGGGGCGGTACTTTAGATAGAGAGCGCGATAGGACATTGCCTGAATTATAGATTCGGAAGGCGCTCCTCACTAGTGAGGAAGCCTTGCCGGCGATGGTATACTCGCGACGCTATGGAAGAGAGCATGCGCAAGCGGCTGGAGGCCGTGACACTTCGCTACGAGGAAATCGAAAGGGAGCTGGAGGACCCGGCCCTGTCGGAGGACATCCACCGCCTCACCGCCCTTTCCAAGGAGCAGAGCGGGCTGAGGAATGCCTACGAGAAGTACGCCCGCTATCGGAAGATGGAAGAGGAGCATAAGGAGGCCATGGAGGCCATTCTTTCCGGGGAAGAAGAGCTCGCCGAGCTCATGAAGGCCGAGCGGAAGCGCCTCGAGGAGGAGATGTCCGCCCTGGAGGCGGAGCTGAGGACCGACCTCCTCCCCGTCGACCCGAACGATTCGAAGAACATCATCGTTGAGATTCGCGGGGCGGTAGGAGGGGACGAGGCGAATCTCTTTGCCGGGGACCTCTTCCGGATGTACTCGCGCTATGCCGAGCGCCAGGGATGGAAGATCCAGATCCTTGACGTGGAGGAAGGTGCGGCAGGCGGATATTCCCGCATTTCCTTCATGGTCAAAGGGGAAAACGTATATTCGAAGCTTAAGTTCGAAAGCGGCGCCCACCGCGTCCAGAGGGTTCCTAAGACCGAGGCCCAGGGAAGGATCCATACCTCCACGGCGACCGTCCTCGTGATGCCGGAGGCCGAGGAGGTCGACGTCGAGATCAACCCGAGCGACCTCAAGATCGACACCTATCGGAGCCAGGGGGCCGGCGGCCAGAACGTCAACAAGACAGAGTCGGCGGTCCGCATCACCCATATCCCGACGGGGCTCGTCGTCTCCTGCCAGACGGAGAAGGCCCAGCTCCAGAACAAGGAGATCTGCATGCGGATGATCCGCGCGAAGGTCCATGACTTCTACCAGTCCCAGCAGGACGAGGCCAGGGCCACCGAGAGGAAGCTCAAGGTCGGGACCGGCGAGCGGAGCGAGAAGATCCGCACCTACAACTATCCGCAGAACCGCGTGACTGATCACCGCATCGGCTTCACCATCAACCAGCTGGACCGCGTGATGGAAGGGGAGCTCGACCCCGTGATCGAGGCGCTCGTCCACTTCGACCAGGAACAGAAGATCCTCGAAGCGGAGGCCGCCGATGCCGACCATCGGTGAGGAAATCTCCCGCGCCCTTTCCATCGGGAAGGCGAGGGGCGTCCTCGCGGTCGACCTCCGGCTCCTGATCCGCGCCAACGAAGGCTTCAAGGACCAGATGGACGTCTTTCTTCATCGGGAAGACGAGATGAAGGAAGTCGCGCTTTTCCGTGCCCAGGTGGAGCGTCTCCTGGCAGGAGAGCCAGTGGAGCTGATCCTCGGGGAGGCGGGGTTCCTCGGCCACCGCCTGAAGGTGACGAGGGACACCCTCATCCCGAGAGGGGAGACTGAGGAGCTGGTCGCCCATATCAGCCAGATCGTTCCGCTTCGGTGGGACGCGCGGAACTTTTTGGTCTGCTGCGACATCGGGACCGGGACGGGGGCGATCGCGATCGCCTTGAAGTCGCAGTTCCCGAACTGGATCGTCTCGGGGACGGACATCAGCAATCCTGCCTTGGAGGTAGCCAGGGAGAACATCGAAAGAGAGGGGCTTCCCATCCGTCTCTTCCATGGCGACGCCCTCGAGCCGCTCATCCGGGAGAACATGGTCGCGGACATCATCGTCTCGAATCCCCCGTATGTCCTTTCCCCGGAAGAGGCGCAGCCGAGCGTCCGCGACTACGAGCCGTCCTCTGCCCTTTACTTCGACCCCGAGGATAACCTCTACGAGAAGGTCATGCGTGACGTCCGGAAGGTGAAGAAAGGCCCGCTTCTTCTTGCCTTCGAGATCGACCCCGGGCTCAAGGACTACCTGGACGGCCTCATGTCCCGCTACATGAGCGATTACGAGAGCACGTACAGGGAGGACCTCAACGGGTTCCTTCGTTTCCTGTTCATCTACATGAGGTAGCCGAGATGAAACTTTTTGCTTCTGGGGACAGGGAGGGGGCTGCAAAAGCCCTGCGTGAGGGAGGCGTCCTCGTCTTCCCGACGGAGACGGTCTTCGGAATCGGGGTCAGGCACGATTCGGAGGAGGCGTATTTCCGCCTTATCGAGGCGAAGAGAAGGAGCCCGGAGAAGCCGATCTCCCTCATGTGTTCGTCCGTTGAGGAGGCGCTATCGCTCGTCGAGCGCGATCCAAGGGTCGAGGCGGTCATGCGAAGGTTCCTCCCGGGGGAGCTCACTGTCCTTGCAAAGGGGAGAGCCGGTCTTCCATGGTGGAACGACCTGCGGACGGGCGTCGTCGGAATCCGGGTGCCCGGCTCTTCGGAAACTAGGGAAATCCTCGGCCTCGTGGGAGTCCCTTGTCTCGTGACCTCGGCGAACATCTCGAGCGAGCCTCCGGCGAGGACGATGGAAGAGGCCTTGAAGTATTTCTCTGGTACGGTCGACGGGGTCATGGACGGCTCGGTCGTTAGCGGGACCCCCTCCACGATCGTGGATTTGTCGAAGAGAGAGCCTTCCCTGGTCAGGCAGGGCGCCTTGCCCTTCTCGGATATACTCAGTTTCATCAAGGAGGAGAAGCTATGAGAATCGCTCTTGCCGCTGATCACGCCGGATACGCCCTCAAGGAGACGATCCGCAAGCACCTTCTCTCAAAGGGATACGAAATTTACGATTTTGGAACTGATTCTGCTGAGATTTCTGTGGATTATCCCGTATATTCGGAGAAGGCTGCCAAGGCGGTTTCCTCTGGAGAATGCGCTTTCGGGGTTCTCTGCTGCGGGACGGGCGAGGGAATCATGATGGCCGCCAACAAGGTCAAGGGCGTACGCTGCGGACTCGGATACGACCTCGAGGTAAGCCGTCTCATACGCAGGCATAACGACGCGAACATGATTTCCTTCGGGGCGAGGTTCATGGACGAGCGGGACGTGCTCATGAGGCTCGACGCCTTTCTCACCACTCCTTTCGAAGGGGGCCGCCATAAGAAAAGGGTTGATGAGATTTCCGCTCTAGAAGAACGCGAGTAGGGCAAATTGGGTTATCCAGACCCTATAAGGAGGGCGTGGCCCCATATGTTTGCCCCCGGTGCGGGAACGAGGACGAATCTTTCCTTGGGATAGATAAGCAAGGGAAGACCTATTGCAGGAGGTGCCTTTCCTTTAACGGAAACTCCGCGAATCCGAACATCCATCGCTCTTTGGACGTTGGGCTCTCCCTTTCCTATGAGCTTTCCGATGACCAGAAACGATTATCCAGGCGCTTGGTTGAAAACTTCCTCGCAGGGAGAGACAGCCTGGTGCACGCCGTATGCGGGGCGGGGAAGACAGAGATTGTCCTCGGTGTCTTCGAGCTTGCGCTGAAGCGAGGCCTCCAGTGCGGGTTCGCCGTGCCAAGAAGAGACGTCGCCATAGAGCTTCACGGACGCCTCGCCTCAGCCTTCCCTGGCATTCGCTGCACGCTTGTCCATGGGGGGAGGACGAAGGAGCTGACAGGGGACCTCATTGTCCTCACGACGCATCAGCTATATCGCTACGAGCGTTATTTCGACCTTCTCGTGGCTGACGAGATCGATGCATTCCCTTACCGGGGCGACTTCGTCCTTGAGTCCTTTCTCCGTCGTTCGGTCAGGGGAGGAGTCGTCTTCATGAGCGCCACCCCGCCTCCTGAGGTCGTCCAGGCGTTTTCAAGGGAGGGAAGGGATATCCTGCGACTGGACACCAGGTTCCACGGACATCCGATTCCCGTGCCCCGGTTCGTGGAGTCGCTTTCCATTGTTCAGCCCTTCCACGCCGCGTTCCTAGCGCGCAGCTTCCTAGCAAAGGGGAAGCGAGCGTTCCTATTCGCCCCCACTATCTGGGAGTGCGAGAGATGCTACCGCCTGATATCGCCCTTCCTTCGTGGAGGGGCCTACGTCCATAGCGAGCACCCCGATCGGGCGAGGGTCATCCACGACTTCCGGGAAGGAAAGCTTCGCTATTTGGTGACCACATCCGTCTTGGAGCGCGGCGTGACCGTCAAGGGCCTCCAGGCAATCATCCTCCACGCGGACCAGGAGGCGATCTACGACAAGGCGACGCTTGTCCAGATATCCGGGAGGGTGGGGCGGAAGAAGGACGACCCGGAGGGGGAGGTGATCTTCCTTGCGGAGCGGAACACGGTCGCGATGAGGGAGGCTGCCGATGAAATCAGGAAGTCCAACGAGGCGCTGTCTCGTCTGCGGGGCTGATACCTTCTCCCCGGGATGGCATTCCATCCTTGAGGGGGAGCGCGGCATCTGCCAGGGGTGCCACGCAATGCTCGCCCCTTGTCTCAGGAGCTTTTCGCTTAACGGATGGAAGGTGCTCTACCTATATGACTACGGGGAGTCCTTCCGGAACCTCCTTTATCTCTTCAAAGGATGCGGGGACTATGTCCTGGCGCCCCTTTTCCTTCGGACTCTTGCCCCATTCCTCACCCTTCGCTTCCTTGGGAGGACCATGGTGCCGGCGCCCTCTTCCAAGGAAGGGGACGAGAAGAGGGGGTATAACCACGTCGTTGAGGTCTTCAGTCAATTATCCTTGCGGATGGAGCCTCTTTTTGAGAAAACCACATCCATCAAGCAAAGCGACCTATCCGAATCAGAACGAAAGAAGGTAAGAGACCGCCTTGTCTTCCAGCAAGGGAAGGAGAAGTTCCCTAAGGGAAGGAGGTTCCTCCTCGTGGACGACGTCTCTACGACGGGATCTACCCTCCTCGCGATGAGGGAAATGCTCCTAGAGAAGGGGGCTCGCTCCGTCGACGGCCTCGTTCTCGCCCATGTCGAGAAAAAGGGCGGAAGCGCTATAGGTTTTGCCCCTTTGGAGGGGCAGTGATAATATCACTGAGCCTTTGGGAGGAACTTTCGAATGGCCAACTTCATCGAACGGATTTTCAGGGTGGAGCAGCGTCAGCTGAATCGCTTCGCCAGGGAGGCGGACGAAGTCCTCGCCTATGACGAGAGGATGACCGCGCTTTCCGACGATGAGCTAAAGGCGAAGACGGAAGAGTTCCGCAAGAGGCTCGCCGAGGGGGAGACGCTCGAGGACATCAAGTACGAGGCCTTCGCGGTCGCCCGCGAGGCCGCCTGGAGGACGCTTCGCCAGAAGCCTTTCAAGGTCCAGATCATCGGCTCCCTCGTCCTTCATAACGGCGACGTCGCCGAGATGAGGACGGGCGAGGGAAAGACCTTGACCGCCACCATGGCCGTCTATCTGAACGCTCTTTCCGGGAAAGGCGTCCATGTCGTTACCGTCAACGAGTACCTCGCCTCCCGCGACGCCGACTGGATGGGCCAGATCTATCGCTTCCTCGGCCTCACCGTCGGCATCAATCTCGCAAGCAAGACCCCCGCGGAGAAGAAGGAGGCCTATGCCTGCGACATCACCTACACGACGAACTCCGAGCTTGGCTTCGACTATCTCCGCGACAACATGTCGCCGACGCTCGAGGGCCGCGTCCTCCGCGGGCTGAACTTCGCCGTAGTCGACGAGGCCGACTCTATCCTCATCGATGAGTCGAGGACGCCTCTCATCATCTCCGGAGGCACCCACATCCCCGCCTCCCAGTACGCGGTCGCAGACCGCTTCGTGAAGATGCTCCGGAAGGAGAAGGACTTCACGATCGACGTCCAGGACAAGGCCTGCTCCCTCACGGAGGAGGGCATCCAGAAGGCCCAGAGGATGTTCGGGGTGAAGAACCTATACGCCCCCGAGTACCAGGACCTCGTCCACCGCATCCACCAGGCCCTCAAGGCCAACTACATCATGTCCAGGGACGTCGAATACATGGTGGACAAGGAAAGGAAGATCCAGCTGATCGACCAGTTCACCGGCCGCATCATGCCGGGACGCGAGTATAACGACGGCCTCCAGCAGGCGATCCAGGCAAAGGAAGGCGTCGAGATCAAGCAGGAGACAGTCGTCGTCGCGACGATCACCTACCAGAACTTCTTCCGCCTGTTCCACAAGGTCAGCGGCATGACGGGCACCGCGAAGACCGAGGAAGAGGAGTTCCGCACGATCTACAACATGAAGGTCGTGACGATCCCGACCAACCGCCCGATCGCCCGCGTCGACGACGACGACCTTCTCTTCGGCACCAAGAAGGCGAAGCTTGCCGCGCTCGTCCAGGAGGTCAAGCGTCGCCATGAGCTCGGCCAGCCGATCCTCATCGGCACCGTCAGCGTCGAGAGCAATCTCGAGATTTCGGCCCTCCTCGACCAGGCTGGCATTCCCCACGAGACACTGAACGCCCGCAACCAGGCCAGGGAGGCGGAGATCATCAGCCATGCCGGCGAAAGGGGCGCCGTGACCCTCGCCACCAACATGGCGGGCCGTGGGACGGACATCAAGCTCGGCGAGGGGGTGAAGGAGCTCGGCGGGCTATGCGTACTCGGCACGGAGCGCCACGAGTCCCGGCGCATCGACAATCAGCTTCGCGGACGCTCTGGTCGCCAGGGAGACCCGGGCTACAGCCGCTTCTTCGTCTCCTTTGAGGACGATCTACTCCGTCGCTTCGTCCCCGACAAGATGAGGGAGTTCGCGATCAAGAGCCTTGAGGACGACTCGATGGAGAACCGTTCCATCCAGAGGCTCGTCACCAACGCCCAGACCCAGATCGAGGGGCGGAACTTCGATATCCGCAAGAACCTCAAGGACTACGACGACGTCCTGGCCCAGATGAGGGAAAGCGTCTACGCGAAGCGCGACAAGATCCTCCTCGCCGAGGACATCACGGACCTCATCCGTTCCTTCTTCATGGCCACGGGACTCTTCTGCTGTCGGAAGGCGATCGATGCCTCTGGCGGACAGGACGTCGTCAGCGGTTCCCTCCTCAAGAAGTTCGTGGAGCCGCGCTTCGTCCCGGTGGGGACTGTGAACGCCGCGGCCTACGACGGGGCCGACCCCCGGGAAGCTGGCTCCGACCTCGGGGAGCTTCTCTATGGGGTCTATCTCCGCAAGAGGAAGGACTGGGACCCGACGCTCGCCGATCGCTACGAGAGGCGGATCGCCCTCCGGCTCATCGACCGCTCTTGGACCGCGCACATCGACACGATGTCGCATCTGAGGGACGGCATCAGCCTTAGGAGCTACGCCCAGACCAATCCCCTTCAGGAGTACGTCAACGAAGGGTGGGAGCTCTTCAACGAGATGGAGGAGCGCTCCGCGGTCGACACCGCCCTCAACCTGCTCGCCCTTAAGTTCGAGGCCCGTCCGAAGGAAGAGGCCCCCGCTGGGGGAGAGAAGCCCACGGAAGGCGAGGCCAAGAAGGAGGCCCCTGCCGAGGAGAACCCCTCCTCCAGGGACGAAGGAAAGGAATAATGAAAGAGCTAGTCGAACTCCGCCAGGCTGGGCAAGAGATCGCCCGCCTGGTCTCGCAGCTCGGTGACTCCCTTTGACCAGGAACGCCTGGAGACCATCGTAAGGGAGGCCGAGGAAGCCCAGAGCGACCCTTCCTTCTGGGATGACCAGAAAGCCGCTTTGGAAGTGGTGAACCGCTATAAGGCCGCCAAGGGAACCCTTGAGGATTATTTGGACGTTAAGAGAGGTTCTGCAGAGCTTTCCGAGATTCTTGCGACGCTAGATCCGGATGATTCAGAGATGCTTGAGCTCATCGAGAGCGAGGAGAAGGAACTTTCCGAGAAGGTGGAGAGACTAAGAACCGCCCTCCTTTTCCGGGGAGAGTACGACTCTTTGAACTGCACCCTTGAGATTCATCCTGGCGCGGGAGGGACCGAGGCCCAGGACTGGGCCGACATGCTCCTCCGCATGTATTCACGTTGGGCCGAAAAGCACGGCTTCTCCTGGCAGGTGCTTTCCTATGAGCCAGGCGAGGAAGCGGGGCTCAAGAGCGTCTCCGTGAAGGTGTCCGGGTATAACGCCTACGGGATGCTCCGGGGCGAGAAAGGCGTCCACCGTCTGGTCAGGATCTCGCCTTTCGATAGCTCGGCGAGGCGCCACACGTCCTTTGCCTCCGTCAATGTCGTCCCCGAGTTCGGGAAGGTCAGCGACGTGGTCATCGACCCCAAGGACCTTAGGGTCGACACCTTCCGTTCAGGGGGCGCCGGCGGACAGAACGTCAACAAGGTGAGCTCCGCGGTCCGCATCACCCACATTCCCACCGGAATCGTCGTCCAGTGCGAGATCGAGCGGAGCCAGGTCATGAACAAGGCGACTTGCATGGAGATGCTTTCCGACCGCCTCATGCAAAGGAAGATCGAGGAGCGGGACCAGAAGCTCCGCTCGATCGTCGGAGAGCAGAAGAACATCGAATGGGGCTCGCAGATCCGCAGCTACGTCTTCTGCCCTTACACCCTCGTGAAGGACAACCGCACGAGCCACGAGACCTCCGACGTCAGCGGGGTCATGGACGGGGATCTCGACGGGTTCATCTATTCCTATCTGGAGAAGGAGTCCAAGGATGCCTCTTCGAAAGCTTAGGGAAATCCCGCGGAAGGAACTGATCCGCGAAGGGAGAAACATTCTTTACGTCGTCCTCGGCTCCCTTGTCCTGGCCTTCGCCTCCGCCTGCTTCCTCGAGCCCCTTGAGATAGTTTCCGGCGGCCTTCTGTCGATCGGCATCATCCTGAACGGGGTGATCGAGCCTCTCGCCGGCTTCAACGTGAGCGATATCGTCGTCGCGATCGCCTCGATCCTCTTCTGGCTCATCGGGCTCATCTTCATAGGCTGGAAGTTCTCGGCGAGGACCCTGCTTTCGAGCCTTCTTTATCCCGCTTTCTTCTCCCTCTTCCTCAGGACCGGCTTCATCGACGTCGTCGGTCTATCCGCGCTTGTCGGAGCGGGAGAAGGGGAGGAGGTCCGTCATCTTATCGGAGGCCTTTTCGGAGGGTTCCTCACAGGCGCCGGGGTCGCCATCAGCTTCCTCGGCGACGGGTCCACAGGCGGGGTCGATATCATCGCCCTCCTCCTTGGGAAAGCGACCCCCATCCGGGAAGACATCTGGACCTTCGCGATCGACGCGAGCCTCGTGCTCATAGGCGCGGCCGTCTACCAGGACATCCTCGTCGCCTTCATCGGCATCCTCACGGCCTTCTGCTCGGCGATGGCGATCCAGTTCATCTACATCCGCGGGAACTCGGCGATCATCGTCGAGGTCATCAGCGATAAGCGCGAGGAAATTCAGCGCTGGGCCGAGACGGAGCTGGAGCATGGCACGACCATCATCCGCGCCAGGGGCGGCTATTCCGGCGTTAGGCGTGACATTCTCCGTGTCATCGTCAACCGGAGCGAGCTCAACGCCTTCCGCAACAAGATCGCCGACATCGACCCGAAGGCCTTCGTCTCCATGACCCAGGCCCAGACGATCCACGGGCTCGGGTTCCGCCCTCTCGTGAACACCTCCAAGAGGAGCAAGTTCCGCGGGAGGCAGATTGAAGAGGACGTGGTCAATGAGGAAAGGCCGGGGCAGCGCCGCTACCACGGGGGACTCACCCGCGAGACCGGGCTCATCCACAACGAGGCGAAGAACAGGCGGAAGAGGCGCTAGGGATGGAATACGAGCGTCGACCTTTCGAACTAGTCAGTCCCTATAAGCCGACAGGGGATCAGCCTGAGGCGATCGAGAGGACGGTCCGTTCGATCCAAAGCGGACATCAATGGAACGTCATCCTCGGCGCGACCGGCACGGGGAAGACCTTCACCGCGGCGAACATTATCGCGAAGCTCGGGAAGCCTACCCTCGTTCTTGTCCATAACAAGACCCTTGCCTCGCAGCTTTACGGCGAGTTCAAGGAACTTTTCCCGAATAACCGGGTCGAGTACTTCGTCTCGAACTTCGACTTCTACCAGCCCGAGGCCTACGTCCCGAAGACGGACACCTACATCGAGAAAGAAGCCGTGATGAACGACGAGATCGAGATGCTTCGCTGCGCGGCGGTCAACTCGATCGTCCATCGGAGCGACACCATCTGCGTCGCGTCCGTAGCCGCCATCTACGGACTAGGGGACCCCGAGGAATACCGGGGCCTTGCCTTCGAGGTACGGGAAGGGATGGAACTGGATCGAGGGGAGTTCCTCGCGCGGCTCGTGGAATGCCAGTACCGGCGGACGAACTACGACCTCGAGCCAGGGACGTTCCGCGTCCACGGGGACATCATCGACATCGCACCGATGGCGGAAGGGGACACCTACCTTCGCATATCCCTTTTTGGCGACGAGGTGGAAAGCATCTCGGAGGTCGATTCGATTACAGGGAAGGCGAGGAACTTCTTCAAGACCCATCCCATCTATCCGGCTTACGATCACGCTTCGACGAGAAAAAGAATTCAGGAAGCTTGCAAGACCATCAGCGAAGAATTGGAAGAAAGACTTCGGTTCTTCAAGGATAACGGGAAACTTCTTGAAGCCGAGAGGCTCGAGATGCGGACGAGGCAGGACATGGACTCCATGATGGAGTTCGGGATTTGCCGAGGCATCGAGAACTACTCCCGCCACATCGACAAGAGACAGCCCGGGCAGCGCCCGTGGTGCCTCATCGACTATTTCCCTAAGGACTTCCTCCTAATGATCGACGAGTCCCACGTCACCATCCCGCAGCTGAACGGGATGTACAACGGGGACCGCTCGCGCAAGGAGACCCTCGTCGAGTACGGGTTCCGTCTTCCCTCGGCCCTGGACAATAGGCCGCTGAAGTTCGACGAGCTTCTTTCCCTTGCCCCCCAGAGCATCATCTGCACCTCCGCGACTCCCGGGCCGTTCGAGATGGAGAAGTCTGGGGGAGTGATCGCCGAGCAGATCATCCGTCCCACTGGTCTTCTTGACCCTGAGATTTCCGTCAGGAGGAGCCAGGGGCAGGTAGACGACCTCATGAACGAGATTCGCCAGAGGGTGGAAAAGAACGAAAGAACGATGGTCGTCACCTTGACGATCCGCATGGCGGAGGACCTCACAGAGTTCATGAAGGCCAGGGGAATCAAGGTCGCCTATCTCCATAACGAGACGAAGACCCTGGAAAGGACGCAGATCATCTATGAGCTTCGGAAGGGGAAGTACGACGTCCTTGTGGGCATCAACCTTCTCCGCGAGGGCCTCGATATCCCCGAGGTGAGCCTTATCGCTATCCTGGACGCGGACAAGGAAGGCTTCCTCCGGAGCACGACCTCCCTTATACAAATCATCGGTCGCGCGGCGAGGAACGCGAACGGCAAGGTCATCATGTACGCGGACGAGATGACGCGGTCGATGAAGGAGGCGATTGGGGAGACGAACCGCCGGCGGTCCATCCAGATGGCCTACAACGAGGAGAACGGCATCGTCCCGATGACCATCATCAAGGAAATCCGTCCGCCTCTTTCCAATATGGAGGAAGGCCCGAAGAAGACGAGGGTCACCTCCTCCTCGCCCCGCTCCCAGATCGAGAAGGAGATCAAGTCCGTCGAAAGGGAGATGCGCGAGGCGGCGAAGGCATATGAGTTTGAAAGGGCCGCCGAGCTTAGGGACATCCTCTTTGAGCTTAAGGCGATGCTTGGGTAGAAATGGATAGGATTGTCATCTTCGATTTCGACGGTACTCTCTTCGATACGGCAGATGCCATGGTCGTCATCTTCCGGAAGAGCTTCCAGGAAGTGGGCATGGGCTGCACGGAGGAGGAGGCGCGTCACTACATGCACCAGTCCCTCCAGGAGACGATCGTGGAAAGCGGAGTTCCACAGGAAAGCATCAATCGCTATGTGGAGGCGATCCTCAAATACCTGGATTGTCCCGAGGCGAACTTCGTCACGCGTCCCTTCCCTGAGACAAGGGAGGCCCTTTCGCTTCTTGAAGGACTCGACATCCCAATGGGCGTTGTGACCGGCAATACGGTGCCTCATGTGAAGGGAATCCTTTCCGCGAACGGGATGGAGCGTTACTTCGTTTCCTATGTGGGATCTGATGTCTGCGAGGCGCATAAGCCTGATCCGGAGCCCTTGCTCAAGTGCCTTGAGGCGTGGCCCGAGGAGCTTAGGGCCAAGGCTTGCTACATCGGCGATAGCCTCCAGGACATGGAATGCGCGGCGAGAGCGTCCCTCCCCTCCGTCCTCATCGAACGGACCCCTGGGGAATATGAAGGTTACCAAGGCCTTAAGGCAACGAACCTGATCGATGCACTTTCCCTTCTTGGAATCCATGCAAACTCTTAATCAAAGTAGTGATTTCTTGTTTCCTTGAATCAAGGGAAAGTTGGGTTCTATCTCCTTGCGAAAGCCTAAATTGACCCATGAATTCCAACGTAGACAAGAGGGAGGGGAATCCCTATAGTATTTGACGCGCTAAGGCGCCTATTAATCATGCTGCAGTGGTACGACTACATATTCATCGTTGTCTCGCTCATCATCATCGTGCTTGCGCTTCTGCAGGGCGGTAAGAGCGAGGGCGCTTCCGGCGCGATCACCGGTGGCGGTCTCAACGTCTTTGCGAAGACTAAGGAGCGCGGCAGCCAGAAGATCGTCACCTGGCTCACCTTCGGGTTCGCCATCGTCTGGCTCTTCCTCGCCCTCCTGATCATGGTGCTCAACAGCACTACCGGCGCCTCCGATACGACTGCTTCGAGCGAAAGCGCAGCCGTCGCGGCTGTCATGGTGCCCTTTCTCTTCTAGGAAGAAGTAACGCGTTCTTGAAACGGGCTTCGGCCCGTTTTTCTGACCTCGGCTTATAATCATGGGGATGGAAGTCCGTGAGTTCGTCAAAGCTAGGAAGGAAGCTCTCAAGGAAGAGGCATCTTCCTTTAGCCGGCCTCCCCTGATCGCCATCGTCCAGGTCGGGCACGTTCCCGCAAGCGACTCCTACATCCGGGGGAAGAGGAAGGATGCCGAGGAAATCGGCTTCTCCTCGCGCCTTGTCTCTTTCGAGGAAGACGTTACTGAGACTGAGCTTGCGGATTCGGTCCATCAGCTCTCGGAGGACCCCTGCATCGACGGGATCATCGTCCAGCTTCCTCTCCCTAAGGGAATCTTCCTTAAGAGAATCCAGGAGGCGATTGTTCCTGAGAAGGACATCGATGGCTTCGGGCCCTTCTCTCCCTATGATGCCTGCACCCCCAAGGGGATACTTATGTACTTGGACGCGAATGGCTTCCAGTTCGAAGGAAGGAACGCGGTGGTCCTGGGTCGCTCGGACATCGTGGGGAAGCCCATGGCGAGGCTCCTGACCGCCCGGAACATGAACGTGACCCTCCTCCACAGCAGGACTTCCCTTGAGGACGAGAAGTTCTATGTCTCCCATGCCGACCTCGTCGTTGCCTCCATCGGCAAGGCTGGCTTCCTAGACGACCGCTTCCAGTTCAAGAAAGATGCCTGGCTCGTGGATGTCGGCATTAACCGGGGAGAAGACGGGCACCTGCATGGCGATATCCTTCCAGGAAGAGACGTGGCCTTGCAGACCCCGGTGCCCGGGGGAGTGGGCCTACTTACGAGGCTCGCCTTGATGGAAAACCTCTTTGAGGCAGCCAAAAGGAGATGAAGATGGGATTTTCGATCGGCAACGAATACGTCTATGGCCTAGAGAGGGCAGTGAAGGCGTCCGGCAATCCGATGAGGACGAAGATCGACACCACTGAACCCGGGGAGAAGGACTTCCTCAGGGCGTCTCGCCTTGGGTCCGCCCAGAACGGGCTCGGGCACGACAACTTCCTGAAGGGGATCACCCTCCATGTCGACGTCAGGGCTCCTCTCTACTGGTGGAAGGAGGCTCAGCGCTACCACTGGTTCGACTTCGTCTCCAGCCAGTCGACGATGCACTGTCTCCTGAAGTTCGACGTCCGCGAGCAGTGCGTCGAGGAGACCGACCCCGTCATCTTGGACAGGATCGAGGAGATGGTCGGTGAGTACCGTGCCATACCTGATGACGATGGTCACCGCGAAGAGCAGAAGGAGAAGTGGAGGAGGATCGTCGCCTCCCTTCCTTCCGGGTTCATGCTTGCCGCGACGATGGTCACCAACTACCAGCAGCTGAAGACGATGTACATCCAGCGGAGGCACCACAAGCTGAAGGAGTGGCATGTCTTCTGCGACTGGTGCGAAGGGCTGCCGCGCTTCTTGGAGCTGACGGGAGCAAAGGAACTTGCGAAATAAAAACGCCCGGCTGGGCGTTTTTTTTGGGCGAGCCCCTACTTCCTCTTGTTCTTGGAATAGAGGGCGGCGAAGGCGTCGTATGCGAGGTAGACGCCTACGCCTGCGACAAGGATGCCGATGATGATCGTGAGCGCCTGGAGGATGACCCCGGACTGGTCGTTATAGATGAAGAGGACGATCCCTCCGGCGATCGCGGCAAGCCCGACCACCATGATGGCAACGGACATCATGGTCCGTTCCACTTTGCCGATGAGTAGCGCGATTCCGAAGAGAAGGGCGAGGGCGCCGATGGTGATGAAGATGGTGGCGATGAGCGTGATCGCGGTCTCGAGGAACTGGGTGA
This sequence comes from uncultured Bacillota bacterium, assembly GCA_949289845.1. Lineage (GTDB taxonomy): Bacteria > Bacillota_I > Bacilli_A > RFN20 > CAG-826 > UBA4951. Next base: position 108,038 of record CASEPN010000003.1, read on the forward strand.
TCCCGAGCTTGTTGCCGGTGCAGTAGAGGATGATGAGCCCGATCCCGAGGGCGAGGAAGATCCCTGCCGCGACGAGCATCCCGTAGCGGATCCTCTCGCGGACCTTCTTCCTTCCTTCGGCGTCCTTGTCTCTGGCGAGGAGGACGGGGATGAAGCCAAGGAGCACCCGGATGAGCCCGATCACGATAAGGAGAGACCCGATCGCCGGGAACATCACGTCAAACGTCTTCTGGTAGAAGCAGATGGTGAGGATGCCGGCGACGATGAATAGCGCGGCCTCCACCAATGTCAGGGCGATCCATTTCCCGGATCCACGGGAGAAGCTTGTCGCTTCCAGCTTGCTAGTCAGCTTTGCCATGCTTGTTCCTCCAACATTCTCCTAATTATCCCCTTGGAACTCTACTCTGAGTAGCGCGTTCGTAAACGTTCGCGATTTGCGGGTTGGCGAGAAACCTAACCTTGAAAGCAAAAATCGCTTTGATACCATATGCCCGCAAATTTTATCTGGAGGTAAAGCCATGAGAATCGCGCAGCTGAAGTCCTACGCCGAGCTCATCGCGAGAGTCGGAGGAAACGTCCAGAGAGGACAGTACGTCGTCATCCGGGCGAACGTCGCACTCGAGCGCTTCGCCGAGCTCGTCGGACGGGAATGCTACAAGCTCGGGGCCAAGAGGGTGCTCTACCGCTGGGAGAGCGCCAGGACCGACAGGGCCGACTACCGCCTTGGAAAGGTCAAGAGCCTCTCCGAGACGCTTCCCCAGGAATATGGCTGGCAGCAGTTCCTCACCGACGAGCTTCCCGTGACCATCTGGCTTGACGGGGACGACCCCGACGGACTAAGGGGCCTTGACGCCCACAAGATCGCCGAGATCAAGGCGAGGCGGCACGAGGCCGTCCGCCACTTCATCGACGCCCGCGAGAACCGCTACCAGTGGACGATCGCCGGCGCCCCCACGATCCCCTGGGCGAAGAAGGTGTTCCCGCACAAGACGAAGTGTCAGGCGGTGGACGCCCTCTGGGAGGCCATCCTCCACTGCGCAAGGGCCGACCACGGCGATCCCGTCGAGAACTGGGAGGAGCACGAGGCCACCCTCAAGGCCAAGTGCGAGGTCCTCAACAGCCTTCATCTCCGCAAGCTCCACTACATCGCGGGGAACGGGACCGACCTCACCGTCGGCCTCATCCCCGGGGTCCGCTGGCTCGCCGGCGGGGAGGAGACGATGTCCGGCTCCTTCTTCCAGCCCAACATTCCGAGCGAGGAATGCTTTACTTCTCCGATGAAGGGGGAGGCGGAGGGCGTCGTCTATGCCTCCAAGCCCCTCAACTACAACGGCCAGCTCGTCGACAAGTTCTGGCTCCGCTTCGCCGAAGGCAAGGCCGTCGAGGCCCATGCCGAGGTCGGGGAGGAAGTGCTTCAGTCGATCCTCGGGCTCGACGAAGGAAGCGCCTACCTTGGGGAGTGCGCCCTGGTGCCTTGGGATTCCCCCATCAACCAGACCGGCATCCTCTTCTACAACACCCTCTTCGACGAGAACGCCTGCTGCCATCTCGCCCTCGGGCGCGGGTTTACGAATCTTTACCCCGACTTCGAGCGGTACACCGCTGAGGACATCCACCGGTTCGGGATCAACAAGTCCCTCAGCCACGTGGACTTCATGATCGGCACCCCGGACCTCAAGATCGTCGGCACCGACCAGGATGGAAAGGAAGTCGTCCTCTTCGAGAACGGCGTCTTCGCGATTTAGCGTTCCGACCGAACAACGAAAGGAGCCCCTTATGGGCTCTTTTTCCTATGCGTCCTCTATATCCAGGAGGTCGGGGAAGGGGATGCGGATCCCTTCGGCGATGAGAAGCCCTTCTTCGGGGCTAATCTTCTCTATATGGCCGAACAGAGTTCTTCTATGATTCAGTCTGAAATAGGTAATTTTCGAAATTTGACCAGAGTATTGCAAAAGATATTCGTTCATTTCCTCTGCCTTTTCCTCGGAAATGAGGGGCTTTTCCTCTCGTTCCAGGCGCTCGTTCATCGCCCTGTTGATCTCGGCTTGCTCCACAAGCGACTTGTAGGGAAGCCACTTCATCATCCCTCTGTCCTTCATCGCCTGTGGCCTCCGATCTGTCCGTGTCGCGTCCTGGCGGTGGAGTGTCCTAGGAGCGAGGAGCAGCGAAGAAGCGCGCTTTCGCCGAAGCGGTCCGCGATCCTATCCATCGAGCGGTCGAGGCCCCTCCTTTTCTCCATGTCCTCGAGGCTGAAGGAAAGAAGACCTTGCTCTCCCTCGTCAGGGGATAAGGACCCATAGGCGAGATGGAGTTGCCGGATCGGAAGGCCATCGGGGATCCCGGAGCATAGGGAGAGGGTGAGTTCCTCGACGAGGCAGCGGTCTCCCGTGGGGTAGCTGAAGGCCGCTTCCTTCATGTAGCCTCCTCCCATCCCTCCGAACGAGACGCCTAGCTGCACCTTCCCGACGAGCATTCCTTCCTCCCGGAGCCTTCTCCTGAGGTCGTCCCCCATCTCCAGGAAGAGGAGGCGGCATTCTTCCTTCTTGTAGTCACGGATGAGAGTCTGTCCGATGTGAAGGCTATGCTCGCGGGGGACGTAGGGCGAGCGCATGTTGCTTTCGTCTATGCCCTGCATGAGGTCGCTCAGCTGGGCGCCCATGACCCCGAGCTCCTCCTCTAGGAAGTCCCGGTCCGCCTCCCCGAGCTCCTTCGGTGTGCGGATCCCGAGGCGGGCGAGGCGCGTCTTCGTGCCTCCCGCGATGCCCCAGATCTTTTCCAGGGAGGAGACGTTCCAGAGCTTCTTCTCCGCGTCCTCCCTTGTCCATCTCGCCGTGTAGGGAGGAGCCTTCTTGCCTTCCTGGTCGAGTGCGCACTTGGCCATGAACATGGAATCGCCGATCCCGGCGGTCGCAGTGAGCCCAAGCCTTTCCTTTATCCTTTTCTTAATCCTCTCGGCGATCTCCTCCGCACTGACGCCATAGAGGGTGAGATATGGCCCGAGGTTCAGGAAGCTCTCGTCCACGGAGTAGACGTGGATGTCCTCCGCGGAGACGAACTCCCGGAAGATGCGCACGACGTCCGCGGCGACCTTGAGGTAGTACTCCATCCTGGGTCGGGCGAAGATGAGGCCCGGGATGTCGGGGAGGTCGCGCTTCCGGCAGACGTTGGGGACGCCATATCGCTTTTTCAGGTACGGGGTGACGGACATCACGACCGAGCTCTCGCTCCGGTTGGGGTCGCAGCACACCAAAGGGGCCTCGAACATGTCGAGATGGCGGGAGGCGCACTCCACCGAGGCATAGAAGCTTTTCAAATCGATTACGGCAATTGTCCGTTCCATGCCCCTATATCCTATTGAGGGGTCTCCTGAGAGAGGAGTCTTGACTTTCGCTCCCTCAGGGAAACCCCAGAGGAGGTGCCTTCATGACCGACGTGGCGATTCTCATTCTCCTGGGAGCGATGCTTCTTGCGACTCTCTACCTCATCTTCGACCGGGTGCGTTCTGGGAAGAAGGGGACGGATTCCCTGAGCCCTGATCTCCTGCGTCTGAAGGAAGAAATCCCCCTCCTTGTGGAAAACCGCCTCAAGGAAGAGACGATCCGTATGAGCGAGGCGCTTTCCCGGGAGGAAAAGAGGCTGGGGGAGGAGGTTCGTTCCCTCCAGGAATCCTTCCTTCGCTTCCAGGGGGAGCAGAAGGAGGAGTCAGCGAAGGCGAGGGAGGCAATGCTCGGGAAGAGCGTCGAGATGGGCTCCCTTTCCCTCAAGGCGGTCCAGGAGGCTGGGGACAAGATGCGGGAGGAGGTCGAGAAGAAGCTCCTCGCGATCTCGGAGAAGGTCGACCTCGCCCTCCGGGACGGCTTCCGCGGGAACCAGGAGTCCCTTGCGGGCATCCAGGAGAGGCTTGCGAAGATCGACGAGGCGCAGCGCCATCTGGATGCTCTCCAGAAGGACGTGGTCAGCCTGAACGCCGTCCTCCAGGGGAACCAGACGAGAGGACGCTACGGGGAGCTCCAGCTCGAGATGCTCCTCGAGAAGGCGTTCCCCGAGGGAAGGGCGACGGGGCATTACGAGATTCAAAGGGAGCTCCCCGGGACCCATGGGGAGGTCCTGCGTCCGGACGCGTCAATCATCCTCATGCGCGGGGATGAGGAAGTCCGCCTTCCCATCGATAGCAAGTTCCCCTTCGATTCCTACGGGCGATATCTCTCGGAAAAGGATGAGGAGAGGAAGGGGGAGGCGCTCAAGGCCTTCAAGTCCGCCGTCCGGGAGAGGGCGAAGGACGTGATGAAGTACGTCGGGCTTCCCGGGACGATGGATCAGGCGATCCTCTTCATTCCCTCCGAAGGAATCTTCGCGACGATCGAGAACGAGTTCCCCGACCTTGTGGACGAGTTCCGTTCCCGGGGCGTCCTCTTCGCCTCCCCCACCATCCTCCTCGCCCTCATCGTCATCATCCACGGGAACGAGCGTGAGATGAAAAGAAGCAAGGAAAGCGAGGAAATCAGGAAGAATCTGATCCTTCTTGGGAAGGAGTTCGATCGGCTGGGCGGCCGCTGGGAAGCCCTGGTCAGGCGGGTCAAGGGACTCGACAAGGACACCGACGACCTTTCCATCACGGTGAGGAAGATCAACCGCCGCTTCGTCGAGATCGAAGGAGGGGAAGGGGCCAGGCAGGACGAGGTCCCGGAGGCCATCGAAGGGAGCGTGGAATAGCCTTGCATCGCCCGGGCGTCGCTCCTATAATCCGCGTTGCCTTGCGGGGCTGTGGCTCAGCTGGTAGAGCACGTCGTTCGCATCGATGAGGTCGCGGGTTCGAGTCCCGTCAGCTCCACCATCGCACTGGCAGGCGTCCCACCCGGGACGCCTTTTCTTGTCCATGGGATTAGAATCCCCGCATGGACTTCTCCGGTTTTGAAAAGCTCTCGCTCCTGGACTACGACAAGCACATCGCGAGCTCCCTCTTCGTCGCGGGATGCGACTTCCGCTGCCCCTGGTGCCATAACTCTTCGCTCGTCATGGACCCAGCCTCTGCCCCCACCATCCCGTGGGAGGAGATTCTGGCGTTTTTCAAGAAGAGGAAAGGGATGATTGAGGGAGTCTGCCTCACGGGGGGAGAGCCCACCCTCATGCCCGACCTCATGGAGAAGATCAATGACCTGAAGTCCCTTGGCTATCTTGTGAAGCTAGACACGAACGGTTCGAGACCGAAGGTGCTCAAGGAAGCGCTGGAATCCGGACTCGTCGACTATGTGGCGATGGATATCAAGAACGCGCCTTCAAGATACGCAAGGACCGTAGGGCTTGCCTTGCTAGACATCGCCCCCATCAAGGAATCCGCCTCCCTGCTTCTTGCCGGGGGAGTGGACTTCGAGTTCCGCACGACGATCGTCGAGGAGTTCCATGACGAGGAGGCGATGAAGGAAATCGCAGGGTGGATCAAGGGAGCGCCCCGCTACTTCCTCCAAAGGTACATCGACGGGCCCAACTGCATTCGCTCCGGTTTCCATATGGTGGAGAAGGAAAAGGCCAGCGCCTGGCTGGCCTTGTTCTCCGAATCGGTGGGATCCGCATCGCTTCGTGGCTACGACTGAGGGAGCGCGGACAGGTAGCGGTCGGCGGAGAGAGCGGCAATCGCCCCGTCGTTCACCGCGGTGACGACCTGGCGGACTTCCTTCTTCCGGCAGTCCCCAGCAGCAAAGACGCCAGGCGTCCTTGTCCTCATCCCTTCGTCGGCGATCACGTATCCTTTCTCATCGAGGTCGACGAGGTTCCGGAACCTTTCGTTATCAGGAAGTTGCCCGATCGCGACGAAGATGCCTTCGCATTCAAGCGAGAGCTTTTCGTGAGAATCCGTTCCTTCAAACAGGACGCGCAGGGTATTCCCGTTGTTTTCAATGGCTTTTGAGGAGATTCCATGGTGAACGTGGACGTTCGGGAGGGCCGCTAGGGTGTCGACTAACCCTTTTTCCGCAAAGAAACTATCGAAAAGCGTGCAAATCTCAACTTCTTTTGCGGTTTTCGCGAGATAGTTCGCGTACTGGACGGCGGAGTTGCCGTCGCCAATGACGATTGCTCTCTTTCCTTCGACCTGGAAGGAGTCACAGACGGCGCAGTAGTAGACGCCCTTGCCGACGTTCTCCTTCTCCCCGGGGATTCCGAGCTCCCGGTGCTTCGCTCCTGTCGCCAGGATGACCGCGTCCGCCTCGATGTCGGTATATTGGCAATGAACGAGGAACCGGTTTTCCTTCTTTTCGACGGATAACGCCTCATCTGGCTCCATTTCTGCCCCGATGGCCATCGTCTGCTCGAACATCGCGTTGCTAAGTTCGAGTCCGCTTCCTTTCGGGAAGGCGGGGTAGTTCTCGACGAGAGGGGAAGTGGCGATTTGGCCACCGATGGATTCCCTTTCGACAAGGACCACCTTATGGCCGGCCCTGAGGCCGTATATAGCCGAAGAAAGGGCGGCTGGGCCGCCCCCGATGACGACGATCTTCCTAGGCCGCATGCTTGACGGAGTCGACGTAGCCGCGGATCTTGCTCGCGTTGTCGAACATCTCGTAGCCGTTCTCGGTCGGGACGAGGAGTGTGGGCGCGTTCTTGACGTGCGCCATTTCCACAAGGTCCTTGTGGGAGGCGGCGTCGAGCGCCGTGTAGCGGATGCCCCCGCGGTCGAGAATCATCTTGGCCATCTGGCAGTTCGGGCAGGTCGGCGAGGTGAAGAGGATCGGTCCTTCCGGCATTCCCGCAAGCTCGGGGGCCGGCTCGTGCTGGTGGAGCTCGCAGGCATGGATGCCGTGGCTTTCCATGTTCTTCTCGTCCGTGCAACCCTTGCGGATGGCGTAGGTCTGGCGGTCGCGGAACTCCTGGGCCTTCCCGGCATTCCAGTTCTTGACCGGGCGGTAGTAGCCGGTGATGCGGCTATAAACCTCCGCCTCCTTCCCGCAGTATGGGCACTTCCACTGCTCGCCCTGGAGGTAGCCGTGGTCCTGGCAGACGGAGTAGGTGGGGGACATGGTGTAGTAGGGGAGCTTGTAGTTCTCCGCGATCGTGCGGACGAGCTTCATGCAGCTCTGCCAGTCCGGGAGCCTCTGACCGAGGAAAGCGTGGAAGACGGTCCCGGAGGTGTAGAGGGTCTGGAAGCGGTCCTCGATGTCGAGCGCCTGGAAGATGTCCGAGGTGAAGCCGACAGGGAGGTGCGAGCTGTTGGTGTAGTAGGGGGTGCCGCCTTCGTTGGCGGTGATGATGTCCGGGTAGCGCTCCTTGTCGTGCTTGGCAAGGCGGTAGGCGGTGCTCTCCGCGGGGGTGGCCTCGAGGTTGAAGAGCTCGCCGGCGTACCGCTCCTGGTAGCCGGAGAGGCGGTCCCTCATGTGGTTGAGCACCTCAACGGTGAAGTCCTGGGCCTCCTTGTCGGTGAGATCCTTCCTCAGCCAGCGGGCGTTGAGGCAGGCCTCGTTCATGCCTACGAGACCGATCGTCGAGAAGTGGTTGGCGAATGTGCCGAGGTAATGCTTGGTGTAGGGGTATAGCCCCGCGTCCAGGAGTGCGGTGACGAACTCGCGCTTCGCGTGGAGGGAGCGGGCGGCGACGTCCATCAGGTGGTCGAGGCGCTGGAAGAAGTCCTCGCGGTTCTCCGCGAGATAGGCCAGGCGCGGCATATTGAGGGTGACCACGCCGATCGATCCGGTGGACTCGCCGGAGCCGAAGTAGCCGCCGGACTTCTTGCGAAGCTCGCGGAGGTCGAGCCTGAGGCGGCAGCACATCGAGCGGACGTCGCTCGGCTTCATGTCGCTATTGATGTAGTTGCTGAAGTAGGGCGTGCCGTACTTGGCCGTCATCGTGAAGAGGAGGCGGTTGTTCTCGTTATCCGACCAGTCGAAGTCCTTGGTGATGGAGTAGGTCGGGATCGGGTACTGGAAGCCCCTTCCGTTCGCATCGCCCTCGATCATGACCTCGATGAACGCCTTGTTCACCATCGCCATCTCCTCGACGCAGTCCTTGTACTTGAAGGGCATCTCCTTCCCGCCGACGATACAGTTCAGTTCCGCCATGTCGTCGGGGACGGTCCAGTCGAGGGTGACGTTGGTGAAGGGCGCCTGGGTGCCCCAGCGGGACGGGGTGTTGACCCCGTAGATGAAGCTCTGGATGCACTGCTTCACTTCCTTGTAGGAGAGGTTATCGACCTTGACGAAGGGGGCGAGGTAAGTGTCGAAGCTCGAGAAGGCCTGGGCCCCCGCCCATTCGTTCTGCATGATGCCGAGGAAGTTGACCATCTGGTTGCAGAGGGTCATGAGGTGGTTGGCCGGGGAGGAGGTGATCTTCCCGGGCACGCCCCCGAGGCCCTGCTGGATCAGCTGCTTCAGGCTCCAGCCGGCGCAGTAGCCGGTGAGCATGGAAAGGTCGTGGATGTGCATGGCCGCGGAACGGTGGGCCTCGGCTATCTCCTTGTCATAGACCTGGGAGAGCCAGTAGTTCGCGGTGACCGCGCCCGAGTTGGAAAGGATGAGCCCGCCTACAGAGTAGGTGACGGTGCTGTTCTCCTTCACGCGCCAGTCGTTGATCTTCAGGTAGTTGTCGACGACCGCCGCGTAGTTCAGCTCGGTGTTCCGCATCTCGCGGAGCTCCTCGTGCTGCCTCCGGTAGCCCATGTAGGAGCGGGCGACGTCGATGTAGCCGGTCTCGATGAGGGCGATCTCGACGCTGTCCTGGATGTCCTCCACGCCGATGATCCCGTCCTTCACCTTGTTCCCGAAGTGGCTCGTGGCACGGAGAGCGATGAGTTCGATGACGCTCTTGTCGGGGGTCACGTGCTCGGCTACGAGGGCCCTCTCGATGGCCCACTCGATCTTCTTGATGTCGAACTCGACGATGGAACCGTTTCTCTTCTGGACTCTCATGGGCAATCTCCTTTGGGAAGGGGCTTCAAACCCTAGGGACGGCAAGGTCCCGAAGGCGCCCTTCTCGCGTTTCGTGCTGCGCAACTATCTGACAAGGGAAGCGATTTGTCATGCCCCACGCTCAACATTTGCATTGGGGTTAATGCCTTCCCATTTTTCAGAGAATTTTCAATAGGAGTCATTAGGCGCATGCGCCGGATTTGAGTGGCAAGCCAAAGCCAATCCCTAGTCAATACGGACTTGCAGGATTTTATTACGCTGTATAGAAATAGTTTTCCACCGTCAATACCGGTTTACCGATATTGATTAGTTATTGTTCGGAAGATCCTGAGCCAGCAGACCTATTTCGTATTGAAGTAACTTTTCTCTGGAATTGGTTGTATGCACAAATTTCTTCGACATATCCACTAATTCCTCTCCTTGTCTTTTTAGAAAGTGGGATGGCGTCTTGCCTTTTCGTTTTGTGCATAAGTCCGCTTCGCCAGCAGTTGATCAGATATGGGGGTTTGAAAACGCTTAACTCGCTCTAGTTTATAAACAAAACACATATTCACTTGCCTATAATCCCGCCGGCTATTAAAGGGAAGGGAGATTCACAATGGCCGAGAAAGAAAACGAAGTGAAAGCCGCCGAGCCCGAGAAGAAGCCCGCGCGGAAGAAGAGGGATTGGAAGCTCTGGAAGGAGTTCAAGGCCTTCATGAACCGTGGCAACGCGATGGATCTTGCCATCGGCGTCGTCATCGGCGGAGTGTTCAACGCGATCGTCACCGCGCTGACCAACATCCTGCTCTCCATCTGCACCTGGGCCGTCCCGGGCGGACTTGCCGGGCTCGTCACCGTGCTCCCGCCGGTCAGCGCCGGTCAGGACCCGACCAATGTCGACCCGAGCTGGCAGGCCAGCTACACCGGCGCCGAGTTCCTCGACAAGGTCAATGAGCTGACCGAGGCCGGCGCGAACGTCACCGTCTTCACCTCCAGCTACACCCAGCACGGCACCTCCTACTACTACAACGGGGCCGCGATCATCGACTGGGGCGCCTTCATAAATGCCGTCATCACCTTCGTCCTCGTCGGACTGACCCTCTTCGTCATCGTCAAGGTCTACAACTACCTGAAGGCCCAGAAGGAGAAGCTCGCCGCCGAGGCGCTCGAGCGCTACTACCTCGCCCACCCCGAGGAGCGTCCCGTCCCGCCCGAGCCCGGGAAGCCCGAGCCCACTGAGAAGGACCTCCTCAAGGGCATCCTCGTTGAGCTCCAGAAGCAGAACGGGGGAGAGGCCGCTTCCGCTGAGAAGAAGGCCTGATGCTTCGGAGTCTTTCCTTCGAAGGAATCGAAAATTTCAGGGACCTAGGAGGCTACCAGGCCTCCTATGGCCCCACCGAGTTCGGGGTCATCTATCGCTCCGGCTCTTTGAGCGACATGACGGATGCCGACCTTCGGTTCATCGAGGGCCTCGGCATCCGTTCCGTCGTCGACCTCAGGAGCGATGAGGTCAAGGCGAACTACTCGGACCGCACCAGGGAGATCGAGGGCATCGCCCACTACTCCCTCTCGGTGAACGGGAACGGTAGGCTCGCCAAGGACCGGGAAGACATGGTCGAGAGCTATCTCGAGATGCTCGAGGAGCCTCATCAGGCCAGGATGATCCTCATGGCAATCGCCCATGTCGAGAAGCCGCTCATCCTGCATTGCGTCGCCGGGAAGGACAGGACCGGCGTTTTTGCTTTCCTGACCCTCTTGGCCAACGGCGTTTCCTTCGAGGACGCGAACGCGGACTACCTCGTGAGCCCCGTCTACTTGGGAAAGCTCAGGGCCCGCTCCCTTGAGAGGAATCCAGATTTCCCCAAGGCAGTGATGGATCCTGACGCCCTCTTCATGACGGAGGTGTGGGATAGGTTCCTAGATCGATACGGCTCGCTCGACTCCTACCTTGAGGACTTCCTCATGATGGGGGAGGACGACATCCGCCTCCTCAAAAACTGCCTCGGGATGCAGGAGCGCTCCTACGGGGCGGTCCTGTTCGACGAGGAAAGAAAGGTTCTCGTGGAGCGGATGCAGCATGGCCATTTTTCCCTCCCCAAGGGTCACGTGGAGCCTTTTGATAAATCCCCGGAGGACACCGCAAGGCGTGAAATCCTTGAGGAAATCGGCCTCAAACTTGAGATTTTGTCCCCTAAGACCACCTCGATCGAATACTCGCCCTACCCCGGGAAGGCCAAGAGAGTGACCTTCTTCATCGGTCGGAGCATCGGTGGCGAGGAAAAGCCCCAGAAGGAGGAGGTCTCCTCCCTCCACTGGCTGGATCCAGAGGATGCCTTGCGGTGCCTGACGCACGATAGCGACCGCTACGTGCTCCGGTGGGCCGTCCAGGAACACTCGCTCCTGGGGAAGAAGTACCTCTAGAGCGATTCCGCGATGTGTCGCGCGTAGATGAGGGCCACGTTCACCGACGTGGCCTTTTCTATTCCCTGGAGGAAGGCGTTGCTATTCACCTCGCAGAGGATGGGTCCCCCGTCTTCTGCTCTCAGAAGGTCCACCCCGCAATAATCGAGCCCAATTGCCTTGGCGGCCTTTTCGGCAACCTCAACAAAGGCCGGTTCGGGCTCGATCGCGATCCCTTGCCCCCCTTGCGCCAGATTGCTCCTGAAGTCGTGCGGGTTTTCCCGCCGCATGGCGGCCACGCATCTCCCTCCGATGACGATGAGGCGATAGTCGATGCCGTGCTCCTTTCGGATCCACTCCTGGTAGAGCCTGAGCATGTAGCGGTTCTCCCTTTCGAAGCCTATGACTTCCTGGAGCGTATTCAAAAGGAATACGGAGTTGCCCATAGAGCCGTAGGAGAGCTTCGCGACCAAGGGAAGACCCAACTCCTCGACCACCCGTTGGGGGAAGTCCTCCTGGATGGCCTCGCTATAGGTCAAGGGTCCTGTGATTGTCTTTGGAATTCGGATGCCCGTTCCTTCTAAGGCCAGGTATGTCTTTGCCTTGTCATCGCAAATCTCGATGGAAGAGGCGGTGTCGAAGAGGCGGAAGCCTGCCTTCTCAAGGCCATGGGATACATAGTGGTCCTTATCTAGATACAGGACGAAGGCGTTCTCTTTGGCCAGGGAAGTGACCCTTCTTTCTCTTCCAAGGTAGGTGAGAATCTCCTTGTTCCTATGTGCCTCGAGTTCATAGCCAAGAGAGAGGAGTTCCTCTTTCATTCGTAGATAGAAGTTCTCCAGTCCGGGGAGGACCTTGTACGCATTGAGGACGCATGCCGCTTTTCGCATGATGAGATTATAGAGCGGAGAGTGTGCAAAAACTTTCACCGCATCCTCCGCTTAGGTATATCTTTTTGGTATGCCAAACCACGGAACGGTCTATGTCGCGATGCCGAGCCTTCACCTAGGAGAACCCCTGAAGACAGCGGAGGAATTTTCCGCCATTCTCAAAAAATGCAGATTTGAGGACGAGGATATTCTGATTTATCCCGCTGACGCGGTTCTCGGGGATATTGGGAGCCTTCAATACAACCAGGACCTCCAGGACGCGAGGAACAAGGCCGAGAGCCTCCTGTCGCTTGCGATGCCTTGCAACAGCGGGCTCAGCATCTTCCCTCACCTCGAGGAAGGGGAGTGGCTTGGCTATCGGAACGGTATGCTCGTGAGCGAGAACCCTATCCAAGAAGTGATGGGCATGCCTGCGATCATCCTTACTTACGGAGAGAAGGGGGATGAGCAGTCGATAGAGGTGTTCTTCAACCAGGAGCCGGACTATCTTTGCAAGAAAGGCCACCTGCTTTCTCGTCTTGGGTCTCTTTGCATCGTCGTGTGCAATGATTCTGGAGAAAGTTCTGGGAAAGGTTCCTATAGCGGACAGGTTTTCTCGAATCTACCTAGTGTTTCATGGGGTACTCGCAGAATCCATTCCTTCATCATCGCTGAACATCAGTCGGAAGAATTTTCGCCAACTTACTTCCCCTACACTGACTTTGAACGTGAGGAGACGCCTTCCGCGCTTCCCTTCATTCCGAACGGGGGCACCTACGAGAACATTATCCTTAAGGACGTCGAAGATGCCTTCTCGATTCTCTCCAACGCGCTGGCCAGGAGGCTGGAACGGATTGGATCTGACAAGGTGGTGATAGGCCTTTCCGGAGGACTTGATTCCACCCTTACCCTCCTTGTAGCAATTGAGGCATTCAAAAATGCACAGCTTTCAAATGGCTTGGGCAACGAAGACCTCAAAGATCACATATTCCTCTACTCTCTCCCCTGCTTCGGAACTTCCAAGACAACGCTAGGGAACATCAACCTACTTTCCGAAGCCTCCGGTATCCCGGTGAAGGAGATTTCAATCAAGGAAAGCGTGCTCCAGCACTTTAAAGACATCGGGCATGACCCCTCCATCACCAATAGCGCTTTCGAGAATGCGCAGGCGAGAGAACGCACCCAGGTGCTTATGGATCTCGCCAATGACATCGGCGGACTGATGGTAGGGACTGGGGACATGTCGGAGCTCGCCCTCGGCTGGACGACGTTCGGCGGTGATCACCTTTCCATGTACGACACGAACGCCGGCGTCCCGAAGACCATGGTGCGCTACCTTTGCCTCGGCTATGCAAAGCTCCATCCTGAGTTCGAGAAGGCTGTCCAATCAATCATCGGAACCCCAGTCTCTCCTGAGCTTCTTCCCACCGACAAGGAAGGTTCGATCGCCCAGAAGACCGAGGAGGCCCTTGGCCCCTATGAGGTGATGGACTATTTCCTCTATGGGTTCCTTTCGTCGGCTCCAATCAGGATGATCTATGAGAAAGCCTGCAAAACCTTCGCCAACCAGTATGATTCCGAGCAGTTGAAGCGGTGGCTCTCGCTATTCATCAGAAGGTTCGTCAACCAGTCCTTCAAGAGGAACTGCCTTTGCGATGGGCCGGTCCTTCTCCCGTTCTTCCTGGGCGGGTCCGGCTATCGCTTCCCGGGCGACATGGATCCTTCCTACCTCCTTCGGGTCGTGGAAGCGCTTTGACCTTTTGGTGTGTCTTTCCCGCGCCCGTGCTACAATCGCGACATGGGCAGGAAAAGCAAGAATCCTATCGTCCTTTCCGATAAGGAACGGGAAGGCATGACCGTCGAGGAGCAGGCGCAGACCGCCTCCTACGAGGCGCAAAGCGCGGAGAACGTCCGCAAGGAGAAGAAGGAACGCAAGAAGAAGTCCCTTTCCCGCGAGATCCTTCGCTTCGTGATCGTGGGCGTCATCTGCACGATCATCGACTTCCTTGTCCAGATGCTCTTCTTCTGGGTATTCGAGAACAATCTCTCGACCCAGGAGGGCTGGGGGAGCTACGTCGCCTTCGCGATCGCTGTCACTGTTGCCTTCCTTGTCGCGAACGCGGTCAACTTCCTCTTCTCCCGCTTCTTCGTGTTCCAGAACGTGGACGAGAAGGCGGACACGAAGTCAGGCAAGGCTTTCCTGATCTACCTTGGCCTTGGCGCCGGCGGTTGGCTCATCGGCGTAGGGCTCCAGGAGCTTGGGGTCTGGATTTGCCAAAGCTGCCTCGGGATCGAGAACCTCTCGCTCAACATCGTCAACGCCTTCGACGGCGTTCTCGCCGGTGGAGTCATCGGCGAGGCCTTCTGGGCGTTCGTCGTCATCTTCTGCGTGAAGACGCTCGTCACGATGGTCTACAACTACATCACGAGGAAGCTCATCATCTTCCGTGCCCCGAAGAAAGAAGAGGAGACCTTCCATCCGGTCGACCTCGATATTCCCGCGGAGGAGCCCGGCCAGGCTCCTTGCCAGAAGGAAGAAGCCGCTTCTTCCAAGGCTGGCGACGCCTCTTCCGGGACAACGCCCGCTCCCGTGAAGGAACCTCTCGTCACCGTCGGGAACTTCCGCACGATCTTCCGCGAGGAGCTCGAGCGGCTCTTCGGCCCCGGCAAGAAGAGGGCGGACGTCGGCACCGGCTGGCGGATCGTCTACGAGGAGCTGGAGGCGTTCGACAAGGAACACCCCGAGCTCGTAAAGAAGGGCAAGGAAGGGAACTAGTCCTTCCAGAACGTCGATGAGGGCGGCTCGTCCGCCCTTTTTCTTCGTTATTCCCTATAATCTCCCCATGCGGATTGCGATCGTCGGTGCAGGCGCCTCTGGGCTTTTCTTAGCCAGGGCGCTCGCTCATAAGGGCATGGACATCGTCCTTTTCGAGCACAAGGACTCCGCAGGGAAAAAACTCATGGCTACCGGGAACGGGCGCTGCAACATCCTGAACAAGGGCCTTTCACCTTACGCCTACAACAACCCTTCCTTCGTTGCTCCCCTGA
This sequence comes from uncultured Bacillota bacterium, assembly GCA_949289845.1. Lineage (GTDB taxonomy): Bacteria > Bacillota_I > Bacilli_A > RFN20 > CAG-826 > UBA4951. The sequence goes on from CASEPN010000003.1 coordinate 123,231, forward strand.
TCGAAGAATTCCCCTATTCCCGCCTCCATGAAGTCATCGAGAAGGATTGGGGCGTCCCTCTTTACGAGATCGGCGAATACGTCTATCCCGCCAGCCTTTCGGCGATTGCCTTCGGGAACTATCTCCGGGGAGCGTTGGACGCGGAAATCCGCCTGAACTCAAGGGTAGGAGGCTACCGGGCCGACGAGGATGGAGTCACCCTCTTCCATGACGGCATCCGGGAACGATTCGACGAGGTGGTCTTCGCCACGGGCGGTATGAGCGCTCCGAAGTTCGGAAGCGACGGATCGCTTGCCAAGGTGTTCGCGGAACACGGCTACAAGATTAGCGAGCTGCGTCCTGGTCTCACCCCCGTCCTCGTCGAAGAGAAAGAGGGGCTAAAGTCTATCTCTGGCGTCAGGATCAAGGCTCTGGTTCGTCTTATAGACCAGGGACATGAGATAACCTCCGAAGAAGGGGAGGTGCTCTTCCGTAAGGATGGGCTCTCCGGGATCGTCATCTTCAATATGTCCTCCTCAATCGCGAGGAGGAACCTTTCGAACCCAGTCCTTGAGATCTTCCCCCTCCCGTCTGTCAAAGGGGACAGGGCAGCGATGCTATCCCGCTGGAAGGAGACATCCCCCGGCCATTACCTGGAGTCCATCTTCGTGCCTTCCTTCGCCTCGTATCTTCTCGAACGTTCCAGAAGAACTGGGGTGCCTCTTGAGAATTTGATCGCTTCCATCTCCTTCCATTGGGCGGGAAATGGTGGTTTTGATGAGAGTACAGTCACCATTGGCGGCATCAAGACCAGTGAAATCTCTTCAGATTTCCACTCAATTCGCGAAAACCGCGTGTCGTTCATCGGGGAGTTGCTTGATATAGACGGAATTTGCGGAGGTTTTAACCTCTCCTTTGCCCTCATGTCCGCGCTGAAACTCGCCCAATCGCTTCTGGATGGTATCCGCTGAGCTGCTCTCTTAAGAGAGCACCGCTTATCTCTTCGTTGACTAGCAGGGTGCGATGTCCTTAAATACGCGTGCGCCACTCGACTGAGGGCGACTACATCATCGAGGTCTTTGCATGAAGTACACAAACACTTCCAAGGTTCTTAGCCTGGTCTTCCACGGTCTTATGACCCTGGGATTCGGCGCCATGGGTATTTATTTCGCCTTCTTCGTCGTCCCCTTCGCCTTCACCACCAATCCTTACCAGTTCTCAAGCGGGCTTTTCCAGGCTAGCTACTACCTCTACCTCGAGCTTGCCGTCCTCGGCATCGCCTTCTTTCTCATCTCCGGCTTTGGGACCTACAAGGCCTTTATGTCCATCTCCGGAGGGAAGGATTCCGACGAGGCCGTCCGCACCTCCCTCACCTGCTTCATCACCGAGGGCTGGATTGGCGCGATCACCCTCTTCCTCGACGGCTCCGTCCTCTTTGACGCGATGAAGGGCTCCGCGAATGCCGAGATTACCTTCCCGATCGTCATGTGCGTCCTCGTCTCCATCGTGCTCCTCATCGCGACGAACATCCCGATGGTCAGGATGTATGACGGACGGGACTACTCGCCGCTCCTTAAGTCGCTCCTCCTCGGAGGCGCGATTGTCATGATCACCCTCGCACTCGACTCCCTCTTCTCCCTGATCGGACTCACCGCCAGGAGCTGGGACGCGAAGACGATGCCCTTCCTTTACCAGCTCATCGCCATCGTCATCCCTGCCGCCATTGCTGGCGGGCTCCTTCTCGCCGGAGGAATCCTCCTCCCGAAGAAAGAGGCTTCACCGAAGAAGATGCAGCTCGGGACGATCCTCCTTGGCGCCTCGATGATCATCGTCTCCGTCACGTTCCTGACCCACGCCTCCCTCGAGTTCGTCTGGCAGGCCGACTATCGCTACCACCTTATCGGTCTCCTCAACGTCGAGAACGGCTTCCAGTACCCGGGGCTTGGCTATGGGATCATGTCCGTGATCGCCGCCGCCTTCCTCATCGGGGGAGGGGTTGCCGCGATCCTCTTCTCTGGGAAAGGCGAAAAGAAGCCTGGCCCCAGGCATCAGGCCTAAAGGAAGAGGGCAATGGAAAAGGGAGGCGCGAGCCTCCCGCTTTTTCGTCCTTTTGAATCTAGTAGATGGGGGAGAAGTCGCGGACGACGACCACCTCGTCGTAAAGCTCCCTCACCTCGTCGGAGATTGGCTCGAATTCCTCCCGGAAGCGCTCCATGACGTTCTCGGGGACGATCCTGCCCTCCTCGCGCATACGGTTCTGCCGGCAGCAGGTTTCGAATGGCATATCGAAGAACACGAGGACATGGCGGTCGAATCCCGGGGTCTCCTTCGCGTACATCGCGCGGAACTTGTTCTGGAGGTTCGTGGCGTCGGCGATGACCGTCGCGTTCTCATCCTCCGCTCCGTAGCGGTTCAGTCTCTCAAGGAACGTCTTCCAGACAAGCCCCTCGTCCCGGAAGTCCTGGGCCTTTCCGAATAGTTCCTCGCGGATGGAGTCGGAGGAGACGATCTTGGTCTTCGGGTTCGCCCTCTGGTACTTGGCCGCCCAGGTGCTCTTCCCGCTCCCGGGGAGCGCGCTCAGGAGAATCATCGTTCTCATACGGGCTGATTTTATAGAAGCGGAAAAGCGAATTCCTCCCTCCGTTGATGAAAGCGATTGCATATCGCCCAATTGTTGGTAAAGGGATTTCCATCGCCCATAATGCAGCCATGCAAGAGGAAGCGCTTCTCAAGGACATCGTTCTCTTCCGCCTCACCTCCTCGCCCCTCCTGGCGAAGGAAGTCGCGGACATCCTTTCCTTGCCCCTGGGGGAGTGCGAGGTCCGGCACTTCGCCGACGGCGAGGTCATGGCGCGCCCCATCACGAACGTCCGCGGGAAGAAGGTGTACGTGATCCAGAGCACCTCCACCCCCGTCGCGGAGAGGCTCATGGAGCTTCTCATCTTCATCGACGGGCTCAGGAACGCGAAGGCGAAGGAAGTGAACCTTGTCATCCCCTACTACGGATTCTGCCGTCAGGACCGCATCGCCCGTAGCGGGGAGCCGATCACCGCGAAGCTCGTGGCAGACCTCCTGGAGACCGTCGGGGTCAACCGCGTCATCACGATGGACCTCCACACTCCCCAGACCCAGGGGTTCTTCTCCTGTCCCGTGGACGACCTTTCGCCCATCTCCCTCTTCGGGGAGTACTACCGGGCGAAGCTCAAGGAGATGGGGATCCCGACCTCCGAGGTCACCGTGGTCTCCCCGGACCATGGTTCGATCCACCGGGCAAGAGACCTTGCCAGCGAGCTTCCCGACAGCAGCCTCTCCATCATCGACAAGAGGCGCCCTGCCCCGAACGAGGCGGAGGTCATCAACGTGGTCGGCGAGGTCGAGGGGAAGACGTGCATCATCATCGACGACATCATCGACACGGCAGGGACGGTCCTCGCCTCCGCGGACACCTTGCGGGCGCACGGGGCCAAGGGGCTCCTTGTCGGCGGGACTCACGGAATCCTCTCCGGGGAGTCCGAGGAGAGGCTCCGCACCGCCTCCTTCATCCAGGATCTCTGCCTCACCAACTCCATCGAGCGGGACATCCCCTGGGTGAGCAGAATCTCGATCGCCCCGATGATCGCGGGGGTGATCCGCGCTTCCGAGACCGGGCTTCCCGTCCCTGACGATTGGATGGCCTTTTATTGAGAAAACCTCTCAATTCCCATATAAAACTTTAGAAAACGTGTTCTATCCTCTGAACCACGTCTAAAAAACAAGGAGGTCGCAGCAACCATATGCTGACTACTAGGAAAATCGCTGAGAACGCGATCGTCGCGGCTCTCTACTTCGTCCTCACCATTGTGTCCGCACCCATCGCATACGGGCAGATCCAGTTTCGGATCGCGGAGGCGCTCATGCTCCTTTGCTTCTTCAGGAAGGACTTTGTCATCGGCCTTACGGTGGGATGCTTCCTCGCCAACCTCGGGAGCACCCTCCTCCCCTGGGACTTGATGTTCGGGACGCTCGCGACCCTTCTCGCAGGCCTTGCGATCGCCTACCTGAGCCCGCGGCTCATCGTCGCCACGCTCTATCCCGCGCTATTCAACGCCTTCATCGTTGGCGCTGAGCTCTATTACATTCTCGAGCTGCCCTTCTGGCTTAACGTCGGCTACGTCGCCCTTGGGGAAATCGTCGTCCTGGCCGGAGGCTACCTTCTCTTCCTGCTTCTTTCCCGGAACAAGGGGTTCATGGACGTCCTCCGGGCGGAGCCTTCGCGTAGGGCGCTCCGTTGGTGAGATAATCTAGGAAATGAACGGCTTCGGTATCGAAATCGACCACGTCGACTCCAGGTGCAAGGCGAGGACCGGCACCCTCCATACATGGCACGGGGACGTCCCTCTCCCGATGTTCATGCCAGTGGGGACCCTTGCGACGGTCAAGTGCCTTTCCCCGGAAGAAATCCGTTCGATCGGCTCCGGGGTCGTCCTTTCCAACACCTACCATCTCCATCTCCGCCCGGGTGAGGATGTCGTGGAGAAGGCGGGCGGCCTCCATTCCTTCATGAACTACGACGGGCCGATTCTCACCGACTCGGGAGGCTTCCAGGTGTTCTCCCTCAGCTCCCAGAGGAAGCTCACCGAGGAAGGGGTGCTCTTTCGAAACGACTTCAACGGGAACGAGGAGCTCTTCACCCCGGAATCCGTGATCCGGATCGAGGAAAGGCTCGGCGCGGACATCATTATGTCCTTCGACGAGTGCATCCCCTACCCTGTGGATAAGGAATACGTGGAACGCTCCACTGAAAGGACCCTCCGCTGGGCCAAGAGGGGCCTCCTCGCCCACAAGAGGGAGGACCAGGCCCTTTTCGGTATCGTCCAGGGCGGGGCCTACCGCGACCTTAGGGAACACGCCGCGAAGGAACTGGCTGCGATGGACTTTCCCGGCTACTCCATCGGCGGAACCTCCATCGGCGAGCCTAAGGATGTTTGCTTCCAGATGGTGGAGGACGCGGTGCGCTTCCTGCCGGAGGACAAGCCTCGCTACCTCATGGGGGTCGGCTCGATCGACTACATCCTCGGGGGCATCAGGAGAGGGGTCGACATGTTTGACTGCGTCCTCCCGACGAGGCTCGCAAGGCACGGCACTCTCATGACCTCAAGAGGGAGGGTCAACATCCGCAAGGCGGAGTACCGCGAGGACTTCTCGCCCCTCGACCCGGAATGCGACTGCTACGCCTGCACCCATTTCACGAAGGCCTACCTCCATCACCTCCATGTGACAGGGGAAGAGCTCGGCAAGAGGCTGAACTCCATCCATAACCTCCGCTTCCTCATCCGCCTCGTGGAAGGGGCGAGGGAGGCCATCCGCGAGGACCATTTCCTCGAATATGAGGAAGAGGCGATCCGGAAATACGGAGATTCGCGGGGGTTTTGACATGGATATTTCGCTTTTTGACTTCGATCTGCCGGAGGAGCTGATTGCCCAGGCTCCTTCCCAGGAACGGGACGGATGCCGTCTTCTCGCGGTCGACCGCTTCCATAGGACCTACGAGGACAAGACCTTCCGCGACATCCTCTCCTACCTTCGCCCGGGTGATGTCCTGGTAAGGAACAACACTCGCGTCATTCCTGCCCGCCTCATCGGGGAGAAGGACACCGGGGGCAGGATCGAGCTCCTCCTTCTCAAGGACCTTGGGGACGACGTCTGGGAGTGCCTCGTTGGGAACGCCCATTCTGTGAGGGTCGGTTCCTTATCCTCTTTCGGGAACGGGAAGATCAAGGCGCGATGCGAGGCCGTCCTCCCGGAAGGAATCCGGCACATGAGGTTCCTCTACGAAGGCATTTTCCTCGAGAGGCTCGAGGAGCTGGGGGAGATGCCCCTTCCTCCCTATATCCGCGAACGGACATCGAGGAAGGAGGACTACCAGACCGTCTACGCGAAGGTCCCGGGAAGCGCCGCCGCTCCCACCGCGGGCTTCCACTTCACCCCGGAGCTCCTGGACGAGATCTCCTCCATGGGGGTGGAGATCCTCGACCTCACCCTCGACATCGGGCTCGGGACGTTCCGCCCCGTGAAGGTGCAGGACACCAAGGAGCACCGCATGCACGAGGAGACCTATTCCATGGGGGAGGAGACGGCGAAGAGGCTGAACCTCGCGAGGAAGGAAGGCCGGAGGATCGTCGCCGTCGGCACCACCTCTGTCCGCACCCTCGAGGCCGTCTACGGGAAATACGGGGAGTTTCGTCCTGAGAGTTCCTCCACCTCGATCTTCATCGAGCCCGGCTACCGCTTCCAGGCGGTGGACGCCCTCATCACGAACTTCCACCTGCCCAAGAGCACCCTCGTGATGCTTGTCAGCGCCTTCATGGGGAGGGAGTTCACCCTCGAGTGCTACCGCCACGCTGTCGAGGAGCGCTACCGCTTCTTCTCCTTCGGGGACGCGATGTTCATCCACGGGGCCATTCCCGAGGGAGAGCTCCGCTGATGGATCGCCCCAAGGAGCTCGCCCGCGCCCTTCGGAAGGAGGAGGGAAGGAGGAGGCTCCTCCTCCACTCCTGCTGCGGGCCTTGCTCCTGCTATCCCTTCCTCGTCCTGGGGACGCACTACGACCTTGCCGTCTCCTTCGCCAATTCGAACATCTATCCGCGGGAGGAGTGGGAGAGGAGGCTACGTGCCCTCAAGAGGGCCATCCGCGGCTTCGCCCGCCACTATAGGATTGAGATAAAACTCCTCGAGCCTCATTGCGACCATGAATCCTTCATGGAAGAGCTCCGTCCCATGGCGGACCTCCCCGAAGGGGGCGAGCGCTGCCTCCTTTGCTACCGGAAGAGGATGGAGGAAGCCCGCCTCATCGCCTGCAAGGAAGGAATCCCTCTTTGGTGCACGACCCTTACCTCCTCGAGGCAGAAGGACAGCGAGGCCATCATCCGCCTCGCCCAGGAGCTGGACGAGAAGGACCCCGAGGGACCCCGTTTCCTCATCAGCGACTGGAAGAGGGGAGGCGGCCTCGAGGAAGGGGAGAGGATCGCCCGCTTCCTCATGCTCTACCGCCAGGACTACTGCGGCTGCGAGTACAGCCTCCGCGATAGGAAATAGAGCCCGTTTCCCTCTATTTCCTTAGTGCACGTGCACAAATAAAGTAAAGGTTTAAAGAAGGATATCGCAGGAAACCCCGAAGGATCCGGGCCTTTTTCCCAAAACCAGAAACGATAGATTTCATCCCGCATTTTTGTGTTGCCCTCGCCTACGCGTGAGCGTATAGTCCGCGATGCCGGCGCTCGTGAGGAGCTCCGATGTTGCTGACACGCCCGACGCCGTTGTCTAGGAGACGGCCGGGCTTAGCCAGGGAACTCGGGGGGAGCGGGCAAGGGCAAGCCAAGAGACATAGGAGGAAAATCTATGGCGAAGAAGCATGTGCTCCGCATCAGGCTCCAGGCCTACGAGCACGCGACGCTCGAGACCGCCGTCGAGAAGATCCTGGCCGTCGCCAGGAAGACCGGCGCGGGCGTCATCGGACCCGTCCCTCTCCCCACCGAGAGGCAGGTCTACACGATCCTCCGGGCTACCTTCAAGTACAAGGACAGCCGGGAGCAGTTCGAGATCCGCACCCACAAGCGGATCATCGACCTGGTGGACCCCAAGAAGGAGACGGTCGACGAGATCAAGCGCCTCGACGTCCCGAGCGGGGTCGAGATCGAGATCACCGCGAAGTAGAGGAGGCAGGCAAATGAAATCCCTCATCGGAAGAAAAATCGGAATGACCGAGGTGTTCGCCGAGGACGGCACCATGTACCCGGTCACCGTGGTCGAGGTCCTGCCCAATCTCATCCTCGGGAAAAGGACGATCGAGAAGGACGGCTACGAGGCCCTCCAGGTCGGCTATGAGGATAAGAAGGAATCGCGCGTGAACCGCTGCGAGGCCGGACAGTTCAAGAAGGCCGGCGCGAGCCCCAAGGCCGTCGTGATGGAGCTGAAGGGCGACGAGATCTACGGCAAGAACGTGGGCGAGACCCTCACCGCCGCGCTCTTCGAGGCCGGGGACGTCGTGGACGTCATCGGCATGACGAAGGGCCACGGCTACAGCGGCACCATCAAGAAGTACGGGAACCACATCGGCCCCAAGGGCCACGGCTCCGGCTACCACCGCCAGATCGGATCGCTCGCGAACAACGGGCGCTGCAACAACCGCGTCATCCCGGGCAAGACGATGTCCGGCCACTGGGGTCCCGAGCAGTCGACGCTCCTCAACGTGACCGTCGTCGCCAGCAACCCTGAGGAAGGCTATCTCCTCCTCAAGGGCGGGCTCCCCGGGCCCAAGCGGTCCATCGTCCGCATCCGCAGCGCCGTCAAGGCCCCGCGGAAGAAGCCCGTGGTCAAGAGCCTCATCGACAGGACTCCCAAGGCGGAGCCCGAGGCGAAAGGAGAGTAACCAATGGCCGCGAAGAAGATTGCGCTCCCCGTCGTGACTCTCGCCGGGGAGAAGGTCGGGGAGGTCAAGCTCTCCGCCGAGGTGTTCGGTCTCGAAGAGCCGAATCACCAGGTCGTCCACGACGCCGTCTGCACCGAGCAGGCGAACCGCCGCCAGGCGACGGCCAAGACGAAGAAGAGGCACGAGGTGTCCGGCGGGGGCAAGAAGCCCTGGCGCCAGAAGGGCACCGGACGGGCCCGCGCCGGCTCCATCCGGAGCCCGCTCTGGGTCGGAGGCGGCACCGTCTTCGGACCCGACGGCAACCAGTCCTACAAGAGGAGCCAGAACAAGAAGGCCCACGCCCTCGCGCTCCGCTCCGTCCTCTCGGACAAGGTCGCCGGCAAGGGCGTCATCGTCGTCGATGAGCTCGCCCTCGAGGCGGTCTCCACGAAAGCCCTCGCCCTCGCTCTCAAGGCGATCGGCGCCGAGGGCAGGACGCTCCTGGTCGACGACACCGAGGACCCCAAGCTCGTCCTCAGCAGCTCCAACCTCGCCGGAGTCAAGTGCGTGAGCGAGGACAACATCGGGGTCTACGACCTTCTCGCCGCCGATCACCTCGTGATCAGCAAGAAGGCGATCGAGGCCCTGGAAGGAGGACTCCTCTAATGGCGGAAGAGAAGAAGGCGCGGAGCTTCGGCTCCCCCGTCGAGCATGACTACCAGGTCATTCTCGCCCCGGTCGTCACCGAGAAGTCGATGGCCCTCCTCCAGAACGGGAACAAGGTGACCGTGAAGGTGCTCCCCTCGGCCAACAAGATCGAGATCAAGGAGAGCTTCCAGCGCCTCTACCAGGTCGAGGTCGAGGCGGTCCACGTCATCAACCAGCCTGGGAAGAGCAAGTCCCGCGGCGGCCGCTACCAGGGGCACGTCGCCGGGTACAAGAAGGCGATCGTCACCCTCAAGGCAGGGAACGCGGTCGACCTCTTCAAGGAATAGGGAGGGAACCCCCGCCCGCCCATCCTCCCTTATATATAGGGGGGTTGGACGGGGAAGAGACCGTATAGGAGAAAGAAAATGGCAATCAAGAGCTATCGTCCCTACACGCCGAGCCGCCGTCAGATGACGACCCTCAGCTACCAGGACGTCACCACCGCCACTCCTGAGAAATCGCTCCTGGCCCCGAAGAAGCACAAGGCGGGCCGGAACAATCAGGGGAAGATCACCTGCCGCCACCGCGGCGGGGGCAACAAGAACCGCTACCGCATCATCGACTTCAAGAGAAGGAAGGACGGGATTCCCGGGAAGATCGCGACCATCGAGTACGACCCGAACCGCTCCGCCTTCATCGCCCTCGTCAACTACGTCGACGGCGAGAAGCGCTACATCATCCTTCCCAAGGGGCTCAAGGTCGGGGACGAGATCCTCTCCGGCGAGAGCACCGACATCAAGACGGGGAACTGCTGCGACCTCAGGAACATTCCCGATGGAACCTTCGTCCACAACATCGAGCTGAAGCCCGGCAAGGGCGGGCAGATGTGCCGGGCGGCCGGGACCAGCGCCCAGGTGCTCGGCTCCGAAGGGAAGTACGTCATGCTCCGCCTCGCCTCGGGCGAGGTGAGGAAGGTGCTCGGGACCTGCCGGGCCACCATCGGCACCGTCGGCAACGAGGACTACAGCCTCGTCAACGTCGGCACCGCCGGCAAGATGCGCCACATGGGCTGGCGCCCGACCGTCCGCGGCTCCGCGATGAACCCGAACGATCACCCGCACGGCGGCGGCGAGGGCAAGTGCCCCGTCGGCCGCGACGCCCCCCGCACCCCGTGGGGCAAGCGCGCGATGGGCGTCAAGACCCGCCGCGTGAAGAAGGAATCCAGCCGCCTCATCGTCAGGCGGAGGAAGTAAGGAGGAATAGGAAATGTCACGTTCCAGCAAGAAGGGGCCCTTCGTAGACGAGTACCTCCTGAAGAAGGTCGAGGCGATGGACAAGAGCGGCCGCCGCGAGGTCATCAAGACCTGGAGCAGGCGTTCCACCATCTACCCCGCCTTCGTCGAGCACACCTTCGCCGTCCATAACGGCAAGGAGCACGTCACCGTCTTCGTCACCGAGGACATGGTCGGCCACAAGCTCGGCGAGTTCGCGCCGACCCGGAACTTCCCGGGCCACCACGGGAACAACGCCGGCGACCAGGCCGCCAGGAAGTGAGGACCCTATGGCAGAAAGCGAGAAGAAGGTAGCCTCCGCTCCCGCGGAGGAAGCGCCGAAGAAGAGCGCGCGGAAGAAGAGCGCCCCCAAGAAGGCGAGCGCTCCCGCCGAGGAGGCCCCCGCGAAGAAGGCTCCCACCAAGAAGGGGGCGAAGAAGGGCGGGAAGAAGACCCACGCCGAGATCCACGAGGAGTGGAAGAAGGCGCACAAGGCCGCCAAGGAGGCGGCCAAGCCCACCGTCCACGAGGCCCACGCCTACGCCAAGAACGTGCGGGTCACGCCCCGCAAGGTCCGGCTCGTCCTCGACCTCGTCCGCGGCAAGAGCGTCAACGACGCCCTGGCGATGCTCCCGCACCTGAACAAGGCGGCCGCCCAGCCGGTGATGAAGCTCATCGCCTCCGCCGCGGCGAATGCCACCAACAACTTCGACCTTGACGGGGATCTCCTCTACATCAGCGAGATCCAGGCGAGCGACGGCATCAAGATGCGCCGCTACCTGCCCAGGGCCAAGGGCTCCAGCAGCGGCATGGTCCGCCGCACCGCCAACATCCGCGTCACCGTGAAGGAGAGGAAGTAATGGGTCAGAAAGTGAACGCCGTCGGGCTCCGCATCGGGGTCAACCGCAGCTGGAACTCCAGCTGGTTCGCGGGCAAGCGCGACTTCGCCCGCTATCTCAAGGAGGACATGCTCGTCCGCTCCCACATCGAGAAGTGGCTCAGGAACCTCCCGAGCGACCGCACGAGGAGGGACGGGACCCCCGACAAGTCCCGCCAGGACAGCGCCCTCTCCCGCATCGAGATCAGCAGGAGCAAGACCGACAAGGGCTCGCTCCTCCTCGTCCGCATCCACACCTCGCGCCCCGGCGTCGTCCTGGGCACGAACGGCGAGACCATCAAGAAGCTCCAGGCCGCCCTCCGCAAGATCGTGAAGGAAGATAACCTCCGCGTTGAGGTCGTCGAGGTGAAGAACCCCGACCTGGACGCCACCCTCGTCGCCAAGTGGATCGCCGGGGAGCTGGAGAACCGCCAGAGCTTCCGTTCGACCCAGAAAAAGGCCATCCAGCGGATCAGGAAGGCCGGCGCCGCCGGCTGCCGCACCCAGTGCCAGGGCCGTCTCGGGGGCGCCGAGATCGCGCGCCGCGAGGGCTACAAGGAGGGCGTCGTCCCTCTCGAGACCCTCCGCGCCGACATCGACTTCGCGGCCATCCCCGCCCACACCACCTCCGGCCGCATCGGCGTGAAGGTGTGGATCTGCCGCTCCACCGACGGCCGCAAGGCCCAGGAGGAGAGGCCGCAGGAAGGAGGAAGCACGAATGCTTCAGCCAAAGCGCGTTAAGTACCGTCGCCCGCACCGCCTCTCCTACGAGGGCGTCGCGACGAAGGGCAACACCGTCGAGTTCGGCGAGTGGGGCCTCCAGGCGCTCGAGGGCGCCTACATCACCGACCACCAGATCGAGTCCGCCCGCATCGTGCTCGCCCGCGCGACCGACCGCACCGGCAAGATCTGGATCCGCATCTTCCCGCACCTGGGAAGGACCAAGAAGCCGGCCGAGGTCCGCATGGGCTCCGGCAAGGGCTCGCCCGAAGGGTGGGCCGCCCCCGTCAAGGCGGGGAAGATCCTCTTCGAGATTGGCGGAGTCAGCGAGGCGCTCGCGCGCCGGGCGCTCCACCAGGCCGGCTACAAGCTTCCGATCGCCACCAAGATCGTGAAGCGCACCAAGGCCCTCAGCGAGGCGGAGCTCGAGAAGATGGAGGAGACGCACGACTCCTCCCTCGAGGCCATCGAGCGCGAGGATCACATCGAGACCGTGAGCGACACCGGGAACGAGCCCGAGGCGAGCACGGAGAATAAGGGGGAGTAGAAATGAGCATCAAGGAATTCCGCGAGCTCACCGACGAGGAGCTCAAGGCTCGCCTCGCCGAGCTCCGTCTCCGGAAGTTCGAGCTGACCCGGCAGAAGGCCGTGGGCAACCTCGAGCACCCCGAGGAGATCCGCTCCCTCCGCAAGGACATCGCCCGCGGCGAGACCGTCCGGCGCGAGAGAGAGCTCTCGAAGAAGGAGGCGAAGTAACATGGAACGGAACAGAAGGACGACCTTCCAGGGCGTCGTCACCTCGGTCAAGAACAGCAAGACGATCACCGTCCTCGTCTCGACCAAGAGGAACGACCCCCTCTACAAGAAGCGCGTCAGCTATTCGAAGAAGTACCGCGCCCACGACGAGAAGTGCGAGGCTGAGCTCGGCGACACCGTGACCATCATGGCCTGCCGCCCGATGAGCGCCACCAAGCGCTTCCGCCTCGTCTCCATCGACAAGAAGGCGATCGGCGGGACCTCGCTCGAGGCCACCGAGGCCGCCCTCGAGGCGAAGGAAGGGGTCGAGGAGGCCGCCCACGGGGAGAAGGAGGAGTAGGCAATGATCCAGAAGGAAACGAACCTCGTCGTCGCCGATAACTCCGGGGCCCGCTCCGTGCGCGCCTTCCAGCTCTACGGCGGAGGCCGCCGCAAGAGGAGCACCATCGGCGACGTCATCCAGTGCGCCGTCAAGGACGCCACCCCGAACGGCAAGATCAAGAAGGGCCAGGTCGTGCGCGCCGTCATCGTCCGCACGAAGAAGGCCATCCAGAGGAAGGACGGCAGCTCGATCTGCTTCGACGACAACGCCGTCGTCCTCATCGACAACGACGGGAACCCCCTCGGCACCCGCGTCTTCGGACCGGTCGCCAGGGAGCTCCGCGAGAAGGGCTACATGAAGATCATCTCGCTCGCCCTCGAGGTTCTCTAAGGAGGAAACGATGAACATCAGGAAAGGTGACACCGTCATCGTCATCGCCGGCTCCGACAGAGGCAAGACCGGCGTCGTGCAGCTCGTCCACCCCGAGCAGGAGACCGCGGTCGTCGAAGGCGTGAACGTCCACAAGAAGCACGTCAAGCCGACCCAGGCCGTGCCCGAGGGATCCGTCAAGGACATCTACATGCCTGTGCATGTGAGCAACCTCGCCCTCATCGACCCGAAGACGGGCCGTCCCACGAGGGTCCACCACAAGATCGTCGACGGCAGGAAGATCCGCGTCGCGGACTCCGGCGCCTCGCTCGACGAGAAGAAGTAAGGAGCAAGCCAATGGCAGAGAAGAAGATCGAAACCGAGGTCGCCCTCGAGGAGAGCCCCGCCAAGAAGGCCGCTCCGAAGAAGGCCGCTCCCAAGAAGACGGCCGCCAGGAAGGCCCCGGCCAAGAAGGCCGCCCCGAAGGAGGAGGCTCCCGCGGAGGAGAAGAAGGCCCCCGCGAAGAAGAGCGCCCCCAAGAAGGAGAGGAAGCCGAGCGCCCTCTCCCAGAACCGCCTCGCCCGTAAGTGGCGCGAGGAGGTCGTGCCCGCCCTCATGAAGGAGCACGGCTACAAGTCGCCGATGGAGGCGCCGCGCCTTGAGAAGATCGTCGTCAACATCGGCGTGGGCGACGCCACGGGGAACAGCAAGGCCCTCGACGACAGCGTCCAGGACCTTACCCGCATCAGCGGCCAGAAGCCGGTGGTGACCAGGGCGAAGAAGTCCATCGCCTCCTTCCACCTCAGGGAAGGGCAGGCGATCGGCTGCAAGGTGACCCTCCGCGGCCTCCGCATGTACGAGTTCCTCGACAAGCTCGTCAGCATCTCCCTCCCGCGCGTCCGCGACTTCCGCGGCATCAGCCGGAACGGGTTCGACGGGCACGGGAACTACACCCTCGGGGTCAAGGAGCAGCTCATCTTCCCCGAGATCGAGTACGACAAGACCGGCAAGCTCCGCGGCATGGACATCGTCATGGTGACCACCGCCCGGACGGACGAGGAGGCGCTTCACCTCCTCGAGGGGCTGGGGCTGCCCTTCAGGAGGTAATCGCAATGGCCAAGAAGAGTCTCATCAACAAGCAGGCCAGGAAGCCCAAGTTCAGCACGAGGGCCTACACCCGCTGCGCCCGCTGCGGGCGCGTCCACGGCGTCATCCGCAAGTTCGGCCTCTGCCGCATCTGCCTCCGCGAGCTCGCCTACAAGGGCGAGATCCCGGGCATGAGGAAGGCCAGCTGGTAAAGAAGGAGGAAAGACAAGATGATCGCAGATCCCATCAGCGACATGCTGACCCGCATCCGGAACGCGAACGCGCTCCGGCGCGACACCGTCTCCCTTCCTTCCGGGAAGACGCTCCTGGCCATCGCGCGCATCATGAAGCGCGAGGGCTACCTGCTCGACTGCCACGAGGAGAGGGACGGGGCCAAGAAGACCCTCACCCTCGTCCTCAAGTACGGGAAGAACGGCGAGAAGGTCATCACCAACCTCCGCCGCATCTCCAAGCCCGGCCTCCGCGTGACGATGGGCGTGGACGAGCTTCCGCGCGTCCCCGGCTACGGCATCGCCATCGTCAGCACCTCCAAGGGGATCCTCACCGACGCCGAGTGCCGCAAGGCCGGCGTGGGCGGCGAGGTCCTCTGCTACGTCTACTAAGGAAAGGAAAAGAGCAATGTCTCGCATTGGATTCAAACCCATACCTCTCCCGGAAGGCGTGACCTTCTCCCATGAGGGAAGCACGTTCCTCGTCAAGGGCCCCAAAGGCGAAGTAAGCGTCCACGTTCCCGCGGGCGTCAGCGTCGAGGAGGCCGACGGGGCCCTTCACGTCCGTCCTGCCGCGGACTGGGAGGAGAACAAGGAGAGCGCCGCCAACCACGGCACCGCCGCCGCGCTCCTCCATAATGCCGTCAAGGGCGTCCACGAAGGGTGGAAGAAGGAGCTGGAGATCAACGGCACCGGCTACCGCGCCTCCGTCAAGGACGGGGTCCTCACCATGTTCCTCGGCTACAGCCACGAGGTCCACGCCAGGCCCATCGGGAAGTACACCAAGATCAGCTGCCCCGACGAGACCCACGTCGTCGTCGAGGGCGTCGACAAGTTCGAGGTCGGCGAGACCGCCGCCCGCATCTACGACCTGAGGAGGCCCGACCCCTACGGCCAGAAGGGCGTCCACTACAAGGGACAGCACCTCATCAAGAAGGTCGGCAAGCGCGCCGCCGCCTCCGGCAAGAAGTAAGGAGAACCCATGATCCGCAAAGAATCCAGGAACGCGATGCGCGAGCGCCGTCATCTCCGGGTCAGGGAGAAGGTCCACGGGACCCCCCTCCGCCCGAGGCTCAGCGTCTTCCGCTCGAACAAGCACATCAGCTGCCAGCTGATCGACGACACCAAGGGAATCACCCTCTGCTCCTCCGGCTCCGTCGAGCTCAAGCTCGCGAACGGGGGCAACGTCGAGGCGGCGAGGAAGGTCGGCGAGGACATCGCCAGGAAGGCCCTCGCCCTCAAGATCGAATGCGCCGTGTTCGACCGCGGCGGCTACCAGTACCACGGCAGGGTCGCCGCCCTCTGCGAGGCGGCCCGCGAGGCCGGGCTCCGGCTCTAAGGAGAGAAACCATGGAAGACACGAAGATTTCCGCCCCCGTCGAGAACGGGGAGCAGCCCTCCCAGGACCGCCGTCCCACGGGGAACCCGAACTACGAGCCCCGCGGATCCCGCGCCGCCGCCCGCCCGGGCGACCGGAAGTACGGGGACCGCAAGGGCCGTCCCGGCGAAAGGCGCGGAGGCCGCGGAGGCTTCCGGCGCGAGGACGACGAGTTCAAGGACAGGGTCGTCGACATCAACCGCATCTCCCGCACGGAGAGCGGCGGACGCCACATCCGCTTCGACACCCTCGTCGTCGTGGGCGACCAGAAGGGCCACTACGGCTTCGCCCTCCGGAAGTCCGGGGAAGTGCCCGACGCCATCAAGAAGGCGATCGTCCAGGCCAAGAAGAAGCTCTACCTCATCCGCATCCGCAAGGGCACCATCGCCCACCGCGTCGTCGGCCGCTTCGAGAAGACGACCGTCGTCCTCCGTCCCGCGCCCGAGGGCACGGGCATCGTCGGCGGCGGCGCCACCCGCGCGATCCTCGAGCTCGCCGGGGTCCGCAACGTCGTCTGCAAGGTCCTGGGGAGCCGGACGCCCATCAACGTCGTCCGCGCCACCCACGACGCCCTCCTCCAGCTCAAGGACTACAAGACCGTGATGGTTCTCCGCGGGCTAAGGAAGGAGGAGGAGGCCCCGAAGGCCTCGGAAGGAGAGAAGCAGAATGGCTAAGAACCTCCACTCCCTCGTGGCGATGCCCGGCTCCAAGACCGAGCACTTCCGCAAGGGCCAGGGCCGCGGGACCGGAAACGGCAAGACCGCCGGGCGCGGCCAGAAGGGCCAGGGCGCCCACAGCCACACCAAGAAGCGCGGCTTCGAGGGCGGGCAGATGCCCCTCATCCGCCGCATCCCGAAGTTCGGCTTCAAGAACGTGAACCGCCGCTCCTTCGCCCCCGTCAACCTCGAGGACCTGAACCGCTTCGAGGACGGGACGGAGGTCACCCCGGCCCTCCTCATGGAGACGGGGATGGTGAAAGACGCCCGCGATGGGATTAAAATCCTCGGCCGTGGGACGCTTGAGCGGAAGCTCAAGGTGAGCGCCCACGCCTTCTCCTCCTCCGCGAAAGCGTCGATCGAGGGGAAGGGCGGCACCGCCGAGGTCATCCAGTAATGAAAAAGCTCGCTTCGATCTTCAAGAACAAGGAAATCGTCAATCGGATCTTCTTCACGATAATGGTTCTCTTCGTCATCCGGATCGGAGCGGCCATCACCGTGCCGGGAGTCACCGTCTCCCAGGAGCTGAACGATCTGATGAACTCGGGGAACTCCCTCGCCCTCATGGATCTCCTCGGGGGCGGGGCGCTCTCCAACTTCTCGATCTTCGCCCTGGGGGTGAGCCCCTACATCACCTCGCAGATCATCATCCAGCTGCTCTCGAAGAACGTCCTGCCCGCGCTCACCGAGCTATCCAAGCAAGGCGAGCAGGGGCGGAAGAAGATCGAGATGGCGACCCGCTACCTGACGCTCCTCCTGGGCGCGGTCCAGGCCTACGGGATCATCCGGACGATGATCAACAGCTCCTACATCTCCCTTAACCTGGACGACAACTTCGGGACTTACGTCTACATCATCGCCGTCCTCCTCGGAGGCGCGATGCTGACGATGTGGCTGGGCGACCAGATCACGGAGAAGGGTCTCGGGAACGGAATCTCGATGATCATCTTCGCCGGCTGCGTCCGCTCGCTCCCGACCCAGATCACCACCGCCTGGGACAAGTGGATCACGGGGAACGTGGCCCATGGCTCCGGCGAGATGGTGACGGGCGCCTTCCAGTTCGCGATCTACATCCTCGCCTTCCTCCTCATCATCGGCTTCGTGGTCTTCATCGAGACTTCCCGCAGGAAGATCCCGGTGCAGAACGCCGGGAAGGGCAGGGCGACGAGCTCGATGGCAAGGGCCAGCTACCTTCCCATCAAGCTGAACAGCGCCGGCGTCATCCCGGTCATCTTCGCGGCCTCATTGATGTCCGCCCCGGCGATCGTCGCCGGCTTCATCAGCCAGGAGGCGGCGGAGGCCGAGTGGCTCCAGATCTTCAACTACAACCAGACGTTCACGATGCCCTGGTTCGACGGGAGCCACTGGGAGATGAACTGGGGGCTCTTCATCTACCTGGCGCTCATCATCGCCTTCAGCTTCTTCTACGCGCAGATGTCGATCGACCCGGAGAAGCTCGCCGACAACTTCCAGAAGAACGGCTCCTACATCCCGGGCGTCCGCCCGGGGAAGGAGACGGAGCGCTACGTGGGCAAGGTGCTCAACCGGGTGACCTTCATGGGGTCGCTCGCCCTCGCCCTCATCGCCGCGCTCCCGATCGTGCTCGTCTGGGCCGACCTCTTCGGGGACGACGTGTCCCTGGCGATGGGCGGCACGGGCCTCATCATCATCGTCGGCGTGGCCATCGAGCTGAACAACCAGATCGACGGCCTCATCGCCGGGAAGAGCCACGAAAGGGCCAGGGAGGGATAGCATGCTGAACATCATCCTCATGGGTCCGCCGGGGGCCGGCAAGGGCACCGCGGCGACCTGGATCCGGGAGGACTTCCATCTTCCCCACATCTCCACGGGCGACATGTTCCGCGAGGCGATGGCCTCCGGCTCCCCGCTCGGGGAGAAGATCCGCAAGATCGTCGAAAGCGGCGGGCTCGTCAGCGACGAGCTCACCTGCGAGCTCGTGAAGGAGCGCCTCTCGCGCCCCGACTGCCAGGAGGGCTACCTCCTCGACGGCTTCCCCAGGACCATCGCCCAGGCGGAGGCTCTGAAGAAGATGGGGGAGGAGATCAAGCGCCCCCTCGTCGCGGCGATCAACCTCGCCTGCCCTGCCGAGATCCTCGTCGAGCGGGTGACCACCCGCCGCGTCTGCCCCAAGTGCGGGGCCTCCTATAACGTCAAGACCCTGAAGCCGAAGGCGGAAGGGATCTGCGACCTATGCGGGGCCGAGCTCATCCAGCGGAAGGACGACAACGAGGAAGCCTTCCGCACGAGGCTTGAGAACTACAGGAAGAGCACCGAGCCGCTCCTGGGCTACTACCGGGAAGCCGGGCTCCTCCACGAGTTCGACGGCACCCTCCCGATGGGGAACCTGAAGGTGGAGCTCTCCGCCTTCCTGAGGTCGCTCCTCTGATCGAGAGGAAGAGCGCCCGCGAGATCGCCCTCATGGAGGAGGCCGGGCGCCTCCTCGCCTCGGTCTTCGACCGTCTCGAGGGCGAGATCCGGCCCGGGGTCTCCACCCTGGCCCTCTCCGAGCTCGCCGACCGCCTGATCCAAGAGGGCGGGGGCGTGGCCGCGAGCAAGGGCTACGGGGGCTTCCCCGAGGCCATCTGCGCCTCCGTGAACGAGGTCCTCGTCCACGGCATCCCCTCTTCCCGGACCATCCTCCGGGAAGGGGACATCGTCTCCCTCGACATCGTGGTGAGGAAGGCCGGCTACCACGCCGACGCCTGCCGCACCTACGGGGTCGGGGTCGTCTCCGAGGAGAAGAAGGACCTGATCGAGGCGACGAGGTCCAGCTTCTTCAAGGGGCTCGAGGAATGCCGCCCCGGACGCCATCTGGGTGACGTGAGCCACGCCATCCAGAGCTACGTCGAGAGCCGCGGCTACTCCGTCTCGCGCGACTACACCGGCCATGGGATCGGGCGCGAGATGCACGAGGATCCGGCGGTGCCGAACTGGGGAAGCCCAGGATCGGGCCCGCTCCTGAGGCCGGGGATGGCGCTTGCCATCGAGCCGATGGTGCTCATGGGCTCGCCCCGCGTCCGTGTCCTGAAGGACGGATGGACGGCGGTGAGCAGGGACGGGAAGCCCACCGCCCATTACGAGAACACCGTCGTCGTCGCCGAGGATGGCCCCTTGGTCATCACCCTTCAGGAGAAGGAGAGGACAAAGTGAGCAAGAAGGACTGCATCGAGATGGACGCCACCGTCCTGGAGAGCCTGCCCAACGCCTACTTCCGCGTGAAGCTTGCCAACGGAGTCGTGATCACCGCCTGCGTCTCGGGAAAAATCCGGATGCACTACATCCGCATTCTCCCCGGTGATAAGGTCACGGTCCAGTTCTCCCCCTACGATCTAGAACACGGGCGGATCAGCTTCCGGCAGAGAAGCTAGGAAGCAAAGGAGAAAGCACATGAAAGTAAGACCGTCGGTCAAGCCGATCTGCGACAAGTGCAAGGTCATCCGGCGCCATGGCGTCGTGATGGTCATCTGCAGCAACCCCAAGCACAAGCAGCGCCAGGGTTAAGGGAAGGGAAAGGACAAAAGAATCATGGCAATGGCACGCATCGCGGGCGTCGACATCCCCGCGGAAAAGCAGGTCTGGGTTTCCCTGACCTACATCTACGGCATCGGCAGGACGACCGCCAGGAAGATCTGCAAGGATGCCAAGGTCGTCGAGACCAAGCGCGTGAAGGACCTCACCGACGAGGAGATGGTCCGCATCCGCGCCGAGGTGGCCAAGTACCGCACCGAGGGCGACCTCCGGCGCGAGGTGGCCTACAACATCAAGCGGCTGACCGACATCGGCTGCTACCGCGGCATCCGCCACCGCCGCGGCCTCCCCGTCCGCGGGCAGAGGACGAAGACCAACGCCCGCACCCGCAAGGGCAAGAGGAAGACGATCGCCAACAAGAAGGAGGCCACGAGGTAACCTATGGCAGAGAAGAAGACCGCCGCCCGGGGCAAGGGCCCCCAGCGGAAGAAGAAGGTCAGGCGCAGCTTCACGGACGCCCTCGCCTTCATCACCAGCAGCAGCAACAACACCATCGTCACCGTCACCGACCGCCAGGGGAACGTCCTCACGTGGTCGGCCGCCGGGGCCCTCGGCTACCGGGGCGCCAAGAAGAGCACTCCCTACGCCGCGAGCCAGGTCGCCGAAAGCGCCGGGCAGAAGGCCTACGAGCAGGGGATCCGCAACGTGGACGTCCGCGTCCGCGGCGTCGGCCCCGGTCGCGAGGGCGCGATGCGCGGCCTTGTGAACGCCAAGCTCAACATCCTCTCGATCGAGGACGTCACCCCGATCCCCCATAACGGCTGCCGTCCGCCCAAGAGGCGGAGGGGCTAGATAGCGAGGAGGAAGAAATGGCTATCGAAAGCAAGGAGACGCTCATCGCCCGCCCCTTCCAGGGCTTCGACATCCGCATCGAGTCCATGAGCGAGGAGGAGCACTACGCCCGCTTCGTCATGGAGCCGCTCGAGCGCGGCTTCGGCCAGACGATCGGGAACGCCCTCCGCCGGGTGCTCCTGAGCGCCCTCCCGGGCGTGGCCGTCTACGCGGTCGAGATCGAGGGCGTGCGCCACGAGTTCAGCGCCATCGAGGGCATCGAGGAGGACGTCACGAGCATCATCCTCAACCTCAAGGAGCTCGTGCTCCGCTACGATGACGGGGGCACCGACTCCCGCCGCCTCGAGGTCGACGTGAAGGGGCCCTGCACCCTCCGCGCGGGGGACCTCCGCCTTCCCGCGATGACCTCCGTCGTGAACCCGGAGCTTGAGATCGCCCACCTCCGCGAGGGGGCCGAGCTCAAGATGCTCGTCTACGTCGGGGCCGGGAGAGGTTACTTCACGAGCGAGGAGAACAAGGTCGAGCGCAAGGTCGACCACATCGGCGTCATCACCACCGACAGCAGCTTCTCGCCGATCGTGAAGGTCGGCTACAAGGTCGAGCCGACCCGCGTGGGCCACGACTCGCGCTACGACTCCCTTGAGCTCGAGGTGACCACCGACGGCTCCCTCGAGCCGAGCGAGGCCGTCGCCATGGCCGCCCAGATCCTCATCACGCACTTCCAGAAGTGCCTCGACCTGGACGAGAAGGCGAAGTCGGTCCGCACCGAGATCGAGGAGCGCCACGTCGAGGAGAACCGCTACCAGGACATGATGATCGAGGAGCTCGACCTCAGCGTCCGTTCGCAGAACTGCCTCAAGCGCGCCGGCATCTGCACCGTCCTCGAGCTCACCCAGAAGAGCGAGGAAGACATGATGAAGGTGCGCAACCTCGGCAAGAAATCGCTGAAGGAAGTGAAGGACAGGCTCGCTGGGCTCGGGCTCCACTTCCGCGACTACGTAGGAGATTGACCATGGCAAGACAAGGTAGGAAGAACGTCCACGGCAAGGCCGGCGTCCGCTTCAAGGCCGGCTGGACCGCGAGCAAGGAATGGAGCATGATCCGCAACCACGTGAGCGAGCTCATCGTCCACGGGGAGATCAAGGTTCCTTCCGGCGTCGTCAAGGAGCTCGTCTCGGAGACGGAGCGCTGCGTCACCTTCGCGAAGAAGGGCGACCTCGCCTCTCGCCGCCAGGCGGCCCGCATCGTCCGCGAGAACATCCTCGCCAAGGACGGGAGGAGCTGCCTCAAGGTGCTCTTCGAGGATATCGCGCCCCGCTATAAGGAGCGCCAGGGCGGCTACACCCAGACCTTCAAGCTCGGGCCCCGTCGCGGCGACAACGCCGAGATCGTGCTCGTCCGCTTCGTCCAGGACTAAGCGCCCTGGGAACAGGCGCCTTCCTTCCGGGGAGGGCGCTTTTCTCTTGGCTGGATTAGTTTTCTCTCCGAACCATTCACAAAGCCGGGAAGGGGAATTATCCTTACCCGGAAAGGAGCGCTCCATGCAAAAGAAGCCATTCTCCGGAAAGACGCTGCGCCTCGTTTTCGGGATCATCGCGGCCATCCTCTTCCTCGTCTCGCTCGTGTCCTACTTCGTGATGTCCGCCCAGGCGTCGCTTCCCAAGGACGACCCGAACTACGTGATGATCCCGCCCTACGTCGTCGCGCTTCCGGGGGATATCGCGATCATCACGGGGGCAGCCGCCCTCTTCCACCTTCTCTTCGCGGGGCTTGCGAAGAAAGGGAAGGCCGCGAACTGGGTTTCCCTCGCTTCCTCGATCGCCCTCATCGGGCTTAGCCTCGGCCTCGGCTTCTCCCTCGGGCTGATGGACGACGGGGCCTTCCAGGGAGGGAACATCGTCCTGATCCTTTTCCCGACGATCATCGGCCTTATCTTCGCGATCCCTCTCCTCATCGGGTCGATCATGGGGATCCGCTATGCGGGCGTCATCGCCCCGGGCGAGGAGAAGGACATCGAGGCGGAGGAAAGGAGAGCCCGCCACGATGAGGAGAGGAAGGAGCGCATCGAGCGCGCCGAGCGCCTTGCCAAAGGGACGGTGCCCGAAGGGGAGAGCAAGTTCATCGGGAACGGGCTCGAGCTCTGGGGATGGTCGCTCCTTGGCTCCTTGGTCACAATCTGCACCTGCGGCATCTGCCTCCCCATCGCGGTGAACTGGATCTACCGCTACAAGACGGAGCACATGCTCGTCTCCGGAAGGAAGCTCGTCTGGCATGGGACCGCCGCCGGTCTCTTCGGAAACTGGATCAAGTGGCTCCTGCTCACTATCGTCACCTGCGGCATCTACGGGCTCTGGGTGGAGAAGAGGCTCCTCCAGTGGAAGGCGAGGAACACCTCCTACGAAGGCTGCCCGGTCGGAAGCGAGGAGGATGGGGACTACGACGGCAGCGTCCTCGGCCTCTTCCTGGTCCGCCTGGCCTCCGGCCTCCTGACGCTCATCACCTGCGGCATCTATAGCCCCTGGGCGTACGCAAGGATCACGCGCTACCAGATGGAGCACACCAAGTACGCGGGGATGCGCGTCGCCTTCGAGGGCAGCGGCGGGGACTACTTCCTCACATGGCTCAAGAGCGTCCTGCTCTCCCTCATCACCTGCGGGCTCTACGCGATCATCAAGTGCCCGATCCTCTGCTGGATCGCGGAGAACACCTACTTCGAGCGCCCGGAATAGGGAAATCTATGAAAGGAGGCGGGTTCTGCCTCCTTTTTCGTTAGCCAAAGTAGTTCTTCCCCCGTGAAACAGATTTGGGGAAGGCGTCCTTGGCCAGCGGGAAAGAAAGAAAGGGAGTCCTTGCTTGGCCTCTTAGCCAGGGTTTCCCTTGCTTCGGGGAAATCTATTTCAGAAGGAAGCATCCGGATTGATCACGCGCTTATCTTGGTACGACCTCAGGAGAACGGCGAAGAAGACGAACCAAGCCTTCGCGTCCGGAGGGGTCTGGCTTTCCGGAGGGAAGGCAACTTCCACCATATTGTTTCCCATTTCAATGATAGAGAAAAGGCGCCTTGCCCCATCGGTTTCGGTTTGGTTCCTCAAAAGGCAAGGCAAGCATTCCCTGGCTTCTCTGTGAATCGCTTCGTATTGGTGGGGTGAGCCGTAGTAGAGGTAGGAACAAACGCTAGGAAGCTCAGCTTTGATGTTTTTCACATAGGACTTGGATTGCGATAGCTTTCCAGCGTCCAGGATCGCGACAGGGAAGAAGCGGTGGTCTGTCATGATGAGAAAATTACTTTCTCCGTGGGGGATGAGGGGGAAGAGCGCTGCTTCGGCGAATTCGTCAAGGAACCCGGCTTCATGGGACATCCGCATGAGGCCTCTCAGGAGGGGATCGTGGCTTTCCCAGAGGCGGGACAAGACATGACGCATATTCCGGCCTTCCGCATCGTTCTGCGCGGCGATATCCCCGACTAGGGAAAGACGTTCCTGGAGCTGGGGAAGGGCCTCCTTGCCGTCCATTGCCGCGCGCAGAAGTTCCAGCGGCCTGACGATGTCGACAAAGCGGGCATTGTCGATGTCTGCCCTTCTTGTTTTTCCCCGGATTTTCCTAGGGACGTCGCAGTTCATCGCCCGAACCAGCGAAAGCCCATGGTCAACAGGGTCGCGATGAATCTTCTTCAGGTCCTCGTGGTACCCGATGGTCATGACGAAACGGGTGACGGTCTTCTTTCGTTCTTTGCAGTAATGGGATTCGTATATCTGGAGATATAGCCCCCTTTTGCGGACGCTTTTCCTTAGGAAGTAGCTCATCGGGGGTGGACGGAGAGAGCAAACCGGCTCTCTATTCGGGCTCTTTCTCCGGACGGAAGTAGGCCCAGATCTTGCAAAGGACGTAGATGAGGAAGTTGGGGAGCGCGGTGCCGAACAGGATGATGAGGCCCATCTGCCAATACTCATCCTGCATGCGGTACAGATACTCTGTGATTCCCGAGGGGGACACCCTCGCGTAGACATCCATCGTGAAGAAGGCGATGAGGGACACGAGCGCGAGGACGATCGACATGGAGAGGAAGCACCTTGCGAAGAGGGGATCCCTGGCGAACTCGTCCATCCCCCATTTCGCGCCCTTCTTGCTTTCGCGGATCTTCCGGGATATGGGGCGATAGAGAACCGTGTAAAGTGGAATGAGGCCGAACAAGACGGTGTAGATGACTAGGTAGGCTGACGGATACCAATATCCACTGAAATGAAGGAACGTCCCTGTGTCTAGGAAGAAAAGCAGAGTAACGACGCCTGTGTAGCAGGCGAGCAAATGGTTGACTTTCTTCATTGTCGTTTCCTCCCGACATAGGTTCCAGCAGGAGTAGAGGGCAGCGGACTCTGCCCTCGTATGGCAGCTTCCTAACCTGCGATTCTCTGCTGGCGATAGAAGCCTCGGCCGCAACGTGCTCTCAGATGGGCTTTTTTGCAAATCCTATTTTATCTAGGGCAACTGAAGGGAGGGAGATTATCGGAGGTAGCATATTCCCCTTTGTAAAGGCAATTCAAACGCGCTTGTCCTCCTTATAAATCGGTAAGCCGGTAATTCACTCCGGAAATCACTTTCCCCGCCATCCTTTCGTTGCCATGCGCGCCCACGCGCTTAAAATCAACTCAGTATCGCCGTCCTTTTCATCGCGGCGAGCCGCCAGGAGGTACCGTCGATGGCCATACGCGCCGACAGCAGGGAGAAGATCGAGAGGATCTGCGACTCCCACAAGGGGGAGCCCTCGCCCCTCATGATCGTTCTCGAAGAGATTCAGAGGGAGTTCGGCTACATTCCCTTCGAGGTGCAGGAGATCGTCGCGGAGAAGCTTTCCCTTCCCGTGAGCGATGTTTACGGGGTCGTCACCTTCTATAACTTCTTCTCCCTCAACCCGAAGGGGAAGTACGTGATCGGGGTGTGCCTCGGGACCGCCTGCTACGTGAAGAACAGCCAGGCCGTCATCGACAAGTTCGAGGAGGTCCTCGCGATCAAGACGGGCCAGACGAGCGCGGACGGCCTCTTCACGATCGAGGCGCTCCGCTGCATCGGGGCCTGCGCCCTCGCCCCCGCCGTCAGCGTCAACGGGAAGGTCTACCCGATGGTCACCCCGGACAAGGTCCCGGCGATCGTCGCCGAATACCGCAAGATGGAGGAGGTCGCCTGATGGTCGAGGAGATCAAGAACCCCGCGGAGCTGGATTCCGCGATCGAAAGCTGCACGGAGGCCTTCGAGAAGAAGATCTCCGGCAAGGGCGGCAAGCGCGCCGTCCTCGTCTGCGGAGGGACCGGCTGCCTTTCCAACGACTCGGAGGCGATCCTCAAGGAATTCGAGCGGCTCGTCGAGGAGCGCGGGCTTTCCCGGAGCGTCACGGTGAACCACGTCGGATGCTTCGGCTTCTGCTCGCAGGGCCCCTTCGTGAAGATCTACCCGGAGGACACCCTCTACTGCAAGGTCAAGGCGAAGGACGTCGCGGACATCGTCGAGGAGGACCTCGTGAACGGGCGCATCGTCGAGCGCCTCCTCTACGTGGACCCCGTGACCCACGAGAGGGTCCAACGCCAGGACGACATCACCTTCTACAAGCGCCAGATGCGGATTAGCCTCCACGGCTGCTCCCTCGTGAACCCGGACTTCCTCGAGGAAGCGCTCGGCTACGACGGCTTCAAGGCCCTGAAGAAGGCCCTCACCTCCATGACCCCCAAGGAGGTCATCGACGAGGTGCTTGCCTCCGGGCTCCGGGGGAGAGGGGGCGCCGGCTTCCCCACTGGGAGGAAGTGGCAGTTCGCCGCCGACCAGAAGAGCGAGGAGAAGTACATCGTCTGCAACGGCGACGAGGGCGACCCCGGCGCCTTCATGGACCGCTCGATCCTCGAGGGGAACCCCTTCGAGGTCATCGAGGGCATGATGATCGCCGGCTACGCGTTCGGGGCCCACGAGGGCTACTTCTACGTGCGCGCCGAGTACCCGGTCGCCGTCGAGCGCCTCCGCCGGGCGATCGAGGACATGGAGAAGGTCGGGCTCCTGGGGGACAACATCCTCGGGACAGGCTTCTCCTTCCGCGCGCATATCCGCGAGGGCGCGGGCGCCTTCGTCTGCGGCGAGGAGACGGCGCTCCTCAATTCCATCGAAGGGAAGCGGGGCATGCCCCGCCCCCGGCCCCCGTTCCCCGCGATCAAGGGGCTCTGGGGGAAGCCGACCTGCGTGAACAACGTCGAGACCCTCGCCCAGGTCCCCTACATCATCCGCGTGGGGGCCGAGAAGTACCGCGAGGTCGGGACCGATGGGAGCAAGGGCACGAAGGTGTTCGCCCTCGGCGGCAAGGTCAACAACGTCGGCCTCGTCGAGGTCCCGATGGGGACGACCCTCCGCGAGCTCATCTACGAGATTGGCGGCGGCATTCCCGGCGGCAAGAAGTTCAAGGCCATCCAGACCGGCGGGCCTTCGGGCGGCTGCCTCACCGAGGAGGACCTCGACACCCCCATCGATTACGACACCCTCGTCGCCAAGGGCTCGATGATGGGCTCGGGGGGCGCGATCGTCATGGACGAGGACAACTGCATGGTCGACGTCGCCCGCTTCTACATGGACTTCATCTGCTCCGAGAGCTGCGGGAAGTGCACCCCCTGCCGCATCGGGACGAAGAGGCTCTACGAGATGCTCTCCGAGATCGTCGAGGGGAAAGGCACGAAGGAGACCCTCGAGGAGATGAAGGCGCTCGCCTCCGTCATCCACCAGGGATCTTTATGCGCCCTCGGGCAGACCGCGGCCAACCCCATCCTTTCCACGATGGAGAAGTTCCCGGAGGAATATCTCGCCCACGTCGAGAGGAAGGAATGCCCGGCGCACGTGTGCAAGAGGCTCATCCGCATCGAGATCAACCCCGAGCTTTGCCGGAAGTGCTCCCTCTGCGCGAGGAACTGCCCGGTCGGGGCCATCACCGGCGTCCCCGGGAAGGAGCCCTACCACATCGACCAGAAGAAGTGCATCAAGTGCGGCGCCTGCGTGAGCAGCTGCCGCTTCAAGGCCATCGCGAGGAAGTAGGAGGGAACCATGGCAACTGTCGAAATCAAGATCGAGGGGCGCCTATACCAGGTGGACGACTCCCTCACCGTCCTCGAGGCGGCCAGGGCTTGCGGCTACAGGATCCCCACCCTCTGCTACTGGAACAAGGGGCATAACTCCCTGGCCTCCTGCCGGGTGTGCCTCGTCGAGATCAAGGGGGCGAGGGGCTCCCGCCTCACCGCCTCCTGCGTCTATCCCGTGAAGGAATGCCCCGCCTCGAAGGGTTTCGAGATCCTCGTCAGCTCCCCGATGGCGGTGAGCGCGAGAAGGACCGCGGTCGAGCTCCTCCTCTCC
This sequence comes from uncultured Bacillota bacterium, assembly GCA_949289845.1. Lineage (GTDB taxonomy): Bacteria > Bacillota_I > Bacilli_A > RFN20 > CAG-826 > UBA4951. Next base: position 151,684 of record CASEPN010000003.1, read on the forward strand.
AACCACAGCAAGGAGTGCCAGACCTGCTCGAGGAACGGGGAGTGCGAGCTGCTCGAGGTCGCCAACATCACGGGCGCCAAGACGGGAAGCTACCTCGGGGAAAAGACCCCGACGACGAAGGACGATCTCGCCCCCGGCATCGTCCGCGACACGAGCAAGTGCATCCTTTGCGGGCGCTGCATCGAGCGTTGCAAGGAGGCGACAGGGATCGGCATCCTCGGCTTCGAGAACCGGGGCTTCCAGACGATCGTCGCCCCGATCGCGAACCGTTCCTTCGATAGCGTCCCCTGCCTCCAGTGCGGCCAGTGCGTGAACGTCTGCCCCACCGGCGCCCTCAGCGAGAAGCGCGAGATCGAGAGGGTCGACGAGGCCTTCCGCGAAGGGAAGTACGTCGTCTGCCAGATCGCCCCGGCCGTCCGGGCCGCGATCAGCGAGGAGTTCGGCCACCGGATCGGCGAGGAGAACGGCGAGGGGAAGATGGTCGCCGCGATAAGGAGGCTCGGCTTCCGGAAGGTGTTCGACGTCGACTTCGGCGCCGACCTAACCATCATGGAGGAAAGCCACGAGCTCCTGGAGAGGATGCTCCATAAGACGGGCCCCCTCCCGCAGATCACCAGCTGCTCGCCCGGCTGGATCAACTACCTCGAGTACTTCTATCCGGACCTCATCCCGAACGTGAGCACCTGCAAGTCCCCCCATGAGATGCAGGGGGCGATCACCAAGAGCTACTTCGCCGAGAAGGAAGGGCTCGACCCGAAGGACATCTTCGTGGTGTCCGTGATGCCCTGCACGGCGAAGAAGTACGAGAAGGAGCGTCCCGCGAACAGCGTCGACGGGCTTCCCGACGTCGACGCGGTGCTCACCACGAGGGAGCTCGCGCTCCTCATCAAGCGCTCGGGCATCCTCTACGACGAGCTTCCGGAGGAGGATTTCGACCCGATCCTCGGGGAAAGCTCCGGGGCCGGCGTCATCTTCGGCGTCACCGGGGGAGTCATGGAGGCCGCCCTCCGGACCGCCTACTTCACCTTGACCGGCAAGGAGTACGAGAAGGTCGCCTTCGAGGAGGTCAGGGGCTTCGAAGGCGTCAAGGAGGCCACGGTCGAGATCGGCGGGACCGCGATCAAGGTCGCCGTCTGTTCCGGCGCGGCGAATGCCCGCCCCATCCTCGAGAGCATCCGCGCCGGGAAGAGCGAGTACGCCTTCGTCGAGATCATGGGCTGTCCCGGCGGCTGCCTCAACGGCGGCGGCCAGCCCTTCGTGAAGCCGACCCTCCTCCCCAGGGAAGGGAAGGACATCCTCGACACCTACCTCGAGAAGAGGGCGGCGATCCTCTACGGGATCGACGAGCGGAAGAAGATCCGCCAGAGCCACAACAATCCCGAGGTCCAGGCACTCTACAAGGAGTTCCTGGGCGAGCCGGGAAGCGAGAAGGCGGAGCATCTCCTCCACACCTCCTACCGGAAGGACAGGGAGCGCTACCCCCATTAGGAAACCGCCCGGCTTCGGCCGGGTTTTCCTTAGAAAACTCATAATCCCCCAGCGTTTTCTTCGATAACTTGATTTCTTGGACGCTAATTCCTACTCTAGTCCCATGAAGAAGGACTACATCTTCGATCTGGACGGGACGCTCGCGGACACTCTCCCCGACATCAGGGACGCGGTGAACGGTGCCCTCCTTGCCGTGGGTCGGGAGGGGACGCTTTCCCTCGAGGACGTCCGGAAGATGATCGGGAGAGGCGCGAGGAACCTCGCCCGTCTCGCCCTTGGAGGAAGTCCAGGCGAGGAGGAGCTCTCCTCCTTCATGAGGGAATACATGCCCCGCTACCGGGACTACCAGGGAAGGACGACGAAGCCCTTCCCTGGAGTGACTGAGACCCTGCTCGCTCTCAAAGAAAGGGGAGCGAGACTCTTCGTCTGCACGAACAAGCCCCATGAGCTCGCCCTGGCGATCCTCGGGAAGATATTCCCGGAGGGGCTCTTCCAGGATGTGCAGGGGCACGAGGAAGGCCGTCCTCCGAAGCCTGACCCCTGGCTCCTGGATGCGCTATTCAAGAGGAACGGCATCAAGAAGGAAGAGGCTCTCTTCGTTGGGGACTCGCTTCCGGACAAGGAGACCGCGGATAACTACGGGCTTCCTTTGGTCCTTTGCCTCTGGGGCTATGGAAATTACGATTCCTCGCTCCTCATGGGGGCTAGTAAAATAATCAGAAGCCCCGAAGGGCTTCTTGATCCCATATGAGCATCCGGAAGAGCGAAGGCGCCTCCGCCCTCCCCGAGGAGAAGGACGGGGAAGGAGCACTTTCCCCGCGCTCCCTTCCGATCCCAAAGGAGAGCTTCCTTTCCTTCTACCTTCTCCTCGCCTCGATCTTCTATGCGATTGTCTACACCCAGCCCTACTGGGAGGGGGACGCGACGAGCCACTTCTCCATTTCCTGGTGGGTGCCGCTCGCCCTTGCCCCCTTCGTGCTCCTCTCCTTCTTCCTGGACTGGAGGCTCAAGGGAAAGGATGGGTTTCTGCCTAGGATATTCCAGATTTTTCCTCGTCTTGGGGAGGTCGCCGTGGCGGCGATCGCGGTGAACTTCTATTTCGCCGGCTACGGGTTCCCGACAGGGGACGGGGGAGCGGGGATGGTGTCGCTTCTGAGGCTATTCGCTGCGATTGCGGCGCTTCTCCTGCCCTCGCTAACGATCTTCTTCCTTGTCCTCCGGGCGCTTGGGAAGGAAGAGAAGTCTATTCCCGGAGGAGAGCGCCCCGTGGTGGCGCTTGGCCTTTCCCTCCTTTCCCTCTTCCTCTTCCTATGCGCCTCCAGCGTCGCCCTCGCCCTCCAGGGCTTCTCCGGGCTGGACCTCTGGATCTATCTTGTGGGGGCGATCCTTTCCCTAGGGGGAGCAGGCTATTCCTCCTTCCTTTCCTTCTTCCGGAAGGGGGAGGGGATGGAGAAGCACGCCCTCGGGGTCTCCGGAGCAATCCTCGGGATCAGCTTCGCCACGCTTCTTTTCGGGGCGGCGCGCTTTGACCTTGGAAACGGGATGAGCGCCCTCCACTTGTTCCTTTGGGCCATCGGGGCGGGATTCGGGGGGACGATCGCCGGGGCCATCGCCTTCTACTTCCTTTCCGAAGGGATCCTCTTCGGGGAGGAAGGGGGAGCCCGCGCGGAGGAGAGGAAGGAGGAACACTCGCATGGATAGGAAGCTATATCTTCATAACTCGCTTTCCGGGAGGAAGGAGGAGTTCGTCCCCCTCAAGGAGGGGAAGGTCTCGCTTTACTTCTGCGGCCCCACCGTCTACGCGGACCCCCACATCGGGAACTTCCGTCCGGTCGTCGTCTTCGACCTCCTCCGCAGGGTGCTGGAGGCGATCGGCTACGAGGTGACCGCGGTCAGCAACTACACGGACGTCGACGACAAGATCATCCGCCGGGCGAAGGAGCTCGGGATCACCGAGCGCGAGCTTTCCGACTCCGTCATCGAGGACTACCGGCGCCTCGTCGAGGAAGTGGGCTCCAGGCAGCCGTCCCTCACCCCCCGTCCCACCGAGATGATGCAGGAGATCATCTCCTACGTCGGGGACCTTGTGGAGAAGGGTGCGGCCTACGTGAGGGACGGCGACGTCTACCTCAGGGTCAGGGACATCCCTCATTACGGGGAGCTTTCCGGGAACTCGGTCGAGGAGCTCGAGAGCGGGGCCCGCATCGCCCCGGGGGAGAAGAAGGAGGATCCCCTCGACTTCGCCCTCTGGAAGAGGACCGAGGAAGGGATCCGCTGGGAATCCCCGTGGGGGATGGGGCGCCCTGGCTGGCACACGGAGTGCTGCGTGATGATCGACTCGATCTTCCGCGACCAGGGCGGGCTCATCGACATCCACGGGGGCGGGTTCGATCTGAAGTTCCCCCATCACGAGAACGAGATCGCCCAGGCAAGGGCCCATAACGGGAACTCGCTCGCGCGCTACTGGGTCCATAACGGCTTCATCGACATCCGCGGGGAGAAGATGTCCAAGTCCCTCGGGAACGTCGTCCTCATGAAGGACGTCATCAAGGAGTACGGGGGGCTTCCCTTCCGCCTCATGGTCCTGGGGAGCCACTACCGCGCGCCCGTCTGCTTCGCGCCCGAGACGATCGGGGAGGCAAAGAAGAAGATGGAGCAGCTAAGAAACGCCAGGAAGCGCGCCTCGATCCTCCTCCAGAGGATGGGCGTCAAGGAAGAAGAGATGTCCCCTATTCTTGAGGACAGGATTCTCTCTCCCCTTCTCGACGACCTCGGGAGCCCGAACGCCCTGAGCGCCCTCTATCTCGAGCTCAAGGAGCTGAACGCCTCCCTTCCGAAGGGGGACAAGGAGATGATCCTCCGTGCCTACAGATCCCTCAGGGGAGGGATGGACGTCCTTGGCCTAGTGATCCACGACCCTGTCCTCCAGGAGGAGGACAAGGGTCTCTTCCTCGCGTATGATGAGGCCAGGGAAAGGAAGGACTACGCCGAGAGCGACCGCTTGAGGACGCTTCTTATGGCCAAGGGACTTTTCTAAGAAGGAGCGGGAATGACCACGGTCGACCAGATCATCATCGATTGGTTCAATAGCGGCTTCAACGGGGCGACCTACCCCGAGGCCGGGAATTTCCTCCTTGTCCTCCTTTCGATCCTCATGGCGATCCTCCTCAGCTTCCTCATCGGCTTCGAGCGCGAGTTCCACGGGCATGCCGCCGGGCTGAGGACGCACCTCCTCGTGGCTGTCGGGAGCTGCCTCGTCATGCTCGTGTCCATCTACGGCTTCGGAAGCGCTTTCCCGAACCGCGACCCCGCGAGGCTCGCCGCCCAGGTGGTCGCCGGGATCGGCTTCCTGGGCGCCGGGACGATCGTCCAGACGGGGCTCGACGTCAGGGGGCTCACCACCGCGACGACAATCTGGGTGGTCATGGCGATCGGCCTTGCCGCCGGGTCAGGGAACTTCCTCATCGCGACCCTGGCGACGATCCTCGCCCTCGTCTGCCTCGTCCTTTTCCGGGGGATCGAGCGCTACCTCGCCCGGAGGAACCCGACCGTCCATCTCGTCGTCCCGAGCGAGAAGCCCGTCCTCAAGGACGTCCATAGCATCGCCGCGCGCTACGGGATCACGATCCTCGACACCAGGACCGAGATCATCGACTACGAGGGGAAGAGCGCCCTCCGCATCACGATGCGCTGCCTCTTCACCGGCCAGAGCCAGATCACTTCCTTCATGGACGACCTCCGCTTCTCGGTCCGTCCTTTTGCCCTTAGCGTGAGCGCGGAGCCGCAGTAGTGAGAAAGAAACTGGGGCGCCCATCCTCGGAAGGGGAGGCTACAATCATCTACGGCAGGAATGCCGTGCGGGAGGCCTTGAGGGCAGGGCACGTCCATGTCCTCTTCGCGAACGGGAGGCTCGTGAACGACCCTCTCGTGAAGGAGGCCCGCGGAATCAAGGCGGACGTCAGGCTCGTCGAGGAGCGCGAGCTGACGCGCATGGCCAGGAACCCCTCCCACCAGGGGCTCGTGGCGATGGTGGAACCCTATGGCTCCCATTCCCTGAAGGAGCTCGTGAGGAGGGGGCAGGAGACAGGGAGAAAGCCTCTTCTCCTCATGCTCGACGGCATCGAGGACCCGCAGAACCTCGGGGCCATCCTCCGCTCGGCGGACGCCTTCGGGGTCGACGGGGTCATCGTGCCCAAGAGGGGCTCCGCGCCCCTCGGGGGCACGGTCGCCAAGGTGTCGACCGGGGCGATCGAGCACGTGATGGTCCACGAGGCGACGAACCTCCGGCGGACCGTCGACGAGCTGAAGGGGCTTGGCTACTGGGTCGTCGCCGCCGAAGGCACGGCCGAGACGCTCTACGACGAGGTCGACTACGGCTACCCCACGCTCCTCATCGTCGGGAGCGAGGGGTTCGGCATCTCGAGGATTCTCATGGACGCGGCCGATTTCCGTGTCAGAATCCCGATGCTTGGCCATGTCAACTCGTTGAACGCCTCGGTAAGCGCCGGGATTCTGCTCGCGAACATCCTCCGCTCCCGCAGCTAGAGGAGGTCCTTTATGGAACAGTTGGCCGACGAGGAGCTTTTGCTTCTCTCCAGGATGGGGGTTGCCCGCGCGGGGAAGGTGCTTTTCGATCGATATATCCGCAAAGCGAAGCCCTTGACAAAGATATCGATTCCTCTCCTTCCAAGGGGGATGGACGAGGCGGCGTTCCTTTCCACCTATCTTTCCGTCCTTTCCACCGTGTCGAGGACCTACCGGTTCGAGGGAGTCCGCTTCGAGACATACTTCGTGAACGTCCTCTCCCATGAAATGCCCAAGTTTCTTGCCAGGGAGACGAGGCAAAAGGTTTATACGGCGATATCGCTCGTCGATCCGGTAGGGAGGGAAGGGTCGGCGATCACCCTCGGGGACGTGGTTCCTGCCCCCGGGGAGGACCCGAGGGAGCGGTCCCTTGGCAACGAGAAAGCGGAGTCCCTCCTGGCGAAATATCGCGATATTTCGGAAAAGGATCGCCTATTGCTTCATTATCGGGGACTAGGGTATTCCTTCCAGAAGTGCGCGGACCTGCTGGGCTTCACCGTGAAGAAGGTGCGCTACCGCCTCCAGGAGGTCCGGAAGGCCCTCTCCGGGGAGTAGATGGTTCATGTTTCGTAATATTTACATTTAAGTTAGGGTGCAATCTTGGAGGATTTCACACCCCCTCTTATAGAAGAGGATGAGCACGCTTGCAGGCGCGTCCCCTGCCCATATACTCCGCTCAAGAAAAGGCAAGGAGTGAAACCATGTCCAAATCTACAAGACTACAAAGCCGCCGGAAGTGGGCCCTCGGGGGTGTCGGGCTTCTCCTCGGCATCGGCCTCATCACCACCGCCGGGGCGACCTGGATCATCGGCGCGAACGCTGGTTCGACGGACAACAACGTCAGCGTCGCCGTGGACACCGTCCAGAACAAGTCGGTGAAGCTCACCGCCTCGCTCAGCGACAGCAACATCACTCTCGGCGAGGCCGCGGGCACCTCCCTTTCCTACAGCGGCATCGTCGGTTCCGAGGGTGCGGCGGGAGACCTTTCCATCACCTTCAGCAAGATCGAGGTCGAGTACGGCTCGAGCTTCGTTCCTGAGGATGGCAGCCTCAAGATTTCCTTCGAACTGAAGTATGGAGCGGAGCACACCGAGAACGCCCAGAATCTCGTGGAGGATGTTGGCAATATCACGAACCTTCACGATGAGGCCAAGACGGTCGATTCCAACGGCGGCAGCAACGTCAATTCCTGGACCTACATCGACATCGCTTCCGGGAGTGAGAGCATCACTGTCCCCGAAACCAACGACGAAACCTGGAATACGCAGACGAGCGAGGACACCGGTCTCATCACCGCGACCGGCACCGACATCACCTTCAACTTCACCTGGGGCAGTTTCTTCGGCGGAATGTCCCCGGCCAACTACTACAACAGCAAGTTCAATAGCGGGAATCCTGCCGAAAACAAAGACGCCGTGAACATCGAGAAGGAACTCACCGCGATGAAAACCGCACTCGATGGAAAGACCATCGTCCTGACTGCCACGGTCACTGGCGAAGCGGCCGGCGCTTAATCTAGGAAAGGATCAGACCACCATGGCCAAGTCCAAGATCAGCCGCAAGAACGGCAAGGGCGCCATCGTCGCGATCGCCCTCGGGGCGGTCGCCCTCAGCGGCGTCGCCTTCTCCGCCTGGATTCTTTCGGGGCAGACTCCGGCTACCGTGAACAACATCTCCGTCTCGGTCGGATCCGTCAAGGACCACCGCCTCAAGATCAGCGGGGCGGACGTGACAGGCGGAGGCCTCGTCTTCGACTGCGATGCCTCGGATACCAGCGGCCCCATCATCTACGATTCCTCCGACAATCGTGGCGGGGAGAAGATGAGCTTCACCGTCACCTTCTACATCGAGGGGGCTCTTGAGAACGGGAAGTTCGCGGGCTACTTCAACGGGTTCAGCGTCAAGCTCGGTTACATGAGCGCGAGCAGCCTGAATTCGGCTGACGCGGGGATGTCCCAGGCGATCAGCGCGAGCTGGATCGTCCCTCCCGTTGCGATCGACAACACCACCTCCGTTGATATCACCAGCATCCCCGCTATCAGTGACTCCTCAATCAGTGACACCGCAATTACTGTTGGGGATGGCGCCACTCTCAGCGCGGTCTATTCCGCGGTCACGGGTGATGATGAAGGCTACGACTCAACCTCTGACGTCAAGGTCACCCTTACCGTCGCCTTCTCCTGGGGCTCCGCTTTCAGCGGCATGAACCCGGGCCAGTTCGCTAATGGGAGCATGAGCGATTCCGAGCTCGATAGCATCATGTCCGCGCTCTCTTCGCTCCACGGCGCCAGTGGTGCGGGCCTTAGCATCACCCTCACCCCGCTTGTCATGTAGGCGGGCCATTCCTCTCATGTCGCCTTGGGAAGCGTCGCCGATGCCTCTAGCCTTGGTTTCTTCTGGGCGAAGGCGTCCTGGGCGCTTCCCTCTTGGCCTTCTCCTTGAAGGGGGATATCTCCGATGACGGGGCTTGAGACGCTATCGCTCATCGTGACGATCGTCTGCCTCGTCGCCTTCAGCGGGGTGTTCACGATCCTCTTCCGGAACTACTTCCTGAACGCCCAGGAAGGGGTGGAGGAGGGGAAGGAGGACCTCGTGCTTCTCCAGGAATGCGCCCTCCGCGAGGAGGAGAAGCGTTCCCCGAGAAGGAAGGCGATCCGCATACTCAAGGGTTCCCTATGGGGGATCCTCGGGGCGGCCGCGCTCCTCTTCTTCGGCTTCTCCCTCGCCTCGAGGATCACGGGCTCGCCTCTCGTCCTCGGAGACTACGGGACGCTGGTCATCTCCTCCGGGTCGATGAGCGAGAAGAACCCTGTGAACCGCTACCTCTTCGAGAACAATATCGAGGACCAGCTCAGCACCTACGATCTCATCGGGGTGGAGAGAGTCTCCTCCCCGGAGGACATCGCCCTCTACGACATCGTCGCCTTCCGCGCGGAGGACGGGCGGACCATCGTCCACCGCGTCGTCGAGATCGAGCGCTTCGAGGAAGGGACCTTCTTCCTCACCAAGGGGGATGCCAACGATGAGGACGACTCGAACGCCCTCTACGGGGACTACCTCGCCTTCGAAGGGATCCTCGGGCGCTACTCGGGGTTCCGGATTCCTCTTCTGGGGGTGTTCGTGATCTTCCTCCAGTCGGGCGCCGGGATCGCGACGATCCTGTCCCTCATCTACTGCTACCTCATGTACGGCTACTTCCGGAACAGGCTCGGGAAGGCCGTCGACGAACGGACGGAGTACCTTCTCTCCGTCATCCCCTTCGCTCCCGAGGAGGACGGGGAGCCGGCCTACCTCGAGGAAAGGGAGGCCATCCTCTACAAGGGGGAGGTGTACCTCTTCCGGGAGGGGAAGCTAGAAGGAAGCCACCCCGCTTCCGAGGAAGAGACGAGAACCTTCCTCGATGGGGTGGAGGAAGAGGAAGAAGGGAAGCCCTCCTTCCTCGAACGGCTAAGGGCCCTGGTACCTTGGAAGAAGGGTTCTTCCGGGGATGAACATAAGGACGAAGGGAGCGAATAGGAGGCTCACCATGAAAGCAAAGTTCAAGAGAATCGACGGCATCGCCATCTCGGCGGTGTTCTTCTACCTTCTGGCCGTCCTCATGACGGGACTCTTCCTCGACGCGGGAAGCAGCCTCGTCGTCCAGGGGAACCCGATCCAGTCCCTGGCGGAGGCCTTCGCCTTCCCCCTGGTGGACGCCTCCCTTCCGAGCGCGATTCTCCTGACCATGTTCGCGGTCTACTCGCTCATCTTCGCGGGGCTCGTGATCGTTGAGATCCGCCTCGCACAGGGCAAGGGCAGAAGCGCCCTCTCGGTCCGGAACTGGGCCTACTACGCGATCACCTTCTTCGTTTGCTACGGCCTTGCCGCCGGGATCGGCATCAGCGCCCACGCGCCGGTCGAGGACTGGACGCTCGTCGGGAATTCCTTCCTATATGTGGGGGAGAGCTTCTTCCTCGCCCTCCTCGCCTATCTCGTCCTCTTCCTCGCCGTCCTCTTCCTCGTCATGCTCGTCACGAGCATCCGCCGCTACCGCATCCCCTTCGGGGAGGATGCTCCTGAAGAGGCCCCCTCCCTCACGGAGGAGGAGCACGAGAACCTCGTCCAGGAGGAAAGGGCCCGCCTCCAGGGGTCCCTCGCGGCGACCTTCGGGGCGAACGCCCAGGGCGTCGCCGGCGCCCCCTCCGCGGATGGGGCTTCCGGAGTCAGCCAGCCCGCCCTCGGGAACAAGACCCAGGTGTTCCCGGGCCTCAGCCAGATCGAGGTTCAGGAACTCAACGAGGAAGGGAAGGAGTACCAGGACGACGGGAAGATCTCCCTCCGCGAGCTCGCGGAGAGGTTCCGCCGCTACCTCGCTAAGGAAGAGAAACTCTACTACGACATCCACTCCATCCGCGCCTTCCTCGCCGGGCTCAGCGCCTCCCGCCTCATCATCCTCGAGGGCCTTTCCGGCACCGGCAAGAGCTCGCTCGCCCGCTACTTCAGCTCCTTCGTCGGGGAGAAGAGCTTCTTCGCCCCCGTCCAGGCCACCTGGCGGGACAGGACCTCGCTCCTCGGCTTCTATAACGACTTCAGCCGCTCCTACAGCGAGACCCCCTTCCTGAAGCGCCTCTACCGCGCGAGCTTCCGCGAGAGGGCGGTCAACATCATGGTCCTTGACGAGATGAACATCGCCCGCGTCGAGTACTACTTCGCCGACTTCCTCTCCATCATGGAGTACCCGATGGAGGACTGGACGCTCGACATCATGCAGCTTCCCTACGGCTTCGAGCCGCCGATGCACCTGGACGAGGGAAGGCTCCATATCCCCGCGACCACCTGGTTCATCGGCACCGCGAACAAGGACGACAGCACCTACACGATCACCGACAAGGTGTACGACCGCGCGATCGTCATCTCCTTCAGCGACCAGAACGTCCCCTTCGAGGAGGCGGGCGAGTCCTCGCCGGTCTCCCTTTCCTACCAGGGCCTCCTTGCCCTTTTCGAGGACGCCTGGAAGAAGGAGGAGGATCTCCTCGACACCCAGGACAGGAAGAGGATCCAGCGCCTCGCCTCCTACTGCTACGAGAAGTTCGAGCTCGCCTTCGGGAACCGCATCATGAACCAGATCGAGCTCTTCGTCCCCACCTACGTCTCCGCCGGCGGAACGAAGGAGGAGGCGATCGACTTCATGTTCGCCCGCAAGGTGCTCGCCAAGCTCGAGGGCCGCTTCGAGGAGTATGTCGGAGAAGGCCTCCGCGGGCTTGAGAAGCTCATCGCCTCCGAGTACGGGAAGAACAGCTTCCCGGAATGCCGCGCCCTCATCGCCCACTACCTGAGGAGATTCAACTAAGGGAAGATGGCGCTTCCTTCGAAGAAGACGTCCTCCCCTCTCCTGGAGGGGGAAACGCTCGGGGCGAGGGTCCTCCGGAACCGCCTCCTGGGCGTCAGGAAGGAGGAGCGCCTTTCCTCGTCCCGGAAGGAGAGGGAATGGTCATTGCTCCTGGACGCCCTTGAGGGCATCGCCAGGAAGCCCCTCTACCGCGCCAAGGAGGAGGACGCGCTCGTGAGAAGCGAGCTATCCGGCGCCCTCCCGCCCGAGAGCTTCCTCAGGACCATGAGGGATCCTTCCCTCTGGAGAAGGAAGCCTGGCGCGGGCATGCTCCCGGAGTACGTCCACGCGATCCGCTACGAGGATGACATGAGGCTCTACGAGAACCTCCTGACCATCCGGGCGATCCGCCTGCTTCGCTCCGAGGTCCTCTCCTCCGTGCAGGAAAGCACGAGGGGACCTGAGTCCATCGAGTCGCTTTATCTCCGCGAAAAGGCCGTCTTCGGCGAGAAATCGTTCCTCATCGACATGGACGAGCACTCGGCGAGAGTCGGGCGCGCCCTCAAGGAAAGGGGCGAAAGCGCGAAGAAGGAAGAGGCCTCGAGGAAGCTCCTCCGCCGGATCGACGGGATACGGGGAAGCCGCTTCTACCGAACCCTTAGAGGGGAAAGGCAGCCGGAGACGCTTCTTCCGACGAACGTCCTTCTGCATCATCCGCTCTACAAGAAGGTTTACCGCTACCTCTTGAACCGGAGGGACGCTTCGAGGATGAGCCCTGTCGAAAGGGACATCCGCTTCATCCTCGCCATGGAAAGGGTGCTCAAGGCGAAGATGAGGATGAAGGCAGAGGTGTCGCTCTACCTCAAGGACGGGAAACTCGGGCTCGTGCCTTTCTCCTTTACGAGAAGGGGGGTGAAGGTCGAGGTCAGCCTGGAAGGCGAGGAGCTTCGCTTCCATTGCTCCTACAAGGGCCATGAGGCTACAAGGAAGATCCTCCTCGACGGGACCGAGAGGGACGACTCCTACCGCCTCATGACGAGCGGTTCCCTTGGGGAAGGGAATGCCTTCCTCCTACTTCCAGAGGAAGAGATGGAAGGGCAGTGCAGGAGCTTCCTTGCGAGCCTTGCCACCTTCATTCCCTACAAGGGCTCGCTCCGGAACTGCCCCGTCTGCGGGGGACGGATCGCCGGAACGAGGCCCGGCGAGGAGAGGGAGTGCCCCCACTGCGCCTCCCGCTTTTCGAGGATTCCCGCCTCGATCGGCACTGGAGGGGATATCCTCATCCTTTCCTTCTGGGGGAGATAGAGCATGGGATTCCTTGATAGATTCAAGAAAACCAAGAAAATCGCGGCTCCTCGCGTCGATTTCGACGAGCTTGTCCTAAAGAACGAGCTCCCGAAGGAGGCCGTCCTCGTCGAGGACGTCCATAAGTCCTACGGGGACCACGAGGTTCTCAAAGGCCTTTCTTTCTCCGTGAGGAGGGGGGAGTGCTTCGGCTTCCTCGGGAAGAACGGGGCTGGCAAGTCCACCTTCATCGACTGCCTCGTCGGCCTCAAGGAATACGACACCGGCTCCATCAAGGTGTTCGGCCTCGACGAGAAGGAATACCCCCTCGAGATCAAGGGGCAGCTTGGCTACGTGCCGAGCGAACCCCTTGTCTATGATCTCATGACGGGGAACGAATTCATCGAGTTCATCGCCTCCAGCTACGACATGGACGTTGAGGGGTTCGAGAGGAACTTCGCCTTCCTCAAGACGAAGTTCGACCTAACGGAGGAAGAGCTCGCGCGCCCCGTGGGCGGCTATTCGCACGGCATGAAGCAGAAGCTCCGCCTCATGAGCTCCCTCATCCATAATCCTCTCCTATGGGTCATGGACGAGCCGACGGTCGGCCTCGACATCATGGCCTACGAGACCCTCATGGCGATGATGCGCCAGTACGTGAAGTCCGGGAAGACGATTTTCCTGACCTCCCATAACATCGAGCTCGTCGCGGAAGCCTGCGACAGGGTCGCCATCCTGAAGGAGGGGAGGATCGCCTCCCTTATCGACTTCGCCCTCGAGCCCTTCAAGAGGAAGGAGCTTAGGCGCATCTTCCTCCACATCCAGGGAAGGGAGGACCTATGACCCTCGCCCTCCTCATCGAGGAGATTCGTTCCGGCTGGACGGAGCGAGGCTGGCGTCTCGCGCTTTCCCTCGTCCTGAAGTTCCTCGGGGCGGCCCTTTTCATGCTGCTCGTCGGCTACCTCTTCTGGGGAATCGACGCGAAGCTCCGTTCCTTCAGCTCCTACGGGACCTACGACTTCCTGGTCCTCTATATCTTCCTTGCCACTCTGGCCTCCTCCCTCGCCTCCCTCCCCGGCTCCTACAAGGCCCTGGAGAGGACTGAGGACCGGCTCATTCTCTCGCCCCTTCCTATCTCGAGGGACGAGAGAATCCTTGCGAAAGCCGCCTTCTTTTATACGAAACTGGTGGTCTCTCTCTTCCTTCTCAGCTTCCCTGCGCTCGTCGCCTACGGGATCGCGAGGGGACAGACCGCCCTCTTCTACGTCTTCTCCGTCCTTTACCCGGTCCTTGGCTCTTTCTCTAGCCTCGGCCTCCTGACGATGCTCCTCGGGCCCTACGGGCTCCTGATGGAGGTCATGCGGAGGCACAAGGTGGTCCAGTTCGTCCTTGCCTCGCTTCTGGTGATCGCCCTTTGCTTCGTCTACAGGGAAGTCTTGAACCTCTTCCTCGACCTTCTCGCGGGGGCGGAGCTCGACAGCTTCTTCAGCGAGCCCTTCCTTCAGTCCCTCAACGGGGCCTCCCCGTACCTTTTCCCCGCGGGGAGCTACCTCGCCCTCCTGACGGGGGACGGGAACGTCGCCGGCCATGTCACCCTTTTCATCGGAGCGTCCCTCACGCTCCTCGTCCTTGGCTTCTACATCCTCTCCTTCCTCATGGGGAGGCTGGAGAAGGGGCGGAGGGAGAAGGGCGCGCGTAAGGCGAAGCCCGCCCGCCTCCCGAAGAACAGGATGGTCGCGCTCCTCAAGAAGGAGTGGGTGCTCCTCTTCCGCGACAGCTCCTACCTCTTCAGCTACACCTCTCTCCTCATCATGCAGCCCTTCCTCGCCTTCGTGGTCGTGGAGAGCCTCTCTGGCATCCTCCAGGACGGGATGGGCATGTTCCTCGCCTATTTCCCGGAGCTCATCAACGGGATCCTCATCTTCCTCGTGCTCCTCTTCGCCTCCCTCATCTCCGGGGCGAGCGCAGACGGGGTCTCGCGCGAGGGAAGCGGACGCATCCTCATGAAGGAGATCCCCGTCCCCCCGGGAGAGCAGCTCTTGGCGAAGCTTCTTGTTTCCACCGCGGTGTCCCTCGTCTCGCTCCTGGTGACCTCGCTCGTGCTCCTGGGCTTCTCGCTCCTCCCCGTCCACGTCTTCTTCTCGGTGCTCGGGACGGGCTCGCTCTTCATCGTGTCCTTGAACCTCCTGGGCGCGCTCGACGACTTCCGCCGGCTCGGGGAAGGGGGCAAGGGAGGGGTCTCCCTTCTCGCCCTCTATAGCATCCTCCTTCCCGTCCTCCTCGCCCTTCTCCACTTCCTCATGACCTTCCTCGGGGTCGCGGTCCCCATCCTCTACCTCGTCGAGTTCCTCATCCCTCTCCTTCTCATGGGGGCGCTCCTCCTGCTCCTTCGCTGGAGGCTCCCCTCCCTGTTCCTGCTGATGAGGGTGGACTACGTATGAAGAAGACCCTAGGAGTGCTCCTCGTCGCCCCCTTCGCGGTGGCCATCCTCGCCTTCGGGGCGATCGTCATCCTCGAGAACACCGTTCCCGTGGACATTTCCGGCATCCGCTGGGACTACCGGGAGAACGAAGGCTTCCAGGTCCGGGAGGAAGGCTATCTCCTCGAGGCGGAGCCGATCTACGACCCCGCCCTCGAGCTAGGGGAAGGGAACGACCTCGTGTGGGAGGTGTCCTCTCTTGAAGGAGGGGAGACCGAATGCGCCTCCATTTCCGAAGTAGGGGATTCCTACTATCTCGAGGCCATCTCCGAAGGGAACGTCCGCCTCACCTGCCGGAACGAGAAGAACACCGTCTCTCGCTCCCTCAGGGCCCTCATCTACGAGGACGGGGCGATCCTCATCAACGACGCTTCCGCCCCTGCCTCGGGGCAGATGGTGGGGGAGCTCCGCCGCTATGGGGAATACGACTTCGACGAGGAAGGGCGTAAGACCTATGCGAGGATCGAGCTCGAGACCGAGGCCCTCAGCACGGTCATGGGGGATGTCGCCCAGCTTGTCTCCCATAGCGAAAACCTACAAGTCCAAGGCGGAATCATCGAAATCCATGGGGCGGGGGAGAGCTACGTCCGCTTCCGCCTCAAGGAAATGCCCTTCGTCGAGGAGGAGTACCGCTTCCTTGTCGAGGAGGACGCGGTCAACGTCTACGACTATGGCGACTTGATGCTCGCCACCAACAAGAGCGAGGACGGGGACCCCGTCTGCCTCCAGCGGAACCTCCTTTCCCTCAAGAACACCTACCGCCAGGAGAACGGGCGCTACGTGGAGGAGCTCCTCGCAGAGAACACGAGGCTCTTCGGGCGCTACGACTTCGGGAGGCAGGAGATGCTTTCCTTCGAGGAGGACGTCTACCGCTTCCCCACTACCTATAACGACCTATATATCCGCCAGTACGTCGAGGAGGAGGAAGGGAATAATCCTGAAATCCTTCAGAAGAGGCTCGAGGTCATCGCCGGGGTCCACGTCCAGGACGACTTCTTCGGGAACGGCTTCACCATCTCGATGCAGGAGCTCTGCTACCCGAACCATGGGAAGTACGACGACTATTCCGGCCTCATCGAGCCGGGGGAGGAGGACCTCTTCCAAGGACCTCTCACCCTCGTCTCGATCGGCCTCATCGACACGCCCATCATCAAGGCGTTCGGCCAGGACAACTCCGGCTTCTACGTGGAAGGGGACGGGATCCTCATCGACGACGTCCGCCTCCAGAACACCGATAACCTCGCGAACCTATATGACCTCAGCTACGCCGGCAGCGTCATCGACCTCAAGGGCGAGGACATCACCATCCAGAACTCCTTCCTCCGCTACGGGAGGACGTGTCTCAGGGCGATGGACGCCGACGGCCTTCTCGTGAGGAACTGCCTCATGGAGAACTCCCGCGAGTTCCTTATGAAGGTGGGTTCGGACGAGTTCGCTTCGACCGATCCGGAGAAGAGGGTCACCTACCAGCACAAGGGCGACTACTACAGCGGGGCGATCTCAGGGCTCATGGACCGCTCCTATGGGGCGGCAGACCGTCTTTTCAACGAGGCCCTCGGGCTTCAGGAGGGGGATGATCCCGAAGGCACCCTGGAGCCGGCGATGGTCATCCAGGAGGCGCTCGACGGGGATCCAGTGCTCGAGCCTGCCGAGATTGTCGTGGAGGACACCCTCTTCGGGAGGTCCGGCCTCTTCCCGATCGCCTTCGATTCCCTCTTCAACGGGCCCTTCCTCTATAACGGCCTCCCCTCCCTCATCCAGGACGTATTCTCCATCTTCACCGAGTTCGACATCCCCTTCCCCTCGATCGTCCCTGACCAGGTGGGCGGCACCTCGAGGGCGAGCGAGCTCACCCTTAGGGGGGACTGCCGCTTCTACGACTGGAAGGACGTGGAGACGATCGACGCGAGCTGCCTCATCGAGGAAAGGATCGGGGAGTTCCTCGGGATAATCCTGGGCACCGCGAGCGGGGAGACCCTGCCCAGGATCCCCATCGACAGCTACTTCCCGATCAAGGCGCTCCTGCTCCAGGAGGCCGAGCGGCTCGGCTACAGCTATCATGTGCCGGTCGAAGGCGGGGAGGAAGGCGAGGAGGACATCTACCTCTGCCCCATAGTCGGCTACTACGGAGGCGGCAGGAACGACTCCCTCCTCATCCATGAGGACGATGGGATCGGGGAGGAGATCTCGATCGACTTCGCCAGGAGCTCCATCACCGGGGAGGGCCTTGCTTCCGCCGGGAGCGACATCGGGGACATCCTGGCCCCCGTCATCGCCCGCTGCGTGCCCATGGCCGCGGGCTTCCATCCCTTCCGCTTCCTCACCAGCGGAACCTACGAAGACGTCCCCGAGACCTTCGGGAAGTCGCCCGACGTCTCGCTCATCATGAATCGCGGAGGTAAGTTATGAAGAAGAACATCGTGCTGGGGGCGCTCCTCGCCCTCCTCGGGGCCTTGCCCCTCAGCTCCTGCGGCTTCCTGAACCTTGGAAGCGAAGGCTATCTCATCGAGAGCATGGGGACCTCCGTGAACGAGAACGGGGAGACCGTCCTCGAGGTGACCTTCGACGACAAGAGCGTCCCGCCCCTTTCGATCACCCTTCCCAAGGGCGAGGACGGGGTCGGGATCGCCAACATCGAGACCGCCCTGAACGCGGAGAACAACCTCCTCAGGGTCACAATCACCTACGACGACCCCTCGCGCCTGCCGGTGACGATCGACGTCCCCATCGTCCAGGGGAAGGACGGGGTCGGGATCGACCACGTGGACGTGGCGAGGGACCCCGAGACGGGGCTCACCACGGTCGAGATTTTCTACACCGACCCGGACATGCCGACGACGAGCTTCGGAATCCCCAAGGGGGAGTCCGGCGTCGGGATCGAAAGCGTGACCTCCCTCATGGAGGAGGGGAACCTCGTCCTCGTGTTCGCCATGTCCGACGGGTCCGAGCAGCGCGTCTCCCTCTCGATGGAAAGCATCCGCGGCGAGGGCATCCAGAACATCGAGCTTGGCGTCGACGAGGACGGGGAGAACTACGTCCTCCTCATCACCTTCGACTCCGGCTTCAGCCAGCGCCTCACCTTTCCCGTGCCCCACGCGACGGAGTGGCACGTCTCCAACGGCGACCCCCTTCCCTCCTCTGGCAGGGTCGGGGACTTCCACCTCAACACCTCCAGCGGTGCGATCTACCGGAAGACCGAGGCGGGATGGGTGCTCCAGATGGTGCTCGAGGGCACTTCCGCGGGGGACATCGAGGGGAAGCGCCACGTCGTCACCTTCCATCCGGGGGAGGGGACGTTCGTCGATCCCGCCCGCCCCACCTCCTTCGAGGTGGTGCATGGGAACTATTTCCCAGGCGAGCTACCGGAATGCGCCCTCGACGGGCATGAGTTCCTGGGGTGGTACACCGAGGAGGAGATCGGCCCGAACACCGGCCACTTCACCTCCCTCACCCCGGTGATGGCGGACCTCGACCTATACGCGGTCTACCAGCCGATCCTATAGGAAAGCCTTGCCGAAGATAGGCCTATCATGGATAATCCGCCTGCCTAGGGGAGGAAAAGGATGCGAGAGAAGAGGTTTTTGATTTGCGAGGAGTGCCTCTCCCGGAACTACCAGGTGACGAGGAGGAAGGACAGCGAGTCCCGCCTCGAGATCCGGAAGTTCTGCCCTAAGTGCAACCGCCACACTCTCCATAAGGAGAGCAAATAGGAAAGGGAAGGAGTATAGTTCGTCCGTATGACCCCACCCATCAAGTACATGAAGGAGGTGGCGCGCGAGGCGCGCCGCATCCGCTGGCCCAGCCGGGAGAAGCTCTGGTCGACGATCCTCGTGGTCGTCTGCGTTGCCCTTTTCGTCGCCATCTGCCTCGCCCTCGAGGACCTTGCCGCCGGATCGATCATCCAGCAGCTGAAGGACGCGTTCGGAGGAATGTAGGATGCCTGAGCAGCTAGCCGACAAGCAGTGGTACGTCGTCACCACCTACGCCCAGCACGAGGCGAAGACGAAGGAGAACCTCGAGAAGAGGCGCGTCTCCATGAAGATGGAGGACCTCATCCAGAGGATCCTCATCTGCGAGCAGGAGGTCCCTGTCCTCAAGGACGGGATCCCGACCGGGAAGACCAAGAAGGTCAACCTTTACCCCGGCTATCTCTTCATCGAGATGGTCATGACCGACGAGAGCTGGTTTATCGTCCGTAACACCCCCGGGGTCACCGGCATCGCCGGCTCCTCCGGCGGCGGGCAGAAGCCTACCCCTGTCCCGCGGGAGCAGATCGAGCCCGTCCTCAAGAGGATGGGCATCGTCGACGCGAGCATGTACGACCGCTACCAGGTCGGGCTCCGGGTCAAGATCATCGGAGGCGCCCTCGAGGGAACCGAGGGCACCATCACGAAGCTCGACCGCGAGAACGGGATCGTGCGCGTGGAGACCCTCTTCTTCGGGCGCGTCACTCCCGTCGACCTCGACTTCTCCGAGATCGACATCCTCTAGAGGGAAGCGAACCTCAGGCGGCCTCCGGGCCGCCTTTTCCATATCTTCTTTTATGAACGTTGATTCATGCTTGACACATGAACGTTTGCTCATATGATTAGAGCGAAGCATGAAGGAGAATTCATATGTCAAGAGTTCCTGAGGACAAGGTCATAGACCGGATGGAGCATATTCTGAACATCGCCAGCGACTCCACGAGGCTCAAGATCCTCTACGCGATCTCGGGGGAGGAGAAGAACGTCTCCGAGATCGTGCGGGAGGTCGGCGCGAGCCAGTCCCTCGTCTCCCACCAGCTCATCGTGCTGAAGAAGGCGCGCCTTGTGACCACGAGGAGGGAGGGAAGGAACGTCTACTACCTCCTGGCGGACCAGCACGTGACGGCCCTTCTTTCGATCGTCCACGAGCACGTCCTTGAGGAGAGCCTATGAAGAAGACGTACCGGGTGAGCGGACTCGACTGCGTGGAGTGCGCCCTCAAGGCGGAGAAGGCTCTCTCCTCCGCGCCTGGGGTCATGGAGGCGAGGGTCGACTACCTCGGGGGAACCCTCCTTCTTTCCTCCTCCCTTTCCCGCGAGGAGGCGGAGCGCCTCATGAGGGAAGCCGAGCCGGAGTGCCGTCTCCACGAGATGGAGGAAAAGGAGACGCCCCTCCGTAAGTACATGGCGCTCCTTATCGCCGGGGGAAGGGCCCTTCTCTCACTTCTCGTCGCTCTCCTCGGGCTTTTCCTCTTGCCAGTCGAGACCTATGGCGCATGGCCCTTCATGCTCATGATGGCTGGCGCATGGCTCATCTCTGGGGCGGACCTTCTCTACAAGGCCCTCCGGGGGATCCTCCGGGGGAAGGACGTCTTCGGGGAGGCCCTTCTCATGTCCATCGCCTCCCTCGGGGCCTTCCTCCTGCCTCTCCTCTCGGGTGACTGCGACCCCGCCTTCGACGCGGTGCTCGTCGTCATCCTCTACCAGATCGGGGAGATCCTGGGGGACCTGGCGACGAGGAAGTCCCATGACGCGGTCCTCAAGGCCCTCGGCATGAGGAAGGCGGTAGCCCATCTCATCACGGAAGGCGGCACGAGGGACATCCCCTTGGAGGAGGTTCGCTCGGGCGACCGCTTCCTCGTGAAGCTCGGCGACAGCGTCCCCGCGGACGGGATCGTCCTCAAGGGCGAGGGGGAGATCGACCTCTCGAGCCTGACCGGGGAGTTCGCCCCCCGCCTTGCGAAGGAGGGGGACGAGGTCGTCAGCTCGGCGATCCTGAAGACTGGAAACCTTGAGGTCGAGGCGAGGAAGGACTACCGGGACTCCACGAGCGCCCGAATCCTTGAGCTTGTCGAGGGGGCGACGCGCGAGAAGGGGAGAACCGAGAAGCTCGTGGACCGCTTCTCGAGGTGGTACACGCCCCTTGTCATGGCGATCGCCATCCTGATCGCGGTGGTTCCTTCCCTCGCCCTTGGGGCGGGGGACCCGATGGTGTGGGCCCGCTGGGGGCAGGTCGCCCTCTCCCTCCTCGTCATCTCCTGCCCCTGCGCGATCGTCCTCGCGGTGCCCCTTTGCTACTTCTCCGGAGTGGGGGCTATGGGGAAGGGCGGCGTCCTCCTCAAGGGCACGGAGTACGTGGACGCGCTCGCTTCGCTTGGGCTTCTTGCCACGGACAAGACGGGCACCCTCACCGAGGGGCGCTTCTCCATCGCGGAGGCGAGGCCCCTTGGGATCTCGGAGGAGGAGCTCCTCAGGACAATCGCGATCGCCGAGTCTCGTTCCTCGCACCCGATCGCGAAGGCATTCCATGAGTACCTTCCTGCGAATTCCGTTGAAAGAATCGGGAACTACGAGGAAATTCCTGGAAATGGGATCCATCTGGTCATGGACGGCAAGGATATCTACGTAGGAACCGCCTCTTTCCTCGAAAAGAAGGGGATTTCCGCAGAGAACATTTCCTCTGGGACGAACGTCCACCTCGCGATCGACGGACAATACAAGGGGTGCGTGATCCTTCAGGACGCCTATAAGGCCGGGAGCAAGCCGCTCTTCAAGGAGCTTTCTTCCCGGAACATCGGAAGCCTCCTTCTCACGGGGGATCGCCCCGAGATGGCCGAGAAGGCCGGGCATGACCTCGGGATCGGGAAGGTCATGGGCGGACTCCTTCCCGAGGAAAAGGCGGAGGCCCTCCGCGAGGCGAAGCTATTCCTTCCCAAAGGGAAAACCCTCGGATACCTGGGGGACGGGATCAACGACGCGGCCTCCCTCGCACTCGCCGACTGCGGCATCGCCATGGGAGGTCTCGGGTCCGGGCTTGCCATGGAATCCGCCGACGTCCTTCTCATGGAAGACGATCCATCTTCCCTTGCCTCGGCCCTTCGGATCTCTCGGAAGACGCGGGGGATGGCCTACTTCCTCCTTGCCCTGACGCTTCTC
The DNA here is from genome assembly GCA_949289845.1 of uncultured Bacillota bacterium. Classification (GTDB taxonomy): domain Bacteria; phylum Bacillota_I; class Bacilli_A; order RFN20; family CAG-826; genus UBA4951. The sequence continues at coordinate 173,728 of CASEPN010000003.1, forward strand.
CTGAAGTTTGCCATCATGTGCGCCTCCCTTGCCCTCGGGACAGGCTTTCCTCTCTGGGCGGCGGTGTTCGGGGACACGGGATTGACCATCCTGACCGCTGGGCTTTCCTTGATCCCCCTTTCCTTTGGAACGTCGGGGAAAAGGGGCTAGGCCTCTTCTTGCCTTCCGATGCAATCCCGCTTCCTTCCTAGGGGCGGGATTTTCTTAACTAAACCCTAGCCTGCCCTCTCGTCTCGAGATATTCCTTGACTTGGCTCCTTGTTCGAAGACCATGAGGGCATGGACCGCATGAAAAGATTCGAAAGCGCGATGGATCGGCTTGGGACAGCGTTGTCGAACGGATTTCTTAAAGTCCTCCTGCTTCTTTTCGCTTTTCTTTTTCCTCTCCTCGCCTCGAATTTCGTCGACCACCCTTTGACTTGGCCCATCTACGCGATGGTCGCGGTCTTTTTCGCAACCTTCTTGCTTCAAGCATGCTTGGGGTTTCTCGCGAACCAATCCGAGGGGTGTTCCTTGAACCGCCTTCTTCTGATGGCTTTTTTCTTCGGGGCTGACATCTTGTCCACGGCGATATCCAGCATGGCGCTCATGGTGACCTTCCTGTCCTTCGGGGCCTTTGCCTTTGTCTACCTGGTCAAGGGGAAGGAGGGCGGGAGCGAGGAGGAAGGGCAAAGGCACCAAGCATCCCCTTGGTGGATGGACGCGCTTCTCCTTGCCCTGCAGGGGGCGGAGATCCTAACGGTCGCTCTTGCCGGAGGGATACTCCGTGTCGCCCTTTCCTTCTCGTTCTTCCTCATTGCCGCCGCCTTGCTCGGGCTTTTGCTCCTTTTTGCTCGCAAAAGGACGGTCGCTTTCTCCCGGGCGCGGCTCATCAGCTATTCCTTTTGCGTGCTCATCCTGGTTATCCCCGCAATCCTCTCATGTTTTTCTACAAAAATGCCTGCAGGCTTTCGCTATTTCCTATTTCCTGCTTTCGGGATCCCCTTGTCCTTGTCCTTCCTCTTCCTGGACCTGATCCGTGCCTATGGGCTTGTCGAACGGTTCAGGGTCCCTTTCCGCCTCGAAAAGAAGGACCCCTGCGGGTGGGCATGGCGCCTCCTCGTCAGGGCGATCGGGTCCTTGTTCCTGGTCTTTGGATCAGCAGGAACCATTGTGTTTTACCAAATGTCGCTCCCGGAGCCATATTTCATCGCCTTCCTTTATGTCTTTGCCGGCCTTTTCTTCCTCCATGCGTGGCCTCTTGCCCTCCTCTACCCAGGCATCCGCAAAGGAAATCCCCTGCGGCCTACGATGCTCGCCTCGCTATTCGCGCTTTTCGCCATGTCCTATCTCTTCGTGGCATTCCTCTACGCCCTTGCCGTCGAGGAGGGATGGGAACCAATGAGGGGTCTCGCCACGCCCTTTGTCTTCGCCGTTTTCTTCCTCGAGTTCCTCGCTCTGATTTGGTTGGTTGATTTCATCGACCTAAAAGTGAGGGTTGAATCCGGGGGATCGAAATCCCCTGGCATTGCCATTTTCCTTGGGTTCTTCGCGCTATATTGCAACTTTGTCTACTTCGAAAATTCTTACCTCGGCGGAAACCAGGCTCTTCGCATCGCGATGGCCTCGCTTTGCGGGCTTGGCTATGCCTTGGGCCAGGCAGTCCTCGCCTGGAACGAGCGGCTCTTCCTCCTCCGCGGGGGGTTCGTCGTCCTTTATCTCGCCTCGCTCATGGTCCCTTTCCTCATTCCCGACCCCCTCCTCAGCTTCCTTCTTTCCGCGGCGAGTCTTTCGGTCCACTCCGCCACCATGGACGCCTTGCTTCCCTCTAATCCCCTTGCCGTCGTCTCGATTGGATACCGGCCCGCTTTCTGAGGTTCATGGGCTTAACGCGAAAGCCAGCCTTTCCCCCTCAGGAACGAGGATGGGGACTTTGACCAACTTTTCCTTGCTTCCCGCTTCCCGCGTGCGCATAATCTCGCTCGCACGTGAGTGCACCCGGTGGATGGGGCAAGGCGATATGCCCCGATAACCACCGCCATCATTCCACAAGGAGGAACCACATGGCCAAAAAGATCACCAAGGTCCTGCGGCTCGAGCTCCCCGGGGGGGAGGCCCGTCCCGGACCGAAGCTCGCCAGCGCCGGCGTCGTGATGAACAAGTTCTGCACGGACTTCAACGCGAAGACGGCCGACCGCAAGGGGGAGACGGTGCCCGTCATCATCACCGCCTACGAGGACAAGTCGTTCGACTTCGTCATCAAGACCAGCCCGGTCGCGGAGAGGCTGCTCCGCGCCGCCGGCATCAAGAAAGGCTCCGGCAATCCCAAGCAGATCGTCGGGCACATCACCGAGAAGCAGCTCGAGGAGATCGCCGCCTACAAGCTTCCGGACCTCAACTGCGCGGACATCGAGGCCGCGAAGAGAATCGTGGAGGGCTCGGCGCGCCAGATGGGCATCGCCGTGGATCGCTAGGATGAAGCGCGGAAAGAAGTATCGCGAGGCCCTGAAGCTCATCGAGCCGGGCCGCGTCTACACCTTCGAAGAGGCGATTCCCCTCCTGAAGAAGACGAGCGTCACCAAGTTCGACAGCACCATCGACATCAGCTTCCGGCTGAACGTCAACCCGACCCTCGCCGACCAGCTGGTCCGCGGCACCCTCGTCCTTCCCCACGGGAACGGCAAGACCAAGAAGGTCCTCGTCGTGACCGGGACGAAGGAGGAAGAGGCGAAGAAGGCCGGCGCCGACTACGTGGGCGGCAAGGAGATGCTCGAGAAGATCCAGCGCGAGAACTGGTTCGACTTCGACGTCATCGTCGCCACCCCCGACATGATGGGCGAGCTCGGGAAAATGGGCCGCCTCCTCGGCCCGAAGGGCCTCATGCCGAACCCGAGGACCGGCACCGTGACGATGGAGATCGCCAAGGCCGTCGACGAGATCAAGAAGGGCAAGATCAGCTACCGCGTGGACCGGAACGGGAACCTCAACATCTCCGTCGCCCGCTGCGGCTTCAGCGACCAGGACATCCTCGACAATCTCAACGCCGTGGCGGAGGCGATCAGCCGCTCCCGCCCCTCGAGCGTCAAGGGCGCCTTCATCCAGAACGTCGTCATCCACACGACCATGGGCCCCGGGCTCAAGGTCACTTTCCCCTCCCGGAACTGATCGGGAGAACCACTAGAGCGAACCGCCGGGTGCCTGAGAAAGCAAGGGGCGAAAGCGCCTCAAAAGAAGCAACCTTGCCGAGGGATCCAACACGTGGCTCCGTCCGGCTTCCCAGCGTCGCGAACATAGCCGCAAGGCACAACAAGGAAAGGAGGAAAGGAGCATGAACCAAGAAGCGCTCGAGGCGAAGAAGGTCGCCGTCGAGGAAATCCGCAAGGGCCTCGACGAGAACGCCGGCTTCGCCATCGTCAGCTACCACGGGCTCACCGTGGCCGAGCTCTCCGAGCTCAGGAAGAAGCTCGCCGAGAAGGACGCCCGCATCAAGGTGTACAAGAACACCATGGTGCGCCGCGCTCTCGGGGAGGAGAAGGCCAGCTCCCTCGGGGACATCCTCGAGGGCCCCAACGCCTTCGTCTTCGCCAAGGACGCGCCCGCGGGCGCGAGCGTCCTCTATAAGTTCAGCCGCTACCACGAGCATCTCGTTCTCAAGGGCGGGATCGTCGAAGGCCAGCCGCTGGACGGGGACGGGCTGAAGGCCGTCGCCAAGCTTCCCACGAAGGAAGCGCTGCTCTCCATGTTCTGCATGGTTCTCAACGAACCGATGGCCGGCTTCGCCCGCGCCGTCGATGCCATCGCCCAGCCGGGCGAGGCCGCCTAATGAAGGAGGAAGATTCCCATGGCTGAAAAGCTTACCAACGAACAGATTCTCGACACCCTCTCCCAGATGACCGCCCTCGAGCTCAAGGCGCTCGTGGACGCCGTCTGCGAGAAGTTCGGCGTCACCGCCGCCGCCCCCGTGGCCGCCGCCGCGGCCCCGGCCGAGG
>CASEPN010000004.1 GCA_949289845.1 uncultured Bacillota bacterium
CGCTGTCTCGACAGCAGACTCGGTGAAATCTTATTACCTGTGAAGATGCAGGTTACCCGCGACTAGACGGAGAGACCCCATGGAGCTTTACTGCAACTTCATATTGGGCATCTGATGGTCATTCGCAGCATAGGTACGAGCCGTCGAAGCCGGGGCTTTGGCCTCGGTGGAGGCACCAGTGAGATAGTACTATTGGCCGTTGGCTGTTCTAACCCAGGTCTTCACAGGGCCGGGGACAGTGTGAGGCGGGCAGTTTGACTGGGGCGGTCGCCTCCCAAAGAGTAACGGAGGCGCTCCAAGGTTCCTTCAGCATGGTTGGAAATCATGCATCGAGTGCAAAGGCATAAAGGAGCTTGACTGCGAGGCAAACACGCCGAGCAGGGACGAAAGTCGGACTTAGTGATCTTGCGGTCCCGCATGGAAGGGCCGTAACTTAACGGATAAAAGCTACCCTGGGGATAACAGGCTGATCGCGTCCAAGAGTAGCCATCGACGACGCGGTTTGGCACCTCGATGTCGGCCCATCACATCCTGGAGGGGAAGTACCTTCCAAGGGTTTGGCTGTTCGCCAATTAAAGTGGTACGCGAGACAGTTTGGTCCCTATCTGTCGTGGGCGTAGGAAACTTGAAGGGTCTGGTCTCTAGTACGAGAGGACCGAGATCAACGAAGCACTGGTACACCGGTTGTCGCGCCAGCGGCACGGCCGGGTGGCTACCTTCGGAAGAGATAAACGCTGAAAGCATCTAAGCGTGAAGCTCGCCCTAAGATGAGGTTTCCCATCCTATATGGAGTAAGGGCCCCCCAATGTCAGGGGGTCGATAGGCCGGATCTATAAGCGCGGCGACGCGTTCAGGAGACCGGTACTAATAGCCCGAGGATTTCTTATCAACTTATTTCTAAGCCGATCGCTTGCGATCAGGCGCATGGAGAGAGCATGGGAACGTAGCGTTCGGTCTTCAGGGAGCACCGGCAAGCGGTCCGGTGGCTATGGCGCGGTGGTCATACCCGTTCCCATCCCGAACACGGAAGTCAAGCACCGCAGTGGCGACGATAGCTCCTCCGGAGCGAAAATAGCGCGCCGCCGGGCCGCGAGGCGTCCCCGAAAGGGGGCGCTTTTTTCGTGCCCCGCCCTTATACTCCCCCCATGGCGAAAATGATCGAGCTGCCCCCGTCGCTCCTCCTTGCGAAGCGGGGGCTAACCCCCGAGGAAGCCTGGGGCGAGGCGGAGGACCGCCTCCACGAGGCGCTTCCTCTCCTGCTCCTTGATAAAGACGGGCCGACCTACATCGGCTCTCCTTTCGAGGGTGGCTATCTCGCGGGCTTCCTCATGGACCCTTCTAAGGAAGGGAAGGCCCCCGAGGGCTGGGAGGAGATCGAGTTCGAGGGATGCTCCGGACTCATGGAGGAGATCCTGGAAGACCGCGAGACCTCCCTCGCCCACCTCATGGAGGAGGCAAGGATGCTATCTCTCCTCGTCGAGGAGGAGCCTCTCGACCTCGCCCGGGGCGGGATCCCCTATCTCTTCCTTCCCGCCAGGGAGGCTGGCTAGGCCCGGCTTTCTTCCTCAGGAAGAAAGTGCGATAATGCCGCCGATTTGGAGATCCTATGGACAAGAAGGACGCTAGGGAACTGGGTCGCGTGACCATCAAGGACGAGGTGATTGCCGAGGCGGCGAAGGAAGCCGCCCTCCTCTCCTATGGGGTGAAGGCGGTCGTCCCTCCCGGCTCCTCGCTCGGGCTATTTCCCGCCGACGAGAAGAAACCGCCCGTCCGCGTGCGCAAGAGCGCCCAGGGCTACGAGGTCGACATCTACGTCGTCCTCGCCTACGGGCTCAAGATGACCGAGGTCATCTCGAGCGTCCAGAAGCAGGTGTCCTTCTCCCTCCGCAGGAAGCTCCCGATCCACCTTTCGAAAGTGAACGTCTTCGTCGAGGACGTCAAGGAAGTCCACTAGCCATGAAGTCATTGAACGGGCAGGCCCTTAAGAAGCTTCTTATCTCGGGCGCCAACAACCTATATAACCATTATCCGGAGATCGACCAGCTGAATGTCTTCCCCGTGCCGGACGGGGACACCGGGATGAACATGAACCTCACCCTCCGAAGCGGGGTGAAGGAGATCGTGAACAAGGGGGACGACTCCGTCGGGACGATCGCCCTCGCCTTCGCCGACGGCGTCTTCGGGGGCGCCCGCGGGAACTCGGGCTCGATCACGAGCCAGATCTTCCGCGGCTTCGCCGAGTCGCTCCGCGGCAAGAAGGAGGCGAGCGCCCATGACCTCGACCTCGCCTTCCGGAACGGGAAGGAGGTCGCCTACCGCGTCGTCGACAACCCCGTCGAGGGCACGATCCTCACCGTCATCCGCGAGGGAAGCGACGTCGCCCACGGGAAGACGAGGAAGGACATCTCGATCGAGGGCTACCTGAAGCTCCTGGTGGAGGCCGCCAGGGTTTCCCTCGAGCACACCCCGGAGCTTCTTCCCGTCCTCAAGGAGGTCGGGGTCGTCGATAGCGGCGGAGCCGGGCTTCTCGTGATCCTCGAGGGCATGCTTTCCGCGGCGGAAGGCCGCTTCGTCGAGCGGAACGAGGAGGCGCCGAGGCAAGAGTCCGCCGCCCCCCAGAAAAGCGCCTACGCCGGCGCGATGCTGAGCGAGGAGGAGGAAGGCTACGGCTACTGCACGCAGTTCATGCTGCGCCTGGGGACCCCGGAAGAGGGGAAGCGCCCCTTCTTCGAGGAGAAGTTCGCCCGCTTCCTCAAGAGCCACGGGAAGTCGCTCGTCTTCATGAGGAACGGCGACCTCGTGAAGGTCCATGTCCACACCCTCGCCCCGGGCGAGATGCTGAACTACGCCCAGAACTACGGCGAGTTCGTGACGATCGTCATCGAGAACATGAGCGAGGAGCACCGCAACATCCAGGAAGGGAAGGCCGCGACGGACTTCAGCGCCGCCGAAAGCGAGGTCGGGGAGCCCGACCATGAGTTCGGCCTCGTCGCCGTCTCCTCCGGGCCTGGCCTCGACAAGATGTTCCATGACTCCGGGGTCGACGTGATCGTCCCCGGGGGCCAGACGATGAACCCCGCGACGGAGGACTTCCTCCAGGCGATCAAGCGCACCAGGGCGCGCCAGGTGTTCATCCTTCCGAACAACTCCAACATCGTGATGGCCGCCTCCCAGGCGTGCGACATGCTCGAGGGCGGGCCCCAGAAGGCCAGGGTCGTCCCGAGCAAGACCATCCTCCAGGGCCTCGTCGCCTGCTCCATGTACCAGAAGGAGGGGGACGGGGAGGACATCTACGAGAACATGCGGAGCGTCCTCAAGGAGATCCGTTCCGGCTCCGTGACCTTCGCGATCAAGGACGCGGACATCCAGGGCGTCCACGTGACGAAGGACTACTACCTCGCGATGAAGGACGACAAGACGATCGTGAGCTGCCTCAAGGACAAGGGGGAGGCGCTCCTGGCGCTCGCCGAGTCCCTGGTCGACGAGGACTCCTGCTCCCTCACCCTCATCTACGGGGAGGACGTGAAGGAGGAGGAGGCGGAAGCCCTTGGGAAGCTCCTCGAGGAACGCTTCCCAGACGTCGAGCTGAACGTCCATCCGGGCGGGCAGCCGATCTACAGCTTCCTCATCGGCGTCCAGTAGGAAGGAGGGGCCTCGGCCTCTCCTTTTTCTTCTATAGTTTCCCCATGAAGGAGCCATCCCTCAGCGCCTCGCTCCGGAACGCGGGCTTCCGGACCCCTTTGGACGTCCTGGAGCACCTCCCTGTTCGCTACGAGGACCTGGCCCTCACGAAGGCGCATGAGCCGAAGGACGGGGAGAGGGTGGTCTGCCTCGGGCATGCGATCCCCGGGTCCTTCCGTCTCACGCGGTTCCTGAGGAGATGCCTCGTGAGCTTCCGCTTCGAGACGAAGGGAGGGAGGACCCTCCTCGTAGAGGCTTGGAACCGCGAGTACTTGATGCGGGACAAGTCGTTCTCCACGCGGGAGCTCCTCCTCGTGCTGAAGCGCGAGGAACGGAGGAGGAGCTACTCCTTCCTGTCCGCCCACCGTCCGGAGGAAGGAGGGAGGCTCGTCCCCGTCTACCGCCTTCCGGAAGGGCTCTCCCAGGGCTCGTTCCGGACGCAGCTCCTCCGCCAGGAGGAGAAGCTAAGGGGCAAGGTGGAGGACATCGTCCCGGAGCATCTCCGGGCGCGCTACAGGCTGCTCCGGAGGGAGGAGGCGCTCCATAAGGCCCACTTTCCGAGCTCCTACGAGGAGGCGAAGGAAGCGCTCAGGACATTGAAGTATGAGGAAGCCCTCCTATACGAGCTGAGGAACCTCCTCGCAAGGAAGCGCCACCGGGGCGAGGGGCGGGAGAGCCGCCGCAAGGTGGATAAAGAGAAGGTCCTTTCGTTCGTCTCCTCCCTTCCCTACCCCCTCCTCGAGGACCAGCGGAAGGCCCTCGAGGAGATCCTTTCCGACATGGACGGGAAGGGGGCGATGTACCGCCTCCTCCAGGGGGACGTGGGGACGGGGAAGACCCTGGTCGCGGCCCTTGCCGCCTACGCGAACGGCACTAGGGGCGGGCAGACCGCCCTCATGGCGCCCACCGAAACCCTGGCAAGGCAGCACTACCTCACCCTCTCAAGGCTCTTCGAGGGCACTTCCTTCCGGGTCGCCCTTTTGACGGGCGGGACCCCGGGGGAGGAAAGGCCGGCGATCCTCCAGGACCTTCGGGACGGGGACATCGACCTCCTCGTGGGGACGCACGCCCTTTTCGCCAAGAGCGTGGATTACTTGAACCTCAGCCTCGTCATCATCGACGAGCAGCATAAGTTCGGCGTGGCCCAGAGGACCTCGCTTTTGGGGAAGGGGGAGGGGGCCGACCTCCTCCTCATGAGCGCGACCCCGATTCCGAGGACCCTCGCCCTCACCCTCTTCGGGGACATGGACGTCAGCACCCTCCGGGAGTTTCCCAAGGGCAGGAGGAAGGTGGAGACCAAGTGGTGCGCCCCTGACGACCCGGAGGTCCTCCAGGCGGTGCTGGACACCCTCGACGAGGGGAGGGAATGCTTCGTCGTCCTTCCCCATATCGAGGGTGAGGACACCCTCAAAAGCGCCCGGAAGGCCTTCGATAGCTTCGCGAGGCTCTTCCCGGGGAAGTGCGTCCTCCTCCACGGGAAGATGGGGCGGGAGGAGCAGATGGAAAGCGAGCGGCTGTTCCGCGCGAAGGAACGCCCGATCCTCGTGGCGACGAGCATGGTGGAGGTCGGGATCGACGTCCCGGAGGCCGGGCTTCTCATCCTTTACGAGGCCGGGAGCTTCTCCTTGAGCGCTGCCCACCAGCTCCGGGGAAGGATCGGGCGGGATGGGAGGAAATCCCTCTGCCTCCTCGTCGACGAGAGGGGCCCCAGGGAAAGCGAGAGGATCAAGACCCTCCTCAATACGGAGGACGGCTTCCTCATCGCCGAGAAGGACCTCGCCCTCCGTGGTCCCGGGGAAGTCGCCGGCACGAGGCAGAGCGGACTCCCGGACTTCCGCCTCTTGAACGCGGTGGACGACTTCCGCATCTTCGAGTGCGCCCTCCATGACGCGGAAGCCCTTCTCGAGGACCCCTCAAGGAAGGGGGAGAGGGCGATCGCCCTCGCCGAGGAAGGGGAGGAAGTGAGCCGGGGCTAAGGCGCCCAGGAAAGGAAGGGGGAAACCCGCTATAATCCGGGCTATGGAAAAACTAGCGATCGCCGTGGACATGATGGGCTCCGACAAGGGCCCCGGGATGGCCCTTGAGGCCGTCCGTTCCTTTCATGAGAAGAATCCTGGAGTCCTCCTTTATCTCGTAGGAAGGAAGGAGGAGCTCGGGGACGTCTCCTCGCTCGGGGAGCTCGTGGAAGCGCCCGACGTCCTTCCGATGACCGCGGGGGCGCTCGACGTCATCCGCGCGAAAGGAAGCTCGATCTACAAGGCCTCCTCCCTCGTGAGGGAGGGGAAGTGCTCGGCGGTCGTCTCCGCGGGCGGGACCGGGGCCTTCCTCTCGAGCGCCGCCCTCATCCTCGGGAAGGCGGAAGGCGTGCTCCGGCCCGCGCTGGCCGCCTCGCTCCCGAACTTCCGGACCGGGGGGCATACGATCCTCCTCGACTGCGGCGCAAGCAACGAGAACTCCGGGGAGGAGCTCATGCAGTTCGCCCTCATGGGCGCCCTCTACCAAAGGATCGTCTACGGGGTCGATAAGCCCAAGGTGGCGCTCCTTTCCAACGGTGCGGAGGAAGGGAAGGGCTCGCCCGAAGGGAAGGAAGCCTATCGCCTCCTGAAGGAAAATCCGAAGGAAGAGTACGAGTTCATCGGGAATGTCGAGGGCAAGGACGTCCTCGAGGGCCCGATGGAGGTGCTCGTGACCGACGGATATAGCGGGAACGTCCTCATGAAGGGCGTCGAAGGGGCCGCGAAGGCGATGGGCCACCTCCTAAAGAAGGCCTTCATGACGAATATCTCCACGAAACTTGGATATCTTTTGGCAAAAAAGGGAATGGCCGGCCTCAAGGAAAGCCTCGACCCCTCCTCGATCGGCGGGGCGATGCTCCTGGGCGTAAAGGGCGTGGCGGTGAAGGCCCACGGGGCGAGCGACCCCAAGGGCTTCCTGAGCGCGCTTTCCCTGGCTTCCCGTATGGCGAAGGGGGATATGGCCGCGGAGCTCGCGCGCCTTCTTTCGTGAGGATGGGCAGGGAAAGGATCCTGGAGCGCCTCCAGGCCCTCGGGGTTTACCCCCGCGAGGAGAACGTCCCACTCTACGAGCTCGCCTTCACCCATAGCTCGGTGAACGGGAACGCGGGGACTCGCCACAAGGACTACGAGCGACTCGAGTTCCTCGGGGACGCCCTGATGGGTTTCCTCGTCGGGGAGCTTTGCTACGAGCTCCACCCGGAGCTCCAGCAGGGAGGGCTGACCGCCCTCCGCGCGCATTTCATCCGGACGGAAGGGGAGGCTTCCCTTGCAAGGAAGCTTGGCTTCGGCCCCCTCGTCCTCGTCGGGAGCAGCTTCCAGGGGGACCCTGAAAAGAACGATTCCCTCATGGAAGACGTCCTCGAGAGCTTCCTCGGCGCGCTTCTTTTGGACCAGGGTCTCCCCTTCGCCCGCTCCTTCGTACGGAACATCCTCGAGGAGGAGGTGACCTCCACCGTCCTACCCTCTACGGAGAACCCCAAGAGCGAGCTCCAGGAGGTCATCCAGGCCGACCATAGGGAGTCGGTGACCTACCGCCTCATCTCGGAGAAGGGGCCCGCCCACGAGAAGACCTTCGTCGTCGGGGTCTACTTCGAGGACCAGGAGCTGGCCCGCGGGACGGGAAGAAGCAAGAAAGAGGCCGAGACCATGGCGGCCCGTCTCGCCCTCGAGAAGCTCGCCGACCGCGAGGAGGAGGGCGCCTGATGGGCCTTTTCTCCTTCCTCCGCGAGAAGTTCTCGAAGAAGCCCCGGGACGAGCGGCAGGATAGCTACGAGAAGGGACTCAGGAAAAGCAGGGCCGCCTTCGCCGACCGGCTGAAGGAGCTTTCGAAGCGCTACGGGAAGGCCAGCGGGGCCTATTTCGAAGAGCTGGAGGAGATCCTCATCGAGGCCGACGTCGGGGTTTCGCTCACCCTCCGCCTCGTCCAAGGCCTCATGGAGAAGGCCAGGAAGGAAGGGATCGAGGACACGACAAGGCTCAACGAGGAGCTCGTCGACCTCATGTTCCTTGGCTACGTGGGCGAGGGGAAGATCGAGAACGAGATCCATTTCGCCCCCGAGGGACCGACCGTCCTCCTCATGACCGGGGTGAACGGGGTGGGCAAGACCACGACGATCGCCAAGCTCGCGCTCCGCTACCAAGGGATGGGAAAGAAGGTGATGCTCGTCGCCGGGGACACCTTCCGCGCCGGGGCGAGGGAGCAGCTTTCCATCTGGGCCGAGCGTCTTTCCTGCCCGATCGTCCTCGGAAAGGAAGGGGCCGACCCCGCCTCGCTTTGCTACGAAGGGGCGGAACGGGCCCTGAAGGAGGGGATCGACCTTCTCATCGTCGACACCGCCGGACGCCTCCAGACGAAGCAGAACCTCATGGCGGAGCTTTCGAAGATGCGGAAGGTGCTCGGGAAGATCATCCCGGGCGCGCCCCACGAGACTTTCCTCGTGATCGACGCGACGACAGGGCAGAACGGGGTCAGCCAGGCGAAAGCCTTCGAGGAGGCGACCCCGCTGACTGGAATCGTGATAACCAAGATGGACGGGACGAGCAAGGGCGGGATCATCCTCTCGATCCGTGACGAAATCGGCGTGCCCGTCCGCTTCATCGGCCTTGGGGAAAGGATGGAGGACCTCCGGGAGTTCGACCTCGAGGAGTATCTGCATGCGCTCCTCCTTGCCCATGAGTGAGCTTGAGCGGAGGGTCCGTTTGGTCCGTCTTTACGACCTATACGGGCCTCTTCTCTCCCCGGCGCAGAGGAAGGCCTTCGAGAGCCGCTACCTGGAGGACCTATCCCTTGGGGAGATGGCAGAAGAGGAAGGCGTCTCGCGCGCAGGTATCCAGGACGCGGTGAAAAAAGCCGAAAGAAAACTTGAGGAATGCGAGGATAAGCTCGGATTCCTCGGACGGGTGGAGAAAGTCCTCGGGCTTCTCGAGGAAGGCAAGGAAGAGGAAGCGAAGGAGGTGCTTAGGGATGGCATTTGAGTCTTTGACGGAAAAGTTCCAGCGGGTCTTCAAGAAGATGCGGGGGGAGAGCACCCTCAGCGAGAAGAACATCGAAGGGGCGCTGGGGGAGATCCGGGTCGCCCTCCTGGAAAGCGACGTCAACTACAAGGTCGTGAAGGAGTTCCTCCAGCATGTGCGCGAGAAAGCGCTCGGGCAGGAGGTCCTCCTTAAGGTCAATCCGAGCGAGATGCTCGTCAAGATATGCCACGACGAGCTCCTCGCGCTCCTTGGCTCCGGGGAGACCGCCCTGAAGCGCGGGAAGCCCCTCACGACCATCCTTCTCGTCGGCCTCCAGGGCTCGGGCAAGACCACCACCGCGGGTAAGCTAGCCCTCCGCCTGAAGGAGAAGGAAGGGAGGAAGCCTCTCCTCGCCGGGCTTGACGTCTATCGCCCCGCGGCCATCGACCAGCTTCGGGAAATCGCTTCGAAGATCGACGTCCCCTTCTTCAGCCTCGGGACGAAGGCGGATCCCGTGGACATCGCCCTCAAGGCGCGGGAGGAGGCGCTAAGCCTGGGCAGGGACACTCTCATCCTCGACACCGCGGGACGGCTTCAGATTGACGAGCCCTTGATGGAGGAGCTCCGGAACATCATCCAGAAGGTCCATCCGGAGGAGTCCCTCCTCCTCGTGGACGCGATGGCGGGCCAGGACGCGGTGAACGTCGCCAAGGCCTTCCATGAGTCCGTTCCTCTCACGGGCATCGTGATGAGCAAGCTGGACGGCGATGCGAAGGGAGGCGCGGCCCTTTCGATCAAGCACATGTCCGGCCTTCCCATCAAGTTCGCCGGCGTGGGCGAGAAGCTCGAGGACCTCGAGGAGTTCCATCCCGACCGCATGGCCGACCGCATCCTCGGGATGGGGGACGTCGTGAGCCTCGTGGAGAAGGCCCAGGAGGTCATTTCCGAGAAGGAGGCCGCCCGCGCGGGGAGGAAGATGCTCGAGGGGGAGTTCACTCTCGAGGACATGATCGACCAGATGAAGATGGTCCGCCGGATCGGCTCCCTAGGGGCGATCGCGAAGATGATCCCGGGCATGCCTTCCCTCACGGACGAGCAGAAGGAGAGGGCTGAGCGCGAGATGAAGATCTTCGAGGTCGTCGTCTCCTCGATGACTCCTTATGAGAGAAGGCATCCGGAATGCCTCAAGAACTCCAGGAAGCAGCGCATCGCCCGCGGGTCCGGCACCACGCAGGCGGACGTGAACCGCGTGCTCCGCAAGTACGAGCAGAGCCGTGATATGATGAAGAAAATGAAGGGTCTCAAGGGCGGGCGCGGCCTTCCCCCGGGATTCCGCGGTTTCTAGGAGGTAGGAATGGCATCCATCAAGGACAGGCTCGTCGCCTGGCATAGGCGGCGGGGCACGAAGAAGGTCGACGACGCGCGCGATCGGAACATCAAGGACGTTGACGGGGTCGAGAGCCTCGAGTTCCCTTATGGCCCCGGAAAAGGGAAGTACTGGCGGCTGGACGTCCATCGCCCGGCGGAAAGGAAGGATCCTCTTCCCGCGATCCTGGTTGTCCACGGGGGAGGCTTCTCCTATGGGACCAAGGAGACGTACCGCCTATACGGCCGCTACCTCGCCAAGCAAGGCTTCGGGGTCGTCGTCTTCAGCTACCCCCTGGCGCCGGAAGCGCGCTTCCCGACCCAGCTCCTGGCGGTGGACAAGGCGATGGAATGGCTCAAGAACAATGGGGAGCGACTTGGAATATCCTTGGAAAAGCCCCTTCTTTTTGGGGATTCCGCGGGGGGACACCTAGCGTTCCACTATGCCGAGATCTGCGGGAGGGCCGATCTGAGGACCCTCTTCCACCAGCACTGGGGCACGAACTTCAAGTGCCCTCTTGCGATCGGAGGCCTCGGGCTCAACTGCGCGACCTTCCGGAACCTTTCCGATCCCGAAGACTCCCTGAACCATTGGCTCGGGACCGCGGGGCGCCTTGGAAAGGAGCTCGATCCCCTCGCCTTCGTCGGGGACTATCTCCCGCCCATGTACCTTCTGACGGGGGACGGGGACTTCCTCCTCGGGGAAAACCAGGCGATGCACCGGCTCCTCGACGAGGCGGGCATCCCGCACGGGTATAAGGAATACGTTGGGAAGAACGCCCCTCTTTCCCATGTGTTCCACTGCAACTTGGCCCTTGAGGAAGCCCTTGAGGCGAACCAGGACGAGATCCAGTATTTGATGAAGAGGCGCTAGTCCTCTTCCTTATGAAGGAAGCGCCGCCCTTTCTCGAGGGCGGCTTTTTCCCATTTTGCCTCCCGGAGGCCGTCGAGCTCCTCGAGGAGCTTCCGGTCTTCCTTCGTGAGGGGGAGCCGCTCGAAGAGATCCGGCCTCCTTTCCCTCGTGATGCGGAGCTGCTCCCTCCTCCTCCAGAGGCGGATCGCCTCGTGGTTCCCGGAATAGAGGATGTCGGGGACCTTCATCCCGCGGTACTCGTAGGGCTCGGTCCACTGGGGATATTCGAGGAGGGGCTCGTTGAAGCTTTCTTCCCCAAGGGACTCGTTCGCGATCGCCCCGTCGAGGAGGCGGATGACGGAATCGGCGATCGCCATCGAGGGGATCTCGCCTCCCGTGAGGACGAAGTCGCCCATGGAGACTTCCTCGTCGACGAAGGAGGACACCCTCTCGTCGACTCCCTCGTAGTGGCCGCAGACAAGGATCGCTCCCGCTTCCTTCGATAGCCTCACGGCGTCCTCTTGCGCGAACCTTTTGCCCCTCGGGGACATGAGAAGGACGCGGCTTCCCGGGGCCCTCCTCTTCGCCTCCTCTATCGCATCGACGATCGGCTGCGCTTTCTGGATGAGCCCCGCCCCTCCTCCGATGGAGGGGGTGTCGGTCCTGCCGTAGCGGTCCTTGGTGAAGTCGCGGATCTGGATCGCTTCGAAAGAGGCGACGCCCTTGGCAAGGGCGCGCTTGATGATGCTCTGGCTCTCGAAGCCCTCGAACATCTCGGGGAACAGGGTGAGGACCTGGATCTTCATAAAAGCCCCGGGATGACCTGGATGACGATCTTCTTGCTCTCGAGATCAAGGTCGAGGACGAACTTCTTGTCGAGGAAAGGGACGGTGAAGCGCCCGCCTTCCTTCTTCTCGACGACGAGGTTGAGGACGGGGGCGTTCTGCATGGTGTCGACGACCGTCCCGAGGAGATTCCCGTCCTGGTCGAAGCAGGAGAGTCCCTTGAGGTCCTCCAGCCGGTAGTATCCCTCCGGGACGGGCGCCTCTTCCTTCCGGATGTAGAGAGAAAGCCCGCGGAGAGACTCCGCTTCCTCAGGGGTGCCGATTTCCTCGAAAAGGAAGGTGAGGGAGTTTCCCGAGGCACGGCAGGAGCGAAGCGTCAGCTCCCTTCCTCCTTCCTTTTCGTCCTCTCTTCTTGCAAGAAGCTTCCTCCCCTTGGTGAAGCGAAGCTCCGGGAAGCTCGTCAGGGAGCGGGCCTTGACCTCGCCCTTGAGGGCGAAGGGCTTACCGAGCTCGGCGACCTTGATCCACTCGTCCATGGAGAAAAAGAACGCCTTCCTAGGCGTTCTCCCCCTCGGCCTCGGAGAAGCTTTCGAACTTCAGGTGGACCCTGGTGTTCGTGTCCTCGGCCTTGGCGGCGATGCGGATGACCTCGCGGAGGGCGTTGGCAACGACCCCGCGCTTCCCGATGAGGCGCTTGGTGTCCTCCTCGTCGGCGCAGATGAGGATCGTGAGGTCGCGGTCCGACCCGGAGGGAATCTCGCGGATGATGATGTCGTCGGGATGCTCGACCATCGGGTCGATCAGGCCGTGGATGGCCTTGACGTAGTCGGCCATCCTTAGTTCTTCTTGGCCTTCGCGGCGTTGAACTTGGCGATGATGCCCTTGGCGGTCAGCATCGCGCGGACGGAGTCGCTGGGGATGGCCCCGTTCTGGAGCCACTTGAGCGCCTTCTCCTCGTCGATCACGGCCTCCTTGGCGCCCTTGGCGGGGTCGTAGATCCCGATCTGCTCGATGATGCGGCCGTCCCTGGCGGAGCGGCTGTCGCTGGCGACGATGCGGAAGAAGGGATCCTTGTGGCGTCCGATGCGGGTGAGTCTGAGCTTGACCATGTTGAGTTATCTCCTATGTGCTTTCTACGGAGCGGAATATCCCCTTCATGAAATGGTTTGTCAAGTTGATTTGCTTGACATCGTTAATGTGAATTGGCCTTTGCCAAAGGAAAGGGGTGGTATATTTCCGGCTAATCTAACGTCGCATGTTAACTTAGCCGGAAAGTTAGGTCTCAGGTTACTGCGGAGTATTTCGAAGACTTAGCCAGGCACTGGAGTTTTTGGCCCATTTGCGTTTGCTACCGTCGGCTTCGCTATCTGGCCTAAGGGCGTCCATGTTCGCCCTTGCCCAGGGACACTGGGTGGCGTATATTCCACGAGCACGCGAAAGCGCGCCGACGGGCTCCGCTGGGCCGACCCCCATGAACCCCGGGAATCATAAGGAGGAAATGACTATGGACATGAACTTGGTCGAAAAGGTCACTTCCCGTCAGATTCGGAACGACATCCCGAACTTCTCGGCCGGCGACACCGTCAGGGTGAGCGTCCGCATCGTCGAGAACAAGAAGGAGCGCATCCAGGCGTTCGAAGGCGTGGTCATCTCTCGCCAGGGCCACGGAGTGAGCGAGACTTTCACGGTCCGCAAGATCTCCAGCGGCATCGGCGTGGAGAGGATCTGGCCGATCAACGCCCCCTCGATCGCGAAGATCGAAGTGGTCCGCCACGGCAAGGTCCGTCGCGCGAAGATACACTACCTGCGCAAGCTCTCCGGGAAGGCCGCCCGCATCAAGGAGACGGAAGCCAAAGCGAGCCGCAAGTAGGCTGCTAGCTCGACGAGAAGGCGCCGCGAGGCGCCTTTTCTAGTTATTGGGCAAATTCCATAATTATTTCTGTAATCTGCTAGAATATTCTTGTGAAGCAAGAAATTCGGACAAGATGCCGCTTTGCTTTTAGGCTTCCTGCCCTTCTCGCCGTTTCCCTTGCCATGGGAGGCCTTGCCTTCGCCTCGTGCGATAGTTCCGAGCCCAGGAACGTGCTCGGTGGCATGGACCCCTTCGAGACGGGGGAGGCGCCCTCCCTGGCGATCAGGGAAAGAGGGACGCTTGATGAAGCCGAGTCGAGCAAGGGGCTTCCCGGCTCCTATGTCCCGGGCGAGAACGATTCCTGGGAGAGGGCCACTCCGCTCAATGAGATGCGGATGGGCGGGATTCTTTCTCTTTCCGGCACCCTTGAGGCCGGGCTTTCTCTGAAAGGGGACGGGAACGGGTCGACGTGGGCCGACGAGGACTGGTATCTACTTCATGTCCAATGCCATGGGGAAGTCTCTTGGGGGATCGATGGCGAAGGCCTCTACGCGGCGGGCTGGTTCCTTCCTGCCTCTGCGAGCTCGCCGCAAGAACTGTCGATCCTTGGCGTCGCATCTCCGGGGGATGCCGGCAAGGCAGATCTCCCTTCCCGGGTTCTTTCTTTCTTTCCGTTCGTGCGAAGGGGAATTTGGCGGAGGCCAAGGACTATTCCTTGTCCTTCTCTCTCGAGGAGCCTTCTGCTTCCGAGCCACCTTCCCCTGGCGCTTTGGATGCCGAGGAGCAGGGGCTTCCGCTCCATTTCACCCTTGCCCAGGCGCTCCCGGGCGGGGCTTCCTCTTTCCTTGGGCAGGGATCAGGCTCGATGAATCTTTCCTGGCACCCTTATTGGAGGGAGCTGGAGAGGGTGGCGCCCGGCGGCTATGTCCCGGCGATGAACATCGACTTCCTTTCCGGGGAAGTGGCAAGGGACCTTGTCGAGATCGCCATGGACCTGGAAGGCGTATCCTCGTTTGAGATCGAGGGCGGAATTCTTCGCTACGTGGATTCGGAAGGCTGGGAGGTTCGGCACGACTTCCTTGCCAAGGAGCACGGGGAGATGATCCTTCGGGCGGCTGCGGCCTTGTTCGGGCGCTCCTCGGACGGAATCGACATGGATCGGTTCAGGATGGCGATGCCTTCTCTTGTCTATGGGCTCGGGACTGCTAAGGGCTTTGATGGCGTTTCCAACGGGAAATGGGTTCGCCTTTCCCCTTATGTCCTCCTTGAGGATGGCGTGGCTTCCTGGGGGGCCGGGGCGCTCGCCGATGGCATGGCAAGAATTAGCGATGGATGTTTCACGGACGGGCAGCGGACCGCTTATCCGGACGACTACCCGCTTGGTGAGGGAGCCATTGCGGATGAAGGAACGGCAGGCTCAACCTACGTTCCTTTCGCCGCTTTCCCTGGCTAGCGCAATCAGGACGGGATGCTCGCCAGCGCTCCTGCGCCTATAATCCAACCGCATGGAAAGCGGATATGGCGTGCGCAAGGAATCCTTATCTCCTCTTGGGAAGAAGAACGGGCTTTCCTGGAAGAAGAGGGCCCGCGCGATCCTGAAGGTCATTCTTTCGGCGCTCATCGCCGTCCTTCTATCGGGGGGCTCGCAGATCCTTTACTGGCGCTACGCCTACGGGACCTTCCTGGTGAACGGGTCCTCCATGTACCCGACCCTCAACCACGACGCGGAAATGTGGGTGGACGGCAGGCTTTCCCAGATCCCTCCCGCGGATATCGGCGCCTTCGACGGAGGGGAAGGGACGGAGTATGTCTGCGATTTCGGATTGATGGACGATTCCGAGGACTTCCGTGATTCCCTTGAACGTTTTTCCATAGTTATCACCTACTTTGACGAGGATTTCCGGAATGGCGAGCTCTCGCCCGGTGCCGCCCCTAAGATCAAGCGGATCGTCGGGCTCCCAGGGGAGACCATCCAGATCGACGCTTCCGGCTCCTTGTTCGTTGACGGAGAGGAGGTTCCTCAGGACTTCGTCCCCGAATGGGGAGAGGACTATTTCCAGGACCATCTTCACGAGACCGGATCCGTGGCCTCCTATGCGCTTGGCGAGGATGAGTACTTCCTCCTGGGCGATAACCGCGCGAAGGGCGCTTCTGACGACAGCAGGTTCGAGGGTCCCGTCTCCTCTTCCTCGCTGATCGGGAAGGCGATCGCCGTCGTCGGGAAGTGCGTCTATCGCGCCTATGACGGCTCGACGAGCTTCCAGTCCTATCGCTGGCCATGGGAGGTCATGTGCCTATGAGCGCGACTTTCTCCCAAGGCATCCATCATTTCCCGGGCCACATGAAGAAGGCCCTGGATAGGCTTGCCCCTTACGTGAAAGGGGCGGATTTCCTTGTTGAGATATGTGATGCCAGGGCCCCCTTCAGCACCAGGAACCCTCTTTTCGACACTCTTGCCGGGGCGAAGCCCCGACTCATCGTCTTGTCGAAAGGGGATCTCGCCGACGAGCCCGTCACCTCCTCATGGGTCGCGTATTTCCGCGGGAAGGGGATCCCGGCTTTCTCCGGGAACCTTGTCGCTGGGAAGATTCTTCCTCTCCTAAGGGAATGCTCGAAGGGCCTTCTTGAAAGGAAGAGGGAGAAGGAGCGGAGGATCGGGATGAAGCCCCAGGACGCGCGCATCCTCGTCTTCGGCGTCCCGAACGTCGGGAAGTCGACTTTCATCAACGCCTTGGCGGGAAGAAGGCGGCTCAAGAGCGAGAACCGCCCCGGCGTCACCAGGGCCGAGCAGTGGCTCCGGATCGAGGGGGGATTCACGTTGCTTGACACCCCGGGGATCCTTCCGATGCGCTACGAGGAGAAGGAGCAGGCGCTTCATCTCGCGCTCCTGGGTTCCATCCCGGACCGCATCCTGCCGGAAGACCAGCTTTTTCTCGCTTTGATCGGCTTTCTGCGAGAATATTACCCATCTTCTTTAAGGGAACGTTTTGGAATCGAAGATATTTCCGGAGTTGCCCCCGAGGACATCGAGTCCGGCGTCGCCCTTCGCCGTGGCCTCCTCGGGATGCACGGGGAGCCGCGCCTTGAGGAAGCGGGATCGCTTCTCCTCCGGGAGTTCCGGGCCGGGCTTCTTGGCAAGATGAGCCTGGAGCGTCCCTGTGCTTAGCTTCGAGAGACGCTTCTTCAAGGAGGGCTATCGCTTCCTCGCCGGGGTGGACGAGGCCGG
Source organism: uncultured Bacillota bacterium (assembly GCA_949289845.1). Lineage (GTDB taxonomy): Bacteria > Bacillota_I > Bacilli_A > RFN20 > CAG-826 > UBA4951. The sequence continues at coordinate 16,733 of CASEPN010000004.1, forward strand.
GAGAGGTCCTCTCGCAGGGCCGCTCGTCGCCGCCGCGGTCATCTTCCCGGAAGACTACCGGAACGAGGACATCGACGATAGCAAGAAGCTGAGCGCGAGGAAGCGGGAGTCGCTTTTCGGTCCCATCCAGGAGAACGCGCTCGCCTACGGGATTGCCGTGCTTGGGGCGGAGGACATCGACAGGCTTAACATTTACCAAGCGACGAGGGTGGCGATGGGGAAGGCCTTGGAGTCCCTTTCCCCCAGGCCTGACTTCATCATCACGGACGCGATGCCCTTGGAAGGACTCGCCTGTCCTGCCCTTCCTTTGGTGAAGGCGGACGCCCAGTGCCTGAACGTGGCGGCCGCCTCGATTCTTGCCAAGGTGACGAGGGACCGCCTGATGGACGAGCTGGACGTGCTTTACCCGGGGTATGGGTTCCGCCGGAACAAGGGATACGGGACCAAGGAGCACCTCGAGGCGCTGGAGCGCCTTGGCCCGATCCCTGGCATCCACCGCCGTTCCTTCGGCCCGGTCAAAGCGGCTTTGGAGAAGAAAGTCTTACTGTTCTAGGGCACTTTCCGCCCTCCCTCTCCTATAAGGGGTTTGGGAGGAACGAAGAAATGCACAAAGGGAGCGATTTGCTCCTTGCCCTTTCCACGCACTACGGCGGGGACTGGGACAAGGAGATGGGGGCGGTCCGGAGAAGGGAGTACCTGAGCAAGGAGGTCATAGAGGAGTCCCTTGCGAAAGTCGGGAGCATGGGAGTGGTCACGATGCTGGACGATTCCTTCCCGCCCCAGCTGCGGCCGGTATGGAAGCCCCCGCTGGTCCTTTACTATGAAGGGGATTTCTCCCTCGTCCAGAAAGAGGAGAAGTGCGTCACCTACGTCGGGTCGAGGGACTGTAGCGCCTACGGGGCGAAGATGGCAAGGGAGATCGGCGCCGGGCTCGCCAAACATGGCTACGTCCTTGTCTCGGGCCTTGCCCGCGGGATCGACGCGGCGGCGATGGAAGGGGCACTCGAGGCAGGCGGGCGCGTGGTCGCGGTGCTCGGCACGGGAGTGGACGTCTGCTACCCGTTGGGAAACAAGCCTCTTTACGAGCGAATCAGGCGCTCCGGGCTTCTCCTCAGCGAGTATCCCCCGGGGACGAAGGCGAAGCCCGAGCACTTCCCGATGCGGAACCGGATCCTTGCCTTCCTGAGCAAGGTGGTGGTGATCGGGGAGGCGGGACCGAGGAGCGGCACCGCGGTCACCGCGAACTACGCGATCGGGAGCAGCAAGGACGTCGGCTGCATCCCTTTCCGGGCGGGAGAGGGGTCCTTGTGCAACCGCCTCATCAACCAGGGGGCCTACCTGATCGACGGGCTGGACGACCTCCTCTTCCTCCTCGAGGGGCTCCCTAAGAAAGAAAATTCCGAAGAGGATAAATAATCCTTTATTTATCAGGGCGCACGTCTCGTCCGCCTCTCTTGCGCGGGAAAGGAAAGCACCCCTATATTCTTGCCTCGAGCGGAGGTTTGCCTATGAAGCTTGTGATCGTCGAGTCCCCGAAGAAATGCGAGACCATCCAGGGGTACCTGGGCCCGGAATACAAGGTCATGGCCTCGCAGGGCCATATCCGCGACCTCAGCACGAAGGGACGGGGAGGACTCGGCATCAACGTCGAGGAGGGCTTCCTCCCCGATTTCGTCATAAACCCTGAGAAGAAGCGCATTGTCGACTCCCTCCGGAGGGAGTCGCGGAAGGCGGAGGAAGTAATCCTCGCGACCGACCCTGACCGCGAGGGGGAGGCCATCTCCTGGCATCTCGCCCAGGTGCTTTCCCTTCCCGTCGAGGACACGAAGCGCCTTCAGTTCCACGAGATTACCAAGCCTGCCCTGGAAGAGGCGATCGCCCATCCGGGGCGCATCGACATGAACCTCGTCAACAGCCAGGAGACGAGGCGCATGTACGACCGCGTCATCGGCTTCAAGCTGTCCGGTCTCCTCAAGCGCAAGATCAGTGCGAAGAGCGCCGGGCGCGTCCAGTCGGTCACCCTCCGCATGATTTGCGACAACGACGAGGAGATCGCCGCCTTCAAGCCCGAGGAGTACTGGACCATCTCCGCGACCATCGCCCTGGAAGGCGGGAATTCCCTTGCCCTGTCCCTCGAGAAGGTCGATGGGAAGGCCCCGGAGATCCATTCGAAGGAAGAGGCGGACAAAATACTTGCTCGCATCGAGGGGGCGCTTCGGCTCATCTCGCTCCAGAACGTCGAGCGGAAGGTCCAGAGCAAGCCTGCCTTCACCACCTCCACCATGCAGCAGGAGGCGTATAACCGCTACCGCTTCTCGCCTTCCAGGACCCAGTCCATCGCCCAGCGCCTTTACGAGGGCGTCGCCCTCGACAAGGGGGAGAAGATTGGCCTCATCACCTACATGAGGACCGACTCCACGAGGATCAGCCCGGAGTTCTACGAGCGCCACGCGAAGCCCTACATTCTCGAGCGCTTCGGCGAGAAATACCTTGGAAAGCCCAAGGCCATGAAGAAGCAGGGGCGCATCCAGGACGCCCACGAGGCGATCCGCCCCACGGGGACCCATCGGACCCCGGAGTCCTTGAAGCCCTATCTCTCCAGCGACGAATACAAGCTCTATAAGCTCATCTACGAGCGCGCCCTCGCCTCGATGATGAGCGACCGGGTCGAGATGGTCTCGACCGCCCTCTTCGACGTGGCGGGACTCACCTTCAAGGCCAGCGGGACGAGGACCATCTTCCCGGGCTTCGAGGCGCTCCTCCACGAGGAACGGGAGGAGAAGGAGCTTCCCCTTCTCGAGGAAGGGAAGGAGTACCCCCTCCTTTCCAAGGAAGGGGAACAGAAGTTCACCAAGGCCCCCGCCCGCTTCACCGAGGCCCGGGTCGTCCGCCTCATGGAGGAAAGAGGCATCGGGAGGCCGAGCACCTACGCCTCGACGATCAAGACCCTCAAGGACCGGGGGTACGTCACTTCCGACAAGGGCGTCCTCACCCCGACGGAAAGCGGGAAGAAGACGACCCTTGTCCTCAAGAAATACTTCCCGGAGGTCGTCTCCCCCGAGTACACGGCGAACATGGAGACAAAGCTCGACGAGATTGAGGAAGGTCGCGAAAGCCGCCTCGAGGCGATGGAGGAGTTCTACGGACCCTTCATGGAGAAGTTCGAGAAGGTCCAGAAGGAGATGTACAAGGACCCGGACGAGGAGACGGGCGATCTTTGCCCCGTCTGCGGCTCGCCCTTGGTGAGGAAGAAAGGGCGCTATGGCCCCTTCGTCTCCTGCAGCGCCTATCCCAGCTGCACCTACGTCAAGAAGGAAGGGAAGACGCCTGTCTTCACCGGCGAGAACTGCCCTGAGTGCGGGAAGCCCCTCGTCGAGAGGAAGGACAGGAGGGGGCGGACCTTCGTCGGATGCTCCGGCTATCCGGAGTGCCATTACATCAAGGGCGCCGAGGGCCGGAAGAAGGAGGCTCCGGAGCATGTGAAGAAGTGCCCGGACTGCCAGGATGGCTGGCTTGTGCGCCGCCATGGGAGGCGCGGGGACTTCCTCGGGTGCACCAACTTCCCCCGCTGCCACCACATCGAAAGCATTGAGGGCTCCTCGAAGAAGGATGACAAGGACGAGTGAGGTCCACGTCCTCGGGGGAGGACTGGCCGGAAGCGAGGCAGCCTGGGCGCTCCTCAAGGCCGGCTTTCCCGTCGTCCTCCACGAGAGGCGCCCCCTCAAGGGGGACGGAGCTCATGAGACGGGGCTCCTCGGGGAGCTTGTCTGCAGCAACAGCCTCAAGGGGGAGCGGCTCGACAACGCCTGTGGCCTCCTGAAGGAGGAGATGCGCCTCCTCGGCTCCTTGACGATGGAGGCCGCCTCCTTCGCCCGTGTCCCGGCGGGGAACGCCCTCGCGGTGGACCGCCAGAGGTTCGCCTCCTTCATCACCGAGCGCCTCCTTTCCACCCCGGGCTTCCGCCTCGTCCGGGAGGAGGTTTCCTCGATCCCGGAAGGGGAGCCATGGATCCTTGCGACCGGGCCTCTCACCGACGGCCCCCTCCTCTCCTGGCTCGAAACTCTTCTCGGGCAGGAGTCCCTCCATTTCTACGACGCCTCCGCGCCGATCGTCCGGAAGGATTCGATCGACATGGACGTCGCCTACTTCAAGAGCCGCTTCGGCCAAGGGGACGATTCCTACATCAACTGCCCCTTCACTAAGGAGGAGTACTTCCTCTTCGTCCGGGAGCTGGTCTCTGCCAGGCGCGTACTCGACCACGGGCGGAAGGGGGAGTTCTTCGAAGGCTGCCTCCCCATCGAGGTCATGGCCGCCAGGGACGTGGAGACGCTCCGTCACGGGCCCTTGAAGCCGTTCGGACTGAGACGCGAGGAGGGGCACCGCCCCTACGCGGTCGCCCAGCTCCGCCAGGACGATGCCCTCGGGGAGCTATATAACCTCGTCGGCTTCCAAACGAACCTCGCCTTCCCTGAGCAAAAGCGCGTCTTCTCCTTGATCCCGGGCCTCGGGAAGGCGGAGTTCGTGCGCTACGGGCTCATGCACCGGAACTCCTACGTCGACGCGGGGAAGCACCTCTCGGAGGACCTTTCCTTCGTCTCGATGCCTTCCCTTTTCCTCGCCGGCCAGCTTTCTGGGGTTGAGGGCTACGTCGAGAGCGCGGCGACGGGGATCCTCGCGGGCCGCTACCTCGCGAGGAGGCTCATGGGGCTGCCCTTCCATCCCCTTCCCCTAAGGACGATGCTCGGGGCGCTCCTCTCCTACATCCTCTTCCCCCGGCAAGGCCGGCTCGAGCCCATGAACGCGAACTGGGGGCTCCTGGGAGTCCACAAGGAAGGAAGGGAGAAGGCTTCCGAAGAGAGCCTCGCCCTCCTCAAGGACTACCTCAGGGAGGAGGGCCTATGAGCGCCTCCCCTGAGGAGTACCTTTCCTGGCTTCGTTACGCCAGGGGCTATAGCGAAAGGACCGTCCAGGCCTACGGGAGGGACGTCAAGGACTTCCTCCTCTACCTCAAGGGGGAGGGACTGGACTACCGGAGGATCGGAAGGGACGAGATGAGGGAATATATCGCCTCCCTCCTCTCCCGCGGGCTTTCGCACCGCTCCTTGTCGAGGCACCTTTCCGCCCTCCGCGGGCTTTACTCCTACCTCATGAGGGAGGGGGCCGTCCTCACGAGCCCTCTAGCGGGCATCCGCGCCCCGAAGGCGAGGAAGACCCTGCCCGACGTGCTTTCCATGAAGGAAAGGGAGCGCCTTCTTTCCTTCCGGGCGGAGAAGGAGGATCCCCTTTCCCTCAGGGACGAGGCGATCGTGCTCCTGCTCCTTTCGACGGGGCTCAGGGCATCCGAGCTCCTTTCCCTCGACCTCTCCTCCCTCGACTTCTCGCGGAGGCTCCTCCGGACGATGGGGAAGGGGAGGAAGGAGAGGATCGTCCCCTTCTCGAAGGACGCCGCGTCTTCCTTGGCGCGCTACATCGGGAAGGGCCGTCCCTCGCTAGCGAAGGAAGGGGAGAAGGCCCTCTTCCTGAACGCCAGGGGGACGAGGCTTGGGGTCCGGGGTCTCGAGGACATCCTCCGGAGGATGGGGGAGAGGCTCGGCCTCCCTCCTGGGCTTCATCCCCACGAGTTCCGCCACACGTTCGCAACCTACCTCCTCGAGGGCGGGATCGACCTCCGCACCGTCCAGGAGCTGATGGGGCACCGCTCCCTGGATAGCACCGAGATCTACACTCACCTCTCCAGGAAGACATTGCGACTCGAGCACCAGAAGGCCTTCCCCGGGAAGAAGGGGTAGCATTTCGGCGTTTACTTGGCCCTTTCCGCGCGCTAATATTTCGCTCGGCCGTCTTTTCAAGCGGCCAAATGCACACTCCGTGGATGAAGACCCGGTGTTCCCCAAGGCGGGCGAAAGAGCTTAAAAAGCGCCTGGGGTGGGACCTTTTGGAAGCGGGGGAGGAACAAACACGAAGGAGGTCTCCATGGAAGAGATCAAAGAGACGGCGGTCGCCGCCGAGCCCAACTCGATGGACGAGGTGTACCGCGATCATGACGCGCCGGTGATGACCGTGCGCAAGCTCCTCGAGGCTGGCGTCCAGTTCGGCCACCAGACGAGGAGATGGAACCCGAAGATGCAGGACCTCATCTACGGGGCGAGGAACAACATCCACATCATCGACCTCATCAAGACCTGCGAGGCGGTCGATGTCGCCTACAAGAAGCTCTACGAGATTGCCAAGAGCGGTGGCAAGGTGCTTTTCGTCGGCACGAAGCCCTCGAGCAAGCAGGCCGTCATCGACGAGGCCGTCAGGAGCGGTTCCTTCTACATGACCAACCGCTGGCTCGGCGGCACCCTCACCAACTTCCGCACCATCCTCACGAGGATCAAGAAGCTCAAGGAGCTCGAGCAGATGGAGGCCGAGGGAAAGCTCGACCAGCTTTCCAAGAAGGAGCAGGCCGCGATGCGGAAGCTCATGGAGAAGCTCTCCAAGAACCTCGGCGGCATCAAGGAGATGCGCCGCATCCCGCAGGCGATCGTCGTCACCGACCCGACCGTCGAGCATAACGCGGTCAAGGAGGCGAACGCCCTCGGGATCCCCGTCTTCGCTCTCTGCGACACTAACGACGACCCGAGCAAGGTCACCTACGCCATCGGCGCCAACAACGACGGCGCCAACTCCGTCCGCCTCCTCGTCGCGACGCTCGCCGACGCGATCGCCGAGGCCAAGGACGGCGTCACGGAGATCGCCTACACCAAGGACGAGCAGCCGGAGGCCACCATGAAGGACGCCATCCGCGCCGCCGACATCGCCAACGAGCAGCGGAAGGCCCTGATCCGCCAGCAGCGCAAGGAGCGCGAGGAGAGGATGGCCCGCCTCCAGGCTGAGCGCGCCGCCCGCTGGGCCGCCAAGAAGGCCGAGCGCGAGGCCGCCGCCAAGGCCGCCCAGGGCGAGACCGCCGCCGAGGGCAAGAAGGAGGACTAGCCATGGCCGAGAAGAACGTCATCGAACTCATCAAGCAGCTCCGCGAGCGCACCGGCGCCGGCATGATGGACTGCAAGCACGCCCTCGAGGAGAACGGCCTCGACATCGAGAAGGCCATCGACTGGCTCCGCGAGAAGGGCATCGCCAAGAGCGCCAAGCGCGCTGGCAGGACTGCCTCCGAGGGGCTTGCCGCCCTCAAGGCCTGCACCAAGTGCGGGAAGGCCGTCATCTGCGAGGTCAACTGCGAGACCGACTTCGTGAGCGCCTCCGACAAGTTCCACGCCCTCGTCGACACGGTCGTCTCCTACCTCATGGACAACGAGCCCAAGTCGATCGAGGAGGCCAGGGAAGGCACCTTCCAGGCGTTCCAGGACGCCGGGATCGCCCTCGGGGAGAAGCTCGACTTCCGCCGCTTCCAGATCGTGAAGCTCGAGGAAGGGCAGGGCTTCGGTACCTACGTCCATATGAAGGGCAAGATCGCCACCCTCCTCGTCCTCAAGAAGGACGATCCGGAGCTTGGCTACGGGCTTGCGATGCACGTGTGCGCCAACGCTCCCCTCTACCTCACCCTTGCCGATGTCCCGAGCGAGGAGCGCGAGCGCGAGCTTGCCATCGCCAGGACCGAGGTCAGCGAGGATCCGAAGCTCCAGGGGAAGCCGGAGGCCGTCAAGGCCCAGATTGTCGAGCGGAAGGCCGACAAGGTCCTCTCCGCTTCTTGCCTCCTCCTCCAAGAGTACCTCCTCGAGAGCGGCAAGAAGGTCGGTGACCTCCTCAAGGAGCACGGGAATGAGATCGTCTCCTTCGTCCGCTACCAGGTGGGCGAAGGCATCCAGAAGAGCGCCGAATAGGCTCCTCCAGAAGTGAAACGGGGTCCGCGAGGGCCCCTTTTCCTTTTCCCTTCCTTAAAATAAGGCCATGGACAGACGCTTGTTCGAAATCGGGGAGGGAGAGCTTCCCCTTGAGGAAATCCGCCCTGACTGCGGCTTCCTTTCGATCTTCCGGAAGGTAGGGGTCGTCGGGGATTCCCTTTCCGCCGGAGAGTTCGAGTCAAGGAACCCCGATGGAACGGTTTCCTATCACGACATGCATGAGTATTCCTGGCCCGCCATCCTCGGGCGCATCACCGGTGCCGAGTGGCATAACTATTCGCGGGGCGGGATGTCCGCGCGGGAGTTCCTGGGAGGCTATGCGGAGGAACGGGGCTATTTCGAGAAGCTCCCTTGCCTCATCGTCTCCTTGGGCACGAACGACCTCTTCGTATACCATCACCCCCTGGGGAGCGCGGAGGACGTCCATCCTCTTTCCCCAAAGGAGAACCCCGACACTTTCCTAGGGAACATTGGGGGGATCGTGAGCCGCTATCGGGCTCTGGAGCCTGCCCTTCGCCTCTTCCTAGTCGGCCCGATGAAGGACGGGTCCTCGCCCCTCAGGGATTCCCTCGTGGAGAAGGCGACGGCGGAGCTTGGGAAGGTCGCGCGCCTCTTCCCGCACGGCTATCTCCTCGACATGGCGCGCTACGGTATCGTCTGGGACGAGGAAACGAGAGGTCGCTACAGCCTCGGCTATCACCCGAACCCCATGGGCTACCACGCCTACGCCCTGATGGTGGGCAACTACATCGACTACCTTATCCGGGCGAACATGGAGGATTTCAAGGAGGTCCCCTTCATCGGGACCGGGCTTTCCTACTGTAATTAGGGGTTTCGTCCCTCCCTTGCCCGAGGAATGGGGCGTGCGTGTATAATCTTTAGCCGATGGAACCAATGTACAAGACGGTGATCCTCAAGGTTTCGGGCGAATCCCTGGCCGACGAGGGCGACAAGACGATTCTCGACAGCGCAAAGCTCGCCTCGATCGCCTCCTCGATCAAGGAGGCGCATGACCTCGGGGTCCATATCGGGCTGGTCGTCGGGGCCGGGAACATCTGGCGAGGGAAGCTCGCCCAGAAGGTCGGCATCGAGCAGGCGACCGGGGACTACATGGGGATGCTGGGGACAATCGTGAACGCGCTCGCCCTCCAGAGCGCCCTCGAGGACCTCGGGCTTTCCACGAGGGTCATGTCCTCCTTGAACGTCCCCCAGGTGTCCGAGCCCTACATCCGGAGGAAGGCGCTTTCCCACCTCGAAAAAGGGAGGGTCGTCATCTTCGCCGGAGGGACGGGAAACCCCTTCTTCACGACTGACACGACCGCATCCCTCCGCGCCCTGGAGATGAAGGCGGACGCCATCATCATGGGGAAGAACGGCGTGGAGGGCGTCTACGACAGCGACCCGAGGCTCAACCCCGACGCGAAGCTCCTCCAGGAACTGACCTACAAGGAGGTCCTCGACAGGAACCTCGGCGTCATGGACCTCACCGCGGTGACGATGCTGAAGGACAAAGGCATCGTGATCCGCGTCTTCAACATGGACGACTTCGGCTCCTTGGTGGGAGTCATACAGGGAAACATGATGGGAAGCACCATCCACGACTAGGAGGCTAATTATGGAAATCGTGGTCAAGAACGCGGAAGCCAAGTGCGAAGGGGCGCTCGAGTCGCTCGGAAGAGGGCTCGGGAAGCTTCGTTCCGGGCGGGCCAACCCCGCGATGCTGAACGGCGTTACCTGCGACTACTACGGGGAGAGGATGGAGATCACCTCCCTTGCCGGCATCTCGATGCCCGAGCCGAGGCAGCTCCTCGTGAAGCCCTATAGCAGGGAGGACATCAAGGCGATCGCCGCCGGCATCGTAGCGGCGAACCTCGGGATCAACCCCCAGGTGGAGGCCGACGCGATCCGCATCATCATCCCGCCTCTCACCGAGGACGTGAGGAAGCAGCTCGCCAAACAGGCGAAGTCCCTGAGCGAGGAAGCAAAGGTCGCCATCCGCAACATCCGGAACGAGGCCCGCGACCTCATCAAGAAGGACGAGACCATGTCCGACGACTACAAGGAGAGGGTCGAGGCGGACCTCCAGAAGGTCATCGACGCGGCGATGAAGAAGGTGGACGAGACGCTCGCCGCGAAGCAAAAGGACATCATGACGATCTAGCCTAGTGGGCTATGAAAATAGGGGCGCGCTTAGTGGTGCGCCCCTTTTTCGTTGCAAATCAAGAGCGAAATACTAGATTTTAAGAATACCGTCGGTGCAGGTGACCTCGGTGATCGAAGAGCCTTCCGCCCAGTCGCTCGCCTTCTTTACGAGGCTCCAGGCGGCCCTGGTGCCCTCGAAGGAGAGGCTGTCGAGCCCGCTTCCGGAGAAGACGCTGCTCCCGATCTCCTCAACGCCGACGGGGAGGCTCATCTCAAGGAGGGAGGCGCAGCCCATGAAGGCCTCGCTTCCAATGCCCACGAGCGCGCCCGGGACATCGATTTCCACAAGGGAGGAGTTCTTGAAGGCTCCCTTTCCGATGGAAAGCCCGTTACCAAGGCGACCTTCGGTCAGGTAAACGGTCTGTATCGGAGCGTCCTGGAAGGCATAGTCGCTGATTTCCGAGAGGGGTGCCTCGAAATAGATTTCGCGAAGGGAGGAGCTTTCTTCAAGAAGGGGCTCCCCATCTCCCACGACGGCGACCCTCGCAAGCGCGCCGGAGCGATATTCAAACCGAGGAGCGATGCAGGCAGTCGCCCCTTCCGGTGGGACGAGCTCATCGATCCGGTAGTAGCCGGTCTCCTCATGAAAGGAGAGACCGATCGTGCCAGAGGGGGTTCCTTCCTCCTCGATGCGGAGCATGTTCCCGTCGTAGTAGCCTGCTCTCCCGTCCTCGTAGTGAGTGGGAGTCTCCCCAGTTTCCGGAACGGAATTGAGGCCTATTGCGCCGACGACGATCGCCGCGGTCATGAGGGCGACGAGCAAGACGCCTAGCGATCCGGCGACGATGTAGGTGATCATCGCCTTCTTGCGGATGGCCTCCGAGCTCTGGTCTACGGAAGGCGCCTCGCTCTTGCGGATGGGCGTCCGGACGCGGGGTTCCTCGCTTTTCTTCTCTTCTTCGTCCATGGCTAGGGATGATAGACGATTCCTCGCGCTCGCGCACCTAGGCTATGAGCCCTTGCGGGCGCTATAATTTCCTAGATGCGTAAAGAAGGCCTTTCGCTGAAGATCCCCCGCCACATCGCCTTCATCATGGACGGAAACGGACGATGGGCCAAGAGGCGTGGGCTCCCTCGTTCCGCCGGGCATAAGAGGGCCTGCGAGAGGCTCGGCGAGGTTTTCGACGCGTGCAAGGGCCTCGGCATTCCCTGCGCGAGCCTTTATGCCTTCTCCACAGAGAACTGGAGCCGCCCTGAGGAGGAGATCCGCCTCCTGATGGGCTATCTCTTGAATTTCTGCGAGAAGGAGTTCCCAAGGCTCCAGAAGGACGGGGTCCGCCTTCTTCATTCGGGGAGAAGGGACCGCCTTTCCCGTGAGGTTCTTTGCGCCCTGGACAAGGCGGTGGAGTCAAGCAAGGAGAACGATTCTCTCATCGTCAACGTCTGCCTTGACTACGGGGGCAGGGAGGAGATCGCCGAGGCCGCCCGTAGGTTCGCCCGCGATGTCCAAGGGGGCATGGACGTCGACTCGCTCGATGAGGAGGGCTTCCGGAAATACCTATATCACCCGGAGCTCCCTGACGTCGATCTTCTGGTCCGGACGTCTGGAGAGGAGAGGATTTCCAATTTCCTACTCTTTGAGCTAGCTTATGCGGAGTTTTATTTCACTCCTACATGCTGGCCTGACTTCGGCAAGAAAGAGCTCGAGCTTGCCTTGGAGGAGTTTTCGCGGCGGGACAGGCGCTTCGGGAGGATAGAGGGATGAACCTTCAGGAAGAGTTCCGGATGAACAAGCCTGGCGAGGGCTACAAGGCCTCCCTGAGGAGCCGCGTCATCGTCGCCATCATCCTCATCCTTATCCTTGTCCCGATGATTTTCCTCGGGTCGTGGTACTTCTTCGCGGTGATGGCGCTTTTCCTTGCAATCGGGGTCTACGAAATCATGAAGGCCCCTGGCAAGAAGTACGGCTGGTGGGTGTGGGTCATCACGTACGTGGCGACCTTCCTCTACGTCTACTGGTTCGTCCTAAAGACGAATCTCGGGGCCTGGCTAGACGACCCGAACGGGTACGCCTTCTCCCTTGAGGAGCATTACGGGGGCCTCACGATCTCCGTCATCGGGATCGCGACCACGCTTGCCTCCTATTTCCTCGTCGCGCTTCTCGACAAGCGCTTCGACTTCGGGGACGTCGCCTACTTCTTTCTGATGACCTTCCTGGTGGGCATCGGCTTCCAGAGCCTATTCTTCCTCCGCTACTACCCGTTCTACCTTGCCGGGGAGATGCCTGAATACCTCTGGTACGAAGGACTTGGAGGATCCGCGCTCATCGGGAACACGAACTTCCGCTACCTTCTCTCCTCGTCCCTCTTCTTCCTGATGGCGGCGGGCACCATCATCAATGACACCTGCGCCTACTTCGGGGGCATCTATTTCGGGAAGCACAAGCTCACGCGCATTTCTCCCAAGAAGACGTGGGAGGGCTTCGTCTTCGGCGTTGTTGGCTCCTTCCTTGCCAACTGCGCGATCCTCTTCTCCATGGCGGGCGCCGGCTACCCCGTCCTTCCTACGCTTGACCTTGCCCATTGGTACTGGATCCTTCTTGTGGCGATCGCGATTCCTCTGATCGCTGTCCTCGGGGACCTTTCCCTCTCCCTCATCAAGAGGCACTTCGCGATCAAGGACTTCGGGACGGTGCTCCGTGGGCACGGGGGAGTGCTCGATCGCGCCGACAGCATCATGTTCGTCTCGATCGGGCTTTCCATCCTGATGATCTTCATCGGGCACGGGTGGAACTTCTTCGTCTGATGAAAAGGGTTCTGCTCCTTGGCGTCTCCGGGAACATCGGCACCCAGGCGCTGGACGTGCTTGGGAAGGCGAGGGACTCCTATTGCCTGGAAGGAATCAGCGTAGGCAGAAATTCCGATGTTGTAGATGGGATTCTCAAGGATTTTCCTACAATCCGTCTTGTGTATCTGATTGATTCGGAGAAGGCGGGTTTCCTTCGGAAGAAGCACCCATCTATCCGTTTCTTCTCCGGGGAAGAGGGCCTGGGGGAGATTGTCGAGGCCTTCCGGGGAGATATCGTCCTCAACGCGATCCTGGGCTTCGCCGGACTCCTGCCTAGCCTTCGGGCGCTGGAGAAAGGGAAGGTGCTCGCCCTGGCGAACAAGGAGAGCCTTGTCGTCGGGGGCGCGCTCATCCCTCCGCTTCTTGAAAGGCACGGTGGCTCCATCATTCCGATCGATTCGGAGCATGTCGCCTTCCGGAAGTGTCTGAACAAGGCGAGGGGCAGGCCTTGGAAGAAGTTCCTCATCACCGCCTCCGGAGGCGCCTTTCGCGACTTCTCCCGCGAAGAGGCGAGGTACCTCCCTGCGGACTGCGCCCTCGTGCACCCGACCTGGAAGATGGGGAAGAAGATCACCATCGACAGCGCGACGATGTTCAACAAGGGCTTCGAGATCATCGAGGCGATGAGGCTTTTCTCAATCAAAAGGGAGGAGATCGAGGTCCTCATGCACCGGGAATCCCTTGTCCATAGCGCTATCCTCTTAGAGGATGGGAAGTATCTCGCCGACGTGGGGAAGCCCGACATGAGGGAGGCGATCCGCTTCGCCTTGGAAGGAGGGACTTCCTCCTCCGGCGTCGTGGAGGTCTCTTCCCTGGACGAAATCGAAGGTGCTAGCTTCGCCCCGTTTTCTTCGGAACGCTTTCCTGCCGTCTCGATCGCCATGGAGGCGGAAAGGATGGGAGGGGACAGGACCGCTGTCCTCAACGGCGCGGACGAGGAGGCTGTGGCCCGCTACCTGAAGGGCGAGATTGGGATCCTCGGGATTGAGAAAGCGGTCGCCCTGGCGCTCCATGAGGTGCCGGGCGGGGCCGGCTTGTCGTATGATGCTCTTCGCGCATCCGACCGGAACGCCCGTTCCTTCGTGCGCAGCCTTCCTGCGAGTGCCTTGAACTGATGAACACCTTTATCACGATCCTCATCCTGATCCTGATGCTCGGGATCCTCCTTGCGACCCATGAGCTCGGGCATCTTCTTCTTGCGAAGGGATTCAACGTCTTTTGCCTAGAGTATTCGATCGGCTTCGGGCCCAGGCTCTTCAAATTCCGGAAGAGGGGCGGCGAGACGGACTATTCCCTGCGCCTTCTTCCCTTGGGCGGCTACGTGTCGATGTACGCGGAGGGGGTCGAGCTCGAAGACGGGCAAAGCGTCCCCCCGGAACGTTCCATTGAGGGGATAAGCGCCGGCAAGCGGGCGCTCGTGATGCTCGGTGGCATCGCGATGAACCTGCTCTTCTCCCTAATCTTCACCTTCATCTACGCCCTCGCCTTCCCGAACTCCTACCAGGCCCAGGCAATCTACGTGGACACCGGGTTTTCCACTTCCATCTGCTCCGCGAGCGCCCTCTGGGGCGAAGGGGAACTAGGAGGGGAAGCCTTCGACTACGAGCACGAGAGGATCTATAGCCCTGAGATCCTGATGGATGCGAACCTCAACCAGCGCGGCTACCTCATCGACTCGGAGGTCGTGATCGGCGAGGAGACGTACGCCGCGGTCTTCCTTTCCTCCTCCCTTTCTGGGACGAGGCTCCTGGACGGGCTCACCTTCTATCCGATCGACATGGGGAAGGCTGTGACGGCCGAGGATGAGGCGCTTGGGATCTTCGGGCGCCCCGATTTCATGGCGAGCCCTTATTCCTTCAAGGGAGGCGAGACCTTCCGTCTTGACCTCATGGTCATCTCCGCGGAATCCCCGGAGGCGCGGCCGGAGCTAGATGCCGCCACTCTTGCCGAGGCGGTGGATAACCCCGTTTCCATCGAGGTCTCCGCAGTCGAGGAAGGCGGCTCCCTCCGCCTAACGGGCACGGACTTCCGCCTTGCGATCTTCGAGGCGTACGCCCCGCTCGGGGAGCGTTTCCAGACCGGGTGCGAGTACTTCGCGAACTTCTTCGTCGCGATCGGGCAAGGGCTAGGCGCGCTCTTCTCCTTTGACTTCAGCCAGCTGGGCTCGGTCGTCGCGATGGGAAGCGTTCTCTCCCAGTCCTCCGCGGCCATGGGGTGGGGAAGGACCTTCTTCTTTTATGGCGGCTACCTCGCGCTGAACCTCGCGATACTGAACCTCATCCCCATCCCTGGCCTCGACGGCTGGCAGCTTCTCGTCACCGGGGTGGAGAAGGTGTTCCGCCGCAAGATTCCGGACAAGATCAAGAACATTGTCTCCTACGTCGGTCTTGGGCTTCTCCTGCTCCTCGGCGTGGGTATCATCGTGAAAGATGTCATTGGCTTGTTCTGAGGTTCTTGGATGAGGGATATCACCGCGCGCTTCCTTCGTTCCATCGGCGTGCCCGAGGGCTCGCTCGACGTCGAGCTCATCGCGGCGAAGAGGGTCGCGGGGAACGTCCTTTCGATGACCATCCGGAAGGAAAGTCCCTGGCGGGCCGAGGAGCTCGAGCTCTTCATCGAGGGCCTCGGGACGATCGACTACGCCTACGAGATGTCCTACGTATACGGGAGGAGGCCCTCCCAGGGGGATCTCCTCTCCCTTTTTAACGACTGGTTCTTCCTGCACGAAAGATGCGGGGCGCATGAGCTTCTTTTCCCTGGGGAAGGGGGAATCCAGATCGTCCCGATGGAAGGGGAAGGGGCAGAGGCCCTGAAGATGAAGGCCAGCCGCTTCCAGGATTTGCTTCGCTACATCTGCTATCCGCCCGAGTTCCTCGAGGTGGGGCTCTTTGAGAAGAAGGAACAGTCTTTGGAAGAGCCAGAGGAGGCTCCCGATGCCTTGGGCACCCAGGAGGAACCCTTCCCCGAACCTATCCCTGAACCTCAGGACGAGGACTGGGAGAAGGCCAGGGCCGAGGAAGAGGCGAGGGAAAGGGAACTCGGGAAAGAGGCCGGGAGGCTCTATGTCGAGTCGATCCGCGCGGAAAACATTGCAGAAACCAGGCGAAGGGCGAAAAAACGGGGGAACTACGTTTCCTGCTCCTCGATCAACGAGGCCCTTTCCCTCCAGTCTGGGAATGTCGAGATCGCCGGGCGGATCGCCTCCATGGACTTTAAGAGGACGAGGAAGGGCGGCTTCGGTGGAAGCATGCTTCTTTACGATGCCACCAACGGAGTCTTCTGCCGCTCCTTCTCGGGGAAGGCTCTCCCCGAGGACTTGCTGAAGTCCCTCAAGGTCGAGGATTACATCCTTGTCCGAGGGGGAATCGAGCTCGACGAGCGCATGAACGAGCTCCAGATCTACGTCCACTCCATCGAACAGCTCGGGGAATACCCGATGAGGGACGACCCCTCTCCCGTGAAGAGGGTGGAGCTCCACCTCCACACGAGAATGTCCGCGATGGACGGGATCGGCGACATGGACGCTTACTGCAGGCTTGCCGCCCATATGGGTATGAAGGCGATCGCGGTCACCGACCACGCTGTCATCCAGTCCTTCCCTGAGGCGGAGCAAGCCGGGAAGAAGCACAAACTCAAGGTGCTCTACGGCTGCGAGTTCAACATGTTCGACTACCCGAGGTATGTCTTCAACGGGACGGACGTGCCTCTTGCGCGGGGGCGCTACTGCGTCTTCGACTTCGAGACCACCGGGCTAAGCGCCATCTACGACCGCCCGACGGAGTTCGGCGCGGTCATCCTTGAGAACGGGGTGGTCGTTGACCGATTCGACACCTTCATCAACCCAGAGATGCCGATTCCTCCCTTCATCGCGGAGAAGACCCGCATCACCGACGAGATGGTGAAGGACGCCCCGAAGAACGACGAGGCGCTGGAGAAGATCCTCGCCTTCGTGGGGGACGCCGTCATGGTCAGCCATAACGCGACCTTCGACATCGGCTTCCTGAACGCCATGTGCGCTCGCGCGGGAAAGCCGCCCGTCAAGAACGCGGTCGTCGACACGCTAGCCCTCAGCCACTATCTCTTCCCGAACGCGAAGGGCCACCGCCTCGGCGACCTTTCCAAGAACCTGAAGCTAGAGGTGTACAAGGAAGACGCCGCCCACCGCGCGGACTTCGACGCCGAGGCCCTTTCCTCTGTCTGGCAGGCGATCATCAGCCTGCTCCTCAAGGAGGATCCCGCGCTCACGGTGAAGGGGCTGGCGAATTTGCGGAGCGACAACCCGAACCTCTTCAAGCACCTGAGGGTCAGGCACTGCATCGCGCTGGCAAGGAACAGGGAAGGCCTGCGCTCGCTTTATCGGCTCATTTCGGAAAGCCACGTCCGGTACCTGGCCTCCGGCTCCGAGCCGAAGATCCCGAGGACGGAGATCGAGAGGTACCGGAAGGACCTTATCCTGGGATCCGCCTGCTTCAACGGCGAGGTGTTCGAGGCCGCTTCGAGAGGCCGTTATGAGGATTTGGTCGAGGCGTGCCGCTTCTATGACTATGTCGAGATCCAGCCTCCCGCGAACTATTCCTACCGCGTGAACATCGGGGACTTCTCCGAAGGGCGCGTTGTGGAACTTCTCCAGCTCATCGCCAAGGCCGCCGGGGAGGCGGGGGTGCCGGTTTGCGCGACAGGGGACTGCCACTACCCGGATCCTGAGGACAAGGTCGCGAGGGACGTCCTCATCGCCTCTCCTTCCGTCGGACGTGGGACGCATCCTTTGATGAGGGCCCGTTCCCGCGTCGCCTACTTCGATAACCCGGACCAGCACTTCCGCTCGACGGAGGAGATGGTCGAGGCCTTCAGTGGGATCTTCCCGCCCGACTACGTCCGGAAGATCGTCATCGACAACACGAACGAGGTCGCCGACAAGTGCGAGGTGTTTCCGATTCTCAAGGACAGGCTCTATGCTCCGACATCGAATTTCCCTGGAAGCGACAAGGAACTGCGGGATATCTGCTATCGGAACCTTCATGAGAAGTACGGGGACAACCCCGACCCGCTCATCGTGGAACGTCTTGAGAAGGAGCTGAAAGGCATCATCGACAACGGCTATTCCGTCACCTATCTCATCGCCCACTACATCGTGAAGAAGGCCCATGAGGACGGCTATATCGTCGGTTCCCGTGGCTCGGTAGGGTCGAGCTTCACCGCGACGATGGCAAACATCACCGAGGTGAATCCGCTCCCTCCGCATTACCTCTGCCCGAAGTGCAAGCACTTCGAATGGGGCGAGGGCGTTCGCTCTGGTTTTGATCTTCCTGAAAAAAAGTGCCCGGTCTGCGGGGAAACGATGATCCATGACGGCCAGACGATTCCCTTTGAGACCTTCCTTGGCTTCCACGCCGACAAGGTCCCGGACATCGACCTGAACTTCCCCAAGGACTACCAGGCCAGGGCTCACGACTACGCCAGGGAGCTTCTTTCCTCAAAGGAAGAGAACGAGGCCATCGCGAAGGGGCTCGCCCTGGATTCTCCCCACGTCGTGCGTGCCGGCACCATCTCCACGCTTGAAGACAAGAAGGCGATCGGCTACGTGAGAGGCGCCTACTTCGAGGACTACCTGAAGATGGACCCGAATTCCGAGACCCGCGGGTTCATCCGCGCCCTTGCCCATCGGATCGTCGGCTCGAAGCTGACCACTGGCCAGCATCCGGGCGGCATTGTCGTTATCCCCAGGGACATGGACATCTTCGACTTCACCCCGTTCCAGTACCCTTCCGACGACCCTGAGAAAAGCTGGCTCACGACCCATTTCGAATTCGCGAGCATGCACGACTGCCTTTTGAAGCTGGACCTTCTCGGGCATGTCGATCCCCTGGCCCTGCGTAGCCTTTCCCTTAGGACAGGGATATCTGCCGAAAGCCTCCCCCTCGGGGATCCGAAGGTGCTTTCTCTCTTCAACTCTCCTAAGGAACTAGGGCTCAAGACGAATCCTCTCGGCTTCCTGACAGGATCGATCTGCCTCCCGGAGTTCGGCACGAACTTCGTCCAGAGGATCCTCGCAGACGTCCATCCCCATTCCTTCGACGACCTTCTGATTGTCTCTGGCCTTAGCCACGGGACGGACGTCTGGGCGAACAACATCCAGGACCTTGTGAGGGATGGGACCGCCACGCTCCGCGAGGTCGTCGGATGCCGCGACGACATCATGACCTACCTCATCTCCTGCGGGGTTTCCTCGCTCGACGCATTCAAGATCATGGAGACGGTCCGCAAGAAGGACAAGAACCTCGACGAGAAGCAGGAGGCCATGATGAGGGAGCACGGGGTTCCCGATTGGTACATCGCCTCCTGTCGCAAGATCCAGTACCTCTTCCCGAGGGCCCATGCGACCGCCTACGTCATTAATGCTGTGCGGAACGCCTGGTACAAGCTCTATCGCCCCCTGGACTTCTACGCGACCTATTTCAGCGTCCGTTGCGACAGGAAGTTCGACCTTGAGGCGATGACCTCAGGCGAGGAGGCGGTCCTCCGCGCCTACCGGACTCTTTCGGAGAGGGCAGGCACTCCCGAGGCCAAGGACCTTGACGCCGCCTACATGAAGTCGCTTCAGGCCGCCGCGGAGCTTTATGACCGCGGCTTCCGGGTAGGGAAAGTCTCTATCACTCGCTCCCTTGTCTCGGACTGGCTCGTCGACGAGAAAGAAAATATGCTCATCCCGCCCTTCACCGCCTTAAGCGGGCTGGGGGACGCCGCCGCGGAGACCGTGGTCCGGGAACGCGAGAAGAAGCCCTTCCTCTCCCAGGAGGATCTCATGGAACGCACCTCCCTTACGAAGAAGCACCAGGAGGAGCTGAGGAGGTGCGGCGCTTTGGACGGGCTTAACGAGTCGGACCAGCTCTGGCTCTTTGACTTCTAGTCCCGATGTGCTAGTATCCGCTCCGCGGAAATCCGCCGGGACGTAGCACAGCTTGGTAGTGCGCCTGGTTCGGGACCAGGAGGTCACGGGTTCAAACCCCGTCGTTCCGACCACCGAGAACGAATGCCGAGAAATCGGCATTTTTGTTTATTTGGCGGACTTTTGCGTAATTATTTATCTAGAGAGAGGAGCCGAAAACTAATGAGTGGCTGTTTATCTGAGTGTGTGTTCGTCTCTTGGCTTCGCCTTCTTGGGGCCTTTCGGATGTCGGGATCGCACGCGGATTGCGCCTTCGCACTTCCTTCCTGCCTTAAGTAAGAGTAATGTATGCGCGCTGCGCCCGTAGCTCAGCTGGACAGAGCACTTCCCTCCTAAGGAAGGGGTCAGGCGTTCGAATCGCCTCGGGCGCGCCAGAGCACCTTAGCGCCGTCTGGCGCTTTTTTGAAAAAGGCGGACTTGCCGCCTAGAAGGAGCCCTCGTAGTTCGCGATGGGGATCGTGTACATCGCTCCGTGGATGGCCTGGAAGTTCCCGGTATGCTCCCGGATGAGGACCTTCAGTCCCTCGAGCCGTTCCTCGTCCAGGATGATGAACATTGTGGTGGAGCCGGCGTATTCGCTCGGGGTCTCGGCGATGTCGGACAAGGAGAGCGCCGCATGGGGGCCGTCGAGACCTTCGATGATGTGCCGGAGCCCCGCTGTCTCGAGGATCGTCGCGTTATAGCCGCTATCGAGGATGGCCCTATGCAGGGCGTCTGTCCTCGGGCCTTTGTCGAGCACGGAATAGAGTAGGACCTTCATCTGCTCTCCTTCTGGGAATCCGGATTATCCCAACCGGAGGCGACCTTGTGAAGCGCTTCCTTGCATGTTTTTTCCTCCTATCGCTTGGCACCATCCTATAGTTGAGCCATGCCTGAGGTATTGGATAGCATCATTTCTGGAAGCCCGTTCGAAGTGCTTCTCCCGGTCGCGTTGATTCTTGTGCTCGCGAAGGTGCTTGGCCTTCTCTTTGAGAAAATCAAGGTTCCCGCGGTTCTCGGCTTCCTTTCCGCCGGGCTTCTGGTCGGCCTTCTCTCCTTCATTCCCGGGGAGACGGTGATCACGGACTATACGAGGACAGGGATCGACATCCTCGGGAAGTTCGGCGTGGTGCTGATCCTGTTCAGCGCCGGGCTGGAGACCGACATGAAGAAGATGAAGGCAGTCGGCCTTCCTGCGGTAGCGATCACCATGGCCGGGGTGTTTCTTCCGATGCTGTTCGGTTTCCTGCTTGCGTTCCTTTTTCGGGTCTATGGCGGAATCGAAGCGGACTTCCTTGAGCCTGGGATCGACCCTGTCTGGAGCGATCTTTACTACGGAGTGATCCTCACCGCGACTAGCGTCTCGATCACGGTCGCTACACTGAAGGCCTTGGGGAAGCTTGACGGGAAGGTTGGCTCGGCCCTTGTGTCGGCGGCGATCATCGACGACGTGCTTGGGATCCTCCTCCTTTCGATCGTCCTCTCGCTTTCGGGCACGAGCTCCGGAGGAGGGGACTTCAATCTCCTAATCTACATCGTCGAGGCATGCGGGGTGACGGTCGGGGGAGTCCTGGAAATCGTCCTGGTGCTTCTCAACATGCTTATCTTCGTCTTCCTTTCGGTGGGCGCTGGCTACTTGATGAGGCGCCTCTTCAACTGGCTGGGGGAGAAGTATCCGCATCACATCCGGCTTCCGATTCTTTCCCTCGCCTTCTGCTTCCTATGGGCCTATCTCGCGCAAGGCCTCTTCCAGATCGCGGACATCACCGGCGCCTATATCGCGGGCATGATCCTTTCTCCCACGAAGCCCAAGGAATATATCGACCATCGCGCGGAGACGACGATGAACGTCTTTTTTGTCCCGATTTTCTTTGCCTCGGTTGCTCTGAAGATGTACGACGCGACCATGGACTTTACTGATGGGCTCTTCCTGACGTTCGGCTTTCTCTATGTCTTCGCAGGGCTTCTCGGCAAGTTCCTCGGGGCTGGGACTGCCTCCCTTGCCTGCCGGTTCTCGCTAAGGGATTCCCTCGCGATCGGGACCGGGATGATGGCAAGGGCGGAGGTGCTCGTCGTGACCGCCCAGACAGGCGTGGATTCCAGCCTCGTCAGCCCAGGGATCATGCCTTTCACCCTTCTCCTCATCCTCGTCTCGAGCTTCCTTACTCCGCTTCTACTGCGCCTTATCTATTGCAAGAATGCCTCCGGTAAGGGAGGAAATGAGACTTCTTCCCAGGAAGCGCCTTCTTTAGCGAAGGATGGCAAGGAATCCGCCCTTGACAGGGAGGCCTTCGCCGTCCTATAGTCCGCTTCGCGCCGAAAGGCGTGGCGATGGGGCGTTAGCTCAGCTGGGAGAGCGCCTCCATGGCATGGAGGAGGTCGTGAGTTCGATCCTCATACGCTCCACCATCGCGATACAGACTCCGGTTCGCCGGAGTTTTCTTTTTTCGAGAGATTAATGCGGCATCTATTCCGCTTATGGGTAATATATCGGCTGGGAGAAAGGCTGTGGACAAGGACTCTCTAGATAAGAAGGCGAGGGAAATCCTCGCTAGCCTGGCGGACCGGGAGAAATGCCTCCTCCTTTTCGGAAATGGGATGTGGAAGACCCACGGCATCAAGGGCAAAGGCGTCCAGGAGGTCGAGATGCACGACGGGCCTCTCGGGCTTCGCGTCCCCCTTGACGAGAAGACCTCTGGGTTCGCTGAGCCCGTGGAAAAGGCGACGTGCTTCCCTTCGCCGGCTCTCCTCGCCTGCTCATGGGATCCTTCGCTTCTAGAGGCCGTCGGATCGATGGTTGCCAAGGAAGCAATCACACTCCATACGGATCTCCTCTTGGCTCCTGGCATCAATATCAAGAGAAATCCTCTTTGCGGACGTAATTTCGAATATTTCAGCGAAGACCCCCTTCTTGCCGGGATATTAGGGGCTTCCTATATCAAAGGCGTGCAGAAGGAAGGCGTCGGGGCCTGCCTGAAGCACTTCGCCTTGAACAACCAGGAACATAACCGTTTCGCCTATAGCGCGGAAGTCGACGAGAGGACGATGAGGGAGTTCTACCTGCGTCCTTTTGAAATCGCGGTCAAGGAGGGAGAGCCTTGGGCGGTGATGGCCGCCTATAACCGTGTGAATGGGACGTTCTGTTCCGATAACTCCTATCTTCTGGAGGATGTCCTGTTTGGGTCCTGGAACTTTCAGGGCCCTGTCATCAGCGACTGGGGAGGGACCGCGGACCCTGTCCGTTCTCATGACTTCGGCCTTTCCTTGGAGATGCCATGTTCCTTCAGCCGCCTCCGGGAACTAAGAAGAGCCTTGAGGAAAGGGGAACTTCGGAGAAGCAAGCTGGACGAGGCCGCGCTTCGGATGGTGAAGCTTTCCTTGCTGGCTTCGAACCGGACCAAGGAGACAGAGGGATGGCGTTTTTCTGACTCCCATGGGCTTGCTAGGAAGGCCGCGGCAGAGTCGATCGTCCTTGCCCGGAATGAAAGGCATATCCTCCCTCTGAAGGACTACAAGGAGTGTTGTGTGATCGGCGGAATCGCCGAGAGGATGCCCTTCCAAGGGAAGGGCTCGAGCAGGGTGACCGCGCAGGCGGCGACGAACTTCCTTTCCGCGGCGCCGGACGAGGACATTCCCTATGCCCAGGGATATCCGATGGGGCTTCCTAACGAGCTTTCCGCCCAGGAACTCATGCAGGAGGCGGTCGAGGTTGCTTCCGGGACTAAGAACGTGATCCTGTTCCTCGGCATTCCCGAAGGGGTGGAAAGCGAAGGCGACGACCGGAAGGACATGCGCCTTCCGTCTGATCAGATGGCTCTTTATGAGGCGGTCAGAGCAATCAACAGGAACACGATTGTCGTCCTTGTCGGGGGAGCCCCGGTAGAGCTAGGAGGCCTTCTCGAGAGTCCCGGCCTTGTTCTTTCCTATCTCGGAGGGGAAGCTGGCGCGGAAGCGATCGAGGACGTCTTGTCCGGGAGGGTCAATCCCTCTGGGAAGCTCGCCGAGACATGGCCCTTGCGTTATTCCGACGTCCCAAGTTCTTCCTACTACGGAAAAGAAATCAGGACGGCCTCCTATATGGAGTCCTTCTTTGTCGGCTATCGGTATTTCTGCTCCGCGAAGACTGCCCCTGGACTGCCTTTCGGGCATGGGCTCAGCTACACGGAGTTCTCCTATCGCGGAGCGCGTCTCAATCCGGAGGCGAAGATGCTTGAGGTCGACTTGGAGAATGTTGGCGACTTGCCTGGAGAAGAGGTCGTTCAGGTATATGCGAGGTACGAAGGGAAGGATGCGCTTATGCCGGAAAGGCAGCTCTGCTGCTTTGCCAAGATTGCCATGCTGCCCGGCGAAAGAAAGACAATAACTCTTCAAATTTCAGATAGAACTTTTGAAATTTGGGATTCTTTAACGCATTCTTTCAAGACTCTCGCGGGAAAGTATTCCTTCTTAGTGGGTTCTTCCAGCACCGATATCCGGCTC
The DNA here is from genome assembly GCA_949289845.1 of uncultured Bacillota bacterium. Lineage (GTDB taxonomy): Bacteria > Bacillota_I > Bacilli_A > RFN20 > CAG-826 > UBA4951. The sequence continues at coordinate 40,970 of CASEPN010000004.1, forward strand.
GAGCCCATTCCTTACGAAGTTTCCCGCGACAAGGATTCCTACAAGGCCGACAAGGGGTACCTTCAGTCGCTCAAGGCGTATTTTGACTTCCGCCGGAAAGGGGTGCTCGAGGTTGATGCGGATAGCTTCTCCGCGTTGCTTGGAAGGCATCCGACGCCCGATATCGCGAGCTCTCCAAGGCCCTTCGATCTGAACTCCACCATCCGCGAGATGGAAGACTGCCAATTTGGGAAATTGGTAGGGCGAATGGTCAGAAGACGCTTCCGCGATAAGAGCGAGGCGGACCTCTCCTCGGTCATCGACGTGCCCATCCGGATGGTTTCCGGATTCTTCAGCCCTAAGTTCGCCGGCTTTGTCGTCGAATGCTGCAATGGGCGCTTCCTGCATGCGCTCATGCGCCTCTTCATCGGAACACGCGGGATGAGGTTCCGGGCCTAGCATGCTGATCACTTCGCTTCTGATACAGCGTTCCCTTTCTAAGCTCCACCGTGATAGGAGCGACAATAGTCCTGCTTTCCCTTTCTATGAACCTGCCTCGCTGGGACTGAAAGAGAAACCTTTCTCTTTCCGTTCGGGGCGCTGGCTTCTTCGCGGTTCCTTCTATTGGAAGGGGGAAGAGTTTCCTGAGAAGCCCCTGATTGTCTTCTTCCACGGGCTGGGCAGCGGCCGCATCGCCTACCTTCGCCTTATGGCGGCCTATGCGGGGGAAGGCTATCCCGTAGCTTCCTTCGACTACACGGGGTGCGGCGAAAGCGAAGGGCCTTGCATCTACGGGCTTGGCCATGTCCTTAAGGACGTTCGTTCTTTCTTTGGGTGGCTGAGGACTCAGAAGAAGCATGGGTCCTTCCCGATTGTTTTTTCGGTGGGTCATTCCTGGGGCGGCTTCGCCTCTCTTCTTTCCACGGGAGAGCCGCAAGTCCGGAAAGCGATCTCTTTCGCTGGGTTCCTCTCCTATTCGGACATCGTCCTCAAGTACTTTCCCAAGAAGCTTCGGGGCCTTCTTAGGCCAGCGGTTTGCCTTTCCCTGTTCCTGGATGGAGGGCTTCTCGGCAATCCTTCCGCGAAGAAGGTCGTCATGGGTTCCTCGGCGAAGATCCTCTACATCCAAGGGACAGAGGATGAGATGGTTCCGCCTGCATGCGGGATCGAACGACTCAATGAACTTGGCCGTTGCAACGGCAGGATTCAGACGATTCCGGTTGACCACATGGGACACCAGCCGTATTTGGCGAAGGAAGCGGAACTCCATTACCTTGAGTATCTGAAGAAAGGGGAAGGCACGCTTCATCCGGCGGGAGAGGGTTCTATGGATCTAGAGCTTGCCACCCGCCTAAATCCAAGGCTCATGAAAGTCTCATTCGACTTTCTTAGGCGGTAGGGGTATATTTCGCCACGTGCACTGGTGGCGGAATTGGTATACGCGCTAGTCTCAGGAGCTAGTCGGGAAACCGGTGTGAGTTCGACTCTCATCCAGTGCACCATGTTTGCGCCCGTAGCTCAGATGGATAGAGTGCAACCCTCCGAAGGTTGAGGTCAGGCGTTCGACTCGCCTCGGGCGCGCCAATATGTAAGATGTCCCGATTTAATCGGGATTTTTTCTTGCATGAAACAATAGACAAAAGTCCACTAATAGACAATTATATATGTATGGCAGAGAAAGACAGACGTTTTCGGAAGAGCGAGTCAGCCTTGCTGAACGCTTTCGTCTCCCTTCGTCCCCAAGGGCCTGTCTCGGTTTCCGATATCATCCGTGAAGCTGACGTGAGCAAGGCGACTTTCTATCTTCACTACGCTTCTGTTCGAGAACTGGCGAACGCTGCTCTCGACCTTCTTATCTCCAAACTCGTAATGTCGATGGGAGGCCAGGAATGCGTTGAGCGGCTGATCACTGGCATTTCCCAGGAGTCGCGTCTTTGCAAGGCGGTCCTCCAGGAGAATTCCTCTTCCCTGTCTGAAGCTATCCTCCTTACTTTCCCCTTTGTCTTCGAGCCCTACTTGGGGGCGGGCCTTTCTGCCTCGGAGGGAAAGAGGCAGGCGCGCTGTCTGGCCTACGCTCTCGTGGGATACCTCCAAGGCGCATATTCAACCCGCCAAAAGCCCACCTTCGAAGGTTGGGTCAGGACAATGTCTGGGCTTCGGTTTTGAAGTGATATAGTTACGCAGCCGCCCGTGTGGCGAAACGGTAGACGCAGCGGACTCAAAATCCGCCGAGCCAAAACTCATGCCGGTTCGAGTCCGGCCACGGGCACCACTCCGATCAGGGGTGTTTTTTCTTTTGCACCTATAGGACAAGCGGCCCTCTCTGCGGTATAAATCTGGCCATGAGCATTGTTGCTGGCGCCCTCTTGCCGCACCCCGCATTCAGTATCCCGGAGGTGGGCAAAGGGGAAGAGCGTTCCATTGGTTCGGTAGTGGAGGCGATGGGCGAGATCGCGAAAGAGCTCGCCTCCCTCAAGCCTGATACCATTGTGATCATTTCGGGGCACTCAGAAGGCTACCGGGACTATTTCCAGCTTTTCGACGGCGAGGTCGGCATTGGCTCAATGGCGGGCTTCGATGCCTCTGATATCAACTTCCGGGTCCTCTATGACAAGCAGTTTGTCAGGACCATGGCCGAGCTTGCACGCAAGGGCACTTTCCCTGCAGGAACAATGGGGGACAAGGGAAGCTTTCTTGATTATGGGGTCATGGTGCCCCTCTACTTCCTTAACAAGGAGATGCCCTCCGTTCACATCGTGCGTTTGGCCATTTCTTCGCTCCCTTTCCTAAGCCACTATCTCCTTGGGAAGATTGTGGCCGAGACGAGCCAGCGCCTTGGGAGAAGAACGGTCGTCGTAGCCTCAGGGGACTTGTCCCACCATCTTTCGAAATTAGAAGACTCATCTCTTTCCGCGTTGGCCTTCCAATACGAAGAAGCCATGCAGAAGTCCCTTAAAAATGCGAATTTCCTAGATTGGCTTACTGTGGATCCCACGACTCTCGCCGCTGCAGGAGAGTGTGGCCACCGCCCCTTGTTAATCATGGCGGGCGCCCTTGACGGACGGCATGTTAAGGTGTGCCACCATACCCATGAGATTTATCTTGGGACCGGCTACTCCAGCGCTTGCTATGTAGCCGAAGGAAGCGATCCTACCAGGAGGTTCGACTCCCTTTACCTAAGTCGGGAGGCCCTTGCCTGTTCGAACGCGAGGGCTAAGAGCGACAAAGTCGCCGCTCTTGCCCGAAAGGCGATGGAGGTTTGGGTGGCCCAGCAGGCCAGGATCGCCTGTCCTGAAGAGGAACCCTTCTCCCTGCCTTCCAAACCGGTTTTCGTCACAATTCGGGTGCATGGCTCGATGCATGGCTGCATCGGCGCGATAAGGCCGCTTCGGTCGAAACTAGGAGAGGAAGTCATCGAAAGCGCGATCTCTGCGGCAAAAGACTCGCGCTTCCCTCCTTTGACGAAGGAAGACCTTCCTTATCTCGATGTCACTGTTGATGTCCTGGGGGCTCTCCAGAGAATCCATTCGATCTACAAGCTCGATCCGAAGAAATACGGCGTCTACGTGCAAAGCGGTAAGCGGCATGGCTTCGTCCTTCCCCGCCAGGAAGGGGCGATGACGATCGATAGCCAGCTCGCCGCGGCTAAGAGAAAGGCCGGCATCGAGTTCGATGAGCCGGTCACTCTCTACCGCGTCCCCTCGAACCAGCACCGCTAGATGGCGCTTGTGCTAAAGTAGCCGCGATGTCTATCTGGAACAAATTTAGGTACGCGAACTGGAAACGCCTCTTGGCGATCGTTTTTTCGGTCATCGCGCTTGTGGGTTCGATCACGGGCTACGCGATCACCATGATCAACAGCGCTGGCCTCGGTTCGATGGATAACTTCACGAACATGGCCCTCGAGACCCTGAGCGTCATCGTGATGCTTCTCGTCGCCTACTACCTTCTCGACGGGAACGTCAGGAACTCGAACTCCGCCTACAGGGGAGTGCTTAGCTTCGTGATGATCATGGCCCTCAATGGCGTTCTCGACATCCTCGATTTCATCATCCAGATCGCTGCCGGGGGATTTGCTGAGATTTTCCTAAACGCGTTCATGATCGTCCTGGCCGTGGCCTCCGCGGTCATCGGCTTCGTCCTCTATCGGAAGATCATGGGCTATCTTGCGGGCTCCTACATGGCGCCCACATACAAGAACCTTATGTTCTGGACGATCGCTTTCGTCGTGGTCTGCGTCCTTTACTCCATCACGATGGTTGTATATTCTGCGATTTTCCTTGCTGCCGACCCCTTGTCCTTGTACAGCTGGGCAGCCTTCGTTTCCGTTCTCCCGAACATCGCCTTCCCTCTCGCGATCCTCTTCACGACGATGCGGCTGGCCCACTGACCATCCTTCCAAGAGGTCTCTTTTCCCTCTATAATCCTCGCCCGTGAGGGGAGTAGCGGTTCGCCAAGCTCGACATCCCGCCGGAGCCCATCCGGCCGGGCTTGACGGGGTCGATCAGCCCACGCCAGACCTCCAACGCCTTTTGGCAAAGGAGTGAGCATGTTCGAGAACAGAAGCCCGAAGGACGTCCTGGCTGAGCTTTCGGTCGACCCGTCGCTAGGCCTTGATGGCAAGGAAATTGAAAGAAGACGCGCGCTTTACGGAGAAAACAAGCTTCAGGAGGGCAAGAAGAAAGGTCCTCTGGCCATCTTCCTTGGCGAGTTCAAGGATCCGATGGTCATCGTCCTTTTCGTCGCCGCCCTCATCTCGATGATCGTCGGCATCGTCCAGAAGGACTACGAGCAGTTCATCGACGTCGGCATCATCATGGCCGTCGTCGTCATCAACGCGATCATCGGCACCATCATGGAGACGAAGGCCGAGAAGGCCTTGGAGGCGCTCAAGAAGCTTTCTTCCCCGACCGCGACCGTCCGCAGGGAAGGGAAGATCGTCGAGGTCAAGGCGAGCGAGCTCGTGCCCGGCGACATCGTCATCCTTGAGGAAGGACGGACCGTTCCCGCCGACCTCCGTCTTCTCAAGTCCTTCTCCATGAAGAGTGACGAGTCCTCCCTCACGGGCGAGTCTCTCCCCGTCGAGAAAGACGCCGACCTCGTCCTTACCGAGGAGGTTGGCCCTGGCGACCGCCTGAACGTCTGCTACATGTCCACCCCGATCGTTTACGGACGCGGGGAGGGCGTGGTCATCGCCACGGGCATGAACACCGAGATCGGCCGCATCGCTTCCTCCCTTGACGAAGGGGGCGAGGAGCAGACCCCTCTCCAGAAGCAGCTCGCGAAGCTTTCCAAGTTCCTGGGCATTCTTGCCGCCGGCGTCGTTGCCCTCATGCTCATCGTCAGCCTCCTATATAGCGCCTTCCTCACCCAGGACATCGAGACCGCCTGGATCGGGGACCTCATGGACAGCGTCTCCCTCGCGGTCGCCGCGATTCCCGAGGGACTCCCGGCCGTCGTCACCATCGTCCTTGCCCTTGGCATGTCGAAGATGGTCAAGGTCAACACGAACGTGAGGCGGCTCGCCTCCGTCGAGACGCTTGGCGCAGTCTCCGTAATCTGCAGCGACAAGACTGGCACCCTCACTGAGAACAAGATGACCGTCGTCGGGGCCTATCTCCCCGGGAAGCTCTATAGGGGAGACGAGCTTTCGGGCGATTCCCTGGTCACCCTCGCGAAGGGCATGTGCCTTTGCTCGGACGCCTCCATCGAGAAAGGCGTCTATGGCGACCCCACCGAGGTCGCGCTCGTGCGCTTCGCCGACTCCCTCGGGATGAAGAAGAGCGACCTCGAGCGTTTCGAGCTCCGCGTGGACGAGCTCCCCTTCGACTCCGTCCGCAAGATGATGTCCACCCTGAATGAAGGGGAGGGCGGCAGAAAGCTCTACACCAAGGGCGCGATCGACCAGATCCTCGCCCGTTGCACCCGCATCCTCGAGAGCGGAGCCTCTCGCCCCATCACGGAAGAGGACGTCCGGCTCGCTCAAGAAGCGTCCGCCTCGATGAGCGCCGACGCGCTCCGCGTCCTCGCGCTCGCGATAGGCGAGAAGGGCGAGGTCAAGGAGGAGAACCTGACCTTCGTCGGCCTCGTCGGCATGGTCGATCCTCCCAGGGAGGCTGCCAAGCCCGCCGTCCTCCGCCTCCGTCACGCCGGCATCACGACCATCATGATCACGGGCGACCACCGCGACACCGCCTTCGCCATCGCCAGGGAGCTGGACATCGCCTCCTCCCCCGACCAGTGCATGACGGGGGCCGAGATCGATGCCTGCACGCCGGAAGAACTCCAGGAAAGGGTGGAGCACGTGCGCGTCTTCGCCCGCGTCTCGCCCGAGAACAAGGTCGCCATCGTCAAGGCCATCAAGGCCAACGGCAGGATCGTCGCGATGACCGGGGACGGCGTGAACGACGCCCCGAGCCTCAAGCAGGCCGATATCGGCATCGCGATGGGCATCACCGGGACGGACGTCGCCAAGGGCGCGGCCGACATGGTGCTCACCGACGATAACTTCGCCTCCATCGAGAAGGCCGTCGAGGAGGGGAGAGGCATCTACGCCAACATCCGGAAGACGATCTTCTTCCTTCTCTCCTGCAACATCGGCGAGGTCCTCGCGATGTTCGTCTCGGTCCTCATCGGTTTCCCTGCGCCTCTCGTCGCGGTGCATCTCCTCTGGGTCAACCTCATCACCGACAGCCTTCCCGCGGTCGCCTTGGGCGCCGACAAGAAGCCAGAGGGCATCATGGACGAGCAGCCCCGCGACCCGAAGGAGAACGTCTTCGCGCGGGGCGGCTACCTCACCGTGTTCGGCTATGGCCTCGTCATCGCCCTGGCCACGATCATCGCCTTCCTCATCCCCGCCTTAAGCAACGGGGCGTTCACCCATTCCGAGATCGTCAGCTACTTCGCGGTGGTCGACGAGGCTACGGGAATCCAGCTGAACCTCGAGGAATCCCAGTCGATGGCTTTCTGCGTCCTCTCGATCTCCCAGCTCTTCCATATGCTCGGGATGACCGACCCCGGACATACCGTCGTCCGCGTGCTTCGGGACAAGAACTGGCTCCTCTGGGGCGCCTTCTTCGTGGGCATGGCCCTCCAGTTCCTCGTCATCGAGACCCCGGGGCTCAATAACTTCTTCAGCGTCTACACCTTGAGCGACCATCCGCTTGACTATCTTTACGTCTTCCTCCTGGCCCTGACGCCACTCGTGGCGCATGAGCTATATGTCCTCTACCGGACCATTCATAAGAGGGTGGTGGCGCGCTAGCGCTTTCCCCTTTGCCAAGAGGGCGAGGAGGGCTTATAGTCTCCCCGCCCTGAGGGCAAGGCCGTCTTAGCGCAACTGGCAGAGCAACTGAATCGTAATCAGTAGGTTGGGGGTTCGATTCCCTTAGACGGCACCATCGGAACTTGGCCTCGGTTCGTCCGGGGCTTTTTCCGTCCTCCCCCTTGATATCCTCCGCGGGCTTGCTATAAAATCCGCCCTGCGTCCAAAAGGCGCACGGGTGCTTAGCTCAGCTGGGAGAGCGTCTGCTTGACGTGCAGAAGGTCAGGAGTTCGATCCTCTTAGCACCCACCATCGAGAGAACGCGGGCTCGGCCCGCTTTTTTCGTCCCGAATCGTTCCATTCTTGGTAATATCAAGGAAAGAATCAAGGAGGGGTTCACCATGGCCGAGGAGAAGAAGGGGAGCGGGAAGACCTATCACATCACCCAGAGGTCCGAGGACGGGATGTGGCAGGTGAAGCTCGCCAACGGGTCGCGGGCGCTAAAGAGGTTCCGCACCCAGAAGGAAGCGATCGAGTACGCGGAGAAGGTCTCCGACAACCAGGAGGGCTCCATCCGCGTCCACGGCAAGAACGGGAAGATGAGGAAGAAGTAGGTCTTCCTCGACAAGCGCGATCTCCTTGGCTACAATAGCGAGGCCGCGAGGCGATGCATCTGTAGTTCAATGGTAGAACTCCAGCTTCCCAAGCTGGTCACGCGGGTTCGATTCCCGTCAGATGCTCCAGAAGCATCGGCCCCCTTCCGGGGGCTTTTTCAGTCCTCGCGGAGAGGCCTTCCGTCCTTGTCGTAGTTCTCCGATGACCCTTTCTTCCCGGGGTCGATGAGGATGAGTCTCCGGAGGGCGCTTTCGAGCTTCCCGAACTCCTCCTTGCCCTTCCGTCTCCGTTCCTCGTCCCTTTTCCTCGTCGTTTCGGGGATGTAGGAGAGGATTTCCGCCTTCTTCCCGGCGTAGACCGCCTTGGCCTTCCTTCGGATCGCCTCGTAGCGAGCCTCGATCCCGCTTTCCCTGGCAAGCTCCCTTGCCTTTCCGAAAAGGTTCAGCGACCTGACGAGGTCATAGAGGAAGACGCCGTAGATCCCTCCCATGAAGAAGAGGAAGAGGAAGTTCACCGCGTCTCCGGCCGTTCCTCCTTCGAATAGGTAATGGAACATCGCCTGGAACATCTCGTAGATGAAGGGCCCCGCCCCGTAGTAGTAGAGCACGTCCACGACGAGCCAGATGAGGGAGAAGAGAGGGCAGACGACGCCGAGGAGGTTCCCTCTCATGTTCCGGTAGTCCCAGAGCCTGACATGGAAGCCCTTGACGAAGATGAGGCCCGCGAGGAACTCGAGGAGGACGAGGGAAATCCAGATGCATCCGATGGGGACGAGGTCCCATGCCGTCGCCCCGGATGCCTCCTCCCTCCCGAACATCCCTCCCATAGGGTTATATAAGGGAACGGAGTCGGGGAGAAGGACGTAGAACATCCAGCAAAGGGAAAGCATCACGAGGATCCCGAAGCCGTATAGAGGGAGCCACGGGCCTTCCATGAAGCCAGGGTTCACCCACTTCTTCGCCGAGAAGAACCTCCGGAAGATGACTTCGAGGAGATAGCCTCCCATCGATCCCACGAGGAAGATGAGGAGGAACACCATCAAGTACTTGCTTGCCATGCCTGATTCTGACCCCAATGGGCGAAGGATGCCAGCGGAAGCTTGATCAAGCGAGCGCTTTCCTTCCGTTATTCAAATTTCTTTCCTAGGAAAGAGGACTTTTGCAAGGTTATCGGAATAGCAAGGAAAACCGCTCTACACTCCTTTGTTTTGCCGGGATAAAGTTTGAGCATGGAAAGGGATGAAAAGGACTATCTCGAGCATTGCCTTGCTCTCCTGAAGGAACGTGGCGTGACCGTGGAGGACATCGCCGACTGCGCCCGCTACCTCCAGAGCGGCTACCACCATTCCCTGAAGACAGAGGAGCTTTGCCTGAGCGTCCTCAAGGTCCTGGAGAAAAGGGAGGTGCAGTTCGCCGTCATGACGGGCATCGCCCTGGATAAGGCCGCCGAGCAGGGCCTTCTCCCCGACAAGGAGCTGGAAGGGCTCCTCATGGAGGATGCGCCCCTCTACGGGGTGGACGAGGTGCTCGCCTACGGGATCTGCAACACGTACGGCTCGATCGCCCTTACCAACTTCGGTTTCATCGACAAGGACAAATACGGGATCATCCGGAAGCTGAACGAGGCCGGGAAGGGGACCGGTCGCTGCAACACCTTCCTGGACGACCTCGTCGGAGCGATTGCCGCTTCCGCGGCCTCGCGCTTCGCCCATAACGTGGAGGAGGAATAGGAAATGCCAGGCGCAAACTTCGGGAACCCGACCTTCGTCGCGGAATTCGTCCTCGCGATATTCATCTTCCTCGGGATCGACGCCCTGCTCTTCCTCATCGTGAAGAGGTGGGCCGCCACGCTTTCCCTCCTCATCCCCGAATTCTTCGCCCTTCTCTTCTACTGCGTGGGCATGCCATTGCTCGGGCTTTTCTTCCTTATCCTCATGGGTGTCGCCGCGGTGCTCGTTCTCTTCGTCAACATGAACGTTTTCCGCGGATATCTCTCGAACCGTGGGGATTCTGCATTGTTCCGCCTGAGCGCAAGGAAGAAGAGGAAGGAGCCGGAGCGCCTTTACGACCAGGACGCCTTCCTTGAGAAGCTCGTCCTTGCCGCGATGAACATGTCCAGGCTCCGGAGAGGCGCCCTCATCACGATCGAGAGGAAGGACGACATCCTCGACGAGGCCAAGCTCGGCGAGGTGATCCGCCAGAAAGGGGTGCGGATCGACGCCCCCTTCGTCCCTGAGCTCGTCGAGACCATCTTCTACGAGGGGACAAGGCTTCATGACGGGGCCATCGTCGTCAAGGACGGGATCATCCTTCGCGCGGCCGTCTTCTTCGCCGCCACGGAGCGCCCCCTGAACGGCAAGTATGGCTCCCGCCACCAGGCCGCCATCGGAATCAGTGAGAAATCCGACTCCGTCACCCTTGTCGTCAGCGAGGAGACGGGTCGCATCGCGATCGCCTTCCAGGGCGAGCTGACCCACGTGACGCCGGATAACCTCCTCCGCGTCCTCGAGGACGACCTCTCCTACTCCGAGGACGAGGAAGACTAGGAAAGAAAGCCTTCTTACTTATAATTTCCAAGATGAAGCATCTTTTTGGGACGGACGGGATCCGCGGGGTAGCGAACGCGGACCTCACCTTGGACGTGGCCGCGCGCCTTGCCCGGGCGCTCGCCCTGACCCACAGGCAGATATACCTTGGGATGGACACCCGCGAGTCCTCGCCCATGTTCGCGGGGCAGATCATCGCCTCCGCGCTTTCCGCGGGCGCCGATGTCTACGACATGGGCGTGGTGGGGACGCCTGGCGTGGCCTATACCCTCGCCTCCCTTAGGAGCCCCCATCCGATCGGCATCGTCGTCACCGCCTCCCATAACCCCTACCAGGATAACGGCCTCAAGGTGATTGCCTCCGGAGGAGGGAAGCTTCCCGTGGAGGAGGAGAGGAGACTCGAAGGGGCGATGGCCTATTCCGGCCTCGAGCAGGTTAAGAACCCGGGTGTGGGCCAGTATGTCTCCGGGAAAAGCCTTCGGACCGACTACATCGATCACCTCAAGACCATCTGCCCTCGCGCTTCCTATGAGGGGACGCTCATACTGGACTGCGCCAATGGCGCCCTGAGCGCCTACGCCTCCTCGGTCTTCCACGCCCATGGGATCAAGACGAGCATCACCGCGAATCGTCCCGATGGGCGGAACATCAACGCCGGCGTGGGAGCGACCTCCATCGACCAGACGAGAAGGAAGGTGTTTCGGGACGAGGCGAGGCAGAAGGACCTCCTCATCGCCTTCGACGGCGATGGGGACCGCCTCATGATGGCCCTTCCGAGCGGGACGGTCATCGACGGGGACGCCCTTTCCTACCTCGTGCTCAAGGCGGAGCTCGAGCAGGGAAGGCAAGGGGACTTCGGGATCGCCCTGACGAAGATGTCCACCCTCGGCACCATCCGTTCCATCCGGGCCCTGGGCGTTGAGCCGGTGATCACCGACGTGGGTGACCGCGCCCTTGCCGAGGCGCTTCGAGACGGTGGCTTCCTCCTAGGGGCGGAGCAATCCGGGCACGTCATCTTCCCAGAGGAGATGCCCACAGGGGACGGCATCCTCACCGCCCTCCGCTTCCTGAGCCTCTACCATAGCGAGCGCGAGATCCGCTGGGCGCTGAAGACCTACCACCCCAGCTACCAGGAGCTGATGAACTTCTCGTTCCGCTCCCGCGAGGACCTCGGTAATTTCGTCGAGAGCACTGCCTACCGGAAGTTCGTCGCCCTGTTCGGGAAGGAAGGGGACTCCCGGGTGTTCATCCGCCCGAGCGGCACGGAGCCTGTCCTCCGCGTCCTCCTCGATTTCCCGAGCAAGCTCGAGGCAGCCGAGGCTAGGGCGAGGATCATGGACTTCATGGAGGCTCGCTAGGATGTGCGGGATCGTCGGGGCTGCCGCTAGCTTCCCGATGAGGGATTTCCTTCTAAAAAGCCTTTCAAAATTGCAATATCGTGGCTATGACTCCGCGGGAGTGGCCTATTTCGATGAGGTTGCCGCCATCCATGCCTATCGGACGGTGGGTTCTGTCGAGATGCTGGAAGGGATGCTTCCCTCTTTCTCCTCGCGCCTTGCGATCGGCCATACCCGCTGGGCGACGAACGGGCTTCCGAGCCTGAAGAACGCCCATCCCCAGACCTCGCTCCATGGGCTCGTCACCCTCGTCCATAACGGCATCATCGAGAACGAGCAGACCCTGAGGACATTCCTGGAGAAGAGGGGCTATTCCTTCCGCTCCTCCACGGACACCGAGCTCATCGCGGACTTCCTTGAGGTCTCCCTTTCGGACGGAAACATGCCGGAGGAGGCCCTTTCCTCTCTCTTCCGTTTCCTGGAAGGTTCCTTCGCGCTGGCCATTCTCATTAAGTCCTTTCCCGGTAAACTCTATTTCGCGAAGCAGTCCTCGCCCCTTGTGCTGGGGCGCGGGGAATGCGGGCATCTCGTCGCGAGCGACCCCGCCGCCTTGGTGGGCTACGCGGATTCCTTCTACGACCTTGAGGACGGCTATTACGGCTACGTTTCGGAAGAGGAGGCGAAGCTTTATCTCGACGGCAGGGAGATCCCGCCTTCCTTCAAGGAAAGGAACCTGGGGAAGTACGAGATCGACCTCAGGGGCTACCCCCACTTCATGATCAAGGAGATCGAGGAGGAGCCCGAGGTCCTCATGGGGCTGAAGGAGGCCATCCAGGCGATTCCGGAAGACTTAGTCAGCCTTGTTAGGGAAGCGTCCAGCATCTCGCTCATCGGGTGCGGGTCGAGCTTCCACGCGGCCCTTCTTGCCGCCAGGGCGGCCAGGAGGCTCGGGAAGAGGGCGAACGCCATCCCCGGGAGCGAGTTCACCATCGATCCCCCGCCCTTCGAGGACGGGGCCATCTTCTTCCTCCTCTCCCAGTCCGGCGAGACGGTCGACATCCTCGACGTGCTTCCCCTTCTCCCGAAAGGAAGGGCGATCGCGGTCACCAACGCCCCCCATAGCAGGCTTGCCCGCGAAAGCGCCCATCACCTGTTCCTCGACGTCGGGGCGGAAGTCGCCGTCGCCGCGACCAAGACCTTCCTCGGCGAGGTGGCCCTCCTCAACGGGCTTTTCCTAAGGGCCTCGGGGAAGGGAGGGACAGAAGGGATCGACGAGACATCGCGCTCTCTCCGTGAGGTGATCGCCAGGAAGCACGAGATCCGCTCTACCGCCTCCGCCATCGCAAGGGCCGGACACCTTTACTTTATCGGGCGCGCAGAGGGGAACGAGGCCGCGATGGAGTGCGCCCTCAAGGTCAAGGAGGTCGCCTGCTTCCGCTGCGAGTCCTTCCCGAGCGGGGAGCTGAAGCACGGTCCGATCGCCCTCATCGAGAAAGGCACGCCTCTCGTCGCCTTCTCCACCGGAAGAGGAGAGGCGATGGTGAGGCTGAATGCGAGGGAGGCCGAGGCCAGGGGAGCCTCTGTCCTCTTCCTCGGAAGCAGGAAGGAGGACGACTTCCCGATCGATTCCCTTCCGGGCGTCCTCGAGGCGCTCCCGCTCGTCTGCTACGGGCAGCTTCTCTCCTACTTCCTCGCCCTCGAGCTCGGGAAGCCTTGCGACAGGCCGAGGAACCTCGCCAAGTCGGTGACGGTTCGCTGAATTGGAAAAGAGGGGGCGTTTGCCTTAGAATTCAGGGAAAGCGAGGCAAGAAGATGGCAACACCCCACATCAACGCGAGCAAAGGCGACTTCGCGAAGGTCGTCCTCATGCCCGGGGATCCCCTCCGGGCGAAGTGGATCGCGGAGAACTATCTTTCCGACGTCCGCCTTGTCAACGAGGTGAGGGGAGCGCTCGGCTTCACGGGAAAGGGTCCCCGCGGAGGCCTTGTCTCCGTCATGGCAAGCGGCATGGGGATGCCCTCGATCGGCATCTACTCGCATGAGCTCTTCGCTGAGTTCGGCGTGGAAAGCATCATCCGCATCGGCACGATGGGCACCTACCAGCCGGACGTCGGCCTTCGTTCGATCGTCCTTGCCCAGGGGGCCTGCACCGACAGCAACTGGATGGGCCAGCACGACCTTCGCGGAGGGACCTTTTCCGCGATCGCCGACTTCGGGCTTCTCCATAAGGCATATCTCGCCGCGAGAAAGAAAGGCCTCGAGGTGCACGTGGGGAACATCCTTTCCGCGGACATCTTCTACGACCATGACCCCTCGACTTGGAAGAAATGGGCCGGGCTCGGGGTGCTCGGGGTCGAGATGGAGGCCTATGGGCTTTACGCGAACGCCGCCTCCATGGACAAGAAGGCGCTCGCCCTCCTGACCGTCACGGACAGCTTCCTCGGAGGAAAGAAGCTCACGAGCGAGGAGAGGCAACTTGGCCTCGGCGAGATGGTGGAGACCGCCCTCCTGGTGGCCGAGAGCGAGGTTGGATGCCCTATTCTGTCAGACTGACGCTATTCATCGTGGTGGCTGTGATCATCGGCCTCCTTTTCCTTGCTATCTTCCTGCTCCCTCCCCTGAGGCGCGCCCTATACCGCCGCCATCCCATGCGCATGTTCTACCGCCATGTGATGCGGACGGCCCGGGACGGCGACTACTACCTCATCAACGACTTCACCCTCAGGACGGGGAAGGAGGAGTTCATCCACGTGGATCATCTCCTCGCCGGGGACAAGTACCTTTACGTCGTCACGGACCGCTACTACGAGGGCGCGGTGAACGCCAAGCCCGACGACTTCCGCTGGCTCCTCTACGAACGGGGCGGGGGGAAGCGCTATGTCTCCAACCCCCTCGTCGAGAACAAGACGGCGATGGAGCGCCTTTCGATCCTGAGCGGAATCCCGACCTCCTATATGGTCGGCGTGGTGCTCGTGAACGATGACTGCTTCGTGAACCGCTACGACTCGGAGGACGGCGAGAACTTCCTGGTGAGCGAACGGAAGTTCGCGCGCCTTGTCCGCGATTTCGAAGGACGGGGGGTGGAGCCCTTCCGGAAGGAAGAGCTCTGGCAGACCGTCCAGGACCTTCATGAGCTGAAGGAAGGAGATAGGTAGGATGGAAGAGGAAAAGAAATATCGCGCGAATCCGCGCGCGCTTTATCGGGAAACGGCTAGTTTCCTCCCGAAGGCGCTGAAAGGGCTATGGCCCATCTTCCTCATCTCCGCGGTGTTCGCAGCGGCGGTCGGCTTCAGCGGCTACATGCCCGTGCTCCTCTTGCTGACGGTGCCCTTCATCCTTCTTCCTTTCTATGCTTCCCTCACGATCGGCGTCTCTCTCATCTCCCAAGGGAGAAATGCCGACGGGCGGACGCTTGGGAAAGGGCTCCTGGCCTATTTCCGGCCTCCTTTCTTCGGAAGCTACGGCATCACGAGGACGTTCATCTACGGGGCGCTCCTCCTCCTGCTCCTCGGGCCGGTGATCACCCTCATCGCCGCACTCACCGCCGAGAACTGGAACCCTGCCCTCATGGAGGAGATCGACGCCCTACTCTCGAGCCTTGGCTCTACGGGGAGCCTTGGGGTGAGCATCGAGGAGCTCCTCACGGAGTACCCCCAGCTCATGCTTTTCGAGAACGCGGTCCTCGCCTCGGAGCTCGGCGTCGTGTTCCTGCTTTATGTGCACCGGCAGAACCGGGCCGCCATCATCCCCCATATCGCCATCCATCTCTCGAACCCCTCCCTGGCCAGGGCTATCTTCGAGCGAGCCTTCCACGGTCCCTATGGCCTTCGGAAGGACTACTACGTCGGGGCGCTCCCAGGCTACGTCGCACCTGCGCTTGGTTATGTGATCGGGGTCTTGATCGCCGCGTTCACGCCGCTTGGCCCGCTCTGGATGTCCGCCTTCGGGCTAATGCTCGGGCTCCTCTTCCATGTCCTTTCTCTCATCTGGCACCTTTCCTTCGTGGAAAGGCTCTTCGCGAAGTACGAGCCGCTCTTCCGCGAGGAGACGATCCTCCTCTTCCGCCAGAGCGCCGATCGCTACGAAGCCATGGGCGAGATGGGGCGCGAGTATGCCGAGAGGATCCGCGAGAGCCTTCGTGAGCAAGAAGAGAAGGGTTCTGAGGGGGAGGTTCCTGCCCCTGAGAAAGAAGAAGAGGCGCCCGAGGACAAGGGACGCCCGAGCCTTGACGACTACGGAAGGCGGGACGGAAGCGACTAGCCCTTCCGGAAGATGAGCCCGAGCACCATCGGGATCGTCCTGAAGAAGATCACGAAATCCTGCCTGAAGGAGAAATTCCGTACATATTCCCCATCGTTTTTCGCTTTTTCAAGAATGTCGTGCCGGCATTCCATCCGGAGCTGGGCGAGGCCGGTGAGCCCGGGGCGCACTAGGAAGGGATCGTTCTCCTGGGCTTTCCTTGCCTCGTACAGGGGGACTTGGTACTTCGCTTCCATCATCGGACGCGGACCGATGAGGGACATGTCGCCTCGGAAGATGTTCCAAAGCTGGGGAAGCTCGTCCATCCGGCTCACGCGTAGGAAGCACGCGAACTTCGGAAGGACTTTTTTTGTTTCCTTCAGGTCTTCCGCTCCGACATGGGAGGGTGCATCCACCCTCATCGTCCTGAATTTGTAGATGATGAAGGGCCTTTCGTCTCTCCCGAGCCTTACCTGTTTGAAAAGGATAGGACCAGGGGAGCCGGCTTTGACGAGGATCGCCCCAATCAGGAGGAAAGGGGAGGCGACAATTAGGCCAAGCCCGGAGACCAGGATGTCCATCGCTCGCTTGAAGAAGCGGAATCCGAGCGTGCCGGGCCTTCGTTTCATTCGCCGGGCAAATATACCGCGCGGGCAAGGGAAGAAAAAGCCCGGCGTCATCGCCGGGCGTCTTCTCCTGGAGCAAGTGACGGGAATCGAACCCGCGTGTTAACCTTGGCAAGGTTACGTTCTACCATTGAACTACACCTGCGCCGCTCCTCTCGAAGCGAAGCGATTATATAGAGGGTCCCTGGCGATGGCAAGAGAAAGCGACCGCTCCTATAATCTCCCCCGCGAAAGGAAGGTGTCCCTATGGTTGGAAACGATGAGATCGCCGAGCTCCTGCTTCCCGAGACGAAGCTGACTCCCGAGGAGCTGGAGGCCCGCTACCCGGAGAGGAACCTTCCCGAAGGGGCATACGTAACGCGCTTCGCCCCCTCGCCGACCGGGTTCCTCCACACGGGGAGCCTCTTCACCGCATTCCTCGCCCATCGGCTCGCCAAGCAGTCGGGGGGAGTCTTCTTCCTCCGGATCGAGGACACGGACACCAAGCGCACGATCGCCGGCTCCGCGGAGGAGCTGATCGAGCAGCTATCCCGCTTCGGGATCGTCGCGGACGAGGGTTTCCTCCCTGAGGGGGAGAAGGGGGCCTACGGGCCCTACCGCCAGAGCGAGAGAGGCGAGATCTATAAGGTTTTCGTGAAGAAGCTCCTCAAGGAGGGAAAGGCCTACCCTGACTTCTGCACCGCCGAGGACCTGGCGAAGATCCGCGCGGTCCAGGAGGCGAGCAAGGTCATCCCTGGCTACTGGGGGCCCTACGCGAGGGACCGCAAGCTCACGAATGAGGAAAGGAAGGAGAGGATCCTCAGAGGTGATCCATGGGTCATCCGCTTCCGGAGCGAGGGGAACCACGACCGCAAGGTCCGCTTCCACGACGAGATCCGGGGCGACCTCGACATCGCCGAGAACGACATCGACGTCGTCATCCTCAAGAGCGACGGCCTACCCACCTACCATTTCGCCCACGTCGTGGACGACCACCTGATGAGGACCAACCTCGTCTCGCGGGGCGAGGAGTGGATCCCCTCCACCCCCGTCCACCTTGAGCTCTTCCGCGCCCTTGGCTGGGAGCACCCCCGCTACGCCCACCTCCCGGTCATCATGAAGCTCGACCACGGGAACAAGAGGAAGCTTTCCAAGAGGAAGGACCCGGAGGCAGCGGTCTCCTACTTCCTGAAGGAGGGCTACCCGCCTGAGTCGCTCCTCGTCTACCTCATGTCCATCGCCAACTCGAACTTCGAGGAGTGGACCGAGAAGGAAGGCTCCTTCGACTACCGCCTCTTCTCCTTCTCCCTAGGGAAGATGTCCCTGGACGGGGCCCTCTTCGACCTCGACAAGCTGACCTTCTTCTCGCGCGAGCTCCTCGCCAAGTGGAGAGGGAAGGACATGCTCCCGCCCCTTCTTTCCTGGGCGAAGGACAACGATCCTGCCCTCGCCTCCCGCATCGAGAGGGATCCCTCCTACATGGAGAAGATCCTCGACATCGAGAAGGACCGGCCCAACCCCCGCAAGGACTACGCGAAGTGGTCCGACGTCGGCCCGGCGACCGCCTTCTTCTACCGCGATCTCTTCGAGCCCCTCGAGGAGAAGGGCTTCCCCTACGACCCGAAGTACGAGCTCTCTTTCGTCTCCTCCTGGCTCGAGGAGTGCGCGGGGAAGATGCTCTACGGAGTCGACGAGGCCACCTGGTGGAGCGGAGTGAAGGAACTTGCCTCCAAGCGCGGCTTCGCGACCAGGAACAAGGACTACAAGGAGCATCCCGAGGACTACGTCGGCTCCCTCGTGGACGCCGCGGAGCTCCTGCGCCTGGCGATCACGGGGGCCAAGCGCTCCCCGAACCTCCACGAGGTCATCTCGATCCTCGGGGAGGAGGAGACGAAGCGCCGACTTCTCCACGAGGTGCGCCGGGCTGAGGATTCCGTCCAATAAAAAGTTGCATCCTCCTTGAGGGCGTGCTATAAAACGCTCCGCGGCCCTGTGGTCAAGCGGCTAAGACGCAACCCTCTCAAGGTTGAATCCCGGGTTCGATTCCCGGCTGGGTCACCAACGAAGCGCGAGGCCCCGGAACTTCCGGGGCCTTTTGCTTGCCTTCCCGCCCAAGGGGAATGAGGGTATCCTTCCTTAGTCATGGCAACCAAGTACGTGTTCGTAACGGGAGGCGTGGTCTCCTCCCTTGGGAAGGGCATCTTCGCCTCTTCCCTCGGCCTTCTCCTGAAGTCGGGCGGGCTCCGGATATCGATGATGAAGCTCGACCCCTACCTGAACATCGACCCCGGGACAATGTCTCCTTACCAGCATGGGGAGGTCTACGTGACGGAGGACGGGGCCGAGACGGACCTCGACCTTGGCCACTACGAGAGGTGGATCGACGAGAACCTCACCAAGGAAAGCTCCCTTACCTCGGGGAAGGTGTACATGTCCGTCATGGACAAGGAGAGGCGCGGGGACTACCTCGGGGCCTGCATCCAGGTCATCCCGCACGTGACCGACGAGATTAAGATGAGGATCCGCGAGGCGGCGAGGGTCCAGAAGGCGGACGTCATCATCTGCGAGATCGGTGGGACGGTGGGGGACATCGAGTCCCTTCCCTTCCTCGAGGCGATCCGCGAGATGAGACTCGAGGAAGGCTTCGGCTCCACCCTCTTCGTCCATAACACCCTCGTCCCGTATCTTCGCTCAGCGGAGGAGACGAAGACGAAGCCGACCCAGCACTCGGTGAAGGAACTCCTGTCGCTTGGCATCCAGCCCGACGCGATCGTCCTTAGGACCGAGGTGCCTCTCACGGATTCCCAGCTGAAGAAGATTTCCCTCTTCTGCAACGTTCCTCCCGAGGGGGTGTTCACCGCGCTCGACGAGAAGGTCGTCTACGACCTCCCTGTCCACCTCCATGAGCAAGGGCTCGAGTCCTATGTCCTTAGGAGGCTTGGCCTCGAGGAGAGGGAGAGCGACCTCTCCTCCTGGAAGAAGTGGGTCGACTCCTTCAAGGAGAGGAAGGGCAAGGTGAGGATTGCCCTCGTCGGGAAGTACGTCGAATTGAAGGACGCCTATCTTTCGGTGAAGAGCGCCCTCGTCCACGCCGGGACGAGGCTTGGCCGGAATATTGAGATCGACTGGATCAAATCCTCCTCCCTGACCGAGGAGAACTGCGCTTCCCTTCTTGGAGAGGCCGACGGGATCCTCGTCCCCGGAGGCTTCGGGGAGCGGGGGAGCGAGGGGAAGAAGCTCGCGATCCGCTATGCCCGGGAAAACGGGGTCCCCTTCCTTGGGATCTGCTTCGGGATGCAGCTCGCCATCATCGAGTTCGCCCAGCATGTCCTCGGATGGGAGGATGCCGACTCCGCGGAGTTCGATCCCCACTGCGCCCGCCCTGTCATTGACCTTCTCCGCGGGCAATACGACGGCATCGAGCTCGGGGGCACGATGCGCCTTGGGAACTATCCCTGCCTTACGAAGGAAGGGTCCCTCGCCCGGAAGCTATACGGGCAGGAAAGGATCGAGGAGCGGCACCGCCACCGCTACGAGTTCAACTCCCGCTACAGGGAGGACTTCGAGAGGGCCGGGCTTTCCTTCTCCGGGATCAATCCGGACTCCGGCCTCGTCGAGATCATCGAGCTTCCCGGCCATCCCTATTTCGTCGCCTCGCAGTTCCATCCCGAGTTCACCTCGCGCCCCCTCCGCCCCAACCCCCTCTTCCTGGGCTTCGTCGAGGCGGCGATGAAGAGAAGTGAATGATCCTCTTCCTTCACGGAGCGCTCGCCCGGAGGGACAAAGGCATTCTCCCGCGGAGTATCCGTTCCTTTCTCATGAAGGAAGGGCTTCCCTTCAAGGAGCTTTCCGCATTGGACCGGGAAGACTATTTCAAAGAAGTTGGCTCCCTGGTGAAAGGGGACACGCTCCTCGCCCTTGGGGGAGACGGCACCCTTTCCCTTGTCGCGGACGCCCTCATGGGCATGCCTGAGGAAGAGCGTCCCGCCTTCCTCCTCATTCCCGGGGGCACCCTCGGGGACGGGGCGAGGAACATTTGGGGAAGGAAGTCCCTTCCCCGGCTCCTTTCCTCCCTCAAGGACGGCAGGAGGAAGAAGATCGACGTCCTCAGGGCGGAGCTGGAGGACGGCCCATCCGTGCATTTCCTCTACATGATCTCCGCGGGGGCTTTTTCTAGAGTGGCCTCGCGGGCCTCGAGGAGGAGCAAGGCTCTATTTGGGCGACTTACATATCTTGCCCACGCCTTCTTCGAAGCGGTTTTCTCCCGAAAGGAGATAGAGGTCTCCCTTCTCCTCGATGGCGGGAAGGTGGCAAAGGAACGACTTTCCTTCCTCCTCGTGCTGAACGGGAGGAGGATCGCGGGCCTTCCTCTTCGCAGATACGGCCCGATCGACGACGGGAAGGCCGAGGTGAGGCTAGGAAGGGGGAAGGGGCTTGGGTCCGCTCTGAGAACACTTGCTTCGCTTCCTGGAGATATCCACAAAACCCCATCTCTTTTGGCGGATTTTTCCCAAATGGTCGAGATTTGCATAGATGGAGAGCCTTATCGCTCCACCTCCCTGCGGATCGAGGTTTTGCGCAAGGCTCTCGAAATCCTTATTCCTAGCGAGTAAAGCGCCCCGCCTTTGCGAGGATTTTCTTTAAGAAACCCCTTTCAGCATTCAGGCCATTGGCTATAATCCATCCATACATATTTGGGAAAAGGAGACCCGAACATGAAGAAAAGCGCTGTCGTTCTCTCCATCCTGGCATTCGTATTCACGGTGCTGGGCATCGTCCTCATCGGACTGACCCCGATGATTTCCGCGACGAACTGGCTTCCGACGACCGGTTTCGTCGACACCGCCCAGGCGTTCATCGACGCTTTCTTCACGAGCACCGCGCCCTACGCGAAGGCCTGGAGCCTCATGCTCGAGGGGAACATCTACTGCGTGCTAGCCTTCGCGGCCGTCTGCGTGTTCCTCGTCCTCTGGCTCGTGCACTTCATCGTGCTCCTTGCCAGGAGGCGCTACCGCTCCCTCTTCCCGAACCTCATGTGGCTCATCTTCGGCGGCATCACGACCGGCTTCTGCTGCATGGCCCTCGTCCCCGGGATGCTTCCCCTGAACGAGGCGACCGCCGCCCTCAGCACCAACCTCAACGGCGTCAACGTCTTCCGTTTCCTCTTCCTCGGGCAGGGCGAGACCGCTGCCTTCGTCAATAGCGGCGATAACCCCGCGCTCGCCTGGGTCCTTGCGATCGTGATGGCGCTCCCGGCCGCCCTCGTCTCCCTCGCCTGGCTCTTCGGCATCATCTCCGTCATCTGCGGGATCGGCGACTGCATCGCCAACCCCGGCGCCAAGCGCGACAGGAGCAAGGCCGCCGAGCGCGCCAAGGCCCGCGCCCTTTCCGACGCCCGCCTCCCGGTGGACGACGAGGACGCTCTCAAGGCGGCGATGTACGACGAGCTCGACCCGAGCCCCAAGGCCGTCCCTGCTCCTGCCGAGAAGAAGAGCGACATCCCTGTGATCGTCCAGCACATCTACTACAACGGCCAGCCGGTCTCCGAGACCAGGACCGAGCCGAAGCCCGAGCCCAAGCCCGAGCCCAAGCCCGAGCCTGCCCCCGCCCCTGAGGTGAAGGAGCAGGAGAAGGAAATCCACATCCACATCTATAACCCCGCGCCCGAGGCGAAGAAGGAGGAGCCGAAGCCCGAGCCCAAGCCAGAGCCTCTCCCCGAGCCCAAGCCCGCGCCCGCTCCCGTCGAGGAGGAGCGCCCGCTCACCGCTCGCGAGCTCCGCGCCATCATCAAGGAAGCGCTGGACGACCACGACCATCCCGATAACGACCGCCCGCTCACCGACGAGGACGCCAGGCAGCTGGTCCGCGAGGAGCTGAGCGAGTACTACGATAGGGAGCTTCCCGACTTCGAGGATGACTACATCGACGAGGAGGACGAGGGGCTCCTCACCATCGACGAGCTCCGCGACGTTATCCATGACGAGATCGCCGAGGCCCTCGCGGGGCTGAAGCCCGCCGAGGAGACCCCTGCTCCTGAAGAGCCCGCCGAGGAGCCCGCGAAGGAGGAGGCAGCCCCTGCGGTCAGCAAGGACGACATCAAGGCCATCGTCCAGGAGGAGATTGCCGCGCTCGTCCGTTCCCTCGACGAGAAGGAAGCCGCCCGCAAGAGCGAGGAGGACGCCAAGGCCGAGGAAGCCAAGAAGGCTGAGGAAGCCGAGGCAGAGGCCGCCAAGGCTGAGGCCATGAAGAAGGCCGAGGAAGAGGAGGCCCTTCGCGCCAAGAAGGAAGAGGAGGAGCGCGCCGCCCGCGAGGAGGCCGCCGCCCTCCAGGCCGAGGTCGATAACGCCCAGAACGAGGCCATCCGCGCCCTCCAGGACTCCCTCCTGAAGGCCGAGGACATCCGCGAGATCCTCAAGGAAGAGCTGGCGAAGCTCCCGCGCCCCGAGCCCGTTGTCATCGAGAAGACGATCGAGGCGCCCGCGCCCGAGCCCCAGCCCGAACCGGAGCCCGAGCCCGAACCGGAGCCTGCGCCC